>NZ_BOPG01000075.1 GCF_016863635.1 Virgisporangium aurantiacum | reverse complement strand
CCCTGGAATCCGCGTCCACGGTGCCTGAACCAACGGCCGGCATTCGGGCCGACGTTGTTCGTTGAACGAACGGCCGTGTTGTGGCACACACGGTGACGCTGGAGACTCACGAAGCGCTGCCGTACGGCCGAGCGACTCGGGCCACCGGCAGTACCCGATCTGATCGATCCCGATCCCGCGCGAGTCGACGAGGAACGAGATATGGACGTATCTGAGACAGCCGGCGCCGGCACGCCGGATCTGTTCAGCGAGGAGCACTCGGCCGAGGTGGTCGGCGCCAGTTTCGCAGGCACACCCGACGCGCGCCTGCGACAGCTGATGACCGCGCTGGTGAAACATTTGCACGCCTACGTCAAGGAGGTGGAGCTGACCGAGGAGGAGTGGGCCTCCGCGATCGACTTCCTCACCCATACCGGGAAAGTGTGCGACGGCGTCCGGCAGGAATTCATCCTGCTCTCCGACGTCCTGGGCGTCTCAATGCTGGTCGAGACGATCAACCATCGCGCGGGCGGCTCCTCGACCGAGTCCACCGTGCTCGGCCCGTTCCACGTGGTCGAGTCGCCGCCACGCGCGCTCGGCGACACCATCTCCCTGGACGGCAAGGGCACTCCTTGTCTGGTCTCCGGCCGGGTCACCGGGCCGGATGGCGAACCCGTCACGGGAGCGCACGTCGACGTCTGGCAGGCCAACGACGACGGCTTCTACGACGTACAACAGCCGGGCATCCAACCCGAACGTAATCTGCGTGGCCTGTTCACCGCCGATGAGCAGGGCCGGTTCTGGTTCCGATCGATCGTGCCGCGCTACTACCCGATCCCCACCGACGGCCCGGTCGGCGAACTGCTCGCCGCCACTGCTCGGCACGCGTACCGGCCGGCGCACCTGCACTTCATCGTCACCGCGCCCGGTTACTGTCCGGTGACCACACATGTGTTCGTCGCCGACAGCCCCTATCTGAACTCCGACGCTGTCTTCGGCGTCAAGGAGAGCCTCGTGCGCGATGTCTCACTGGTCGACGACCACAGACGGGCGGTCGAGGCCGGCTTGCCCAACCCCTTCCACACGCTGACGTTCGACCTCACCCTGCGCCGCGCTTGACGTTCCTGGCGCATCTCGGGCGCGGCCGGAGCGGCATCGGGTGATCGCGCTGC
Source organism: Virgisporangium aurantiacum (assembly GCF_016863635.1). GTDB lineage: Bacteria > Actinomycetota > Actinomycetes > Mycobacteriales > Micromonosporaceae > Virgisporangium > Virgisporangium aurantiacum. The sequence goes on along the minus strand of NZ_BOPG01000075.1, from coordinate 103,930 downwards.
GCGCGGAGCGTCGCCCGCCGCGCGAGTTGACCCGGGTTGAGATGACAGCACTGGTCGAGTCGTGTGACCGGCTGCGCGATCGGTTCCTGCCGAGCTTGGTGAAGGACACCGGCTTGCGGATCGGCGAGGCGTTGGGCTTGCGACATGAGGATGTCGACGCCCGGCGGCGGCTGGTGGCGGTCCGGCCGCGGGAAAACGTGAATCGGGCGCGGGCCACGGCCTGGTCGCGGGAGGTCCCAGCCGACGCGGGCCTGTTCCGGGGGCCATAAAGGCCGTCAGGCGCAGGCGAGGTCTGCCAGTGCGGCGAAGTCCGGCCTGCGGGCCAGGATTCGGGCCACGGTCGCGTGGGCGTCTGCTGTGCGGCCGGTCTTGAGTTGGAGGTGCACGATGACCGCCCGGATCCAGTCGTGCGCCGGGTTCTCCGGCTCGGTGCGGGCCAGGCCGGCGAGGTGCCGCAGGGTCGCCGGTTCGAGCTGGGCGAAGTCGATCCGGACGTTGTCCAGGTCGCTCAATGCGAACAGTGACCCGGGCAGGGTGGTGAGCTGGTTGTCGCGCAGGTCGAGGCGGCGTAGCCGTGGAGTGCCGGCGAAGATGTCGTCGGGGAGCCCGGTGAGGTCATTGGCGGACAGGTCGAGGATGCGCAGGTTCGCCATGCCGGACAGGTCCGGCAACCGGTCCGCCTGGAGCAGGCCGCCGGAAAGTTCCAGCGTCTCGATGGCGTTGCCACCGCTGGCCATTGACGCGATGCGTGCGCCGAACAGCCGTAGGCGGCGCAGTGTGGGCATGCGCATCAGCGGCTCCGGAAGGTGGAACGGCGTTCTGCCGTCGCCGAAATAGGGCCGGCCGAGGCGGCGCAGATCCAGGTCGGCCAGGACGGGCAGGTGGTGCAGCCCGGCCGGCACCGCGCCGGGCAGCCGATGGGCGGTGACGCGTGTCAGTTCCGTGAGCGCGGCGATCTGCGGCGGTACTGTCGTGACCGTCGTGCCCGAAATGTCGAGGGCGCGCAGCGACGTGAGTCGACCTAGTGTGTCAGGCAGTTCGGGTAGGCGGGCGTATGACAGGTCGAGTTCCTCAAGCGTCCCCCGGTCGCCGAGCGCCGCGAACAGCGCGCGGACCGTGGTGCCGTCGGGCAGGCGACCGTCCGAGAGGTCGATGCCGGCAAGCGAGAGCCGCCGCAGGCTCGGCAGGCTGAGCACGGTGTCGGCGGGTAGCAGCGGTGTTTCGGCGAGATCTAGGTCCGTGATGTCGGTGCGGCCGGATTCGATGCGCTCGATTTTGCGGTCCTGCCGACGGCCCCGCGGGCGGACGAACCCGGTGGCGGCCCGGTGGGCCAGCCGCCACGACCGGAGGTCGGGATCTGCGGCGAGATCGGCGAAGTTCGGCGAGTCCGGCGCGTGGGCGAGGGCGCGGTGGGCGATGGTGTACGCGTCGTCGGGGCGGTCAAGCCACAGCAGAATGTCGACCTGGGTGCGACGGATTGGTTCGAGGTCGGCGTCGTTGGCGGCGTCCTGGACGCCGATACGGTCCAAGATGGACAGTGCCTCGTCGAGTTCGCCGTGTTGGGCCAGGTGCCGGGCGAGGGCGTCGCACGCGGCGAGAACGTGCCGGCGTACCTCGCCGTCGGGCAGGTAGATCCCCGGCGGTATCAGCTCAATCGCCCGCCGTCCGTAGTGGAGGATCCGGTCGGACAGGGCCGGTTTCTGACTGTCGCTGGCGTCGGCGTGGCTCCGGTCGAGTGCATCGACCAGAGCGCACAACGCGTTCCGCTGGTCGGTGCCGCCGAAGTTGACGCCGCCCGTTGCCGGCCCGACGGCCTCTGTCAGCAACCCGATGGCCCGCGGTCGATCGGTGGCGAGCTGGGCGGTGGCGAGGGCGACCAGTTCGCAGAACCGTTGCCACACCGGGTGTTCCTTGGCGGTCTCGACGCTGTACAGGTTGATCGCCGCATTGGGGAACGTGGCGAGCAGCCGGTCGACCGTGTTCCGGTCCAGCCGCGTGTGTTGCAGGTCGACCTCGGCCAGGTTGGTCAGGCTGTAGAACGACTCGGGCAGCGTCTCGAACACGTTGAAGGAAAGGTCAAGAGCGCGCAGGCCGGGCATCCCGGCGAAGGCGTCGTCGGGCAGTTCGACGAGTGCGGGGCGACCCGGTTCGGCACGCCACCGGTCGAGGCCAAGCTCGGTCAGGGTCGCGACGGACCACCGCCCGGCGATCACGTCCGCATCGGGGTATGTGCTGCCATACCCGCCGTCGCCCGACAGCCGCAGCACCGTCAGGGCCGGCAGCCGGGAAAGGTCCGGCAGCCGGGTTGTGTGGCCGAGCGCACCGCCGAGGTCGAGCAGTTCCAGGGTGGTGACGTCCAGCAGATCCTCGGGCACCTCGGCCAGTGCAGCCCCGGCCAGGTCCAGTAACCGTAGCCGGGACAGCCTGGTCACCGCGGGGAACGGGAACGGGGCACCGCCCCCGTCCGGGCGCCACCGTCGGAGGATCAGTTCCTCCAACGCGTCCAGGTGCGCGACGGTAGCCGGCAGCGGGCACCTCAGGCCCTCGGCGCGCAGGACCCACAGGTTCCTCAAATCGCCGAGCGAGTCGGGCAGAGACTGCAGCCGGTTGTCGGAGATGTCCAACAACCGCAACGACGTGAGCCGGCCGACGGTGTCGGGCAACTCGGTGAGGTCGCAGCCGGAAAGGTCCAGCTCCGTCACCGTCCCGTGGCCGGCGAGGTCGGCGAGGAACGCGCCGAGCGTGCCGCCGTCCGGTAGCTGGCCGGTGGACAGGTCGACGCCCGACAACGACACACGCCTGATCGCGGTGGGGTCATCCACCTCAGCGCCGGTGGCCTCCGCGAGGACAGGACGGCCGCCGAGGACCGCGTCCAGAATGCGTTCGTGCACTTCGCGGAGATAGTCGGTGCCGTAGTCCTCGTGGTGTTCGCTGAAGACATCGGTCGCCAGCAGCGTGAGACGGTCGGGATCGGGGTACCGCACGTTGACGTTCTCGAACCGGCCGATCGTTCTGTGCCCGCAAAGTGTGGTGCCGAAGTCGGGCGTTTTGCACAGCACCGGTACGGCGGTACTGCCGGCCACGGTCAGTGAGCCGCGGTCGTCCTCGTCCTGACACCAGGCCGCTTCGGTGAGCGTCAGGTCACCGGCGACGACCACGTCAACGTGTCCGTGCACGACGAGGCACCGCGCGCGAACATGGCGGGCCGCGACCCGAGTGTCGGCATCGAACGGGCTTTCGCCCAGGCTCACGGCTACGACGTGGCCGGCGGCGTACACGTCGCCGCGCACCACCAGTTCCGCCCGCTGGCCGAGCTCGACCGCGCCTACCCGAAGGTCACCGGTGACGAGGACAAAGCGGTACCGGTCCTCGCTGGCCCAGTGGAGCGTGCCACCGACCGTCAGGTCGCCGACGACCACGATGTTGTCGGCGAGGCCGCTCAGGTCGAAATCGCGTTGAAGGTGCAGACCGTTCTCGTAGAGCCGAACTGGCTGGTCGTAGCTCGGCTTGGCGTAGGCGGTCTGCCCGGCGACCACATCCGTGAACACGGCGAACCGCCGCTCGGCCGCGGCCCGGTCGATGATTCGGTAGCCCCGTGGCGACACCGGATCCCCAATGGCGTGCGCGGCAGGGTCGGCATTGCCGTCCACGGCCACAGAATCTATCACCGCTGACGGGCCGCCATCCTCGTCCCGTTGAATGTTTACGTTTGGGTGTGTCCTGAACGCGAGGGGGAGTCTGGTGTAGGACGACTGTTCGTTGCGGTGCTGCACGGATGATGAAGGTTGTGGCCCTTCGGAGCCGTCCTGTGGGGGATGGCTTCAAACCGCCTCATGCTGCGTTGGCTGAAGACCGTCGTGGTGAGCGATGAGGAAAAGGCGTCCGTGAGGCGTCAGGTAGGGATCAGGAAGGCGAGCGCGAGCGAATCGTTGCTGACGTGTCGAAACAAACTCAGATGACATCAGAACCGGGATGTCCAAACGATCCCGGGATAAGTCTGGCGGGAGCCCACCGACTGGCCAGGCGGTGTCCGGCATGGAGACGACGCGAGCCTGATCTGCGGCTTCCGTGTGGAACAGGAGAAGGCGTGCACGGACACGCTCCGGGCGGCGACGTTGCCGGCCGGGCGAGAGGGAGTGTTTCAAGCGGTGACCCCGCAAGGGATTGAGTACCGTCGCCGGGCACGCCGGCGGACCGGCTCGTAGTAGTGGTGAAGCCCTGGTAATGGGGGTGGAGCGAAGGGGCCGGGTCATTCGCGGCTGGTTTGTTCGATCAACCGGGGAGTGCTCCGGGAGGAGTCGTGTGGACGAGCTGAAAGCACCGGACAAGCCGTTCGAGATCTCGAAGCGGGCGGTCTGGGAGGCGTGGGAGAAGGTCAAGGCGAACAAGGGCGCACCGGGGGTGGACGGGAAGTCGATCGCGGAGTTCGAGAAGGATCTGAAGGGCAACCTGTACAAGATCTGGAATCGGATGTCATCGGGGTCGTACTTCCCGCCGCCGGTGCGTGCGGTGGAGATCCCCAAGGCGCACGGTGTGGGCACGAGAATTTTGGGCGTGCCGACCGTCGCGGATCGGGTCGCGCAGACGGTGGTGGCCATGGATCTGGAGAAGAGGGTCGAGCCGATCTTCCACCCGGATTCCTACGGCTACCGCCCGAACCGCTCTGCTCTCGACGCGGTGGCGGTGTGCCGCCAGCGGTGCTGGAAGACGGACTGGGTGATCGATCTCGACATCCGGAAGTTCTTCGACTCGGTACCGCACGACCTCATGGTCAAGGCGGTCGAGGCGAACACCGACCTGCCGTGGGTGGTGCTGTATGTGAAGCGGTGGCTCGTCGCGCCGCTGGCATTGCCCGACGGCTCGTTGCAGGTCCGGGACCGGGGGACCCCTCAGGGTTCCGCGGTCTCGCCCGTGATCGCGAACCTGTTCCTGCACTACGCGTTCGATAGTTGGCTGGACCGGGAGTTCCCGGCGGTCACATTCGAACGCTATGTGGACGACGCGGTGATCCACTGCGTCAGCGAGGCCCAAGCGCACACCGTGCTGGCGGCCGTCGGGGAACGGATGCGCGAGGTGGGGCTGGAACTGCACCCGGACAAGACCCGGATCGTCTACTGCAAGGACGGGAAGCGGCGGTCAGCGTATGCGCACACCGCGTTCACGTTCCTCGGGTTCACGTTCCGGGCACGCGGGGTGCGGATGAAGACGGGGAAGATGTTCCTGAGCTTCAACCCGGCGATCAGCAAAGACGCCTTGAAAAGGCTCAATGCGCAGGTGCGGTCCTGGCGACTGCACCACCGTACCGGCCTGACCGAGGCCGACCTCGCCCGCAGGATCAACCCGATCGTGCGGGGGTGGATGACCTACTACGGGGCGTTCTACCGCTCGGCCCTGTCACCCCTCCTGGGACGCATCAACACCTACCTGCTGCGTTGGTCCCGCAACAAGTATCGGAAGCTCAAGGGCCGGAAGAAGGCACAGGACGCGTGGAGCCGGGCGGTCAACCTTCGCCCGCGGTTCTTCGCCCACTGGGCCTGGGTGAACACCGTCCCTGCCGTCTGGTGACCAGAGTGACAAGAGCCGTATAAACCGAGAGGTTTACGTACGGATCTGTGGGAGCCCGGAGGTGAGACTCCTCCGGGCCACCCGACTGGGCCAGGCAGGCGGCACCGTGCCGCAGGTCGTCCGTGCGCCGTGAGGCGCTGAGGTTCGAGTGGAGGTGGGAGACCGTGCGCCACGAGGCGCTGTGAGCCGTGTGCGGGTGTGAGACCCGTACCGCCGTTTCGTCGCAGCGAGGCGGTAGGAGCTGGGGGTAGCCGGGCTTGGTGAGTCGACCGGATCGGGTGGAGAGCAGCCCCGACAACGCCGGGACGTGCCAGGACTACCGAATGGTGCGGGTCCGGCAAGCGAGACGGGAAGGTGGACGCGAGGAACCAGCGGTGTAAAGCCTCTCAAGACCTCCGCCAGCTCGAACCCGGTGGATCTGGGCTGGATCGCGGTGCGCACCGCCCAGGTGGGCGGGAACTCCTGGATCGGATTGATCTTGCCGGTCGGGAGGCCATGGTGAAGAACTGCGGCGTAGCCGTGGCGATGCCGCAGGGGCAAAGCTGGCCGCCTCACCCGACAAGCGGATCACAGTGAACGTGGGAACCATCTCGGTGTCCCGGCACGGCCTTGCTTCCAGCAGGTCGGGGCGGGGAAGGCGCGTCGTCCGCCGACGGCCCGGGATGGGGCGGAGGGCCGGTAGTAGTCCGAGGGCGGGAGAGCCGTCCACATGGCGAAGCGGCCCAGCGGCTTCACGCAGTTGAGGACCTGCAAGGGACGGAGACGCTGGTGAACACCGGGGAACTGTGGCCAGACCCTGATGGCGCCCGGCTGCGGGTACGACGGATGCAGACCAAGCTGCACCAATGGGCGGTCGATGATCCCGACCGCCGGTTCGATGACCTCTACAACCTCGTCCACCACCCGGACTTCCTTATGGTCGCGTGGGAACGGGTACGGGGTAACAAGGGAGCGCGCACCGCCGGCGTGGACCGGGTGATCCCGGCCGTCATCGCCGACGCCGCCGACATCGTGGCCCTCCTGACGAACGCACGGGAGCAGCTGAAGTCCCGCACGTTCGTTCCGCTACCGGCACGGGAGCGGATGATTCCCAAGCCTGGTAGCGCAGGCAAGTTCAGGAGACTCGGAATTCCGACCGCGATGGACAGGCTCGTGCAAGCGTCCCTGGTGCTGGTCCTGGAGCCGATCTTCGAGGCAGACTTCAAGCCGGTCAGCTACGGCTTCCGCCCCGAACGTCGGGCTCATGACGCGATCGCTGAGATCCACCATTTCGACACCAAGGGCTACCACTGGGTGCTGGACGCGGACATCGAAGCGTGCTTCGACAACATTGCACACTGCGCTCTCCTGAAGCGGATGCGCAGACGAGTCGGAGACAAGCGGGTTCTGGCCCTGGTCAAGGCACTCCTGAAGGCGGGCATCATGACCGCCGACGGCGCGACCACCGACACGAACACCGGCACACCCCAGGGCGGGTTATGCGCAGCTGCGCATAACGCTCCTAATGAACAGCGCCGGGTTATGTGCAGCGCCGGCCTGTCGGGCCTGGTGAGGGCGTAGCTGGGGGTCGAGCGCTGCGCATAACGCGCCCACGATTCTGATCACGCGGGTCGGGCATGGTGCCGGGCCTGCATGATCGGAGGTCGGCTGCGATGGCGACTGTGTCTGCGCTGGTGTCGGGGTTGGACGCGGAGTTGCGGCGTCTGGGTTACAAGGACTCGACGATGGTCTGGTATCGGGGCTGCTGGCGTCGCGTGGAGAGGTTCTTCGCCGCGCGTGGCGTGCAGGAGTTCTCGCTGGATGTGGCGATGGCCTGGGTCGATGCGGCGTGCGGCTTCTTCGCCAAGGAGCAGGCGGGCACGCTCAAACCGAACGACAGAGTGGGCGGCCTACGTCGTGCTCGACACGTATGGCGAAGACGTGCCACGGGATCGCCTAACGGGCGCGAGCCCCATGGCGTCACGAACGCGGAAGGGAGTCTGAGAGTGGTGTAGGACTCGCTGGATGCGGTGCTGTGCAGGAGATGGAGGTAGGTCCTCCGGGATCGCTCTGCAGGGGGAGGTTCCAAACCACCGCAGGCTGCGTCCTGGACCACACCGTCGAACAAGGCAACCCACCCGACGCACCGCAACTGGCACCGGCGAACGAACGGATCACCCACCGCACCGGCCGGCCACCCCGCGCGGTCACCGCTGACCGCGGCTACGGCGAGGCCAGCGTGGAAACCGACCTGCACGACGCCGGTGTGAAAACCGTCCGCCATTCCCCGCACAGGCAAACCTGGCAACGACCGCCAAACCCGCGAACGTCAACCCGGTTTCCGACGCCTGATCAAATGGCGACCCGGCTCCGAAGGCCGAATCAGCCACCTCAAACACCGCTTCGACCTCCACCACACCCGCCTCGACGGGCTCACCGGCGCTCGGACCTGGTGCGGATACGGCATCTACGCCCACAACCTCACCAAGATCACGGCACTCACCGCCGCGAACGGCTGAATACCCGCCCCCGCAAGCAATCCAGCACCCCAGCAACCGGCGCACCCCCGACACAGGAAACTAACGAACCCTACTTTTTCAGGTCGAAGTAATTATCGGATCGGTGTTGTCGCTCACAATGCACTCCGGGTCTCGTTGGGGACGGAAACGGTGGCGATGTCCACCCACGACCCGGATGCGGCTGAGGTAACGACGGCCTCGGTGATGCGTGCGGCGCGCAGCCCGTCGGCGAAGGTCGGCAGGCCCTCGACGTGCTCCCCACGGATGGCCGCGTAGGTGTCGGCGACGAAGTCGGCGAAGCACTCGTAATAGCCCTGGGGGTGCCCGGAGGGCAGAACGGCCGACCGGCCAGCCGGGGCCTTTGCGCGCGCTGGGTCGCGCAGGACGATCTGGTTGAAGTCGCGCCCGCCCACCCAGAGGGACTCGGGCGTCTCCTGGCAGAAGCCGTAGCTGGCGTCCGGGCCGTCGAAGGAGAACGACAGCGCGTTCTTGCGACCGGCCGTCGCCTGGCTGACAACCACGGAGCCGATCGCCCCGGTGTCAGTCTCGAAGGACACCACCGCACCGTCCTCGGTGGTCACCGGGACCGATTTGCCGTACGGCCCCGGACGCGTCGCGGCCGACCGCCCGAAGCGGGCGCAGACCCGGGTCAGGCGCTGGCCGGTGACGAACTCGGCCAGGTCGCACCAGTGGACGCCGATGTCTCCGAACGCGCGGCTGGCGCCGCCCGCGGTCGGGTCGACGCGCCAGTTTGTCGTGGCCGCATCGGCCATCCAGTCCTGCAGGTAGCTGCCGTGCAGCAGCCACGGCGACGGGTGGCCGGGTCCGCGCAGGCGGTTCCGGGCCTCGCGGACGGAGGCGTAGTAGCGGTAAACGAAGGGGACGGTCGCTACGACCCCTGACCGCTGGGCGAGAACGCTCAGCGCCTCGGCGGTGGCGACGTCGGTGGCGAGGGGCTTCTCGCAGACAACCGCCACCCCCGCCTCTAACGCAGGCCGGCTGATCTCGCTGTGGGTGACGTTGGGCGTGCAGACGTGCAGCACGTCGACCCCTTCGGCCAGCGCCTGCGAGACGGTGCCCACACCGCGGGCGGCGCCCAGGAGGTCCGCGGCCCGCTGCGCCTTCTCCGGCGTCGATCCCACGGCGGCGACGAGTTCCCCGCCTGCGGCGGTGATGGACCGGGCGTGGACCGACCCCATGAAGCCCGTTCCGACCACGGCGGCACGGATCCTGCGCATCGAAACTCCATCCTGTTGTCGACGACGGCTGGGCACTTGTGCGCCTTGTCCTGGCCGTCGCGGTTCGGCGCGGACTATCGGCAGTCCGACAACGCCGGGTGCTCAGCGGTCGCAGTGTCAGACCCCCGGCTAGCGAGCTCGGTGACGATGTGGCGGGCGGATCGGATCGCCAGGGCGACGCTCGCCGCGGTCGGGTTGCCCGCCGTCGGGGTCGGGATGACCCCGTTGCCGCCGACGTAGAGGTTGCGGGTCCCCCAAACGGCGCTGTTGGTGTCGCACACGCTGGTCCCGTCGTCCGTCGCGCCCATCCGGGTCGTGCCCATGTAGTGCAGCGAGCTGCCGGACGGCAGGATGACGGGCGGCCGGCCGGCGACCAGCCCGCCGAGGCCCGCCGCGAGCTTGTCGATGGTGCGCACCATCCCCTCGAGGGTCGCCCGGTCGGCGGCCGTGAGTGTGTAGTGGATGCGGGGCACCGGCAGGCCGTCCGCGTCGAGGTCGTGCTCGTCGAATGCGACCCGGTCGTCGGCCTGCAGCTCCTTGCACCCGAAAATTCCGATTCCGACCAGCGAGCCGGGGACCGGCTCGTCCAGGCCGTCCAGCGGCACGGGCGATGCGTCGAGCTGCATGACCTGCACGTGATACGGAAACTCGTCGCGGCTGTAGGGGATCCAGTTCACCCCGCTGAGGCCGTCCAGCTGGCCGGGCACCCGGTGGGCGCGGACCTCAGGTGGGATCATCTCATCGCGCACGCGGGCCAGCCCGATCGCCTGTGGGTGGTCGTTCAGGTACCGGCCCAGGGCCGGGGGGCGCACTCCGGAGGCGAAAAGCAGCTGCGGCGTGCGGAAGGAGTCGGCGGCGATGACGACGACCCGCGCGGAGACTTCGTACTCCTCGCCGGTGCGCCGGTCGCGAAGACGTGCACCGCGGGCGTTCCCGTCCTCGTGCAGCACCCGTAGGAGAAGCGTCTCGGCGCGGAGCTCGAAGTGCCCCCTCTCGGCGATCGAGTCGAGGATGATGTCGGTGCCGGTCCAGTAGCGGTTGCCGTCGCGGACGCTCACGGCCAGCGGCATTGCCTGGACACCGCGGCCCTCCGGCAGAATGTCGCCCAGGGTCTGCGCCAGTGATGCACGGATGGCTCCGCCGAACGAGGTGCTTTCGAACGCGGACTGGGTGACCTGGAGCAGCCGCCACGCATCGGCGAACAGCGCGTCGAACTCGGCGCGGGGCAGCACGTCAGGCCGCTCGCCGTCACCGAGGGTGGGGCAGGCACAGGTCCAGTGCGCGCCCATGCCGCCCACGTTCGTCGACATGGCGGCCGCTGGCATGCCGTCGTCGGTGAACTCGACCTCCTCGCCACCGAGGAGGTAGGTACCGGGGCGGGCGACCACGGGTGGACGGCCGCCCTCAGCCGCGGTGTTCGCCGTGGGCGTCCTCATCTCGTACTTGTTGCTGTTCGCGCCCTGGGACGCGATCTGGGCCTGGTCGAGCTGCGCCGGGTCGGACAGCGTCTTGACGTGTCGTCCGGGTGGGTCGGTGATCTGCGGACCGCCCTCCACCATCAGGATGCGGAGGGTGGGCGCGAGATCGGAGATTGTCCGAGCGAAGGTGGACCCGATCGGCCCGCTGCCCACGATCAGCACGTCAACGTCGTTTCTAGTCATGCGGTCGGCTCCTTCCCCGAGGGCTCACGCGTTAGATGATCTTCGCTTCGGGCCCGAGCCGTGTCACACGGACACGGTGCGGGTGCGATCCCCGCCGAAGGGGCGGGGGATGTAGGCCGTCCGGATGCGCAGCCGCACCGTGACCTCGTGATCCCCGGACGGCAGCCCACCCGGGGTCAGCCACCGCACGCTCAGGGGTGTGCTGTACTCCCACCGGTAGTCCGTGACGGTGGTGGCCTCGTCGAGGGTGAACCAGTTGTCCCCGTCCGGCGAGATCACCAGTTCCTCCCGGGGCACAGTCGACCCGTCGATCTCGAGGACGACGTTGTGGACCATCGAGAGCGGGATGCCCCGGTAGTAGGTGATCAGGGTCTGAACCTCGAACCCGTTCTCGACGTTGCGGCCGGATCCGTCGATGAAGACGTAGTTGTCGAACATGCCCTCACTTCCCGTCGTCGATATGGGCGGCGAGCATCGCCTGGTGCGCGGCAACCTGGCCCTGGTCGTCGACGCGTTCATCGAGCGGGGTGAAACGGTTGCCCTCGTACTCGGTGGCGAGGTAGCCGTCGTAGCCCAGATGGTTGAGGCGGGTCAGGATCGCGGGGTAGTCGATCGAGTACTCCGCGCCGTCGGGCAGAACCTCGTAGCACTTCGCGTGGCAGTGGCGGATGTAGTCGAAGTGCTCATCCAGCACGTTCAGGGGTGTGCTCTCGTATGTCGTGGAGAAGAAGGCGTACTCCGCGTCGACGTCGTTCCTGATCAGCGACGATACCTCGTCGGGGTAGACGCGTTCGCCCGAGCCGTCAGTGGTGAAGATTCGATAGGTGTCGCCGTGCTGCGCGTATAGCTCGTCGAGCTTGTCGGCGAGTGCGGGGTTCAGGCCGATCGTGCGGAAATAGTTGGTATCGACCCGCGGGCGCCGGTCGCAGAAGATGCCGAAGTCGATCACCAGCCCCAGGCGCTCGGACTGCGTCTTGTGCATCATCTCGATCCACTCGCGGGTGAGCCTGTTGCTGAAGCTCATGGCGGCGTGGATCTCCAAGGCCATGTGCATGCCGATGCTCTCGGCGTAGGACAGCACCTCCAGCGTCACGTCGGCGCGGGTGTTGGACACCAGCCGAACGAGGTTGAAGCCCAGCTTCTTGCTGACGTCGAGTTCCCGGCGGAGCAGTACGGCCTGCTCGGCTGGACGCAGGGTCCGGTTGCGGTAGATGGTGGCGTTGACGAAGACGTCGTTGCACACCGGAGTCAGCCCGGAGGCGCTCAACGCCTCGCGCCACGCGGCAACCGTCTCGTCGGACGGGTACGGGGAGTTTTTGATCATCTGGTCGCTGAGCAGCTCGACACCATGGGCGCCGGTGCCGGCGACGAAGTTCAGCACGCCGGGAAGGTCGAGACGACCCCGGGCGTAGGAATCCTGCAGGCTGTATAGGCTCACAGCGGTCTTGATCTGACTCATGCTCAGCCTTCTACTGTGAAGTTGCGGCTCGTCGGGAGTACCGCGAAACGTCAGTCGACGATCTCGGTGGTGTCATTCGCGACCAGCCGGGCCTTGGCCTTCTCGCTCTGCCGCTGAGCGGATGAAAGAGGAAGGCGACCAGCCTGAGCAGGCTCATCGCCGCCGGCATGATGTTCGTGGCGACGTCGATGCCTACGGTGGCCTGCGCGATCTGCTCCTGCTGGTTGGCGATGTAGCCGAAGGCTCCGGTGGTGAACGCGCACGGTGATGGTCAGGACCGGGGCGGCCCACATGAGCTTGGTACCGAAGGACAGCTTGTCGTCGACGGCATGGGCCACGTCCCGGACCTCGGCGGAATGCTTCACATGTCCCATCTCCGATAACAGGTCGAGGTTGGTGCACGCTGCTCTCCAGTCGGACCCGGGAAGGCGCGGTTGAGTGGGTCGACGAGCCACGAGGTGGATAAAGCGCTACCTGCAGTGACGAAATGTCGGAACTATGGGTTTAGTGCGTGGTGAGCGCGTTGGGCGCTCGTTGTGCTCGTCGCGGGCACAGTCACACGACGAACGGGCGGTGCGTCCGAAGCCCTATCAGCGAAAGCCCCCTTCTCGACTGGGGCCTTCGTTGTGCCTATAGGATTCGAGTGTCCGGTATCATATGCACGAAACGTGCAGAAGTCAACGGTGAAGAGCCTACGCGGTGGTGAAGGCACCCGAGTTGGAGGGGCGCGTCATGCCGAACGCGGGGTCACCTACCGATCCGTGGGCCCAGGTCGCCATGCTTGTGCGTCTTATCCGGACCGGTGAGGCGCAAACCCGTCCCGAACTCGCCGAGGCCACCGGACTGGGTCGGAACGTGATCACGCTGAGGGTGCAGGCGGCCGAGGCGATAGGGTTGATTCGCGCCTCGGGGGCGGCACGATCACGCGGCGGTCGCGCTGCCGACATCTGGGAATTCACCGGCGTGCACCACCACGTATTGGTCGCGACTGTGGATGAAGACGGCTTCCGGGTCGTGCTCGCGAATCTCGATCTGACGCCACTCGGCGAGAGCAGCGTCGAGTGGACCCTGTCCGACGACACCGCTCGTACCTGCGAACGGATGGCGGCCCAGATGGAGACGCTCATCAGCGACCACCGCTCGCCGACGATCTGGGGCATAGGCCTCGGCATGCCCGCCCCGGTCGACGTGACCACCGGGCGCAGTCGCGATCCCGTCATCGCGGGGGCAAAAGGGATTCGCTGGCCGAGAACCTTCGACATCCGACGGTGGTTCATTGACCGGATGAAGGTACCGGTCTGGGTGGACTCCGTGTCGAACCTCGCCGCCCTGGGGGCGGCCTCCGAACCGGAGGCCCCTGCCGACCTGGTCTTCGTTCGTTTGGGCAACGGTGTCGGTAGCGGAATCGTCTCCAACGGCGGGCTGCACCGTGGTGCCGACTCGCTCGCCGGCGAGATCACCCACATCGTCGTGTCGGACGACGCCAGGCGGTTGTGCCTCTGCGGGCGCTCCGGGTGCGTGGATGCGTTCGCAGGGTCGTGGGCGATCGAGGCCGAGGCTCGCCGCGCCGTCGCGCAGGGCCGAAGCCCCTTCCTGGCCGCTCGTGCCGAAGACGGCCTCGGTCTCGCGGTGGTCGTGGCTGGTGCCGAGAGCGGAGACATCGCGTGTGCTGAGATCGTTCACAGCGCCGCGGAAGCCCTCGGCCGAGGACTTGCCACGGTGGTGACGTGGTTCAACCCACGCAGGGTCGTCGTCGCTGGAAACGATCTCGCTTCGAGCCCCCTGTTCCGACACATCCTCACTCGGACATTGCAGTCCCAGGCGTTGTCGGCGTGCATCGAGCACTTGGAGCTCAGGATTGGGCCTGGTCAGGCGGCGGAGGTGGTGGGTGGCCTCTCCCTGGTCCGCGACGCGTTGCTCGCGCCCAGCCATCTGGCCGCGTGGGCGCCGACCGGTTCGCCGGCAGACTTCGGAGCTGCGGTGCTGGCCATCGGTTGAGACGAGGCGGGGTCGCGCCCCATCTTCAGTTATCACGGCGGTGGTTCGACTCGTGCCAGTTGGCGTGCCTCGTCGGCTGCGCATCAACCGGGAATACCCGACCGAGGTCGACGATGCTCACTGTGACGACCTGCGTCGAGAATGGATAGACGATGCGGACGCTTTGGAGGACCACGCGTGCATCGTTCTGATTTTCACGGCGTGGAACAGCAGAATGGGCCGCGGACCTGCGGTCGTCGCTACCCGCTCTCGTCGCGCTGCTGCGGCTTCTCCCCGCAGCGACCATGACAAGGACACCGAACTCCTCGTGCTGCAGCGCCATCTCAACGACCAGCAGATCCGATTCCAGCCTGCCGATCGGGCGCCGCAGGCCGCTCTGCTCCAGCCGCTGCCCCGTCCTTCCCTGCAACGGCTCCGCCCACAGGTCCTCCCGGGCACCCAAGGTCGCCGCGTCCGCCGTATGGCAAATCCTGCGTGAGGCCGGCACCGACCCTGCTCCGGATCGGACCGCGACGACGTCGGCGGCCTTCCCGCGCGTCAGGTCGCGTCGATGAACTTCGTCAGGGCCTCGTTCCAGTCGACGCGGTCCTCGATGAAGGCGACGTGGCCGCTGTTCTCGAAGTAGGTGAGCCGGGCGCCGGGTACACCGTCCGCGACGACCTCCGACCATCGGGGATCCCAGACCTTGTCGTGGCGGCCGGCGAAGACCGCGACGGGGATCTCAATCCGTGGTAGGTCGGCGCGGACGTCCTCGGCGAGGAGGGACTCGAAGCTGGTGAGGCCGACGAAGGCCGGCACTCGCCAGCCCATCTGGATGAACCAGTCGCGGGTGGCGGTGAGGTCGGTGCGGTGGAAGTTGTTGCCGTAGAGGCCGACGACGGTTTCGGTCCGGGCGTGGCGGATCGCGTCGACGAGACCCTGGACCTCGGCCGGTGGCGTGCCGAACGGCACGTCGTCGGCGGCGTGAAACCGTGGGCCGCTGTTGGTGATGACGAGCCGGGTGACCGGCGCGCCGATCGTGGCGACGTATTTGAGTCCGAGGTGGCCGCCCATCGACCAGCCGACGAGCGTGACGTCGGACAGGTCGAGGCCGGTCATCAGGGCTCGCAGGTCCCGGCAGAACATCGGGTAGTCGTAGCGACCCCAGGGCTTGTCGGAATCACCGTGTCCACGCAGATCGACGGTGATGCAACGGTAGCGGTCGGCCAGGTCGAGCACCTGCAGGTCCCAGGCGTCGCCGGCGCCGGCCCAGCCGTGCACGAACACGATGGGCCGTCCGGTGCCACGGTCCTGGTACGCGATTCGTACACCGGGTTCGACTTCGAAGGTGGGCATGCTGCTTGCTCCTGTCTGCGGTGGGTCGGCTCAGTTCAGCCAGGTGGCGATTTGGTTCTTGGCGGAGGTGTCCCAGGCGAGCTTGAGGTGGTTCAGGTTGCTCAGGGTCGTGTTGGCGGTGACCGCGCCGATGCCGCCCGGGTCCGTGCAACTGGCCGTGAAGATCGTGCCGTCGCTGGGTCCGGTGTGCTCGTTGTGCCACGGATACGGGATGTCGGCGGTGTTGCCGCACAGCAGGTAGGTGGAGATCGAGGCCGGAACTCCCGCGGAGCGGATGGGTCCGATCACCGAGCCCTGGCCGATGGCGTAGTTGATGCCGAGGCTGGAACTGTAGGTGCCGACGCCGCCGTTGTAGGTGGTGTACGCGTCGAAGTCGGCCGGGTCGAGCGGGTAGGTGGCGTCCCAGCGCCGGAGCATCTGCCGGATCCCCGGGAAGTAGTCGCCGGCGGGGGTGATGTAGGCCGTCAGTTCCGGATGCGAGTACAGGGTGCCGTAGCAGTTCTGCGCCAGCGCCGCGGTCCCTCCGATCGCCGCGCCGCCACATTCGGCGTACGTCAGGATCGCGGGGTAGGTCCCGTGCCGGAACGTCCAGTCCCAGCCGTTGTTCGGCCCGCCGATGAGGATCAGCTTGCGCACGTCGCCCCCGTACGGCGAGCCCCAGGGCTTCTTGACGCCGGACACGTACATCCGGGCGGCCACCGCGCCCATGCTCCACGCCACCACGTCGACCTTCGGAGCGCCGGTCGCCGACCTGATGGTCCGGACGGCGTTACGGATCTGCTGCGCGTGGTTGTAGTTGTTGCCCGCGCTGTGCGGGAAGGTGAGCGCGAACACCTTGTAGCCGGCGCCGGACAGCGCCTGCATGAGCCCAGTGTTCGGACAGCTCGAGGCGCCACACCCGATATGGGACGTGCTCGGGTCGGCCCAGGCCATGTCGGCGTGCTCGTACGCCCCCGGTACCAGGAGCACGGGGGTGGGTTTCGCGTTGGTGTTCCAACCCGGGGCGTACGAGAGCAGGTACCGGCCCATGGCCGGTCGGGCGACGTTGCCGAAGAACGTCCTGCGTTGTCCGGTCTGGTCGAGGCGGCCGTCCGCCGGGTAGTTGGCGGTGATATAACCGGGGTTGGAGTCGTACCAGCGCTCGACTTTGGCCCAGCCGTACGAGACGGAGGTGTAGCTCGCCTCGAGGGTGACCGGGCCGGTGGCGTTCGCCGTGACGGGTGTGGCGGCGACCAGCGCCGCCACGCCGAGTACGGACGCGACCGTCATCGCTGCGCGACGGGACCAATGCGACATCAGTCGCCCTTCTGCTCGTGAAGTATGGGTGTCGTGGGGCTGGCGCCCACGGTAGGAAGGACGGTTACGGGCGCGTTACGGCAGTGGTCGTACGCCGGAGCGACCGGTAGAACTCGGAGATCAGGTCAGCGACCCGATCCGGCTGTTCGAACCAGGTGAGATGCCCGGCGCCCGTCAGCACGCAGAGCCGGGCATCCGGGATCGCGCCGACGAGAGCGAACGCGTTGGGCAAGGGGACAACCCGGTCCGCTGTACCGTGAATGATCAAGGTGGGCGCGCTTACCCGCTCGACGTGGACGCCGCTGCCGAGATAGTCGGCGCAGGCGCCGTACTGGGCCCGCCAGGCCGCCGGCGGGGTCGGAAATGCGAGCCTGCGACGCAGTATGTCCTCGAAGTCCTGTGGCCGCTCATCGGTCCAGCCGGGCCGGAACGACAGCGGCATCGTCTCCCGGGCGAACGGCCCCGGCGGCAGGCCGGAAGCGGCGTCCCAGGCCCGCCGGGTCTGTTCTGGGACGTCGGTGGCGTGGCCACCGCCGCCGCTGGTCGCGATGAGCACTAGGGAGCTGACGAGATCCGGGCGGCGAAGTGCGACGGTGAGCGCGATGTAGCCACCCATCGAGTAGCCGATGAGATGCGACTGGCCGCAGAGCCGCTCGATCACCGCGACCGCGTCCTCGGCGAGCAGCCGGATCGAGTATGGCCCGTCGGGCTTGTCCGAGCGGCCGCTCCCCCGGTTGTCGTAGGTGACAAAGGTGTGTTCACGGGACAAGATCGGTCGGATCGGCTCGGCCGCCCACGAGGCGTAACCGAGTCCGTGCACCATGACGACCGGCGGACCGTCCCCGCCGCCTTCGGCGTGCAGGCTGATCCCGTCGGGTGCCGTCACCTGCTCGACCCACCCGCCGCCCGCTCCGGTCGCGTCGACCGTTTCACCCATGGCGTAGCCTCCCGCTGCACGTGACGGCCGACGTTAAAATGCCGCGGTTACCCGCCCGTTACACCGGCCGGGCCGCACGCGCGCAGCGCCGGTAACGCCGCCGTAACCGCACGCTTGATACTCCCGGGACGTATCGGTGGCTGCGGCGGACCGCTGCATGACAGGCTTGCCGAGGTCGGCGTTCCCGCCGGCGATGCGACGAAAAGGTTTCGGCATTGATGCCTGACTCCCGCCCGCGGCAGGGTCCCGGTTGGCCGGACGGTGGCGCCCGAGTCGTCGACCGGCGGCGGTTGCGCGTCCCGCGGCAGCCGGGCCCGGAGACTGTTCGGCCACGCATCGAGCGCCTGGTCGGTCAGGTCGCCGTGCACCCCATGATCCTGATCGAGGCCGACGCCGGCTACGGCAAGACCGCGTTCGCCCGCCGGGTCGCCGATCGCTACCCGACGGCCTGGTACGCCGTCGATCGGCAGGACAAAGACCTGTTCGTGCTGATCTCTCACCTCGTCTCGACCCTCGACGGCATCGCGCCCGGCCTGGCCGGCCGGCTCGACCCGGTCCTGCAAGCGGCGGGCGGGGTCGCGTCGACCTGGCCGGAGGTCGTCGACGCCGTCGCCGACGCCGCCGAGGAGCTGATTACCTCGGCGGAGGCCGTCTGCGTCCTCGACGACTACCACTTGGTGGACGATCCGCTGGTCTCGGCAGTGGTCACCCGGTTCGTCGAGCGGCTGCCGTCCCGCCTGCACCTCGTGATCGGCGCCCAGGCCCGGCCGGCCCTGCCCAAGCTGGACCGGTGGCGGGCGGAGGGGTGGGTGGCGAGCGTCGACCGCAACGATCTCGCGTTCCACCGCGACGAGATGTCCAGCTACTACATCGAGCGGCACGGCCTCACGCTCACTGGTGAGCAACTCGGGCGGCTCGCCGATGTGACCGAAGGCTGGCCGATTGCCATGTACCTCGCCGGCCGCCTGTTGCAGGCGGGTTCGGCCAGTGGCTTCGACGAGCTGATCCGGCGGACGCCTGACGGTTGGCGGGAGATTCACGGCTACCTCCGCGAACATGTCCTCGGCCAACACTCCGCACAGACCCGCGCCTTCCTGCTCGCCACCGCGCAGCTCAGCAGCTTCGACAAGGAGATCTGCGACGTGCTCATGGTCGGCGACACGAGCCCGCAGCTGCAGCTGGTCAACGACTGGGGTCTGTACTGCGTCTCCGACGGTCACGGCGGACATCGGTACCAACACTGGTTCCGGGACTTCCTGCGGGCCGAATGCGACCCGGTGAGCGCGGCGATGTATCACAATCGGGCCGCGGAGCACTTCCGGTCGACCGGGAGCCTGGAACTGGCCTTCACCCACGCCATCAGCGGACGCGACTTCGACCGGGCGGCCGATGACCTGTCGCGCCTCGGCCCGTCCCTGATGCACGCGGGGCGCTACGTCACCCTCCTGGAGCTGTCGGAGGCGCTGCCCGAGCATCTACGCGCCCGCCATGCCCGGATCCTCATCGCCCGCAGTGCGGCGCTGCGCCTGACCAGCCGGTACCGCACGGCGCTGGATGCCGCCAGGCAAGCGGCCGTCCTCGCCGCGGACGCCGGCGACCTGGCCGCGGCGTTCGACGCCAGGATGGCGGAGACGAACGTCCATCTCGACACGGTGATGCCCTCGAAGGCCGCCGCCCCGCTCGATGCCATGCGAACGATGCTTCCCCACGTGGACGGCGAGCGTCGTCGCCTCTACCACGATGCGGTCGTGGAGAGCCACATCAACGAAGGTCGCCTGGACGAGGCGGATGCCGGCTCGGCGGGTCTGCACCACGACGGTCTCCCGCGGCATCTGCGCGTGCGGTTGCTGGTCCGCCGGGGCGACCTGGCCGGTGCGCTCGCGTTGGTCGACCAGGACGGTCCGGACCGGGCGCCCCGGGTCCCGCGTTCGCACCGGGAGCAGCAGGCCCTGCGGGCCTGGATCTACGCCCTCATGGCGCAGGGCGACGACGCCCGTCGTCATGCCGCCCTGGGGATCGCTGCCGGGCGGGAGCTGTTCTCACCGATCATCGAATGTGTCTGCACCGCGCGGATGGGATTGGCCCGGCTCTGCGGCCCGGACCCCGATCCCGCCGAGGCCACAGAACACCTGGTCCGGGCCCTGACGATGGCCACGGAGATCGAGGTCCCGCGCTTCCGGGCAGAGCCGCTCATCGGGCTGTGCGTCGCGCACGGCCGTCTCGGCGCGTGGCCGACAGCGTGGCGCTACGGATGCGAGGTACTCGAGATCCTCCAGCACGCCGGCGACGCCTACCTCACGGCGTTCGCGCGGTTGGCCATCGGGATTGCCGCCGCGCAGGTGGCCCATCCTGACGCCGGGACGTGGCTGCGCCAAGCCGCCAACGAGGCCACCGGGCGGGGCGACCGTTACGTGAGCACCTGTGCCGAACTCTGGCTCGCCCACGGCGCGCTGACAATCGGTGCGTCGCAGTCCTTCGAGAAGCATGCGGCCCGCGCGTTGCGCGGGATGCAGGGCAACGGCATGGACTACCTGCTGCTGGACTCGCCGTGGACTGGACTCCCTGACCTCGCGAGCCGGCAGGCGCTGGTGGACCGGATGACAGCGGTCGCGGAGGTCGGCGGCTATGCGCGGTACCTCGCGAAGCAGCTGCGGGCGTCCGGTTCGCACGCCGCGGCGGTGGCCCCAGCGCCGGGCCGCCGGCTCCAGCCGGAACAGCAGCCCGCAATGACCGGTGGTCATGGCCTGTACCTGCGGACCCTGGGCGGTTTCGTCGCCTGCCGCGACGGAGTCACCATCGATCGCGCGGCGTGGGGGCGGCGCAAGTCGCTCGAGCTGCTCTGGCTCATGTGCACCCGCGAAAGCCGATCGGTCGGCCGCGAAGAGGCCGTCGACCTGCTGTGGCCGGACGAGAACGTGGATCCGGGCTCAGTGCGGTTCCGCGTCGCTCTACATGCGCTCAACGAGGCCCTCGAGCCGGACCGGCCACCGCGCGGACGGACCCGCTTCGTACACAGCTCCGGCGACCGGGTGGTCCTCGATGACGGGGTCGGCATCGACATCCACGAGTTTCGAGAACTGTCCGGCCAGGCCCTGACCGAACGCGACCCGGCCCGCGCGGCGCTTCTGGCCCACCGGGCCACGCTGGTCTACAAGGGGCACTTCCTCGCCGAGGAGGCGCCATACGCCGACTGGGCCACCGCCACCCGCACCGAACTGGCCGACACGTTCCGCCAGACCGCGATGGTCAGCGCCGGCCACGACGTGGCAAGCGACGACGCGGGCCGGGCCGTCGCCGTCCTGCGCCGGATCCTCGCCGACGACCCGTACCACGAGGCCGCCTACCGCCTGCTCGCCCGCGCATACCTTCGGCTCGGCCAGCCGGCGGCCGCTCGCGCGGTGTTCGAGGAGTGTTCCGAACGGCTACGGCGCGAGCTGCAGGTGACACCGAGCTGGCGGCTGGCGGAGCTGACCGGTTGATCGCGTGCGTCAGGACAGCACCAGGACCTGACGAGCCGTCGCGCCGGCCGCCAACCGGTCCATGGCTTCGTTGATCTCCGCGAGCGCGAAGGTGCTGCCCGCCAGCAGGTCGACCGGCAGCAAGCCCGCCCGGTACAGCGCGATGTAGCGGGGGATGTCCCGCCGGGGAACCGACGAGCCCATGTAGGAGCCCACCAGGCGGCGCTCCTCGGCGACGATGCTAAGCGCCGGCACGGCGACGCGCTGGTCCGGATGCGGGAGCCCGATCGCCACGGTCGTCCCCCCGCGACGAGTCGCGTCGTAGGCCGTGGCCAGCGCGGCAGTGCTGCCGACCGCTTCAAAGGCGACATCGACGCCGCCGGAGGTCAGCTCGCGGACGGCGTCCACGCTTTCGTCGTCGCCATGCAGCACGTGAGTGGCCCCGACAGCGGCGGCGAGGGCGAGCTTGTCCGGTGTCACATCGATGGCCACGATCGGATGGCACCCGGCCAGCCGGGCACCCATGACCGCAGCCAGCCCGACCCCGCCGAGCCCGACGACCAACGCCGAGGACCCTGGGTGAACCCGAGCGGTGTTGACCACCGCACCCACGCCCGTCAGGAGTGCGCAGCCGAACAGCGCCGCGCGGTCCAGGGGCAGCTCCACCGGCACGCGCACCAGCGACTGTTCGGCACAGACGGTGTGTTCGGCGAAGCCGGAGACGCCGAGATGGTGGTTGACCGGCTGGCCGTCCTGACGCGACCAGGCGCGTCGTCCCGACAACAGGGTGCCCGCGCCATTGGCCGCGGCGCCCGGTTCGCACAGCGGGGGCCGGCCGGACTGGCAGGGGACGCACGCGCCGCAGGCCGGCACGAAGGCGAAGACCACGTGATCGCCCGGCCGCACAGCCGTCACGTTCGTGCCGACGGCTTCGACGATGCCCGCTGCCTCGTGGCCAAGCACCATCGGCACCGGGCGGATCCGGTTGCCGTCCACGACCGACAGGTCGGAATGACACAGACCGGCCGCGCAGACCCGAACCAGCACCTCACCGGCGGCCGGGTCGGCGAGCCAAAGCGTCTCGATGCCGACCGGGCGGCTCTCGGCGAACGGCGCCGCGCCTGCAATCGTGGTCAAGACGGCGGCCGACGTCAACATCACAGGTCGCTCCTCAAGGGCTTGGAGGTGGCTGCTTGGGGTGGCTCGGGGATAACAGGTTCGGACCGGGTCGTTACGCCACCGTTACAGCGTCACCCCGGCCAGCGCGAGAACGCCGGACTCGGAGTAGTCGTCCATCGCGCTCCGGACACCTACGCGCCCGACAACCAGACCGGCTCGGCCTGTGGAGTGCCGAGGCCGCAGCTCGACGCAGCCTGCGGTGGTTTGGGGCCCCCTGCGGAGCGACCCCGGAGGACCTACCTCCACCTCCTGCACAGCACCGCATCCGGCGAGTCCTACACCACTTTCGGACTCCCTTCCGCGTTCGGGACGCACTTCAGGTCGAAGTAACTAATTAATTAATCAGCGTCGATCTACCCGTGTTTCTGTGCACGACGGGGGGAGTGGCATAGAGCCGGCGTCCTCGCACACTTCGAAAAACTCGGCCAAGCCACGGGCATGCGCGTCGATCGTCCGAGCCGCACGACCCAGACCGGTCCACACCCGCAGCCACTCGAGCGCACGCTGATGCCGGGCCAGGACCGGCCACTTCTCCTCGACGATCATCGCAGAACTCAACCAGGACGGCATCGCCCGGCAACGCTCTCGACCTGGGGTTCAGCCCACCGCGTGATTCCAAAGAACTGTAGTGATCAAACACCAGATGTACGGTCGAGCGAAGCTCGACTCCTCCGCAAGCGGACACTGCTGGCCCCGTGACGCCAAGCCCGCCGATCAGTCCCCGCAGAACCACAGATATCGATGCTGACCTTCCATAACCATCGCCGCCAGACGCCGAATCTCCGCAGCCGCGGCCACCGGGATCACGCCGGACGGCAGCCGTTCCAACTCCGCCAGCAGCATCGGAACCTGCCGCTGGTTGAAGACGGTGTCCAGGTATGCGCACAGCCCGGCCAGCATGGGATACACCGAGCCGTCAAGATCGATCAGATCCTGAGTCCACTCGAAGCCGGATGCATGCGCAAGAACAGGGCCGGAGTCCCCTCGCACCTGTAGGTCGATCACCACGCCACGATAGACATCCCGACCGAAAGATCATTCACGGAAAGTGGACCAGAACCGGCGAACTCGGTCATAACCAGCCGGGGCCACGGTACTCAGGCACGTCGGACGGGGACGACGAAGGCACGGTCGTTCATCCGCTGGCCTACCGGGTTCCTGGCCGGGTCGGCTCAGCTGGGCCTGTGGGAGACCCAACCGTTCTCGTGCTCGAACGCCGAGTGGCAGGTATGGATGACCGGCTGCGCATTCGGGCGGGTTGGGTCGTGGGCCGGTGGTGCGAGCGGTTGCGGGTTGGGCCGGCGGAGTCCGGCCCTCAACGACGTGCGTCCGTAGGACTGGTTATCGGGTGGGGAGGGGTCGGGCGGCGAGGGTGCAGGTGTCGTCGTCGGGGTTGGCTCGGGGTAGTCGGGTGAGTAGTTCGGCGAGGGGTTGGTTGGTGTGGCTGGCGGTGATCTGGTTCAGGGCGTTCTTGACCGGGGTGAGGCCTTCGGCGAGTGAGCGGTTGCGGTGTTCGATGAGGCCGTCGGTGTAGAACAGCAGCAGGTCGCCGAGGGTGAGGGTGATGGTGGCCGTGTCGTAGGTGGCGTTGTGGGTCGCGCCGAGGAGGATGCCGTCGGGTCGTTGTAGTTCGGTGGTGGTGCCGGCGCGGCTGCGCAGGGGGGCGGGGTGTCCGGCCTGTGCCCATCGCAGGGTGGCTGTGTCGGGGTGGTAGCGGCCGACGATCGCGGTGGCGGTGGTGGGGGCGGTGCGGCCGGCGCAGATCAGCCGGTTGAGGTGGGTCAGCAGTTGGGCCGGTTCGGTGGTGGTCAGGGTGGCCAAAGCCGAGAATGCCTGGCGTAGTTGGGCCATGGTGGCGGCGGCGTGGATGCCGTGTCCGGCGACGTCGCCGACGGCGAGCACGATGTGGCCGTCGTCGGTGGTTTCGGCGTAGAACCAGTCGCCGCCGATCCGGTCGGTCTGTTCGGCGGGGAGGTAGCGTACGGCGACCCGGAGTCCGGGTAGGTCGATCGGGTCGGCCGGGATGGGTAGCACGATGTGTTGCAGCCGGGCGGCGAGTAGGTGTTCGGCGGCCAGTAGTCGCTGGTGGTCGGCCAGTTGTGCTTCGACGTCGAGGAGTTTGATCCGGGTGGTTTCGGCGGTGGTGACGTCCTGCACGATGCCGTAGATCTTGACCGGCCGGTTGTGGCTGTCGCGGACCGCGTCGGCCACGGTGCGTACGTGTTTGATCCGGCCGCCGACCCGGATCCGGTGGGTGATGTCGATGGTTTCGCCGCGTGCGAACGCCTCGGCCGCCTGCCGACGGATGGGTTCGTCCTCGGGCACGGTGAGTGCGTCCTGCTCCTCGCTGGTGAGTGGCCCGTCGTCGGGGTCGCGTTCGTAGATGCGGTACAGCTCGGCCGACCACTGGACCGCGCCGGTGACCAGGTCGGCCTCGCCCCAGCCGAGCTGACCGAGCCGTTCGGTCTGGTCGATCCGTTCGGTCAGCCGGGTCTCCTCGTCGTGGCGGACCCAGGTGTTGAGCAGGCCGGGGCCGACCGGTTGCACCTGCACGGTGAGGGTGATCTGGGCCGGGGCCTGTTCTGGCGTGCCGGGGTACAGGATCGGCCCGACGTCGCGGGGCTGCCCGTCGGTGTGCGCGTCGCACCAGGCCTGCCAGACCGGTCCGCCGACCATGGTGGGGTACGCGTCGCTGACGCGCCGGCCGACGATGTCTGGGCTGCGGCGTCCGGACAGGTCGGTCATCGTCGGGCTGGCCGCGGCGAGCAGCCAGTCAGTCGCCTCGCCGGCCTCGTTGCCGGCCTCGTCGTGGACCGGCAGCAGCGCGGTGTGCTGGCCCGGCATCGCGTCGAGGACCTGTTGCATCATCTGCGTCCAGTCGCCGACGGGTTCTTCCCGCGCCGGGGGTGGGTGTCGGCGGCGGGTCGCCGCCCGTGGGGCGGTTGCCTGGTCGGTCGCGGCGCGCAGCCGTCGGGCCGCCGCCCCGGCCGGGCTCTCGAGCGCGTCGAGCAGTTCGCTGGCGACGGCGGCCGGCGCTCGGTTCTGTTCGGAGGCCAGCCGCAGCAGATGTGCGTGCGCCTGACTGACCCGACAGCCGACCCGTCCCGCGAGCAACCCGGCCGCGGCCTGCACGATCGCCGCGGGATCCAGCCGGGCCTGGGCGACCGCGGCGTCGATGTCGGCAAGCCGCCGCTGGTACCCCTCGTGTCCGTCCAGCATGGTCACGGCCCTTACCCGCCCTGGCACGGAGTCGACCGCGCCATGTCGGAGTTGGGCGTCGTCGGCGCGTCCGGGCTCTGCGGCTGGTCGCGCTGGCGGAGCCGTCGCGCTAGCGGCGGCCGGCACCCGGCCGTGTACTGACAGATTTCCCGCGGGATGCGGTGACTCGGTGCCATGACCGTCTCGCTGTGCATGGCGACAGCCACCACCTCCAGGCTGAGCCGTGCCTGCCCAATCTGGACTTCGAACTCGACCATCCGCTGCGAATGGCCTCGGTCGACCTCCATCGGGGACAGGTTCGCACGTGTTGGCCGGTCATCCGTCATCGGAAGCAATGCCCAGACCGAAGGCCTCCAACAGGCCGGCGAGACGCAACTGGTCGAAAACCCTGTCGCTGGGCCGCTCGACGCGGAACTCCGCCCCTACCTCCCTGGCGGCTCGCATCGCGTGGACCAGCATGCTCATGCCGGAGGAATCCAGGAAGGTCACCTCGACGATGTCCACCAGCACCGCCGTTGGACAACGCTCGGCGACCGCGCCACGCACCGCATCGACCAGCGGGGCCGCGTTGGTGAAGTCCACCTCGCCGCGCAGCATCACCGTCATCGTGCCGTCGCCGACACCGCCGATCGAAATGGTCTGCATGGGCGGCCTCCACTTACCTCGGCGTGTCTGAGCCCGACGCTACGCCGCCACCACCATCACCGACAGTACCGACCAGAGCACCCACCCGATTGGCTTGCGCACGCCTTGGCGCCACCCGCGTGAACGTCGTGGTGTGCAATGTTTCGACCGTGCCGGCCAGCTGCCGATTCGCGAAACGCCGTCGGCGCAGGCTACGCGGGCGGCAACGCCTGGCCACGGGTGGAGTGGATGGCGAAGACCTGATCGAGCCCAGTCAGATGGAATAACCGCAGGACGAACGGATTGCTGATCACCAAGTGGATGCGGCCGCTGTTGCGACCGAGCCGGCTACGCGCGCCGACGAGGACACCCAGAATGGTGGAGTCGACGAACGTTACGTCGCTGAGGTCGATGACGAGCCGGCGCGGATCAGCGGCAATGGCGTCGGCCAAACCGTCCCGAAGTTCGTCCGCGGACTCCATGTCCAGTTCACCGGACGCGGTGACGACGGCCGAATCCACGGCTGCAGCACGCCACCGAGCACGCCCCACACGCTCGGATTACCCAGCACCTCGCCGGCGTGCCCGAACTGCTGGCCCGCTACCGAAACCCTGAGACACCAGCCGCCCGCGCGATCATGGACGTCGCCATCGACGCGCGCCGCCTAGGCCATCCACCAGCTATTCCGCACGCCCTACTGGAACACGCCGCCCCTGGCTACCTTGACGACCACCAGTGGGATCAGGCGGGCGACGACTGGCTGGAACGAGCGCTCGCCTTCACCGGGAACCCATGCCATGGGGTCCCCGGTCCACTGACCCGGATCCGCCCCCGACCCACCGAACTCGCCACCGCAGGCGGCCCGCACTACCGCCTCGCCGACGCCCTGGAACAGACCGGCCACACGGAACGCGCTGCGGTGTTTCCGCCCGATTCGTTCTGGACCGCTGCCGCCACCATCACCAACCCAGAAGTACTAGATCAACTCGGTATTCAGGCGTTATCTCGTGGCCGTTACCAGCACGCCGCCACCTTGTTCCAGCACGCGGCCGATCGCGGCCACCGCAGCGCCCTGCGCGAACTGGGCAGGTTACGGGAACGGGCCGGCGACCACGCTGGGGCGGAGGCCCTCGCCATGCGATCCGCCGACCTTGGCTATACCGCCCCGACGCTCGACCGCGCCGAGGTACGAAAGGCGGCCGGCGACCATGCCGCAGCCGAAGGACTGTATCGAGATGCCGCCAACCGCGGCGATCCTGCCGCACTGAGCGGGTTAGCCGCGCTACGAGGACGGGCCGGCGACACCGCTGGTGCCGAGGCCCTCGCCATTCAGGCTGCTGATCTTGGTCATCCCATCGGACTACTGTGGGTGGCGATGCAGCGGGAGGAAGCCGGCGACCGTATGGGCGCTGAAGCGCTGGCACGACAAGCCGCGGAGTATGAGTTCCTCGTCCCCCTGGGTGTCCTCGCCCATCTGCGCGAAAGGCACGGGGACTACGCCACCGCTGAGGCCCTTGCGGTGCAGGGCGTCGAGCGCGACGACCCGGAGGCGCTGGGGTTAATGGCCCGATTGCGGGACCGAGCCGGCGACCATTCAGGTGCTGAGGCACTGGCTTTAGAGGCATCCAACCGTGGCGACCCGAACGCAGTCACCGAGTTTGCCCGCTATCTGCGCAATGACCTCGGCGAACGCAGTCGCGCGGAAGCCTTCGTCGAACGCGCTGTCGACCGCGGTGATCTCTTTGCACTTGGGGACCTGGCGGACATCCGCGTCGAAGTGGGCGACTATGCCGGTGCTGAGGCCCTGGCGATGCGCGCGGCTGTCCTCGGCGATACTGCTGTGCTGGTCATCCTCGCGGCGCGTCGCGCGGAAGCCGGAGACCACAGCGGTGCCGAGGCGCTCTACCAGAGAGCTGTCGAGCATGGCGACACCATGGCGCTGCGGGAATTGGCTCAGATGCGAAATGATCTCAATGACCATGCCGGTGCCGCGGAACTGTTCTTGCAGGCGGTCAACTGTGGCGAGACCAGCGCCCTCAACGACCTCGCCCGGCTGCGAGACCAAACGGGGGATCATCTCGACGCTGATCGGATACGGCGGTTCGGCTTGACCAGTGATGGAAAGCCAGCGATCTCATTGGACGTCAACCCGCCGACCGCGGAAACTTCTGATCGAATGTGCGGTAGCGGTGAAGCGCGGGAAGGGTGAAAAACTGATCCGGCAGCGGACCAGATTCAATGAGACGGGCCCTGACCAGACTTTCTCACCGAATCCGATCCGCCGGAGCTCGGCAGCCTCGCATCTGGATCAATTTCGTTGAGAACTCACAACTACCCGGGACGGATGCTGGCGCGTCGAGGTGGGAGGTACCGGCGCACTCGTCGTCTGGTACCAGCTCGTTGGTCCCGACGTTGACCGGTGGCTGCCGTCCATGCCTGCGCTCATCACTGAACTCGAACAGCATGCCGTCCAGCTGGCTGACCTCGCCGAAGCGGACGCCTCGGACACGACCACCGAGGTGGCCGCCTGAGGGCAGTTGGTGCCGGCCTTCGGGTGCCCTCTTCTGGACCGCTCTCATGAACTGCAGGAGAGCGACGACGCGGACTTGTACCTCCAAAGGCCTCCCAAGGGCGGCGATTTGAAGGGACCATGCCTGATCATGTCGATCGTCGAACCGGCGTCACGGCCCCGTCGATGGATCTGGCCATCCACTCTTCCAGCTGCCACCGGCGCGGTTCGCTCGCGAACTCACCGACGGCTGGTGTGCGGGGACTGTGAACGGCGCCGACGAGCGTCCTGGGGAGGCTCTCCTCGTCGGGACCGCGAACGGACGGTATCAGTCGGATCGAGCGTGACGGGAGCACCGCGTCGATGCCCGCACCGTTCGTCTCGGGTCGACCACCGAGCTGATCAACGCCGGCGAGATGGCATCAAGCCGCTGGCAGGAGTACACGGCGCCTGCGTCGCGAACGCGCTGTCGGGGATCGGACGCGGGTTTGCCAGACCGGCGCGTTCTCCGGTTCTACGCTGCGACGTATCCCGGGTGGTTGGTCTGGTGATGGGTTGATCGGGAGGTCGGCATGGCGAACGCGATCCGGCAACTGGACTCCGGCCTCGTCGTCGGCACCGCGCTGCTGGGCCGGCATGGCGCCGGTCGGGGCAGCGTGGCCGAACAGGTCCATGACGGGGACACCGTCACCGTCGAGGCCGACGGCAACTTCGGGGTCCGGTTCCTCGGCGTCGACGCCCCCGAAGTCAGCTGCAATCTCCCCGGCACCAAACGGCCGTTCCTGCCGATCAACGATCCCCGCTGGCAGAAAGTGCTGACCGACCCGTTCGCCGCCGACCTGCCACCGTTCGGCACGCCGCTGGACCACGCCCTGCGCCACCGCATCACCGACCTGGCCGCGCCCGATCTCGCCGACAATCACGCCCGCCACGGCGCCGCCGCCACCCGCGCACTGGAAAGCCTCGTGGCCGGCGACCTGACCGCCCTCGGCCACACCACGCAGACGTTCCGGTTCTTCATCGCCTTCGCCGGCGAGGTCATGGACCGCTACGGCCGCCTCCTGGGCTACCTGCACCCCAGCCAGCCCGACACCCCGGCCGGGCAGCGGCTGCTGTCCTACAACGAACGGCTCCTCCAACTCGGCTGGGTCACCCCGTACTTCATCTGGCCCAACATCAACCCGTTCCGCGCCGCCCCGTCGCTGCTCGACGCCGTCCCCCAACCCGGCACCGCCGCCGACCTCGCCACCACCGTCCCGGCCCTCCGCAACGCCAGGACCTGGACCCAGAACGCCCGTAGCCAGCACCTCGGCCTCCACGAAGCCGGCGACCCGCTGCGGCTACAGCCCTTCGAACTGCGGTTCCTCGCCCGCCGCCAACCGCCGGACCGGTGGGTCCTCGACCTCAGCCGCAACGATCGGCGCCTCGTCCCGCCCCAGGGATACATCGACATCGTCTATCCCGAGGACCGGCTCCTCATCCCCGCCGAATACGTACCCCTGTGGCAACACCACGGCTGGCAACTCGGCTGACTCCAGTCCGATGGACGGCAACTGTTGACCACGAATCGGCCATGGAAACAGTGGTCTTGCAATGGTGCCCCGCACGGCAGGTAAGACACCGAACCGCGGCAGAAGTGGATCGCGTTCGAAATGGGCAAGTTCGTCGTGGGCCGAGTGGATGAGCTTCGATCGTCGTCATGTCGGGGCACCGAGGGTAGCGATGGTGGTCGCGCCAGTGGTCGTGTGGTTGGTGACAAGGTCGTCGATGTGGTCGAAGAGCAGCACGGCGCGGCGTCGGCTGCTGTCGAACATGTGGAGGCTGGCCAGGTTGTCCTGGCTGAACCAGCCGAACCGCAATTCCGCAGGGGTGTCCGGCTGGTTTCCAATAGCTACGGCGACGTACAGGTGGTCGACGTGGATGTGTGGGTGTGGGTAGCGGGGTTCGGCTGGCACGCACGGTTCGGTGATCCAGACCGGCATGGGTACGCCGAGGGCGGCGGCGGTCAGGCCGTTGGAGTGCGTGGTGACCAGTTGCGTGGTCCAGCCGGTCTCCTCGCGGGTCTCCCGTACCGCGGTTTCGGCGGGGTTCTCATGCGGTTCGACGTGGCCGCCGGGCAGCATCCAACGGTGCAGACGTGTGTGGTGGATCAGGCCGATACGCCAGTCGTCGTCTTGGCGTGCGAAGAGGAAGACACTGGCGGTGGCGTGCTTGAGCATGGTTGTCACCTTCCCAATGGCGTCGTAGTTGAGGATGGGTCGCCCGTGCCCGACACGAATGCGGACGCTGCTGTCGTGGCCGGGTTACGGCCCAATGCTGGTCGACCGTTGCGCGTTGGCTGCGGGTGAGGGAGCTGGCGCTGTCGCCGGGTTTGGCCATTCGGTTCCGGTGATGGCGAAACGGTCGGTTGGAGCGGCGCGTCCAGGAGTTGTCGAGCACGCGTGTCGAGCCGTGGCCTACTGGACCGGTACGCATCCGCGGGCGGTGTCGACAACGTTTGGTACACGGCGATGAGCACCTTCATTCGTAGCTCCGTGATCGGAAGCGTGTGGGTGAAGTACCGTTGGGTGACAGCGTGGCCAGTCGCTGCTTCTACTCGCGGCGGTTGCGGTGAGGGCCGCTCGGCGCACCGGTCGCGACGATCTGTGCGATTCCGGCGACCGTGACGAACCGTGGGTCGAACAACTGCTCTTCAGTGAATGCGACGCCGAACTGCTGTTCGATGTAGGTGGTGAGGGCGACGATGCCGAGTGAGTCGATGTATCCGGAGTCGAACAGTTCCGAGTGCGGCCCGAACGTGGTGTCCGTCGCCGGTATTCTGCCAATCTCGCGGACGAGCTGTTCCAGACTGGATTCGGCATTGGCCCGGGTGGCATCGACGGTGTTCATGTGGCCTCCATGGGGAATCGGCTGGGGAATCGGTACACACCGGCTCGGATTCGGCCGCGCAGCGACCGAGGCTCGGTCACACCGATCGCCGCGCAGAATTCGTGTTCGAGTCGGGTGCCGACGTGTCCGGCGTCCACCAGGAGGGGAAGGATTCCCGTGGTCGCGGTGGGGCCGCCGATCTGGGCTCGGGCCTTGGGCCGGTCGTAGGAATCGTCGGGCAGCAGCGGGCCGGCCAGGCCGCGGATGATCTCGGGTTTGGGCACGGTCGCCGGGACCTGGAGTAGCTGGTCGGCGATCTGCCCGTAGGGCTGGACGGCGACGAGGCCGTGGGCGGCGAAGACGCCGATTTCCCGGTCGCCGCATTGCAGACCACGGACGAGGCTGGTCCGGGCTTGCTCTGGTGGCACGTTGGGCAGCGTGTAGAAGTCGTGTCCGCGGTAGCGGATGGGTGTGTAGTCGCCGAGGAGTTCGTTCATGAGGTCGCCGGTGAACACGAGAGCCGGCCCATCTATACCGGTCAGGTCGGCGGCGATGGCTTCGGCGAGGATCTCGTTGACGATGGCGCAGTGGATGTTGAAGTCGCGCCAGTCCTGCCCGTGCCGGTATGCCCGTGGTAGGACGGCGAGGATCTTGTCGGCGTCGGCGGTGACGAGCCGGAACGGGATGTCCAGCCAGTGGGCGAGCCGTTCGGCGGCGAC
This sequence comes from Virgisporangium aurantiacum, assembly GCF_016863635.1. Taxonomy (GTDB): domain Bacteria; phylum Actinomycetota; class Actinomycetes; order Mycobacteriales; family Micromonosporaceae; genus Virgisporangium; species Virgisporangium aurantiacum. The sequence goes on along the minus strand of NZ_BOPG01000075.1, from coordinate 71,367 downwards.
CGCGTCCGGGCTGAGTTGCCCGGTGTGGTCGTCGAAGGCGTAGGTGTAGGCGACGACGATGGCGAAGTGAGTGCGTACGAGCGCGGCGATGAGGCCGCTGTCCAGCCCACCGGACAGGCACACAGCGACGGCGGCGCAGGGGTGGGCTGCCGCGGCTGCCTCGATGTGCTGGCTGAGCCGGTCCCGCGCCTGCCCCAGATGGTGCCGCGGTTCATTTGCTGCGGGGCCGGTCGGGAGGTGGTGATGGCGGTTCAGTCGGATCGTTCGGGCGTGCAGGTCGACGACGGTGGCCGTGCCTGCGGGGACGGCGTAGATCGCCTCGAACGGGATACCGGCTCGGACGAGGTCGGCGAGGTAGTTCGCGGCGACGACGCCACGGTCCGGGTGGATGGCGAAGTACAGCTTGTTGAGCCCGAGCCGGTCGCGGGTCAAGACCACGGTGTGGCCGTTGCGATCCGCGGTGGTGAACCGGCCGCCGCCAGCGAGGTCCTCCGGCGTGAGGGCCGGACCCGCGTCGGTGTAGATCACCCTGAAGGTGGCCGCCGACCAGGCCACGTTCGCGACCGGCAGGAACTTTTCCAGCATGATCAGCCACCCGAATCGGTGTTGAGGTCGGCGAGAACGTCGAGCGCGTGGTCGAGGGCAGTGCCGTCGGTGTTCAGGGCGATCCGGAAGTGGCCGGGTTCGTGGAACAGCCGCGACGGCATGACCAGGACGCCCTGGTCGGCGGCGAGCCGGACGTACTGGCCGTCGTCGGCGACGGGGGCGCGGACGTAGACGAAGTGGGTCGCGGCGGCGTCGATGGACCTGGTAGCCGGCCTGGTGGAGCCGGTGTCGGGCGTGGTGCTGAAGGTTGGCCAGCGGCCCGAGGTCGGGTGTGAACGGGCTCAGCGCAGTGATCAGGTGCTGGGTGAGCGCGGTCGGTGCGCAGTAGCCGGTCACCCGCATGGCGAGCGCCAGCCGGTCACGCAGGCTCTCTCGCTGTGCGATGTCGGGGTGGATGGCGAGGTAGCCGGTCCGTTGGCCCTGCATCTGCCAGGCTTTGCCGAAGGAGCAGACGCTGACGGTCTGCGGGTAGATGTGCGCCGGAGTGAGCAGGTCCTGGCCGGTCCAGATTTGATCACGGTGAGTCTCGTCGTTGATCAACAGTGGTGGTCGGCCGTGGATGTCCCCGAGCCGGGTGAGCAGGGCCGCCAGCGCGGTGATCTCGCCGGGCTGGTAGCAGACGCCGGTGGGGCTGGCGGGCTGGCTGATGATCATTCCACGTGTGTGCGGCGTCCAGGCCCGTTCGATCGCGGCCAGGTCCAGGTGTTTGCGGTCGTCGCTGCTGACCAGGTCGGAGGCGAGGCCGAGATTGGTGACGTACAGCGGGTAGTCCATCCAGCAGGGTGTGACGAGCAGGATCCGGTCCGGCGGGTCGAACAGGGTCGACAGGGCGAGATTGAGTGCGGCCGTGGCGCCCGGGGTGAGGATCACGTCGCGGTACAGGTAGGGCACGCCGTGCTGTTCGGCCAGCACGGCGGCGACGCGTCGGCGGGCGGTGGTGAACCCTCCGAACGGGCTGTAGCGAAGGTCGTCGACAGTGGCCCGGGCGGCGAGGTCGGCGAGGGTTCGATATGGGCGGTCGTCAAGGTGGAAACGCGGGTTGGGGTAGGACAGATCGACCGCGCGGGAGCCGAACCGGCGCAGGGTGTCGGTGTGTAGTCGCGCGAACTCATCCAGCGGCGCGGCCAGGTCCCGGATCTCGGCCTTGCTGGTCATGGCTGCACCGTCGCGGCGGTGGTCAGCTGAGTGGCGATCTGCGTAGTGAGGTGCGCCCGGACCGCGGACCGGTCGGTCTTGCCGGTTGACGTCGTGGGCATGGTGTCCCTAGCGACGATCTCGTGGGGCTGCATGTGCGGGGCCAGCTCGTCGCGGCAGTACGCCCGCAGATCGCCGAGGGTGGCGCCGCCGCTCAGGAGCACGGCCGCCACCAGGTGGGGATCGGGGCCGCCGGTGGTAACGGCGACGACGGCTTCGGTCACCATCCCCGAGGCGCGGACTTCGGCCTCGATCTCGCTGGTGGTGACGCGGATGCCGCGGGACTTGAACAGCTCGTCGCGCCGCCCGACGTAGTAGAGGTAGCCGTCGGTGTCGGCCTTCACGTAGTCGCCGGAGTACACGACGGTCTCGGCCGGACCGACGTCGCGGAAGCCGGCCGGTTGGTGCGGGTGGGGTCCGAACACGGCTGCGGTCGCGTCCGGGTCGTGCCAGTAGCCGAACGCGACGGTGGGTCCGCGGTGGACGAGTTCACCGACAGCGCCGGGTGGGCAGGGGCGGCCGTCGTCGTCGATGACGAGGACTTCGGTGTTGGGGATGGCCTTGCCGATCGAGGTGGGCCGGTCGGCGACCTGGGCGGGGTCGAGGTAGGTGGAGCGGAACGCCTCGGTCAGCCCGTACATGAGGTAGATGTCGAGGTGGGGTTGCGCGGTGCGGATCTTGTCGATGGTGGCCGGCGCGAGCGGCCCTCCGGAGTTGGTGATGTAGCGCAGCGCCGGCAACCGAGACTGCCGAAACGGGGAGCCGGAGCCGGTCAAGGCAACCCACAGGGACGGCACGCCCGCGAGGCCGGTCACGTCGGCCGCGGCGAGGGTGCGGCAGATGTCCGGGCCGAAGGTCGAGCGTTGGATGACCACGCTGCCGCCGGCGGCGAACGTGGCGAGCACCTGGTTGAGTCCGTAGTCGAAGCTCCACGGCAGAATCGCCATCGTGCAGTCCCGGCTCTCCAGATGCAGGTAGACGGCGACGATGCCGGCGCCGGCGAGGAGGTTGTCGTGGGTGACGGCCACACCTTTCGCGGTGCCGGTGGAGCCCGAGGTGTAGATCAGCCCGGCGAGGTCCCGGCCGATCCGCGGCACCGCCGTGAGCAGCGGGGATTCGCGGAGCGTGGAAATGTTCACGATCGCCGCGTCGGGCAGGTCGATGTCGCGCAGCAGCTTGTGGTGGCGGGTACTGGTGCACACCAGGCGAGCACCGGCGTGGGCGACGATGTGCGCGACCTGCCGGGGTCGCAGCTGGTCGTGGACGAACACCGGAACAGCGCCGGCCAGGTGGGCGCCGAAGTACACCGCGAGCGCATCGACCCCGCGAGGCAGGAGGATCGCGACCCGGTCGCCGGGGTCGACACGGCGGGCGAGCAGGCTGGCGCAGCGGCGGGCACGCTCGTTCAGTTCGCCGTAGGAGATCCGGGTGTGCCCGTCGATGACGGCGGTGCGCGCGGGCGTACGGGCGGCGCTGGCGGCGAGGATGTCTGCGACGGTGTACACAGCTGGGCCCATCGGGTACGTGGATGGATGCATGGCCGGCTACCGGATCAGCAGATCGCCGGTGCTGGCGGTCTCGTGGAAACGCAGCCGCGGCCACCGCGCCGTGAGGTCGTCGATAGCGGCGGTGTCGACCCCGAACTCGGCCAGGCGGGCGCGGTTGAAGTGGTAGAAGTTCGTCGCGCGGGCCGTCGTCGCCCGGAACCGGATCGCGAGGTCGTCGGCAACGGCACGGCTGCTGGTTTCGACCTCGATGGTGTGGGCGAGGTGGCCACGGGCGCTGTCCTGCACGGCGGCGACGAGCCGGGCGTAGCCGAGGGTGGACGGCGCATACCAGTCGGCAATCTCGATCCGGCCGCCGCGTTGCAGCGTGACCGCGTAGGCCACCGGTTCGGCCCGGCGGAACAGCACCACGTACCGGCAGGTCGCCAACGGGTAGGACTCGTACCGCCACTGGTAGAAGGTGCGGTCGCGGGCCACGGTGAAATCCGCCTCGCGGCCTATCGCGTCCACCAGCGGGTTGATCGTGGCGTCGAAGGTGGCCCATTCGTGTAGACGGTCCAGCCGCGCGACGTCGGCGGTGTCGGTGGCAAGGCTCAGTCGCCAGACCGGGATCTGGTGCCAGCTGCGGAACGCCGCCGCGGCGACCGGGCTCGGGTGGTACACGCCCACGACCGGCTCGCGGGCGGTCATCCGCTGCACCAGCGTGCCGGCCGCGGTGTTGTGCGCCTCGGGCAGCTTGCGCCAGCTGGCCAGGTAGACCCCGGGGACGGTGTGGGCGCCGATCCGGAAGGTGGCGTGGAAGTTGTAGGCAGTCGCCTCGATCCGACCGTCGCGGTCCACCGCGTAGTAGTCCGGCCGGGTCCCCTTGGCCGGGTTGGTGGTGAACTGGTAGCGGTAGAAGTCGACGTTGGAGGCGTAGTCCTTGCCTTGGCGGGCCAGCATCTCGAATCGGGTGGCGGGGTGCGGGTCGCTGGATTCGACGATCGTGACCGGGTCGCTGTGGATCCGCGCCGGGAGTTGCCCGACCGCGGCCGTAGCTGCCTGCTTGGCCAGCGCACGGGTGCGGGTGACGAACTCGTCGATGGTGGTGGGGGCGTGCAGGCGGACCAGGTGCAGAACCTGTGCGTGGTACGGCGCGGTGACCAGCGTGGCCGCTATGGTGGCGACATCGCCGACCCACAGGATGCCGTGGTAGCCCAACGGATGCACCACATCGAGGCAGTCAATGGCCAGCCGCTGATCCAGGCGCCCGAACGGGATGGTGAGCCAGCGCGGCGGCGCCCCGAGCTGCTCGCGGAGCAGGTGATGCGCCGTGGTGATGTCCTCGGCGATCCGGTCCGGGGCCAGCGCGGCGAGGTTGGCATGGCTGGCCGTGTGGTTGGCGATGGTGACCAGCGGATGGCAGGCCAGGTCGCGGATGCGCTCCCACGACAGGTAGCCGGAGCCATCGAGGAACGGGCGGGCGAGCGGTTCGATGCTGGCGAGCAGCGGGTCGATCAGCGTGTCGACGACCAGGTCCGGGTCGAGGTCGTCGCGTTTGGTGACGTGGTAGAACGACACCGGTTCGCCGTCGCGGACCGCATTCCTCACCGTGTCGGGGAACGCGGCCCGGACCGCGGCGCGGACCGTGCCAGGGTCGGCGTACCGGCCGACGCAGTAGACCTTGTCGCGGGTGCCCCAGCCGGCCGTGGCGAGCCGCGTGCACACCGACACCGTGACCGGCAGCTGCCGGTCCAGCATCAGCTGGATCCCGGTCATCGCCGCTGCGGGCACGTCGTCGAACGAAACAACGAAGTTCATCTCACCGAGGCCGCGGCAGTTACGAACGTCGTCGAGGCTCACAATGGTTCCGTGCTGCTGCATGTGGTCCAGCTGGGCGCGGAAGACGTCGGTGGGCACGGTGTGCAGCCGGTGCAACGGATTCCCGGCGTCGACAGGGCCGATGCGGTGGTAGTTGACGGCGATGACCGTGTGGGCGTGCGGCATGGTCAGTCTCCGGCCCGCATGCGGGCGTTGCTGCGCACGACCTGCGCGAGCAGGTCTGGGCGGTAGCCGGCCGCGGTGGCAGCGTGGATGATGGCGTCGGTGTCTTTGGGCAGGCATTTGCCGGCGTAGCCGCGGTCGGCGGGGAATACCGCGGTGTGCATGGGTTCGACCCGAGGGTCGAGCAGCCACCCTTCGCGCACGGTGTGCCAGTCCGCGCCGAACGCCTGGCAGATCTCGTAGAACTCGTTGACGAAGGTGACCTTCGTGGCGAAGTAGGTGTTCTCCATGTACTTGATGACCTCGGCTTCCCGCGCGGTGCATTGGAAGTAGGTCTTCGACGGTCCGAGCACGGGCAGGAACGCGTCGATGAAGTAGCCGCGGGCCTCGGGCGGTCCGCCGACGATGACGAACGGAACAGCGGCGGCCGAGTCGACCCAGAACGGCTGGTGGTAGGTGCTCTCGCCGACGTACTCGGGGCTGAAGCAGATGCTCTTGCCGGTCGCGTCGGCGAGGTGGTCGGTGGTGCCGGGCGGGACGGTTGACTTCAGCAGGATCCGCTGGGTCGGCAGCCGCTTGACCGCGTCGATGACGTTGCTGGTGTCGCAGGCGCCGGCCGCATCGGGTGGGGTGTTGACGCAGACGACGGCGAAGTCACAGGCGGTCAGGGCGTCGTGCGGGTACGGCTGGGCGTCGGTTACGTCGAACGTGACGAGGTCGGCGTGATGCTGGAACAGGTCGTACATGGTGGCGCCGACGTGTCCCATCCCGATGATGCCGATCTTCATGGGTGGCTCCGTTCAGATCATGGAGGTTCAGGTCATGCGGTTCAGGTCGGGGCGAGTCGCCGCTACGCGGCTTACCGGTGCGGCGGCGGTGAAGGCTTCGAGGCGGCACGCGACGGCTTGGCGGGTCAGCCGCTCCGCGTTGGGGCAGGCGGTGGCGTAGCGGGCCAGATGCCCGGCGTCGTACGTCGGGCGGTAGTGGTAGCGGGTGGTGTCGACCTCGATGCCGCGTTCGTCGAGGCCGGCCGCCAGTTGTTTGGCGTCCTGTTCGTCCGGACAGATCGCGACGATGCCATAGCGGCCGTGTTCGGCCACGGTGCTCGCCTGCTTCGCTTCGGTCCACCCGATCCCGGCAGCGGCGAAGGTGTCGGTGGCGGTGGTCCGCAGTGCGGTGAGGTGGGCGCGGAGCCGGTCGGCGTGCTGGACCTGGGCCAGGCACCAGGCCGCGCCCAGCGCGTTGATCTTGAAGTTGACGCCGAAGCCGGCCCCGAACGCGCCGGTCGCGGTGAGCCGCCGCCCGTCGAAGGCGGTGTGCTGCCCGAAGTTGCGCAGTTGGACCACGCCGTCGGCCAGGTGTCGGTGGTTGGTAAGGCACACGCCGCCTTCGCCGGCCTTGAACGGTTTGCGTCCGTGCAGGCTCAGGCAGACGATGTCGGCCGCTGCGCACAGCCCGTCGCGTAGGCGCAGGAACGGTGCCTGTGCGGCGTCGACGATGACCGCGACGCCGTTGCGGCGCAATGCGTCGAGGGTGGCTGGTTGTTCGTCCCAGTAGCCCCACATCGGCACGAGCACCGCTGCCTTCACTCCGTGGTCGATGGCGTGGGCGGCGGCCTGTGGGTCGATGCCGAACGATGACGGGCCGGCGGTGTCGCAGAAGAGGGGGTGAGCGCCGAGGGCCGTCACGGCGAGCCCGGTCATGGCCGGTGCGAGGGCGGAGACCGCGACGGCGTCGCCGGGGCGTATCCCGGCGGCCCACAGCGCGCAGATGAGCGCGGCGGTGCCGCTGGAGGTGCACAACGCGATCCGTGCGCCGAGGAGGTCGGCGAACGCGGTTTCCAACGCGCCGACGACCTCGGTGTTGCCGGAGCCGCCTTGGTTGATCGCCGCGGTCAGGTTGGTGTGGGTCAGCTCGTCCATGGCACCTCCCAGGAGGTCAGGAGCTGGTCGAAGGCGTGGTAGGCCGGCAGCAGGTCGGTAAGAATGGCGGCCCTCCCGCCAGCGGGGTCCGGTTCGCCGAGCACCCGCGCCTTGAACGCGGCCAGCTCGGTGGCGTAGCCGGCGGCGGTGTAGCCGACATTGGTGGGTGAGCGCCGCCACAAGACGCGGGCGCCGGGATAGTCGGCCACGTCGGGTTGTCCCCCGCCGGGCAGGTACAGCAGTTCGGACAGATTGCGCAGGCTCAGCAGGTCGCCGCTGTCGCAGAAGACGTCCAGCTCGTGGTACAGGCCGGCGGCGCTGGACCCGAACGACGCCTCGATGCGGGTGCCCGAGTCGTGGTCTTCGCCGACCACGACGCACAGCCGGCCCCGGTTGACCCGCACCCGTTGACCGCTGATCGCCGTGGCCGCCGGTGCCAGGGTCAGCGCGAGGTCGATGGCGTGGATGCCTTGGGCGTAGAACAGGCTGGCCTCCATCGACAGGCCGGGCCCGAACGGTTGTAACGGCTTGCGGGCGACCTGGACGACACGGACATACGTCGGCTGTCCGTGCCGTCCGGTGTCCAGACGCCGCAGGAGTTCCTGGACCCCTTCGGCGCAGCGGAAGTTCATACCCACGGCGCACACCCGGTCGGCGGCGTCGACCTGCCCGACGAGGTCACGTAGCTGCGCGAGGTCGGTCGCCGGGGGTTTCTCGACGAAGACGTGCAGGTCCTTGCCGATGGCCCAGGCGACGTGGCCGGCATGTAGCGCCACGGGCAGGGCGATGATCGCCGCGTCGAGGTGCAGCGTCGGGGCCTCGTCGAGGCAGCCGTAGGCGTGCGGGACGCCCCACTGCTCGGCCAGTGCCTTGGCCTTGTCCAAATCGGTGTCGACCAGACCCACCGGTTGGATCCCGGCGGTCAGTGCGGCCGGGAGCAGCACCTCACCCCCGTGGCTGCCGCAGCCCACGATCAGTGCGCGCACCACGGCCACCTCCTTCTCCTCAGTCGGGGCTGTCGGATTCGTCGTCGGATCCGCTGTCGGATCCGCTGTCGGGCCACAGCGGCGGTTGGTTCGCCGGGTCGCGGTCTGCGGCGTTCGATTGCCGGGCGGTGCGGATGCCGAGCGGGTCGCTGCGGGTGCGTCGCCGCCTGGCGATCCACCAGGACGCCACCGCGTCGGCGGCACGCCGGTACTCGTCGATGTCGTAGACGGTGCCCAGCCGCGCGGTCTCTTCGTTGAGCAGCACCGCCAGCCCTTCCAACGCGACGAGTTCGGTGTCGGCCAGCGGGCGCACGGACTCGTAGCCTTCGATGAGTTGGGTGGTCTTGCGGGCCTGGAACCGCACCTGTTCGCCGCCGCGGAACATGCCGGTGGCGATCAGCTTGGCCAGGTCGAACACCGGCGGGGCGAACATCACCTTGTCGAAGTCGATGAACCCGAACCCGTCGACGGTGGCCACGACGTTGCCCCAGTGCATGTCGCCGTGGATGGGCTGCGGCGCCATCCGCTCGGTCTGGGTGGACAGCCACGCGAAAATCCGGTCGCGCCACAGGTGCCGGGCGACGTACCAGGTCGGCAGCTGCTGTTCGGTCGGCGGTACCGGGCTGCGTTCGAAGCTCAGCCGCCGGTCGGTCAGGTCGACCGCCGAGCCGGCCAGGTCCAGATGCAGCCGCGCCAGGTGTTGCCCGAGCAGACCCATGTCGGCCTTGCGGGGAGTCCCGATACCGATCCAGGTGCACAGGTGGACCGTCCACGTCCGCTCGCCGGCCTCCAGCCGGTCGGTGGCCACCGTGGTCGGGCACGCCACCGACTGCACCCCGTCGACCAGGGTGGCGATCCGGCGGATGAGTTCCAGCGGCTTGGGTGTCAGCCGCAGTGCCATCGCGGGTCGCTCGTCCTCTTTGGTGACGCCCTTCCACACCGTGGCCTGGGTGGCGCCGGCCGCCGGGGTGAAGGCGTACCCGTCGAGATCGACGCCCTGCTCGCCTAGGCAGCCGATCGCCTGCGCGAGCAACCGGTCCGGATCGGTGGATACCTCAGCCATGCTGTTCTCCTGTCACCGTCTCCTGGTCACCGTTCCTGGTCACCGTGGCGTCTTCGCCGGAGCTTGTTGCCTACGCCGTAGATGGCTGGCCACCGCTGGCCAGAAGGCCAGCCCTTCGACCGGCCACGACATCGCCGCGCCGACCAGCCTGGTGCCGAGCCGGGTGGGTTTGCTGCCGGTGCCGGGCAGCGCGAGGGCCGGCACCACGGGATGCATCAGCAGCCCCACCAGCCGTAGCACGTCGCCGCTGGTCGGGCCACGTCGGGCAACGCCGGCGGTCACCACAGCGACGCCAGCCACGACGGCGGCGGTGCTCAACCCCCACGTCACCGGGATGGTGGCGTGCGCGGCGCGAAGGGCCGCCACTTCGCGGTCGGTGAGGCGCAGGTGGCCGTGCTGGCGGCACCACGCCACCGTGGCGCCGAAGTTGAGCAGCCCGCGCATCCACGCCGTCTGCTGGGTGATCAGGTCCCGGCCGGTGCGGGGAACCTCGGCGTCGTCGCGGCTGGCGAGCAGGCCGATCGGTTCGGCCCGTAGCCGGCAGATCCAGCCCAGCAGCAGCCCGTCGGCATAGGCGAAGTCGGGGAAGCCGCCGATGTCGTCGAGGAAGTCCCGGCGGACGAACTCGCCGTGCCCGAACGTCGAGTACGGCGTGACCGTGGCCCGCCAGGAGCGGTTACGGGCGCCGCGGGTGTTGCGGGCGAAGTAGTGCGAGCGGGTCCACCAGGTTTGCAGGACCGCGTTGCCGGCGGCGACCGCCCCGGCTCCGGGCCGGTCCGGCACGACGTAGTCCGCCAACTGCTGGAACACGCGGGTGTCCGGTTCGGCACGGATCTGCTGGGCGAGTTCGGTGAAGGTGGTGTCGGCTGGGCGGGAGTCGGCGTTGTACACCCCGATCCACGTCGTGCGCGCCGCCCGACCGGCCGCGCCCCCGTCGGTGCAGTCGTCGGTGCTGTCGTCCGTGGCCACAGCCGGGCGGGTGGTCTGGCGGACTGCGAGGTTGAGCTGCGCGGCCCGGAACTGGGTCACCTCGTCGCAGTGCAGGTGCACCACCCGCTCGGGATTGCCGAGGGCGGCCAGTTCCGCGGCCACGATGTCGGGTGTGGTTGGGTCGCGACCCGGCTGTTCCTTCGCGGTGGTCACGAACACGACCTGGTCAACCGTGGTCCGTGCGGCCAGGTGATGCCAGAACCGGACGGTGTCGGCGGCGATGTCCTGCTCCAGGTACAGCGGCACCACACAGACGATCCGCAGGCCGCGGTCCACCGGCTGATCACCCGCGGCGAGGCCGGCCAGCCGTGCCCGGCTCCAGCGCCCGCTGCGGATCACCGTAGCCAGTTCCAGCGCACGGCGAGCCATCAAGGCCACAACGAGCCCGGTGACCGCGTGGTCAGCGAACCGAGACCAGCGAGCGGGCGTATCCGACGCCATGAAGCACCTCCTGACATGTCAACACGATTGCCGCCCGAGTACGACCGGCGGTGATCCGGCGGATCCGGTGAACCACGTTGTTCCACAACACGTTGGTGACGATCGCCGCCGCGACCCGGCCGGGCGCGTCCTGCGGATACCGGCGCCGCGACCACAGCAGGCCGCGGGCCCGGCCGCTGCGGTAGCAGCGACGCAGGTACTCACCGAACGTCGCCGGGTGGTCGTGGCGGATAGTCATGCCGGCCAGCAACACGCCCCGCCGGTGCAGATCAAGCCGGCGGCCGAGTTCGACATCGCTGTACGCCGGCAGCGCCTCGTCGAAACCTGCGGCGTCGACCACCGCCTGGCGCCGGTAGGCGCTGTTGCCACCGTTGACGTAGGGCGGGCCGATCAGGTCACCGTCAGCCGAGCCGTCGACGTACCAGGCGCCGAACGCCTCCCGGTAGTACACCTGGTCGCGCAGCTGCGCGTACACGTTCTGCTGGTCCGAGCCGATCACCCGACCACCGAAGGCGATCATCTGCGGATAGGTGGACGGTGCCGCGACGACGCTGGACACCCATCCCGGCATCGGCACCGCGTCGTCGTCGAGGAACGCCACGGTCTCGCCGCAGGCGTGCCCGATACCGATGTTCCGGGCCCGCGCGATGCCGTGCCTCACCGTCAGGTGGACACATCGATACCGTCCGGCGCCGTCGATCCAGTCGTACGGCTCGCAGCCATCGAAGACCAGCACCACTTCTGTCGTGAGGTCGGGATCGTCCCCGAACTGGGCGTCCGGCGCCGCGCACAGGCGTCGGCAGCTGTCGCTGCGCCCGCGGGTGGTGACCACCACGCTCAACCCCATGCCGGACCGGGTCGGTGTCATACGCTCACGCCCAGGGCCGCCAACTCGCGCCGTAGACCGTCCGGGGTGCCGTACACGTAGCCACGCAGTCCCACGCCGCGGCCGGCCTCGACCCACGACGGGTGTCGTCGACGTACAGGGCGCGACCGGCGGCCACCGATGCCGTGGTGATCACGAACTCGTACGCGCGCGGGTCCGGCTTGGCCACGCCGATATCGGCCGAGCAGGACACCTCGTCGGCGAGCCCGCGGATGCGGTGATGGTCCAGGTCGTCCCACAGTCGGACGGTGGCGTTCGACAACAGCAGCATCCGGATACCGCTTCTTTTGGCAGCGGCCAGGATGTCCACCACAGGCTGGTTGAGCTCGCCGTGATACGTCAGCCAGTCCGCCACCGCGCCCTCTCCCACGAGCGCAGCCACCTGCCGGACCCATTCGTCGTAGTCCAGCTGCCCGACGGCCGCCAGCCGTGCCGGAGGCGTCTTCAACACCGCGTGCAGCAGGGCTCCGGCCGGGATACCGTACCGGCGTTCGATCTCCGCCGACCGGTCCGGCGAAAACAAGATCACCACATTGCCGACATCGCAGATGATCGTGTCGATGACGGCGTCACGGCAGCCGACGTCCACGATCTCGCCCTGTAACCGCAACGCCGGCTGCGGCTGCGGTGACGGAACGGGCGCGCCGGTCGACGCGCCCATCCCCGGTGCGGCCCCGTCGACGGCAGTCATAGCAGGCACCTCGATCCGGCCTGACAACACCCGCTGTGCGCAGTGCCGCGACTGCGTTGTACGGCTGTCGGCGAGAGAAGACCGCGCGAGGATCCCGCACAGCTGCGGCTGTTTGGCGGGTTGGAACCGGCTGCTGGACGTCGCGTCGCCACGGTCGTGTCGATCATGGTTTCCACGCCATCCCGCAGAACACGTCCACTTCGGCGGGAAGATCACCTTCGGAATCCGGTCGCCACCGGGTGCTGGAGACCACACCGGGCTCGACCAGTTCCAGGCCCTCGAAATACCCGGCGATTTCCTCTGGCCTGCGGGCGATGTACGGGGTGCCGGCTTCGATGGAGGCGCGGGTGGCCTCGTCGCGGGCTTCTGGGTTGATCACGTTCGTTCCGTCGTTGATCACCAGATAGCTTCCGGAGGGGACAGCGGCCACGAGCCGGTCGACGATCGCGCGAGCCTCGGCGTAGTCGACGATGTTGCCCAGGATGCCGAGCATCGTCAGGGCGATCGGCCGGGTGAAGTCCAGGGTCTCCGCCGCGTGCCGGAGGATGGTGTCCGGGTCGCGTACGTCGGCGTCGATGTAGTCGGTGGCGCCTTCGGGCGTGCTGATCAGCAGCGCCCGCGCGTGCACCAGCACCATCGGGTCGTTGTCGACGTAGACGATGCGCGCGTGTGGATCGGTACGCTGGGCGACCTCGTGCGTGTTGTCAGCGGTCGGCAGGCCCGTGCCGATGTCCAGGAACTGGCGTATCCCGGCTTCCCCGGCCAGGTACTGGATGGCGCGGACGCGGAAACCGCGGGATGCGCGGGCGATCGTCCGGATATCGGGGAAGAACTGTTCTATTTGGTCGCCGAGGGCACGGTCGGCAGCGAAGTGGTCCTTGCCGCCCTGCCAGTAGTTCCACACCCGCGCCGAGTGCGGCATCGACGTGTCGAACGTCTCGGGGATCTGGTCGTCGCTCGACGACGAGTCATGGGTGGTCATGGCGTACCTCTCTTGCGCGCTGCGCTTCGGCTGCTTCCCGGCCGGAGCCGGACAAACTCGGCGTCGTGGCCGTACCACGATTGACAGGGTCACTGGTCGGGTCACTGGCGGGGTCGCTGTCTGGGGTTACTGGCTGGGTCGGGTGTGTTCTGGTGGGTGGTTGTCCCAGTTCATGCCGAGGGCATCGAGCATGGTGATCACGTCGGCAGGTAAGCGTCCCTTTCGACGCAAGCTGCGGCATTCGTCGAGCCCGCCGTGGAGCGAGAACCCGTTGACGCGGCGACACATAGGCACGTCGGGGTGGCCTTCGCGGTCGTGGAATGCGCTCGCGGTGGCGAGGCCGCACGCCAAGTTCATCGGCGGTGTGCCGCAGCCAGGGTCGAGGGTGGTGAGCCGGTCCGCGCGGCTCGTTGCTGCGGTAGTAGCAACCGGTCGTTGCACAACGACGCGAACGGCACCGACCGACTGATCACCAGATCGTGGTGCCCCTCGTCGTTGGCGAACGTGGTGGCGTCGAACGGCTTCGGGCTGAGCAGGTCCCGGTACGAGGCGACCATGCGCTGCGCGGTGCGGCGGGTGTGCTCCGAACCTCCGTTCAGTCCGAGCACGGACAGCAAGTGACGTGGCCGCGGCGACCGCCGTGACGGCGTCGACGCGGTCGTTGGCTGTGGTCGCGACGGAGGACTGGTCGGCGTGGTGATGGTCATCGGGCTCCTCCAGTGAAGGTCCGATCGCTTGGGTCCGCTGCGGAGTCCGTGATGGGCTCACATTCGAGGCGACGCACAGGCGATGGCGGTCAAAGCGACCGCATGGATCTCTGGTCGTGAAGGTCAGGCATCGACCGGATTGCGCGTGTCGAACTGGGTTCGTGGGTAGATTCGACACAGCAGCGCTGAGTTCGTCCGAGGCGAGCCGAGGTGTTGGCTGGGTCGGGTGCGGGGGCTGCATGTCACTGGCGCTCGACTAGGTCGATCGGGTCGGTGTTGGCTCCGCAGATGATGACGGCGATGTGTTCGTCTGGTGCGGGCTGGTAGGCGCCTGATGTCAGGGCTGCCAGGGCGGTGGCGCCGGCGGGTTCCACGGCGAGGTGGAGTTCGTCCCATAGGGCTTGGCGTGTCTGCATGATTGATTTGTCGTCGACGAGAACGGACTTCACCCCGGTGTCTGCGGCGGTTCGGAGGGTGAGGGCGCTGATCTGGCGGGCGCCGAGTGCATCGGCGGCGACGCCGCTGACCTCGACGTCGACGGGATGTCCGGCGGCCAGGGCTGTGGCCAGGGTTGGCGCGTTGGCGGGTTCGACGGCGACGACTTTGGTGGCGGTGCGGGCGTACCAGGTTGCGATGCCGCCGAGGAGGCCGCCGCCTCCGACTGCGACGAGGACAGTGGTGATGGTCCGTGTATGCTGGGCGAGTTCGACCGCGATGCTGCCCTGGCCGGCCTGTACGTCGGCGTCGTCGTAGGCGTGCACCATGAGCGCCCCGACTGCGTCGGCGCGGGCTCGGCTGGCGGCGAGGGCGTCGGCGTACTGCTGTCCGACCTGGGTGACCCGTACTCCGTATCCGTGGAGGCGTCGAAGTTTCACCGCAGACGCGGTTTCGGGGACGAAGATCTCGGCCGGCACGTCCATGTTGACGGCGGCGTAGGCCACGGCCAGGCCGTGGTTCCCGCCCGAGGCCGCGACCACGCCGGCCGGTGGTATCGGGTGGGACAGCATCCGGTTGAACGCGCCTCGTGGCTTGAACGATCCGGTGTGCTGTAGATGTTCGAGCTTGAGGTCGACGGCATGCCCGAACGTTGACCGTGCCACCGAGATGACCGGGGTGACGCGTACCCATCCTCGTAGCCGTCCGGCCGCCATCTGAATGGCCTGCCTGGTGATCATCACGGTAGGTCTCCTGGTTGTGGGGGTCTTGGCGCCTGTGGGCTATGTGGTGATGGCCAGCGGGAATCGCTTGATGTGTTGGGTGCGGGGCAGACCGGGTCGGTGGTGGCGGCCCTTCCCTTCGCTGCGACGTCCGGATGTCGAGGCCGGGCGCAACCCCCGCTGCAGGGGGAGCCAAGGACCGCCGGTCCTGGGGTCGGTCCGGCCACCCCCGTTGCGCGGTGGCCGGACCGGATTCCTGTGCGTTATGTGGTGATGAGCGGCTTGAACCGGTCCGCGCGCGTGCTATCGGTTGCCGCGTACGGGGTCGGTGGGCAGGTGCACGGCTGGATCTTCGACGTCAGCATCGTCTTGGCCATCCAGAGGACGAATGGCGGGTAGGTGGGGTCGGTGTAGACGCGAGGACCGACGCACTGCGCCCCAGCCGTGGTTCCTCGGCTGGTGATGCCGACCGTCGCCCATCGGTGGTCGCCGTGTACCGGTCGCAGGAGCGGGCCACCGGAGTCGCCGAAGCAGCTTGCCGGGCTGACGCAGATCTCACCGGCGCTCATGAATCCGCCGTCGCAGGCGCTGGCGGCCAGCCGCGTGGCGTCCCGCTCTTGCAGCATGGTCGGGATCGCCTCCGCCGGAGGAATGCCGGGCGGCGGCGGGAACTGGGTCAGTCCCCAGCCGATCGGTCGAACGGCAGCCGTCTCGGGGACCTGCCGGGCCCCGAGAGGCATCAGCGGCACGTACGCCGGGCGGGTCAGCTTGACCAGCGCCAGGTCGGACACCGGCCGGCCGGTGGGCATGCCCCAGTTCCAGTCCGGAGGTAGGAAGACCTGCTGGCCGGTGACGACCGTGCCACCTTGGGTCCGGTCGTTCGACCCGACGCGGGCGGTCACGGTGGAGCCGGGTACGGCGACGGGCATCGGTGCTGCTGCGTCTTCGGACACGCAGTGAGCTGCCGTCAGCAACCATCGCGGGCTGATCAGGGACGCGCCGCACCAGGCGGTCCGGCCGTCGGCCATTGCGACGGTCAGCGACGCCATGCCGGGGTAGGTCTGGGTGGCGTCGTGTCCGCCGACGATCGCGGTGGCCGGCGGACTTCCGGCGACGAACGCCGCGAGAAACGTGACCACCAAGGTCATCGATCGTGTGAGGGGTTTCATTCGGACCTTTCTCGTGTGCTGTGAGCGGCCCGGTGCCGGCTGGCACCGGGTGATGGGGCGATCCCTCGCATCGCGGCGCCTCCTGCTGGTGCAGGCGCTACCCACCGGGGACTGTGGGTTGAAGCGAGGGATCGCCGGTCTGGGGGCCGGCCCGCCCCGGATGTGGGGAGGGCGGGCCGGCCGGGATGGAGCGCGCTGGACGGCCATCGCAGCGGGCTCCTGGTCCTATCTGGGTTGGGGTGTGAGGCCAGCCAGGGCTGCGGCGAGGTAGCCGTCGATCTCGCCGGGTGTGCGTCCGGTCGCGGTGGCCGGACCTCCTCTGTCTGTCATCGGTGTGGCTGCAGGTCGAAGGCCACGATGTTCTCCGGGGCGACGCCGGAGGGGACGAGCCCCAGGCCCTGGATGAGGGCGATGCACGCTCGCACCCGCACCGGGTCGAGGTAGCCGATCGCGTCGCTGCCGCGGACGTACGGGATCATCTCCTTCACCTCGGCGGCGGCGATCTCCGGCGTGTAGGCCGGAACGTGTTTGGCCATGATCTCGCCGGCCTGGGCCGGGTCGGCGATCGTGTCGACGAGGCCGCGCATCGTGGCGTCGCGGAATCCGCGCACCAGGTCGGGGTTGGTCATCGCGGTCTCGGTCAGACAGCCGATCGCGTTGCCGACCACATCGCGGAGCAGGTCGGAGTACGGGAGCATTGTGACCGTCTCTCCAGGGCGCAGCTTCCCCGCCGCCCGGGCGGCCGCCTCGATCGCGGGACGCCCGATCACGATCTCGGTCGAGGCGTCGAGTTGCCCGGCCATGAGCGCTGGCCGGATGCCCGTCGGGGCCATCTCGACCCAGGCAATGTCGCTGTCCTTCATTCCGGCGGCGCTGGCATAGGCCGGGAAGATGCTGCGGTTGACCCCGCCGACCGTGAAGCCGATCTTCTTGCCCTTGAGGTCCTGGGGTGCGTGGATGTTGGCCGTGGGCAGCGCGACGATGCATGACACCCCGCGCTGGTAGATCGTGGCGAAGATCCGGAAGTCCACGGCAGGCTTGCGTTGGCTTTCGATGATGCCGCCGGCGACGTCGATACAGGCGATCTGCGCCTTGCCGGACTTGAGGGTGGCGAGGTTGCGCTGGGTTCCGGCGCCGGCCTGGATGTCGACGTCGAGTCCGGCGTCGTGGAAGTAGCCCTGCTCTTTGGCCACGTACAGGAAGGCGTCCTGGCCGGTGATGTTGAAGCCGGTCAGATATGCCACCTTTTCGATCTTTCCGCTGGTCGGGCGGCGGGGTTTGTTGTTACTGCAGCCGATCAGTGTGGCGGCTGCCCCGCCGGCGGCTGCGGTGAGGAGTCCTCGGCGCGCGAGGAGCGGAGCGACGCTCTTCGGGGACAGCATGGGTCACCCCTCTGCGATCGGTCGCCGGCCGATGAACGACCAGGTCTGGTTGCCCATCACCGTTACCGCTGGGTCGACCAGGTGGGTCCGCAACTTCTGCAGATCGTCGAGGGTCATGCCCTGCGCGATGAGCTGGTCCTCGATCTGCTCGGACATCGCGATCGGCAGGCGGCAGCCAGCCTTCCCACCGACCCACGACTTCGCACCGGTCTGGACTTCCGCCTCCAGGCCGGCCTCGACCATCAGCCGGTACGCGCGCAGGATCCAGGTTCCGTCGTTGCCGTAGTCCGTGAAGTAGTTCCTCAGCGCCTGCTGGTAGGCGGAGTACAGCACCTCGGTCTGATCGGTCGGTGCCCGTAGCACCATGCCGGCCCCGACGCCGCCCCATTCCTCGATCACCAGGTGGCCACCGGGCGCGAGGGCCGCGGCCAGCTCGGCGATGAGTTCGTTGCGGTTGCCGAGGTGGGCCATGACGCATCGCAGATGGATGAGGTCCCAGGGGCCGCCCTTGATGGCGGTGACGGGGTGGATGCGCAGGTCATGCTTTTCCACCCGGACGCCGGGGTGTGTGGGTTGGACGTGAATCGGCTTGAGGTCGGTCGCCACGACCAGGCCGCGCGGACCGGTGGGAAGGGGGGCAAGCACGTCGTCGTCGGTGGCTGCCGTGACCGGCTCGTGGATGACGATGTCGGCGAGTTTGCGGGCGATGGTTCCCGTGCCTGCGCCCAATTCCAGGACGCGGGAGCCTGGCCGGACCAGCGGCTGCAGGATCCGCATGGTGTGCGGGTCGAGGACTTGCGCCAGCCAGGCGAGCGAGGTGGAGGCGCCCTGCTGGTCGTTGTCGAGCGCGTACGTCGTGCTCAGTGTCATGTCACTCCGTTCGAAGGGTGGGTAAGGCGCCGGCCCGCCCCCGAGAGGTCGAGACGGGCCGGCTGGGCAGCCTTCGGGCAGGGCAACTGCCGGGTGGGCGGGTGCTCGAAGGGCTGCCGGTCCATGAGGGTGAGAGCCGTTAGATGCCGCCGCCGCTCAGCCAGTG
Source organism: Virgisporangium aurantiacum (assembly GCF_016863635.1). Classification (GTDB taxonomy): domain Bacteria; phylum Actinomycetota; class Actinomycetes; order Mycobacteriales; family Micromonosporaceae; genus Virgisporangium; species Virgisporangium aurantiacum. Next base: position 52,667 of record NZ_BOPG01000075.1, on the reverse strand, counting down.
CAGGTCCGGATCGTCGTCGAAGGCATCGGCGAGTCGGCAGCCCAGGAGCTTGCATACGGTGTCGCACTGGTCTGCCGGTGCGCCGGCGTCGAGGGCGGTGGTCGGGCCTTGCGGCGCACCGTCCCGGATAGGCGGGTCTTCCTCTCGGCCGGCGTCGTTGCGCAGTCGATCTACGGCTGGTGTCATTTCGCTCCGTTCAGAAGGGTGGCGGGGGCAGGGTGAAGCGGCCGACGGCAGCGTGCCGCCGGCTGTTGGGTGGATCAGGGCGTGAAGGGGCGGCCGGTGTCCCTCGATGCCGGCCACCCCGGCTCACGCTGCGGTCAGGCGACCAGGTCGCCGAACTCAGCTTTACTGACGATCATTGGCTGCTCGCTCCTTTCTCTCCGGCGCGCTGTGCGCTGGCACTCGGGAGGGTGGCTTCCTCTTGGCAGTGCGCTTGTTCCGTTCCGCCTGTTCGTGCAGTAGCCGGTCGTAGATGTTTCTCCGGGGTTCTCTGGCCCCACCACTCCGGAAAGTTCTGGGCCCACCGTCGGTAATGAGTGCACACGCGTCGATGGCAGTTCCAGCTCCAGTTGGCCCCACCGATCCCAAGGGCTGGAACGGCGGTACTTCGGCCAGCCGAGCTGGACGAGCTCCGCGGCCAGGCCTGCGGCCTCGGGACGTTGCGCTCCCACCCGCGACACCTCGGCGCAGTGTTTCGGTGGCAAGCCGGTCGAAGACCGTTGCGGCAGCACTTCGGCGCCGAGCCGCATGGAGGGTGGGTCCACGACGACGCCGCCAGACATCAACATCCTTGTGGGGCCACAGGTTTCTGGAATCGAGGTTGTGGGCCCAGGAATCGATGGAGAAGCGGGGCCCGACCGAGTCGGCGAGAACACGTAGACGTCCGACCAGGTGCTCTGGGCGGTGAGCGGGCCGGGCCACGGCGGGAGATCGGTCACAGGTTCCCGATCTGCTGAGCGATTCGAACCAACACCTCGTTCGGCAGGTCGATGTCCCATTGCGGGCGGTCCGGCACGAGGAAGGCCAGCCGGGTTTTGCCTGCGATGTCGTCGTCTCGGTCGACCGGTTCACGGTCCACCTCGACGATCCAGTCGCCCCCGGCGGCATCGACGAGCACGGTGCGGATGTAGCGGAACTGAGTTGCCACCTCGTCCGACGCGTCGGTCAGGAGCCGCTCGCCGCCCGGTCCGGTCGTCATCACGTCACCCGTCCGACAAAGCGTGAAAGATTGTCGGTATCGGCAGGCCGCAGCGCCCACAGCGGTAGCCGTCCCGGATACCGCGGTCGTCGAACGTCGGTTGACGATCGCGGCTGGGGTGCGGGCAGGTCCACCGCCGGGCTACGGCCATGCACGCGATCACGCTGAACGCGGCGACCGTGAGCACGACGAACGCGTACGGCTGGAACCAGGCCTGCTCGGTGCCGGTCATCGGACGTACCCCGCTCGGCCGACCATCACCGTGGTGGCCTGCGCCCTGGGCGTGCGCTTCCACGGCAAACCGCAGCGCCGGCAGCGCGTGCCCAGTGGCTGGTGCTCGATCAAGATGTTGACGGCGTCGACGTAGGTCATGGCCGCGTCGTGGTAGGTCCTCACGCGCGTCCCTCCTGTGCTCGGTGTGGCTGCCCGGTGGCTGCGCCGCTTTTGGCAAACACCACCGGGGCCGGTCTCGGGAGAGCGGGCGACGGCCGGAGGCTCCGGGGCTACGTCGCCCGCTCTCGTCTTCGGGAGAGCGGCGGCAACCAACGCGGTCAGCGCGGAAGGAACGCCGGTTGCCGCCGCTCTCGTTACGCGTCGGCGAGTGGGCTGGCCTCGATGCCGGGTGTGGTGGGTCCGGCCTCGCGCCCGTTCACTGACGCATGTCCACGCGCTGTTGCGCGTGGGTGCCGCAGGAACGCCGCTGCGCGCTGGCCTGCATGGTTCACGCGGGAGTAGCCGTCACATGCTTTACGCAGGCTGGCCATCGGGGATCTCCTAACCATCGGTGCCCCCCATCTCACACGCTGCGTTCTGAACACTGAAGGTGTGTTCATCCGGAACACTCAGTATTCTGAACACCGTGGCTCAGTCGGCTTACCAAGACATTGCGAACGCCATCCGGGCGGACATCGCAGCGCGCCGCCTCGTTGAGGGCGACCGCCTCCCCACGGTTCGAGATCTTGCGCAGATCCACGGCGCGCCCGTCGGCACGGTTGCCCGCGCTCTCGACCTTCTGCGCGCCGACGGCATCGTCGTCTCACGCCATGGAAAGGGCTTGTTCGTGCGGATGTTCAGCCGGATCCGCCGCTCATCACCGGGTCGCCTCTCGAAAGAGCAGTGGGGGACCGGGAAAGCGATTCAGGATCATGACACGAACGGCCGGCTCCGTGTCGTTCACGTCGTCGTCGGTGAGGTTCCGGCGCCTCAATCCGTTGCCGACGCGTTGGGCGTGCCCGCCGATGCGGCCGTCCTCGCGCGATCACGCAAGTTCGCCGTCGAAGAACGGACCGTGCAAGCCGCAACGAGCTACATCCCGCTTGAGGTGGTCGCAAAAGCGCCCTCGGTTTCCTACACCGGCCCAGGCAAGGGCGGCATCTATGCCCGGATGGCCGAGGCCGGAATCGGACCGGTGAAGTTCACCGAGTCGGTCATCTGCCGCATGCCTACCCCCGCCGAGGCCGCCGACCTCAACTTGCCGGGCGGAACTCCGATCGTTGCAATCACCCGCTACGCCTACACCGACGCAGGGCAATGCGTTGAAGTCAACGAGATGCTCTTGGACGCGAGCGCCTACGCCCTTGAGTACCACTTCACGGCGTGACGCGACGACACGGCCCTCAACGATGACAACGGGGACCAGGCTAAGCATGCGCGGATAGGCCAACTCAGTGGCGACGGCCGCGTCCGTCGCAATCGATAGAATCCCGTGCATCGCTCCCTCACCTCGCTGCCTAATGGCGGCCCAGCGGTCGCGCCAGTTCGCAGCGACCGCCGGGGCCTAATCCGGGGAAAGCAGCAGCCGGGGTCCGCCGGCGGGGCAGTGCTCGGCCGCTGCCGCTCTCGTTCTTGGGGTGATCGGGCGGCGCTCGCGATCGCCGTCGTCCGGTCTCCCCTGCGAGATCGACTCAACCCAATAGGCGTACGTCGATCAAGCGTGACCGAATGTGGTGCTGCCGGTCACAGCACTGACCGTAGGCATACAAAGGCGTGTCACCGCCCCGCAGTGGGGCAGTGACACGCGCTGTGGTACCACGCCGTGGGGTACCTACCCGAGGCGTACGACTATGCGACGCCGATACGCTCGGCGAACGGCCGCAGTTCAGGTCTCGTCGTTGGCGTCTCTCGCCGCAGTAGTTCCCGGGTCAATCCCTTGACGGTCAGATTGATCTTGGATTCCTCTGCACACTCGCGATCTCCACGCAGCAGCATGTGCAACGCAGCCAGATCCTCGCGACGGTTCGCATACCCGCGGGCGAGGTGGAGGTAGTGCGCGTAGCGACGCTCGACGCTTGGCGACTGGGATACGTCGACGTGTTCGGCTACCCGCAGCGCCTCGTGCGGCCGGGACAGTTCGAGGGCGACCGCGCTCCGGTGGATTCCGACGTTCGTCGGGCCGAAGTAGACCCGGTGGTATGTCGTCTCACCGACGGCCACCGCTGCCCGATCGGCGACCGCGAGCGCGTTCATGGCGGCAGGCTCACTACGGAGCCGGGCTTCCTGTACAGCCAGAAGGAGATGCAGCACGCCGACCAGGGCGATCCGCTCCGGGTCCTGGTCGTCGATGCCCTCCAGGTCGCGGACAGCGTCGCGACACAACGCGGCGGCCTCCTCGGTATGGCCACTCGCAGACAGGACAGTAGCGGTGTGCCAGGCCGCAGCAGCGCGGTAGCAAGGATCGTCGGCATTGTCCGCGGCCGTTGATGCTCGATCAGCGGCAACCATTGCGACATCAAGCGCGCCGATTCGCTTTCCGTACGCCCGGATCAACGACCATAGGTGCATCGCAAGCCGCTGCCCGCGTCGCCGGTCTTCGGCGTCATCGAGGGAAATGAGCGCGGCGCGGGTATCTGTGATCAGGTCGGGCAGCATCGGCCCGGTCCGGGTGTAGCGGCTGCCGGAGCCGTGCCAAGTTCCCCAGGCGAAGTCGAGCGATCGGCCGAGCAGGTCGAGGTCGACTGGTTCGTCGAGCCGCTGCGGGTAGGCGTGCATCGCCGAGCGAATCGGCGGGATCGTTTCGTGCTCCGAGGGTTCGTCTGGAAGCTCGCCAAGGGGCAGACCGGTGAGCCGGAAAAGATCTTTTACTCGGACGATCCGGGCGATCTCGATCCAGTCGCCAAGCGAGTTGACCGACCGTTCGCCGGACTCCCACTTGCGCCAGGCACTGACGGTGCAGCCCTTGAGTTGGGCTGCTTGTTCCTGCGTGAGACCGGCACGCATGCGGAAGAGCTTGATCCGTTCGGCCGGTGTCATCTCAGGATCGATCTGCTGCATGTCACACCCCAGGGACAGCTGGGGGCAGGAGGCTGAGGCCTGTCTGCCGAGCGCCTCCCGCCGGAGCTTCAAGAGTAGCCCGTTGATAAGTTCGCCCTGTTCGCGTACCCATCGACCGGATTCGCGACACGCTTCCAGCCCGCGCGACGCTCGGGCTGTACACCTAGCGCGTTCCCTAGGCCCAATATCCGATTTGGCAGATGGCGGGAAAGATCGTTTGACCTTCGAAACGACTACCGTCGATCACCTGTGGGTCTGAAGCCCTCACAAGATGACATCCGAATGGTACGAGGTCAACGCGCGGCGCCGACCCGCGTTGCGAGTTCGCGCAGGCCGGGCGGTGCCGGCGTGGGCCCGTACAGGAGGCTGGAGATCAGGTCCCGCACCGACGGGCGGCGCAGCTCTTGAGGTGCGTGCCGTTCCGCGGCCCGTAGGGCCTGGTGGGCGCGGTCGGGGCGACTGTGGCGTTCCCAGGCGCGGGCGGTGTCGATACAGAATCGGGCGTGCCGCTCAGGGGTGGGGAGAACCCCTGGCTGGACGCTGCTGGCGTGGCGGAGTGCGGTGGCGGAGTCGCCGAGCGCGGTGAATATGGCGATCTTGTAGATGTTGACGTTGGTGGGGCTGAACGCCACGCCGGCGCTGAGGTGTGGCGTGGTGAGCCGCTCGGCAGCCTCGGCGGCTTCGTCGATGAGTTCGACCGCCTGGGCGTGGTTTCCGCGTTGGGCGCTGCTGTAGGCGGCGGTGCACAGCAGTGAGCCGTAGGCGGCAAGGGCACCGTCGGGCGGTCGGTGGCGAAGGTCAAGACCGTGTGCGGCGCGGGTGAGTAGGTCGATGGCGGCGTCTTGGTGGCCGGCTCGGCGCATGGCGATGGCCACTGTGCGGGTGCTGCTGGCGATGCTGTCGGCCCGACCGCTGACCTGGGCGACCGTCATTGCCCGGTCGGCGAGGACCCAGCCAAGGGCGTCGTCGTTGAGCTTGATGCACAGCTCGGACGCGAGCTGGTAGGCGCCGGCGAGGACGGTGGCGGCGTTGTCGCGCTGCGTCCCGGTCGCAGTGTTCTGGCTCGCCGTGGTGACGGCGATGAGCTGGGGCAGGCGCACGGCGAGGTCGTTGTACCGGCATTTCGTGAATGCTGTTTGGGCGGCGGTCAGCGCACGCGTCAGTTCCACCGTCGGCGCGGGTTGGGCATCGACGCTGGCGGCGGTGAGCAGGGCGTCGAGCGTGACCTCTGCGTTGGCGCTTGATGCCCCGGCCGCTGGCCATGGCCAGGTGGAGACTGCTGCGGTGGCTGTGAGGCCGGTGAGCAGGTCCCGTCGTCGCACCGGGTCATCTCCTTCGACGGCTGGTATCTGCTCGACCTTAACCGCCAGGTCCGGTCGGGGCGGGTGCACCACGCGCAATGGCGGTGTCTTCGGTTTGGGGGCAGGTGCCAGGCCGAGGTACTGGGGTGGGATGGCCAGCGCGGTGGCGATCCGGCGACGTACGTCGATGTCGTGGACCGGGGGCTGGCCGCGTTCGATGCGCGAGATGGTGGAGGCGGAGTAGCCGCAGAGCCGGCCGAGGGCGGTCTGGTTGAGATCGGCGGCCCGGCGGGCGAGCCGGATCACGGTGCCGGGATCGTCGCGGGCGACAGCGGCGTGGATCGCGGCCGAGGTCCACAGCAGGTCGGCGGCGTCCATGTGATCCCCTTCCGCCGCAGCACACGACGGTGACTGTGTGAAGTGTGCCCACCGCGAAGAGCAATTGTCGAGGTCTGCACATCGGCTGCCGTCATTGGCACAACGGCTTCACGCGCTGCTGGACCTGCGCGTTCATGGGAGCCAGCACCTGCCGCCAGTCCCCTTGGAGTGAGTGAGTCCCCATGCGTCCCTTGCCCGATCGGTCGGCCGCCGCGACCGTCGCCCGCACCTTCCACACACTGATCGTGCAGCCGACGACCCTGTGCAACCTGGACTGCGCGTACTGCTACCTGCCGGACCGCACCCGCCAGCGGCTCATGTCCGTCCCGGTCGCGGCAGCCTGCGCGGCATCGGTCGCCGTGCAGGACAGCGACCATCCCGTGGACGTCGTCTGGCATGGTGGCGAGCCGACCGCCACGCCCTTGGAGCACTTCCGGGCGCTGCTGGCGCCGTTCGAGCCACTGCGGGCAGCGGGTCGGGTCCGCCACGGCATCCAGACCAACGCCACCCTGCTCAACGAGCGATGGTGCGAACTGCTATCCGCGTTTCAGTTCCAGGTCGGAGTCAGCGTCGACGGCCCGCCGTGGGCGAACCGGCACCGAGTCGACCGGGCCGGCCACGACACCCACGCCCGGACCATCCGCGGTGTGCGCCAGCTCCGGCAGGCCGGGATCCCGTTCACCGCGATCTGCGTCGTCACGCCCGACACGATCGACCGGGTCGACGATCTCGTCGCGTTCTTCACCATGCTCGGCTGCACTTCGGTGGGGTTCAACATCGAGGAACAGGAAGGCAGCCAACGCGCTGTCGTCGACGAGCAAGCGGCGTACCGGTTCTGGCAGCGGCTGGTCCAGCTCCGGACGGCCGGTAACGCGTTGTCGGTCCGCGACCTGGACCGCCTCGTCGGCTACCTGCACGCCACCCGGACCGATCCGCGACCACTCGCGGCACCGTTCGACCCGATCCCGACGGTCGGGTTCAACGGTCAAACCGTGCTGCTGTCCCCGGAGCTGTTAGGCATCACTGCCGCGGACTACCAGGACTTCATCGCCGGGAACGTGTTGACCGCCTCCCTGCCGCAGATGATCGCCGACGCCGACCGGCTGCGCTACGTCCGCGAGTTCACCACCGCGCTGCACGCCTGCGCTTCGAACTGCGGCTTCTTCGACTTCTGCCGCGGCGCCCAAGCCGGCAACCGGTACTTCGAACACGGCACCTTCACCGTGGCCGAGACCCACTACTGCCGCACGACCCGCCAAGCCCTGGTCCGGGCGGCAGCCGCCGAACTCACCGAAGGGAGGTGATCACATGAACCCGCTGTCCACGCTCACCAGCGCACCGGCCACGACGTTGACCCGCCTCGCGGCCACGTCCACCACGCCCGGCGCGCCCACACCGCAGCATGTCGCGGCGGCCGGATGGGACAACCGGCCATCCTGGGACAACTGGTCCCGCCGGTAGCCACACACCGCACGCCCCGGTGGTGGATCGAGACATCGGTCCACCACCGGCCGCAGCCGGTCACTACGGTGAGAACCGATGGACACCCAAACGGTCGGCGACCTGAAGATCCTCACCCCGGATCTCGACCCCCGCGACCTTGACCACACCGCGGACCCGCCCGCCGACGAGCTAATGGAGTCGCTCGTCGACGGCGCCGACTGGGCCGGCCTCCAACTCGACACACCCCGCCTCCGGCTGAGCCACCTCATCCGGGTGAACCTGGCCGGCGCTACCTGGCAGCGCCCGACCGTGTACGGCTGCCGATTCGAACTTGTCGACCTTTCCGGGGCACGCTTGGAGGGGGCGACACTCGAACGGTGCGAGTTCATCGGCTGTCGCCTCACCGGCCTTCAACTCAGCGACACCACATTGAAGAACGTCATCTTTGACAACTGCCGGCTCGACTACGCCAGCCTGACCCAGGTCCGCAGCACCGGCCCGACAGCCCTCCTGGAAAGCAACCTCGATCACGCCACGATCACCCGCTGCCAGCTCGGCCAGTTGGTGATCAGCCGGTGCCGGTTCGACGAGGTGGAACTCCACGACTGCGACCTACGAGGCGCCGACCTGCGGGGAACCGACCTGTCAACCGTCACCGGCATCTCGAACCTTCGGGGAACCGTCGTCACGGCCAGCCAGATCGACGAACTGGCGGCCACCCTCACCCGAGAGCTGACGTTGACCGTACGAGCCTTGGGCGACGATCGCGGCCAGCCCTGATGCCACTGGCCGCCCGGCTGAGGCAGGCGGCCGGCGAACCCCGGACTGGCAGCCCGCGGGGGTCATAGGCATCTTTGGCCATCGCTAACATGCGTTGGATCAACTGGCTCGCCGACACACGCTGCCGCCTGCTCAACGTTTGCCGGCCTCGATCGACACGTCGAGGACCTCGACGCGACTGACGGCACAACGGTGCTGGACATCAAGCCATAGTTGTCGAGTTGGGCCCTCGAAGCGAGGTACGGCAAGCATCTTGGTCGCGCGAGATGCTTGGTCGCACCACGCGACGCAGCCAGGCGAAAGCTGGCAGTCAGCGTTGCCAGAGCGGCAATGGATGCTACTGACGGCTACTGCGAAGTGGCTCTCCGACGATCAATATGTCGACGCTGACCACCCAACGGGCGCATCAACGCTTACGCGCTACACCGCAGAAGGCGTCTACTTCCTGAGGTGTGGCGTCGTGGTCTGGACGCCATCGGCTGCAGGAGACGACGCCGGGCTCGATGAGATCGACGGCGTGGAAGTAGGCACGGATCTGCTTTGGAGATCGGGCGATGTAGGGGAATCCGGTCTCGATCGAGATGCGGGTCGCTTCGTTGCGGGCCTCGGGGTTGATGACGTTCGTGCCGTCGTTGATGACGAGGTAGCTGCCAGGGGACACCGCTTCGACCAGGCGGTCGACGACCGATCGTGCCTCGTCGTAGTCGGTGACGTTGCCCAGTATGCCGAGCATCATGACGGCGATCGGCTGTGACAGGTCGAGGGTGCGGGTGGCACCGGCGAGGATGGTGGTGACGTCGCGGACGTCGGCTTGCAGGTAGTCGGTGGTGCCGGCAGCGTGACTGTTGAGCAGGGCTCGGGCGTGGGCGAGGACGAGCGGGTCGTGGTCGACGTACACGATTCGGCACTCGGGCGAAATGCGTTGCGCGACTTCGTGCGTGTTGTCGGCGGTGGGTAGGCCGGTGCCGATGTCGAGAAACTGGCGAATGCCGATGTCGCCAGCGAGGAACTGCACTGCACGGCCGAGGAATCTGCGTGACTCTCGTGCGATGGGGACGATGTCGGGGAACGCCTCTTTGACCTGGTCGCCGACTTCACGATCGATGGCGAAGTTGTCTTTGCCGCCGAGCCAGTAGTTCCAGACCCGGGCGCTGTGCGGTACCTCGGTGTTGAGCGGCGAGTCCGAGTCGGCCGGGTTGTCGGTCATCCGCGTGCTCTCCTCGGGCGGTTCCGGCCAAGACAGTCGTGGGCGCAGCGGCGGGCCGTTGGCGTCGAGGTCGCTGATGCGGCGCAGGCGAGCGACAGTGGTTAGCGCGGCCTGCGTTGCCCGATATACGACGTGGTTCGCACCGCTCTTGTCCTTGACGATCATGCCGTCGGTCTGCAGCCGAGTCAGGACTTCGGACAAGACGCCGTCGGCGATGTGCTCCCCGCTTCCGTCACGGACTTCCTGGGTCAGTTCCTTGCGCCGGCGAGGACGATCGGCCAGTAGGACCAGAATGATCGGATCCCAGCGATGTCGGAAGATGTCGATGAGTTCACGCAGATCGTCAAGGCTCAGCGGACTCACCACCCCCGGCAGCTCATCGCGCGCCTCCGCCGTGCTCGACGATCGGATCTGACGCTACGAAACGACACTCAAACGAGGAGTATGCATTGTTGTCAAGGCTGTTTGCGCAAACGTGCGCCTATCCGCCCAATGATGCGTTTGTTCAGATGGAGCAACGACAGCGGGTTCGACTACTGTTCGTGGCCGGCCCGAGCCGCTGGCGGGACTTGCTGCGCAAGTTCGTTGAGCAGGACGAGGAGTTCCTCCCCCCGCGGTGTCAACGCGGCAGGTCCGCTGTCATCGGAGCCGACGGGACCTAACACGCCCATCGCGGTCAACCGTTCCACGGCAGCGTCGAAGGCGGCTCGATCGGCCTCGTCGGTCAGAGCGTCGGAAGGTGTACCGCCGGCCTCGACCGCGGCCAGCACTTCGAGGAGGAGTGGCTGAGAGAGCAGGTCGGCGGCCCGGCGGAGCTGCTCCTCAATCGCTGCCATGACGCTCCTTCACCGTTGACCCACGCCGGGCTCGTCGCCCGCCCGGAAGCTCGTGCGGCGGTTCGATGGACGCTGCGCCGACGTTCAAGTCTGCCGCTGGCCACAGTGTGCGACGACCGCTGCCGGCGGGCAAGAGGCAGCCGACGCTGACCCTCGACTGACCCAGATCGAACCGCACCGCACCTGCGCATCTTTGCTACGCATGAAAGGTGCGCATCGATGATGCGCACGTTGCGATAGGTGTGGGGTGCGGGTTTACCGTCGTCGAGTTGCCTGGGGAGGAACGTCACATGGCAAAGATCTCTTGTCTGCTGACCTATCTGGCACTGACCGTGATCTTCGTTGCGGCGTGCGGCGATGATTCGTCAAAGGCGCCTGGGGCCGGCCCGAGTCCGACGATCTCGTTGCGGGTGCCCTCGTCGACGCCGGCCGACTCGGATGCCGCCAGCGTGCGGGACGCGGTCGCGGCGTACCGCGGCATGTGGGACGCCTACGTGCGGGTACTCGCTTCCCCCGATCCTGACAGCCCCGAGCTCGCGCGATACGCGACGGGGAATGCGCTGAAGACCCTCACGGGTGGGGTGCGCGACGTGCGGGACCAGGGGTTGAAGGGCGAGGGTGAGTTCACGCTCGCGCCGCGCGTGACGGAGGTTGCGCCGACAACGTCTCCGACCAAGGTCGGCATTCGCGATTGCCTTGACGACAGCAAAGCGCGGATCGTCCGCGCCTCGCCTGGGCCCGCCTACAGCGATAAGCCGGGCGGGCAACGCCTGTGCCTCGCCACAGTGGAGCGGCAGGGCGACGGCGCGTGGAAGGTCACCAGCTTCGGACTCCACGAGGTGGGCTCATGCACTTGACTAGCCGAGCACTTGCCCTCATTGGCGGGACCCTGATCGCTTTGACGGCTCTCACAGGCGTCGCCCACGCCGCGCCCGGCGACTTCGTCAACTGCGAACAGAATCCGACCGCGCCGGAGTGTGTGGTTGATCCGTCGGTACCGCGTTCTCCAGGTAACGGCGGTGGCGGTGGTGGCGGCGGGAGTGCGGAGTGCCGCGACTGGCAGGGCCGTGTTGTTCCTTGCTACATCCCGGGAAAGGGGTGGTTCGGCGGGGACGGCTGTTGGTACCAGCCGGCGACGGGCACGGAGCTTGCCGCGGCCGAGGCGTTGGGTGGTCCGGCGGTGCCGCCCGAGCGGTGGTACGTCGGCTCGTGCGGTGACCCGTTGAGGAATGACTGGCCGCCGGGGTTCGTCAGGTTCCGGTTGTTCGCCGGGCAGGGTCCGAGCATTGACCTGTTGGCGGACCAGGCGGTCAACCGGTTGCGGCTGCCCGCTCCGGTCATCCGGCTGAACCCCGTGGTCAAGCTGGGTTCGGACGATCGGCCGGCGCAGGTGGTGTACGTGCCGACATGGTTGTGGGTGGACTCCGGTTCGTGGGGTACGCGGTCGGCGTCGGCGTCGGCCGGCGGGTTGACGGTGACGGCCACGGCGAAGCCGACCAGTGTCTCCTGGTCGATGGGTGACGGCCGGACGGTGACCTGCAACGGCCAGGGAACCGCGTGGACGCCGGGCACTGATCCGTCCAAGGCGTCGCCGACCTGCGGGCACACGTACACCACCCCGGCCGCACCGGGCGGGGCGTACACGGTGCGGGCCACGGTGACGTGGCAGATCAGCTGGTCGGGCGGCGGCGAGTCGGGCACACGGCCGGACCTGACCACGACGGCGGAGCTGATCCTGCGGGTGGTCGAGGCTGGCGCATTGAACACGGCAACGGGGTGAGTGAGCGATGACGTCACTGCAGACGGGACCGGCCCGCCAGTCCGACGCCGCCCGGCGGGACGCGCCGACGGTGAGTGTGCGCCGGCGGCGCAGCACCCCGCACATCGTGCTGGGTGCGCTGCTGGTGCTGGCGTGCGCGGTGGCGTTCGCGATCACGGCACTACGCGTCGATCCGCGGACCGCGGTGTTGACGCTGGCCCGCGCGGTACCGGCCGGGCACACGCTGTCGGCCGCGGACCTGACCGTGGTGCGGATCGTGCCGGACGCTGCCCTGGCCGTGGTCGCCGAGACCCAGCAGTCGTCGGTGATCGGCCGCACGCTGCGGCTGCCGGTGGCGGCCAACACGCTGCTGTCGGAGTCGATGCTCGGACCGGCGGCGTGGCCTCCGTCCGGGCAGTCGCTGGTGGCGGTTTCGGTGAAGCCGGGCCGTGCCCCGGACGGCCTGGCGGCCGGCGCCCGCGTCCTAGTGCTGGTGGTGCCGACCCAGTCCGGCACCGGTTCGTCGCCGGGCGCGAACCCGGTGCAGGTTTCAGCGACGGTGGTGTCGGTGACCGCCGCCGACGGCACGGGCGCGAGCGTGGTATCGCTGCTGATGACCTCCCCCGATGCGGTGCGGGTGGCCGGCGCCCCGGGCGAGGTGGCGCTGATCGTCCAGGGTGAGGGGTGATCGGCAATGCTGGTCACGATCGGGGCGGCCAAGGGGTTCGGGGTCACCACCCTGGCGGTGGCGCTGGCCGCCCGGTGGCCGAAGGCCAACGCCGTGCTCGTCGAAGCCGACCCGGCCGGTGCTGATCTGGCGTTCCGGTTCGGCCACCACCGCGAGCCGGGCCTGGCCGAGCTGGCCGCCGACGCCCGCCGCGGCGCCACCGGCGTCGACCTGACCGCCTACGCGCAGCGGCTGCCGCTGGGCGTCGAGGTGGTGTTCGGGTCGGCGGCCCCGGCGACGCCGCAGGCGGTGTCCGCGGTGGCTGCCCTGGTTGACGGTGGCGGGCTGGACGTACTGCGAGCAGCGGCCCGGGAGCGGCTGGTCGTGGTGGATGTGGGCCGGCTGGATTGGCACTCCCCGGCGTTGCCGATCGCCGCCATCTCCGACCTGTTGCTGGTGGTGACCCGGGCCGGGTTGGACGGCGTCGACGCGGTCCAGGTCCGCCGGGACGCCCTGCTGGCACTGCCGGGCCGACGCGCGTCGGTACGGCTGGTGCTGACCGGGCGGCCGTTCGTCCCACCGGAGGAGATCGCCCACGTGGTCGGGCTGCCGGTGGCCGCGCTGGTGCCGGACGACCGCCGCGCCGCTGCGGTGTTGGCCGGGCAGGCCAGCGCCCGGTGGGGCTTGAACCGGCTGGAGCTGCTGCGGGCGGCGCGAGCCCTCGCGTTGTCGTTGCAGGCGGAGTTCCGCGACGTCGAGCAGGTGAACTGGATCGCCGAACTCCACGCGGTCCCGCCGGTCATCGGTCAGGTGGTGGGACGGCGATGACCGAACTGCATGGGCCGGGCAACGGCCGCGCCGGCCGCCCAGACGACGAAACCGCAGCGGTGCAGACACTGCGGCCGGTGCTGGCCGACCAGATCACCGCGGCGGCCACGGCCGGGCACCTGCTGCCAGCCAGCCGGGCCGCGACAGTCGAGCAGCTGATCACGGTGGCGTTGGACAACTACGCCCGCCAAGCCCTGCGCGAGTCGCGGGCGCCGCTGGACGCCGACACCGAAGCCCGGGTACGGCAGGCGCTGCGAGACGAGTTCGTCGGCCTGGGCGGGTTGCAGCCGCTGCTGGACGACCCGGACATCGAGACCATCAACATCAACGGCCACAATTCGGTGTTCGTGATCCGCCGCGACGGCAGCCGCCACCAGGTCGCCCCGGTCGCCGCCTCCGATGAGGACCTGATCGCGTTGCTGCGGGCCCTCGCCGCGCGGGGCGCCCACGAGCGGCGCTTCGACCGGGGCCAACCCGAACTGTCGATGCAGCTCCCGGATGGGGAACGGCTGTTCGCGTTGCAGGACGTCACCGACCGGGTGTCGGTGTCGATCCGGCTGCACCCGCTCAAGCGGGTCAGCCTCGCCGACTTGGTCGACAAGCGGGAAATGACCACCTGCATGGCGCACCTGTTCACCGCGATGGTCCGCGCCCGCCGCAACATCGTCGTCTGCGGCGGCCCGGCCGCAGGCAAGACCACCCTGCTGCGCGCCCTCGCCCACGCGATCCCCCGCCACGAGCGGATCATCACCATCGAGGACGCCTACGAGCTGAACCTGTCCCGCGAAGACCACCCAGACCTGGTCCGCTCCCAAACCCGCGAGCCCAACATCGAGGACGCCGGCGGCTACGACATGAACCGGCTGATCCGCGCCAGCCTGCGGATGACCCCGAACCGGGTCATCGTCGGCGAGGTCCGCGGCGCCGAGGTGGTGCCGATGGCCAAGGCCATGAGCATCGGCATCGACGGGTCGATGGCCACCGTGCACGCCTCCGACTCACGCCAGGCGCTGCTCAAGCTGGTCACCTACGCCATGGAACCACCGGCGCTGTACCCGCGGGACGCCGCCATGGCCCTGATCGCCGACGCCGTCCACGTGGTGATCCACCTCGGGATGACCCCCGACGGCACCCGGGTCGTGTCCAGCATCCGCGAGGTGATCGACAGCGACGGCGAACACATCGTGTCCAACGAGGTGTACCGGCCCGGCCCCGACCGGCGGGCGATACCAGCCACCCAGGTCCGCGGCGAAACCCTCGACCGGCTCATCGCGGCCGGGTTCGACCCGGCGCTGCTCGATACGGACAGGTGGTGACCGAGCCATGTTGTTGGCGGTGTTGTACGGCGCCGGCGTCGGGCTCGGCCTGCTCATTCTCGCCGGCGGGCTTCGACGCCGGCCCCGGCCCGACAACGCACCCGGCACGGCGATCGCGCGGCTGGCCGGCGGGAGCGGGCCGGTACACCTGGCCGCGGTCCTCGTCGCCGCCGCCGTGGTCGCACTGGTCACCGGGTGGCTGGTCGGCGGCGTCCTGGCCGGCCTGGCGGTATGGGCGCTCCCGAGCATGTTGATGGGCGCCGAACGCGCCCGCGCTGCCCGGCTACGCCGCCTGGAAGCGGTCGCCACCTGGACCGAATCGCTGCGCGACACGCTGTCCGCGGCGGCCGGGCTGGAACAGACCATCATGGCCACCGCGGCGACCATCCCGGCCGCGATCCGGCCTCAGGTGGTCGGCCTGGCCGAGTCGCTGCGCCGCGGGGTGCGGCTACCCGACGCGCTGCGCGCGTTCGCCACCGACCTGGCCGACCCAGTCGCCGACACCGTCGTCGCCGCGCTGCTCCTCGCGTCCACGCAGGGCGCCGGCAAGCTCGCCGAACCCCTCGGGCTGCTCGCCGCCGCCACCCGCGAAGACGTCGCCGCGCAGCGGCGGGTCGAACGCAGCCGCGCCAAAGCCGCCACCGACGCCCGCATGATCATCGGAACTACCCTCGCCATGGCGATCGGGCTGGTCGTGTTCAACCGCGGCTTCCTCGCCCCCTACGACAGCACCACCGGGCAGATCATGCTCGCGTTCGTCGGGCTGCTGTTCGCGATCGGGTTCCGCTGGCTGCACCGGCTGTCCCGCCAGGCCGAACCCGACCGGGTCCTGGCGCTGGACGCCGCACCAGACACCAGCCCGGACACAAGCCCGACCACGGTGGCGGTGACGCGATGATCGGCGAACTGGTCACCGGCGCCGGCGCCGGCCTCGGTCTGGCCCTGGCCGTGTACGGGCTGCGGCCACCACGGCCGGCCCTGGCGCACGTGTTGGAGTTGCTGCGCCGCCCACCCTCGCCCCCGCCGGCCGGCCGGCAACGGCTCTACCACCTGCTGGCCGCACCGGCCCGGCGGCTCGGCCTGCCCCGGACCCGGGTCCGGGAAGACCTCGCGGTACTGGACAAGGACCCCGCCCAACACCTGGCCGAACAGTCCGCCGCCGTGCTGTTCGGTGCCTTGATCATCCCGGTTGCCGCGGCAGCGGCGGGATTCTCCGGGCAGGTGCCGCTGTGGCTGGCGATCCTCGGCGGCGCGATTGGGTTCCGGCGGGCGGACGCGAGCCTGCACGCCCAGGCCGAACGGCGGCGGTCGCAGCTGCGGCACACCCTCGCCCTGATGCTGAACCTGCTGTCGATCAGCCTGGCCCGCGGCGCCGGCGTCGAACAGGCCGTCGACGAAGCGTCCGACATCTGCACCGGCTGGGCCGCTGACCGGCTGCGGCAGACCCTCGCCACAGCGCGGGTGCTGCGCCAACCACCGTGGCAGGCGTTGGGGCAGCTCGGCGAGGACACCGCGGTCAGCGAGCTGGCCGAGCTGGCCGCCGCGATGTCGCTGGCCGGTACAGAAGGCGCCCGCGTGCGGGCGTCGTTGACCGCCCGCGCCGCGGCGATGCGGGCCGCCGCGACCAGCGAGATGGAAACCGAGGCGGAGAAAGCCAGCTCGCGCATGTCGGCGCCGCTACTCGTCCTCGGCTTCGCCTACCTGATCTTTCTGCTGTACCCGCCAATCGTCGGCATCACCCAGAGCCTCTAGAACACCACCAACTGCAGCAGCACTGTCACACCAGAGGAGATCCACCTTGTACCCGTACCGCGTCGAACGAGGCCCCGCGCGCCGCACCCCGGCGAACCGGAGCTTCTCGCCATGACTGAAGACCGCGTCCTGTGGATCATGACCTGGCTACTCATCGCCGGCACGGCTGTCACGGTCATCGTCCTGAAGCTCACCTGACCGCCGCCGATCCGCACCAGCCATCAGCACGACCGGCGGCGAGGCGACGAACGTCCACCACGCCACGCAACCAAACCGCTGCATACGGGGAGGAGCCATCAATGCTCAACCGCATACTGCTTGGCCTGTACATCCGCACCGCCCTCGTTGTCGCCGACCAGGCGCGGCGGTTGCGGCGACAGCCGGACGCCGGCATGGAAACCGCCGACAAGATCCTCTGGGCCGCGGCGATCACCATCGTCGTCGGCGTGGTCGGCGGGATCTTCCGCACCAAGCTACGGGACTTCGCAAACGGGCTGTCGATCACCCTGGGCTGGTGACCGCCCAGCCGGTGAAGAACCCCCGAAACCGTTGTTGCTGCGCGCGCAGCAGCACCAGTAGTAGCCGTAGTTGGGTCGCCAGAGATACCGGTCGGACACGTGTAGCTGTAGGCGATCTGGCGGTAGTGACAGATCATCTGATGCGGAATGGATGATGCCGTGAGTGACGTGCGTCAGCTGAAGCGACTTCGGTGGGGTGTTCGTGCCGTGCTGAGCCTTGGCGTCGGCGCGTCGGTGTGCGCGAACGTGTTGCACGCCCAGCCGCATCTGATCAGTCAGGCGATTGCGGCGTGGCCGCCGGTCGCGTTGCTGCTCACCGTCGAACTCATTTCCCGGGTGCCGGTCCACCGTCGGTGGCTTGCGGTGGTGCGGCGGCTGGCCACCGCGGCGATCGCCGGGATCGCTGCCTGGGTATCGTATTGGCACATGGCGGGTGTCGCCGCCCGCTACGGCGAGACCGGCGCATCGGCGTACCTGCTGCCACTGTCGGTTGACGGGTTGATTCTGGTCGGCAGCGTCTGCTTGATGGAACTCGGCGGCCGTCTGGCCACGGCGTCACCGGCCGCGGCTACCACGGGCGCATCGGGCGGTTCATCTGACCGCCACGCCGACCCTGTCACGGTGCCGACCGGTCACCCAAACGGCCGGCGGCCGGTGGCTGCGGTGTGGCTGCCCCAGTCGTCGGCGGACGGCAAGTCCGATCCCGGGCGCGACGCGACGTTGACGGCCGGGCCGGTTGCCGCCGATGCGTCGGTGCGGCGGGCTAGCGACGCCGAGCCCGTGCCGACCGCAGACTCTGGTGCAGGAGCTGTCACCGGCGTCGGCCGCCGCATCCCGCACCCGGCTGTGGCCGTACCCGACCACGACGGCGCCGCGGACACGTCGACGCACCGTGACATGTCGACACCAGCCCCGGTCTCCGCATCGGCCCAGGTCGCCACGTCGACGGTTGCCGTCGCCGCGCCGACACAGCCAGTGGTCCTCGACGTGACCGGTCATTACGAGCCGGTCAGCGACGAAGACGCCGCCATGTACGAGTTGTGGCGCCGCGGCGTGGCCGCCGGCCAGGAGCCGTCCGGTGCGGACCTGGCCCGCGCCGCCGGGCGGGCCAACGACGCCAGCGGCGTCGGCCGCAAGGCCGCCCGCCGTTACCGCGAGGCCCACGCCGAAGCCCGCGCCACCTCTGCCCAGCGCACCCACCCGCAGTCGACCGCCGCGCCGCACAACGGCGCGCCCGCACCGTGGCTCCATAACGGTCACCGACCCCACGGAGATACCGCATGATCACCCTGCTTCGACGACCCAGGCGCCGCTCCGACCGGGGCTCCACGTCGGTGGAGATGGTCGGCTACACCGCGGTCATGCTGGCCGCGCTGCTGATCGGCGTGCAGGCCGCCGCCTGGGGGCTGGGCGACCTGGCCTGCCGCTACGCCGCCAACCACGCCCTGCAGACAACCCGGGTACAGGGCGGCACCGCCGCCGCCGGGCAGGCCGACGCCGCCACCGTCCTGGCTGACATCCACGGCAACCTGGTCGTCGGGCCCGAGTTCGCCGCCACCCGCAACGCCACCACCGCCACCGTCACCGTCAAAGGCACAGCGGTGCAGGTGATTCCGTTCCTGACCCTGCCGGTCGGCGCCACTGTCTCGGGACCGGTCGAGGTCCTCATCCCGATCTCGTGAAATCCGATCTGATGCCTTGAAGGAGGTGACCGGGATGCACGTCCGGGTCCGACCCGTTCGGCGGCACCGCCGCCATCACGGTCGACAGGATGCCGGGTCGGTGTCGGTGGAGATGGCCGTGCTCGTGCTGCCCCTCGCCGCGCTGATGGCCATGTTCGCGATCTTCTGTACGCGGGTGGCCGGGGTACGGCTGGACCTGAACGCCACCGCGTCGGCCGCCGCCCGCGCGGCGTCGCTGGCCCGCACCCCGCAGGCCGCGCAGACCGCCGCGGCCAAGGCCGCGCGGGCGAACCTGGCCGGGCACGGCCGCACCTGCAACCCCCTGGCCGTGTCCGTGGACACCAGCACGTTCGTGCGCGGCGGCCGGGTCGCGGTCACGGTGACGTGCACGATGAGCACCGCCGGCCTCAGCGGCCTCGCGTTGCCGGGCACCCTGACCGGGTCGGCCACCGCCCACGCCGTCATCGACACCTACCGCGACGTTGCCCTCGGGTTCACAAATCCTGACGGACCGTCCGCCGCGAACCGACGTGCCGAAGGGCTTCCGCCACCGGCTCGCATCGTGAACGGAGCCGACGCATGACCTCGCCTGTGCCCGAGCCGGACGTCCCGCCGATCGCTGACACCGACCGTAACGCCGATGCTGACGCTGACGCCCGGTTCGCGACGTATCTGGCCGATGTCGCCGCCCATGTCGATGACCCCGAGTGCGGTGAGGACTGCCGGGCGATCCTCGACGAGGACCCGCAGACGCAGCGCGCCCTGTTCGATCTCGCCGAGGCGATGGCGGCGGGAGGCGCGACCACGGCCCCCCTGTCGATGCTCGTCACAGCGGTCGCCGCGGCGGTACTCGTCGTCGCCGTCGGCGTGTGCATGCTCCGGTGGGTCACATGAGCCGCCACCACGACCGGCACCGGCCGGCAGGCCGCGTCCTGCGGCAGCCGATCGCAGCGGCCGGGTGGCGGCGGATCGCGGTGGCCCGGCGGTGGTGGCCCGAGCGGCGGTGCGCGGCCGGGCTTCGTGCCAGGTTGCGCGAGGACCGGGGTTCTGGCACCGCATGGGCGATCGGTGTGGTGATCGTCGTCGCCCTGTTGTCCGGGGCGGTCCTCGATGGCGGCAACGCGATGGCCGCCCGGGTGGCGGCCCTGGACGTCGCGCAGCAGGCCGCCCGGGCCGGGGCCAACCAGCTCGACCTGGCCGCGCTACGCAACGAAGGTGTGGTCCGGCTCAACCCGGCCGCGGCGCAGGCGACGGCCGAGCAGTTCCTACGCACCGCCGGGGTGACCGGCACAGCCACCGCGACACCTACGCAGGTGTCGGTGACGGTGACCCACGCGCAGCCGACATTGCTGCTCGACGCGATCGGAGTGTCGTCGATCTCGATGACGGCGACGGCGACCGCGGTGCCCGCGACCACGGCATGACCACAACCGGACAGACAACCAGCGGCGGAAGGGAGGTGACGTGAGCGTGGTGTCTGGCCTGCTGCGATCGATCGTGCGGCTGATCGGCGCGGTGCTGGCCCGGCTGGTCAAGGCCGGGCTGCTGGCGGCGATCGTGGCCGGCATCCCGTACGGGCTGACCACCCAGATCGGGGCCCCGGTGCCCGACCGGCTACCGGCCAGCCTGGACCAGGTGGTGCAGGCGCTGACGGCGCCGGTGTCTGACACCCTCGTGCTCAAGGTGCTCGCCCTCGCGTTGTGGGTGCTGTGGGCCGCGTTCGTGCTCTGCCTGATCGTCGAGGTCGCCGCCGCCGTCCGCGGCGTACCGGCACCGCAGCTGCGGCTGGTGGCACCGCTGCAAACCCTCGCCGGGTGGCTGGTCGCCGGGGTGACCGCCAGCGTCCTGATCGCCGCCCCGGTCGTCTCCGTGGCCGGCCACGCCACCTCCGCGGTGGCCACCGCACAGCCCGCGTCCGCGAGCCCCGCCACGACAACTGCCACGACGACCGCCATGGCGAGCGGCGCCACGACTGCGGGACCGGCCGCCGCCATCACCACGGTTCCGGTCTCGGCGCACCGGGCGGGACAACCGCAGCTGCCGGTCTACGAGGTCGCCCGCGGAGACTGGATGGTCGCCGTGGCCGAGCGGTTCCTCGGCGACGGGGCCCGCTACGTCGACATCGAGCGGCTCAACCCGCAGTGGGAACACCGCGACAACCGGTTCCCTGACCATTGGGAGTCCGGGTGGCGGGTGGTACTGCCCGCCGACGCCCACGACCGCGGCCCCCGACCCCATGCCACCGGCCAACTCGTCGTCCCCGGCCCCCCGCCGCCGGCGCAGCCACCGCCGGGCGGGCAGCCGGCGCAGCCGGAACCCACGCCCGGCGCCACCCCGTCCGCAAGCCCGTCCGCAAGCCCGTCCGCAAGCCCGTCCGCAAGCCCGTCCGCAAGCCCGTCCGCAAGCCCGTCCGCGTCTCCATCGGCCAGCCCCACGCCGAATTCCACCGCGTCGACACCCGCCGACCCGGATGGGGTGGTGCCCGAGCCCAGCACAGTGCCGTCATCGGCGGGCGCCGCCTCGTCAACCGGCGCCGCCGGTTCCCCACCGCCGTCGGCGTCCAGCGACGCGGCAGCGCCGGCCCCGCACGCCGATGACGGGCAGGGTGTCGACCTGCCCGGCGGCTGGGTCGGGCTGCCGTTGGCCGCCGCGTTGATCGCCGCCGCCGCGATGGTCTGGCTCCGTCGCCGTCACCGCTACGTGCCCCGCCCGGTCCGCGACGAACCGTTGGACGACCCGGAACTGCGGCCTCTGCCGCCGGTGGTCAACCGGCTGCGCCACGCCGTGCGGGAACAACGCCCGGACCTGCTCGACCCACCGCCGGCACCACCACAGCCCACAGTGGCCGAGTACGCCGACGCGAACACCGACGAGTTCGAACTGCCGCCGATCGGGCCCAGCGGCGTCGACCTGGCCGGCCTGGCCGACCAGGTCCCGGCCGGTGGGCTCGGCCTGACCGGCCCTGGTGCCGAACCGGCCGCCCGGGCTCTGCTGGTGGCCACCCTGTCCACCGGCAGCCCCGCCGACCCCGACGCCCGCGGCCAGGTCGTCATCCCCGCCGACGCCCTGACCACACTGCTCGGTGCCCACTCGGTCGAGATCGGCGCCATTCCCCGGCTCACCGTGACCCCGACACTGTCCGACGCGCTGATGCGCGTCGAGGAGCTACTCATCGAGCGGCGCCGCCAACTCCAGGAATACGACGCGGCCGACCTGCCCGAACTACGCGCCGCGGATCCGTACCATCCGCCGATGCCGCCGGTGCTGCTGCTGGCCGAGGTCCCCCCGCCGGAGCTGCGTGCCCGCCTGTCCACCACCCTGCACCTGGGCACCCCACTGCAGATCAGCGCGGTCCTGCTCGGCGAATGGCCCCGCGGCGACACCGTCACCGTCCACACCGACGGAAACACCAACGCCGACGACGGCCAGCGGCTGGCCGTCCTGGACGCACCGACCACTATGCAACTGCTGCACGTACTGCGCGAGGCCCACACCGGACAACCCGCCCCGCTCGCACAGCCCGAACCCGGCCACGACACCCACACCACCCACGGTCAGGCCGGCGGCGCGCGCGTGCCGGTCCAGCCGACACCGCCCGCCGACGACACACCCGTTGATGCCACGACGGAGCCGGCTGCCCAGGACCCGGGTGTTGTCGAGTCGCCCGTGGCGCCAGCCGCGCCGGTCGCCGACTCCGCCCCGGGCGAAGCGCCCACCGCTGACCCGGTCGAGCAACCCGAACCTTCTGCCGCACCAGCCGCCGAACACACCACGGCCGAGCCGGACGACACCGAGCCAGCGCACACCGAGCCGGACGACACCGAACCGGACGACACCGAACCGGGTCCGCCGCTGCGGCCCCGCCGGCGCCAGCCGGTCCGCATCGGTCTGCTCGGCGAGCCGACCATTCTCGACCGGGACGGCACCACCGTCGGCGGCCTGCGCAGCCACGCCCGACAGCTGCTGATCTACCTCGCCGTGCACCGCGACGGCGCCGACTTGGACGACATCATGGAGGCGTTCTGGCCGACGGCCACCGTGCGCCGCGCCGGCGAACGGCTGTCCACCGAGGTCGGCAACCTACGCGGCCGGATAAGGCAGGCCGCTGGCGACGACAAGATCGAACCGGTGATCAACACCGGCGGCCGGTACATCCTCAACACCGACGTGGTGGACATCGACGTGTGGCGGATGTCCGACGCGTTGCGCCGCGCCGGCACCGCCACCGACCCGGCCGCCCGGATCGCCGCACTCCGCGACGCGGTCGACATCCACACCGGTGGCCTCGCCGACGGCCACGACTACGACTGGATCGAACAACCCCGCGAACAGATCCGCCGCCACGGCGTGCGCGCCCGCCTGCACCTGGCCAACCTGCTCGCCGACCACGACCCCACCCAGGCCGCCACGCTCGCCCAGGCCGCCGCCAACCTCGACGCCTACAACGAGGACGCCACCCGCCACGCGATGCGCACCCTGGCCCGCATCGGCGACGCCGCCGGCATCCGGACCCGGCTGCAACGGCTGCGCGACGCCCTCGACGAGATCGACGAAGAGCCCTCCGGCGAAACCATCGCCCTCGCCGCGCAGCTGCAGCGGCAGATCGCCGGCAAAGCCGGCCCGCGAGGCCACGAAAACCGGCCGGACACCGGGCCGCACCCGGACGGCGACCCGCCCCGCACCGATCCCTGAGCGCGGCGACGCCCCACCCACCGGATCGGCTGCCGCAGCTGTCATCATGCGGGGATGCGTTCCACGGTCGCACTCGTGCGCGAGATGGTGGCCCAGTTGGACCCGGTCGACGAACTCGAATCTGAGCACCGGAGGCAGGTACTGCGGTGGCTGGACCGCACCGATGATGTGTTTCGGCGGGCCAAGCCGGCCGAACCGGCACAGCATCTGGTGTCCTACGTCGTACCGGTCGACGCCGCCGACGACAGCATTGAGGTCCCCCCGCTTTCGCGGAGTGGTTGTTACCTGCCGCCGGTTGGCTCAGGCGCAACGATAGCTGCTTTGGTGAGATGCCAGGCGTTCTCGTACTCGTCGGGGCTGAGGTAGCCGATTTCGCGTTGGATGCGGCGGGTGTTGTACCAGCCGTCGATGTAGGCGAAGATCGCGTTCTCGGCCTCGTCGCGGGTGCGCCAGGCGTTGCGGTAGACCAGTTCGATCTTCAGGGTGGAGAAGAAGTTCTCCATCAGGGCGTTGTCGTAGGAGTCGCCGACCGAGCCCATCGACGGCAGGATTCCGTTGTCGGCCAGTCGATTGGTGAACCGGAACGACGTGTAGGTCGACCCGCGGTCGGAGTGGTGGATCAACTGTTGGTCGCGGACGTCACGCGTCCAGATGCCGTACTCGAGCGCGCCGAGGACGAGATCGGTGTCGCAGCGGTCAGACGTCTTCCAACCGACGATGCGGCGGGAGAACGCATCCCGGACCGCAGCGAGCCAGAAAACCCCTTCGCCACAAGGGATCCGGGTGGCATCGGCGACCCACAACCGGTTCGGTGCGACCGCGGTGAAGTTGCGGTTGACCCGGTCCGGCGCCGGCGTGGGCGCCGGGTTCTGCTTCGTCGACCCGCCGCGCCAGCCACGGCGCAGGAACGCCCCCTGCCAACCCTGTGCCGCCATCAGCCGCTCGACCCGCTTACGCCCGACCCGGATCCCGTCGCGGCGTAGCTGCTGATGGACCCGGTCCGCGCCGTAGGTGCACCCGGACGCGGTCCAGATCTCGAAGATGATGGACAGCAGGCCCCGGTCGACCTCGTCCCGCTCGCATGGCGCCGCAGCCGCGGCGATCCAGCCGTAGAACGTCGACGCCCCGATGCCCAGGACCCGTAGCAGGAGCGCGACCGCGTACCGGTCACGGTGTTCGTCGATGAACCTCATGACCGTCGCCGGGTCGGGTCGGTGAAGTCGGCCCGGGACGCGGTGCCAGCCCGCAGGGGCTGGTCCGTTTCCCCGGACCGCTTCCCGAACCCGGCGTGCACCTTTCAATGCACCGGGCTCTCCACAAGCCGCAAAGGGCTCATGAGTTCCTCATCAGGCTGCTGGCCATGGCGACGGGATGATCGAGCCGCGGTAGCGATACCGGGTCGTGCCCAGCGTTTCCGGGTCGAACAGTTCCCGCTGCCCGCGCGGCCACCAGCCGCCGCCGCAGTATTGACGGCGTAGTTCCTTCCAGGTGGATCGGCGGTGTTTGGATCGCAGCCATCGCCATACTCGTTGCCACAGGTAGTGGCTGAGATAGGCGAAGGTCGCTGATGACACGCCGGGCCGGAAGTAGGCGCACCAGCCGCGTACTGCCTGGTTGAGCCGTCGGATCAGCTCGTCCAGTGGCTGGTTCACCTCGACCTGTCGGCACAGCTTCTTCACCTTCGCCATGACCGCTTTCAGCGATTTCTTGGCCGGATAGGTATAGATGAAGTGCCGGTTGGTGCCCTTCTTGCGGTGGCGCTGGATGCGCCATCCGAGGAAGTCCACGCCCTCGTCGATATGGGTGATCAGGGTCTTGTCCGGTGACAGGCGCAGGCCCATCGTCGACAACAACACCCCGGCAATCTCGTCCCGCAGCGTCACGGCGTCGGGCTGGCCGCCTCTGATCATCAGGCACCAGTCGTCGGCATACCGGACCAGCTTGAAGTTCGGCAGGCCACGCCGCAACCGCCCCGCTTTCACGCCTGGGCTCGTGCCCGGACCTCCGGGCCGCTGGGCGATGTGCTCGTCCAGCACCGTCAAGGCGACGTTGCTGAGCAGCGGAGACAGGATCGACCCCTGCGGTGTTCCGGCGTTGGTCTCCTGAAATTGGCGGTCCTCACCGAAGATCCCCGCTTTCAGGAACGCCTTCACCAGGTCCAGGACGCGTTTGTCGGCGATCCGGCCACGAACCCGCCCCATCAGGGCGGTGTGGTCGATCTCGTCGAAGCAGGCCTTGATGTCACCCTCCACGATCCACTCGTAACGACGTGGATTCGTGGCCAGGTAACGGATCTCGGCCACCGCGTCATGAGCCCGGCGTCCGGGGCGGAACCCGTAAGAACACGGGAGGAATGGAGTCGGACCGGGGCGCGGTGCCACCGTTTCGGGTGGTCCGTTTCCCCGGCCCGCTCCCCGAACCCGGCGTGCCGGTCGTCCCGGCACCGGGCTCTCCACAGATGTGCGGGTGGGTGTTCAGCCTGTTGCAGTTGCCGCGTTCCACGGCGTGGGGATCTTCGATCCGCGGTAGCGGTACCGGGTCACAGGTACCGAATCGGGCCGGAAGAGGGTCACGCCCGCTTGGCTGATTCTGTCCTTGCCGAAGTAGCGTTTCCTGAGCCACGTCCAGTTCGCCTTGGGATGCTTCGCGCGGAGCCACCGCATGACCCGCCACCAGGTGTACCAGGTGAGGTAGTGCAGGGTCCGCTTGACCGCGGCGTGCCGGAAATAGTTGGCCACGCCCCGAAGGATCGGGTTGATGGCCTCCAGGATGTCCAGCAGGGTCAGGTTGAGCCGGTTGCGTCTGGTCCACGCCTTGACCTTGCGTTTGACGGCCTCGAAGTTGGCCGGTGACATGAAGGTGTAGGCGCAGGCGGTCTTGCCTTCCCGTGCTCGTCGCTGGATGCGGAAGCCGAGGAAGTCAAAACCGTTGTCCACGTGGGTGATGTGCGTCTTCGCTTCCGACAGCCGCAGTCCCTGGCTGGCCAGGAGGGTTGCGGTGTCGGCCTTCAGGGTCTCTGCCTGGGTCTGGGAGCCGTGCACCATGATGACGAAGTCATCGGAGTACCGGATCAGCCGGTAGGTGGCGATGCCCTTGGACCGCAGGTAGGTGCGCTGGTTGCGGTACTTCGACGTGGCCGCCCAGGCCGCTTGGAAGGGCTCGTCCAGGGCGGACAGTGCGAGGTTGGCGAACAGCGGGCTGATGATGCCACCCTGAGGCGTGCCGGACACTCGTCGTTCGAGCCGGCCGAGTTCGGTGAGCACACCGGCCTTCAGGAACGCCTTGCACAGGTTGATGACTTTGCGGTCGGTGACGCGTCGCCGGATGTGTTCGACAACAGCGCTGTGCCTGATGTTGTCGAAGCAGCCTTCGATGTCGCCCTCGACCGCCCACGTGTAGCCGTTGTTGATGTAGTGCACGATCTCGGCTACCGCGTCCTGTGCTCGGCGCCCCGGTCGGTAGGCGTAGCTGGACCGATACTGGTCGGGTTCGAAGATGGGTTCCAGCACGAGTTTGACTGCCATCTGCACCACCCGGTCGGCAACGGTGGCGATCCCGAGCCGGCGGACCTTGCCGCCCTTCTTCGGGATCGCGCGTTCCCGCACGGGTTCGGGTCGGTAGGTGCCGTCCTTGAGCCGGTCACGAAGCAGCCGTAGAAACGGCTCCTCGCCGACCTGCTGCTCGACGTGCGAGCAGGTGACACCGTCGACCCCGGCGCTGCGGGCACCCCGATTGGTCCGCACCCGTAGCCAGGCCACCCGCAAGGTGCCCAGGTCGGCGACGAGGTTGAACAGATCGGGAAACTGCTTGTTCGGATCGGTTGTTGCCCACTTGTGCAGCTTGGTCTGGACATGAAGTACCCGGGCCTCCGCCGCACGGAATGTCGGCCACGGCGCGACGGTATTCACCGCCGACCTCCTCTCGACCAGTCCTCACCGCAAATCTGCTGCCCTCCTTCGCCATGTGCGCGGCTCTCCCGCGCCCGGACTACTACGAGGGCTCTGCCACGCCTGGGCACCGTCAGCCGACGGTGGACCTGCCCGCCATCCGGCCGGCTGCCGGACGGGTAGGGCGGTACCCAGACGCTTCCCACGTTCACTGACCACCGATGAGCGGGGTCGGGATCGAGCTTTACCCCGACAGCATCACCGCGAGTACGCCGCAGACCTTCCTCGCGGTCTCCCGGGCCGCACGAAATGAACGACACGGAAGCGGACCGGCCACCGATTGAGGCCCGTCCAGCACTGCATCGGCCCGCATCCGCCAGGTTCAGGGCCGTTTTCGAATCACGGGGCATCAAACACTCGTTCGCGATCGCTATCCCTTTCCGCCTCGCTAGCGCGGCCGACACGTCTGGCAGTACCGCGTCTCCGCTACGTTGTCAGGGCTGCTCCCACCCTCCCCGGCACCTCCCGGATCAGGCTGCCCCCAGCTTCTGAACCCCTGCTGCGACAGGAGCCCGGTGAGGTCTCGCACCTCACCCGGTGAAATCAGCGCCTCGTGGCGCACAGTCCGCCTCGAAGATCGGCTCCAACACCAGCTTCACGGATGCCTGGACCACCCGGTCGGTGATCGTGGCGATCCCCAACCGGCGCAACTTCCCGCCCGGTTTCGGGATCATCCGTTCCCGGACCGGCAGCGGTCGGAACTTACGGTCCTTCAACGAGGCCCGCAACCCGTCGAGGAACTCCTCGACGCCGACGCGCAGCACGATGGACAGCGCGGTGCGACCGTCCACCCCGGCAGTCTTGGCACCCTTGTTGCCCCGCACCCGATCCCACGCCACCAACAGGAACGCGGGATCGGTGACGAGGTTAAACAGGTCGCCGAACTGGCGATGAGGATCATCACGAGCCCAACGGTGCAGCTTGGTCTGGATCTCCAGTACCCGATCCTCAGCCCGCAACAGGGCCAATTCCGGATCGTCGGTGTTCACCGGCGACATCCCTCCTGGCATTCCAGCATCCGCACTGCGTGACTTGCTGGCCCCCTTCGCCCTGCGTCCGGCTTTCCCGGACCCCGAGGCGGGTCGTCACACCCGCGACTACTACGAGGCCTCCGCCCCGACCGGCCACCCGTCAGTGGCAACACACCTGCCGTTCCACCGTCCTGGATGGACAATGTCACGGCGGACGCCGGTCGGTTCCCACGTTCACCAACCATCGATCAGCCAGGGAGGCGCCCAGCTATACCCCGGCAGCATCGCCACGGCTACGCCGCAGACCTTCACCATGGCCTCCCCACCGCCGGAGCTAAACGGCTTCGGAGTCGACCGGCACCAGAATCGTGCTGGTCGTGCGCTGCACACCGGCCCATATCCACCAGATTGGAGCCGGCTTCGCTGTTACGGAGCGTCAAACACTGGTTCACTCGCGTTACACCTTCTGGCCTCGCCTCGACGAGCCCGCACCGTCTGGCAGTCCCGGCACGCCATCGCCTTCGCCAGGGCCGCTTGCTACCCTCACCGCCACTGCGCGGATCAGGCTGCCCTCAGGCTTCAACCAGGCCGCTACGACGGCCCGGCGGGAAGGTCTCTCACCCTCCTCGATCAATCAGCGCTACGTGGCGCACAGCTCCGACGCGAAATAACTGCTGGCCGCTCGCAAGATCTCGTTGACCCGCCGCAGCTCAGCAACCTCTTTGCGCAGCCGCCGGTTCTCCTCGACCATCTCCGTGGTCGGCTGGCCATCGCGCTCGCCCCGGTCGGCCTGGTCCTGACGGATCCAGTTCCGCAACGCCTCATGGTGCACGCCGAGCTGCTCGGCCAGCTTGCGGATCGTCGGCTTCGGGTCGGATTCCCGATACAGCCGCACCGCACGAGCCTTCAACTCATCCGGGTACTTCTTCGGTGGTGCCACAGATCGTCCTCTCCATGGTCATCAGACCATGATCAGAAGACTCCGTGAAACCGGGGGGACCTCACATCCTGCTGGTGGACCACATCAACGCCGGGTTGTGGCTACCGCCCGGCGGTCATGTCGAAGTCGACGAACACCCGGCGCACACGGCTCGACGTGAAGCGGCCGAGGAACTCGGCCTCACTGGCGAGGACACCACCCTGGACGAGCAGCCCGCGTTCCTGACCGTCACCCGCACCGTCGGCGTCGATGCCGGCCACACCGATGTGAGTCTGTGGTTCGTCCTCCACGCCTGCCGGCAGCAGACCATGACACCGGACCACGGCGAGTTCCACGGCCTACGGTGGTGGTCGCCGGCGGAATTTCGCCATGCCGACGCGACGCGGTTCGACCCACACTTCTTCCGCTTCCTCGGCAAGTTCCGCCGGCAGTTAGGCACCGGCCGGCACGTAGCCGTGTGAAGCGCCGCCGTGCGGCTGAACGCCCGCACCGAGGACGGTGACCGCGTCTTATGATCGCGGCGTGCGAGGGCGGTTGCGGGTCGGTGCGTGCCAGACACCTGAGTTCCTGAGCAAGATCGACGCGGCGCTGTCGTGTATCAATCGCTACGCGGCCGAGGCTGACACCCGCGGTGTGCATCTGCTGGTGTTCCCGGAATGCTTTCTGCAGGGCTATCTCATCGAGGAGCAACATCTGCGCGAGCAGGCGCTCGGCCTGGACTCTGCGCGGTTCGCCTCGGTGTTGCAGCAGTCGGCCGGGGTCGGTCAGACGATCGTGTTCGGCGTCATCGAGCAGAACGGTGGCAGATACTTCAACACCGCGGTCGTCGTCACGCGGGGCCGGCTCGTTGGTGCTTATCGCAAGACCCACCTCGTGCCCGGAGAGTCCCTGTTCGACAGCGGCGACGCCTACCCGACGTTCGTGGTGCGTGATGTCAGATTCGGCATCAACATCTGCTACGACACGCAGTTTCCGCAGGCCGCAACGCAGGTCGCCGGGCAGGGCGCTGAGTTGCTGCTCGTGCCGGCGCAGAACATGATGCGCCGCGCCGCCGCGCTGCGCTGGAAGGACCAGCACCACGCCATCCGGGCCGAGCGTGTGCGAGAAACCGGGATGTGGCTCGTGTCAGCTGACGTCACCGGCGCACGCGATGAGTCCCGCATCGGCTGGGGACCAACCAGTGTCCTGAACCCGAAGGCCGAGGTTGTGGCGCAGGTTCCCTTGATGACCACCGGCATGGCCGTCGCGGACATCGACCGACTCTCGTGACACGAGAGTGATGCTACTGGCAGCGCTGCCTGTCCACTGCGGATGATGATGAGCATGGAAGAGTGTTCGACGGTACCTGCCATGTATGGGCGGTCCGAGCCGTGACCCTGTCCTTGACCTTGAGCAGGGGACGCCGCCGGTAGTGGTCACCTCCCCCGTCCAGGTCGCGGGACGTGCCGGGCCGCTGGACTTCCAGGTAGCTGGGTCAGACACGCATGGCCCGGCAGCCACACCACGGCGTCGCCGACGCCATCGCCCACAAACCGCCCCGGATGTCGTCCTGCCCATGATCGCCGGACGATTGCGCAGACATTGCTCAAGATCCACGGACAGTGCTCGGTCTCCGCTGGACAACTATCTCCGGGCTACCGGGGTCAGATATGGTGGACGCGCCGGCTGACGGGTTCTCATCGTCAACCGGTGCTGGTCGGTTGGCAGTTCGGCGGCGGATCCACCAGACCCAGCGGAGCGCACATTTGCGCCATGAACAGAACGGGATCTGTGGCGCTTTGTGATGAATGGTCGCCTCCCAGATGCACTTCATAGTGCAAATGTGGACCTGACGAGTTGCCCGACGACCCGACCACACCAATGATGTCACCCACGGCCACGGTCTGTCCTAGTTGGACGTACGGATGGGTGAGCATGTGGCAGTAGCGGGTGACGACACCGCCTGCGTGTTCGATGTCGACGTACCAGCCGCAGCCGCGCACGTTCGGCGATCCGTCGACGTCGCAGCCGTGGCTGGCCGGCACGATGTTGCACCGCACCACGGTCACGGTGCCGGCGGCGGCGGCCCGGATCGGGGTGCCGCGTCCGGCGCCGAGGTCGACGCCGTGGTGGGTGGGGCGTTCGGCGGTGCGGAACGCGGACACGACCGGGGCCAGCACCGGCTGCGTCCACGGGCCGGCGGCGGCGCCGCAGTTCAGTAGTGGCGCCCCGGATGCGCCGCCGAGGCCGGACACCGAGTTGACCAAAAGGGTGGCGTCGCCCTCATGTCGTGCGTACGCATCGGGATAGGCGCTGCGCTGAACGGCCTGCGCGGCTTCGGTCAACGGCATCTGCTGCCATCCCGGGACGGTCAGCAACTTCTCGTAAAACTTGCCGGACACGTAGACCGGGTCGCGAAGTTGCTCCGGTGTGCCCCAGCCTTGGCTGGGCCGTTGCTGGAACAGCCCGATCGAATCGTCCGGGCCACCGGTCACGTTGCGCAGGTCGGACTCCTGGATCGCGGTGGCCACCGCGATGATCCAGCCGCGGATCGGTACGCCCATCTGGGCACCGACCGCGGCGATGGTGCCGGCATGGCCGACCTGTTCGGAGTCGAACCGGCCGACCGGCCGCCAACCGCCGGCCGGGGCGGACAGCGACACGGCGCCGCTGGGCAGCGGCATCGTGCAGCCGGACGCTACGCCGCCGCCGAACAGCAGCACCCCGCCGGCGGCGCAGGCCACCACGAGACCGACAATCGTGGCGATGATGCCGGTCAACGCCTTGCGGGTCATCGCGGTACCACCTTGTGCGTCAGGTTGTGCATCAACTTGCGTAGGGTCGTGTGGATGGGCATGAAAGCCTCCGAAAACACAAAAAGGGCGCGCCGGTGCGCGCCGATGACGGCGGAAATGGGTGCGGAAATGACAAAAGGGCGCGCCTGTGCGCGCCGGATGATCGGCGGTCGACGTTCAGCGGCGCTGCTGCCGAGTTGGTGCTGTGCGGGCCGACGGGCGTAGCCCGGGGTACGGCCGCTGGCGCTAGCTGGCGGTGGCGGACGCGACGGCGACGAGGGCGCCGATGAGCATGAACGGGCCGAACGGCACGGTGTCGCGGCGGCCCAGGCGGCCAGCGGCCAGCCCGGCGAGGACGTGCCCGGCGGCCAGCAGCACGGCCGCGACGGTGGCGGTGACGACGACCGTCGGTCCGAGCCAGCCGAGGCAGCCGCCGATGACGACCGCGAGTTGCGCGTCGCCGCGGCCCATCCCCGCGCCGGGGACGATGACGAGGACGAGGTAGAACACGCCCAGGCCGGCGGCGCCCAGCCCGGCGGACGCGAGCGTGGACAGCTCGCCGGTGGTCACGGCCGCGACCGTGAGCAGCGTCGCGCTGCCGGTGGCCGCGGCGGTGGTGAGGATGTCCGGCAGCCGGTACACCGCGGCGTCGATGAGGGCGAGGGCCACCCCGAGCAGCCCGGCCCAGCACCAGGCGGCCAAGACCCACCCTGACGGCGCCCGTATGGCGAGCACGGCCAGGACCAGCGCGGCCAGAACCTCCACCGCGGCCACGGGCGGGCCGACCTGCCAGGAACAGTTCGGGCAGCGGCCGTTGAGCGGCCCGACCGCGACCAGGCCACGCAACGCCACCGCGACGACCGGCTGCCCGCAGGTCGGGCAGCGGCTACGCGGCGGCGTGCCGTAGGGGACGGTGTGGGCGAAGACGAGGCCGCGCAGCCACGGCCCGGCGAGCACGGCGAGGCCGGCGGCGGCCACCACAGTGGCCAGCCCACTGCCCATCCCGCTGCCCAGCATTGTGCTCATCGGCGTGTGTCCGTGCCGGTCGAGCACCGGGCCGCCCCACGAGGATCGTGGGTGGCACTTCCGTGGTGGCGGGTCGCGGCCGGCATCGTTCCAGTCTGCGCACCCCGCACGGGCGTAGGCCACCCGCAGCGGGCCTCGTCCCGACCGGGCGTAGGTCGCCGGGTCGCACCGGCCCGCTTCCACGGGCCGGTGGCTAACCCGTCGCAATGGTCAGCAGGGACCGTCGTGCGTGGCGCTGCGCAAGCCGGACGGAACCGGCCCCCGGTGCAGCACGGTCGACCGGCCGAAGCCGAGGGTGTCGTACTCCTCCGCGGTGTCGGTATCACGCTCGACGCCGACGCGGTCAAGGATCCAGGTCACCCGGTGCGGCTTGTCCAGGATGGTCCGCGCGGCGACGGTGTCCGCCGGCACGCAGACGAGCCACAGCTCGTCATCGCGCCATGGTCCGCCGTCCCAGCCGGGTCGCAGCTTCGGCGGCACCACCACCGCGTACGTCACCGTTGCGTCCCGGTTGTCGCGCTGCCACAGCGATCCCGGATACACCGACATCAAACCATGCTGCTCCGGCGACCAGTCGACGCCGGTCGTACCGGTCGACGTGGCGGCAGCCGGCACCGGCCGCACCGGTGCATCCGAATGTTTCTGCTCCTCCATCATCAGCTCCCTTTCGCAGCGGCTCGATCGGCCCGGCATGGCGGCCTACCCGCCGTTGCCGAGTCCGCCGCTGATTCCGCTACTGAGTCCGTTGCCGGATGGGCGGTGGTTGGCCGTTGTGGAAAGCTCCACCAGCCGAACGGCGGGTGGGGTGGTCGAGTTGAGCAGCCCGGCCTGACCGGCCCGGCGTACCCACTGGATCTGCCGTGGGCTGAAGCCGTGCCGCTGGGCGAGCTCGGCGAGATCGGTGGCGCCGTCGCGCAGGTCGGCCCACACCCGCAGCCACCGCTGGTACGCGGCGGGGTCGACGGGGATGCGCCGCATGATGTCGGCCGGCAACGCCGCGGCGGCCGGCGGGTCGGCGAGCTGGTCGACGACCTGGGCGGCGAATTGGGCGGCGTGGCGGGCACGCAGGGCGGCGGCGACCCGCAGCGATCCGTCGGGGCACAGTCGGTGGTAGGCGGCGATCGCGGCGTCGACGGTGTCGATGCCCAGCAGCAGCGCGGTGCGGTAGGCGCCGTAGGTGTCACGCAGCGCACCGAGGCCGGGGGTCCAGCGCCGCCAGCCGAAGGCGGGAAGCTGCCGCCCGCGCCGGCCGGTGTCGCGTTGGAACCAGCGCCGGAACCGGCCGAGGACGGCCTCCAGCAACGCCGGGCCGGCCACAGACATCAGTGGGAAGAACCAGATCGCGTCCGGCGCCGCGTCGGGGGTGCTGCTGTGCCGGAAGTTGGCAAACGCCGACCCGAGCGCGAAGCACCACACCAGCACACCGAACACGCCGGCGGGCTCGGCCCGCCAGGCACAGTACACGGTCAGCAGCACGCACACGCCGGCTGCGGCATCGAGCGCGACGAAGACCAGCACCGGCCACGGGTCGGGTAGGCCCAGCCCGGTCGGTGCGGCAGCCCAGTCGATGAGGTCCTGGCTGGACAACGCGATCGGGGTACAGATCACCACGGCCAGCAACACCCCGACGACGGCCAGCAGGATGCCCATGGCGACCCGAGCGGTGCGGGAGTGCGGCGCCCGCCGCGGTGCGGCAGCAGCGTCGGCCAGATCGGCGGCCGGGGCTGTGGTCGGGTCAGAGGCCGGATCGGTGGTCAGGGCCGTGGTCGGGGTGTTCATGGCCGCCACCCGCGGCCGGCTCCGACACGGAAGGGCCGTCCGTTGTGGACGGATGAGATGGTGAACATGTGTCTGTCTCCTTCGGGTGCGGGCGTGTGCCGGCACCCGAGGGCGCCAGCACACGCGGTGAACGGATGTGCCGGCGCCCGACCGCCCGGAGGACCGGTGCGGAACAGGCGACCTACGTGGTTACGGTGGGCGATGCGCCCACACCGCTGCCGTGTCCTATGTGGAATGGGGCGGTGGGAGGGCGGCAGCCTGGGGTTGCGCGGACCCGTCCGGGGCGGCGCGGTAGCGCTGCGGTCGCTGCCTGGTTTGGACGGCGAGTCCTTGCGCCATCAGCGTTTTGCAGATGACTCGGATCGCCCCACGCGACTGTGGCCGGTTGAAGACGTTCGCCAGGTCGGTGTCGGTGAAGTCCAGGTGCGGGTGGGCGCGCAGGTGTGCCAGCACCATGGCCCGCAGCTGCCCGGCCGGCAGCGCTGGCTGCCGGGGCGCCTTCACCTGGGTTGTCGGGTCCGGCCGGGTCGCGGCGAACCGGCGACGCCGGCCCGTCACTGCCTCGACCCGGGCTGGCGCGAGGGCGGCGGGGTCAGATCTTCCCACTGTTGTCCGGTCCACAGCTGCCACCACTGCCCCGCCTCGATGGGGATCCGCAGCAGTTCGGCGGTCAGGGCCGCGCGGTCGGCCGCGGTGTTGACCTTCGCCGCGGTGAGGTGCCGGGCGGTGAAATACACGTCGTCGAAGTGCTCGTCGTAGAAGGTGTCGACGACGCTGAGCGGGGACCGCAGCCGCAGCGGGCTGCGGCCGAGCCGGACCGCCGCGGTGACTTCCTTGTCGTGCTCGAACTCGGTGACCCAGTCTTCGAGGAGGTTCTCGTCGCTGATCGGCTGGCCGTCGGCGGTGCGGCTGGCGGCGACGAACGCGGCCAGTTCCCTTGGCCCGAACGGCGATCCGGCAACAGGGCTGTAGTTGGTGGCCCCGCCGTTGCCTTCGTTGTGGATGGTCCCGACCGGGGTGCGGCCTTGCCGCAGGGTGGCGGTGTAGGCGACCCCGTCCGGTGTGGGCAGCTGGCGTAGTGAGGACACCCGCAGGGTCGGGTCCGGGACCTGGATGCCGGTGTGCGGCAGCGTGACCAGCTCGGCCACCGGTGGCGGGTCGGCGTCCACGCCGACCACGGTGGGCTCGTCACCAACGCCGCCCGTGGGCTGCGCCGCGGGGATGCGGCCGGTGACCGGGTCGAGCCAGGCGGCGAAGTCGGCGACGGTGCCGACGATGACGGTGGCCTGTCCCGGCGCCGCCGGGGCGCCGATGATGACAGCGCGCCGGTCGCCGGCGGCGACGCCCAGCGCGGTCCACACCGCCTCGTCGTCGGGGCCGACCACGTGGATTTCTGGGCCGTCGGGCAGTTCGTACAGCATGGTGCGCTCCTGTTCTTGGTGTGGATGCCGCACACGTCGCGTCGCCGGCCGACACCGGCGGCGCGACGCGACGCGATGACGGCGGTGCAAATGGCGGAGACGGCCCACCCGCGGGATGCCGCGTGCGGGCAGCGGCCGGTTCCCGCGCCAGCGCCTGGGTGGTCCGGGGCGGTTGTCAGCCGCGGACCCGCATGACGATGGCGTGCCGGCGGGCACCGGCCAGGTAGGTCGGCAACCAGTCGGGGCTGCTGTGCACGGTGACGGTGTCGCCGTCGAGGAACCCGACCGCGTCGCGGACGAACACCGGATTGAGCAGCATGTGATACGTCGGGCCGGACGCGGCGGTGACGGGCAGCTGCCCGGTGTACACAGCGGTGCCCGCCGGGCTGAGGACCACCACGTCCAGGACCCCGGGGTCGGGGCGTTCGAGGCGGATCCGCGGCTGCCGGGCCGGTGCGGTGAGCCGGTGCGCGGTGTCCAGCACGGACAGCAGGGCGGTGCGCTCGACGGTGAACCGCGTGGTGGCGTCGTCGAGCACGTCTTCGCGTAGCTTCTCCAGGTCCGGGAACTGCCCGCCGCCGATGCGGGCGGACACGTGTACCCGATCGGTGCGCCAAGTCACCAGCCGGTCGTCGGCGCGGACACGGAGGTGTCCGGTCGGGTCGAGCGCGCGCAGCAGCCGCACCGCCCGGACGGCCGCCTCCACCGGGATCCGCACATCCATCGGCTCAGTTCCCAGGTCTCTTCCCAGATCACTGCCCGGGCCGCGCCAGATGCCGCGGTGCACGCGGCGGGTATCGGTGGCCTCCACCACCAGCACCGTGCGCGGGTAGTCGCGGTGCAGCCGCACCACGGCCAGCTCCCGTCGGGCCGGTTCGCGGCTGGCCGCGGTGGCCGCCCCGGCGACGAGGTCGCACCAGCCAACAACCCCGCCCTCGGTGACCAGTTGCCCGACGGCAGCCGGGATTGCCGGCGCAGGCTCCGGTGGGGTCGCGGTGTCCAGGTCGATGGTCGGACCGTCTGCGACGGTCAGGTGAAGCCGGTCGGCGTGGTGGTCCATGGTGACGGTGGCCCGGGCAGCCGCCCTGCCGGCCGGCTTGATGACCGCCAACGCGTTGATCAATGCTTCGGGTGGCAGGGCGCAGCCGCCGTCGTGGCTACTGTCGGGGACCGCGCCGGGCAGCGCCACGGTGGCGGTCTCGTCGCCGGTGCTGGCGGTCATGGTGACGGTGTGACCGTCGGCGTGCAGGTGCAGCAGTCGGCTGCTGGCGCGCCAGCGCGGCAGCGTGTTGGCGGGTGTGCTGTAGGGCTTGAGCGCCCGCGCCGCGGCCAGCAGCGGCGTGTACGCGACCTCAGCCTTCATCGAGGTGCTCCTAATGAGTGAAGGGTTGGTCGCGGGCGGCGGCACCTGGCGCCCGCCCGGCGCCGCCGCCCGCGAACGGGGAT
Source organism: Virgisporangium aurantiacum (assembly GCF_016863635.1). Taxonomy (GTDB): domain Bacteria; phylum Actinomycetota; class Actinomycetes; order Mycobacteriales; family Micromonosporaceae; genus Virgisporangium; species Virgisporangium aurantiacum. The sequence continues at coordinate 14,733 of NZ_BOPG01000075.1, read as the reverse complement.
GGGTCGGCGCGCGGCCAGGGTCGGCCGGCGTGGGTGTTCGGTAGCGCGGGCCGCTACTCGGCGGCTGCCTGGGCCAACTCGGCGAGCACGTCCGCGGCGTCGCGGACGAGTCGTGCCTGCCGATGCTCACGCAGTGCCAGATGGGCGCCGGCGGACACCGCGGACGTGACCGGGCCGGGGACCACCATCGCCGGGCGGCCCAGCGTGATGGTGTAGGCCAGCACGCCGAGCGCGCCGCTGCGCGGGGCGGCTTCCACCAGCACCGTGCCGGCGGCCAGGGTGGCCAGCAGCCGCCCGGTGGCGGCGAAACGGTCACGGGTGGGGTGGGTGCCGGGCGGCCATGGGCTGACCAGCAGCCCGTGCGCGGCCACCTGGTCGAGCAGGTTGGCGTTGCCGGACGGGTAGAGCCGGTCGATGCCGGCGGGCAGGACCGCCACGGGAGTGCCGCCGGCGGCGAGCGCACCGCGCAGGGCAGCAGCGGCCACGCCGTACCCGCTGGTGACCGCGACGGTCCACCCCGCGACCGTCAGGTCGTGACCGAGCTGCCCGGCGACGTACACGCCGTATTCGGTGGCGGCCCGCGAGCCGACCACCGCGACCGCGCGGTGCACCGCCGTGGACAGCGCAGGCTCGCCGCGCACCCACAGGCACAGCGGCGCACCCGACGGGTGTGGGGTTGGCGTGCCGGTATGGTCGGCCAACGCGGACGGCCACTGCGCGTCTTCGGGGATGACCACCCGCGCCTCGGCCGAGGCCGCCTCGCGCACGGCGGCGCGTCGCAGCGAGCCGACGTCGCAGTGCCCCGGTCGGGAGTGTCCGCACAGCTGGGCGAGGGCGCCGACGGGGCCGTGCTCAGCGACGAGCCGGTCCAGATCCACGCCCGCATCGCCGGACAGCGCCAGCCGGGCCAGGGCGACCCGGGCGGCGCGCACGTCGTCGACCGGGTTGTCGACCGGGTTGTTGTCAGGGTTCATGACCGCGCCTGCCCGTCGAGCAGCTGGATGCCGTGCAGGCCGACGGCCTCGGCGATGTCGTCTTCGTCGGGTTCGGCCCGTTCGGCCAGGTCGGCGAGGGTCCACGCGACGGCGAGGACCTGGACCGCGTCGTCGAATGTCAGGCGTGCCGCGTCCGGGCGTGCCCGCACAGCGGTGAGCTGGGCGGTCCACCGGCCGGCCAGGTCGCTGCGCATCGCCCCGGTGGCCGCGTCGTGGTTGGTGGCGAAGCCGTACCGGGCCCACCGGTCGACGGCCTCGCCCCTGGCCGCAGCGACCCGGGCGGCGACCGTGCTGGTCGTCTCACCGGCCCGCGTCTCGGCGCCGACGGCGGCCGGGGGCGGGGGCGGGGGCGGGGGCGGGGGCGGCAGGATCACCCGCAGTTCGGTGCGGTGCAGCAGCGGGGTGAGCCGCCGCAGGTACGCCAGGCGACGTGCCGGCGGGCAGTCGCAGTCGCCGCCGTGTTGCCAGGAGCCGGTGTCGAACTGGTAGGCCAGCTCGACCTGCACCGCGAACGTGCCGGCCGCGGTGATGTAGACGCGGCCGGTGTTGGCGTACTGCGGTTGGATGCTGACCTGCCAGCCGCCGCGCTGCGCGATGTCGGTGAGGGTGCCGAGGATCCGGTCCTGCATCGACACCGGCGCGGGCGTCGGCGTGGACATCGGCGCGGACATGGGTTGCGGCGCCGGCCGGTGTGCTGCCGCCGGCTGCGTGGCGGCGACAGCGTGAACCGCCCGCTGTGCCGCGTCGAGGTCAGGGACGTCGACGGCGGCGGCGCGGCTGAGGACCGCGTCGAGCGCGTCGAGCACCGGCCCCGGTGTGGTGCTGCCGGCGGGCGCCCCCGGCGCGGGTTCGTCGTGGGCGGCGAGGATTGCCGCGATGCACCGCAGGTAGGCGCGGTACGCGCCGTCCGCACGGTGCTGCTCGGCCTCGCTGCTGGTTGGCTGCGTTCTGGCCAGGCGTGCCGGATGCGCGGCGATCGCCTGGTGCAGGATCGTGCGTAGTGCGTCCTCGATGGACATGTGTGGCGGCTCCTTTCCGCGTGGTGTGGGGCATCTGGGAGGTGTGGTCAGGCGGCGTCGGCGCCCGGGGTCGGCTCGGTGCCGCCGGTGGTGTCGGGTTCCGGTGGCCAGTCGAAGTCGTCGAGTGGGAACGCCGCGCCGGGCAGGTCGACCAAGTGCGGGTGGAGCCGGCCGTACTCGGACCGGGTGGTGCCGGTGCCGATCAGCAGGGAGTCGCCGACGGCGATGCGTGGGGTGACCCAGGCGGGGATGTCGGCCAGCCGCAGCGGTTGCCGGATGAGCCCGGCCTGCGCCATGAGGTGTCCGATGTAGACAGTCATGCGTAGACGGGCCACCGCTGCGGTCAGCGGGTCGATGTCGACACCGTCGACGCCGGCGAGGATGCGCCGGATCGCCGCCTGTGCCGGGTAGATGGTGCCGCCGGTGACCGGTGGGCGGCTGCGAACCTGCCGCGTGGTGACGCGGCCGGTGGTGTACCACTGCCACAGGTAGTCCACCGCGCGGATGAGGAAGTTTCCGGTACCGCCGGCCGGGTCGATCAGCCGCAGCGGCCTCTCGTCGCGGAAGGTGCCGGCGGCCCGGACCAAGGTCAGGTCGAGGATGAAATCGACGACGAAGTGCGGGGTCTGGACCAGCGCATGGCCTTGACGTCGCTGCACCGACAGCAGCTGCAGCAGGTCCCCGATCGGCCAACCGGTGATCGAGGCCGGATACCCGCGGCTGGCCGGATAGGCGAGGCTGGGTGCCTGGGTGGCCCACCAGTCGATCAGGTCGCTGGCCGCACCTGGACCCGGGGTGCCAGCCCACAGCAACGGGTTGTAGCCGGGATGCAGCAGCCACTGGGTGGCCGGGTGCACGGTCAGTTGCTGGAAGGCCCGGCCCAGCCACAGCAGGCTGCTGGCCCGGTTGCGGACGATACCGCGCGGATTGGTCCGCAGCAGCGGCATGACCAGGCCGTGGTCCTCGGCCCACACCGCGACACTGGACAGGTACACCCAGGCGGCAGCGATCGCCTGCCGGTGCTCCAGCTCGCCGGATCCAGTGGGACGCGGGCTGTCGTCGCTGTGGTAGGTGATGGTGCCGGCGAGATGGTCGACCAGGCGCTGCATATCGCGGCGAAACGCCGGCCGGTCGGCGGGGTTCGGCGAGACCGGCCCGCCCTTGCCGGTGGAACCCTTGCCGGTGGAACGCTTGGCCATCTCAGACCACCGCGGCGGTCTCGACGGTCGGCCACGGCCACGGGTACGCACAGACGGCACGTCGGCGGTGCGTGTCAGGGTGAACGCGGACGTCACCGGCGCTGGTGGTCTGCGCGGCCAACGCCGGGCGCCGCGGCTCGCCGGCACGCCGGTCGGCGGCGGTCAGCCGGCGCTCGGCGCGGGCGAGCGCGTGCTCGGCGATCGGGCGGACCTCTGCGGCCCGGGACCTTGCATGTGTGTTCACGGTGCAACTCCTTGCGGGAAAAGGGATACGCCACCCGCGCAGGGTGGCGTCACTGATCGGTGAAGCCCGGGACGGCCGCCGCGGCTGCTGGCCGACGGGCGACTGCCGGACACCCCTGCGGGTCGTACAGTTGTTCGACTACGGTGGCGGGATGGCGTGGGTGTGCTGGTGGCGGGTGACGCTGACCTGGCAGTCCGGCCAGTACTCGCCGACCGGCGTGCCGGAGCAGGTGCTCGACGTCACCCGGGCGGCGCAGCTGCGCCGGGTGGTGCTGGGCACGCGGCGCGATCCACGCATCCGCGACTACCGGTACTGGCTGCACCGCGAATGGGATGACCCGGACCCGCCGCGGCACTGCCCGAGAGGGCACGAGCTGACGGCGGGCCGCGCCCGCGCGAGGCCGTGTCTGTGCGGCGTGGGGCACTTCGTGACCGACTGCTTCTGCGGTGCAGGCGGGCACCGGCCGCCGCTGGGTCCGGGCTGCGGCGAACTGCCGTTCGACCCGGAAGCGGGCCGGCACCACTGGTAGCCGGCCAGCCGCGGCGGCGCACCCAGGGGCGGCGTCGGGGCTCGGGCTACCTGGCCACGAATGCGCGGACGGTGGCCGGGTCGATGCCGGCGGCGATCGCACGGGCGAGCAGTTGGGCGAACCGGTTGTCGGGGTCGGCGTCCAGCGCCCGGTCGATGGCGATGCTGGCCACCGTTGCCCGGCCGGTCTGCAGGGCGCTCAGGGCGAGCATGGTGGCCGGCCCGACGGTGAACGGCGGTTGGGCCCGGCGGACCAGGTCGGTCCACATCTGGATCTGCCATTCCTCGCCGCTGGTGCGCCGGGCGGCGAAGTCCCGCAGCGACGGCAGTTCCAGCAGCACGGTGAGGGCGGCGGCCTGGTCGTCGCCGACCGACTGCCCGGCCCGGTAGCTGTCCTGCGCCTGGCTGAGGTAGGTGCGCGCCACCTGTTGCAGCGCGACTCCGATCGGGGTGTGCAGCGCCGCGTCCAGGTCGCTCACTGTGTCACTGGCTGTGTCACTGGCTGTGTCGCTGGCTGTGTCGCTGTTGGACTCGCCGCTGTTGGACTCGCCGCCGTTGGATTCGCCGGTGCCCGGGCGGGCGGCCTCCAGGACTGCCAGAAAGAACTCACAGGCCATGGCGGTGGCGGCGACCATCCGGTCGCGGGCGGGGCCGGTGACCGGGGCCAGGGTGTCGGCGAGGGCGTCGCGGCCGGGTAGCGCGACCAGTCCGGCGTACACGGCGGTGGCGGTGACGGGGCTTTCGGTCGGGTCGAACGAGGTCCCGTCGACCGGCTCGGAGGCAGGCTCGGTGCCGTCGAGGCGCCAGAACCGGCCGTCGGCCACCCGCAGCGTCTCTCGGATCGAGATGCCCGCCTGCTGCATGGCGTCGGTGGCCGCGGCGACCGCCTTCTGGACCGGGTCGGCGGGGCCGTAGCCGACGAGCGCGACGCTGATCCCGTGCAGGGGCGTGAGTTGCGCGGTGACCACGTCCAGTGCGGCGGGCAACGCCGAGGCGGACTCCGGCGTGGTGGGCAGGGTCATTCGTGCGGTGAACGGGACGCCGCCACGGTCCGCGGGGTCCATGGCGACCAGGACGAGGCTGGTGTCGGGTTGGAAGCCCAGGATGAACGGGATCAGGGCGAGCAGGTCCTCGGTGCTGTGGATGTGGATGGTGGGTCGGTCGGTGGAAGCCATCGGGCTCTCCTTGCGCGGTAGACGCTCACCCGCGAGCCGGCGCGCACACGACCCCGTCCCGGGGCGGATGCGGCCGGTTCCGGGCGGGCTCACGAAATCGGGGTAGTTGGTGCTCGGCCCGTCGTCGGCGGGCCGTCGAGACGGGGTCAGACGCTGTTCTCGATCGCGTCGGTCGTGGCCACCTGCTCGGCCTCGGCGATGTCGCCAGCCGCGACGTGGGCGAACCACACGCCACCGGTGAGGCTGGCTTCGCCGCTCGTCTTTCGGCGGCGTCCCCGTGCTGCGCAGGCGCCGGGCGACCGCGGCCCACGACGGTCGGCGGCGAAAGCCCACGACAGTCGGCGCTTGTCTTCGGGAGAGAGCGTGCGCGCGTCCACCAGACGCGGCGCCTCGCCCGTGGTATCGCCGTTGGTTATGAGTCGAACCTCGCTGCGTGTCGGTCATACGTTCGGACGGCGGCGAGCGGGTCGGTCGGATCGATGCCGTGCCGGGCCAGCACCTGCTCGGGCGTGGTGTCGGTGCCCTGCGCCTTTCTGGCGTCGAGGAGTGCGGACATGAGGGGGTTGCCGTGCCGGCCCTGGAGGATCTCCCAGGACTTTTCGTAGATGTCCGGGGTGATGCCGAGCCACAGCAGGCCGTCCGCGACGGTGAACTCCCCGGCGGTCATCGCCCGGTCGCCTTCGCCATGTAGCGGGCCATGTGGTCGGTGTAGCGCTGCTCCCAGGTGCCCTCGTCCGGCAACCGTGGTGCGGCACCGACGAGCACCCGGAGCCTGGCCAGGGTGTGGCAGCGGAAGCAGGTGATCATGTCTTCGGGCTCCAGCGTCGGGCCGTTGCAGAACTCGAACTGGCAGCCGATGCGTTCGAACCCGTCGATGACATCGGCCAGCAGGTCGGCTGGAATCTGAACTCCGCTTGTCATCCCTGCTCGCCCCGGCTGCTCAGGTACGCGTCGTGGAGTTCGCGCTCATAGTCCATGAAGTCGTTGTCGATGGTGTCGGGAAAGTGCCGGCGGATCTGGCCGGCGGCCCAGGTGAGGATGTGCCACGCCTCGGGCGCGGTGTAGTCGCGCAACGGGTCGTCCTCGCTGAGGTAGGCGTCCCCGCCGTATGCGTCGATAGCAGTGCGGATGATGTGCTCGACGGCGTGCTTGCTGAGGTCGTCGCCCGGTCGGTCGGTGTCCCAGTCGGGGCCGTCGACGTCGGTGAGGCCGCTGGTTTGGAACCGGGCGAGCAGCCGCAGCATCTCGTAGCCGCCGAGGTGGTGCTTGGCCATGATCGTGGTCATCTGCCGCTGGTTGCGGCGAAGGGTGAACTTGAGAGGCATCGAATTCTCCGTGATCTACGGGGTGACAGTGGCTGTCCGTCTGGCCGAGCAGTGGGGTCGAGCGGTACAGCTTCGTGTTCCACCGGGGTTGGATCCCCGGTGCGCAGGTTGTTGCCGCCACACGGGACAGCGGCACCGTCCGATATGGACAGTGCCGCTGTCGGTGGTCGTGGTGCCGTGTCAGAGCTGGTGGTGGGTCTCGCCGCCGTTGGCGACCTCGACCGCGAGGTCTGTCGGCGGCCGGGCTTCGTTGTCGATGTGGATGTACAGCTGGGGTCGGCTGGCCGGGTGTGCCCGGCTGGTCCGCAGCCGCACGAGCACGGAGATGCCGAAGACGTCGAGCACGTACATGTCGCTGGCGTCGTCGCTGTCGGGCTCGTGGCTGTGGTCGAAGACGCGTACGGTGGCGTCGCGGACCGGGAAGTCCTCGAAGGTCATGACGGGCTTCCGCCGTCTGGGACGTTGGTGCCGTCCTCGTCGTCGAGGAGGTCGACCTCGACGCGGGCGCCGGTGTGCCGGTTGACGACCTGGAACACGCAGGCGTGCGAACCCGGACGGCGGATTGTCCGCCATGCCTGCTCGGCGGCCTGCCGCGGCGTGCGGGTGAAGGCGCAGTTGTCGACCCAGACCACGATGTACTCGTCGCGGCCGTCGACCGGCGGGGCGGGGTCGGGTACCGGTAGGGGCCGGCCGGTGAACTCGGCGATGTCGTGCAGCAGGGTGGCCACGACGTCGGTCCGCTCGTCGTCGCCGGCACGCGGGACCGGTGCCGCGAAGGCGAGGGACGTGCGGCCGTCGGCGCTGACCGGGCTGGCGACGAGCCGCCGGTCGGTGTCGAGCCAGAACAGCCGGCCGGTGTCCGGGTCGAAGACCAGCGGCAGCAGCGTGGCGGGTACCGCCGCCGCAGAAAGGCTGCCGACGGCCGGGCCATCGAGGGGAATCATCAGTGTCCTCCGGTGGAGTCGATGTGGGGGCGGCAGTTCGCGCCGCGCCCTGTGTGCAACGGCTGTGTACAAAGAGGCTTGCGTCGGTCGACCGCGGCGGCTGGCAAACGCGATGTGCACGCTGTCGTGCTGGATCTACGCCGATGTCTCGGTGTACCGACGTCTCGTGTGGTGGCGGGCCCACCGGTGTTTGGTGCATCGCTCATCGGTCTCTTATGGACGGTTGAGGGTTCAGTGCGTGGGCAGCGGGCGGCCGTTGACGGTGACCTGCGGGGTGTCGTCGACCAGGCGCAGCACGGCGCCGGGGTGGACGAGGGCGGGCTGGCCGCCGTCGATGAAATGCAGCACCAGCCAGCCGTCGCGGCCCTTCCACGGCGGGGCGGCGACGGTGCGTACGCTGCTGCCGAAGATGACCTGATCGCCGGTGGCTACGCGCCGGGCCGCGCGTAGCTGGGCGCCGTCGGCGGGGCGCACGGCCCAGGGCAGGACGGTGTCGGTAAGCGGGGCCGATACGCCGGTGTCGTAGGTGACGCCGACGTGGCGGGGGGCCACCAAGGCGACCGTGGCGGGCAGCCAGCTGGCGCGGTGGTTGACGTGGACCGGCTGGCCGATCCGCAGCATCTGATGCGGCTGCAGCGTGCTCGTCATGACGGAACTCCCTGCGCGGTAGGGGGTTTCCGGACACGGCGCAGCAGCCGTGCCCGGAATCCTGGAATGCGTGGCCGGGCAACGGCCGAAAGAGAGGGGGTCGGAGCTTTCGGGCGGCCGGCGAGGTCGCGGCGCGCCGATGCGGGTCAGGAGTGCATGGACCAGGACCCGGGTCGTGGTGCGTCCAGCGGGAAGCTGGGCTGGTGGATGTGGTCGGCGATCACCGCGGTGGACCACGGGGCATGGGCGGTCCCGTCGTCGGCGATCGTGGCGGCGCAGCCGTCGCCGGCGATGCAGCGGCGGGTGGCGTCGTGGAAGATCAGCCCGTACGTGAATCCGCTGCCGGTGGTGGCCAGGAGGCTGAGGTGTCCGTCGCGGTGCACGCGGGTGTCGGCGCCGAAGCCCAGGGACAGCAGCCGCGACAGGGCGGCCAGCCAGCTGATGCTGGCCGTCAGGTGCTCCGCCGAGGCCGGGCCGTAGTGGGCGGCGAGCGCCTGGACGTGCCGGGTGGCGGCGGCAATGACGTCGACCGCGTCCCGGCTGATGTGCAGGTGCAGCAGGTCGGGGCGCCGGTCGGTGCGGGGCGTGTCCGGTACCGGGGCGGCCGGGTCGTCGTAGCTGCTCGGCAGGACGTTGACGAGTTCCATGGCCAGTTCGGGGCCGGTGCCCCAGGCTGCGGCCCGGTCGGTGACCGCGCCGGCGATGGCCTGCCACTGGCTGGTGGGGATGTGGAACTGGCGCGGGTCGATCTTGTGGCCGTCGGGCAGGGTGGTGAGGGTCAGACCGCGCTCGGCCAGCAGCGTGTTGTACACCGACCTGACGACTGCGGCGAGCAGGCCAGCGGTGGAGTCGGCGGCGTCGATGCGGCCGATGATGGCGGTCAGCTCGGCCTCGGTGAGCGCACGGCGGACCGGGTCCATGGTGGGCAGGTTCATCGGGTGGCCTCCCGGGCGTCGGCGAGGTAGAGCTGCATTGCGGTGGTGTCGAGGTCGATGACGAGCAGGTCCAGGCCGTCAGCGACGCCGGCGGTGAGCCGGGCGTGCAGAGTGACACCGTCGGGGCCGGGGTCGAGCAGGGACAGCGGTTCGCAAAAGTCGTCGCCGCCGATCTCGTCGGCGATGGCGTGCTTGGACATCGCGGTGCGGTATCCGTCGGCGTAGACCACGTGCAGCCGGTCGCCGCCGTCCGGGTGTGGCTGGCCCGGCAGGCCGTTGGACATCAGGTAGAGACCGTCGTCGCCGACGAACCACAGCGCCGGGGTCGGCGTCGTTCCATCCACCGTGTCGGCGAACGCCGGCTTGTGAGCGGGCGCGGCGATGGCGTGTTCGGCCACGGCCAGGACGTCGCGCAGCGCGAATCGCAGCTGGATCATCAGCGCTCCTCGAAGACGGGGACCTCGGGCAGGGTGACCTGGCAGCGTTCGCCGCAGGCCGGGCAGTAGACGGCGAAACCCGGGCACGGACACATCTGTTCGGTGCCGCCGTCGTCGAACGCTTCGCAGTCGTGGCAGCGGCTGATCACGCTGGCGTCGCGGCCGAACAGGGTGCTGACGTCTGTTTCGGCGCCGTCGGCGGTGTGCAGGTAGCGGTCACCATCCCAGGTCCAGGCGTGCCCGCCGGAGCAGGACAGCGCGATGGAGGTGGCGTCCAGCCAGTAGCCCTCGTCGGTGGTGCGGTCGGCGTACACGTCGGGGCTGGCGCCGTTGATACTGACCAGCGCCAGCGCTTGCCGGGGCACGCCGGCCTCGGCCGGCACCTCGGCCGGCACGGTGGCCAGCACGATCGTGACCGGCTTGGTGAGGCAGGCGGCGTCGTGTTCGATCACGCCGCCCGCGCCGACGGGGTAGCCGTGCGCGGCGCACCACAGCCGCATCCGGGCGGCCATGTCCAGGCTCGGCCGGTAGTCGTCGAACACGTCGCAGAGGACGAATTCCTGCAGCTGCGCGCTGTGCTCGACCTGGTGTGCGCCGGTGCGCTGATCGAGCCACGCTTTCGTGTAGATCAGGTAGTAGCCGTTGTGTAACGTGACCGGTTTGGTCATGAGGGATACGCCTCCTTGGCGGAAAAGGGGCGTGGACCGGCCGACCGCAGCCGGTGGCCTGGCCCACGCCCGGACGGGCAAGATCAGGACTGCGGCTCGGACTGCGGGTCGGGCTGCGGCTGTGCGGTCTGGGCGCCGATGAGCACGCTGACGCCGCGGACGGCGGGCCAGCCATGGGAGCGGCCGGGCGCGGTCTCGGCGAACCCTTCGAAGCGGCGGCCGTTCTCCATGCCGAACACGCTGGACCGGGCCGCCCGGTCGTCGACGAACGCATTCACGTCGATGCACAGGTGCTCGCCGTCGGTGTGCGCGGCCAGGCCGAAGAACTGCACGATCGCCTTCTTGGCGCCGCCGGCGAAGGTGACGACCACGGTGTGGCGCTGCATGTCGGCGACATCGAGGTCGATGACCGGGTAGTCGCCGTCGGCGCGGCCGTAGGCGGCCAGGTACTCGTCGAACGTCTCGGGTGCCATGAGCTCTCCTCCAGAGGAGTCGAGCGGGCACGGCGCATCGGCCGTGCCCGCGGTGGGTGGTCCTTGGCCGGGCATCGGCCGGAACTGGCGGAACTGGTGGAGCTGGTGGTTCAACCGGGCGCAAGCCCGGTGGTCCGATCAGGCCGCAGTGGCCCCGGTGGCCGCGTCGGTGGGCATCGCCGTGGTTTGCATGTCCACCCGGTGTCGGGTGTAGCCGGTGTCTGACGCGTACCCGGCCGAGTTACAGACCCCGGTACGGGTTCAATACACGCTCAGTGCAGGCCCAGTGCCGGCCCAGTGCGGCGCGCTGCCGTGGGGTGAGGCTGGCCCACGTGTGCTCGGCGCTGCCGTCGCGCAGTGTCCCGTCCAGGCCGGCCGCTTCGGCCTCGTCGAAGCTCAGCGGGCGGTCGCGTTCGTGCAGCAGCTCGTCGACGCGTGCCTGTACGGCGGTCACGAACTCGTGGCCGCCGAGGTCGTCGACGACCGCGTCGGTGCCCCACGGCACGGCGACGCTGCCGGTGTTGCCGTCGACGTAGTCGTTGGTGTCGACGTGGTCGTGCAGGTCGTGCCAGCACCGCACCGCGGCGTCATACAGCGGCCCGCCGTCACGTTCGTCGGCTTCGACCAAGGCGAGGACGGCGCGGGCGCACCGGTCGATCTCCGCGGCGTGTGCCGCGACAAAACCGGGCCGGGCGTGATCGATATGCAGGTACGCGGCATGACGCTTTGCGACATCGGCGACCTGCTGGGCCAGCGCGTCACGGTCGGTCCACCGCAGGGCGATGACGTGGCGTCCGCCGCCGGTCACCTCCCGGGTGTAGAGGCCAGCCGGCACCCGCACGCCGTGCACGGGGATGTCGGCCGGCACGTCGTAGGCGATCACGGCGATGTCCCAGTCGAGGGAGTCGCCGGCCGAGCACCATGCGTCGAGGTACTGCAAGGCGTCGACCACGTCCGGGTCGACGACGGGGATCCATGCGCTCACTCGATGCTCGCCGCGTTGCTTGCGATGGCGCTCGCGGTGGTGCTAGCGGTGGTGCTCGTGTCGCCGAACTGCTTGGTTAGCAGCGTGTCGATCAGGCTGGCCTCGCTCAGTGGGACCCCGCCGGACTCCTCGGCAGCTCCCGCGCCGGTCGCGGCGACGTGGTGCGGTGCGGCGATGCCGAGCAGCACCGCGCGGGGTAGGGCACGCAGCAGGTGTGCCCCGTCGTCGGTCGACCGCCTGCCGCAGGCGGCTGGTGGCCTCGTTAACGGCGACGCGCAGCGCCGCCGGCCGGTGAAACACCTCGACGCCTCGCCAGGGATGCGCCCCGTCCAGGCCGATGCCGAACACGTCGCGGACGAACAGGTGCCGCGCGTAGCGGGGCAGGTCGAAGTACGCCTCCATCCCGCTGTCGCGGAGCAGGCCGGTCCAGCCCTGCGTGTCCATCCGGTGGTGGGCATAGTCGGCCTCGGACGTGTACCGGCCGCTGTACACGGCGGCGAACCGCCCCGGCAGGGTGCTCGCCTCGGCGTTTGTCGCCAGGCCGTGGTCGATCCAGTTGCCGACCGTGGCCAGCGACACGTCGTTGGCTGCCGCGGTGGCCTGCATTGCGCAGACCAGCTCCAGCGACAGCCGGTGGGCGTGGTAGCCGTGATGGCCGTAGCCGACCGCGCTGACGATCAACGCGTCGGCCGCGGAAATCCCCAGCGTCCGGGCAACGTCCGCCCGGGTCTCGTCGAGGTCCGCGCTCGGCCGGACCCAGCGGGTCGCGGTCGGGTCGTCTGCGGGTGCCACCCGCAGCGCGCCGACCATGTGCGGCTCGTGATGCGCCTCGGTCGTGTCCGGTCGGCCCTCGCGTAGGTCGCGCTGGTCGGCCAGTCCTTCCAGGATGTCGCGGTCCAGGTCCGCCAGGACGGCAGCGACCTGCCGCTGGTGTTTGGCCTGAACAGTCGACATCGCCACGGTGGGGGTGACCACAGCGGCGTGTACGGTGGCCCAGGCCACCGGCATCCGGTCCGAGTAGACCAGGTAGTGCGGTGTGTCGGCGGTGATGGTGCCGGCCCTGCGGGCCTCGATCAGTTCGACCAGGCGGCTGCCCCACGGCGCGGGCAGCCGGTCGAGGCCGGTGAGTTCGTCGAGGTAGTAGTTGACCGCAACGCCACGCAGTCGGCCAGCATCGACGTTCTGCAGGCGCCGCATCTCGTGCAGCGCCTCGGTGATGGTGAATTTCACGGTGTTGTCCTGTTCTCTCGTGGGGGTTGGCGACGGTGTCGCGGCTCCGCGACGCCGTTTGGTTATGGGGTGGCGAGCTGTGCTCCGGCTCGCGCCCTACCGGCGCGGTGACGAGACGGTTCACGCATGTCGCGAGGCTCACTTGCGTAGATCGCTCAGTCGCCGTCGGTGTGGTGGCGACTGGCCGGGATGCCGAGCAGATCGGGGACGTTGTCGGCGTAGTCGTCGAACTCCAATGTCCCGTCGCGCAAGTCCACGCCGAGCGCCGCCATCGGGCCGCGGGCGCCGTACATGTCGGTGAGCAGCTCGTCGACGCCGGAGCCGTGGAAGTCGACCGGCACGTGGTCGCCGTTGGCGAAGTACACCGTCGCGGTGGTGCCGGTCAGGAAGTGGCCGTTGTCCCACTCCATCGTGCCGAAGATTACCCATCGTGGCCGGCGACGGCCGAGCTCGCGCCGGTGGGTGGCGAGGTGGTAGCGGATCGCGTCGAGGAGTGCCTGATCCTGGTCGGCGGCCAGGGATTCCTGCAGCCGACGCAGCAGGTCCTCACGCGTGGTGCTGTCCACCTCCTCAACGGGGTGTGCGGTGATGTGGCCGCGTAGCAGCGGCAGCGCTGTGTCGAGTGCGGCGGCGATGGTGCCGTCGGTGACGGCGTGGTCCAGCAGCGCGGTGAAGTCGTCGTAGGCGTCGATTTCGGCGATGCCACGCTTGTGCGCCCATGCCTCGGCGTTGTGGTCGAACAGCAGCACCAGCGGAAGGATGATTCTCATCGGTGGCGCCCTTTCTGAATCGGGGCGCGCGACAGCACCGCCACCGGCGGGCGGCGGCGGTGTCGTCGCGCGTCGGGACGGGTGTGCGTGTGACAACCCAGCCGGGCCGCAACGCCACGCGGCTGGGGTGGGCTCCAGTGACGGCCTCGACGACGCCGCCAGATCAGGACGCGGCGATCGCCATACCGGCCATCGGTTCGGCCGCATCGTCGGCGCCCGGATCCGTGTCGGCGTCGGCGCGCTCCGGGGTGAGATCGGTGAGGATCTGCTTGGCGACCCGCAGCACCGTTTGCGCGCACTGCGCGACCAGGTCCATGTCACCGTCGGCCCAGCCCATCACGTAGGCGTCGCTGTACGGCGCGGAATCGAGGCCGAGGGCCTTGCACACGATGTGCGCGACGCTTTCCGCTTCGGTCTCGGCCCGGCCGCGGTGCAGGTCTTCACCGACTCGGGCGCCGGTGCGGTGATCGCAGCGGATGTGCGCCAGCTCGTGCACCGTGGTCTTGAGCCGCTGCGCGGTGCCAACGTCGCTGCGGACCTTGACCAGCATCACGTCCCCGCCGACTGTCACCCCGTTCGCGTCGCCCAGGTACCGGCTACCAGGCACATCGAGTTCGAAGCTGTACCCGGCGTCTTTGATCAGCTTGACCATGTCGTCGAACGCGTCGGTCGGATCGTCCCCCGCCAGCAGCTGCGGCGCGCCGGCGCTGGACATGCGCTGCCGGCGCAGACGTTGCACGCTGGGCGGCTCGAACGGTTCCCCGTCGGTCTGTGACACGTCGAACGTGGACTCCAGCCGGAATCCCACGACCTGGATCGACGGGCGACCGCCCGGGTCACGGCGAAACTTACGGCCGGCCGCTTCCCACTCGGCCGCCTGCTCCTCAGTGGGACGGCGTCTGATCGGCGCCCAGATCTTGAATGACGTCTCACCCTTACGCACCTGCCGGCTGTGCTTGAACCAGCCGGTGTTCTTGTCCCGGTTGCCGTAGGGCAGGAAGAACTGCGGGGTGATCCCGCGCTCCTCGGCCTGCATCAGCAGCAACAGTTGGTTGCCGAGGCTGTAGCGGGCGCCGAACGCGGCGACCTGCTCGATGAACGTCACCCACTGCCGCGGGTCGGACGCGATCCTCGCCAGCCGCTCGTCGAAATCTGCCT
>NZ_BOPG01000074.1 GCF_016863635.1 Virgisporangium aurantiacum | reverse complement strand
TTCGTGAGGAGCGCCTCGCGCTCCTCATCGGTCTGCTTGGCCTTGCGCGGCGCAGCCTTGTCCTGCTTGGCCTTGGCGTGCTCGGTTCTGGTTCGTGTGGCCACGGTGGGCCCCTCCGTTTCCCCGCCGGTGTGGCGGCGGACGGGCTGGGACCACGCGGCCCCAGCCTGCCCGCAGGCACACGGTTGGGACCGCGACAACATCGCGGTGGTTGTGGTCGTGGTTGTGGTTGTGGGGTTCGCGGTTCGGCCGGCGTTCGCCGCTCGGCCGCCCGGGTCGGGTCCGCAGGCGTGCGGCGCGCACATGTGCGTGACCCGGCCCATTGCGGGCGGCCGTCACGGGTCGGGTCCGACGACGGCGAGTGTTGCCGGACTATCGCCGTCGGGTCAGGTCACCAGCCGCGTTGCTGGCTCTCCAGTTCGCCGCGCAGGTAGCCCAGGGCGCAGCGCACGGCGTCGTGTGCGGCGGTGAAGTGCACGACGTGGCCGGCGCTCTGAACCTCGTAGCCGACCCTGGTGGCGAAGACCCCGACGGTGTAGGTGTCGCCGCCGTCCTCGACGCTGATGTGGGCGTAGGCGCCGGGTATGCCGAAGGTGAAGGTGGATGGGTCCACGCCGGCCGGGCTGATGGTGACGTCGCGGAAGGTGTGATCGATCACCGGGTCGTGCCGGTCGCGGCGGGCGTGGGTGTAGCCGTCCGGTAGCGGGACGGCCAGCAGCGCGTCGAGCATGACGCCGATGTGGTCGTGGGGCATTCGTCGCCTCCGTCTCAGGGATTCGAGGCAGTCAAGGGAATCGGTGGTGGTGCCGGCCGGCGGCCAACGCGGCGCAGACTGGTGGCGGCCGACCTGGGAAGCGCAGCGCACGGGTTCAGGCCACGGCGGTCACCAGAACGATCCGGGCGGTGGCGGCGCCGAACGGTGTGTCCAGCTCGATTGGTGCCGCGGTGAGTTTGTCGGCCAGGGCGCGGAAGACCGCGAAGCGGGCGAACGGGTCGGCCAGGTCCGCCTCCGCGTCCACGGCGATCTGCGCGGTGACTGTGTACATGTGTCGGGTGCGTTCGGCGTCCACGCGGGGGTCCTCCTGTTCGTCGCGCGGGCGTGCCGCCGTGGCCGCTTTACTGGTCGGCCGCTGGGTGGCGATGTGGTCGTAGACACCGGCCGCGGATAGCGGCTGGCCGGACCGGTTGGTCGGTGCCGGCGCAGCGATGGGCCGCCATCCGAACGGGTCGCAGGCCAGCCAGTGGGTCTGCGATTCGGTCTCGACCGCGATGACGTCGCCGACCGATACGGACCGGTGTCGTAGCAGCCGGTATACGCATGCGGCGAGGAAGGCGGTTTCCCCGCCCGGGTTCTGCCGCTGGGTTTCCAGCAGGTCGAGGTCGGCGTTGAAGACGTGGAACACCCAGTCGCCGACGGCGGCGGGGTCGCGGTCGGGCGTGTCGAGCCAGTGGCTGGTGACGGCGGTGAGCACGTGCCCGTCCTCGTACGGCCGGAACCCGGCGTCGTCGTTGTGGTAGACGGTGACCTTCACCGGCCCCGGCTTCCGGGATGCGGCTTCACCGGTGGCTGTAGTGGCGGATGTGGACATGCGTGGACGACCTTCTTTCGCAAGGGATTTGGGTATCTGAGACGTGGCTTCGGTGTGGCCGCCCCTGGATGCGCGTACGGTGACCCGTCCCTGGCCGGGTGGCAGTGACACGCTCCGCGAGCGGCGGCAGCGTGCATGCGGGTGTGCTGGCCGATCCGGCCGGTGTGCTACCGGTCGGTGTCGACCTGTTTCGGGTAGCGCAGGCCCGTCAGGCCGTCGGCGGCGAGCCGGTTGAGGGTGCCCACGGCGTGCGTGGGCTTGCCGTACTGGTGGCTCGGTAGCCGCATCCGGACTTGTCGGCGGGCGGCGCGTGAGGTGAGCATCGCGTAGCGCAGGCAGCCGCGATGGCGCAGCCGCACGGCGTGGACGTCGTTGAGGGCGTCGGCCAGCCACCGCGCCGGATCCGTCCCGGCGCGTAACGGGCGTGCCCCCAGGGCAAGCAGTCGACGCTCCACATAGGAGTGACCGGCCTCTTGAGCCCGAACCTTTTGCATCGCACGGTCTGACAGGCTGGTACCGTTCGGCAGGACGGTGACGTAGCGAGGTGTCGATCGGCCGGTCAGCACCGCGTTGCTCGCCTGATAGATGGTCCCGACGTGACCTGGAAACAGGATCCGACCACCGATCACTCTAGGGACCGGATCGGTTATTGTGACCGTCAGCCGTAGATGTCACATTTCAGCGATAGTTGTCACCGGCGCTGTGGCGCGCTTGTTACTGCGGCGGCGGCGCGGGTGCCAGCGGACACGGAAAAATCCGGGTAGGCGGACAGTTTGGTCCGGGCTGGCGGACATGAGAACTGTCCACCACTGGGGAGATCCCGCTGTCCCTTGACAGACGAGATCCGGCGGGCAGTGCACCCGTCGGCATCATTTGCCCCATCTGCACAAATTCGCGCGTCGTTCGAGTCATGATTTGGCCGTGTCAGTGTGGTCGCGGCATCCGAGGCGTTGGTTCTACTTGGTGCTGGTCGTGACCATTACCGGGTTCGGTGTTGTTGTCGCGACAGGTGGGATTGCGGGTTTGCGGCAGGCGCAGCAGGTCGGGGCGGCGGCCGCTGCGGTGGCCGCGCTTGTCACACCGTTGCTGGCGTGGTTGTGGCGGTACGGATCGGTCGGTTCACATGAGCAGGCGGTGGAGCGGGTCTCCGCTGCCTTACGTTCGCTTGCGGTCGCTCAACGGGAACAGTGGTCGATGGAGCAATCGGCCAGGCAGGTGCAGGACCCTTGGCCGTTGCCGGTCCGGTGGGCTGTGACAGCTCGGGCTCAGGCGGTGATGGCGAGCTGGGGGGCGATCCGCGGCGCTCCTCGGGCCGGGGCGCTGCGGTTGGACGGGACATTCGAAGGCGTCGCCGACGTGTTCAGCGCTTCAGATTCGCCTGGCCGTCTGGTCATCGTCGGTGAGCCAGGCTCGGGTAAGTCGACACTGGTGGTCCGGCTTGCGCTCGATCTGTTGGACCGGTGGCTGGCAGACGGGTCGCCACGATCGCCGGTACCCGTCATCTTCTCCGTCGCCGGTTGGGACCCACATCGGCCTCTCCTCGACTGGCTCGCCGGCCGCCTCGCCACCGACAATCGTGCGCTCACCCAGCCGGTGCGCGCGGCCAGCGGGGCGGTCCGCACGCTGGCATGGGAACTCGTTGCCTCCGGCAAAGTCCTGCCCATCCTCGAC
This sequence comes from Virgisporangium aurantiacum, assembly GCF_016863635.1. Taxonomy (GTDB): domain Bacteria; phylum Actinomycetota; class Actinomycetes; order Mycobacteriales; family Micromonosporaceae; genus Virgisporangium; species Virgisporangium aurantiacum. Next base: position 25,759 of record NZ_BOPG01000074.1, on the reverse strand, counting down.
GGCCTCGATGAAATGGCCGCCGATCACCGACCGGACGCGCTAGTGGCCGCCGCCGGATACCTGAGTTCCGGCCAACAGCTGGTTCTGACCAGCCGGATCGAGGAGTATGAACGTGCCACGGCGCAGGTCGGCCCGCTCGCCCGGACCCCGGTTGTTGAGCTGCTGCCGCTGATGCCGGCCGACGTCGTCTCCTACCTGCATGACGGAGTTCAACAGCCGGAGCGTTGGAACGGCGTATTCGAACACCTGAGGCACAGTCCGGACGGCCCGCTCGCGGCGGCGTTGGCCACGCCGCTGATGACCTGGCTGGCCCGCAGCGTCTACCACAACGCCTGCACGACCCCGTCCGAGTTGTTGACCACGCCATATGTGGCGGGCCGAGAGGCCGTCGAACGGCACCTGCTCGGCCGTGTCGTCCGCGCGGTATACACCGGAATCAACCCGGTGTACGGGCAGCGGTCGCCCGAGTACGCCGACCGGGCGCAGCGGTGGCTGACCAAACTGGCCCGACGACTCCAGATCGCCGGTACCTTTGACATTGCCTGGTGGCGGCTGGACCAGATGGTCAGCCCGGTGGGACTATCGCTCATGATCGGCCTGGCCAGCGCGGGCATCTACCTCGCGGCACGGCTGGCAACCGATCTCCCATTGCTCCTTGACGACGAGGCCGTCGGCTTCGTGCCTGCGACACTCGCCGCCACACTGATCATTGGAATCGCTTCCACCGTCGCGGCGATGGTCCCACGGTCGGCGTCCTGGCCCGGCTGGGCCTTCGGCTGCGTGATAGCCGTTCTCGCCGCCACCTGGTTTCACCTGCGCTACGAGCACGTAACGTGGATAAGCCCCGTTGGCAGCGGTCTGCTCTACGGGCTCGTCTACAGCGTCCTCAGCATCAAAGCCGCAGCGCCGAGACGGCTCGATCTCAACATCGACCGCGCCAGGCTCCTACTCGGCGTCAAGATCTACAGCGTAGCCACGCTCGTCGTCGGATTCGCACTCCTTATCGTCAACGCATACGACATCGCCATCGACACCGTCCTGTGGGCCGCGGTACTCGGCATCGGAGTCCTACCCGCCCTCTTCGCTGTGTTCGTCGGCAGCCACCAAACCCAGCGCGCCCCGAGCCCCGGCCGGCTACTACGGGAGGACCGCAACTTCGCTGTCATGAGCGTCCTCGCCACGGGACTACTGTTCCTGATCCTCGGAATATTCTCAGCCTACAAGCCACAGCTCGGCCTCAGCCTCGGCCTCGCGCTCGCCGCGACCGTATCGCCCTGGGGACGATTCACCATCATCAAAATAATCCTGGCCGCCCAACTGGACACGCCGCTCCGGCTGATCTCCGCACTGCAGGAAGCCCACCATCGCGGACTGCTACGCCAGACCGGCGGCGTCTACCAGTTCCGCCACGCACGGCTGCAAGACCAACTCGCCCTATCCGCTGACAGGCCAGCGCACGCTCGACACCCTACAGCGGCGTGATCGCAACCACATGGAGCAGCTCCCTGCAGCCTGGCCGCTCGCACCCGCGCTGAGCCGGACAACCCAGCACACGACTGGTTCCGCGCGTCATTGTCGCGCTGCATCTCAGGACCGGCCGCACCGACGACGCCTACCGCACCGCCCAGCAGGTAACTGACCCGCCGGCCACAATTCCCCGGACTAGCCGACATCGCCGACTCCGCCGCGTTCCAAGCCTGGCAGAGCCAGCCCCAGCTGACCGATCACAGCCGAGGCTGACCGACGGGTCACCAGTTGATCAGACGCAGCTCCGCCTTGCTCGATCGGAACCATCAGCCATCGAACCGGATCGCTGTCGCACGTGCGCAATGACGCGCCGAACCGGTGACAACAATCTTGAAACTCGATTGGTGACAATTGTCCCTGAAAGCCTGTGACAACTACCGCTGACAGCGACGGCCGAGGCAACAGCTCGCCGCCGCCAGTTGGTGACAAGTACGGCTGAAGGTCACAGTTATGTGATCTGTCAAGCTGTTCAGCCGCCGTATGTCTCGCGCCTGTTGATGTGATGGCGATTGAGACCGAGGAGTGCCAGGCGAAACGATGGTTCGTGCGCCTGGGACGGATCAGCGCGTCGGCCGGTCGGGGTGAGGCCGGCGAGCAACTCGCGGAACGAGCGAGGATGTCGTCGCGGATGATCTCGATCGCCTGCCGGATCGCTACGCCTGCCGCGACCGCGCATCGACATGTGCCTCCGTGCGCCAAATGGCGCTGAACGGCGTCGAGACCGGGATGTTACCGACGCTTGACGATCCGGTTACCGTGTGTGTATGGAATTCGGATTCCGTGAGGTCCCCCGGGAGCGCAGGCCGGATGGAATCGACAAACCGCGTATCGACCTGCCGAAGCGCGACACGCCTTTTCCGGTGTTGGCGCGAGGGGTTCCGGACGGCGAGCTGTTGCCCCAAGCCACCGGCGAGGTACCGGACGAGGCCAACTCACCAGCGGGTTTCAATCTTAAAGAGGCGCTTGGAAAGGCCACCGACCACATCTCGCTCCGGATTCGACAGGCCGAGGATGCTCGTGCCCGGCCGGCCGATATGGAGTGGTGGGAGGTATCGCAGTTGGCCAAGAGACATTCGCTCGATCAGATTGAGTCGAATCGACAGGCCATCGAGCAGGCGTTTGCCAAGAGCGCTCCGGCGGAGCAGTCAGATTTCGTCGAGGCTGCCGCGGCGTTAGGCAGGACGTGCCTGCTTGCCTTCCTAGGGGTGCCGGATCTGTCGTTGTTTGACCTGCCCACGGGTCCATTGACGTCGATTTTGTACGCGGCGACGTGGACCGAGGTCGTGCATCGCCCCGCAGTTGGGTGACGTCCGTTCGAAGACGACGAAGAGGGATCGGCGCCGGAGCTGCAGGCTGCGCTTCGGATCGATCATCCAGGTTGATCTGTGGACGAACAGGTCGCTGTGATCATCCGCCGCCCGGTAGGAGGACACGCAGGTTGGTGGGGCGCGTCGCCTGCCGACGGAGTTGGTGGTTTTCCTCTCGGAGCTGGGTGTTGGCGAGGGTCCGCGCACTGGGGCCGGCCCTCAGCGTCGACGCTAGGGTGCGCGCCTTCCCTGCCGCAGCCATCGCACAGTACGGGACCGCCGCGGCGCGGGTTGCAGTCACGGCACAGCGGCAGCCCGGCACGGGTTCGAGTGATGATCTTCCGTTGGCGTCCGCAGTCAGCGCACTCCGCCCGATGGGTGGCCGCCCAGCATCGGTGGCACCTGGCCGTTCGAGCCGGCACCGCCGGTCGCAGGTCGGGCAGTAGATGGTCCAGCGGCTCTCGCACCGGCACGGCTCGTCCCGCTCGCCGTCGTCGTAGGCGAGGCAGGCGCGGCACTCGGCGTACGGCGCGCCCGGTCGATGGCCGAACAGGTCCGCGAACGGGACGTAGCCACCGGCCGCGTCGAGCAGGCTGGTCTGGTCCAGCCAGGTCCACCGGTGCCCCGTCGGGCAGACGATGTCGACCGGCTCGACCTGCAGCCAGTAGCCGTCGTCGGTGGTCACGTCCAGGTAGACCTGCGGTGCGTCGTCACCGACCTGCACGAGCGTGTACGCGGCCTTCTCCGCCCCGTCCGAGTCGTCGACGGCCAGCACGATGCTCACCGGCTCGGTCAGCGACGACTGGTCGTGGTAGAAGGTGGTTTCCTCGCTGCTGGTCCAGCCTCGGGCGGCGCACCACAGCTGCATCCGGGCGGTGGTGTCCATCTGCGGCTGGTACAGGGCGAAGAGGGGGTGATGGGTGAGTTCGCCGAGGGCGTCGGTCAGCTCCGGCAGTGGGTCGCCGGTGCGCTGGCGAACCCAGGCGCTGGTGTCGATCAGGTGGTAGCCATGTTCGATCCGCACGGCACACTGGTGCATTTCGTCGCTCCTTTGTTGATGGGTCCCGCTCGTACCGGAACAACGGGAAGAGATGAGCCGTCGCAGACAGCCACGGCTGCGTGCGCACCGGCGTGGATCCGGCGCGACCCATACGGCGTCAGCGGAGCCATTGAGGGGATGTGGTTCGGTGGCACACTGAAGTCATGCCAGCGCGTTACCACCCCGACCACACCGCGCACATCCGGCACCAGCTCGCGAACCAGGCGATCTACGGGGCGTTTGGGCTGTTCTTCACCGCTGCCGCTGCCGGTGTGCTGCTACTTATCGAGCACCTCGTGGGGGATACGCCGGCCGGGTTGTGGCGGCTGGTGTGGATCGCCGACGTCGTGCTTGGCGGGGTGTCGCTGCTGACCTTGGCGGTCACCGGCGTCATGTGGCGGGTCTACCGACGACGCCGCGCTGAGCTCGATGCGCAGCGCGCCGAGATCGTGGGCGAGTTCATGGCGCGGCTGGCGGTGCGCCGCCGGCAAGACCCGCAGTAAGGTCCGACGGACCCGCAGCCACTACGCCCGGCGGGGTGCTATCGGGGTGCGCGTTTGCGCGGCCGGTGCTTGCCGGGGCTGGCGGTGTCAGGGTCGGGTGGGGCAGTAGCTGAGCCCGCCCGCTGTGGTGCGGTAGTCGACGGACACCCACGCCCCGTCGACCTGGGTGAGTGGGGTGCCGCAGCGCACGCACTCGTGCGTGGCGGTGGCCGCTTACGCTTCGCGTTCGGCGTACCAGCGGCCGGCGTCGACGGCCAGGTCGAGGCGGGTGTGCGGCGCACCCACCGGGCGCAGGATGATGGAGCCGTCCGGGTGGTTGGTGGCGCGGGTCAGGTACGCCGGGCAGCCGTGGATGGCGTAGGCGACATACGGCGATCCGGCGATGACGACGAACTCGCCTCGGTCATCGTGGGCCGCGGGGTGTGGCTGGGCGGTGTTCATGGTGGTGTTTGCCTTTCCGCATCCCCGGCCGGCGCGCGCCGAACGGCCGGCGGGTGGATCCCCGCCACGCCCGTGTTGGTCAGGTGGCCGCTCGGCGGCCACCGGCAGGGGATGCACGCGGATCAGGGGCCGGTCGCACGTGTGCCGGCCGCGCAGTTTGTGGCTGATGCTCCTATGGATGTCAAGTGGCGAGTTCAAGATCGTTTGAGGTGATGATCTGATAGAGCTCGCGGGCGACGTAGCGTTTGAGGCATCGGATGATCTCTTTCTTGGACAGGCCGTCTTTGGTGCGTCGTTGCATGTAGGCGCGGGTGCGGAGGTCCCAGCGCAGGCGGCAGAGCACGACGCGGTAGAGCGCTTTGTTGGCCTGGCGGTCGCCGCCGCGGTTGAGGCGGTGGCGGTTGGTCTTGCCGGAGGAGGCGGGGATCGGGGCGACGCCGCAGAGCATGGCGAAGGCGGCCTCGTTGGTGAGCCGGTCGTGGTTCTCGCCTGCGGTGACCAGGAGTTGCCCGGCGGTATCGGCACCGACGCCATTGACCGCGACCAGGGCGGGGTTGATGGCGGCGACCAGCGGTTCGAGGAGTTCGTCGAGGTCGGCGACCTCGACGGCGAGTTGCTGGTGGCGGCGGGCCAAGGACCGTAGGGCGATCTTGGCGGCGGTGCTCGGGGTGGTGGCGTCGGTGCGGTCGGGTCGCAGGTTCGCGCAGGTGGTGATCAGCTGCTTGACGGCCAGGCGGCGCAGTTGGGCGCGCAGTTCGTCGGGGGCGGTGACGATTAGGGTTTTGATCTGGCGTTGGGTGTCGGCGCGCTGGTCGACGGCGCTGCGGCGGGCCACCCGCAGGTTGCGCAGGGCTTCGACGCGGCCATTGCGCTGTTTGGGGATACCGGTGCGTTCGCCGGCCAGGGCGGCCTTGGCCGCGGCGATGGCGTCGATCGGGTCGGACTTGCCCTGGAACCGGCGGGTCTTGCGATTGGGCCGGTCGACTTCGATCACCTGCATACCTTCGCTGCGCAGCCGGCGGGCGAGCCCTGCTCCGTAGGCGCCAGTTCCCTCGACCCCGATCCGCGATGCCCGGCCGAACCCGCGTATCCAGGCCAGCAGTGCGGCGTAACCGGCCGCTGTGGCGGGGAACTGCTGGGTGCCAAGCACCCGCCCGATCGGGTCGATCACGGCAGCGGTGTGGGTGTCTTGATGGGTGTCAACTCCACCGGTGACTTCGATGAACGCGGCGTCTTGCGGTGTAATGGAAGCCATCGTCGTCCTGTCGTTCGTGACTGGGGCAGGGCGGCACGCACCAGCCGGGCAACGCGGACAAGACAGAGATGGGGCCTCTAGCCAGGCTCCTATGAAGTCACAGCGCCACGTCCAGTGAGTGCACGAGCACCTCCCGACCGAGGCCGACAAATCCCGTTGAAGACCCGAAGTCAGTCAGTCGGTGGGTCAGACCCCGGCGGGAGGTGCTCATGAACATCATCTCTGTGCTCATGAACATCATCTCTGTCAGTCGGTGTCGGGCCGCAGCTCGGCGCGATCGGTGACGTGGGTCCAGATGCGCGGATCGCCGTCGGTGTGGATTTCCACGCCGGCCGGGCCCCAGTCGCCGACGACCCGGTAGGGCCAGTCGACGTCGGCGTACCAGACCCGGTCACCCGGCCGGTACTGCACACCGGCCAGCGGGGCCATCTGGTCGCCGGCCTCGTCGTGCCAGCGACGGATGTCGGCGTCGATCGGCTCGGTGTTGCCGTGGTCGGTGATGAACCAGACGTTCGGGAACACTCCACCGTCGACCATGGCCCGGGCCAGTTCGATCTCGGCCACCTCGCGGCTGGGGTAGTCGCCGACCCGGGAGCCGTCCAGGCTGACGTGGTAGCGGCCCCGGTCGAAGCCGATGTAGCCGTCGAACTCGTCCGGAACGTCGTGCCAGCCGTGGAGAATGTCGGTGTCGACGTCGTCGGCCAGGTGGTGCAGACTCTCCGCAAGCAGGGACACGTCGCCGTACAGGCCGCCGATCGTGATGCGCACGTCCACACCGTCGGCGCGGACCTGCAGCTGCACATCACCGTCCGGCCGGCGGTCGACGGCGAACTCGGGTTGCGCGTCGTGCAGGTCCAGCCGAGTCACGCCGCCCCCTCCCTGGCCTCGGGCCTCGCGGCACCGGTACCGCCCACGGCCTGCCCATCGTCGGCAGCGTCGTCGGCCCGCCCGTCGCCGCAGCCGATCTCGTCTACATAGGCAAGGACGGCATCGCGGGCGTGTCGCGCCGCGGCCGGCGACAGGGCATCGGCACGCAGCAACCGCTGCTCGACCGACGCGGGCGTGATCTCGACGGCGCCCAGGTCGATGTCGTGCGCGACAACCCGCACGCCGTCGGTCCTGCCCTCGGGTCGGCGAACGCCGTCAACGAACATGGCGTAGTCGGTGCCGAAGTCCGGGTCGCGGACGACGACCACCTCGATCGTGCTGGCCGTGGTGGGCAGCAGTCCGGCCCGCTCGGCGAGGCTGCGCCGGGCCGCATCGAAGGTCAGGTTGTACTCGCCGTCGGTGACCTTGCGCCTCGTGCGGCGCCTCGTCCAGACGACCGCCCGCAGCGTGGCGTAGGGGTGCTCGGGTGTGCCTTCGCCGCAGTCGACGAGGACGATGAACTCGGCCGGGTCGTCGGCGGTGCTGACCCGCACGGCCGACAGCACCGGCCACTGGTCTTCGCCCACATGGGTGGGTGGTGCAACAAGCCGCATGAAGGTTCTCTCCCGTCTCGGATGGTTGCGTTAGTCGTCGATGGCGTCCTGCAGCAGGGCGTGGGCGCGGGCGGCGAGCTCCCGCTGCCGGCTGGACAGGTCGTCGGGCTGGCCGTGGACCGCTTCGGCCGCGGTGATGACGAGGGCTTCCAGGTCGGCCGGGGTGAACGCGGCGGAGATCCCGACGAGCACCACGCACGACACCGCAGACCCCGCCGACGGAGGCGGGGCGTGACCGGCGTCGTCGAGGAGGTCGGCGACCTCGACGACCGGGTCCAGGCGGTCGAGCAGCCGGGCGTAACGGGTCTGCTCCTGGACGGCCAGATCGGCGATGCCGGCGTAGCCGACGCGGGTCGGTTCGATGTTGATCCGGTCCGGGTCGCTGCTGCGCGGTGAGGTGGGCCGGCGGGCGCCGGCCTGGGCTTCGGCGGTGGCCTGCGCCCACCGGTCCCGGGCGGCGGCCAGCGACCGCACCACCGTGCGCAGCTCGTGCGGTGCCAGCAGCACCGGGACCAGGTCGTCGCCGGGCGACGGCAGCCACGCGGCACCGACCTCGGCCACAGCGTCGGCGAGAGGGTTGATGTCGCGGCGGCGCAGCAGCGGGCGGGTACCGTCCGCCGACGGCTCGGGGTCGCGGTCCGGGTCGAAGACACGGATCCGGTTGCCGCCCTCCCGCTTGGCGGTGTACAGGGCGGAGTCGGCGCGGGCGCGGGCGTGCTCGGCGTCGACCGGGCCGATCGCGTCGGTGGCCGCGATGCCGACGGCGGCGCGCGGCTGCATGCGGTAGCCGGCGATGACCGCCGGACCGGCCATGGCCGCCCCGATCCGATCCGCGAGATCCTGCGGGCCGGTGTACGGGGCGAGCAGGGTGAACTCGTCGCCGCCCTGCCGGACCAGCACACCGTGCGGAGGCACGGCGCCGGCGAGCCGCCGGGCTACGGTGGTCAGGTACTGGTCGCCGGCGGCGTGCCCGAGGTTGCCGTTGATGGTGTGCAAGCCGTTGATGTCGATGAGCGCGACGGTCATCGGCGACCCGGCGCGGGTGGCCGCGTCGAGCATCTCGTCGGCGAGGGCCCGGTTGGGCAGCCCGGTCAGCGGGTCTCTGCGAGCCTTGGCCACGTCATCGGCGAGCCGCCGCCGGTTGCGGTACGCGGCAGCGGCGTAGCCGCAGGCGTAGAAGCCGATGCCGGCGAACACGCCCACGATCCCCAGCACGGTGTGGCCGGTCATGACCGCCGCGATGGTCAGGGCAGGTACCGTCAGCACCGCCAGGTGCGCGACGACCAGCGCCGCTCGGGCGGCGGCCGGGTGACGGTCAGCGAAGGCTTCGAACGGGTGGGACATGAAGGGTCCTCCTCACGTTTCGGTCTGGCACCGATGCCGCCTGCGGTGGCGCACCGGTGCTGCTGCTCGCCGGCGAGGCCGCCGACGGCTGGCGCGGGTTGGCCTTGGTCAGCGAGCAGCAGATGGTCTCGGTCCGGCGCCGGGCAGGTCCGCCGGTGCCGGTGGTGCGTTCGGGTCAGTGGATGAGCAGCAGGCTCAGCAGCGGCGTCTTCTCCACGACGACCAGGGCCGCGACGTGCAGGCTGACGAGCGTGACGATGTGGACGACCGGGTGCAGGGCGTGACGCGCGAAATGGCGGGCGACGGACTTGTTGGCTTTGGCTGCTTCGTGCTTGCCCATGGGAGTGCTGCCTCTCTGGTCGGATGCCGGGGTTAGCTGCTGGTTTGGCCGGGCACGGCAGCAGCCGTGCCCCGGTCACGCACAACGGGTGATCGAGCACGGTCGACGGGCTGCACACCGGACAGCTGCTGCTGCCGCGGTGGGCAACCAGGCGATGGGTCAGAGACAGTGGGTACGAGCTGCCGCGACGTGTTCGGTCAAGGCGGCAGACGTGCCGCGGCGCTTGGGCGCCGCAGGGCGCGGATGGGCGCTGGCTTTCGCCGGTCAATGCCGACGCCCACGTCGGTGCACACAGTGGGCGCAGCGGAAACGCCTATCAGCGGCGGGTTCCGCGCAGGGTTCGGGCTTTCACCGCGCGGCGGGGTAGGCCGCGTTCGACCATGGTCGCGGCGAGTGCGGTGGCGTGTTCGCGGCTGTCGCACTCGCCGCGGCACAGGGCGCCGCCGATCGTGGCAGTCAGTTCGGTGATGCGGTTGGTGCCGCGGTGCGCCAGCATGAAGGTGATCCACCAGTCGGTGCCGAACACCATGGCCTCGTTGACTTCCACCACGCAGCGCGTCACCACGTCGCGCCTCACTGAGCGTCCTCCGCTCTGGCCGCATCGGCGCAGCCGACGACGGATGGTGCACTGCCGGACGGCGCGGACCGGACGAGCGCGGTCAGGTGTGCCGGTGGCTGCTGGCCATCGGGTCGGTTGTCGTCGAGCCAGCCCGCGAGCCTGTCGGACTCCGCGACGAAGGCGCGGTCGGCGCCGGGCGGCAGGTCGCCGGTGGTGACTTCGGGATACCGGGCGGCGAACGCGGCCCACATCGCGTCCCGGGCGGCGTCGGCCGCCGCGGCGAACCGCGCCCGTTCCTTCTTGACGTCCGCGATCACCGCGCCGATCAGGTCGACGAGTTGGTCCTCGGTGGTCTGCTCAGATACGCCGATCCACCAGGCGTCGTCGCCGTCCGGCCCGACCGCGAACTCCTCGACGCCCAGCGGTGTGGTCACCGCGCCGGATGCGTCCACCACGCCCGGTCCGGCCGTGGCCGCCCACCGCGGCACCCCGCCGCGATCCGGGACCCACCGACCGGCGTACAGGATGGCGCCCTGGCCGACGTGTTCGACGACCGCGTCGTGGCCGCGTGCGCACAGCGCGTCCGCGACCGCGGCCAGGTCGATGCGCCGTCGCTGACGTCCGCTGGTGAACGCCGCCCGCAGCTGCGCGAGCAGCTCCGGGTCGACCTGTTCGGGCAGGTGCAGATCCTGCCGGACCCGCGAGGCGGCCCACAGCTGTTCGTCCGTGGGCGGTGAGGTCTGGTTGGTGACGCTGGCCTGGCCCCACGCGGTGATGATGTCCAGGTGCTCCCGCCAGAGTGTGTCGTTGCGTTGCATGGCTCCTCCGTTGGTACGGATACGGCCGCTGCACGCCGCCCGGTCGCGGCGACGGAAGGCTTCCCGCCCCGAAGGTTGGCGCAGTTGGCTGTGGCGACCGCGTTGGGTCGGCTGACGCTGCGGGCGTCCAGGGCTGGTGGAACGGTCAGGGTGCTGGCCTCCGGCAGGCGCGGCCCTGTTTGCTTGAATCCAGCGTCTGGTGGGGTTGTGGGCCGCGGAGCGCACAGGTTTGCGCGGTCGTGTGGCCCTCTGGTCCGGCGCGTCAGTCTTCGGTCACCGCGGGAAGCGTGGCCGCCAACGCGGCGGTCTTGGTCGCGGTGCGGAACATCGACACTGCGTTGGCCGGGATCTCGGCGATGCCGTCCTCGAACTCCTGCGGCGTGAATGGAAGCAGGGCGTGTGGACCGACCCGGAACACGGGCAGGTTGTAGTGCTGGCTGGCGACCACGGCATCGGTGTCGGGAATCGGATAGTCGTAGAAGTCCGAGAAGGCGAGCCCGTCGACCGCTACTTCCCGGTTGCCGGTGCACACGACGACGAGATCGTAGGTGCGGCCGTCGATGAGGCCCAGGCCGGGCAGCGCGACCGGTCGGGCTCGACGCCCGAGCACCGTCAGTCGCCGCAGGCCGAGCCGGTCCGGGCGCAGGTAGCGGCCGATGGCCTGGTACCGGCCACGGATCTCCTGCTGCCACCGTTCGCAGGTCGTGGGCAGCGTGTCGGTGTACCAGTCGATCCGGTCCACGCTGTCCAACGCGGCGGCGGCCATAGGCGGCTGCGGCCCGATGCCCAGCAGCGACTCCACGGCACACTTGGCCGCGTCGCCACCGCCGACCACCGCAGCCCGGCGAATCCCGCGCAGCGGCCACATGGTGGCCATGCGCGCCATGAACTGGCCGAAGGTGAGGATGGTGGAGCCGTTGGCGATGTCCAGGTCACTCGGATCGCCCAGACCCCGAGCGTCGATCACCCGGCCGGCGAACAACGCGCTGCGGCCGTCAAGCTGGATCTCCACCGCCGCGCCGTCGCGAACCACCGAGACAACCTCGGCGTTGGTGACCACGTCAGCGAACTGGGTCAGCGCCAGCCGGATGACCCAAGCCATGTCGGTATTCGTCTGAAATTCGGTCATGGACACGTTGGCCGCCTGGATAGGCGCGCCGGGCAGGTAGTTCAGGCTTGCCCCCTGATCGCCGGCCAGTCCACCGTTTCCTCCGCGGTTGCGGGAGTTGAGATAGAACGTCGGCCGGGCAGTCATCGCGAAGGTGCCACCGACCCGGTCGCCGCGTTCCAGCACAAGCGGCCGGGGGTGGCCGCTGAGCACCCGGACCGCGGCGTAAACCGCGGCGTGGAAGCCGCTGCCGATGATGACCTCCCGGTCGGTGCCCGACCCGGAACCGGTCGCGCGAAGCGCCGCTTGCTGCCGCGGCTCGTCCGACCAGTAGGCGTCCAGGAACCGGTCGGCGAACTCGCGGCCGTAGGGGTCCAACGCGATGCCGGTCAACTTGGCGGCCAACGGGTTCGGGAACTCCGACGCCCGTTGCATCATGGCCCGCATGCCCTCAGCGGCGCGGGGCCGGGCGGCGACCGCAGTCAGCAGGGCCTCGATCTGCGCCGACGGCGCGGAGGCGTCGATCGTTGATGTTGAGGTGTCTGGCACGGTGTTCCTCCCTCGGGAGTCACCGGGTCGCCGCACCAGGCCGCGCATCTCAACCCCCGGTGTCCCTCCGGGGTTGACGGCACGCGGCCGGTGCGGTTTCCCGGAAGGATCAAATGGGTTGGGTCGCCTGACGCTGGCGGTCGCCATATTCAGGCGGGCAGGCTCGCCGATCGGGTTGGTGCGAACAGCACGCAGCCGCAACGGCTCGGAGATGACAGCCAAATTCCGTGACCGTGCTGGCTACCGTGTGGCGCCCATGCCCGTCGCCGTGGACACAGGCGTGGTCAACAACCCGCACCGGTCGTGTCGGCTTCACGCCGGTCCGGCGATCATCGCCGGGCGTGGCTGCCGACCGGTTAGGACACTGTGGAACGCTCGCCGTGCCGGCGACGCAGTTCGGTCAGGGTCAGCGGACGGGACACGCCGCCACGCCGCTCGCGGAGGATGGCGACGTCGCCGAGTTCGACGCGCAGTTGCTGCTCCTGGGCTTCGGCCCGGGCGTACCGGTCAGGGAAGACCTCCAGCAGGTGCAGCCAGTGCTTCTGACCGCCCCTGACGCACACGCCGCCACAGTTGTTGTGGCTGAAGCCCAACTCGTACAACCGTGGCGGGGTAAGCCCGTCGGCACGGGCAGCGTCGAGCATGTCCTGTTTGGACAGACAGGGCGGTTCACACATCGGGAACCGCACCGTCCACGGCGCCCAACCGTTGACGATGGCCGCCGTGCGGCGGGACTCCGACCAGTCGATGCCCACGTACAGCACCGCGTCCGCCGGGTCGGCGTGCGCCGTCAGCCAGGCCCTGGCCGGACGCTGCTTGAGAATCGCCGAACACGGCGCCAGCCGGGAGTTTCCCAGGAACCGCTGGTCGTGGAACACCTCGAACGGGCTGCGTCCGTCCGCCACGACCGTCGGCTCGACGCCGATGCGGGCGGCGCTGTCGTGCACGAATCTCCACAGGTCGGCATCTTCGACCCGGGTGTCGGCGATGAGCAGGACCAGGTTGGCGGTGCCGTGTTCGGCGATGACCCGCTGGGTCGCGGCCCAGCTGCCGATGCCGCCGGAGTACTGCACGACGTGCACCGTCATGGTGCGGTGCCCAGCACGAGGAACTCGGCCGGATCAGCCGCGGACGGAACGCCGTCGCCGCCGCGGTACACGCTACCGTCCAGCGGCACGTAGCCCTCGACGTTGCCCGGATCGGCGACCCAGACCTGCAAATGCGGCGGGAACAGCCGCAGGTGCCCGATCAGTTCGGCAACGGTGACCCGCTCGGCTGCGACTGCCGCGCCCCCGACGATGCTGGGGGGAGGTTCGGTGTGTACGGCGTTGGTTAGGGCGGTGCGATGTAGGTCCTGCGAGGGCATCAGGCCGCCGCCCCGATCCAGCCGAGGATGGTGTCGAGGTTCTCGCCGTAGCTGGCTTCGGCGACGTCGTCCAGGTCGGATGCCGTGCCGCGCAGGTAGGCGATCGTTGCGTTGACCATGAGGTTGATGCCGTCGCGCAGTCCTTCGTCGCGGGCTTCGACCGCTTCGAGGATGTCGTCGGCTGCCTCGTTGAGCGCGTCGAGGACCTGCTCCTCGGTGAACGCCACCGGTTCCGGTACGGCGTTGTCGGTCGTGGTGTCGGTCGGAGTGTCGGTCGTCGTCATCGCGACACCGCCAGGTGCGGCGCATCCTCGGGATGCGCGGCCTCATACGTTCCTGCGACGAGCGACGCCTGGTTGGCGATGTGCCGTAGGGCGGACAGGACTGCGGGGATACCGCGTTGGTCGCGGTTGGCGAAGTCCCTGATGTCCTGGTGCAGGCTGGCCAGGCGGACGCCGTTGGCCAGGTCGACGGTGACCAGGGCGCCTTGGTCGAGGACCTCGCCGTCGGGGATGAGCCACAGCTCGACGCCGGTGATGTCGGCGCGGCGGCGGAAACCGTCAGGCTGCGCGGCGAGGACGTCGTCGACGGTGGCCAGGAAGCCTTCCACGCCGGGGCCGGTCAGCTCGTCGTCCACGCCGAGGCTGTCCGCCCGGGTCATGGCCGCGAACTGGTCGCTGGGCTGGCGCAGCCACACCTGTGTGGCTGCGGGGTCGAAGGTGAGTGCTGTCGTGCGGTGCACGGGGTTCCTCCCTTGGGGAACTCGCCGGGACACCGCCGGGCCGCGCGCTACCCCGGGGTGCCCCCGGGAGTCGGCGCGCGGCCGGCGAGGTCCCGGAAGGGGTAATCGGATGGTGTGGGTCTGGGCTGTTACCAGTCCCAGAGCGGCCGTTCGTCGACGCGGTCAGCGTCGGCGTCGAGCAGCACGTAGTCGCAGTTCATGTACGGGCGTAGCGCTGGATGGCCAGCACCACGTCCGGCACCGGGTCGGCCATGGCGTGGGCGGACTCGTCCGGGTCGTCGGGCACCCACAGCAGGAACCCGACGTCCGTGGTGTGCGCGACGACGCCTGCGACTCGGTCAAGTCCGCCCGGTGTGCTGAGGTGTTGCGGCAGGTGGGCGGTGGACAGGTTGAGCATCCGGCGGATGAGGCGCCGCTCCTGGCGCTCGCGGTTCACCGCGGGCCGCCGATCGGGTTGCCGGCGCCGTCGACCGGGTCGCCGTCGCGGACGTGCTCGACGATGAGATCGGCGCCGGTGCGGGCGTCGATGCGGGTGCCGCAGCCGCGGCAGATCCACCAGTCCGGCTGGCGGTCGGCCAGCGGGTCGGCGATCTGCTCGTCGGTGGGCAGGGTGTCGAAGCAGCCGTCTTCGGTCAGGTCCTCGCCGGTGTCGACCCGGTGGACCTCGAAGCTGCGGCCCAGGTCGTTCCAGACCAGTTCCCGGATAGTGACGTCGATACCGTTGACGGTGCGGGTGCCGTGTTCGATTTCGTCGATGATGTGGCCCACGATTCGGTTCACCTCCTTGCTTCGGGCGGGGTGGGCGGGGTGTACCAGGCGCTGAGTATTCGCCGCAGGAGGTAGGCGGTGAACGCGTCCCGGTCCGGCCCGCTCTTCAGGGTTCGAGCGACCGCCAGCACCGGGTCCAGGGCGTCGTCGATGGCGTTGCTGCGCGCGTCGTTGCGTTCCTGGGCGAGGCGGGCCAGTTGCGCCCGGGCGGCGGTGTCGGCGGCCCGCAGGCGACGGCGCAGCACGTCGTCGGTCTGTTCGCCGGTGTAGGTCGGCTTGTTGTGCAGCCGGGTCGTGCCGTCATGCCGGCTGACCTCGGCGGTGTAGAGGCTGCCGATCGCCCAGGTCGTCCTGCCGCGTTTGTGCGAGTACAGCAGTTCCCGGCCGGACGGGTCGATCCAGGCGTGTACCCGCTTGCCGTCCAGCACCCGGATCCCGCCGTAGACCCAACGTTCGGGGACGGCGCCGGCCGGCTCGTCGGGTTCGTCGGGTTGGGTGCTCACGTGTCGGTGATCCCTTCTCGGCGCAACCCGGCCAGCAGCGCCGCGAGGGCCAGCCCGGCCGGTGTGCGCTCGCCGGTATCCGCCTCGGCGTCGACTGCCGCGCGGGCGTTGACGGCGAGTTCGGCGAGGGTCGGTGAGGCGTTGTAGTCGACCCGGGCGATCTCCACTCGATCACGCCACCCGCGTCGTCTGGTACCGGGAGGCTGGTCAGCAGTTCGGCCAGCGGTTCGCTGGCGACTCCGACCAGCATCCCGGGGTTCGCCGCGATTTCCTCGCTGGTGTGTCCGGTGGCCTCGGCGAGTTCGGCGAGGGGTAGGTCGTGGTTGTAGGTCTGGGTCCGCCACCAGGTCAGCGACACGACATCTGGGCCGCTCGTGTCGGTGCTCGTGTCGGTGGCGGTGGTGTCGGTGGCCGGTTGCGGGTTGGCCGGTGTCGGCATGTGCTGCCTCCTGTCGGATTGGTCCGTGGCGGCGGGACGTGGTTGTGTCGCCGCCAGCGGATGAAGCGTCCACAGTGGACGGGCGTCGACGTCGGTTGTCTGGCCGGCGTGCTGCCCACCTGTGGGTGCTCGGCCGTAGCGGTTCCGGTGCCCCCGCGTCCTGCTCAGCGGTGTTCCGCACCGCGTTAGCGGGTCGGCGGTGGTAGGTGGCCGGTCCGCGCTGCGGTCGCGGTCGGCATGGTTCGCCACGACGGCCTGGGCTGGTGTCACCGCTGTCGCCACAGGGACCGGCAGCGCCGGCAGGTCGCCTCGCGCGGCGTGCCTTCGCGGTGTTCGCGAGGGATCGACACGCCGCATTCGGCGCTGCTGAACCAGCCCGGTCGCAGGATGTGGATGCGGGAGTCGCGCCGGCCGGTGGTGCCGAGCGTGACGACCGGGTGCCTGGGCAGGTTGAGCATGCGGCGGACGCCGGCCATGCTGCGGATCAGGTCGGCATCGTCCGATGCCGCGTCGGCAGCCCAGGTGCCGGCTGCGGTGTCGGGTGTGGTGTCGGTGCGTCGGGCGACGTCGAACGCGTCGACGTCGCGGCCGAACCGGGCGGTCACTTCGACGCCGCGGAAGCTCGCGACGACGTCGCTGCTGTCGCGGCCGTCGCGGATGGTGACGGTGGCGCCCAGCCGGCGCAGTTGTCTGGCGAACTGGGCGGCGGTGGTTCGGGCCATCGTCCTTCCTCGGTCCTTCCTCGTGGTGTGATGTGGCTGGTCGGATCCGGCCGACGCCAGGCCCGTGTGACGGCAGCGCTGTGCCGCCGGGCAGCCGTCGGTGTCGAGCCGGCCCGGTGTCGACGGTGGACGCGGTGGCCTGGTCGGGCCTAGTCGTCGAGGTGGTGCTCGTACAGGTATTTACCGTCGGTGTCGGTGTCGACGATGGTGAAGGCGTTGTCGTCCCATTCGGCTGCGGCGGCGAGGTGGTCGGTGACCAGGGATTCATCGGGCCACTCGTCGTCGGTGTCGACGTGCCACAGCCGCCGTCCGCTGGCGGTGTAGGCGGCGACCAGGGTGGCCGATGGGCCGGTGATGTCCTCGACGAGCCGGAACACGAGCCGGGCCACGGCCGGGTGCACGGCGCGGGCGGCGATGCCGGCCTCCGCGGCCAGCAGTCGGGCGTACTGGGCGGCGGCCCGCTTCGCCTGCTGATGGGCAGCGGCGAGCGTGTGCTCCCGGACGGGGTCCGGAAGCCGGATGTAGCCGGTGAGTCGGGCCATGGCGTCCTCCATGCCAGTCGGATCGATGCGCGCGTCTATGGGCTCCGGCGGGCACGGTCGGCTCGCCGGGGTGGTCGGATTGCTGTGTCGTTTCGCGGCAGCTGCGGAGCGTCCCCCGGTCGCTGTGGCGCGCATGTGTTGCGAGACCCGGCGCGGGTGCAGCCCGGCACCGCCCGGACGATGTGCCCAGGCGGTGCCGTGACGCTGTGCCTCAGTCGGCGATCACAGGGCTAACCCGCGATGGCAGCCGTGCGGGCTTCGCCGTTGTCCGAGGTGCCGGGAGTGTCGAGGATGAACTCGCCGTGGATCTGGTGCGCGACGGCGGTCATGGTGGCGCCGTCCGGGAAGCGGGTCAGGACGACCTTGCCTTGGCCCCAGTACTGCGCGGCGACGATCGTGGCCGGCGGGAACCCGAGCCCGAGATCGGTGCTGAGCTTGACGAAGACGAAGACGAAGACGAAGACGAAGACGATGCGTTGCGTCGCGGCCCGTAGTTCGCCGGTGGTGAAGGGCGTCGTGGTCATGCCGTCACCCAGGTTGGTTCCGACCACTGGTCGCCGGTGGGCACGGCGGTGAAACCGGGCCGTACCGGGATGTACCAGCCGAGGTTGTTGCGGTGCGCCCGAGAGCGTCCCAACTCGATCCATGCGGCGAGCCGGTCCAGGGTGGTCGACTCCCAGTCGTAGAGAGCGTCCATCGAACCCGCGGCCGAACTCGCGGCGAGGCTGCGCGCGAAGGATGCGGCATGGTGCAGGCCGCTGTTGAGTCCCGCGCCCACCTGCAGCCGCACCGGCAGCAGCGCATCGCCGAGCAACGCGGCGACCCCGACGACACGGGCGCCGACAGGGCCGCTGGCAGTCTCACCGGCTGTGCCGATCGTGGCGCTGGTCCACAGGGCACGCCGCGGCGTCGACGCGTCGTTGACCGGGATACCGGACACGACGGCTTCGGCCATCAGTTCCTGGAACATCGGTGGCATCCCTTCGGCGGCGTCGGCGATGACCGACCGGGCTGCCGGGCCGACCTGCTGCGGGAGGATGTACGCGTGGTCGGTGGGGCCACGCCCGCCGGCGAGGCGGGTGTATTCGGCTTCGGGCAGGTTGTGGCTGAACTCCCAGTACGACTTGCCGGTCCCGTTCAACCGTCCGGTGAGGGAGAACAGCCGCCCGCCAGCGATGTCGAAGAACCGGTTGAACCCGTGCGGCTCGGGGGTGGGCGTGCCGACCAGGCCGCGCCACACGACGTAGCCGTTGTAGGTAAGCAGGCGTTCCGGGTCCAGGAACACCCGGCCGGCGGACTTGCGGCCATCGGCGAACAGGACCACGTCCGCCTCCCGCTGGTAGCCGTTGGCGAATGCCAGGCCGTAGCGACCGTCGGTCGGGCACAGCCGGGCAAGCCGGTGCCCGTGCACCACCTCGACCCGCCGCGCCAGCGCCGCGTACAGGGCGTCCCACGAGGTGACCTGGCCCGGGAACATCGAGGTGCCGCGCGCCCTGAAGTGGTCACCGTCGACGTCAAAGCCATTGACGGCGTTGTCGGGCAGCGCGACGATCCCGTCGCGGTCCAGGCCGATCGACTCCAGCAACGCCACGGCGGGCAGCCGCAGCCCCATGACGCCGCCGCTCTGCGAGTGCGCCCGGGGCATCGCCTCGTAGGTGGTGACATCGGTGAAGCCGGCGCGGCGCAGGAACAGCTCGGCGGCCGGGCCGATCAGGCTGCCACCGATCACGGCGATCGACAGGTTCCGGTCGCCGGCGGCGACGCGCAGGCCGCCCGTGGCACGGGCTACGGGCCGATCGGCTGACGGGTCTGGGGCGGAGTCTGGCGCGGACGCGGACGCGGGGACGGGTGTGGACTGACCCATGACTGGGCTCCTATTCGCGTGGATGCGAAGGGCCCGGGCACAGCCGTATGCGGCCGTGCCCGGGGTTCGCGGTGGATGCGAAGGGGTGGCCGGGCAACGGCCGGGACAGCGCCCTGCAGGGCGCCGTGCTGTGGAGCTGTGCGGTGGAGCGGTGTTCGTCGCGGCGGTGTTGCCGCCGTTCAGTGGTGTCGTTTCAGTGGTGTCGTTTCAGTGGTGTCGTTTCAGTGGTGCCGTTTCAGTGGTGTCGTTTCGGTGGTGCCGTGTGGTGGTGCGTGATGCGGCTCAGCGGTGTGCGGGGGCGGTGACCATGCGCCGGCTCGACGGGCCGACGGCGACATGGAGCAGGAACGTCGACGTCCGTTTGCCGCGCCGCACCTCGATGAGTAACTCGTCGCGGTGCAGACCAGCGCAGGTCAGCCGGTCCGTGCCGGTTCCTGTGTTGGTGTTGGTGTGCCAGCGCAGTCGCACGATGTCGCCGACGCGCAGGAACGCCGCGACCGAGCGCCACACTTCGTGCAGTTGCGCGCCGTCGATGACGGCGGTGGCGGTGGCGCCGGGCAGTTGGTGGTCGTGCCAGCGGCGGTCGGTGTCGAAGCCGGCGATGTCGGCGGCCACGGCGATGCGTCGCCGCCGCTGGTGTCCGTCCGGTTCGGGGAACAGCCGCTGTTCGGTCGCCGTGTAGATCCGTGGCTGGTCCCCGGCGAGCGTGGTCAGGATCGCGTCGATGACCCCAGCTCCGTCGGTGGCGTGGACACGGATCGTGTCGGCGCGGCGCAGGGCCTGCCGATCGGAGGTGAACAGCAGCCCGCGGGGATTTTCATCGCCCGCCGACGCTGCCGCGGGGTTCGGCTCGGTGTCGTCGGGCCCGGTGTCGTCGGGTCCGGCGGGGTCTTGATCGGTGTCGTTCGGCTCGGCGGGGTCCGGATCGGTGTGGCCTGGTTCGGTGCGGTCCGGTTCGGTGCGCTCTGGCTGGCCGTCTGGTTGCTCGGCCATGGCTGGAACCTTGTCCTTTCGCTGCGGGACTTGGTGGCCAACCGGCCTCGCGTGCCGCCCCACGCGAGTGCCGGCTGCCGATGCTGGCGGCGGAGTACGCGTGGGCGGGCGCGACGGACCCGGTCGGGTTCAGGTCAGCGCGAGGTGCGGCTCGACGGCTGCGGCCTCGGCAAAGTGGCCCAGCTCGTCGACCATGGCGGTATCGATGTCCGCGATGTGGTCAGCGTGCACGTCGACGATGCGGCGCAACTGCTCGTCGGACAGTGCGACCGGGTGAGTCTGCGGGCCGTAGGCGGTGGTGCCGGTGAACAGCGCCGGGCCGCAGACGAATGGCGCGTCCTCGGGGCCTGCGAACGTGCCGTCGGACAGTGCGGTGCACATCTGCGTGGCGGCCCAGTTGAGTTCGCCGCTGCCGTCCTGCTGGTCGGCGTCGAGCCAGCAGGTGATGCCTCCGCCGAGGTCGATGCGGTAGGCGGTGCCGGACTGGGTACGCCGACGCATCGCGGTCGCGGTGGCGTTGTTCACGGCTGCCGGCAGCAGCAAGTCGCCGTGGACGCTGACCATCGCCAGGTAGCCGAGGTCGGCGGACGGGCGCTGCACGGCCGGCACCGCAGTGCCCTCCCTGGTGGACGCGGGCGCCGCCGTGGTGGGCCGCAGTCGGGGCCTGGTCAGCGTCATGGTCGTGGACACGGTGGTGGACATGGTGATCCCCCTTCTCGGGATGGTCGGGACGTGGTTGGGCACGGCGGGTCCATGAGTGGACCGGCCGTGTGGTGTTCGGCGAGGGCGTCAGGCGGCCTTGCCGCGTTTGCGCCGGCCGGCTGACGACGGGCCTGACGGGCGGAGCACTCGCCAGTCCTGGCGTAGCTTCTTGCGCAGCCAGCCTTCGTTGTCGTCGATGAGTTCGCCGTCGATGGCTTCGTAGTGTTCGGTGAGGTCGGTGATCGGCGCCGGTGGCAGGCCGGCCAGCCGCCACATGCGGGCGTACAGCCCGACCGCGCTGGTGCGTAGCGGCACCTTCAGGCTGGTCTCGCTCAGTGCGAGGCAGCACTCGGCGGCCGTTCCGGGTCGGGTGTCCTCGCCGGCGGCGACGCGGTCGAGCAGTTCCCGGCAGTGCGCCCGGTACACCACCTCGGTGCGCATCAGCGGACTCGACGGCTGTAGCAGCAGGAAGCTGCGGTGGATCTTCTCGGCGGCGGCCTGGTGTCGCCGCTTCGCGGCGTCGATCTCGTCTTCGGCCCATTGCATGGCGTCGAACAGCGGGTCCAGCAGCCCGCGGATGTCGGCGATGACATCGCTGACGTTGGTGCCGTCGGTGGTGTCGTCTGCGGACAGCGGCTGACTCCTCTCGGATGTCGGGTGCCTCCGGAGGCGGTCCGGCCGGGCAGGATCTGTCCGGCGTCGCGGATCCGCCCGGCGGGAAGGGTGCCCGGGTGTGCTGGGATTCGCGGACGCGGCCGCCGGTGCTCAGGCGCGGACGGTGACGAGCACGTCGTCGGGGGCGGCGTCGGCCAGCCGTGCGGTGGCCTGCTGGACGTGGTCGAGCAGCGCCTGCGGGCTGGCGGCGGCCGGGTACAGCCAGGCGCCGGTGCGCATGGTGACCAGCGCGTCGCCGACCACGCGGCGCAGGCTGTGGTAGGTGACATAGCTGTGCCGGCCAGCCTGCAGCAGCGCGGATTCCACCCGGCCCGGCCGGCGTGTCCCGACCCGTGCGGTGGCCGACCACCCGTCGTGGCGGGTTCCGGCTTCGCGGGCCGCGAGCGCGCCGGTCGCGGCGATGTCCAGCAGTCGTAGCGGCCCGCCGGCGCAGCGGATCGGGTCCGCGTTGGTGGGCGCCGCCAGCAGGGTGCGGGTACGCCGCGTGGTCGGCAGGGCCAGCATCCGCTGCTCGGGTCCCAGGTCGTCGTCGAACAGGCAGGCCAGTGTGGTGGCCCAGTCGGTGATGCCGAGGAAGTCGGCCGGGTACCAGAACGTGACGGTGCGCACGGTGGCGCCGGTGGGCAGGTTGATGGGCACCGTGATGCTCCCTTCCATTGGGATGATTGGTTGCTGAGTTGGTGATGCGTCGCGGTGTCCGGCCACCGGATGTCGATGTGCCGCGCCACGGTCCGCATTCGCCGGTGTCGACACCAAGCGGTGCCGGGCACGCCGAACCGGCCGTCCCCCAAGGTGATTGCGGGGTCGGCCGGTTCGTCCGGTGTGAAAGGCGGCTGGTTTAGACGGGGATGGCCATCGCGGCGAGTGGCTGGTTGGGGTGCAGGCCGTCGATGTGTGCGTTGGCGGCTTGCAGGTAGGTCAGCTGATCGGCCAGCCGCTCACTGGCGGTGGTCAGGTAGCCGTCGCCGGTGTGGCTGCCGTGCAGGGCGGCCAGGCCGTCGGCGGGGACGGCGGCCAGTGCGGCGACGCTGACGTAGGTGCCGGGACCGGCCTGGAAGATTTCCAGTGAGCCGGTGGGCAGCTCGCAGATCCGGTTGGGCATCGCGTTGTGCACCTTCATCGCCAACACCCGCGGCTGCGAGATGTACTCGCTTTGCGCCCGCTCCAGCGGGTAGCGGTCCGGGTCGGCGCGGTGCCGGTCGAGGAACTGCCAGAACGGTTGCGCCGGCCGGGTGCCGGCGGTGACGTGCTGCCACAACTGCCACCGCGCCGAGGCGGCGGCAGCCGCCTGGTGGCGCATCGCGGCCAGGTCGAGCAGCCGGATCGGGCCGCCGGAGGTAACGCCCTGCCAGCAGTCGATGAGTTTGCTGGTGCGACGGGTCCGGGCCACGAAGTGCTGGACCGTCCCGTTGGCCGTCAGACTATGCAGCCGCAGCCGGGTGGCGGCCAGTTCAGGCAGCCGCCGAGGGTCGGTGTCCGGCGGGAGGCAAACCACGACGGTGCGGACCTGCCGGGTGCGGCGAACACTGTTCCAGTTGGGTGCGGACGTGAGGGTGCGCTTGTGCGTACCGAGCATGACGGAACCTCCTTCAAATTGGGTTGGCTGGTACGAGCTGCACGCACGGATTCGCCGACCCGGTACCGGGTCGCGTCGCGCGCAGCTGCGCAAGAGGGGTTGACCCGGGTACGGGTGAAGGCCGCGATCGGCGACGCCGACCGGCGGTACCGGTGAACCCGGCCGAAGCGGGCGCGTGGCGCGCCTGCGGCGTTCGGCTGGTTGGCCGGTGAGACGACCCAACAAGGGTCGCGGGTTGCGGCCGGATCGGACGCATGAGTGTTTGCCCGCTGGCTGAGGGGCGAGCTGAGGTGCGGTTGGGCATGAGCGCCCAAAGGTTGGCGCCAACGGCGCCGGCGGTGCGGTGAAGCGGTGGTGCGGGTGGGCGGGTGCGCCTGGGCGGGAGCTGTCGCGGCCGACCGGCCAACAAGGTGGCGGGTGGGCGGTGCGGTGTCCCGGCCGTGGCGTGGTGCGCCCGAGGGGTGGTGCTGTATGGGTTTCTTGAAAAGAAGCCTTGACCGTAGCCGGTCAACCCAACCAGCCGGCGATCATGCGCACCGCGTTGCGGATGCCAGCTGACCTGCGTGGTTGGGTACGCCACGGGCCCAGTTGGGTCGCCGGTTGGCGCCCTGCCGGTTGGGTCAGTTGGGTCAGTTGGGTGCCGACAGCGCGCCACCGCCCGGCACCGGCCGCGTTGCCGGCGGCGGGGTTGGTGGACGCGCCGCTGGACATCCGTCCGTGGTCGCGCCGGGGATCCTGAGCGGATGGGTGATCGTTGGCCGCTACGTGTCAACAGCTACGCCGCCGGC
This sequence comes from Virgisporangium aurantiacum, assembly GCF_016863635.1. Lineage (GTDB taxonomy): Bacteria > Actinomycetota > Actinomycetes > Mycobacteriales > Micromonosporaceae > Virgisporangium > Virgisporangium aurantiacum. The sequence continues at coordinate 1,808 of NZ_BOPG01000074.1, read as the reverse complement.
GCGGTGCCTGATGCGTGCTCCGGAGCGGCGGGCGCGGCGGGCACGGTGTCGGCGGGTTGTCGGCGGTGTCGGCGGGCGGCCCGCTCGGCGTCGGCTTCGGCCTGCCAGGCGGAGAACCGGCGGCCCCGTAGCCGTTTGAGGAACGTGGGGATGCGGTTGGCTGGGATGCCGACCAGGGAGGGTCCGAGCACGGCGAGGAGGTCGGAGGCTTCCTGGGAGTGCCAGCCGGCGGCGGCGATGGCCTGCTCGTCGGGGAACACGTCAGCGACCCGGTCGACGCGGGGGTCGAGCCGGTGGTCCTGGGTGCCGCCGTAGGAATAGACCCACAGGAAGTTCGGTGGCGGGTCGGGTTCGACCAGGCGGCGGAACCGGTCCACCTCTTTGGTGTAGGCGTAAAAGTTGACGTTCGGGCGGGCGTGGCAGATGCGCAGCCACGCCTGCAGGTAGTCGTCGGAGAAGAAGTCGCCGGAGTCGTGGATGCGGATCCAGGCGCCGGCGAAGCGGCGGGCGCCGAGCTCGGCGACCATCGCGGCTTCCCAGCCGGCCAGGTCGTCGAGGACGTAGCGCAGGTTGGCCTGGTGCCGGGCGAGGACGACCGGCCACCGGTAGGTGCCGTTGCGGGCGTAGCAGACGTGGGCGCAGATGCCAGCCGATGGGCAGGTGTTGTAGGTACGGCCGTCGGCGAAGCGGCCGGCCCACGCCGGCAGGGTCCAGTTCCATACGCCGATCGCTTTCATTTCCCGGTTCTGGGTCAGTAGCCGACGCGGACGGTCAGGCGCAGAAGGGTCGTGCGGTCGTTGTGGTGCGCCACCGGGCGGCGGCGCCGAGTCAGGCATAGGCGTTTCCCTTGTGTGCGAAGTGATTGGGCGGGGGTGGCGCTGGCGGGCGGGTCGATGCGCCGTGGCGCCGCGCAGGGTGTCTGCGGGTGCCGTCGATCGAGCCGGCCGGCACGGGTAGAGGCCGGCACGGTCCGCGCCGTGCTCGCCGCGCCGGCGAACGCGACGTCCCGGCCGGAACGGGGTCCGGAGACGAAAAAGGCCGCCGGCGGGGCCACAGGCCCCACCGGCGGCGGGTTGGATCGACTTGGGTCAGGTGGGCCGGCCGGCTGTCGACCACCCGGGCCGGTAGACCGGACCCGGTTCCACGTGCCAGGGGTCCAGGTGCCAGGGGTCCCGGCGGTGTCGGTGGACCGGTCGGCGTTGGGTGACCCAGGCCCGGCTGGCGCTGAAGGCACGCAGGCCCGGCGGTGGGTTGGCGGCCAGCCCGACCAGGAAGCGGTCGGACGGCCAGCTCGCCTCGTCCACATCCACGGTGAACGCGACGACCACGGTGCCCACGCAGCTGTAGACCGTGGCGTCGTCCTCGTCGGTGATGGGGACGGCGCCGTAGTCGAGGTAGGCCACCGGCCGCCGGGCCCAGGCGATCGGCCGCCAGGGTGGCGTGGCGCCCGGTTCGGCGCGCAGCAGCACCCAGACCGCGTCCGGCGCGTACATCGCCGATTCCAGTGCGGTCACGGCGCTGTCGCGGTCGGGTTCGTCGAGGTCGGCGTCGATGCTGATCTCGATGGTCAGCCGCCACCGGGCCTTGAAGATCCGGGTGAGCAGCCGGCGCCACATGTCGGCGAACATGCCGCGGTTGTCGGCGTGGTGGCTGGGCAGGTGGAGTTGGGTGCGCCAGTACGGCTCAGGCCGCGCCGGCTGGATGTCCGTTGGTACGAGGTACAGGTGATCAGTGGTCACGGATTTCTCCTTGATCAAGGAATGTGGATGGGTGGATCACGTGCTCCCCGGCCCGTCGCACGGCCGTCA
>NZ_BOPG01000073.1 GCF_016863635.1 Virgisporangium aurantiacum | reverse complement strand
TGGTGCGGCGCCGGCTCAGGGGGTGCTGGGGTCGGTGTCGTCGCGGAGCAGGTACAGCGGGTCCTGCTCGGGCGTGGGCGGGCCGGGGTTGTAGCCGCCGGTCTCGCCCCACCGGCAGGGCAGTTCGGAAAGCCGCACCCGGCGGCGGCCGTTGCCGGCGACCTTCCACATCGGACCGGCCGGGCCGTGCCCGGCTGAGCCGGCGCGGGTGGCGGTGGCGACGATCAGGCCACGGGCAGCGCCGTTGAGACGGCGGTGGAAGTTGGTTTCCCGGGCGGTGGTGGGCAGCCAGAACAGGACCGGCCAGCGCGGCCCGCCGCTTGCGGCGAGTTTGCGGTAGGCGGCGAGTTTGCCGGTCAGGACCGAGTGGACCTCGGTGCCGGTGTCGTACTCCAGCAGGAAACCGACCTGCCGGTCGTGCTCACGCCAGACGCCGTGCCCGTCCGGGCGGGCGATGTTCTGCACCTTGCCGGCGAAGGTGCGTCCGGACCACCAGCGGGCCAGCCTCGTGTCGGGATCGGAGCGGGCGTGGGTGAACAGGTCGATGAAGAACTGGTTGGTGCCGTCGTTGTGGTGCAGGTGGCCGCTGGAGACCAGGGCGTCCTGGGCTTCGCGGACGGCTTTCGCGGTCGGTGGCCGCTCCCCGCGGTGCAGGGCGACGTAGCGGGCCGACAGCGGCCCGGGCAGCCAGTGCACCGGCAGCCGACCGGCGCCGGGCCGGACCGGCATGAACCAGTCGATGAATTCGATCTTGCGTAGGACGTCGAGCCGGTTGCGGCAGGTGCGTTCGGCGGTGAACAGGATGGCGGTGATCTGTGCGGTGGTCAGGTAGCGGTGCTCGTGGAGAAGGTGGGCGAGGACGTAGTCGCGAGGTTCCAGACGCCAGGAGATCTCGCGCAGGGAGTCGGGGGGTCGTCTCCGGCGGGGGGTACCTGCCGGCCGGGTTTGAGGGGTACGCGGTACCCCCGGTCGGGAGGTATCCCCCAGAGGGATATTTCGGGTTGGCTCGCTGGGGTTGGGCATGGGCTCCTGCCTGCGTGGTTGGGTGCGTTGGGCACGGTTGATCACGTGCCGGGCGGTCCAGGGGCGCGCTCGGGGGTTGGCCCGCCGGTGCGCATGTCCCGTCGCCCAACTCGTCGCCGGGTTGCCGATCCGTGCTTGGTGTCAGCCGTGAAGATCAGTTGGGTAGTTCGGCCCGGTGCTGTCGCCTGTCGTCAGTGGTTCCGAACGGGCGGTGGTGAGCCGGTTGGCTCACCACCGCAGGCCGTGGCCGATGAACAGCGCGTCGGCCGGGTCTTCACCGAAGAGTTCGTCCTCGTCGTAGAGCGGGTAGCGCTCGTAGCTGGCCGGGTCCAGGTCGACGAGTGCCTCGTCGCCGTCCGGGTCACCGGGAGAGCCCTCGTAGTCGTAGTAGTCGTAGGAGGCGGGCTCGTCCCAGTCGCCCCGAGGGCGCCAGGCTGGGTACAGGAAGTCCTTGTCCGGGTCCTCTTCGCTGGGCGCCGGCGCGCGACGCGGCGGACCGGTGTCCACGCCGGCGTCGCGCAGGTGCTGCAGGTCTTCATCGAGCAGCTGCTGTACGGTGCCGGCGAAGTGGTGCAGGACGTAGGCCACGACCGTCACGGTCAGCAGCACGTTGGCGCGCACCAGCGCCACGTCGCCACCGGTCGACGACGGCTGGCCTGCCCCGCTGGCCCGATCTTCAGCGCGTTGGGGCGCGTCGATGACGTATCCGTCGATGTCGTGCAACGTGGTCCACGTCATCGCGGCGACCGCGCCCTGCACCGTGTTGTCGAGGCGGGCCATCGCCGCGGCCGGCCTGGTGTCGGCAGGGACGGGCACGGCGATCGGCACGGCGAAGGTCGCCGGCCGGGCGGGTTTGAGTCGCCGCTGGTCGAGTTCGTCTATCAGCGCATCGCCGTCGGCGCCGGTGAGCTTCCCACGGTTGATGAGGTCGGCCACGTCGTGCGGGGTCAGCTGTCCAGCGGCAGGGTGCTGGCCGTCGCCGGTAACGGGCGGCCCTTGGACGGCTGACGGCCGTCTGGACGGCGCGGTACGCGCCTTCGAGGGCATGGGGATTCTCCTTGTCAGCGAAGGGTTTCGGTTGTTGGACGCAGGGCGGCCGACGTCACCGCCCGCCCGCGACGAAAGCGGCGGGCGGTGCGAGGGCGCGCCGGCCCGGACCGGGTCGGCACCCGGCGGGGGCTGCGTGTCGGCCGGGAGCGTCGGCGGGGCCAGCGGAGCACCGGCCCCGGTCCTCGGCGCTACTTGTCGTCGCGGTCCTGGTCGTCGCGGTCGTCCTGGTCGTCGCGGCGGTTCTGCTCGTCGCCGCCCTTGTCGTGGCCTCTGCGGCAGTCCCGGTCTTGGCGGTTGAGTCCGCCGAGCCGTTCGATGCCCGTCAGCTCGGTCGCTTCCGGGCGGGCGACCTGTTGGCGGATCGCGAGCGCTTCGTCGACGATCGGCGCCGCCGGCCGGGTGCGCAGGGTGAACGCCGCGGTCTCCCGGGAGCCGACCACGAGACGGGCCGCCGCGGTGTACGCGTCCAGATGCGACAGGTCGTGCTCGGTCAGCTCGGGCATGGTGTGCCGGGCCAGCTGGTGCGCGTCTTCCGGCGAGCACGAGAAGAACACCTTGTTGCGGGCGTTCGCCGAGAGGGCGAGTTGGGTGTCCCGCGGGAGCTGGGTGAGGTTCTGGTGGGCCAGCAGCAGCGACAGGTGGTAGCCGCGGGCCTCGGCGAGCATGTCCCCCACCGACCCGGCCAAATTCAGGACATTGTGCGCCTCGTCAACGTAGACACATGCGTCGCGGCGTTGCGGTTCGGGTATCCGGGCGCGGGCGGTGGCCGCCTGCCACACGGACGCGAACACGAAGCTGCCCATGAGTTTGGCGGTCTCTTCGCCGATCTGCCCTTTCGGCAGCCGAGCGAGCAGGATCCCGCCGTGGTCGAGGACGTGGCCCATGTCGAACGACGACTTCGGCACCCCGAGGGTTTCGCGGACGAACGGCCGGAGCAGAAACGCCCGCAGCCTCGACAGGACCGGGGCGATGATCTGTGCCCGTAGCGGCGGCGGGGTCTGCTCGTACCACTGCCAGAACCCCAGCAGGCCCTCGGGGTCGTCGAGGTCGACGGTGAACACCGCCCGAAACTGCTTGTCCTGCAACAAAGGCGGAATCAGCGTCAGGGTCGCGTTGGCCTTACGCATCAACGTCAGACAGGCCACCCGCAGCACGTCGTCGATCCGGGGCCCCCAGTGCCGCTGGAAGATCTTCGAGAAGATCGACACGATATTGTCGACGATCAGGTCGTCGTCCAACCCCTGCAACGGGTTGAGGGTCGCCCCGCCGGGCTGGTCCGGGTCGATGAGCACCACCCGGTCGGCGACCGAGGCGGGGAGGCGGTCCAGGATGTCCAGGACCAGGTCGCCTTTCGGGTCGATGACGACCACGCCGCGGTGGGCCTTGATGTCGTCGAGGACGAGGTGGCACATCTCGGTGCTCTTGCCCGACCCGGTGGAGCCGAGCAGGTGGATGTGTTGGCGGGCGTCGACGACCGGTAGGGCGACCTTGTGGCCGCCGACCTCGGCGGTGCCGAGGACTTTGGTGTTGCGACCGCCGGTGGGCACGTCGATCGGCGGGGGCACCGCGTTGGCGCGGGCCCGGCCCAGGCCGGGTACGGACAGGTCGGTGGGCAGCCCGGCGATCGCCGTCAGCTCCTCGGCCGACAGCAGGAACCCGCGCCGCAACGGCCGGGCGGCGAGGACCGCGGCCGGCTGGGCAAGCCGCAGCCGGCGTAGGTGGTTGCGGCCGGCGTAGGCGCCGAACGCGGACGCCAGCCCGTGGGCGAGGGTGGTCAGGCGCCGCGCGGTGGCGTCCTCGCCCGAGCGGCCGGCCGTGCTGGTGGTGCGTGTGTTGGTGGTGGCGACCGCGTAGCGGATGGCGGTCTCCCACTGCGGGCCGATCGTCTTGTCGATCGCCGGGCGGGCGTCGCGGTCCCGCAACGGATCCGCCGGCACCGGGCGGTAGCCGGCGCCGGTGCCGGTGGTGGTGCGGCGGGGTGGGCCGGGGGTGACCAGTTCGGTGACAATCCCGGTAATGAGGTTCAGCCCGCCGCGCACCAGCGGGGTCGGGTCCAGCGGCCCGCCGGTCGGTGGTTTCCCGGTGCGCAGCGCCGCGGCGCCTTTGCGGAGCCGGGCGACCTGGCGTGGGGTGGCCGGTCGGGCGAGCACCTGCACACACGCGTACTCGGTGGAGTGCAGGCCGGCACCGGCGGCGACGAGGGGCCGCATCGGGTCGGTGTCGTGGTCAACGTTGAGCGGATACCAGCCGGGCAGGGCCGGGGCGAGTGCGCCACCGACCGCCCGCGTCTCGGCACCCGGGGCCGAAGCGTCCGGGATGGGTGCGGTGACCTCGTCGATGGTGCAGGCGGCGCCGGGCCACGCGGCCCGCACGGCGGCGGCGACCGGGCCGGCAGGCACGGTGCCGGGCACCCAGACGACGATGGTCAACTGCCGGCCGGACCACCGGTACTCCACCGCGATGTGCGGCACGCCGTAGAGCAGGCGGCGCCGCCAGGACGGGCTGAGCAGGTCGTGGAGGTTGGCCCACCAGGCGGCGGCGCCGGCCGCGTCGACCTCCGGTGGTGGGGTGATCAGGATCTGGTGGGCGTGGGTGGCAAGTCGCCGGTGCCGCCACCGCCACACCGCCGCGCGGGCGGTGTGGGCCGCGGCAACGACGACGACCACAGCCACGGCGAGCAGCACGGCCAGCCAGGGCTGGTCGGCGAACCAGCCGGCGACCTTGTTGGCCAGGTCGACCAGCGGTGAGTGCGGCTCGGCGGGGACCATGTTCGGGTCCACCGACGGCGAAGGCGAAGGAGGAGGAGACAGCTGGAGAGGTACAGACACGATGACACTCCAATGTGGACAGACGAGGGATGCAGTGGGGCGGTTTCCGCCCAGGGGCGGCGGGGTTTACAGGTCGGATTCGTCGATGAGGTCGGCCAGCCC
>NZ_BOPG01000072.1 GCF_016863635.1 Virgisporangium aurantiacum | reverse complement strand
GGTGCGGGCGCAGCTTATCGAGGACGATGTCGCCGAGGTGCGGGATGAGGTGGACTCGGATGTGGCTTTCGTAGCTGCTGATGGTGTTCGGGTCGACGCTGAGCCGGGCCAGCCAGCTGGTGAGGTATTCCGCGACGGTGGGGGTGCCGGTCAGCGGGTTGCCGGTCCGTAGCCGGCGGCGGACGTCGTCGAGGTCGGGTAGTGGCAGTTTCGCCCGGCCGACCTGCTGGAGCAGGTCGCCGACGGCGGTGCGGGCCTGCCGGTCACGGCCGGCGAGGTCGATGATCTGCCGGGCGTGATCGAGTTCGTGGGTGGCGGCGGTGTGGGAGTCCAGGCCGGCGCGGCGCAGCGGCGGACGGCGGCGACCTTCGGCGGTGGGCGGGAGTTCGAGCTGGTAGGCCCACTGACCGTGGTCGGGACTCCAGGAACGGTTGGCGCGGCGCAGTTTCGGGCAGCTGTTGCCGAGCGGCTTCTTGGTCTTCGGGTCGCGGCAGCCGCAGCGTTTGTACACGGATCCGTTGGCGTTGGCCATGGTGGTCGGGCGCTCCTTGCGAGTTCGAAGGCTTGGTGTGCTCGGGTGTGCACCGGTTTTGCTGGTCGACATCCACGCTCGGACGCCCGCAACGATCAAGTCGTTGCGGGCGCCCGGCGGTCTGTGTGTACGGCGTCGCGGCGTTAACCGCCGCCGTCGTCGCCTGTGGTGTCGTGGAGGGCGGTGAGGAGCCCGGCGACCGGGACGCGGTACTGCGCCCCGGCTTTGATGACCGGTACGGGGAACCGGCCTTGGCGGGCCAGGGTGTAGGCGGAGTTGCGGGACAGCCCGAGGATCTGCCCGGCAGTGACCACGTCGGTGGTCGCGCCGAGTGCGCGGATCTCCTGGACGGTCCAGGCCCGTTGGCTCTGCGGTGGGTGCAGGCGTGGCGTGCGGGTGCGTCGACGGTCGGTCATGGCGGACTACTCCTCTGCGGCGGGGCGATGGTTGACGCCGGCCCGAGCAGGCGGCGGCGCGTGGCGAAACCGCTTCGAAAGCCGTGACACCGTTGGGCGCCAGTGACCGTGGCGCCGGCAGGGCGGTTGCAGCAGCCGCGCTGGCGCGGCACCGCGACGGGCGGGCCGGCGTGTGGGCGGCGGTGTCGGCTTCTAGCTCATACATCGGCGCAGGCTGTTCACCCGGCTTCTGTCGACAATGGCCGTGTCCGGTTCCGCTCGTATCGTGGATCCACGCGCCCAGCCCTTGCCGCAACGGATGTCGGTGTTGGTGTGTCGCTCCGCCGGACGCGTCGCCGTGTCGCTGTGGGAAGGATCGGCGATGCACCTGACACCGGTGGGGGTCCGGCGAGGTGTGGCGGGTGTTCGGTGTCGAGATGGCGATCGAGCGGACTGGCAGATCAGTCCGTGACGAGGTTCAGCAGCCAGGCGTGGAGCAGGTCGGCCTCATGGCGGTCCAGATCGTGCGGCACTTCCACGGTGGTCACTAGATCGGCGCGGAGGGGGAACTGCCGGGCGACCGCGGTGGATGGTGGCGCTGCTGGTCGGCGGCGTGGGTTCGGCAGCCACGTCCGGCGCCACCAGTCGGGCTCGCCCGCTTGCCAGCGTCGGTACCAGGTGCGGGCGATGGCGAGTCGGCTCCAGTACACCTCAGCGGTATTCGCTGGGCATCCAGCGGCCACGAGTCGATCGACGACGTCGCTCGGATCGAGGTCGGCGATGGGCGTGTGGTCGGCCAGTCGGAGACGCTCGCGGGCCAGGCGCCAGGTCGAGCGGCCGTTGTCCACCGTGCGTGCGCTCTTGTCCCATCGGTGCGCGTTGGATTGCATCCAACGCAGGAAACTCAGCAGTCCGCCCAGGTCGGCTGTCCGCGCGGCGGCGGGCGGTTCCTCGCACCGTCCGGTCGTGTCCGGGGCGGCGTGGCCCGGTTCGGTGGGGTGCGTGGGCTCAGGAGGCGGGCGAGTCGCCACAGTTGGCTGGGTGTCGTCGTCGAGCTGGCCGTGAATGTCGTGCACCTGTCGATCCACGCTCGACGTGCCCGGTGATGCAAGTCGTCCGCCCCGTTGTCTGACAGGCGTCACCGTCGACCCTCCCCGCAGGGATCGGCTACGGCGGCACCGCGGCGAACGTTGCCGTGACTTTACCGGCGATGTGTTGACCAAAGTCAGCCAGTGCCGCAGCTTCGGCAGGTTTTTGTCCGGGCCGTAGGCGAGGAGGGTGCCGTCCACCGAGTGGCAGCGGATCGAGTGCGCGTGCCGCAGACGGCGCAGGCTGTTGACCCGACTTCTGTGTGCACGAGTCGCGTCCGGGCTCTGTCGTGTTCTGGGTGCCCTGGCTGATTCGTGCGGACCGGTCGGGGGTCCTGGCAACGCGTGGCTCGTCGTCGCAGGCACTTGCCCTCTGCGGCGAGGTGAGGGTTCATGTGTCCGCGTCGGCAACGGTTCGGCGCCGGCCACGCGGCAATCGCCCGCGCGCCGATCGATGCGAAGGAGGATCCCGTGACGGATGGTGTATCGCCGCCCCGTCCAGACCCGCCCGACACCGGACCGGGTCCGGACCTGGCACCAGGTCCGGTCAGTGTCGACCCTGAGGACACCGAGGTCGTGCCGGCCGCATTGGTGGGCATGGTCGTCACGTCGGCGCGGACGACCTACCGCGCCATGCAGGCCAACGGCTGCTACCCGGCGACCATGGCGGTAGGGGCGGTGGAAGACACCGTCGCCGCGCTGGCTCGGATCAGCAGTCACCTGGAACTCTATGTGGGCGACTACTCCGGACAAGGCGGCAAGGCCGCCGTACGGGCAAGCGATCTGCTCGTTCAGGCTCGTGGTGCGCTCAGCGAGGCCCGGCACCATCTCGCGCTCGACGAAACGGCCGAGCCCGACCCGGCGCCGCCGAACATGGCCGCGCTGGTCGGCTAACTGCTCCCCCGTCGGTTTGCAGGAAGGCGAGCATCGGCACCGGCGGCTCGCCGCCGGTGCCGATGTCGTTCAGCCGATGCAGTGAAATGTCGGCGGATTCCGGTCCGGTGTGTCGGCGCAGGGACGGGCATGACGGGTTCGTGCGCTCTCGGACAGACCGAGACTGCCGGGCGGCGCATGGGACCCCTGGTGTGCATCCGCCGCTGCGCCGGTGACCGCAGCTCCCTTCACCACCGGGGCTGGCCTCCCGGCGCTGCGCCACGGGTCATCGGGCGACCGGGGGACTCAGGTGGCGTCGGCACGGTGCAGCGGCGCATCGCGAGTCGATGACCGCAGTGCGCGCTCGGTGGTTTCGGAGTTGCGGGCGATCCGCATGTCGACGTCCTCAGGGTGGGCCGTGTAGTAGTCCAGTGCGGCATCGACCTGGGGTGTGGTGAGCCCGGTAACGGTACGCAATTCGCTGCGGAGGGCTCCGCCGTGCCGGGTGGGGTGGGGTCCTCGTCACGCAGCATGCAGTGCCGCGACGACCTCCCAGATGTCCGGGCCGTCGAACAGAGCCGCGCGCGCGGCCCTGTCGGTCCAGGCCGTATGACGATGCCGGGATGCTCGCAGAAGTCACCGCCTACGGTAGCGGCGTACGCGCACGCCGAACGGCCCGGTGCCACGGCCGTGCCGCTCTCGCGCTGCGCCGGCGCGCAGGGGCGGACGTCTGCGGGTCCGTTGTTGATGTCAGTCATGACCTGATCCACGCCGATCACCGGACGCGTTGCAAGTCTGGCGCCCCCTCGGTCTGCGGCCCGATGGTCTGAAGCCAGCCGAGCAGGCGGGGCAGGTCCGCGGCGGCGCCGCTGACGCCGCGCACCTGGCCCGCCTGCGGTGGGCGGTGCGGGCGGTGCTCACCCTCGGCGTCATCGCTTCGATCGCCGCGAACGTGCTGCACGCCCGGCCGAACCTGATCAGCCAGATGATCGCCGCCTGGCCACCCCTGGCGCTGCTACTGACCGTCGAGCTCATCTCCCGGGTGCCCGCAGACCGACGCTGGCTGGCCAACCTGCGGCTGATCGCCGCCGCCGCCATCGCCGGCATCGCCGCCTGGGTCTCCTACTGGCACATGGTCGGCGTCGCCGCCCACTACGGCGAAACCGACGCCGCCGCCTCATACCTGCTGCCCATCTCCGTCGACGGCCTCGTCGTCGTAGCCAGCATCAGCTTGGTCGAGATCGCCGGACGCATCCGCACCTGCAACAACCACCCACAGCCTGCCGCCACGCCGGCCCACTCCCCGCAGGTCAGCAGTGCACAGCCCGGAACCGACCCGATGGTCACCAACCCCGTGGCGGCCTCACCCCCGAAGGTCGCCACGGCCAGCCAACCAGCGCCTGACGTGTCACCACGCGTCGTCGCCGGTGCCGAGGCCGACCCGACCGGCGCGCACCACCGCGGCGGCACTACATCGGCGCACCGCAGCATGGAGGCGACGCCGGACGAGCCGACACCGTCTCCGGCACACCGCGACGACCGCCGCCACCAATCAGGCGGGCGATGCCGACCGGGTCCTTTCAGACGCGACGGCAGGCGTACCGCCCCCGCTCGGCCCGGCCGGTGACTCCCCGCCGCCGGAAAGCGACGACCTGGACCACGCCCGAAGCACGTCCAGCGCCGACAGCACACTGGCCACCGCCGGCGACCTCGCGCAGGCACCTCCCCAGCACCAGCAAAGCCGTGAGCAACCCGGTCGCGACGCCTCCAACATCGACGCGCACCAGGACAACGGCCAGGCCGATCGGGAGAACGGTGACGAACAGGTGCCATCCGACACGGCATCCGCAGTGGCCTACTGGCACGGCCGCGACCCGTCGCTGCGCCCCGCCGACATCGCAGGCAGGATCGGCCGGTCGGAACGCACGGTACGCAGGTATTGGCAGCCAACATCGGCTCGGACCGCCAACGGGTATGACATGAGCGGCCTCGCCGACCAATCGCGAATTGCGCGACGCTGAGGATCACCACGGGCGCGGCGTTCACAATGCCCAGGAAGATCTCGGCAAACCGGACCGTCGGATCGGTGAGGTGTCACCCATCATCGGCCAGGTGCCGGAAACCCCGGGTCTTGATGCTCTGCGACGGACCTCAGAGTTCGGGAGAACCGGCGCCGCTGACAGTGGATCGCGGCCAGGTTCAACGTCGCCATTAGTGCTGGCGCGGAGTCACTCTCGGTAGAAGCCGGTTCGGGCTATCGGCGTAGGCACGCTTACGGATTTAGCCGATGACAGTGCGTCTGATCATGCTCGCACGGAACGCGCTCCCCCCATGCAGGAAGGGGGTGTTCGAGTCGCGGAAATGCTCCAGGAAGATCACAAGACGAAGGCAGTGGTTCGAACCTCAACCACGCAGTCGCGCCGAGCGCCTCGGCCGTGACCGCACGTGTGGTTGACGGACTGCGTAGCACGTCATAAACGGGCACAGAGGTGAGAGCCGGGAGGCGAGACCTCCCAGCTGCTGGGTGCAGGTCTGACGGACCAAGCTGGACAGCGAGAATCGGCCAGGGTTGTTGGTATTTCGCGGCACGTCGCCGCGGATTAGTGTATGACCTGTACGTTCACATCAAGCGCTCCGGATCCGTTGCCCGGCCTGTCGTCGTTGATACGCAAGTACAGGTATGTCCCGGCACCGGTGTAGAGGAAGCTGATACCCGTGCCGACGTACCGGTACGAACTGTCGGACCGTGACAGCAGTGAATAGGCCCGCGCGCTGGGTTTCGGGAACCTGGAGTCGTTGGCTGTGTTCGTCCAGCCCTGGGGACCGTTCTCACCCGTGAACCAGACGCCGGCCCAGATACTAGCGGAAGCACTGATCTGCACGGTGTCGCCTGACTGGAGGAAGCAGTTGGTGAACATCCCAGTCTGACTCCCGAACTTCGGTGTTCTGGTTGCAGACGACAGTCGACGCGCTTGCGGAAGCTGGGAAGGCCATGACGCTAAGCGCGGTAACGGCAATTAATGCCGAGCAAAGGAAGATACGCAGAACCTTCATGGTCGTTTTCCCTTCGTTGGCTCAGAAAGAGGTGGAGTTTGATTCTCTCGTCCGACTTGACCCTGTGACGGGACGGAGGCGTCTCGTAGTTCGCGAGCTGATTGATCAGGCTTCTACGGTTCGCGTTGTGCCGCACTCTGGCTGCGATTCAGGCCTTCTCACGGACACCGCAAATAGATGTACCCGAGCCATACTTGAATGCGAGCTCTCGGGTGGGAGCAGGCGTAGTCGAGGTCGGCCACAGTAGCAGCTTGGATGCGGGCGAAGTCGTAGAAGTACCACGGCAGGCGGCTCCGCACGTATTCATTGGCAATGGCACTTCCCGCCGCGAAGTCCTGGACTAGGCAGGTATTGGTCCAAACATGAGCACCGAATAGGTACGAATGATACTCGTAATCATATTCTTGGTAGTTGCAGTTGTACTGGTCCGTCGGTCCTGTCGGCACCGGAACACTGGCGGAGCGAGCTGAAGCCACGGCGGCCGGTGCCGAAGAGTGGGCGGATGCGGGCAGGGCACCGGCTATCAGTGTGGCCACAATGGCTACGCCCGGCGTCAGGACCCAACCAATCTACAGCTGGACACGCCTGGTCATCGTTGCCTCCGTCCAGAACAGTGCCTTTCTGTTGACGGCTCCTGGGCTGTGCCGGATCCGGCTCCGTGGTCGCGCATGACCGATGTTGTTTCCAAAGTGATCTCCTTGGATCAGGTCAGTCTGACCTATCGCCAGACCTGACTCGCGCCGCTGCTTCACTAGAGCGTGGATGTCGGATGACGCAAGAATCTTTCTTACGTCTTGAATTTGCTGGTCCCACGCGCTATGCCGAGTAGACGGCGTTTCCAGCCAAGCCAGTTTCTAGGTGGTCGCGATGCGGGTGGAGATCCGACTACTCGGTGAAGTCGAGGTCAACTTCGACGATAGGCTCATCGATATTGGCCACGCCCGGCAGTGGTGCGTACTTGCGGTGCTACTCATCGACGCCAATCACCCCGTATCAGTCGACCAACTCATTGAACGGGCCTGGGGCAGCCAAAGACCGCAGCGAGTTCGCAACGCCCTCTACACATACCTCTCGCGTCTTCGCCAGGCCTTGGCCTCCGCGAGCGTTGAAATCGTACGGCGGCCAACCGGCTATGTCCTCACAGTCGACCCGCTGGCCGTGGACCTGCATCGCTTCCGACACTTGATCACTCAGGCCCGGGCGTCCGACAACGACACCGACGCGCTGGCCCTGTTCGAGCAGGCCCTTAAACTTTGGCGAGGGCAGGCCTTCGCCACACTGGACACCCCCTGGCTGGACACCGTCCGCATCGACCTCGAGGGGCAGCGCCTAGACGCCCAGCTCGACCGCGCCGACCTCGCCCTGCGCCATGGCGACCACGGCCTCGTTCTAGCCGACTTGAGCGCTGCCGCGGTCAGGTATCCACTCGATGAACGCCTCGCCGGCCAGCTCATGCTCGCCCACTATCGCTGTGGCCGCCAAGCTCTTGCCCTGAATCTCTACGAGCAGATTCGAATCCACCTAGCCGATGAACTCGGTGCTGATCCCAGCCCTCCGCTCCAGCAGCTTTACCAACAGATTCTCAAGGCTGATGCGGCACTGGCCACGCCAACGCCGGTTGTCACGATTGCCAATCCAGGGCTTGCGGGGCGATCAGTGCCGCGGCAGCTGCCCGCACCGCCGCGGTCATTCACCGGACGGGCCCGCGAACTCGCCTATCTCAACGCGCTTCTAGCCCAGGGCGACGGACTACCTCCCGCCACAGTAGCTATCTCCGCGGTGGCCGGTACCGCAGGAGTGGGCAAGACCGCACTCGCCGTGCACTGGGCCCACCAGGTCCGGCATCGGTTTCCCGACGGTCAGCTGTACGTCAACCTGCGTGGCTTCGACCCGGCCGGGGCCGTCATGGCGCCGGCCGAGGCGGTCCGCGGATTCCTCGACGCCCTCAATGTGCCACCGCAGCGCATCCCAGCCGGCCTGGACGCCCAAGCTGGCCTCTACCGCAGCCTGCTAGCCGACAAACGGGTACTCGTGGTGTTGGACAACGCCCGAGACGCAGGACAGGTCCGCCCGCTCCTTCCAGGCACCCCGTCCGCGGCGGTGATAGTGACCAGCCGCAACCGACTCGCCGGCCTCATCGCCGCCGACGGCGCTCATCCGCTGGCGCTGGACCTCCTCTCGACCACCGAGGCTCGGGACCTGCTGACCCACCGGCTTGGTCCCGGCCGAGTGACCGCCGAACCCGACGCGGTGAACGAGATCATCGTCTCGTGCGCCTGGCTCCCCCTCGCACTGACGATCGTGGCCGGCCGCGCAGCCACCAACCCCCGCTTCCGCCTGCAGTCCCTCGCTATCGAACTGCGTCATGCCCGTGACCGTCTGAACGTCCTCGCCGACACCGACCCAGCCATCGACGTGAGGGCGGTGTTCTCGTGGTCGTATCACACCCTCAGCGAGGGCGCCGCGCGGCTCTTCCGACTACTCGGCATGCACCCCGGCCCAGACATCTCCGCGGCCGCGGCGGCCAGCCTTACCGGCCTGCCCCCACCGCAGATACAGCCGCTGCTGGCCGAACTCACCCACGCACACCTCGTCAACGAACACCAACCCGGCCGCTACAACTTCCACGACCTGCTGCGCGCCTACGCCGCCGAGCAGATCCACAGCTGCGCGCCCGTCAACGAGCGGCAGGCCGCCATCCACCGAGTGCTGGATCACTACCTGCGCACCGCATACATCGCTGCCCGGCTGCTCCACCCGACTCGGGATCCGATCAGCCTGTGCTCACCCCAGCCCTCGGTCACTCCGGAAGATCTCCGCGACTACGGGCAGGCACTCGCGTGGTTTACCGCTGAGCACGCTGTTCTGCTCGCTGTCATCGACTGCGCGGTCACCATCGGCTCGTACACCCACGCGTGGCAACTGGCTTGGACCTTGCCCACCTACTTCGAACGACTGGGGCACTGGCACGATTGGGCGGCAACCGGGCACGCCGGACTTGAGGCCGCACGCCGATTGGCCGACCCATCGGCGCAGGCCCGGACCCACCTCGACCTAGCACGCGCCTACACCCGGCTGGGCCGCCACGAGGACGCTGAACGCCAACTCCGGCGCGCCCTCGACCTGTATGGCCAGACCGGCGAACAGACCGGTCAGGGACATGCCCACCTCCACCTCGCCTGGGTATACGAGCGGCGGGACGGTTATGCCGACGCCCTTCACCATTGCCAACGAGCCCTCGCTCTATTTCTGGCCGTCGGCAATCGAGCCGGGCAGGCTAGCGCGCTCAACAACGTCGGCTGGTTCCACGCCCGTCTCGGCGACTACCAGCAGGCCCTCATCCATTGCCAACAGGCTCTCACCCTGCTTCGGGAACTCGGCAACCGCGGCGGGCAAGCCGCCACATGGGACAGCCTCGGCTACGCCCACCACCACCTCGGCCACCACCAACAGGCCATCACCTGTTACCAGCACGCCCTTGACCTGTTCCGAAGCGTCGGCGACCGCTATGAGGAAGCCACCACGCTCGCCCACCTTGGCGACACCCACTACACCACCAGCGACCCTGAAGCGGCCCGCGACGCCTGGCAACGCGCCCTCGCCGTCCTCGACGAACTTGACCACCCCGACGCCGACCAGGTTCGCGCAAAGTTACACGGCTCCGACTCAGCGACGCGCACGTGATATCGGTCCGTTATCCGACCCAGAGCCATCGCGCCTGACGGCTCGTCATACTGATCACCGCCATCGCCTTCGATCCACGGCACGTGCATAACTATGCATGATCCTCGGCGGCAGGGGCCACACGGATCTGGCCGCGATCCGGCCGCGCAGGCTTCGGGTATCGGGTCAGCGCCGGTTGGTCACCGGTCTCGAACGTTCTGCACGCCGGCTATGAGCTGCTGGCGGGCGGTGTCGAAGGTGCGGCGACGGCGTCGGCTCGGCCGCCGATGAGCTGGCGGAGCAGGGCAGCCGCATCCGCTGTCGGGAGAAGGTCGAGATTCAGCCGCCGCGCGCCGTGCACCGCGACCAGGCCGGCCAGCGAGTCGCGGCTGGTCACCACGACCAGGCAGGTCGGCGTGCCAGGCAGCAACGGCCGGACCTGCTCGGCGCTGCCGGCGTTGTCGAGCAACAGCAGCATGCGCCGCCCGGAAAGCTCGGTGCGGTAGAGCGCGGCACGGCCGTCCACATCCAGAGGAATGTCGTGCCCGCGCACGCCCAGCGCCATCAGGAAACCCGCCAGCGCGTCGCCCGGCGACAGCGGCTGTTGCGGGTCGTAGCCGCGCAGGTTCACGTACAGCTGCCCGTCTGGGAACATGTCCCGGACCCGGTGCGCCACCGCACCGCGAGGCCGGTCTTGCCGACCCCGGCGGTACCGGACACCGCCGAGATCACCACCGCGGCCGCCTCGGCGGAGTCGCGATGTTCGCGACTTCGAGCGGCGTGCAGCAGCGCGTCGAGGTGGGACAGTTCCTCGACCCGGCCGGTGAATGCCGAAACGTCGGCCGGCAGCTGCGTCGGGCACCGGCCGGCGGCGACTCTGGAGGGGTCGGCGGGCTCGTCACCCGGTGCCGAGGTTTCGACGGTGTCGACGGCCGCGGGTGCGTGCAGCGCAGGGTCATTGGTCAGGATCTGCCGGTGCACGTCCCGCAGTGGTGGGCTGGGGTCGATGCCGAGATCCTCGACCAGCAGCCGCCGGGTCCGGTCGAAATGGGTGAGGGCCTCGCCCTGGCGGCCGCACCGGTAGAGGGCGAGCATGAGTTGTTCGGCCAGGCGTTCGTCGAGCGGGCAAGCGGCCGCGGCAGCGGTCAGTTCAGCCAACAGCGCGCCGTGGCGGCCCTGGCGTAAGGCGAGGTCGTTGCGGTCGAGCATGGCGGCCCACCGCCGCTGGTCAAGGTCGGTACGCACAGCGGCCAACCACTCGCTGTCCAGGCCCGCGAACGCCTCCCCCCGCCACAACGCCAGCGCCTGCTCCCACAACCGGAGCGCGACCGCGTCGCTGCGGGCCGTCCGCGCCTGCCCAGCCAACCGCACAAGCTGGTGTAGGTCGACTGCCTCCGGGTCGACTACGAGCACATACCCACCGTGGCGCCGGTTGATGACGACATCGGCCGCCGCCAGGATCCGCCGCAGCCGGGACAGGTAGGTGTGCGCGGCGCTGCGGGCACGCTACGGCACCCGGTCGCCCCACGCCCGGTGGATCAACTGGTCAAGCGGGACCGGGCGGTTGGCGTCGACGAGGAGAGCGGCCAGCACACACCACTGGCGGGCATTTCCAACCTCGACCAACCCGCCCCCGGCATGCGCCTGCACCTCGCCGAGTACTCGAAACTCCAGCCGCATTGCGACCACCTCAGGCCGGACCGGGGACTGCTATGTCCTGGATACCGGGTGTGACCTGCCGATTCAAGACGCTCGAAAGATTTGTTCGGCATCCGCTGGTCACACTATTCGCAATCCCAGCCATGGTCACCGACCCGGCGGGACATAGGCACCGTATGGAGATCGATACAACCCGGCGATCGGCGGATCCATCTAGGTGCTGGGTAGCGCAACAGAAAGGAGATCGCAGTGACGGCCGAGCAACTCGACAGACCGGATACGAGCCGATCAACGGACAACCGCACTGCGTCGTCATCGAGTCCACGCTGACCAAGCGATCCGATCGAACCGCTGTATTGATCTTGGCTCGGCGAAGCGATAACACGACGACGAGGCGCCGCAGTAAAGCGTCTAGGTGGAACACCGCGCGCGTAACGCGTCGAAGGCCCGATGCCACCCGGGATGAGTTGCGGTCGTTGGCCGAGGCTGGTCTATCTCGGTCAACAGAACAGACATCCTGTGGGTCATCTCGTCCCACCTCGGCACACATTGACTCTCACAGTTTGGAGGCCATCATGTCCATCGTTGCTATCGTAGGTGCAGTCACAGCCGCGAAGGAATTCGTTCAGGGCATTGAGACCGTTGGCAAGTTTCTCGATGGTGCAAGAAGTTGCGTAATCACGGTGAAGAACCGCACCGACCAGCGCCTGGAGATTGTGAGCGAGGGCCACGACTCCGGTGGATACGCGGTGCCACCGGACCAGTATGTTGAAGCAAACACATTCCAAGTGTTCGGCCATCAAGATAACGGCTTTATGACTGGATCCATTGGGAATATTCTCTACAGAGTCGGCCCACAGGTGCAGTTCGACGAGCGCTTCTACATTAGATGGGCCAATCCATTCATTGGCCCAAACGCAGTGGCCACGAGTACCTACCGGCTGGCCGAGATGCCGCCCCCTCTGCCGGAGTTGCCGCCGCTGCTCACCGCCGTCACATCGGATGTTTACGAGGCCTTCGCGCGCGGCGGCTCCGGTGAGGTGGCCGCGCAGATGAACTTCGAACTATACCGCCGCGAATAGCGGCCGACTTCGGCAGACGCTCTCCTGAAGTTTGTGAAGGCGCCCAATCCGGCGCCGTGCAGGGTGTTCGATCTGTTGGCAGCCTCGGCGATCAGTTGATCGCGGGCGATCCGCAGGTGCTGGGCCTAGGCGACGTCGCGTGCACCCTACGCAGGGTGGTCCCTATCGAGGCGTACTGCTCCAAGCCGGCGCCTGCCTGCCGGAGTGACCACTCTGCTGCCCGTCCTAGCCAGCCTGACCAGGGACCTGACATGAATCCAATCGGTACAGAATGGACCGCACCGACAGCGCCGCGGTGTGGAAGCAGCGTGGCACTCCGACTCACAGCAAATTCCCAGCCGCTGCCTCGAAGTAGGCGGAAGCCTGATCACCGTTGGGTCACCGGAAGGCCACTGCCATGACGCAGAACCCGCCGGCTATTCCTCCCAAGATCAAGTGGCTCAGGGCGGGTATTGCGGTCTGCCTCGCAGTTCTCGCGCTCGCTGGCCCGTTGCTCATCGGTCGGTCTACGCTGGGCGGACCGGACCGAGCGAACGAGATGGAGCCCGCAACGGTTCCATCGGCGACATCCCCGCCGCCTTCACGCTCCCTACCGCCCTCACCGAGCGCTTCACCGTCCTCTGCCAGTACCACGAACTCGCCTCCACCGAGTCCGAACTCGACAGCGTGTCCGCAATCGACGCTTCTCGGCGAGCCCGATTCAACCGCGCCTCCATCGCAAACTGATCCAGTGGAGCTCAAGCTACGTCCGTCGCAGAAGACCAGTCTCGCCTTCGGCCGGTCTGTTTCGACGCGGAGTCGGACGCTCCAATTCGATGTGTCGGCGCAGGATGCCGACAAGCTCAACGCGTACGCCCAACTGGCGGCCGACTTCGACCCCTTCCTCCGGAGCGACGACGCGGAGCTGGAGCGGCGGATGATGTCCGTTCAGGCGGAGTTTCGTGACGGTCGGGTACGGCTGACCCTGTGCGCCGATCGCGCAGGGGGTGAACCGCTCGGCGATCCAGGAACGTATGAGGGGACCGTCAGCATCGTCGATCCGCGGGTATCTCGAATCGATATCCCGTTTACCATCACGCTGGCGGAGCCGCGTTGGCCAATTGTCGTGGACATTGGGGTGCTGACTGTGATCGCGGCCATGTGGTGGGCGTGGCTGCTCGTGGTACGCAGCGCAGACACGTGGCCGAAGTTGCTCGACTGGCCGGCATGGCTGTTCGAACCAGAAGGCATCCTGACGTGCGGCCTTGGCGTTGTAGGCGCGGCAGGCGCATTCGCGACGGTCTACCTGAAGAGCGCCACCTGGTCCCTCGATGCGCTGCAGGTCGCGGGGCTCGCCGCGGCGGTCTTTTCCGCATTCATCGCTGCATCCACAGCAACACGGGTCGCGCAGTACGTCACCACCAACAAGTAACGGCTCCGATCTTGTACCGATCTGATCGGTCGGGACTTCACCGCCCCGGCACCGAACGAGCGCTACGTCGGCGACCTACCTCCCCGTCGGTGAGTGCGGATTCCTTTATCTGGCAACGGTGATCGACCTGCACTCCCGCCGGCTGGCCGGGTGGGCGATCGCCGATCACATGCGCACCGAACTCGTCCACGATGCCCTGTCCGCCGCGCAGCGGACCCGCGGCAGCCTGCACGGGGCGCTCATGCACACCGACACGGATCGCAATCCATACCGACCTCCTCGTTGCGTTGAACTGGATGCGATCCAGGCTCGCGTCGGAACCGTCCAGCCTCATCCAGTTCTGGACGTGCTGGACAATGGATCCCGCGGTGCCCGACCGGAGCGCGTCGCGCGGGTACGGAGGGAGCGGAAGCGGTGAGGGACCTGCTGCGCGATTTGCACGTGAAGGCGGGCGGCCCCACCGCGGACAACCTGAAGGAGCACTCTGACCGCAGCGGGCACAGCGTCGCCCGGTCGACGCTGGCCGGCGTCGTGCGCGGTCACGGGGGACTCAGATGGGTGACCGTGGAGGCGTTCGTCGACGCCTGCGTGAGCTATGCCAAGGCACGGCGTCAGCCGCTGCCCCCGGAGGCGATCGACAAGAGAGGCTGGCGGGAGGGCTACGACAAGGCGTACGCGTCTGGCCCTCGAAAGAAGTCCGTCGCACCGGCGCCTCCGACCGCTCCGGCACCTCGGCGTGGTACAGGCCACCCACCCGAACCTCCGGCCCGCGCCGTTCCCCGCTATGAGATCGGCGTAGGTGTGCCCGGGTGGAGAGGCTCGTTCCAGCGGGCCTGGAACGAGCTGACAGCCGACGGGCTTTGGATCGGCGACCCGGCGACACCCGTCCACGAGGAGGGCCCTGGCGTCATCCAGGTCTTCGAGTCGCACCAGTCGTTGTTCGGCTGAGTGCTCTGCGCCCTGCCTCACCAGCGGCCCTTGGCCATTGCTGGCGAGGTGTGGCAAGCACTGCAGGCCGCCGGCGCCGGAGTACCGAACGGAGACGGGCTGAGCGCGTTGGGTTTTCCCGCCCCTGACGCGGCGACGACGGCCCGGATCGACACCCAGGCAACCCGCGTCGACTTGGCAGGTGGCCTGTTGGGGCGCGGACACCTGGCCCGCGATGCCACCAGCAATGACTGGCGGTGGGAGCCCGAACCGCGCTTCGACATCACCATGAGCCACGCCTCCGGCTACTGGACCGCCGACCGTGCTGCTCAGCAACTGCGGATCCGGGCTTTGGCTGTCCTGCCCCGGGCCGATGCCCGCGAACTTCAGATCACCCCGACCCGCCGACGCGACCTCGAGCAAGCGCTGCCGGTCAGCGAGTTCGTGGCGCAGATCAGCGCGTTGTGCCAGAGCCGGGGTGCGGCGCTCACTCCGGCTCATTGGGTCCGCGGGCCCAACCGCAATGCCCTCGACGCGTTCAGCTACTCGTCGAGGATCACCAAGCCAGGTGATCAGGTTGCGTTGTCCGCAGAAGTGATGACGGCTCTGCCCAACGCGATGAACTCGTCGGTTGTCACGTGCGCCGAGTTGCGCATCGAGAACCTCCCGGCATGGACCAACGCCTTGACCGCGGCCGCCGCGACGGCCGCCACCGACATGCGGTTGTCGATCTACGAGCTGATCGACCTACTCATGGTGGCCTGGCAAACTGCCACCGAGACGCTGTGCGCCGTGGTCGCGGGAACCGAACGCCAAACGATCTGGGTGGCTCCTCCGACGGTCGAACTTCATGTCAGCGCGGAACGCCGCTTCGATCAGAACGGCGCCGGTGGTGCGCCAACGCTCGACACCTACATCGACCTGAGCCCGCTCGGTCGCAGCGACCGTGGTTCGCTCTCCACGATGTCCGTTACCGTCACGGCGCCCCCGCGCCTCGATCGATCCGCGCGACAGGCGCTGATCCGGCAAGCCGTCCTTTACATGGCTCAGCAGTTCGGATTCGTAGACGTCACCGAAGACGTCCTCCAGCCAGCGCGATCGTCATCTCGATAGCGGCCGGGGAGGCAGCGCGCGGCCGGGGTTGACGATGCCCGAGACTGGTCGGGCGCAGCGATCGAGGCGCGACCAGTCCTGATCATCGCCGCAGGCGAGCCCAACACTCTCGACCACGCCGAACTCGTTGTCTGCCCACAGGCGGTCGGCCCAGCCACCGCCGCGCTTGACCTACCGGCGTACGACCTACCCGGCTGTCCCAGCGTCACGGTCCCGTGGCAGCGCATTATCGCGCTGCATCGTGCCTGGCAACCCAGTCCGCGGCGCGAAACGTCAACGACGTCGCGCGTGCCGAACCACTCCCGACCGGCCCCCTGGTGTGGGCGCACCGACTGGCCGCGCGCCATATCGCCCCGCATGCCCGCAGGTCAGCCGGACACAGCATCGATAGAGATTGATGGTGTACCCATCGAACACACAACCCCCTGCTTGCGACCGGAAAATGGAGATCGCAAACGCCAAAGCCCTAGGTCAGCGGCGTACCACCAAGATCGTGTCACCGTGTTAGGAAACCGTTGCTCTATCCCCTGAGCTACGAGGGCGCGAGTCCGTAGTGTACCGATGGCCAGGTTGACCTGCGTCGGCATATCCGGGCCTGGGGTTTCCGCGGGTCTGATCAATCAACGGGAGCACCGCCGCCCTACGCCTGGGCCTGCACCGGGGTCGGGGTCGGGGCGATCCGGGCGTGCAGCCAGGTGCAGAACCGGGTGAAGGTGGAGCCGGGCGGGATCAACTTGACGGTGGCCCGGGTGTCGGCCGTGGCGAAGGACATCGAGCCGCCCATGAGGCCGCGTGACTGCTCGAACGACGCGATCGAGCCGTAGCTGAACGAGTCGACCTCGTGCTTGCCGTAGATGGACAGCGCGTACAGCAGCAGGCGCCGGTCGGTGGCTACGACCAGGCCGTGCCGGGCGGACCTTCCGTCGACCTCGTACGCTCCGTCGACGACGTGCTGGATGGTTTCGCCGTCTTCAAGAATGTGGCTGACGCCCTCGAACAGCTTTTTGCCCCGTGTCACTCCGCCAGTCTGTCGACGGGTGGACGGCAACCGTATCGGCCTCGGTTCCTACCACCCAAAAGGGGCGGATCGCAGCGCGGCGCGGATGGTAGCCGCCGGGTCTCAGAGGCTCGCGGCAATTTCCGCTGTCGCGTCGCGGCGGACGGCGTCGAACAGCGCCTTGGCCTTGTCGGTGTCGGGCACCACGACGCTCTGGTCGCCGATCATGTCGGTGCCCTTCGACGGGCTGGTGCCGAACGTCAGGTTGCCGCTGCGCAGGTGACGCAGTTCGGAGGCCATGTTCAGGATGCTGAGCGTCTGGTCGACGGCGACCGCGTCGGCGGTGGCCCGCAGGAACGAGTTCAGCCGGCCGGGGTTGGTGAGCAGGCCACCCGACGACGCCTTGTCGAGGATCGCCTTGATCACCTGCTGCTGGTGCCGGATGCGGGCGAAGTCGCCATCGGAGAACACGTACCGCTCGCGGGCGTAGTCGAGGGCGGTGGTGCCGTCCATCGTCTGGAGACCCGCCTCGAAATGGCGACGGCCGTTCGGTTCGGTGAGCGAGTGCGTCGAGGTGAACGACTCTTCGACGTTGATCTCGATGCCGCCCAGCGCGTCGATGATCTCCTTGAACCCGGCGAAGTCGACCACGACCACGTGGTCGATACGTACCCCGGTGTACGCCTCGACGGTCTGCACCATCAACGGAATGCCACCCCAGGCGAACGCGGCGTTGATTTTCGCGTTGGTGTTGCCGTTCTTGCCGTCGGCGGACTTCGGGATGTGCACCCACGTGTCACGCGGGATCGAGATGAGCTGTGCGCTCGACCGGTCGTGCGTGAGATGCGCCACGATGATGGTGTCGGTGCGCGACCCGCCGGTGCTCTCGGGGTCGCGGGTGTCGCTGCCGAGAACGAGGAAGTTCAACGCCTCCTTGGCCGCCTCGACCTTGTCGGGCCGCGACTCGACCGGCACCTCCTCGAACGCGTCGACGCGATCGACGTCGTTCTCGACCGACCGCAGGTACAGCGCACCGGCCGTGACGCCGCCACCGACGAGCAACAGCAGGACGAGCAGCGAGATCAGCACGACGCGCCGGGTGCGCCGCTTCCGCCGGCGGGGCGGAGGTGCCGCCTCGTCGTCTTCGGTCTCGCTGTCGGTCTCGGTCTCGTGGATGGTGCGTCCGAACCCGCGTCCGGCGCCGTTGCCGGCGCTTTCGGACTTTTCCGACTCATCCGGTTGGCGCTGGCGCGGGATCTCGCCGGTGCGCTCTGCGTCCACCGGACGGTCTTCGCCCGTCAACTGGGTGTCGAGCTCGGCCCGCCACGCATCGCGGTCGGACTGCTGCGCATCGTTGTCTGCGCGCCGGGCTCGGGAGGACATGCCGTGCATGCTACTGACCAGTGTCAGTTCACGGCGTCCCCGCAACGGCTGCGACATGTGGACCTTGCGGTAAACCCGTTGGCCCCGAAGTTATGGTCGGTTTGTGGCACCACGGGAGCTTGTCGTACTAGGAACCGCCAGCCAGGCGCCGACCCGGGTCCGGAACCACAACGGTTACCTGTTGCGGTGGGACGACGAGGGTTTACTGTTCGACCCCGGCGAGGGGACGCAGCGGCAGATGGCTTTCGCGGGTGTGTCGGCGTCCGACATCACCCGCCTGTGCCTCACGCACTTTCATGGCGACCACTGCCTGGGTGTGCCGGGTGTGGTGCTCCGGCTGAACCTCGACCGCGTTCCGCATCGCGTCGTCGCGCACTATCCCGCGTCGGGCGCGGAGTTCTTCGCCCGGTTGCGGTACTCGACGCCGTTCTACGAGACCGTCGACCTGCACGAGGAGCCGCTGACAAGTGACGGTGTGATCGCCACCGGTGAGTTCGGCACGTTCTCGGCGATGCGGCTCGACCACGGGGCCGAGGCGTTCGGCTACCGCCTGGTGGAACCCGACGGCCGCCGCATGCTCCCGTCGCTGTTGGCGGAGCGTGGCATCGCCGGCCCGGACATCGGCCGGCTGCAACGCGACGGTTCGCTCGGCGACGTCGACCTCGACGACGTGAGCACGGTGCGGCCCGGCCAGCGGTTCGCGTTCGTGATGGACACCCGGCTGTGCGACGCGGTGTACGCGCTCGCCGACGGCGTCGACATGCTGGTGATCGAGTCGACGTTCCTCGACACCGAGGCTGGCATCGCCGCCGAGTACGGTCACATGACCGCGCGGCAGGCCGCCGCCGTCGCGGAGAAGTGCGGTGTGCGGACGCTCGTGCTGACCCACTTCTCGCAGCGGTACCAGGACCCGTCGCTGTTCATGGCGGAGGCATCGGCGGTGTTCGGCGGCACGGTTGTGGTGGCGGAAGACCTTATGCGTGTTGCGGTGCCGCCCCGTCGTTAGGTTCTGTGCCGTCCCGCCGTTAGGTTCCGTGCCGCCCCGCCGTCAGCAGAACGCGGCCGGGTCGAGTTCGATCGGGAACGGGGTATCGGTCTGCCATGTCTCGCCGGCCCGCACCACCACCGCGTCGCGGTACTGCGGACGGTCGGTGCGGAGCAGCATGACGGCAAGCTGCCGGCCCTTCGGGTCGACGATCCAGTACTGCGGGATGCCCAACCGGGCGTACCAGTACCGCTTGGTCACGTCGTCGGTGGAGGCGCTGTCGGGCGACAGTATCTCCACCGCGAGCAGCGTTACCGCCGGAAGGAGCGCCGGCCCGTCGAGGTCGAGTACAGAGTCGGGAACGACGACGAGGTCGGGAATGAAGTATGTCTGCTTCTTCGGGCCGTCGACGAGACCGGCGTTCTGGCCGACGGCCAGGTACTCGGGCGCGGCGCGGAGCAGCAGCCTGTGCAGGCGGGTCGCCGCTCGGAAGTGTGGTCGCGCCGGTGCCGGGCTCACCAGCAGTCTCCCCTCGATGAGCTCGTACCGGTTGCCGTCGTTGGGTAGGTCGAAGAGATCGTCGAGGGTCCACGATTCTGCACCGCGCGGAACGGAAGCCGTCATAACTGTCACGCCTCCCGTTTTAACCCACCCACTGCATCCGACCTCAGTGTAAGCGCCCGTTTTGACTCTCAGCCGAAAGTACAAGTTGGGCGTTGTGGGCAATCGCGATATTCGCTTGACCTCAACGGCTTTTCGCCACGGCCGCCGGCGCCGGGTCGGTCTCGTCGTCGAACTCGCCGATGATCTCCTCGAGAAGGTCCTCCAGCGCGACGATGCCGACCACGTCGTCGTCATCGACGCCGACGGCGACCGCGATCTGCACGCGATGCTCGCGCATCGCGCGGACGGCGCCGGCCACCGGCAGGTCGGCGGAGACCCGGAGCGGAGACGCCATCAGGTCGGCCGCGGTCGCGGCGCGACCGGACGTGGTCGCGCGCACGGCGTCCCGGATATGGACGATGCCAACGAGCGCCTTTTCCTCGACGACGGCGATGCGCGAGCGTCCCGCCTTATGACTGACCTTTTCCACCTCGCGGGCCGCGGCGCCCGCGCGGACCGTGACGATGTCGGCGGCCGGTGTCATCACCTGGCGGACGGTGGTTTTCTGCAGCCCGAGCATCGCCGTGAGCAGGTCGTGCTCGATGCGCCCGAGCGTGCCGTGTTCCCGCGAGGACTCGATGAGCATCCGCAACTCCTCGGGACCGTGCGCCTGGGCGAGTTCGTCCTGCGGCTCGACCTTCACCAGCCGCAGGCACGCGTTGGCCAGCCCGTTGAGCGCGACCAGGGCCGGGCGGGTGAGCCACGTGAACGACCGGAACGGGACGGCGAGCAGCAGCGCCGACGTCTCCGGATGGCTGATCGCCCATGACTTCGGTGCCATCTCACCGAGCACGACGTGCAGGAAACCCACCACGGTAACGGCGAGAATGAACGACACGACGTATGCGGCGCTTTCCGGCAGGCCGGTCGCTTCGAACGCGGGCTCGAGCAGGTGCGCGACGGTGGGTTTCGCGAGCGCGCCCAGGCCGAGTGTGCAGAGCGTGATTCCGAGTTGGGCGCCGGCGAGCATCATCGACAGCTCGCGGACCCCGGCCAGCGCCGAGCGCGCGGCCCGGCTTCCGCTGGCGGCGGCCCGTTCCAGCCGGTGTCGCTTCGACGCGACGAGCGCGAACTCGGCCGCCACGAAGAACGCGTTCAATACCAGGAGTACGAGGGATACGGTCAGGGACCAGCCGGTGCTCATTTCTGGATCCTCACCCGTTCCGGGACGTGTCTCCGGACGGTTTCCACCCGCAGGGTGACCTTCAACTGCTCGCCGGTTCCGTCTTCGGGCGGCAGGTCGACGGTGAGCTCGTCGCCCGGTTCCGCCGTGCGGCCGAGGCGTTGCAGCACCAGGCCGGACAGCGTCTCGTAAAGGTGGCTGTCGGGCAGGGCGATGCCGGTGGCATCGTCGACCTCGTCGAGCCGCCAGCGGGCGGGCACGAGCCACTGGTTGTCGTCGATCCGTTCGGCCGTCGGCTCGGCCGGGTCGTCCTCGTCGCGGATCTCGCCGACCAGTTCCTCGGCGATATCCTCCAGGCTGATCACACCGGCGAAACCGCCGAACTCGTCGATGACGCAGGCGAGTTGGCGGTGCTCCGCGCGGAGCGCCTCCAGCACCGCCGGCAGTGGCAAAGTCTCGGGGACGAGCACCGCGGGCTTCGCCAGTTGCTCCACGGTTTTTTCCTGGCGTTCTCCCGGTTCCAGTTCGACGACGTCGGCCACGGCGACGATGCCCAGCACGTCGTCGACCGCGTCACCGGTCACCGGAAACCGCGTGTGGCCGGTGTCGAGCAGCTCCACCACCTTGACCGCCGGCGCGGTCGCCCGGATCGTGACGACGTCGACGCGCGGCACCATCACCTCGCCGGCGGTGCGGGTCCGGAAGTCGAGCCCGTGGTCGAGCAGCCGCGACGTGTCGGGGTCGAGCAGGCCCTCGGCGTGCGAGGTGGCGATGATGCGGTCGAGGTCCTCCCGGGTCGCACCCTGCGGCAGCTCTTCGACCGGCTCGATGCCGACCCGCCGCAGCAGGCGATTCGACGTGGCGTCGAACAACCGGATCAGCGGACCCGCCACCGCGAGGTAGACGAGCGTCGACCGCGACAGCGACCGCGCGAGCGCCTCGGGCCGGGCGATCGCGAGGTTCTTCGGTGCGAGCTCACCGAGCACCATCTGGACGATCGTGGCGAACAACAACGCCGCCAGTACCGACAACGCTTCGTTCGCACCCGTGAGACCCAACAGATCGGCGAGCCCCTGCCCCAGATACGGCTCCGCGACATAGCCGACGACCAGTGCTGTGACCGTAATGCCGAGCTGTGCCCCGGACAGCATGAAAGACAACCGCGATGTGACGGAGAGGGCGCGTTCCGAGGCCTTGTCGCCCTTCTCTGCCGCCGCCCGCAGGCGCCCCCGATCGACAGCAACGTACGCAAACTCCTGCGCGACGAAGTATCCGGTGGCGGCCGTCAGAACGACAATCAGGACGAGGCCGACGAGAATCAACATGTGCGTATGTATGGCCGCTGCGTCAGCGGCCCGGTACTACAACCTTCGGACACCAAGGCACACTAACACGTACGCCCGTACGGTCGATGACACAAACACCCCTGACCTGCACGTTCGTCTCCTGTGAGTTTGCTGTGACTTGCGAGGCGACGAACATATGAGTGACCGCGCACAGTCGGGTCTCGCGCGGCCTAGATCCGCGGATGAGCCTCGCGCGCCGCGACCGGAGGATGGGCCTCGCCCGCCCGCACCAGCCCGGATTCATAGACGAAGATGACCGCCTGAACCCGGTCTCGCAAATTGAGCTTCGACAGGATCCGCTTCACGTGCGTCTTGATCGTGGACTCCTCCACCTGCAGCGAGGCCGCGATCTCCGCGTTGGTGAGCCCCCGCGCGATCAGCAGGAGCACGTCGCGCTCGCGCGGCGTCAACAGCCGCAGCCGGCGACTCACCGCCGGATCCGGTTCCGGCTCCCGCGCCAACCGGTCGATCACCGTGGTGGTAACCGTCGGCGACAGCAGCGACTCCCCGCCCGCGATCGTGTGGATGGCCGCGATCAGCTCCTCCGGCTGGGTGCGCTTGAGCATGAACCCGGAGGCGCCCGCCCGAAGCGCTCCGAGCACGTAGTCGTCGTCGGAGAACGTGGTGAGCATCAGCACCCGCGCCTCGGGTGCCACCCGCACGATCTCCCGGGTGGCCGCGATGCCGTCCATGTCGGGCATCCGGACGTCCATGAGCACCACCCGCGGCCCCAACCGCCGCGTGGCGGCGATCGCCTCCCGCCCATCGGCCGCCTCCCCGACCACCAACAACCGGTCATCGGTCGACAGGACGGCCCGCAACCCGGCCCGCATGAGCCCGTCGTCGTCGACGAGCAGCACCGGTAGCGGTGTCATCGGGTTGCCCGGGCTGTTGCGTCGTACGGCAGCTGCACTCGGACCTGGAACGTTCCCGCCTCGGTTGCGGTCGCGAATGTGCCGCCGAGGAGGGTTGCGCGTTCCCGCATACCGATGAGCCCGTGGCCGCCGTTCGGCCGGTCGCCGAGTGGGGTGTCGTTCGCGCCGCCGCCGGTGCCGCCGGTCCCGGTATCGCCGTTCGCTCCGCTGAGGTTGCCGGTGTTGCCGCCGCCGGCGCTCGCTCCGTTGCCGTTGCTGCCGTTGCTGCCGTTCGTGCCTTCGCTTCTTCTGCCAGCGTTCGCGCCGTTGGCTGCCGTTCGATTGGACACCGCGATCTCCATCGCATGCGTCCCGTATTCGACCTCGACCGCCGCACTGCCGTTACCGTGGCGCGTCGCGTTGGTGAGCGCCTCCTGCAGGATCCGGTACGCGGCCCACGCGACGCTCCGCGGCAACGACCGCTGCTCGCCGCCGAACGTGGTGGCCAGTTGGAGCCCGGAACGCCGGTGATGCTCAAGGAGTTCCCGGAGCGCAGCCGGATCGGCCGGGACCGGCTCGACGTCTTCGGTCCGCAGCGCGTGCACCATCCTGTCGATGTCGACGATCGTGGCGCGGGCAACCTCCTCCACCGTCCCGATGGCCCGCAGCGACGCCTCGGGGTCACGCGTGTGCAGCAGGCGCGCCGCGCCGGCCTGCACCAGGATGACGTTGATGGCGTGCCCGGCCGAATCGTGCAGTTCACGGGCGATACGGGTGCGTTCCTCGGCGGCGGCCAGCCGGTTCTCGCGCTCCGCCTCGCGCTCACTCCGCCGGACGCGTTCCTCGGCCGCGTCGAGTGCGGCCTGGCGCAGCCTGGTGCGTTCGGCCGCGAACCACATCCCGGTCATGGCCAGCTCCCACGTACTCAGTTCGGTGAACACCGCCCAGATGTCGACGCCTCTCAAACTGAGCGTGACCATGACCAGCGGCACGTACGCGACCACGGCAACGGCCGACACGGTGCGGCGCAACGTTCCGGCCCCGCCCCACGCGAGCACGAGAACGTACGCCGCGTAGAGGGGACCGAGCGGAATGTCGAGCGGGTACCTCATGTGCAACAGGACGATGCTCGCCACCGACACGACCGTGAACACCGCTGCCGGCCAGCGCCGCGCCACGACGAGCGGCACACCGGTGAGCATGGCGAGCAGGAGGCCCGCCTCGTCGAGCACGTGGTAGCCCTGGTCGGCCGTGCCGAGCCCGCCCTCGGAAAGAATCGCGAGCGTGACGACGGTCGCGACGGCTGCCGCCATCGCGTCGAGTACCGGGCCACGCCATTTCATGCGGTCCAGGGTAGGCGCCGGGACCGCCGCGCCGGATCGCCCCGTGGAGGCATCTGCCGTCCCCCCACGGGGGTACGACAGGACCCCTCCGTGGGGCGATTGTCGCCGAGCGGTTCCGATTTCTAGCGTCGCCGCCATGACCGCAACACTCGAGGGACGGGCCACTGCACGGCCCAGCGTGTTCGAGCGAATGGCCGGGTGGGCCTACCGGCGGCGCTGGATCGCGCTGGTGCTGTGGGTGGTCGCGCTGGCCGGCGTCACGGTCGGATCGCAGGTGCTGGGCGACGACTACCGCAACGACTTCTCCCTGCCGGGCACCGATTCCCAGCGTGCGCTGGAGGTGCTGCAACGGGAGTCACCCGCGCAGGCCGGCGCCACCGTGCAGATCGTCATGCAGAGCGGGGGCGGCCTCGATCAGAGCGGCACGCGGTCCAAGGTCGAGGGGATGCTCGTGGCGGTGCGCGGGTTGCCGCACGTCGCGGCGGTCGCGGGTCCGTTCGTCGCGGTGTCGGCCGACGGCACGATCGGTTATGCCACCGTGACGCTCGACGGTTCGGCCGAGCAGGTACCGGCGCCCGCGGTGCGTGATCTGATCAGTACCGCCCAGGCGGCGGAGGGCGACGGGCTGCGCGTCGAACTGAGCGGTGATGCGGTACGCAACGCCGAGGAGAGCGAGGGTGGCGCCGCCGAAGGGATCGGCCTCATGGCCGCTCTCGTCATCCTGGTGCTGCTGTTCGGGTCGCTGCTCGCCGCGAGCCTGCCCATCGTGATCGCCGTGTTCGCGGTCGGTACCGCGCTCGGGCTCACCGTGCTGGCGTCGCACGTCGCCACGGTGGCCGACTTCACCGCTCCGCTGATGATCCTCGTCGGCCTCGGCGTCGGCATCGACTATGCGTTACTGGTGTTCTCCCGCTTCCGGTCCGAGCTGATCGAGGGGATGCCACGGGACCGGGCCGTTTCCCGGGCGCTCGACACGGCGGGCCGCACGGTCTTCTTCGCCGGGTGCACGGTGATCGTGGCGCTGCTCGGGCTGGTGCTGCTCGGCCTCGGCTCGCTGCAGGGCGTAGCGGTGGCGATGGCGCTCACCGTGCTGATGACGATGTTCGCCGCGCTCACCCTGTTGCCGGCTCTCCTCGCGCTGTTCGGCGCGCGGATCGAGAGGTCGGTGCGGCGTCGGGCGGAGAAGCGGCAGGCGCGCGGTCGGCGTCCCGACGGTGACGGATGGCGACGGCTGGCCAACGCCGTCGAGCGCCGGCGGTGGCTCGCGGTGATCGTCCCGGCACTGGCCATCTTGGCGCTCGCCGCGCCCGCGCTGAACCTCCAACTGGGCTTCGCCGACGCCGGAAACGACGCGCCCGGGTCCACCAGTCGGCAGGCGTACGACCTGCTCGCCGAGGGCTTCGGCCCGGGATACAACGGACCGCTTGTGGTCGTGGTCGAGGGTGGCGACGCGGCCGCGGCGCGTGCGGCACAGGAGGCGCTCGGTCGAGCAGACGGAGTCGCGGCGGTCGTCCCGCAGGTCGGCGACGGTGTGAGCATGCTGATCGTGCTGCCCGAGTCGAAGCCGCAGGACGGGGCGACGGGCGAACTGGTGAACCGCCTGCGTACCGACGTGCTCCCACCGGTCGAGGCGCAGACCGGTGCCACGCTCCTCGTGGGCGGCAGCACCGCCGCCGTCGTCGACTACTCCGACGCGGTGGCGAGCCGGCTGCCCCTGTTCGTGCTGGTGATCGTCGGCGTCTCGATGCTGCTGCTCCTGGTGGTGTTCCGGTCGGTGCTCATTCCGATCAAGGCCGCCGTGCTGAACCTGCTCAGCGTCGCGGCCGCGATGGGTGTGATCACGCTGGTGTTCCAGGAGGGCATGTTCGGGGTGCCACCAGGACCGATCGAGGCATACGTACCCGTGATGATCTTCGCGATCGTGTTCGGGCTGTCGATGGACTATGAGGTGTTCCTGCTCGCCCGGATGCACGAGGAGTGGATGCGGCGCGGCGACGCGTCGGCGGCCGTCCGGGAAGGGCTGGCAACCACGGGCAAGGTGGTGACGGCGGCCGCCGCGATCATGATCGTGGTGTTCGGGGCGTTCCTGTTCAGCCCCGACCGCATGCTGCAGCAGTTCGGGCTCGGGCTGGCCGTGGCGGTCCTGGTCGACGCGCTGGTAATCCGGTGCCTGATCCTGCCCGGCGTGATGTACATCCTCGGCCGGCAAGCGTGGTACCTGCCCAAGATCGCCCGCAAGCTCCCGCATGTAGCGCTGGAGCACAACTGACCACCACGGAGGAAGGAGCACGACGTACCCTGTGATGATGCATAGCAACGACGGAAAGGGGCTCCGCCCCGTCACCGCATGACCGCCGGGACGTGGGTCCGGACCCGGGCCGAGTTGAAGACGCAGCGACGGCGACGTCCGCACCGCTGCTGGAACCATCTGATGGCCGCACCGCTGTGGCCCAAATACGACGCGAACCTCGGCACGCTCCTGCGTACCTGTGACGCGGTCGGTGCGTGCCTCGCCGTTCCCCGCCGGCCGTGGGTCACTGAGGCACTGGCCCGCGGCAACACGTTGCGGCACCGGTCGTGCGTGCACTGGCTGAACCGGCCGGTCGACTGGCTCACCGCGCAGCGGGCGGGTGGTTCGGCGGTGGTCGGTGTCGAACTGGCCGACGACGCCGTCCGCCTCGGCGACCTGCCGGCCGCCCGCAAGAGGACCGTGATGGTGCTCGGCAACGAGTCCGAGGGCATCCCGCCGGAAGCGCTTCCCCTGCTCGACTCGGTCGTGGAGATCCCGATGGTGGGAACCGGCCACTCGCTGAACGTGGCGGTGGCCGGGTCCCTCGTGCTCTACAAACTCGCCGGCCTGCTCTGACCCGCCAAACCCGACCGGGCGCGCTGAGGGCGCTGGCATCGCTGTGACAGCGGCATGTGCGCGGCATGCCAGCCCCTCTTGCCAGTCTCGGTGGCATGAGTTCGCTGGAATTCGCCTTCACGGCTGAAGGCCTCGTCAAGCGGTACGGGTCGACCACCGCTCTGGCCGGGATCGACCTGGCCGCCCGGCCGGGCATGGTGCTCGGCGTGCTGGGTCCCAACGGTGCCGGCAAGACCACGGCGGTGCGCATCCTGGCGACGCTGCTGCGGCCGGACGCCGGCACGGCGACGGTCGCCGGGTACGACGTGCTGAAGGATCCGGGCAAGGTGCGCCGGGTGATCGGGTTGACGGGGCAGTACGCCTCGGTCGACGAGGATCTGACCGGCACCCAGAACCTGGTGCTGATCGGTGAGCTGCTCGACATGTCGCGGCGGGACGCCCGCGCGCGCTCAGTGGAGCTGCTGGCCTGGTTCGACCTGACCGAGGCGGCCAACCGGCCGGCCAAGACGTACTCGGGCGGCATGCGTCGGCGGCTCGACCTGGCGGCCAGCCTCGTCGGGCGGCCCGACGTCATCTACCTGGACGAGCCGACCACCGGGCTCGACCCGGCCAAGCGTGAGGACATGTGGGGCGTGGTGCGGTCCCTCGTCGCCGAGGGGTCGACGGTTCTGCTCACCACGCAGTACCTGGAGGAGGCCGACGCGCTGGCCGACGAGATCTCGGTGATCGACCACGGGAAGGTTATCGCGCACGGCACTCCGGCACAGCTCAAGAGCCTTGCCGGGGCGCAGACGGTGGTCGTGCGGCCGACCGATCCGGCCAGGTTGGGCGACACGATGGACATCCTGCGGGCCGTGTCCGGGGCGGAGCCCGAGTCGCCGATGCGCGGGGTGCTGACGGTGCCGGTCGAGGGGGACATGGCGTTCACCGCCGTGGTCCGGCGGCTGGACGAGGCGGGCATCGGCGTCGTCGAGTTGGCGCTCCGGCTGCCCAGCCTCGACGAGGTCTTCTTCACCCTGACCGGTCACAAGCAGACAGAGCTGGAGATGGCGGCATGAGCGCAATCCACAAGCAGACAGAACTGGAGATGGCGGCATGAGCACTATCCACAAGCAGACAGAGCTGGAGATGGCGGCATGAGCACTATCACGTCCCACCGACCCCAACCGACCACAAAGCCCGAGGCCCGGGCGGATCCTCCGGCGCGGAGCCCGTTCCGGTCGGCCAAGCACAGCCTGGCGCTCGCCCGGCGCAGCCTGATCAAGACCCTCCGTACGCCGGAGCAGCTGCTCGACGTCACGCTCCAGCCGGTGATGTTCGTCGTGATCTTCGTGTACCTGCTGGGTGGGGCGGTCTCCGGATCGCAACACGCGTACCTGCAGTTCCTGCTGCCGGCGATCATGGTGCAGACGGTGATGTTCGCGAGCATCTCCACCGGCGTCAGCCTGAACACGGACATCAAGAAGGGCGTGTTCGACCGGTTCCGGAGCCTGCCGATCGCCCGGTCGGCGCCGCTGATCGGCTCCGTGCTCGGCGACATGATCCGGTTCGTGGTGTCGATCGTGGTGCTGATCGGGTTCGGCTATGCGATCGGCTTCCGGATCGGCACCAACCCATTGTCGACGATCGCGGCCGCGTTGCTGACGATGCTGTTCGCGTTCGCGGTCACCTGGGTCTTCGTGCTGGTCGGCATGCTGATGCGGGAGCCGGGTGCCGTTCAGGGCACCGCGTTCCTGGTGCTGTTCCCGCTGACGTTCGGCACGAACATGATGGTGCCGACCGACACGCTGCCGGGCTGGCTGCAGGCCTGGGTCAAGATCAACCCGGTCGCCGACGTGATGGAGGCCGCCCGTGGCCTCATGCTCGGTGGGCCGGTGGCCACGCCGGTCCTGCAGACGTTGATGTGGTCGGCCGGGATCGTCGCGGTGTTCGCGCCGCTCGCGGTGTGGGCCTACCGGCGCCGCGCATAACCCATGAACGCCGAGGGGCGTAAAGGCGGAAAGAAGAGAATCAGGACGCCGGGTCGAGGTGCTTCAGGGCCTCGACCCGGCTGGACGCGCGTCCCCTCGAATATGCGGCCTCGAACGCCGCGTCGCCGACGGACGTGCGCAGCTTCGTGACCAGGCGCTCAGCGTCCTGGTTGGAGCGGTCCGGGTGGCCGCGGATCTTGTCCGCCGCGCCCAGCACCTCGGCCGCCCGCTCCGGCGAGCCGGCCGCGGCCCAGTAGGTGGCCGTCGCGACGCCGACCGCGGCGACCACCGGCATGTCGCGACCGTCCAGGGCATACCCGGCCGCCTCGACGAGGTGCTCGTGGGCTTCGGCGGGGGAGTCGCATTCGAGCGCCAGGTAGGCGTGAGCGGCCTTGAGCAGCGCCCGGAACTGCGGCGGCGACATCGTGGCGGCCTCGTTCCGGTCCCAGGCGGCGGTGTAGTACGACCGGGCCTCGTCGAGGTCACCGGCTTGCCGGGACAGGTCGCCGAGCATCAACAGGGCCCACGCGCCCGAGCGGGAGTCGCGCTCGTGATCGACCTCGTCGACCAGCCGGGTCAGCTCGGCCCGCGCGCCCGCGACGTCGCCGCGCCGGGCCCGCAACGCCGCCAGCCAGATCTGTTGATACCAGGCGTCGGCCTCCGCGTTGACCTGGCGGGCCAGCGCCAGCGACTCGCTCAGCGACGCGGCGGCGGCGTCGTAGTCACCGCGCTTGGTGTGGGCGTCGGCGAGCTGGGCCAGGCACATCGACAGGCCCCAGCGCTCGCCCGTCTCCCGGAACAGTTCGCGGGCGATGCTCTGGTCGTGCAGCATGCCCTCGGCGTCGCCGTCGTTCTCCTCGATCTGGCCGCGCAGCATGTGCAGCATCGCGCGCATCCAGTTGTCGGGATCCGTGGCGAGCCCGCGTTCGACGGCGGCCAGGCCCGTTGCGGTGTCGTCGGTGAACAGCGTGACCATCGGCTCGATCAGCAGCACGAACGGGTACTCGGTCGGGTCGGTGCGGCGGACCTCCTCGATCAGCCGGTCGACCGCGCCCGGCTCGGGCATGCCCGAGCCCGAGAACACCCGGCTGATCATGGTCATCGCCCGCACCACGGCGCGGGCACCGGCCGGTGCCGGGCCGGGCAACGCCAGCACGCGGTCCAGCAACGACGCCGACTGCTGGAAGTCGTCGCGGATCGAGAGCGGGAACATCAGCAGCGCACCCATCCGCATGGCGCTGTCGGAGTCGCCCGCGTCGCACGCGAAGTGCATCGCCCCGTAGATGTTCTCCCGCTCGACGTCGAGCAGATCCAGCCACGGCAACTGCCGCGCCGTGCGCAGGTGCGGTTCGGCCTCCTGCAGCAGGCTCAGGAAGTACGCCGTGTGTGCGCGCTGGGCGTCGGCGACCGCGCCGGCCTCGGCGAGCTTCTCCAGGCCGTACTCCCGGATCGTCTCCAGCATCCGGAACCGGCCGTCGCTCACCACCTGCAGCAGCGACTTGTCCACCAGGGCGTCGAGCACCTCGGTCGCGTCGGTCAAGCCGGTGACGCCGGCCGCGCTCTCCGGGGTGACCGTGGACGGGAACACCGCCAGCCGCTCCGCGAGGCGCCGCTCGTCCTCGGTCAGCAGATCCCAGCTCCACGCCACCACCGCCCGCAGCGTGCGGTGCCGGGGCAGCGCCGTGCGGCTGCCGCCGGTCAACAGCCGGAACCGGTCGTCGAGCCGGTCGGCGACCTGCGCCGGTGACAGCGCACGCAGGCGCGCCGCCGCCAACTCGATCGCGAGCGGCAGCCCGTCCAACCGCCGACAGATCTCGACAACGGCGCGCACGTTGTCGTCCGTCACGGAAAAGCCCGGCCGGACCGCGGCCGCGCGGTCCGCGAGAAGCTGGACCGCCGCGAACGTCAGCGCCTCGGAAGGCGCGGCGTCCGCGGTCGGCAACCGCAACGGGGGGACGGGTGTGAGCACCTCGCCCACGATCGCCAATGGCTCCCGGGACGTCGCGAGCACGCGCAGCCGCGGGCAGGCGGCCAGCAGGTCGTCGGCGAGTCGGGCGGCCGCCTCGATCACGTGCTCGCAGTTGTCGAGCACGAGCAGCGTGTCGGTCGGCGCGAGCAACTCGACCAGCCGTGCCATCGTGTCGCGCGGCAGGCCCGGCTTGTGGGCGTCGGGCCGGGGATCGGAGCGGCCGACCGCGTCGAGCACGGCGCGCGACACCTCGCCCGGATCGGTGACCGGTGCCAGCTCGACCAGCCACACGCCGCCGGCGAGCGTCGACGACGCGGCCGCGAACTGACCGGCCGCCACCGACGCCAGCCGGGTCTTGCCGGCACCACCCGGGCCGACGAGCGTGACCAGCCGGTTCTCGCCGAGCTGCTTGATGACCTGTTCGATCTCCTCGTCGCGCCCGACGAACGTGGTGAGCGCCGCCCGGAGGTTCCCGCGGGACGAAGCCGGCTTCGGCGGCTTCGGCTCGCCCCGGAGCACGGCCAGGTGGGCGTCGCGCAGCTCCGACGACGGGTCGGCACCCAGCTCGTCGGCCAGCCGCCCGCGGACCTCCTCGTACGCCGTCAGCGCGGCGGCGGGCCGGCCGGCCGCGGCCAGCGCCCTGATCCGCAGCGCCGCCAACCGCTCCCGCAACGGGTGCGCGGCGGAAAGCTCCTCCAACTCGGCGACCAGCCGGCTCTCCGCCGCCGCGCCGCACCGGAGTTCGGCGTCGATCCGGTCTTCGATGGCGGCCAGCCGCAACTCGTCGAGCCGGGCGGCGACGGCCGGATGCGCGTCGGCCAGGTCGGCGAGCGCCGGACCGCGCCAGAGGTCGAGCCCCGCTCGCAGGTGCTTGCCGGCGGCGGTCGGGTCGCCGTCGGCCAGCGCGCGCCGGCCGCTGGCGGCGAGCAGTTCGAAGAGGTGGGCGTCGATCGCGTCGAGCGGAAGGTCGAGCCGGTAGCCGCCGGGGCCGGAGCTGATCGGGACACCGGGCACCGCCCGGCGCAGCCGGGAGACCAGGGACTGGACGGCGTTGGCCGGGTCGGACGGCTGGGCGTCGCCGTTCCACAGCGTGTCCGTGAGGGCGGAGATGGCGAGCTGGCGGCCGGGGTCGAGGGCGAGCCGGGCCAGCAGCGCCCGTAGCCGGGCACCACTGACCTCCACGTCTGCCCCGTCGTCACCGGTTACCCGCAACGGCCCGAGGATCCCGATCCGCACGGATCAACTGTCCCACGCCGGCGCCCGGCAAGGCGCATCCGGTGCGGGCGTCAGCGCTGCAGCGTCTCCTCGCTGACCGCCCAGAGGCGCGACGCCGACTCCGGGTCGAGCGCGTAGGCGGCGACCCCGGTCCGCTCGCCCGGCTTGTTGAGACCGGCCTCGTCGACGTCCTCGAAATAGCGACCGCCGACGCCCTCCAGCAGCGGCGACGTCGCCACGAACACCGAGGTCGCGGCGCCCTGCTCCGGGCTCTTCCAGGCGAACGAGGTGACGCCGGCCGCCCGCCGGAGCGCGTCGAGGTCGGCCTCGGCGATGTGGCGCTGCAGGTTGGTGCGGATGCCGCCGGGGTGCAAAGCGTTCGCGGTGACGCCGTCGCCCTGCCAGCGCCGGGTCAGCTCGACGGCGAACAGGACGTTCGCGGTCTTGCTCTGGCCGTAAGCGCTCCACGGCTCATAGGAGCGCCGCTCGAAGTGGATGTCGTCGAAGACCACCGGCGACCGCAGGTGCGCGGCCGAACTGACCGACACCACCCGGGAGCCCCGGCCGGTGTCCGACGCGCCGGCGGCCAGCGCCGCGTGCAGGCCGGTGGCCAGCGCGAAGTGCCCGAGGTGGTTGGTGGCGAACTGCAGTTCCCACCCAGCCGGCGTGCGCGAGAACGGCGCCGCCATCACCCCGGCGTTGTTCACCAGCAGGTGCAGCGGTCCGTCCCAGGCGGCGACGAACGCGGCCACCGACGCCGGGTCGGCGAGCTCGAGAAAACCCACCGAGACCTGCTTGTTCCCGGTGGTCGCGATGATGTCGTCGGCGGTTTTCCCGCCCGCCGAAAGGTTGCGGACGGCGAGCGTGACCTCGGCTCCGGCGCCGGCGAGCGCGCGGGCGGTCTCGACGCCGATGCCGGACGCGCCACCGGTGACGACGGCCCGCCGTCCGGTGAGGTCGATGCCGTCGACCACCTCGACAGCGGTCGAGGTCGCGGTGAACGGAGTGACGATCATGGGATCCTCCAAAGGACCGTCGAAGCGGAGTATCCTCCGTTTCGTAGCTGAGACCGACGCTAACCGGAGGATCCTCCGGTTTCAAGTGAGAGGAGTCACGTGCGCGCCGACGCCCAGCGCAACCGCGACCGCATCCTCGAGGTCGCCGTGGAGGCCTTCACCCGGGACGGCGACGCGGCGACGCTCGACGCGATCGCGAAGGACGCGGGCGTCGGGATCGGGACGCTGTACCGGCACTTCCCCACGCGCGAGGCGCTGGTCGACGCCGCGTACCAGAACGAACTCGGCCGGCTCTGCGACGCCGCCGACGACCTCCTCGCGGACCTGCCGCCCGACGAGGCGATCCGCGCCTGGATGGACCGGTTCGTCGACTACATGACCACCAAGCGCGGCATGGGTGCGGCGCTCCGGGCGCTGATCGCGGCCGGCGGCGACCCGTTCGCCCGCAGTTGGGAACGGATGCTCGCCGCCACCACCACGCTGCTGCGCGCGGCCGTCGAAAGCCGGAAGGTGCGCGACGATGTCGATCCCGACGACGTGCTCCGGGCGGTCGGCGCCGTGGCGCTGGCCACCGTCACCCCCGACCAGGCCGGCCGGCTGCTCGACCTGATCATGGACGGCCTGCGCTACCAGCCGGCCGCACCGTGAAGCCGTCGGTCCTCCGTCTCGGCCCGCGGGAGTTCACGGTCACGGATCGGGTGGTGATGGCGATCGTCAACCGCACCCCCGACTCCTTCTACGATCGCGGCGCCACGTTCGCCGAAGAGAAGGCCATGCAACGGGTGCACGAGGTGGTCGCCGAGGGTGCCGACATCGTCGACATCGGTGGCGTGCCCGCCGGTCCCGGCGCCGACGTCGACGCGGCCGAGGAGATCGACAGGACCGCATCGTTCGTCGCCGCCGTGCGGGCCGCGTACCCACGCGTCGTGATCAGCGTCGACACCTACCGGCACGAGGTGGCCCGCGCGGTGTGCGCCGCCGGCGCCGACCTCATCAACGACCCCTGGGGCGGCGTCGACGACAAGCTCGCCGGCGTCGCCGCCGAGTTCGACGTGGGAATCGTGTGCGCGCACGCCGGCCCGATGGCCCCGCGCACCCGCCCGTTCCGCGTCGCCTACGACGACGTGGTCGCCGAGGTCCTGAAACACACGGTGGAACTCGCCGAAAAAGCCGAAAGCACCGGCGTGGACCCGCACAGAATCATCATCGATCCGGCCCACGACTTCGGAAAGAACACGTGGCACTCGCTGGAGGTGACCCGTCGCCTCGGCGAACTGGTCGCGACCGGCTGGCCGGTGCTGGTCTCCTTGTCCAACAAGGATTTCGTCGGCGAAACCCTCGACGCGCCGGTCGACGACCGGGTGACGGGCACGCTCGCCACCACGTCGGTGTGCGCGTGGCTGGGCGCGCGCGTCTACCGCGTCCACCAGACCCGGCAGACGCGGCAGGTGCTCGACATGGTGGCGTCGATCGCGGGTGACCGTCCGCCGCGGCGCACCACGCGGGGGTTGGCGTGATCGCGGCGGCCGCGCTGTGCCCCGCGGCGCCGCTGATGGCCGCGGAACTCACCGGCGACGACCCGGAGGCCGCCGCGGTGCGCGCGGCCGCGGCGGAAGCGGCGGCGCGGCTCGTGGCGTCGGGGGTCGAGGTGGTCGCGATCGTCGCGGCGGGCGGGGTGACGCGCGAATGGCCGGCAACGGGACGCGCGGACCTCGCGCCCTACGGCGGACCGAGGCTCGTCGGCGCGCCCGCGGTGCCGCTCGGCGTGGGCCTGGGCGGCCGGCTGCTCGACGAGGCCGGCTTCCGCGGTGACCGTCGAGTGTGGACGGTCGCGGCCGGTATTCCGGAATTGCGCGCCGATGCCCTGCTGGTGCTGGCCGACGGCTCCGCCCACCGCAACCTGAAGACCTCGACGGATCTGGCGCTACGGGCCGAGAAGTTCGACGCGTCGGTGGAAAAGTCCATAGTGGACGGTGAACTCTCCACAATGGACACCCTCGATCCCACCGACCTGATGGTCACCGGGTTCCCGGCCCTGCGGGTGCTCGCCGCGGCCCTCCCGAAGGCGGATGCCGACCTGCTGTACTGCGCGGCACCGTTCGGCGTCGGCTACTTCGTGGCCACGTTCACTCGACGCACTTGAACGAGTCGACGTTGGCGAGCAGCCGGTTGCCGATCTCGCGCAACTGCTTGAGTTGTACGCGCGTGAGCTGGCCCAGCACCAGTTGCCGCACCACGTCGAGCTGAACCGGAGCGACCGAGACCACCTTCTCGTAGCCGGCGTCGGTGAGGATCGCGTTGGTGTAGCGGCCGTCTTCGGGCGCCGGCTCGCGCCGCAGCCAGCCGCGTCGTTCGAGCCGCTTGATGAGGTGCGACATCCGCGACAGCGAACCGCGCACCAGCGTGGCCAGGTCGCTGATCCGCAGGGTGCGGTCGGGCGCCTCGGACAGGTACGACAACACGTGGTACTCGAACTGGTTGAGGTCGGCCCGCTTCTGCATCTGCGCGTCGAGTTCGCTCGGCAGCACGGTGAGCACGGCGGCGAGCCGCCGCCAGGCGTCGATCTCCAGGTCGTCGAGCCAGGCGGGTTCGCAGCAGTCGCCCTCGCCCGTCACGCCATGAGTTTAGCCGTCCTGTGACACATCTCCGATCACTTGACCGCTCAAGTCATCGGCGCTAGCTTCGAGTTGAATATTCACGTGACTAGGAGACGTCGATGACGCGGATCGCGGTAATTCTGGGAAGCACCCG
The DNA here is from genome assembly GCF_016863635.1 of Virgisporangium aurantiacum. Lineage (GTDB taxonomy): Bacteria > Actinomycetota > Actinomycetes > Mycobacteriales > Micromonosporaceae > Virgisporangium > Virgisporangium aurantiacum. Next base: position 103,486 of record NZ_BOPG01000072.1, on the reverse strand, counting down.
GCCCGGGCGGCGGGGCGAGCAGGTGGCCGAGTGGGTGCACCAGCTGGCCCAGAAACGGGGCGGTGCCGACTTCGACCTGATCGATCTGGCCGACCACCCGCTGCCGCACCTCGACGAGGCGCAGCCGCCGATGTTCGCCCAGTACGCCAACCAGCACACCAAGGAGTGGTCGGCGCTGATCGCGCAGTACGACGGGTACGTGTTCGTGACGCCGGAGTACAACCACTCCACGTCCGGCGCGCTGAAGAACGCCGTCGACTACCTGTTCCAGGAGTGGAACAACAAGGCCGCCGGGATCGTGAGCTATGGCAGCCGCGCCGGTGGCGCCCGGGCCGCCGAGCACCTCCGGCTCATCCTCGGCGAGCTGATGGTCGCCGACGTGCGGGCCCAGGTGACGATCCCGATCCAGCAGTACTTCGAGAACTGGACCGACTTCCGCGCCGACCAGCAGTTGGAGGACGACCTGGGCGCGCTGCTCGACCAGGTGATCGCGTGGAGCACGGCGCTCCAGCCGCTGCGTGCGGCCTGAGCGTCAGGGCGATTCGATGCAGCGCTGACGCGCGGAGCAGCCCACCGCGTCCCAGAACATGGTCGCGGTGGGCGGCACGGCCGACCGGAGGTGGCACACCGTCTCCGCCGGCAGCCCGTCGAGGTGGGCCAGCAGCGCCTCGGTGACGGCCCGGTAGAACGTGTCGGCCATGTCGCGGCCCTCCGTGGTGAGCGCGACGCGCAGGGCCCGGCGGTCGCACGGGTCGGGGGTGCGGTGCACCAGGCCGCGCCGCTCGGCCCGGTCGACCAGGCCGGTGAGCGTCGACTTCTCCACGTGCAGGCGGTCGCTCAGCTCGGCCATGCCGACCGGGCGTTCGAGCAGCGACGACAGCAGCACCGACTGTTGCGGCGTGAGATCGTGCTCGCGGCTGAGGTCCTGAAGGACATACTGGACGGCGAGCGACAGCCGGATCAGCGCACCGGCGAACTCCACGTCCTCGTCCATGGCCCAAGTATGAACTCCCCGGTCAGCTATGGTCGCCGTCGTGATGATCGAACCCGTCGACCCACCGTCACTGCCCGAGAGTTCGGCCCGCTACACCCACGGCACCCTGGTCACCGGGGCGGAGCGCCTGGTGTTCGTCAGCGGGCAGCCGCCCTGGGGTGGCGACCTTCCGGAAGACTTCGATTCGCAGTGCCGGATCGCGTGGGGCAACGTGCTCGCCGTGCTCGGCGAGGCCGGCCTGGGCGTCGAGAACCTCGTGAAGGTCACCGTGTTCCTGGGCAGCCGCGAACACCGCGCCGCCAACAGCCGCATCCGCGCCGAAATCCTGGGCGACCACCGCCCCGCCCTCACCGTGATCATCTGCGACATCTACGCCGAGGAATGGCTCCTCGAAATCGAGGCGATCGCCGCCGCCTGATCTCTCGCCCCGCCCCCGTCCCCAAAGCAGTTGATCTTGCAGTTGTGGTGCCGGCTTGGCCCGGTTTTGTGGCACTTTGATAGGCACCACAACTGCAAGATCGACTCGGGTGGGTGCGGGCGCTTAACCGGGGCTTAGGGTTCGCACAGCGTGGTGATAGGGCGGTTCCGGCGACGCTCTCTCCTGACAGCAACGTTCAGGAGGTTTCACGACATGAAGCGCAAGGCACTCGCGGTGGCCGGGGTCGCCGCCCTCGCCACGTTGACCATCGGCGGGGCGGCCCTCGCCGCGGCCGGATCCGACGACTCCGGCCGGCCCGGAACGGTCGCGGCGACCGGATCACCGTCGCCGGACGACTCGCCGTCGCCCGACGACACGGCCTCGCCCACCGATACGGCCTCGCCGACGTCCCCGGATGACAGCCCGACCACGACGGCGCCGGCACCGCTCGGCGGCGAGGTGGTGCCGAGCGACCTCGCGGCCGCCGCGGCGCTCGCCCACGTGGGCGGCGGCACGGTGACGCGGGTCGAGTCGGAGTTCGAGCACGGGCGGGCCGTGTGGAAGGTCCGGATCGTGAAGAACGGCGTGCGGTACGACGTACACGTCGACAAGGTGACCGGCGCGATCACGCGATTCGAGAACAAGGGCGCGGAGAGCGGCTCCGGCAACAGCGGCAGCGGCAATAGCGGCAGCGGCAATAGCGGCAGCGGCAATAGCGGCAGCGGCAACAGCGGCAGCGGCAATAGCGGCTCCGGCAGCGACGACAACAGTGGCAGCGGCAAGGGCGGTAGCGGCAGCGGGCGCGGTGGGCACGACGACCCGCCCGGTGACGACCACGGCGGCGGTGGGCACGGTAGCGACGACTGACTATCCTGATGCCGTTCAACGGCGGTGGCCGCTCCAGGTGCTGGGAGCGGCCACCGCTCTGTCAAAGGGCCATTCAGCCGATATCGCCGGTGCCGGGTATCGCTACGCTCTCCGGTTGTGACCGAGCCATCGCCGAAAGTCGCACACTCGGCCCGGCTGCTGAATCACCTGCTGGGCGGCACCGACAACCACCCCGTCGACCGCGCCGCCGCCGAACAGATGCTCCGCCACCTGCCCGGGCTCGTCACCTGGGCGCGCAGCAACCGCCGGTTCCTGGGCCGCGCCGTGCGTTACCTCACCGGAACCGCCGGGGTCACGCAGTTTCTCGACATCGGCGCCGGCCTGCCCACCGCCGACAACACCCACCAGGTGGCACCCGACGCCACGGTGCTGTACGCCGACAACGATCCGCAGGTCGTCGCGCTCGCCCGGAAACTCCTCACCGGCACCGCGACCTACATCGAGGCCGACCTGCGCGACCCGGACCACATCCTCCGCGCGGCCGCCGCGACGCTCGATCTCTCCGCACCGGTCGCGGTGATGCTGATCGGGGTGGTGGACTTCATCGTCGACGATCGTGCGGCCGCCGCCGCGGTCCGCGACCTCATGGCCGGGCTGCCGTCGGGCAGCTACCTGGTGCTGACCCACCCGACGCTGGAGGTGGCGCCGGAGGCGGTGGTGCGGGCGATGGAGTGGTGGAACGCGAGCGGGTCCGCGCCGATCTGCGCCCGCGCACCGAGCGAGGTCGCCGGCTTCTTCCGCGGCCTCGACCTGCTCGACCCGGGTGTGGTCACCGTGACGCGCTGGCGCCCGGACGGAAACGACACCACTTCGGTGCCCGAGTACGCCGGGGTAGCCCGCAAGGCCTGAGTTACGGTCTTACCAGGTCGTCCGCAGCGAAGCCGGTCAAGACTCCGGCGCTGTCCCGCAACTGTGAAGCCCCCGCGCGATGGGGGACGAGCCAGGTCGCCTGCGGCGGTCGCGAACCAGCGCTCTCGAGGAAGGGCGTCTCGCGGACGCGCCCAAGCCCCGGGCCTGTCGGCGAAGCACCTCTCCTCGGCCGACAGGAGGTCCCGATGAGAATTCGTATGGGGGCGGCATTCGCCGTCGCCTTCACCCTGGCACTCACGGGTTGCGCTTCCACCGACGACGACGGCAACAAGCCCGCGCCCGCCGAGACCTACTCGGCCGGCGGGGTGACGCTCGACAAGCGTCCCGAGAAGATCGTGTCGTTGTCGCCGTCGGGCACCGAGATGCTGTTCGCGATCGGCGCCGGCAAGCAGGTCACGGCCGTCGACGACCAGTCGACGTACCCGCCCGACGCGCCGAAGAGCAACCTGTCGGGCTTCCAGCCGAACGCCGAGGCGATCGCGGCGAAGCAGCCCGACCTCGTGGTCATCTCCAACGACATCAACAAGATCAAAGACCAGTTGACCGCGTTGAAGATCCCGGTCTACCTGGGCACGGCCGCGGTCACCCTCGACGACACGTACAAGCAGATCGAAGACCTCGGCGCGCTCACCGGTCACCGGGACGAGGCCGCCGACCTGGTGATCCGCACGAAGAACGAGATCACCAAGCTCGTCGCCGACGCGCCGAAGCGGGCCGACAAGCCCACGTACTACTACGAGCTCGACCCGACGTTCTACACCGTCACCAGCAAGACGTACGTCGGCTCGCTGTTCGCGATGTTCGGCCTCGCCAACGTCGCCGACGCGGCCGACGCCGACGGTTCGAAGGGCGGCTACCCGCAGATGGCGGCGGAGGCGTTGATCGCCGCGAATCCCGACTTCGTCTTCCTGGCCGACACCAAGTGCTGCCAGCAGTCACTCGAGACGGTCAAGGGCCGGCCGGGCTGGGCGAACATCTCCGCCGTCACCGGCAACCGGGTGATCCCGCTCGACGACGACATCGCGTCGCGCTGGGGACCGCGCGTCGTCGACCTGGTGCGGGTGATCGCCGGCGCGGTGCCGCGAGCCCCCGCGTGACCAAGACCGCGGAGGCCGTCACCGCGCAACGGGCCGGCATCCCGCTGGCGGCGGCGCTGGGTGGGATCGCGGCCGTCGTGGTGGCGGTGATCGTGGGAGTGGCGTTCGGTGCCGCGTCGCTGCCGCCCGGTTCGGTGGCGATCGAACTGCTGAACCTGCTGCCGGGCGTGCACTGGAACAGCGGGCTCAGCGAGCGCGAGGTCGCGATCATCCTCGAACTGCGGCTGCCGCGGGTGGTGCTCGCGCTGCTGGTCGGCGGGATGCTGGGCCTCGCCGGCGGGGCGTACCAGGGCGTGTTCCGCAACCCGCTGGCCGATCCGCACCTGCTCGGGGTCGCGGCCGGTGCGGGTCTCGCGGTCACCGCGCTGATCGCGCTGCGCGACACCGGTACCGGCACCAGCGGATTGCCGGCCGGCACGCCGTTGGCCGCGTTCGTCGGCGCGGTCGGCGCCGTCGCGCTCACCTACCTGCTCGGCGGCGTCGGCGGGCGCGACCGGTCGCCCGCGACGCTGATCCTCGCCGGCGTGGCGGTGTCGGCGTTCCTCGCCGCCGCGCAGACGTACCTGTTGCAACGCAACATCGACAACGTGCGCGAGGTGTACACCTGGCTGCTCGGCCGGTTGGCCACCGCCGGCTGGCACGACGTCCTCGTTCTGCTGCCCTACGCGGCGCTCAGCGCCGTGGCGATCCTGCTGCACCGGCGGGAGCTCGACGTGCTCGCGGTCGGCGACGAGGAGGCGGCCGGCCTCGGCCTGCACCCGCAGCGGTCGCGGTACATCCTGCTCGGCGCGGCGTCGCTGGGCACGGCCGCGGCGGTGTCGGTGTCGGGGCTGATCGGCTTCGTCGGCGTGATCGTGCCGCACACGGTGCGCCTGCTCGCCGGGTACAGCTACCGGGCGATCCTGCCGCTGTCGATGCTGTACGGCGCGGCGTTCCTCGTGGTCGCCGACCTGCTCGGCCGCACGGTCGGCAGCCCGGCCGAGATTCCGATCGGGGTGATCACGGCGTTCTTCGGCGCGCCGTTCTTCGCGGTCGTGCTGCGTACGACGAGCCGGATGTCCGTATGAGTGCCCTGGCGATCGAAGGCTTGTCGGTGACGCTCGGCGGCGCCGAGATCCTCAGCGGCGTCGACCTCACGGTCGCCGCCGGTGAGTGGGTCACGGTGATCGGTCCGAACGGCGCCGGCAAATCGACCCTGTTGCGCGCCGTCGGCGGCCGCCTGGCCCATCGGGGGTCGATCTCCATCAACGGGACGCACGTGAGCGCGCTGTCGCGGCGCGCCCGCGCCCGCGCGGTGGCCGCCGTGGCGCAGACGCCGGTGGTTCCGCCCGGCATGACGGTGATCGACTACGTGCTGCTGGGCCGCACCCCGTACATCTCCCCGCTGGGCCGCGAGTCGGCCCGGGACCTCGCCGTCGTCGACGGCGTGCTCGCCCGGCTCGACCTCGTCGCGTTCGCCGGGCGGCTCCTGCCGACGCTGTCCGGCGGGGAACGGCAGCGGGTGTTCCTGGCCCGGGCGCTCGCGCAGGAGGCACCCCTGCTGCTGCTCGACGAGCCGACCAGCGCGCTGGACATCGGTCACCAGCAGGACGTCCTCGATCTGGTCGACGACCTGCGGCGGGACCGGAACCTCGCGGTGCTCGCCACGATGCACGACCTGTCGGTGGCCGGCGAGTACGCCGACCGGATGGTGCTCATGGCCGGTGGGCGGGTCGTTGCCGCCGGCCCACCGGCCGAGGTGCTCACCGAGGAGTTGCTGACCACCCAGTACCGGGCGCGCGTGAAGGTGCTGCAGGGCGCGCACGGCCCCATCGTGGTGCCCGTCAGATCATGACGACTGCACGTCGTGCAGGTGGTGGATCGGGTCGTGCACGAAGTAGCGGGCGAACGTCTCCACCGTGAAGTGGGCGCCGTCGCCGCGGGTGCCGGTGCGCTGCCACGCGTCGTCGGGTACGGCCTCGAACGCCTCGGCCAGCGTCTCGCCCGCGGCGATCAGTTCGGCGATCACGGTTCCCGGAACCTGCTCGCCGTACCGGTCGGCGATGGCGGTCTCGTCCTGGTCCCAGTTCGGATACTCCGGGTCGTCCTCGGTGAGCATGAGGTTGAGGCGGTACGTGTAGATGCGGAACACGTCGCGCACGTGGCAGGCGTACTCCAGGGGCGACCACGAGTCGGGGCGCCGCCGCTCGCGCACCGCCGGGTCGTGCAGCACGGCCGGCCACTCCGCCACGTTGACGCGGAGCAGGGCGGGCACGTCCCGCCCGGTGATCGTCCGGCTGTCGAACCCGCACTCGGGGCACGGCCGGTTGAGCACCCAGGTCCAGTCCTTGGTGTCGGGGGAAATGGTCACGCGCGTCAGCGTATGCCGGCCAGCACGGCGGCAAGTGCCGCCATGCCCAGCAACGTGATCGACGTCGCGGCGAACAGCGGGAGCCGGCCACCCGGCGTCCGGTCGGTGCCGTTCAACGCGGCGTGGGCCTGCCGGTAGCGGCGGCTCGACAGCCGGAGCATCGCCAGGCTGAGCCCGAGCGCCGGTGCGAGCGCCACCGCCGTCGCGACCGGCCACTGCCGGAACCCCAGCCGGGCGGCCACCACCACGGCGCCGAACAGCGCCAGCGCCGTGCGCTGCCAGGCCAGCGCGGTGCGCTCGTTCTGCACACCGGCGTCCCACTGCTCCATCTAACTCAGCGCTCCCCACAGCACCGCGACGCCCAGAACGATCCCGACGGCCGCGAGTGCGTAGGCGAGCGTCAGCCCGAGCCCGGTGCCCGGCAGCGGCTGCCGGTCGCGCAGCGCCCGTTCGTTGCGCGCCCACCGCACGAACGCGCCGATCGAGCACGCGACTCCGAGCACCAGCAGCAGCACCGCGACGGCCTTGCGCAGCACGGAGGTGAGGTCGTCGAGGAACACGTCGACGCTGACCCCGGCCGCGATCAGCGCCAGCGCGGTGCGCAGCCAGGCCAGCGTGGTGCGTTCGTTGGCGAAGCTGAACCGGGGATCGGGTTCGGCGCCCACCCCGTACACCGAACGGGGCCAGCGCCGATCCTTATCCGGGTCCACGTCCAGAGCCTAAGCTCAGGCGGTGGACACCAGGCGCGCGTCCGAGATCGATTTCCGCCCGTTGACCGACCGGGAGTTCCATCCGTCGCCGGTCGCGTGGGAGGACGAGGTCCTCTACTTCCTGATGCTCGACCGGTTCTCCGACGGCTTCGAGACCGGCTACCTGGACAACAACGGCGCGCCCGTCACCACCGGCACCACGCCGGCGCTGCGCCGGGAGGACCGCGGCAACGCCGTCGCCACCGAAGAGGATGCCGCCCGCTGGCGGGAGGCGGGTGCCGCGTGGTGCGGCGGCACGCTCAACGGGCTGCGCACGAAGCTCGGGTACCTCGGCCGGCTGGGCGTCACCGCGGTATGGATCAGCCCGATCCTGAAGCAGACGCCGTTCGAGGAGACCTACCACGGGTACGCCACCCAGAACTTCCTGGCGGTCGACCCGCACTTCGGGACGAAGGAGGAGCTCCGTGACCTGGTGACCGAGGCGCACGGGATGGGCATCCGGGTCATCCTCGACATCGTCCTCAACCACACCGGCGACGTGTTCGCCTACCGCGACGACGTCACCGACGCCACCTGGTTCGGCCATCCCTATCCGGTCGAAGGGTTCCGCGACGCTTCCGGCAAGCCGACGCTGCCGTTCGGACCCGTCGACGACCCCGACGGCGCCGTCTGGCCCGCCGAGCTCCAGGAACCGGGCGTGTTCACCTGCGGCGGCCGCATCGTCGACTGGGACCGCTACCCCGAATACCTCGACGGCGACTTCTTCGGGCTGAAGGACGTCCACCTCGGTTCGGGCGAAACCGACCGCTACACGCCGTCCCCTGCTCTGGAAGCCCTTGCCCGCTGCTACCGCTACTGGATCGCCTACGCCGACCTCGACGGGCTCCGCGTCGACACGGTGAAACACATGGACCGCGGCGCCGCCCGCTACTTCGCCTCGGTGATCCACGAGTTCGCGCAGTCGATCGGCAAGGAGAACTTCTACCTGATCGCCGAGATCACCGGCGACCGGCGGTTCGCGTTCGAGACGCTCGAAAAGGTCGGCATGGACGCGGCGCTCGGGCTCGCCGAGATCCAGGACGAGCTGGAGTGGCTGGTGAAGGGCCAGCGCGACCCGCGCGGCTACTTCGACCTGTTCCGCGACTCGTTCGCGCTCGGCAAGGACTCGCACACCTGGCTGCGCAACCGGGTGGTCACCGGCTACGACGACCACGACCAGGTGCGCAAGGGCCCGGCCAAGGCCCGCTTCGCGGCCGACGACCTCGGCCAGCGGATGGCGCTCGCGGCGATCGCGTTCAACGTGACGACGCTCGGCATCCCGTGCCTGTACTACGGTTCCGAGCAACGCCTCGACGGTTCCGGCGGCAACGACCGCTACCTCCGCGAGACGATGTTCGGCGGCGCGTTCGGCGCGTTCCGCAGCACGGGCGGGCACGTCTTCGACGAGTCCGGCACGGTCTACCACGAGGTGGCGCGCATCCTCGCCGTGCGCCGGGCCACGCCGGCGCTGCGGCGCGGTCGCCAGTATCTGCGGCAGATCTCGGGTGACGGCGTGAGCTTCGGCTATCCCGGCCTGCGCTCGGTCGTCCCGTGGTCACGCATCTTCGCCGACCGCGAAGTGCTCCTCGCGATCAACACCGATCCCCTGCTGTCGCACACCGTCTGGGTCACCATCGACGCCGGCCTGCACGCGGCCGGTTCGGCGCTCGTGTGCCGCTACTCGACCGACCAGGCCCAGGAGGGCCGCGAGGTGACGGTGGAGCCCCGCAACGGCCGGGCGGTGCTGATCACGGTGCCCGCCGCGGGCTTCGTCATCTACTCCTAGCTCCACTCGGCGGTCGGGACGTTCGCGATGCAGCGGATCCGCACGCGGGACTCGCCGTTGCCCTTGCCCTTGTGGCTGCCGCTCTCGAAGCGGACCTCGGCGTACTCGCCCGGCCCGCGCCGGTACTCCTTGACGCTGTAACCCTGGGCCGACGACCAGTTCACCAGGAACGCGCCGGCGGGAAGGCAGCCGGCCGTCACGGTGCCACCGGTGCCGGCGAACGGCCGCACGTTCACCGGCTGATCCGGGGCGGGGGAAACAACCGACGGCGACGAAGACGGGGTGGCGGACGGCACCGGCGGTGCGGCGGCGAGTTCGCGGGCCGCCTCCTCGGCGGTCAGCACGTTTCCGCCCGTGCCGGCGGTGATCCCGTTGCCGATGGTCTGCACGCCGGCCAGACCGATGCCGATCGCGGCCACGGCGGCGGCGATCCATCCGGCCACGGCGAACAGGGAACGCATGCCCCGATAATGCCCGCCGGGATGGTTAAGGCGGGCACCGTCGGACCCTAACGAACCGTTAACCCGCCCGTTCCGGGTCGTAGGCCCGCTACCGTGCGTTCTGTGGCGCACCTGCTCCTCATCGAAGACGATCCGCAGATCCGGCTGCCGCTCATCCGGGCGCTGCGCGAACGTGGTCACGCCGTCGCCTTCTCGGCCACGGCGATGGCCGGGCTGCAGGCGGTGCTCGACGACCGTCCCGATCTGATCATTCTCGATCTCGGCCTGCCCGACCTCGACGGCCTGGAACTGCTGAAGATGATCCGGGCGGTCACGCCGACGCCGGTGATCGTCGCCACGGCCCGCGACAGCGAGACGGAAATGGTGCGCGGGCTCGACGTCGGCGCCGACGACTACATCGTCAAGCCCTTCACGGCCAACCAGCTCGACGCCCGGGTGCGGGCGGTCCTCCGCCGGGCCGCGGGCACGCCGGCGAACACCGAGGTCGTCGTGGGCGGGCTCCGCCTGGACGCCAAGTCGCGCGAAGCCGTGCTGGACGGCGAGCGCCTGGACCTGACGCCGCGCGAGTTCGACCTCCTGCTGCACCTCGCCGGAAAGGCGGGTGAGGTGGTGTCGAAGCGGGAACTGCTCACCGAGGTCTGGCAGGTGCCGTACGGCGGTGCCGACAAGACCGTCGACGTGCACCTGTCGTGGCTGCGGCGCAAGCTCGGCGAAACCGCGCAGGAGCCGAGGTACCTGCACACGGTCCGGGGTGTCGGCGTTCGATTGAGCGCGCCATGAGGCGCCGGCTCACCCTGCTCGTCGGGGCGACGATGTGCCTGGTGCTGGCCGCATTCCTGGTGCCGCTCGCGCTCCTGCTCCGCTCGGTGGCCGCGGACCGCGCGGCGGTCGCGGCGGTCACCAACGTCCAGGGCCTGGTCGCGGCCGCCGGCACGGCGCCACCGGACGAGCTGGGCCTGGCCGCCGGCCAGGTCGCGGCGACGTCGAAGCGCCCGGTGACGGTGTTCCTTGCCGACGGGACGGTGCTGGGCACGCCCGTCGAGCGCACCGTCGCCGTGGAACTGGCCGCCCGCCGCGGCAGCAGCCTCACCGTGGGCACCGGCGCCGGGCGGGAGATCGTGGTGGCCATCCTGGGCCGGCCCGACGGGACGGCGGTGGTGCGCACGTACGTCACCTCGGCCGAGCTCACTCGGGGCGTGACCCGGTCGTGGCTGGTGCTCGCCGCGCTCGGCCTGGCGCTGCTGCTGCTCGGACTGCTGGTGGCCGACCGGCTGGCGCGCACGCTCGTGCGGCCGATCACGGACCTGTCGGCGGTGTCGCACCGGCTGGCGCGGGCCGAGTTGACCGCCCGCGCCACCCCGGCCGGCCCGCCCGAACTGCGCGAGGTGGCCGGCGCCCTGAACCACCTGGCCGGCCGCATCCAGGACCTGCTCCGGGAGGAGCGGGAGCACGTGGCCGACCTGTCGCACCGGCTCCGCACGCCGTTGACGTCGCTGCGGCTGGAGGCCGAGGCACTGGCCGAGCCCGGGGAGGCGGCCCGGATCGGCGCCGGCGTCGACAGCCTGGAACGCGCGGTGACCGGCCTGATCGTGCAGGCCCGACGCCGCGGCGAGGCCACCGGCCCGGCCGAGTGCGACGCGGCGTCGGTGGTGCGCGAGCGCGTCGAGTTCTGGACCGTGCTGGCCGAGGACACCGGCCGCACCGTCGTCCTCGACCTGGCGCCCGGCCCGCTGCCGGTCCGGGTGGCCGCCGACGAGCTGGCCGCCGCCCTCGACGCCTTGCTGGGCAACGTGTTCGCCCACACTCCCGACGGCACCCCGTTCACGGTGACGCTCACCCCGCGGCACCCCGGCGCCGCCGTCACGATCGCCGACGAGGGCGACGGCATCCCGGCGGCGTACGTCGAGCGGGGCACCAGCGGCGGCGGCTCCACCGGCCTCGGGTTGGACATCGCGCGCCGTGCCGCCCGGGCCAGCGGCGGCGAACTGACACTCACCCGGACCAGCCCGACAGGCACCGCGGTGACCCTTAGATTGGGCTGATGTCATTCCCTCCAGAGGTGTATCCGGACCCCACGTACCTCGGCGAGACGGGTGAGCCCAGCGCGGTTCTCCGCCGTGCCGACGCGGCACCCGACCACGTCGGAACCGCGACCGCGGCCAGTTACCTCGCCACGGGCGCGTCGACGAAGGGCCAGTTCGGCCTGTACCGGTGGGACATGCCCGGCAAGCCGACGGGTCCCGGGCCGCATTTCCACCGGTCGATCTCGGAATCGTTCTTCATCCTCAGCGGCACCGTCCGCCTCTACAACGGCGCGAAGTGGATCGACGCCACCCCCGGCGATTTCCTCTACGTGCCGGAGGGCGGCATCCACGGCTTCCGAAACGACTCCGGCGAGCCGGCCTCAATGCTGATCCTGTTCGCGCCGGGCGCTCCCCGCGAGGAGTACTTCGAGCAGGTGGCCGCGATGGCCAAGCGGAGCGAGGAGGAACGGCTGGCGTTCTTCCTGAAGCACGACACGTTCTGGACCGAGGAGGCGTAAGAAAGACCGCGACCGCGGACACCACGCCGACGGGCGTCCGCGGTCGCGGAGTCTCTACAGAACAGCGTCCGCCAGCCGGTCGATCTCGTCCAGCGACGCGATCGTGGGGTCGAAGGCCAGATCGGTGACGCCGATGTCGGCGAACCGCTGTGCCACCGCCTTGGCGTCGGCCGCGGTGCGGATCGTGCTCTCGGCGACCCGTTCGGCCCACTCCCCGAGGAATCCGTAGTAGGCGAGCAGCGACCGGCGGGACGCGTCGACGTCGCCGAGGCCGAAGTACACCAGCGCGCCGATGCGGGGCTCTCCGTCGCGACCGGCGGCGGCCCAGGCCTGCCGCACCTTCTCGATCACGGGCGCGGCCATCTCGGGGCCACCGCCGCCGGCGGTCCAGCCCTCGGCCTGCTGCACCGTGCGGCGGATCGCGGCGTCGCTGGTGCCGCCGATCAGCACCGGCACCCGGTTGCCGCGGGCGGGCGCCGGGCCGACCGCGACGCCGTCGCCGGTGACCTCCTCGCCGGCCCACGCGCGGTGGAGGATGTCGAGCGTGCCGTCCATCAACTTGCCACGCGTCTCGAACGGCCGGTCCATGGCGGCGAAGTCATCGGGACGCCCACCGACGCCGAGCCCCAGCAGCAGCCGCCCGCCCGACAGCGCGTCGAGGCTCGCGGTCGCCTTGGCCAGCCACACCGGCGGGTACACCGGCCCGAGCAGGATGTTGCTGAAGAGCGTGAGCCGCGACGTGGCGCCGGCGGCCACGGCGAGCGTGGTCAGCGAGTCGTACGACGGGTAGACGATCCGGTCGATCGTCGCCAGCGACTGGAAGCCGCGCTCCTCGGCCTTCCGGGCCCAGTCGACGACTACCGGGCCGGGCACGGTGAGCGTGTTCGGAAGCCCAATTCCGATCCTCATTAGTTCTCCTCACGAACAGCTGATCGGTCAACAAACAAGCTACCCGTAGACGCCGGCGTATGTGGCCGCGCGTTCGAGCCATGGCCGGGCGACCCGCGATCGCCTTGACTCATTGGCATGACAATCCTGCGTGGCGGTTCGCTCGTCGCGGCCGCGATCACCCTCGGACTCTCCGCCGGCCTCTTCTACACCTACTCAGCGTCGGTCATGCTCGGCCTCGGCCGGTCCGACGATCGCACGTTCGTTCAGGCCATGCAGAACATCAACGTCGCGATCATCAACCCGTGGTTCATGGCGCATTTCCTCGGCGCACTGTTCTTCACCGCGGTCGCCGCGGCCCTGCACCTCCCGAAGGACGGCCGCCCGGTGCTGCCGTGGATCCTCGCGGCGCTGGCGCTCTACCTGGTGGCGATCGTGGTCACCGGCGCCCTGAACATCCCGCTGAACGACGCGCTGGAGGCGACCCGCGGCGCGGACACGCCGGAGGCCTGGGCCGCCGCCCGGGAGGCGTTCGAGGAGCCGTGGATGCGCTGGAACATCGTCCGCACGATCGCGTCGACCGGTGCGCTGGGAACGATCGTCTGGGCGCTGGTCCGTTTCGGCCAGACCACCGCGTGAATCAGAATGAGTGACGCATCCCATTGACAGTAGCTGCCATCTGGCAGCTACTGTCATTTTATGGAGACTGTCACTTCCAGCCCGAAGCGCTGGTGGGCCCTTGTCGCGATCGTGCTCTGCACGCTGACGCTCGGCTTCGACATCACGATCCTCAACGTCGCGCTGCCCACGCTCGCCGCCGATCTCGACGCCGGCACCAGCGCGCTGCAGTGGATCGTCGACTCGTACGTGCTGGTGTTCGCCGGTCTGCTGCTCCCCATGGGCGCGCTCGGCGACCGCTACGGCCGCCGCAAGCTCCTCCTGGCCGGGCTGGCGCTGTTCGCCCTGGCGTCGCTGCTCGCCGTCGTCGCGACCGGTCCCGGTCAGGTGATCGTCGCCCGGACGCTGATGGGCGTCGGCGCCGCGGTGATGACGCCGCTCAGCACCGCGATCATCCCGGTGATGTTCGACGCCACCGACCGTCCGAAGGCGATCGCCCTGCTCACGATGGGCATGGGCATCGGGCTCCCGATCGGCCCGATCCTCGGCGGCTACCTGCTGGAGCACTTCTGGTGGGGGTCGATCTTCCTGGTCAACGTGCCGGCCGCGGTGGTCGCGTTCATCGCCGTCGCCGCGCTCGTCCCCGAATCGAAGGCCGCCCGGCCGAAACACATCGACCTCGGCGGCGGCCTCCTGTCGACCGCCGGCCTGACGCTCTTCGTGTACGGGGTGATCGAGGCGCCGGTCCGCGGCTGGACCGACCCGCTCGTGCTCGGCGCGCTCGTCGCCGGCCTCGCCCTGCTGGCCGCGTTCGTGGTCGTCGAGCGGCGAACCGCCGAACCCATGCTCGACCTCGGGCTGTTCCGCCGGCCGCGGTTCGCGTGGGGCACGGCGGCCGGCACCATCGCGTCGTTCTCGCTGTTCGGGCTGCTGTTCGTGGTGCCGCAGTTCCTTCAGGCGGTACGCGGCATGGACGCGCTGGCGGTCGGTGTGCGGTTGCTGCCGCTGATCGTGGGGCTGTTCGTCGGCGCGCCCGTCGCGGCCCGGCTCAGCGTGCGGATCGGCACGAAGATCCCGGTGGTGACCGGCCTGCTGGTGTCCGCGGCCGGCCTGTTCGTCGGCACCGCGACCGGGCCCGACTCGACCTACGGGTTCATCGCGACCTGGTTGCTGCTGATCGGGCTCGGCACCGGCCTGGCGCTGGCGCCGGCAATGGACGCGGTGCTCGGCGAACTGCCGCCCGACGAGGCCGGTTCGGGCACGGCGGTGACGATGACGCTGCGCCAGACCGCCGGCGCGCTCGGGGTGGCGCTGCTCGGCAGCCTGCTGTCGGCGGTCTACCGGGCGGATCTCGGGTCGGGCGCCAGCGCCGCGGCCCGCGAGTCGATCGCCGGGGCGCTGGCCACGGGCGAGATCGCGGCCGCGCGGTCGGCGTTCACCACCGGCATGGCCGCCGTGCTGGCCGTCTGCGGGACGCTCGCGGTCGCCGGCGCGGTGCTCACGGCCCGCTGGCTGCCGGCACGCGCGGCCGCCCGTCAGTCAGAATCGGAGCATGAACCAGCCCGGGTTGCGTGAGCGGAAGAAGCAGAAGACCCGCTGGGCGATACAGGAGCACGCGCTGCGCCTGTTCGCCGAGCGGGGCTACGACGCGACCACGGTGGAGCAGATCGCCGAGGCGGCCGAGGTCTCTCCGAGCACGTTCTTCCGGTACTTCAAGACCAAGGAAGAGGTCGTCAGCGCCGACCGGTACGACGACCTCATCGTCGCGGCGATCGCGGCGGCCCCGCCGGACCTCGGTCCGCTCGCCGCCATGCGGTACGCGCTGGCGACCTCGCTCGGCGACCTCAAACCGGGCGAGAACGACCAGATCCTGCAGCGGATGCGGTTGGTGTTCTCGGTGCCGGCGCTCCGCGACCGCACGATGTTCGGTGTCCTGGAGAGCACCGACACGATCGCTCCGCCGCTCGCCCGCCGGCTGGGCCGCGAGCCCGACGACTTCGGTGTGCGCTCCTTCGTCACCGCCTGCATGATGGCGGCCGCGATCGGCGTCCTCGCCTGGTACGAGGGCGATGGCCGCCCCGACCTCGGCACGCTGATCGACGACGCGCTCGCCGCGCTGGGCGAGCTAGCGCACTAACCGGGCCGCGAACGCCTCGACCACCTTCGCGGTGTCGAAGTCGGCGCCGATCGACGTGCTCAGCAGGTCGAGCAGCAGCCCGTCGAGGGCGTAGTGCAGCAGCGCGATCTCGAACTCGCCGCCGGGCAGGCCGGTGGTCGTGTGGAACGCGACGTCGTCGCGGTAGCCGCGGTTCAGCGTGGCGGCGAGCATGCGCCCGAGTTCCGGCCGCCGGGCGCCCTCCAGGCGCAGCTCGAACAGGGCCCGCATCAGGTCGGGTTCGCGCGTGGTGCGGCGCACGATGTCGAGCAGGTAGTCGGCCATGCGGCCGCGCCCTTCGAGCCGGGCGAGGTCGTCGGAGTCCGGCGTGATGCGCGCGAAGATCCGCTCCGCGAGGCCGCCGAGCAGCGCGTCGCGCGAGCGGAAGTAATTGGACGCGGTGCCGGTCGGCACCCCGGCCTCCTGGTCGACCGCGCGGTGGGTGAGGCCGCGGGCGCCGCTCTGGGCGAGCACCCGCAGGCCGGCGTCGGCGAGGAGATCGCGGCGTCGGGGATTGCTGACCATGAAAAGAGGCTAGCACCAACCACTGCAGGTGTTGTACTTTAACCACGACAGACATAGTGGTTTGGGAGGCACGGCATGCGAAAGCTCGTCTACTACGTGGCATCGTCGATCGACGGGTTCATCGCCGGCCCGGCCGGTGAGATCGACTTCTACCCGTTCGAGCCCGACCTGGCGGAGTTCATCCGCACCCGGTACCCGGAGACCCTGCCGACGCACGTCCGCCCGCTGGTCGGCATCGCCGACGACGCGCCGAACCTGGTCTTCGACACGCTGGTGATGGGCCGGGCAACGCTCGACCCGGCGTTGAAGCTCGGCATCACCAACCCGTACGCGCACCTCACGGAGTACGTGTTCAGCCGCACGCTCGACGGCGCGCAGAGCGGCGACCCGGTCGAGTTCGTGCGCAAACTCAAGCAGGAGGACGGGCTTGACATCTGGCTCTGCGGCGGCGGCGACCTCGCCGGCCAGTTGCTCGACGAGGTCGACGAACTGGTCATCAAGCTCAGCCCGGTGATCGCGGGCGGGGGAGTCCCGTTGGTGCGCCGGGACTTCAACCCCACCCGCTTCACGCTCACCTCGGCCACGCCGCTGGAGAGCGGGGTGGTCGTCTTGACCTACACCCGTTAACGAGCGACGCGGGCGCCGCCGCCCTTCATGAGGTTCTCGACCTCTTTCAGCGATGCCATCGAGGTGTCGCCGGGCGTCGTCATCGCCAGGGCGCCGTGCGCGGCGCCGTACTCGACGGCCGTCTGGAGATCGCGGCCGGTCAGCAGCCCGTAGATCAGGCCGGACGCGAAGCTGTCGCCGCCGCCCACGCGGTCCATGATCTCCAGGCCCTCGCGGTGGGTGGCCTCGGCGAAACCATCGGCGCGCGACCACGCCACCGCGCCCCAGTCGTTCACGGTGGCGCTGCGCACGGTGCGCAGCGTCGTCGCGACCACCTCGAAGTTGTCGTACTCCTTGGCGACCTCGGTGATCATCCGCTTGAAGTTGCCGGCGTCCAATGTGGACAGTGACGCGTCGGTGTTGGGCACCTCGAAGCCGAGCGCGGCCGTGAAGTCCTCCTCGTTACCGATCATCACGTCGACGTGCCGGGCCAGCCGCCGGTTCACCTCGCGCGCCCGCTCCGGCCCGCCGATCGCCTTCCACAGGCTGGGCCGGTAGTTCAGGTCGTACGACACCACGGTTCCGTGTGCGCGCGCGGCGGCCATCGCGGCCTCCGCCGTGTGCGCGCTGGTTTCGCTCAGCGCGGCGTAGATCCCACCGGTGTGCAACCAGCGGACGCCGTGCGCACCGAACAGTTCGTCCCAGTCGACATCGTCGGGGGCGAGTTGGCTGGCGGCCGTGTGACCCCGGTCGGACGTGCCGACGGCGCCCCGCACCCCGAACCCGCGCTCGGTGAAGTTCAGCCCGTTGCGGACCGAGCGGCCGATGCCGTCGTACGGCACCCACTTCACGTACGACGTGTCGACGCCGCCCTGCAGCACGAGGTCCTCGAGAAGCTTTCCGACCTCGTTGTCGGCGAACGCCGTCACCACGGCGGTCTTGAGGCCGAAGCACCGGCGCAGGCCGCGCGCGACGTTGTATTCGCCGCCGCCCTCCCAGGCCCGGAACGTGCGGGCGGTGCGCACCCGGCCCTCGCCCGGATCGAGCCGCAGCATGATCTCCCCGAGCGATACGAGGTCGTAGCGGCAGTCGCTGCGCAGTTTCATCGGCTCACCCTCTCCACGGCGGCCCGCGTGCGGCGGGTGACCTCGGCCCAGTCCCGGTTCTTCAGCAGGTCGGCCGCGACCATCCAGGTACCGCCGACGGCCAGTACCGACGGCAGCGCCAGGTACTCACCGAGGTTGTCGGTGGTGACGCCGCCCGTCGGGATGAACGTCACCTGCCGGAACGGCGCGGCCAGGGCCTTGATCATCGCCGCGCCGCCCAACTGCTCGGCCGGGAAGAACTTGACCGTGCCGAGGCCCGCGTCGAGGGCCATCTGGATCTCGGTGGCGGTGGCGGCGCCCGGGTAGACGGGGATGTTCAGGTCCCGACACCGCTGGACGACGGCCGGGGCAAATCCGGGGCTGACGACGAACTTCGCGCCGGCGTCGACCGCCCGGTCGACCTGCTCGACGGTGAGTACCGTGCCGGCGCCGACCGCCATTTCGGAGCGCGCGGCCATCGCCTTGATGGCGTCGGCCGCGGCGGCGGTGCGGAACGTGATCTCGGCACAGGGCAGGCCACCGGCGATGAGGGCGTCGGCCAGTGGCTCGGCGGCGGCCGCGTCGTCGATGACGACCACCGGAAGGAGGCGGTTTCGGGCAATTGTCTGTTCAGTATCGTGAACGGCGGTCACGTACATGTACGCTACCCCTCATGGACGCCGGCTTCCAGCCCGTGAAATCCGCCGATCGCACACTCGACGTTCTGGAGGCGCTGGCGGCCTACGACGGGCCGCAGTCGCTCGGCGACCTCACCCGCGCGCTCGACATCCCGAAGAGCAGCCTGCACGGCATCCTCCGCACGATGGTCCACCGCGGTTGGGTCGAATCCGACGGGACCGGCACCCGCTTCCGCCTCGGCCTGCGCGCCGTGCAGGTGGGCGCGTCCTATGTGGACGGTGACGACGCGGTGGCCCGGTTCGCGGGCGTGCTCGACACGCTCGCGGCCCGGTTCGGCGAGACCGTCCACTATGGACGCCTGTCCGGGCCGGACGTGACCTACCTGGCCAAGCGCGAGTCCGTTCACCCGCTGCGCCTCTACAGCGCGATCGGCCGCCGGCTGCCGGCGCACGCCACCGCCCTCGGCAAGGCCCTGCTCGCCCGCCGCAGCGACGCGATCGTCGACGATCTGCTGAGCTGGCCGCTGCCCGCGCTCACCGGCAACACCATCACCGACCGGGCCGCGCTGCACGCCGAGTTGGCCCTCGTCCGGTCCCAGGGGTGGGCGGCCGACCGGCAGGAGAACACGGTGGGCATCTCGTGCTTCGCGGTGGGCGTCCCCGGGGGTTTTGCAGACGACGCGATCAGCGTCTCGATACCGACGGCCCGGCTCACGGCGGACCTCGAAGGCTGGGTCATCGGGGCGCTTCTGGAGATTTCCGGCGCCGTTTGACCGGTATCCTCGCCGGTCACCGAATATCGTTCGGATCTTGATCCCGCCGACCGGATCCCGTGTGTGAATGGAGCCATGTTCGAACATGAAGAGGTCCGGATGGTCCGCGGCTCGCGCAGCGGCCTGCCGGTGATCGTCGCGGTGCATTCGACCGCGCTCGGGCAGGCCGTCGGCGGGCTGCGGATGTGGCACTACTCCGACTGGCGCGACGGGTTGGCCGACGCGCTGCGGCTGGCCCGCGGGATGACCTACAAGGCCGCCGCCGCGGGAGCGACCAAGGGCGGCGGCAAGACGGTGGTGGCGCTCCCCGCCGTCACCTCGGAAGCGCTCCGGCGCGACGCGCTGCTCGACGCGGGTGACGTGATCGAGTCGTTCGGCGGCCGGTACGCCACCGCCCCCGACGTCGGCACCAGCGAGGCCGACATGGACGTGATCGCCACCAGGACCCCGCATGTCTTCTGCCGGCCGCTCGCGAGTGGCGGCAGCGGCGACTCGTCACCGGCCACGGCCGCCGGCGTGGTGGCCGCGTTACGCGCGCTGGGTCCGCTGGCCGGGCGGCGGTTCGCGGTGGTGGGCCTGGGCCGGGTGGGTGGCGCGGTCGCGTCGACCCTGGCGGCCGCCGGCGCGGCTCTCGTGGTGACCGACGTCGACCCGTCCCGGCGGGCGCTGGCCGATTCGCTCGGCGCGACCTGGGTGACGCCCGCGGAGGCGTTGACCGCCGACGTCGACGTGGTGGTGCCGGCCGCGCTGGGCGGGTTGCTGACCGCCGAGGTGGTGCCCGCGCTGCGGTGCACGGCGATCGCCGGCCCGGCCAACAACCAGCTCGCCGACGACGCGGTGGCCGACCTGCTGCACGCGCGCGGCATCGTGTGGGCGCCGGACTACGTGGTCAGCATGGGCGGCGTCATCAACGCGATAGCCGTCGAGATCGACGGTGCCTCCGCCGCGGAGGCAGCGGCGCGGGTGGACGGCATCGGTGACACCGTGCGCGACCTGCTCGACATCGCCGGGCGCGACGGCGTCACACCGGCGCGGGCGGCCATGGACCGCGCCCGGTCCCGGCTCGCCGCCGGATTGGTCCACAGTGGACGCGACTGACCGGGCCATCGTCGACGAGTTGCAGCGCGACGCGCGGCAGTCCAACCGTGACCTGGCGGCGAAGCTGGGCATCGCCCCGTCGACCTGCCTGGAACGGGTGCGGGCGTTGCGCGCCCGCGGCGTGATCACCGGCTACCACGCGGCGGTGAGCCTGCGGGCGCTGGACCGGAACCTGCAGGCGCTGGTCGCGGTGCAGGTGCGGCCGCTGAGCCGCGACGTCATCAACGATTTCAAGCGCTACATGAGCGAGCAGCCCGAGGTGCTGTCGGTCTTCGTGCTCGCGGGCGGCGACGACTTCATCGTGCACGTGGCCGTCGCCGACATCCAGCGCCTGCACGACTTCCTGATGGACCGGTTCACGATCCGCCGCGAGATCATCGGCTTCCGCACGTCGATCATCTACCAGCACGTCGCGTCGACCGTGGTGCCGCCGTTGGACGAGTAGGGCTACGGCTTGGACCAGATGACGATCCCCAGGCACATCTCGTCGGAGGTGCCCTCGCCCCAGGTCACGTAGCGCGGCTTCAGGGGCTTCAACTGGGGTAGCTGGGCGCGCAGGGTCGCGTCGTGGGTGCAGGTCACGCGGTAGGTGTCACCGGGCTTCACGGTGACGGGCTGCGGCGTCGGGCGGGCACCCTGCTCGTCGAAGTTGTAGACGGGGACGTCGAGCAGCGTCTGCGCACCGGGCGTACCCGGGTTCAACTCCACCTTGATCGAGCGGCCGAGCAGGTGCATATGCCCGGCCACGCCGTGCACCACCGCGTCCTGGCCGGCCCTGTGGTCGCACTGCTGGGTGTTGCCGGGGCGGGCCGGGCCGCGGTTGCACAGCAGGTTCAGCCCGTTCGCGACCCGCTTGGCCTCGTCGCCGAAGCGGGCGGTGAGGTCGGCGACCGAGCGCTCGCGGTCGCACAGGTCACCGGTCTCGCCCGGCGGGCAGGGCAGTTCGACGGGCGCGGGCAGCAGCGTCGTCTGCAACGGGGAGAGGTCGGCGGACCCGTCCATCAGCCGCAACCGCACGCCGGACTTGTCGGAGCCGGGTGCCTTTCCGTTGGTCGCGAGCAGGTTGTAGTGCACCTGCATGACGATGCGGCTGCCGGCCGCCATCTCGAAGCCGACCTTCGCGTTGATCAGGCGCTCGGTGCCGCCGGGCGCCCACGAGCCGATCCAGCCGGTGCTGCCCAGGCCGTCTCTCCTGATGCCCTCGTCGCCGAAGCAGGTCCAGCCGTCTCCGGGCGAGTCGGCGTCGACCTTCTGCGCCTCCGCGATGTCGCGCGACTGGACGCGGAACAGGATCGCGTGGTGCACGATGTCGGCGTTCTCGGGCAGGAACTCGGACCCGACGATCCACGTGTTGCCGTTGAAGTGCGGGTCGAGCAGGAAGCAGCGGTACTCGTCGGTGCCGCCCGACGGCGGGGTCGGCGTGTAGGGCTGCTCCATCGACAGGAACTGGAACCGCTCACCGTCGCGCAACGGGATCTTCGCCTCGGTGGCGTGCGCGGGCAGGTGGTCAGGCGCGCCGCGCGCCGCGGCCGGCTTGCCGTCTCCGCTGTCTCCGCCGTCTCCGCCGTCTCCGTTGGAGCGGTCGTCGGCACCGCAGCCCACAGCCGCGGTGACGAGCAGGAGAGCTGCCATGGCCGCCAGTGCCCGTCGCGCTATCACGAACCCGAATGTACGTGTTGGTACCGGTACCGACCAGATGTCGGCCGCCACCGTATTTATCTGAGACGATCGTTTCGTGGGCGACGACTGGGACGGCCGGGTGAACAAGGTCTGGGCGACTGCCGCCGAACGGAGCGAAGACGACGTTTTCGAGGCCGTGTGCGCGCTGGCCGACGAGCGTCCCGAGGGTGATCCGGACGCGCTGTTCGAGCGGGCCTCCGCCTACGACTACATCGGCCGGGAGGCCGCCGCGGAGCCGTTCTACCGCGAGGCGTTGAACGCCGGGCTGGCCGGCGAACGCCGTCCCCGCGCCCTCATCCAGCTGGCGAGCACGCTGCGTAACCTCGGCCGGGCGGCCGAAGGCGTCGACGTCCTCCGCGCCGAGGTGGGTGACGGCGACTTCGCCGACGCGCGGGCCGCGTTCCTGGCCCTGCTGCTGCTCGACTCCGGCCGCCCCGACGAGGCCGTCGCCCGGGCCCTGCTCGCCCTGGCCCGCCACCTCACCCGGTACCGCCGCGCGGTCAGCTACTACGCCGACGAACTGCTCGACCGCTGAACTCTGATGTCATAGTGACGTCACAACCCTTGCGGAACATGCTCGCCTCCGTAATACTCGGAACCGAGTAACCGGGTGCGAGAGGAACGGTGGACCGATGGCGAAGCGGCGGAAGGTGGGCAATCTGCTCGCCCTGGCGTTGCTCGCCGGGCTGCGCGAGAAGCCGATGCACCCGTACGAGATGGCGACCCTGCTGCGCGAGCGCGGCAAGGAGTTCAGCATCAAGATCCAATGGGGTTCGCTGTACACCGTCGTGCAGAACCTGGAGAAGCACGGGTTCGTCGAGGCGGTCGACACCACCCGGCAGGGCAAGCGGCCGGAGCGCACCGTGTACGCGATCACCGCCGCCGGCCGGGCCGAACTCGACGACTGGATGTGTGAACTGCTCGCCGAACCCCGGCAGGAGTTCACCGCGTACGAGGCGGCTCTGTCGAACGCGGGCGTGCTCGCCCCCGACACGGTGATCGACCTGCTCCGGCGGCGGATCGCGGCGCTCGACGCGGTCGTCCGCGACGGGCGCGAGGAGTTGACGAAGGCGATGGAGACGGTCCCGCGCCTCTTCCTCGTCGAGGGGGAGTACAAGCTCGCCATGGCCGAGGCCGAGGCGAACTGGACCCGGTCGCTTCTCACCGAACTCGTCGACGGCACCATGCCGTCGATGGACGTGTGGCGTCGGTACCACCAGGAGACCGAGGAGGACTGAAGCCCACAGAAACGGCCCCGGCAGGTGCTGCAACACCCACCGGGGCCACGAAACCCGCGAATCGATCCGAACGGACCCGACCGCAAGGCTGCACAGTAAGGATAGTCGGGTCACGGCGGACGGTTCACCCTGCTCAACGGAGGAACCGTGAGTAACACCGTCGAGGCGTACGACCTCGTCAAGACCTACGGCAAGGGGGTGCGCGCCCTCGACGGCCTGTCGATCAGCGTGCCCGCCGGTGAGGTCTTCGCCCTGCTCGGCCCGAACGGGGCCGGCAAGTCCACCACGATCAAGATCCTCACCACGCTCGCCCGGCCCGACTCGGGCACGGTGACCGTCGCCGGACACGACGCCCTCGCCCATCCGGCGAAGGTGCGCCGGGTCATCGGCGTTGTGTCGCAGAAGTCCGGCGCCGACCCGGTGGCCACCGGCCGCCAGAACCTGCTCCTCCAGGGGCGGCTGTACCGCCTGAGCGGACGGGACCTCAAGCGCCGGGTGGGCGAACTCCTGGAGCGCTTCGCGCTCGGCGAGTTCGCCGACCGTGCCGTCAGCACCTACTCGGGCGGCACTCAACGCCGGCTCGACGTCGCCCTCGGGCTGATGAACCGGCCCGAGGTGCTGTTCCTGGACGAGCCGACGGCCGGCCTCGACCCGCAGGCGCGCACCGCGATGTGGGCCGAGATCTCCCGGCTGGCCGCCGACGAGTCGATGGCCATCCTGCTCACCACGCACCATCTGGAGGAGGCCGACCGGCTCGCGCGGCGGGTGTCGATCGTCGACCGGGGGCGCATCGTCGTCACCGGCAGCCCGGATCAGCTGAAGTCGGAACTGCGCGGCGACGCCGTCCACATCGAACTGCGCGACGAGGGCGACGATCACGCGAAGGCCGCGCTCGAAAATGTGCCGGGCGTGCGTGAGGTGACGCTCGCCGGCCGGCAACTCAGCGCCCGCGCCGACGACGGCGCCGCCACGGTGCCGCACGCGCTCGCGGCGCTCGACAAGGCCGGCACCCCGGCCGCGACGGTGACGGTCGCCCGGCCGTCACTCGACGACGTGTACTTCCGCTACGCCGGGAAGCGATTCGAGACGGAGGTTGCGGCATGACCACCGACACCCTGTGGATGACGCACCGGCGGTTGCAGGCGTTCATCCGCCAGCCGTGGTACCTCGTCTTCACGCTGATCCAGCCGGCGATCTGGCTGTTCCTGTTCGGCAACCTGTTCAAGCGGATCATCGAACTGCCCGGGTTCGGCAGCCAGTCGTACCTGACCTACATCGTGCCGGGCGTCGTGGTGATGAGCGCCATGGCGTCGAACATGTGGGCGGGCATGGGCACGATGGAGGAGATCGAGCGGGGGACGCTCAACCGCTTCCTCATCACGCCGGTGAGCCGGGGCGCCATCATGAACGCCAACGTGATCGAGCAGGCGCTGAGCACCACCATCCAGTCGCTCATCATCGTGCTGCTGGCGTGGGCCGCCGGCGCCGACTACCCGGGCGGGCCGGCCGGTGTGCTCGTGCTGATCCTGATGGCGATCCTGCTGGGGACGGTGTTCAGCGCATTGTCGAACACCGTCGGCATGCTGGTGCGCCAGCGGGAGACCATCATCGGGCTGAACACGTTGCTGCTGCTGCCGTTGACGTTCATCTCGACCACGTTCATGGCCGAGACCCTGATGCCCGACTGGATGCAGACGCTGACCAACTACAACCCGGTCAACTGGGCGGTGGAGGCGGCCCGGGCGGCGCTGACCGAGAACCCCGACTGGGGCGACGTCGTCACACCGGGAGCGGCGCTGCTCGTGCTCGCCGTGCTGACGGTGTGGCTGTCGACCCGAACGTTCCGCACGTACCAGAAATCGGTGTGATCGCGGCATCCGGCGCCGACCAGCGCGGTCGGCGCCGGATGCGTCCACTATGGTCGGTGGTCGTGGCGATCGCGACGTTCAAAGACCTCGTTCTCGATGCCGGCTCCGGTGCCGGTGACGCGGTGGCGCTGGCGACCTTCTGGCGGAAGGTGCTCGGCGGCAGATTGGTCGACCTCGGCGACGGGTCGGCGCGTGTCGACACCGGCGCGGGCATCCCCATCTGGGTCGATCCGGTGCCGGAGAAGCGGGGCAAGGGTACGCGTGTGCATCTCGACGTGCGGCTGCCGGCCCGCGACCCGAAGCCGCTCGTCGCGGCCGGGGCCACGCTGCTCCGCAAGCCCGGCGGCGACATCAAGTGGTGGGTGCTCGCCGATCCGGAGGGCAACGAGTTCTGCGCGTTCCCGCCGCGGCGCGGGGTGCCCACGCCGCTGAAGCGGCGCGCGCTCGCGGCCGTCTCCGAACTCGTGGTCGGTGCGAAGGACGCGCCGGCGCAGGCGATCTGGTGGGCGTCGGTGCTCGGCGGCACGGCCCGCTCGTCGGGCGACGGCGGCGCGCACGTCGCGGGCGCCGCCGGGCTCCCGTGGGACCACCTGGTGTTCGACAAGCTTCCGTGGCGCAAGCGGGCCAAGAACCGGATGCACTGGGACGTGACGCTCACCGACCCGACACCGGAGAAGCTGGTCGTCGCCGGGGCCACGGTGCTCCGCGAGCCCGGCGACGGCGTCTCCTGGTGGATCATGGCCGACCTCGAAGGAAACGAGTTCTGCGCGTTCGCGCCGAAGTAGCCCTACCAGCGGTCGTGGGTCGCGGGCCGGACCAGGTCGTCGTAGATCCCGGCCACGGCGTCCACCGTCGACCGGTCGAGCGGCGGTAGGGCGGCGGCGGCCGCGTTCGTCCGGGCCTGGTCGGCGGTGCGGGCGCCGGGGATCACCACCGACACGCCCGGCTGGTCGAGGATCCAGCGGAGGGCGAACTGGGCCGTGGTCGCGCCGTCCGGGGTCAGCGGACGCAGCCGGCGCACGGCCGCCAGCCCGGTCGCGTAGTCGACGCCCGAGAACGTCTCGCCGACGTCGAACGCCTCGCCGTGCCGGTTGTAGTTCCGGTGGTCGTCGGCGGCGAACTCGGTGTGCTCGTCGTAGCGGCCGGACAGCAGGCCGCTGGCCAGTGGCACCCGGGCGATGATTCCGACGCCGGCCGACCGGGCCGCCGGGAGCACCCGCTCCAGCGGCTTCAGCCGCAACATGTTCAGGATGATCTGCACGCTGGCCACGCCGGGCCGGACGATCGCGCGCAGCGCCTGGTCGCACGTCTCGACGCTGACGCCGTACGCGGCGATCGCCTTCTCGGCGACCAGCGTGTCGAGATCGTCGAAGACCCGCTGAGAGTCGAACACCGGGTCGGGCGGGCAGTGCAACTGCACCAGGTCGAGCGTGTCGACGCCGAGGTTCTGCCGGGACCGGTCGGTCCACCGGCGGAACGAGTCGAGGGTGAAGTTCGCCGGGTCCTGTGCTTCCCGGCGTCCCATCTTCGTGGCGACCGTGACCGCCGCGGACCCGAAGCCGCCGTCAGCGCGGAACCTTTCGATGAGCTTCTCGCTTCGACCGTCGCCGTAGACGTCGGCGGTGTCGACGAACGTGACACCGCTCCCGATCGACGCCCTGAGCACAGCGAACGCCGCGTCGTCGGTGACCTCGCCCCAGTCGGCGCCGAGTTGCCACGCGCCGAGACCCACGACGCCCACCGACCGGCCGGTCCGGCCGAGGATCCGTTGTTCCATGTGTCGAAACTAGGGTATCGGCACGGTGTGATCGTGCTCGGCACCTCGGGATGGCAGTACAAGGACTGGCGCGGCCGGTTCTATCCGGACAAGCTGCCCCAGAGCCGGTGGCTGGAACACTATGCGGAGGAGTTCCGCACGGTGGAGGTCAACAACGCGTTCTACCGGCTGCCGGAGCGGACGACGTTCGAGCAGTGGCGCGAGCGCACCCCGGAGAACTTCTGCTTCGCCGTGAAGATGAGCCGCTACCTGACCCACATCAAGCGGTTGAAGGAGCCGGCGGAGCCGATCCAACGGTTCTTCGGGCGGGCCGACGCGCTCGGGCCGAAGCTCGGGCCGGTGCTGTTCCAACTTCCGCCGAACCTGAAGCGCGACACCGGCCTGCTCGACGCCGCGCTGTCGCTTGTGCCGTCAACCGCGAAGATCGCCGTGGAGCCCCGCCACGAGTCCTGGTGGACCGACGGGACGCGGCGGGTGCTCGAACGCCACGGCGCCGCGCTGTGCTGGGCCGACCGGAACAGCCGCCCGCTGACTCCACTGTGGACGACGGCGTCGTGGGGCTACCTGCGCATGCACGAGGGCCGGGCCACACCGTGGCCGCGGTACGGGCGGACGGCGCTGCGGTCGTGGGTGCGGCGGATTACGGAGTTCACGTGCGTCCACGTGTATTTCAACAATGATCCCGGCGGCGCCGCCATCACCGACGCGCGTGCGTTCCGGTCCCTCGGCGAGTCGTCAAGCGAGCGGTAGCCGGACGCGGAACGTGCTGCCCGGGGCCGGCCGGTCCAGCAGTTCCAACGTTCCCTCGTGCGCCTCGACGATCGCCCGCGAGATCGCCAGCCCGAGCCCGCTGCCGGGCACGCCGGCGCCCTTCGCGGCGCGGCCGCGGAAGAACCGGCCGAAGAGCTTGGGGCGCTCGTTCGGCGGGATCCCGATGCCGGTGTCGACCACGTCGAGCACCGCCTGGCGGCCCGCCGTTCCCAGCCGCACCACCACGCTGCCGGTGCCGGGCGTGTAGGTGAGCGCGTTGCCGATCAGGATGTCGACCACCTGGCGCAGGCGCGGCGCGTCCGCGTCGACCCGGATGCCGGCGTCGATCTCGGCGGTGATGGCCGGTGGGGCGCCCCGGCCGGTCCACGTGTCGTCGATCGGGCCGGCGGCACGGGCGGCGGCCGTGCGGGCGACCGCGGCCTCGACGGCGGTGCGCACGAGGTCGGCGACGTCGGTCGGGTTGAGCTGTACGCGGGCCTGCCCGGAGTCGTACGCGGCCAGGTCGAGCAGGTTCGCGATGATCCCGCGCAGGGTTCCGGCGTTGCGTTGCACGACGGCGAGCATGCCGCGCAGGTCGTCGTCGAGTTCGGGGTCCTCGAGCACCAGGTCGGTGTAGGCGCAGATCGACGTCAGCGGCGTGCGCATCTCGTGCCCGACCAGCCCGATGTACTCGTCCTTGCTGTGGGCCAGCGCCTGGGTGAGCTCGGCGACGCGGCGCCGTTCGAGGTACATGCCGATGTGCGCGGCGACCCCCGTGACCAGCCGCTCCAGGTGCTCGGGCGGATCGCCGACCCGGTCGGCGAAGAGGGTGAGGACGCCGAGGACGCGCTCCGCGCTGCGGATCGGCACCGCGAGCGTCGGGCGGGGGCCGGTGGCCGAGTCGTCGCGGGCCCACACCAGCCGGCCACGCTCGAACGCCGACCGGGCCAGCGCGTGCCCCGGCGCGGGCGGGTTCCCGGTCGCGTGGCCTTCGGGCGAGAGGCTCGCCGTCGCACAACGGCGCAGGTCGTTGCCCTTGCCCTCGCACAGCCACAGCTCCGCCCACGGCCAGCCGAGGGTGCCGACGACCAGGTCGAGGACCTCGCCGCCCGCCTCGTTGGGCGGTGGGTCGCCCTCCAGGACGCGCGCGACGGCCACCTCGCAGTCCTTGAACCGGCTGGACCGCACCATCTCGGTGACCTCGTGGACGGCCATCACGGCGCCGAGCACCTCGCCGTCGTCCGACCTGAGTTGGCGCCCGTTGCACAGGTAGTAGCGGTCGGGCTCGCCGTCGCTGCGGATCAGCATCCGCGCGCTCTGCAGGTGCTCGCCGTTCAGGGCGCGCATGAGGGGAAGCTCCTCCGTGCGCATCGGCCGGCCGTCGGAGTGGTAGGTGTTGTGCCGGCCGGGCCACTGGTCGGGCGTCGTGTAGTCCAGCTCGCCGGAGATCTTGCGCATCTGGCGGTTGAAGAGGATCAGGCGCCCGTTCTCGTCGCAGGCGACGACCGCCGTGTCGAGCGAGCCCAGCAGCGCGTTCAGGAAGGCCCTGCCGCGGGTGGCGTCGCGCATCGCCGGATCGAACTCGAACCAGGCGGCGGGCGCGATCTCGTGCGCCGCCTCGTGCTCGGCGAGCATCGCGGTGACGACGCTCGCGGCGTCGCCCACCGCGTTCAGTTCGACGGTGGTCCACCGCCGGGGTGCCTGGTCGGCGACGCACACCACGCCCACCGCCGCACCGGCGAGGTACACCGGGTAGCCGGCGTACGAGGCGACGCCCGCCGCCCGGACCGCGTCCGGCACGGGTGGGCCGCCCGGCCGGTCGACGTCCTCGATCACCAGCGGGAGGTCGGCGTTGATCACGTACTGGCACAGCGAGGCGGACGCCGGCTGGTCGCCGCGGTGCACGCCGTGCCCGGCGACGAGGTACTCGCGGTGGGCGTCGAGCAGGGTGATCGCGCCGATCGGCGCGTGGCCGCCGACGGCGACGAGGCGGGCTAGGCGATCGAGCGGGACGGGGGAGGCCGACAGGAGCAGGCGGGCCTGCTCGACGGCCGCGAGCCGGGAGGGGCGGCCGAGCACGGAGACGCTTGCCTCCCCTTCGCTGTCCACCCTGTCCATTATGTGGGGTTTAACGCGATTACGGGGCAGCTTCCGTGGTACGGCCGTCCGCGTAGCATCGGCCTCCGTGCCCCTTCACCCTCGACTTGCCGGCGCCCTGGTCTTCTACTCGAGCGGCTCGGTGCTGGTACTGGAGATCGTCGGGCTGCGCCTGGTCGGGCCCTATGTCGGGGTGACGCTGCAGACCAGCAGCGCCGTGATCGGCGTGGCCCTGGCGGCCATCGCGTACGGGGCGTGGACCGGCGGCTGGCTGGCCGACCGGCTCGACCCGCGGCGGTTGCTCGGGCCGGCCCTGCTCGCGGCCGCGGTGCTGACCGCCGTCACGGTGCCGCTGGTGCGCTGGGCCGGCGAGTTCCTGCGCGGCACCGACGCGGCCAACGTGGTGCTGCTCGCCGTGCTGGCCCTGTTCCTGCCGGCCGCCCTGCTGTCGTCGGTGACGCCGCTGGTGATCAAACTGCAACTGGACGACCTCGCGGTGACCGGGCGGATCGTCGGCCGGCTGTCGAGCGTGGGCACGCTCGGGGCGATCACCGCCACCCTCGGCACCGGGTTCATCCTGGTCCGGGCGCTGCCGACGAGCGTGATCATCCTGGTGCTGGCCGGGCTCACCGCGGCGATCGGGCTGTGGTTGTCGATCCGGTACGGGCTGTGGGTGTCGCGGCGGGGCCGGGTGACGATGGCCGTCGTCGGGTTCGGCGCCGCCGGGCTCGCCGCGGTCGCGCCGACCCCGTGTGACGTCGAGACGGCGTACCACTGCGCGGCCGTCACGAAGGACCCGCACCGGCCGGGCGGGCGCACGCTGTGGCTCAACTCGGCCCGCCACTCGTACGTCGACCTCGACGACCCGAAGCACCTGGAGTTCGGCTACTCGCAGTGGATCGCCGTGGTGGCCGCGCTGAAGCCGCCGCAGCGGGTACTCCACCTCGGCGGCGGCGGGTTCACGCTGCCGCGCTACTTCGCCGGTACCGCCAGTGACCAGGTCGTCCTCGAACTGGACCCGGAACTGGTGAAGCTCGACCGCCGGAAACTCGGCCTCACCACCGGTCCGTCGCTGCGGGTCCGCACCGGTGACGGGCGCGCCCTGCTGGCACAGGAGCCGGCCGACTCCCGCGACCTGCTCATCGGCGACGCCTTCGGACACCTCGTGGTGCCCTGGCACCTGGCGACGGTGGAGCTGACCCGCGACGTCCACCGGGTGCTGCAACCCGACGGTGTCTACGCGCTGAACGTGATCGACGGCCGGGCCCGCCGGTTCGTGCGGGCCGAGGCGGCCACGGTGGCCGCGGTGTTCCGGAATGTGCTGGTGATCTCGCCCGCCGACGCGCTGGCGGGCAGCCGCAGCGCGAACTTCGTGATCGTGGCGTCGGACGCCCCGCTGGACGAGGCCGCGATCGCCGACGGGGTGGCGCGGGCCGCGGTGTCGGCGGCGGTGGTGGAGGCCCGCGGCTGGGCCGGCGACGCCATGGTGTTGCGGGACGACCACGCGCCGGTGGATCAGCTCCTCTCGTCCTGATCCCGGACCGTCCTGACCTGTCACGAACCTGAAGAGTTTTCATACCGCCGTGAAAGGCGCTGACCAGCGGTCTGACCAGGGCGATCTTGGATTGTCACGGTCCCGGACCGGGCCCGTTTTCCGCAAGATCGGACCGGGTGCGCCGCCCCAGGAGTCCCATCGGCCACAGCGGGCCAGTACGGTGCATGCATGGCAACGGTGTTGCTCGTCGAGGACGATCACGTGGTGCGGGGTGCCCTGCTGCGCTCGTTGACTGACCTGGGGCACACCGTGTATGCGGTCGGCACAGCTCTGGAAGCGTTGCGGAAGGTCGCGTCCGACGCGCCCGACTGTGTCGTTCTCGACCTGGGACTGCCCGATCTCGACGGCGCCGACGCGCTGCGGATGATCAGGGGCGTGTCCGACGCGCCCGTGATCATCGCGACCGCGCGCGACGACGAGGCGGAGATCGTCCGGCTGCTGAAGGCGGGCGCCGACGACTACATGGTCAAGCCGTTCACCAGCGCGCACCTCGACGCGCGGATGGCGTCGGTGCTCCGGCGTACCGGCCGAGGGGTGAAAGAACCACCCAGCGTGCTGGAGGCCGGCGGGCTGAAAGTAGACCTCGCGCAGCGTCAGGCGTACCTTGACGGCGCGCCGTTGACCCTGACGCGCAAGGAATTCGATCTGTTGGCCTACCTGGCCGCCCGGCCCGGCCGGGTCGTCTCCCGTCGAGAGCTCCTGGAGGAGGTATGGCGTCAGCCGTCGGTGGGGGAGGATCAGACGATCGACGTTCACCTGTACTGGCTCCGGCGCAAGCTGGGCGAGAGCGCGGCGGCCCCGAGATACCTGCACACCGTGCGCGGGGTCGGGGTTCGGTTCACGGCACCCGACTGAGGGCCGCGCTGGCGTACGTCAGCGTCGCGGTCACCTCGATGGTGGCCATCGCATTCCTCATCCCGCTCGGCCTCGTGGTGCAGCAGCTCGCGGAGGACCGGGCGGTCGCCGACGCCGAGCGGATGGCGGCGGCCGTCGTGGCCGTGATCGCCGTCAAGCCGGATCAGGCGACGATCGACAGCACGGTCGTCAACACGAGCGGTGACGCGGCCGGTCGGGTCGCGGTGCACCGCTTGGACAAGGTTCAGGTCGGCACGGGTCGGGCCGGCACCGCCGCGGTCGAAGAGGCCGCCACCGGCACCGAGACCCGCACCGTCGACGTCGACGGTGGCAAGGTCCTGCTCGTACCCGCCCGGCAGCCCAACGGGGACAACGCCGTGGTCGAGGTGTTCGTACCGGCCGACGAGCTGAACAAGGGCGTCGCGCTGGCCTGGGTGACGCTGTTCGCGCTGGCCGTCGGCCTCGTCGCGGCGTCGGTGTGGGTCGGCGACCGGCTCGCCCACAAGGTGGTCGGTGCCGCGAAGTCGTTCGCCCAGGCGGCCCGCTCGCTGAACGACGGGCAGCTCGGTGTGCGCGTCCAGCCCGGCGGCCCGCTGGAGCTGATGGAGGCCGGCCAGGCGTTCAACTCGATGGCCGAGCGCGTCCTCGCCTTGATCAAGGCGGAGCGCGAGCTGGTCGCGGACCTGTCGCACCGGCTCCGGACCCCCCTCACGGCGCTGCGCCTCGACGCCGAGCCGATCACCGGCCCGGCGGGCGAGCGGGTGCGCCGCTCGATCAACAACCTCGAGGTCGAGGTCGACCAGCTGATCCGCTCGGCCCGACAGCCTCCGGCCAACACCGGCGAGATCACCAAGGTCGGCGCCGACGGGCTGCCCGTCGGCGCGAAGTGCGACGCCAGCGAGATCGTCCGCGAGCGGATGGTGTTCTGGTCGGCGGTCGCCGGCGACCAGGGCCGCACCTGCAAGCGGGTCGGTGCCACGCTGCCGGCGCCGGTTCCGGTGTCGCGGGCCGACCTCGCCGCCGCGCTCGACGCCATCCTCGGCAACGTGTTCCGGTACACGCCGCAGGGCACGCCGATCGAGGTGGCGGTCACCCGCCGGGACGGCTGGGTGGCCGTCCGCGTCGACGACGGCGGCCCGGGCATCCCCGACCCCGAGGCGGCCATGCAGCGCGGCGTCAGCAACAAGGGGTCCACCGGGCTCGGCCTCGACATCGCGCGAAGGCTGGCCGCGGGCGTCAACGGCGCCGTCAACATCGGGCGCAGCCGGTTCGGCGGCGCCAGCGTCGTGGTGCTCCTGCCCGATGTCGAGGCACCGCCCCGGCCGACCAGCCGCTTCGGTCTGGTGGGCCGCCTCTCCCGTGAGCCGGGCCGTCGCCGCGGCCGCCATCAGGGCGTTCCTCGTTAACAGAACAACAACGGATTAGGTCTCTCTTAGAGGGCTCGAACCCCGGTACCCGGCGCCACTAACGTCTCGGGTGTTCCCATCGGGCGCACCGGTTTCGCCCCCTGTCCCGCCCCGTTGAAACCGGTTGTGTTCAGTTGCGACGGCGTGGGCCGGCTCGGCCCCGGCCCACACCGTCGCTCTGGATTTCCCGATGGGAAACCAAACGTTTCTCGGTCGTGCGCCGTGTAGGGGCCAGCAAGAACTCGGCGCGCGATCACAGAACGAGGCTGGCCCGATGCACCTGCGAGCATCGGGCCAGCCTCGTTCCATGTGTTCTCCCAGCGGCGGCGGGCGGGCGCACTGCATCCGGGAACGCGTCCGGGCTGATGGGGGCCAGACCGGCCGGCGTCCTTATCTACGATGCAGGTCTTCCGATGCAGCGCGGGTCAGTCAGGGTTGCAGTCAGGGTTCCCCTGAGCCGGCAGGCCCGAAATTGGTCCGGGTGCGGGCGGGGTTCGTCCCCGATGTATCAACAGCCCCAGCTCCCTAGCGTCATTCCTGTCAAAACTTTCAGGAGACGGTAGGGGGATCGCCATGGAACGGCGACCGGTGACTGTGCGGATGGCCCGCTGGAGCGCCACCCATCCGTGGCGCGCGATGGCCATGTGGGTCGTGTTCGTGGTGCTCTGCTTCGGTGTCGGTGGGGCAGTCGGGCTCAAGGAGGCCGAGGACGACCTCGGCATCGGCGAGGCCGGCCGGGCCGAGCAACTGTATGACCAGGCGAACTTCGACGACCCGGCGGTGGAGAACGTCATCGTCACCGCTCGCGCCGGCCAGTTGGACCAGGCGGCCGCGACGAAGGCGGCCGACGACGCGGTCAAGAAGTTCACCGGGCGGACCGACGTCGCCAAGGTGGAGGGGCCGATTCCGGCGCCGAACGGGTCCGCGCTCCTGGTGAAGATCACCATGACCGGCGACCCGGAGACCGCGACCGACCGGGTGGAGGCGTTGCGGGCGGTCACCGCCGAGGTGCAGGCGGCCAACCCGGCCGTGCGGGTCGAGGAGACCGGCGGGCCGTCGATCAACAAGGCCCTCGACGAGACGCTCGGCGAGGACTTCAAGAAGGCGGAGTTCCTGAGCCTGCCGGTGACCATCGTGATCCTGGTGATCGCGTTCGGTGCCCTGATCGCGGCCGGCGTTCCGCTGCTGCTGGCGATCTCGTCGGTGATCGGCGCGATGGGCCTGTCGACGCTCGCGTCGCACCTGATTCCGGCGACGGACACCACGAACAGCGTGATCCTGCTGATCGGCATGGCGGTCGGTGTCGACTACTCGCTCTTCTACGTGCGACGTGAGCGTGAGGAGAAGGCCAAGGGACGGGCGCACCTCGACGCGGTGGAGATCGCCGCGGCGACGTCCGGCCACGCCGTGGTGGTGTCGGCGATCGCGGTGATGATCTCGATGGCGGGCCTGTTCCTGGCCCAGGACACGGTGTTCTCGTCGCTGGCGGTCGGCTCGATCCTCGTGGTCGCCGTCGCGATGCTCGGCTCGCTGACCGTGCTGCCGGCCATGCTCGCCAAGATGGGCCGGTGGCTCGACAAGGGTCGCATCCCGGTGCTGTGGAAGCTGACGAACCGGCAGGGTCCGCCGCGCTTCTGGCCGGCGCTGCTCAAGCCCGCGCTGAAGTACCCGCTGGTGACGCTGCTGATCTCGGCCGGTGCCCTGGTGGCGCTCGCGATCCCGGCGCTGGACATGAAGATGAAGTTCCCCGGCGACGAGGACCTGCCCCGCGACACCGCCGCCATGCAGGCGTACGACCGGCTGACCGCCGCGTTCCCGAGCACCGGCACCAGCCACATGATCGTGGTCAAGGCGTCACCGAACGACGCTGCGGCCGTCCAAAATGCTCTTGATGCCCTTGTCGCGAAGGCCGCGACCGACCCCGAGTTCGCCGTCGGCGAAAAGCCCGAGGTGAAGGTCTCGGCCGACAAGCGGATCGCGGTGATCGACCTTCCGGTGCCGTTCCACGGCGGCAGCCCGCAGGCCGAGCACTCCCTGGAGACGTTGCGGAACGACCTGGTGCCGGCGACCGTCGGTGCGGTGCCCGGCGCCGAGTACGCGGTCGGCGGGTTCGTGGCGGCGAGCGTCGACTACGCCGACCACATCCGCTCGAAGCTGCCGCTCGTGATGGCGTTCGTGCTGTTCCTGACGTTCTTCGTGATGGTGGTGACGTTCCGCTCGGTGGTTGTGGCGCTGACCTCGATCCTGCTGAACCTGCTCTCGGCGGCGGCCTCCTACGGCCTCCTGGTGCTGGTGTTCCAGGGCAGCTGGGCGGAGGGCATCCTCGGCTTCCACTCGATGGACGCGGTGGTCACCTGGTTGCCGCTGTTCCTCTTCGTGGTCCTGTTCGGGCTGTCGATGGACTACCACGTGTTCGTGGTCAGCCGGATCCGCGAGGCGGTGCTGGGCGGGATGTCGACCAAGGACGCCGTGGCCCACGGCATCACCACCTCGGCCGGCACGGTGACCAGCGCGGCGATGGTGATGGTCGGGGTGTTCTCGATCTTCGCCACACTGAGCACGATCGACATGAAGCAGCTGGGCGTGGGCCTGGCGGCGGCGATCCTGATCGACGCCACGGTGATCCGCGCGGTGGTCCTGCCCTCGGTGATGACGGCCCTGGGCAAGGCCAACTGGTGGGCGCCGAAGTTCATGCGGCCGAAGTCGGCACCGCGGCACGCGGCGCCGGAGTCCGACGAGCGGGTTCTCGAGCGGGTCTGACGTTCCCGCTCTTCATCGGGGGGTTCCTATCGGGGGGATGGGTGCCGGTGGCGACAACGCCACCGGCACCCACGTACTTTATCGGCCACCGTCGGTGACAACTGCGGCCGCACGCTACGCTCGCCCGAGTGGACGACGGCAGGACCGCGAAGGTGGCGGCCGCGGTGGGCCGGTGGAGCGAACAGCTCATGGACGTCGCGGGCCGCAATGCCTTGCTGCACTACCGCGATCTGAAGGTCGGCACGCTCGACCTCGCCCGCGCCGACGGAACCGCCCGTGGCGCGATGGCCACCGGCCGCACCGTCCCGTTGGCCCGGCTCTTCCCCGACCCGCAGGCGCACGCCGACGCGGTGAAGCGCGCCCGCGCGATCCGCAACAAGGCCCGCGAACTCTACGAGGAACGCGGCATCGAGACCTGCTACCTGGCGATGGGCAGCGCCACCTGGACCAACCCGAAGGGCGGCGCGGTGCCGGTGGCGCCGGTGCTGCTGCGGTCGGCGGTGCTGCGGGCACACGGCGCGGCCGAGGAGGACTTCGACCTCACCGTCACCGCCGACGCCGAGGTGAACCCGGTGCTCGTCCACGTGCTCGGCACCGAGTTCGACGTCCGGTTCGACGCGGAACTGGTCGCCGACCTGGAGCCGGCGGAGGCGTTCGAACGCATCGCCAAGGAAGCGGCCGGACGGGTGCGCGGGTTCGCCATCTCGGCCCGCGAGGTGATCGGCACGTTCTCGTACGCGAAGCTGCCGATGGTCACCGATCTCGCCGCCGCCGTCGACGCCCTGACGGACCACGAGGTGGTGGCCGCGATCGCCGGCGACGCGGAGGCGCAGACCGCGGTGCGGGTGCCGGCCGGTGTCGGCGGGAGCGACCCCGACTCGCTCCCGCCGTCGGCGGAGTTCCTGGTTCTCGACGCCGACTCGTCCCAGCACGCCGCGATCGACGCGGTGCTGTCGGGCCAGCACGCCGTCATCAAGGGCCCGCCGGGCACCGGGAAGAGCCAGACCATCGCGAACCTGATCACGTCGCTGGTCGCGCGCGGCAAGCGGGTGCTGTTCGTGGCCGAGAAGCGGGCCGCGATCACCGCGGTGACCGACCGGCTCGCCCGCCGCGGCCTCGGCCAACTCGTGATGGACGTGCACGACGGCACGTCGGCGCGGCGGCGGATCGCGGCGGACCTGAAGAGCGCGTACGAGTCGGCCGCCCGCACGGCGCTGCCCGACCTCGCCGAGTTGCACGGGACGCTGGTCGACCGGCGCTCGCGGCTGGCGGAGCACGTGATCGCGCTGCACGAGCCGCGGGAGCCGTGGGGCGTCAGCGTCTTCGAGGCGCAGTCGGCGTTGCTCGCGTCGCCCCCGCCGTTGCCGGTGCGGTTGCGCGGCTCCCCGTTGCTGGGCGTCACGGAGGTGGTCGCGCGGCAGGTGCGGGAGGCGTTGCGGGAGTACGCCTCGCTCGGCGGGCTGGGGCCGGCGGCGTCGCCGTGGCACGAATCGACCGTCCACAGTGGAGAACAGGCGCAGGAGGCGTGGCTCGCGGCGGGTCGGCTTGCGAACGCCACGCGGGCGCTGGAGCCGGTGTTCGCCGCGCTCGAATCGGTCGGGCTCGCGCGGCCGCAGCGGCTGGTGGAGCTCCGGTCGGCGCGTGCCCTGGTCGACGGCGTGACCGCCACGCTGCTGCGGTTCGACCCGGCGGTGTACGACGAGCCGCTCGCCGACCTGGTGGCCGCGTGTGCCGACCAGGCGTGGCGGAGCGCCAACGGCGTCCACATCGGATGGTGGAAGGCGCGCCGGCTGCGCCAGCGCGCCGCCGCGCTGGGCCGGGCCGAGATGGACCGCGACGAGCTCTTCCACGGCCTGCTCGCGGCGCACGGCCAGCGCCAGCGGTGGCCCTCCACGCCGAGGCTGCCGGCGGAATGGGACGCGGTGCGCCGCGTCCACGACCGGGTCGAGACCGACATCACCACGCTCGATGCCTGCCTGCCCGCGGTGGACCTGACGACGCTCGCGTGGCCGGACCTCACGGCGTACGCGGCCCGGCTGGCGGCCGACGACCGGGCCCTGCGGCGGCAGCCGCACCGGTTGCAGCTCGCCGCGCAGCTGGCCGACGCCGGGGTTCAAGAAATAGTGGACGCGCTGCGCACTGCTCCGGATGTGAACCCGGTCGATGCCTTCGACGCGGTCTGGCACGCGTCGATCGTGGAGCACGTCGGCTTTCTGGACGCGCGGATCGGCGGGTTCGACGCGGTCGCCCAGGAGCGGATCGTGTCGGAGTACCGGGCCGCCGACGCGGCCCACCTCGACTCGTCGGCCCGGCGGGTGCTGCGGGCGGTGGCCGAGCACATCGTGGCCGTGCGCGAGCGGTTCCCCGAGCAGGACCGGCTGGTGGAGCACCAGGCGTCGCTGAAGCGGCGGCACCTGCCGATGCGTCAGCTGTTCGCCACCGCGCCCAACGTGCTCACCGCGCTCAAGCCGTGCTGGGCGATGAGCCCGCTGGTGGTC
Source organism: Virgisporangium aurantiacum (assembly GCF_016863635.1). Taxonomy (GTDB): domain Bacteria; phylum Actinomycetota; class Actinomycetes; order Mycobacteriales; family Micromonosporaceae; genus Virgisporangium; species Virgisporangium aurantiacum. Next base: position 64,461 of record NZ_BOPG01000072.1, on the reverse strand, counting down.
TCGCAGTTGCTGCCCGCCGACGGGCAGTACTTCGACGTCGTCATCTTCGACGAGGCCAGCCAGGTGACCCCGGCCGACGCGGTGCCGGCGATCCTGCGCGCCCGCCAGGTCGTGGTGGCCGGCGACGAGCACCAGCTACCGCCGACCGCGTTCTTCGCGGCCGCGACCGACGGCGACGGTGCGGTGGGCGTCACCGCCGACGGCGCCATCGACCTGTCGCTGACCAGCGGCTACGAGTCGATCCTCGACGTGCTCACCGCGTTGCTGCCGGCGTACATGCTGCGCTGGCACTACCGCAGCCGCGACGACCGGCTGATCGGTTTCTCGAACGAGTGGATCTACGACCGGTCGTTGGTGACGTTCCCGGGCACCGCGTCGGTCGGCCGGCTGACGCACGTGCTCGTGTCCTCCGGCATTTCCGCCGCTGACGATCCGGAATCGGCACCGTCCGAAGTGGACCGTGTGGTGGCGCTGGTGCTCGCGCACGCTTCCGAGCGGCCGCGGGAGAGCCTCGGCGTGATCGCGATGGGTGTCACCCACGCCGACCGCATCGACCGCGCGTTGCGGCTGGCGCTGGCCGGGCGGCCGGAACTGCACGGGTTCTTCGCCGAGAACACGGCCGAGCCGTTCTTCGTCAAGAACCTGGAGCGGGTGCAGGGCGACGAGCGCGACGCGATCATCCTGTCCGTCGGGTACGGCAAGACGGCGGACGGGCGGCTGCTGTACCGGTTCGGCCCGTTGCTCACCGCGGGCGGGGAGCGGCGGCTCAACGTCGCGATCACCCGAGCCCGCGGACGCATGACCGTGGTCAGCTCGTTCTCGGCCGCCGATATGGACCCCGCCCGAACCACCGGCCGCGGTGTGGCCCTGCTCCGCGAGTACCTCCGCTACGCCGCTCTTGGCGGCGCAGTGTCCGCCGTCGCCACCACCGACCCGGTCCCGTTGACGCCCTTCGACCGCGACGTGCTCGACCGCCTGACCGCGGCCGGGGTGCCGGTGCTTCCCCGGTACGGCCTGAGCGGCCAGCACATCGAGTTCGCCGCCGCCCACCCGACCCGGCCCGACCGGATGGCGCTCGCCGTGGAGACCGACGGCCCGGTCTACCGCGCGGCCGGCACCGTCCGCGACCGGGACCGCCTACGCCCCACCCAGTTGGAACGCCTGGGCTGGCGGGTGCACCGGATCTGGTCCACCGACTGGTTCACCGACCCCGAGCCCGAGGTGGCCAGGGCCGTCTCCGCCTACCACGACGCCATCCTCGACCTGGATCCCCCGGAGCCGGCTCCGGTCGTCGTCCCGGAACCTGCGGTACCTCCGGAACCCCCGGCTCTTCCGGAACCCCCGGTAGTTCCGGAACCTGTGGCCGCTCCGGAGGATCCGCCCGCGACGCCCGTGGCGCCTGCGGCCCCTGCGGCGCCTGACGTCGCGGAGAGCGGCCGGCCGCGGACCGGTCGCCCACCGGTGCCGGTCGGCCTGCCGATCGCCGGCTACCGGCATGCCGACCTGGTGGCCCTGATCCGCTGGATCGAGTCCGACACGCTTCTGCGCACCGAGGACGAGGTCCTCGAAGAGGTCATGCGCGAACTCGGCTTCAGCCGCAAGGGCCCCAGGATCCGCGAGGCCATCTCCCGCGCCCTGGCCGCCGCCCGCGCCACCCGCTGACGTTCGCGGCAACGTCGCAACGTCGCAACGTCGCAGGATCACGCCACATCCGCACCACCGGACCCGCCCCTCGGCAAACGCCAGACATGAGAGCCCTACGCGGAGCACGATTGGGCAAAGCGGGGCAAGGAGGGCGGATGCCACAACGTACACCGGGTAGAGGTCGTGGCGACTCGGTCAGGCCGCTGTACGCCGATCCTGCACCTCCGGTGTCATCGCGACGGCAGCCGGTGAATCCGGGTCTCGCGCCAAAGCCGCACCGGCCGCCGGGGCAGGACCAGGGTCAACCGCAGGATCAGACGCCGGACCAGGCGCGCCCGGGGCCGCACGGGATCGGCGCCGGTACCGGCGCAGGCGCGGCGCAGCGTCCCGGCCCGGCACCGCAGTCGCAACCGGGCGTTTATCAGACGGCCTCGCACGCGGCGGCGGCCAGCCCCGCGCGGACGCCGCAGAAGGTGATCAGCCTCGCCCAGCAACTGGCCGCGCGTCCGGTGCAGTTGCGGCCCGTGGCCGCGCCCGCGCCCGCGACGGCCGAGGAGAACACCGGCGGCCCGCTGCTGCTGATCGGCGGCGCCGAGCAGATGCAGGCGCCGTCCGACACGATTCTGGCCAGGTTCGTGGAGCTGGCCGGCGGCCGGTCCGGGCACATCGTGGTGATCGCGACGGCGAGCAGCGAACCGCAGCAGCGCGAGGTCGAGTACCAGCGGGTGTTCAGCCGGCTCGGTGCCGGCCGCGTGACGCCGCTGCGCCTCGACGACCGCGAGCACGCCAGCGGCCCGGAAGCGGCCGCCGCGATCATGACCGCGACCGGCGTCTTCTTCACCGGCGGTGACCAGCTTCGCATCACCACCACGCTGGGCGGGTCGCGCGTCGACTCGGTGCTGCACAGCCGGGTGGCCGAGGGCATGGTGGTCGCCGGCACGAGCGCCGGCGCCGCGATGATGTCCGGGACGATGATCATCGGTGGCACCGATCCCACGGTGAGCACCAACGCCGTGCGCACCGCGCCCGGGCTCGAGTTCCTGCGCGGCGTGCTGATCGACATGCACTTCGCCAGCCGGGGACGGCTGAACCGGCTGCTCAGCGCCGTCGCCATGTACCCGCACGAGCTCGGCCTCGGCATCGACGAGGACACCGCGATCCTGGTCACCGGCGACAGGTTCGAAGTGCTCGGCGCCGGCTCGGTCACCGTGATCGACGCCGGCCCCGCGGCCCGCATCGGCACCCCCGTCGACGGCGACGGAGCGATCGCCGTCTACGGCATGGCACTGCACGTGCTGCCGGTGGGTCACCAGTTTCACCTGACCGGGCGACGTCCCCTGCCGCCCGGCGTCCACCCCGAGGGGGCCTGAGATGCGGATCGAATCCACCCGCCGGCTGCGCGGACCGAACGTCTACCTGGACCGGCCGGTCATGGTCGCCCACCTGTACCTGGAGGATCTCGGCGGGCACGAGACCCACGAGATGCCGGGCTTCACCCACACGTTGCTGGAAATCCTGCCGGGCCTCGCCGACCACCACTGTGCCACCGGTGGGCCGGGCGGGTTCGTCTACCGGCTGCACCACGGGACCTACTTCGGGCACGTCACCGAGCACGTGGCGATCGAACTGTCGGTGCTGATCGGTCGCGAGGTCAACTTCGGACGGACGGTCGCGAACCTCCCCGGCTACGACGTCGTCATCGAGTGCCCGGTCGACGAGCCACCGGACTGCCGGATCGCGGAGGACCTGCTGCAACTCGCCGCCGACATCGTCCTGGAGATCATCGAGGGGTCGGCGTCGCCGGCGATCGCGGAGCGCCTCGTGCCGATCCGCGAGCGCTGGGAGAACACCCGGCCGGGCCCGACCACCGCGGCCATCGCGGCGGCCGCGCGCACGCGCGGCCTTCCGGTCGAGCGGATGGACGATCTGAGCCTGCTCCGCATCGGCCACGGCAAACACCGGCGGCTCGTGTGGGCCGCCCTCACCGACGCGACCTCGGCCATCGGCGTCGACATCGCCGGTGACAAGCAGCTGACCCGGCGGATGCTCGCCGACGCGGCCGTGCCGGTTCCGCCCGGCGGCCTCGCGAGCACGGCGGAGGAGGCGCTCGACATCTTCCGGGCGGTCGGCGAGCCGGCCGTGGTCAAGCCGCGGCATGGGCACCAGGGCACCCAGGTCCACCTCGGACTGCGCACGCCGGACATGGTGCGGGCGGCGTTCCAGAGCATCGTCTCGTCGGGTGAGCGCGAGGTGATCGTCGAGCGGCAGTTCAGCGGGCGCGACTACCGGGTGCTGATGGTGCAGGGCCAGGTCGTGGCGGCGGCCGAGCGGATTCCGGCGCACGTGATCGGTGACGGCGTGAGCTCGATCAGCCAGCTCGTCGCCATCGCGAACCGGGACCCGCGCCGGGGCGAGGGGCACAACCGGTCGCTGACCCGGCTCACGATCGACGACGCCCAGCTCCGCCGGATCGGCTACACGTCCGACGCGGTGCCCGCCGACGGCGAACCGGTGTGGCTGCGCGCGAACGCGAACCTCTCCACCGGCGGCACCAGCCGCGACGTCACCCCGGAGGTCCATCCGGACGTGCGGGACCTCTGCACGCGGGTCGCCGGGCTGATGGGGCTCGACATCGCCGGCATCGACCTGCGCCTGTCCGACATCGCCGAGCCGCTGCCGCCGGACCAGCCGGACGCCGGCACGTGCGGCGTCATCGAGGTGAACGCGGCGCCGGGCCTGCGCATGCACCTGGAGCCGTCGGAGGGCGCGCCGCGCCCGGTCGCGACGGCGGTGATGGAGGCGCTGTACCCGAGCGGGAGCACCGGCCGCATCCCGATCGTCTCGATCGCGGGTACGAACGGGAAGACGACGATCGCCCGGCTGACCGCGCACATGCTGGCGCAGTCGGGTCACCGGGTCGGCCTGACGACCACCGACGGCATCTACCTGAACGGCCGGCTGGCCCAGAAGGCCGACGCCACCGGTCCCCGCTCGGCCCAGGTGGTGCTCGGCGATCCCGGCATCGACTGCGCCGTGCTGGAGACCGCGCGGGGCGGGCTGCTCCGGCAGGGCCTCGGCTACGACCGGTCCGACGTCGGCGTGATCACCAACCTGTCGCCCGACCACCTCGGCCAGGACGGCGTCGACACCATGGACGACCTGGTGCACGTCAAGGCGCTGATCGCCGAGAAGGTCCGCGACGGCGGGACGCTGGTGCTGAACGCCGACGACGCGCTGGTGCGTGACCTCATCGTGCGGCCCCGGATCCGGGCGGCCCACAAGAACCTGTTGTGGTTCAGCCTGGACTCGAAGTCGCCGCTGGTCGAACGGCACGTGGAGAACGGCGGCACCGCGTACGTGCTGTCCGAGGGGTACCTGATGGAACGGGCGGGGCCGGTCGAGACGAGGTTGCTGCCGGTCACCGATGTTCCGGGCGGTTTCGCCGGCGCCGCGCGGTTCGCGGCCGCGAACGCGCTCGCGGCCGCCGCGGCGGCACGGGCGATGGGACTCGCGGCGAGCGAGATCGGGCCGGCGCTCGGCTCGTTCGACGCGGCGGCCGAGAACCCGGGCCGGGGCCAGCTGTTCGAGCTCGGCGGCGTCCACCTGCTCGTCGACTACGCCCACAACCCGGCCGCGATCTCGGCCGTCGCCGGGCTGGTCGAGGCGATCTGGGGCACCGAGCACGCGGTCGCGGCGGTGACGCTGCCCGGTGACCGGCGCGACGACCTGATCGCCGACTGTGCCCGCGCCGTTGCCGACGGTTTCCACCGGGTGGTGCTGTACGAGGACTCCGACCTGCGCGGCCGCGCGCACGGTGAGGTGCCGGAGATCGTCCGCAGCGAGATCGCCGCCCGCCGGCCGGAACTGGTCGCCACGACGGTGATGACCGCGGCCGAGGCGGTGCCGGTCGCGCTCGCGATGGCGAACCCGGGTGACGTGGTCGTGCTCATGTACGAGGCGATCGGGCCGATGCTGGAGGTTCTCGACACGCTCGGCGCACGCGCCGTCACTCAGCAGCGGGAACTTGCCCGTTTGCGGAGCGTGGCTCACGTTTAAGTCTCCGTTTCGAGACCTGGGAGTTGTGTAGGTCGCCGGCCCGGCGGGCAGGACTTCCCTATGGATGGGGTGGAGTCACTCGCGGGCCGGTACCGGCTGGTCGACCGCCTCGGCGCCGGTGGCATGTCCGTGGTGTGGCGCGGCCATGACGACGTGCTCGGCCGTCCGGTCGCCGTGAAGCTGCTCGCGCCGAAGTACGCCACCGATCCCGCCTCGCGCGAGCGCATCCGGAGCGAGGCCCGCGCCGCCGCGCGCCTCAACCACCCCAACATCACCGACGTCTACGACTACGGCGAGTCGGAGGTCGACGGCCACACCGTCCCGTTCGTGGTGATGGAACTCGTCGAGGGCGTGCAACTCGACGACCACCTGGCCGACGGGCCGATGCCGTGGCGGGCGGCCGTGGAACTGTGCGCCCAGGTGGCGGCCGCGCTCGCGGCCGTGCACGAGCGCGGTCTCGTGCACCGCGACGTGAAGCCGGCGAACATCATGCTCACCGCGATCGGCGCGAAACTGGTCGACTTCGGCATCTCCGCCGAGGCCGGCGACACCTCCGAGGGACCCGGCCAGGTCTTCGGCACCCCGGCCTACCTGGCCCCCGAGCGCCTCGACGGCGGGCCGGCCGACGCCGCGAGCGACGTCTACGCGTTCGGGCTCGTGCTGTACAAGGCGCTGGCCGGCGACCTGCCGTGGGACGCCGACACCACCACCCAGATGCTGCGGGCGCACTGCTACGTCGACCCGACGCCGTTGCCGCGCATCCCCGGCCTGCCGGCCACGGTGGCGAACCTGTGCCGGCGCAGCCTCTCGAAGCGACCGGTGGCGCGCCCGTCGACGGCGGAGATCGCCCGGACGCTCGCGGCGGTGACCGGCCTGCGGGTCCCGGTCGGCGCGCTGCCCGCGCGAGCGGACGCAGACGCGGGAACGAAGACGGATTTCCGTACCCGGACGCAGGCGGTGGGCGTCCCCTTGTTTTCGAAGCTTTCCGCGCGCCTCCGCCCGAGCGTTGCCGGCGTCGGTGTCCTCGGGGTGGCCGCGGTGGCGACGGCGTTCGGGGCCGTGTCGTGCGCCGGGCCCGACGAACCCGCCGGCGACGGGGTGCGGGCGCAGGCGGCGGCCGGCGCGGGTGGGGCCGGGTCGCCCGGGCCGCAACCCGGATGCCGGGTGGAATACCGGACGCGGGTGGACACCGGTGGGCAGTTCATCGTGGACGTGACGGTGGCGAACACCGGTTCCGCGGCCCTGTCGCAGTGGGCGCTGGCGTTCGACTACGGGAGCGACCAGAAGATCCTCTCGGTCGACGGTGCACGGTCCACACAGGACGGTGGAGCGGTCCGGCTGGAGGCCTCGACGCCGTTGGCCGCCGGCGGGATGGCGACGGTGTCGCTGGTCGGCTCGTACGCGGCGGGCAACCCGATGCCGACCGGGTTCCAACTGGCGGGACACAAGTGCACGGAACAGGTTGTCGGTGCGGCCGCGCCGCCGCCGACCGTGGCGGGTGGCGGCGGTCCCGGCGCCGGACCCGCCGGACCCGCCGCCGGGCCTGCCGGGCCTGCTAACGGCGGTCCTGCCGCCGGCGGGCCGAAGGAGGACAAGTCAAACTCCGGGCCCGGAAAGGGCAAGAAGAAAGACGACGAGGGCGAAGACGACGACTGATTGTCCGACCCCGCGAAGGGGATCGTTTCCTCGTTACCGTCGACCGCCTAGGGTGTAGGGCGTCAACGGGAGGAGTAGCCGTGCGGTTCGAGGTCAGTCGGGTGATGGACACGGTCGAGCAGCGCCTGACGACCGATATCACGCTGGCGCAGGCAGTGGTCGACCTCGCCGACGTCGCGCGGTTCCAGGAGTTAGACGGCGGACGTCCGGTGAATCTGCTCCGCGTGGGCATGGTCCTCGACGCGTTGGCCCAGTACCTTCTCGACGGCGCGGCGATGCTGTTCCCGGTTGCCGGGCGCGAGTTGATCTCCGATCAGTCGTTGACGTCCAAGGAGCGCATGGTCCTCGGCCGGTGGCTCGACAGCGGCCGGATCGAGGCGGTTCCGATGGTCGGAGACCGCGTGATCGAGGTGGCCGACTTCACCGGGATGCCGGTGATCGCCCGCCGCAGCTACCGCCAGTACGCCGACCGGTTCCCGTGGCTGACGTCGAGTCCGGAACGGGTGCTGCGGCTCGACCGCCGGCCCGGCAAGGCCGTCCTCACCCCCGACGGCGAGTCCGACTCGCCGCCCGCCGGTGCATCGCGGAGCGTGGGCCGGTACGCCGCCGAGCGCACCGTGACACCCGAGAAGGGCGAGCGGGTCTTCCAGCCGCGCGCCCGCCAGGCGGAGACCCGCGTGAGCACCCGGGCGATCGAGCCGGCCGCCGAGCCGAGCAGCCTCGGCGCGACGCTGCTGGCCCGGTCGTGGCGGTGCGCGGAGGACATGTGCCCGAGCTTCGGCCCCGACCGGGAGATCGGTGAGCCGGTGCCGCGGCTGCTGAAGGGCGTGCCGTCGTGCCCGCGGCACGAGCGTCCCCTCACCGACAACGGATCCCGGCCGGCCGAGTACCCGGTGGCCGTCGTGATCGAAGACGCGGTGCGGCTCCGGTTCCCGGTCACCGCCGCCGCGCCCGTCCACGTGGGACGCGACGCCGACATCTCCCTGAGGCTGTGGCTGCACGAGTCGGCGTCCTCGTGGATCGCCGACCGGCACCTCCGGCTCGACATCATCGACGGCGGCCTGGTGATCACCGGCGCCGGCGAGAACGGCACCGTCGTGTGGCACCGGGCGGGGCCGGGCGACGCCCCGCAGTCGGTGCGCCTGTACGAGGGTCAGCGGTACGCGCTCGGCCGCCACGACACGATCGAGTTGTACACCGGGGTCGAACTGGTGCCGGGCAACCGCCGCGTCGTCGGCGGTCCGGTGTCGGCCCGCGACGTGCTCTCGGTGCTTGCCGACGCGCCGACGGTGGCGCTTCGGGCACACTCGTCTTCGTGACTTCACTCCGTGACACTGCTTCGGACGTACTGCACAAGCTGGCGGGGCCGTCCGCCTCGTTGCGACCGGACCAGTGGACGGCGATCGACGCGCTGGTGTCCGATCGGCGGCGGGTGCTGTGCGTCCAGAAGACCGGGTGGGGTAAGTCGGCCGTCTACTTCATCGCCACCGCTCTGCTCCGTGCGCGCGGTTCCGGACCGACGGTGATCGTCTCGCCGTTGCTGGCGCTGATGCGGAACCAGGTCTCCGCTGCTGAACGTGCGGGTATCCACGCCCGGACGATCAACTCGGCGAACCTGGACGAGTGGGACGACATTCAGGCGTCGGTCGCCGCCGGATCGGTCGACGTGCTGCTGATCAGCCCGGAACGGCTGAACAATCCGGACTTCCGCGACAACGTGCTGCCGAAGTTGGCGTCGTCGGTGGGGCTGCTCGTCGTCGACGAGGCGCACTGCGTGTCGGACTGGGGGCACGACTTCCGTCCCGACTACCGGCGGCTGCGGTCGCTGCTGGCCGGGCTGTCGCCCGACACGCCGGTGCTGGCGACCACCGCCACGGCGAACTCCCGGGTGACCGCCGACGTGGCCGAGCAGTTGGGTGACGCGCTGGTGCTGCGCGGGGCGCTCGACCGGGAGTCGTTGCGGCTGGGCGTCCTGCGACTGCCGTCACCCGCCCATCGCCTGGGTTGGCTGGCCGACCACCTCGGCGACCTTCCCGGCTCGGGGATCATCTACACCCTGACCGTGGCCGCCGCCCTCGACACCGCGAGCTTCCTGCGGGGCCGGGGCATCGCCGTAGCCGCCTACAGCGGACAGACCGACGACGCCGAACGCCGGGCCGCCGAAGACGACCTGCTGAACAACCGCATCAAGGCGCTGGTGGCGACGTCGGCGCTCGGGATGGGGTTCGACAAGCCCGACCTGGGGTTCGTGATCCATCTGGGCGCGCCGGCGTCGCCGATCGCGTACTACCAGCAGGTCGGGCGCGCGGGGCGGGCCGTCGCCTCGGCCGACGTCCTGTTATTGCCGGGGCCGGAGGACGAGGCGATCTGGCGATACTTCGCGTCGTTGGCGTTCCCGCCCGCTGATCAGGTGTTCTCTGTTCTCTCCGCGCTGTCGGACACGCCGTTGTCGACGCCGGCGCTGGAGGCCCGGGTCGAGCTGAAGCGCAGCCGGCTCGAACTGATGCTCAAGGTGCTCGACGTCGACGGCGCGGTCCGACGGGTGCGGGGCGGCTGGGTCGCCACCGGGGTTCCGTGGGAGCACGACAGCACCCGGTACGCGCGGATCGACGCGGCGCGGGTCGCGGAGCAGGACTCGATGCGGTCCTATGCCCGCGGGTCCGTCGGATGCCGGATGGAGTATCTGCGGCGCTGCCTCGACGATCCGGGCGCGGCCGCTTGTGGCCGGTGCGACGGGTGTGTTTCTCCGTGGTATCCGGTCGACGTGTCGTCCGCTGCCCTCGATGTCGCGTCCGCCCACCTCGGCCGGACGGGCGTCGAGATCGCGGCCCGCAAGATGTGGCCGACCGGCCTCGGCGCGGTGGGCGTGCCGCTGTCGGGCCGGATCCCGCCGGGGCAGCAGGCCGCGCCGGGCCGGGCCGTCGGGCGCCTCTCCGACCTCGGCTGGGGAGACCGGTTGCGGCGGGCGGTCAACGCCGACGCGCCGGTGTCCGACGAGGTGTTCGCCGGGGTCGTCTCCGCCCTCGCCGAGTGGGCGCGCGGTGCCAACGCCTGGCCGTCCCGTCCCTCCGGTGTCGTTTTCATCGCGTCGCGGTCGCGGCCGTCGTTGGTTTCGTCGCTGGCGTCGCGGATCGGTTCGGTGGGGCGGCTGCCCGTGCTGGGGTCGGTGGAGGTCATGGCGCCGCTGGCGTCGAGCGTCAACAGCGCCCAGCGGGTGCGGGGCCTGTACGACTCGATCGCGCTGCCCGCGTTCGGGTCGTTCGAGGGACCGGTGCTTCTGGTCGACGACTACGTCGACAGCGGCTGGACGATGGCGATGTGCGCGCGGGCGCTACGGCAGGCGGGCGCGCCGATGGTGCTGCCGTTCGCGCTGGCGCTGAGCGGGTAATGGATCCGGTCGCGCGGCGCGGAGCGGTGTTCGTGGTCGGCGTGCTGGCCGCGCTCATCGGCGGATACTTCATCGGCACGGCGTCGGTACCGTCGTCTTCCTCTTCTCCGCCGCCCTCCCATGCCCACGCCGGTCCCGAATACTCTTTGGCTCTTGAATCTTCCGACTTTTCGTTGGGTGTTTCTCGGGACCTGCGGTTCCGGATCGCGGGAGCGTTCGGCGACCCGGTGACGGAGTTCGCGGTCAAGCACGACAAGCGGATGCACGTGGTGGTCGTCCGCTCGGACCTCACCGGATACCAGCACCTGCACCCGACGCTCGGCCCCGACGGCGTCTGGTCGGTGCCGTTGACGCTGACCGCGCCGGGGACCTGGCGGGTGTTCGCCGACTTCACCGCCGCCGACGGAGTCGACGCGACCGCCGCGGCATTTCTCCTGGTGGGTGGTGCGTTCTCGCCGGCGCCGCTGCCTCCCGCCGGCTCCGTCGCGGACATCTCGGGTGTTTCGGTGACGCTCGACGGTCGTGTTCGGCCGGGCGGGACCGAACCTCTGACATTTACGGTGTCTGCTTCGGGACCCTTGGACAGATACCTCGGCGCGTACGGGCATCTCGTGCTGGTGCGGGCCGGCGACCTGGCGTTCGTGCACGTGCATCCGGAGGACGCGCTGCGGGGTGGTTCGGTGCGGTTCTGGGTCACGCTGCCCGGACCGGGAACGTATCGCGCCTTCTTCGATTTTTCAATCGCCGGCGTGGTGCGAACGGCCGAATTCACGCTTTGACCTTCTCTTACAAGTGGTGCGTTGTTATCCACAGGTTTGAATTGCCTCTGGTGTGGTGGGTTGGAGGCGGTGCAGGATTCTTCGCATGTCGAGGGGGAGCCTGGCATCCAGGGTCGGCTGGATGTTCAATCATGAACGCGCACAACGGCAAATGAGCCAGGCCCGTGCGGCGCAACACCTGGGAGCCAGCCAGCAATGGATATCCCAGGTCGAGCGCGGAATAGTCGCACCCACCACCGACGCCATCGAACGCCTTTTCGCGATCTTCGACCTGAAGGTGATTCTCGACGTGGAACCCACCGGCACCGGGTTGCGCGCACTCGACGAAGAGATCGACGAGGTGCGATCCCTTTCCGACGACGACCGGCTGGCCGTGGTCGACACGTTCCGTCGGGCCTTCGACGAACTGGCCCCGGTCCCGTGGGTGGTGTCCGGCCGCCTGGGCGCGTTCCTCCAGGGCGCACCCCTGCGGGTGTACCGGCTCGACCTGGCCGTCGCCGAACCCGACCTCGACCGGCTGGCCGGCGTCTTCGAATCCCACCAGTGCGACCGGTGGAACGAAAGCCTCCTGGATTACTACGGTGCGCCCGTCCACCCCCGCCTGCCCGGCCCGATGCGCTGGTTGCTGGGTCCCAACGAGTTACGCGTGGAAGTGGCCGACCGCCTGCCCGCGTCGATCACCGTCGGCGTGGCCGGTCGCTACCTTCCCGTCCGCCCATTGGCCGACATCGAGGTCCGAGATCCCGGCATCGCCACCGTGATGCGCCGCGTACGCACAAGAGTTATCCACAGCTAGCAATCACCTAGTTACGGTCGGCCGTTGAATCCGCTACATTGGTCGCCGCGGATCTGGGGAGGCTCGCATGCCAGAGATCGACGATCCGGTCAGCTCCGTCCCGGGACTGACGGCGATCGACGTTGACGTCAGCGGTCTGGACACGTTCGCCGGCTCCGTAGAAGGCGAACTCCAGGCAAACTTCGAACCGCAGGCCATCGGCCTGATGCGCATCTACCAAACCGGCAGCTACTTCGGGATGGGCCACGAAAGCCCCGACGTTCAAGCCGCCCGCACGCGCTACACCACCTGCCTACAGGCGGCGGTCAACCAACTGGCCGGCTACGCCAACGCCACACAGATCCTGATCGAGGCCGCCCGCGCCGTAGCCGCCCGCTACCGCGGCACCGATGCCCTGTCGGCCGCCAACCTCGCGGAAGTCCAAGGCGCCCTCGACCAGGCAAGGCTGGCAGCCGCTGCCGCGGTCTCCGCCGCCGACCGGGCCGCCACCGGCAAAGCCGATCCACTCGCCACCGGCCCCGGGCAGGTGCACTTTGAGTGAGTCACACTGGGCCGGCAAGAGCGTGCCCCAAATGTGGGCATCCGCCCAAGCCGCCGACACTCAAACCGCATGGCAGCAGGTGAACGCCTGGCGCCGAACCCACGACCTCCTACTTCACCACGCCGGCCGCCTCAAAGCCTGCGCCGACGAACTCGCGTACGCCTGGCCCCCGGGCCGCAGCCCGGCCGCCCAAGCCTTCGTCGCCTACATCACCGAACTACGCACCGCGATCGAGAACGCCAGCGCCGACGCCGCTACCAACTACACCGCGATCGCCGGCGTCCTGACGAGCCTGTCCTCGGCAAAGGCCGACATGGCCCAGCTCATGCAAGCCTGGGATTCGTACGAAAACTCGCCGACGGCCGAGAAGGCCAGGCGGTCATCGGCTGGGAGCCCTGATTCGCCGGACGCGTTGAACGCGCAGGCCCGCGCACGAATGTCCAAAAACGACCAGGAAGTTCTGGAATCCTCCCGCCGATTCGTCGATCTTGCCCCAACACGGGAACGAGGGACTGGGGAGCAGGAGACTTGGAACCCGAGCTCCCAGGGCGGCATCGGTTCGGGGAGTGCTTCCACCGCGCAGCTAGGAGCGAGTTCATCAACCTCATGGGTGGCTGCTCAATCAGTCAGTTCATTGGATGCGATTGACGACCAAGTGGGCCTTGCGGGCGGATCGGTTGCGTCCAAGCTGCCGGGATCGGTTGGTCCAGCGACGTCCGGGGTGGCCTCGGGACTCTCGCCCGCGCCAGAGGTCGGAATACCAAACCCCGGCTTGGGCGCGGTCGGAGGGGGTCTGGTCGCTCGTGCGCAATCGGTCGGGGAGGCTGGGCGGCTAGCGCGGCCCAGTGGCCTCCATGCCGGATCGCCCGGCGTTGTAGGCGGAGCATCCCCAACTGCTCCGGTGGCTATCGGCTCGGGCCGTGGGCAGGGAAAGGTGAATCCCATTGGCGGAGTTATCGAGCCCGGCCGGCCAATGTCGTCTGCCTCGGCGCTTCCGCTCACGGGGCGTGCCGGAGCTGCCTCCGAAAGTCATCGGGAATCAACCGCGGCGCTTACGCTGCAGTGGGACGTGCTGCAAGGTGTTAGTCCCGTCATTGAACCGAGTCCGGAGACACCTTTCGAGCTCGGTCCGGGCGTGATCGGAATCGATCGGTGATTTCACGGATTGGCTTGTTCTCGCTCGGGCTCGTACTCATTGTTGGCGCACAGATATTGATTCCCGGCATCGCTGTCGCTGATAACGTACGTGATGCGCAGTGGCATCTGTCCTTTCTCGGCATGCGAGACGCGCAACTTGCTTCGCGAGGAGAGGGCGTCGCTGTTGCTGTGATAGATAGTGGAGTCGATGCATCGCATCCTGACCTTGGAAACGCGATCGGAACTGGCTTGGAGGTCAACAGCGCTGGAGATGGGCGGTCAGATCAGGACGGGCACGGAACCTCAATGGCTGGACTCGTGGCTGCAAGGGGGCGAACCCCATCAGACGGAGCCCTGGGAATCGCATCAGGTTCAGTCGTTATTCCAGTGAAGATTCCGAATCAGCGACCATTGACTGTAGCCGCTGCGATCGATGAGGCGATGACTAGAGGCGTCAAGATAATCTGTTTGGCGTTGACTACAAGCGATGACCGTGCGCTGGAAATGGCCGTGAGGCGCGCTCAGGAAGCTGACATCGTCGTGGTAGCTGGTGCCGGAAACTATCCAGATGTAGGCGTACAGGTCCCGGCGAAATACCCGGGTGTTCTTGTGGTAGTTGGTATTGATCGTAACGGCAATCATGCCGCGATCTCGGTATCAGGTCCTGAGGCGATGCTCGCCGCGCCCGCGATAGATGTCGTGTCCACCGCTCCTGGTGGCGGATACTCCAAGATCACAGGAACAAGTCCTGCGACGGCGATCATCGCTGGCGTCGCTGCTCTAGTCCGGTCGAAATTTCCCGATCTCAACGCCACCGAAGTAATTCACCGAATGACCGCAACCGCAATCGACAAAGGCGACCCAGGTCGGGACAAAGAGTACGGCTTCGGAATAGTCAACCCCGTAGCAGCACTCACCGCCGACGTCCCGCCGAATCGAGCCAGTCTCAGTTCGGCCCCCACCCCATCCGAGAAAGCGAAGTCGAGCCCACCGTCGAACAACACCACCGGCCCGGTGATCGGATTCGCCATCCTTGTCGCGGGACTCGTCATCGTCGTAGGAGCAGTCATACTCCTAGGCCGACGTGCCAACAATAGATGAGCCAAGAAGCGTCTCCAGCCGAGGCGCCACCCCCCAGTACCTCGTCAACTCCTCATACTCCGCAACCTGATCACCCGTTGGAACCGCCCCAGTAAACGACCCCCTGAGCAGCAAATTCCGCGGCGTATGCGCAGAATCCACAAACTCGACCACGTCGACCCGATACCCGTGCAACCGCAACAAAGAAGCCCGCAACGTATCAGTCAAGACGTCCGCGAAACGCTCCCGCAGGATTCCGTACCTGGTCAACTGCCCGTACGGCGACGGCGATTTGAGCTGAGCGGCAATGTCGTGATGACAGCAGGGCGCGGCCAGAACCCACCGTGCCCCCCAGCCGACGGCCCGCGCCAACGCCTCGTCGGTGGCCGTGTCGCAAGCGTGCAAGGCAAGAACCAGGTCGGCTCCGTCAACCGGGGCGTCGAGGATCGTGCCGGCCACGAACTGGACCCGGTCCGCCCAGCCCAGTTCCGCGGCGAGTCGGGAGTTGCGGTCGCGTTGGTCGGCTCGGACGTCGACACCGGTGACCGTCACGTCCAGGCCCAGCCCCGACAGGTAGCGGTACGCGGCGAACGTCAGGTAGGCGTTGCCGCAGCCGAGGTCGACCAGCCGCAGCGGTGACGACGGTGGGTTGAGGGTGGCTTTCAGGGCGCGGAGGAACGCGTCGACCTGGCGGCGCTTGGCGGCGTTCGCCCCGACGGCCGTGAACAGCGGATCGTCGGGCGCGATCAGATGGGCCTTGACACGGTCATGAGGCTCGGAAACCGAAAGAGAGGCTGAAGGCGGGGGAGACACAGAAGGCGAAAGAGAGGCAGAAGACGGCGGAGAGGCAGAAGACGAGGGAGAGGCAGAAGACCGAAGAGACGCAGAAGACCGAAGAGACGCAGAAGACGCAACAGAGTGAACCTGCGCCTCGCCACGCTTGGTGACCCGGAGCTGGACCGTCTCGGTGGTCGTCTCGACGTGCCAGTTGCCGAACGGCTCCGCCAGCAGGGAGTCCACAGCGGCGGTGAGTTCGTCGCCGGGCTCCATGTTGCGGACCGACGGCCGGCTGCCGTCGTTCGTCATCACCTGGACGCGGCGGCCCGACTTCAGGGTCACCGGCCGGACCTCCGCCCGCACCAGCCCCGGCGGCAGCCCGCGTCGGCGGCCGGCCGCCACGGCGCGGACCAGGTGGTCCGGGTCGAGCAGAAGATCACGGACACGGAGGAGGGCGGTATCGAGAGCTTCGGGCACCGCTCAAGCCTGCCAGAACAGAGAGAGCCCGCCAGAACGGAGAGAGCCCGCCAGAACGCGGAGAGAGCCCGCCAGAACAGAGAGAGCCGCCAGAACATAAAAGATCAGAACAACATAAATGATTCAGAGCGACCGCGACTCGCCCACCGCCAGCGTCCACAGATCGTCCGGCGCACGACCCGCCTCGGCCCACGCGCGCGAAGCCCCCTCCAACGGGGCCAGCAACGGCTCCGCCGACAACACGAACGTCCCCCAGTGCATCGTCGCCATTCGGGGGGAACCGAGATCGATACAGGCCTGCACCGCCTCGGCCGGGTTGCAGTGCATGGGCCGCATGAACCAGCGGGGCTCGTACGCCCCGACCGGCAGCAGGGCCAGGTCGACGTCCGGATGGCGGGAGCCGATCTCGCGGAACCAGTGCCCGTACCCCGTGTCACCCGCAAAGTAGATCTTGGAGTCACCGGACGAGAGGACCCAGCCACCCCACAGCGTCTTACACGTATCCGTCAGCCCGCGGCGGCTCCAGTGGTGGGCGGGCACGAACTCCACGGACACCGACCCGAGCGACAGTGACTCCCACCAGTCCATCTCGTGCACCCGGCGGAAGCCGCGCGAGCGGAACCACGCCCCGAGCATCCCCGGCACGAACATCGGCGTGTCGCGGGGGAGGCGCCGGATCGTCGGCGCGTCGAGGTGGTCGTAGTGGTTGTGGCTGATCACCACGGCGTCGATCCGGGGCAGCGCCTCCCACGGCAGGCCGGGCGGGGTCAGCCTGGGCGCGACACCGGGGATCCGCCTCGACCACACCGGGTCGGTCAGGATCACCTTTCCACCGATCTGCACCACGTACGTGGCATGCCCGATCCAGGTCACACCGACCGTCATGGGCACGAACGGGCCGGACGACACCGGAATACGCGGGGCATCCGCGGGAGAGGGGCGACGCTCACGCATCATCCGCAGCACCTTGGGCAGGCCGGGCAGCGGCTCGGTCAGGCGGTCGGCGAAGGACTCCGGCCAGTTGCGGCCGCCGTGCGTGCGGCGCCGGCGGGCGAGCTCGCGCCCGACCCGCCGGGGATCAAACGCGCCGGTCACCCCTGCGGCGGGGGTGTCACGCGCCGCCGCCTCCGCCGGGCGCGGGGCGCCGACGCCTCGCCGCCGGCTTCGGCCGCGGCGCTGCCGCCCGCCGAGGCCAGGGCGCTGCCGGTCGCTGAGGCCGCGGCGCTATCGGTCGCTGAGGCCCCGGCGCTGCCGGTGGCTGAGGCCGCGGCGTTGTCGGTCGCTGCGGCGCGGCGCCTGTCGGTCGCCGGGGCGCGGCCGCTGTCGGTGGTTGCGGCGGAGGCGCTACCGGTGGTTGCGGCCTCGGGCTCGCCGCCGTCGATCTTCCGCCTTCTTCTTTTACGCCCACCGCCCTCTCCGGTTGCCGGAGATCCTTCGGATTCGGGGGCTGCTCTCCGCGTCCCGGAACGAACTGCGCGGGGACGGCGACGTCCGCGACCGGCCTTGCCCTCGACATCTTCCAGAATTTCCGCGGAGAGCCCGGCGCGGGTGCGATCGGCGGTGGGCAGGGTGGCGCCGGCGTCTTCGGGGATGTCGAGGTCGGTGAACAGCCACGACGACGTGTGATAGGTCTCCGGCGGCTCGGCCTTGTCGAGCTGGAGCGACTTGTCGATGAGCTGCCAGCGGGGCAGGTCTTCCCAGTCGACGAACGTGACCGCCACGCCCGTGGCGCCGGCCCGGCCGGTGCGCCCGATGCGGTGCACGTACGTGTCGGCGTCTTCGGGGCAGTCGTAGTTGATCACGTGGGTGACGCCGGTGACGTCGAGCCCGCGGGCGGCCACGTCGGTGGCGACCAGGATGTCGATCTTGCCGGCCCGGAACGCGCGCAGGGCCCGCTCGCGGGAGCCCTGGCCCAGGTCGCCGTGGACGGCGGCCACGGCGAAGCCGCGGAAGTCGAGCTCCTCCTGGAGCCGGTCGGCGGCCCGCTTGGTGCGGGTGAAGATCATGGTGAGCCCGCGCTCGCGTGCCTGCAGGATGCGCGCGACCACCTCGACCTTGTTCAGCGAGTGGGTGCGGTACGCCAGTTGCTCGGTGAGCGGCGACGGGCCGGTGTTGACGTCGTGACCGGCGTGCACCGTCATCGGCTGGTGCATGAAACGCCTGGCCAGCGCCACGATCGGGTCGGGCATGGTGGCCGAGAACAGCATGGTCTGCCGCTGGGCCGGCAGCATCGCCAGGATCTTCTCGACGTCTTCGAGGAAGCCCAGGTCGAGCATGCGGTCGGCCTCGTCGAGCACCAGCATCTGGATGCCGTCGAACTTGAGCTGCTTGCCCTTGGCGAGGTCGAGCAGGCGGCCGGGGGTGCCGACCACGATCTCGACGCCGCGGACCAGCGCCGCGGTCTGCGGCTCGTACGCCACCCCGCCGTACACGGGCAGCACCCGCACGCCGCGGGTGGCGCCGGCGGCGGCGATGTCGCGCGCGACCTGCAGGCCGAGCTCACGGGTCGGCACGACGACGAGCGCCTGCGGCCGGCCGGTGGCCCCCTCGGCGGGCGAGATCACCCGTTCGAGGAGCGGAATGCCGAAGCCGAGGGTCTTGCCGGTGCCGGTCGGCGCCTGGCCGATGAGGTCGGCGCCGCGCATGCCGATGGGCACGGCGTACTGCTGAATCGCGAACGCGCGCTCGATACCGGCCGCGGCCAGGGCGGCCACGGTCTCGGGACGGACGCCGAGTTCGGCGAAGGTGGGATCGTCGGAACGGACGGGAGCGTCAGCCGCCAACGCTTCGGCGGCTTCGGTCGGTTCAATCGTCATGGAGTTGTCGGGACGTCTCTCTCGCGGGAGCGCCCGACCAGTATCGGTGCGC
Organism: Virgisporangium aurantiacum; assembly: GCF_016863635.1. Taxonomy (GTDB): domain Bacteria; phylum Actinomycetota; class Actinomycetes; order Mycobacteriales; family Micromonosporaceae; genus Virgisporangium; species Virgisporangium aurantiacum. The sequence continues at coordinate 45,262 of NZ_BOPG01000072.1, read as the reverse complement.
TCGGTTTTCGCCGGCGCGCGCTGTGAAGCGCTGCTTCACGCGGCACCACCTCGTAGCACTGCCCTGTGCAGCACATGCGGGCGGCACTGCGCCGGAGGGCCGCGGGCGCGGCCCGGATGGTGACAGGCGCGGGGTTCCCGCCGGATGCGGGCCCTCTCGCGCGGCACCGCGCTGAGCTCACCTCTGAGCCAGGCGCGGTACGAGCATTTCTGAACATGATACCTGGCCAAGCCGATCAACGTGGCATTGCCGCGCCCGACGGGCCGGCGGAGAAAACGCTCTCCCGGGTGGCCGGGAGGGACGGGCGGTAACCTGCGCACGTGGCCGACACCCAACCCCCGCCCGAGCAGACCGAACCCGCCGTGATCGAACTGCTCGGCCTGCTCGCCTACGCCGAACTCGTCGCCTTCGATCGGATGGCCGCCGACGCCCGCCTGGCACCTGACCTCACCCGCCGCGCCATCCTCAGCGAGATGGCCGGCCGGGAGATCGACAACTTCCGCCGGCTCGCCGACCGGCTCCGTGAGCTGGGCACCGACCCGGAGGAGGCGATGACGCCGTTCGTCGGTCCGCTGCAGGACTACCACGCCAAGACCGAGCCGAACGACTGGCTGGAGGCGCTCACCAAGGCCTACATCGGTGAAGGACTGGCCGACGACTTCTACCGGGAGATCGCCGGATTCCTCCAGTCACCCGATCGGGAACTGGTGCTCGACGTCCTGCACGAATCGCGGTTCGAGGAGTTCTCGGCCGAGGAGATCCGGGCGGCGATCGCCGCCGACCCGAAGGTCGCCAACCGGCTGTCGATGTGGGCCCGGCGGCTCTCCGGCGAGGCGTTGTCGCAGGCACAGGCGGTGGCCATGGCGCACGCCGGCCTGGTCGCGCTGGTCATGGTGGGCGTCGGCGATCAGGCCGCGAGCCTGTTCAAGCGGCTGACCTCCGCCCACTCCGCCCGCATGACCTCGGTGGGGCTGAACAACTAGAGCGGGACAACGAGAACGGGCGGCTCCCGAGAGGGAACCGCCCGTGCGTCGATCCTGGGTAGGTCAGCTCACCGTGAAGCCGACCTTCCGGGTCACCGCCTCGGCGATCTCGACGTATGCGACCTTGCTGATGGGCACGATCACCCGGCGGCCCTTCTCGTCGACGAGGTTGAGGACCCCACTTTCGTCGGAGAGCGCCTCGGTCACGGCCTTCTCGACCTCTGCCGGCGTCTCTCCGCTTTCCAGCACGAGCTCGCGCGCTGCGTACTGGACGCCGATCTTGACCTCCAAGGTCTCCTCCTATGTGCTGCGGTAATTTGCTTATTGAACTGCCGGTAGCAGGTTAGCGCGGTATCGACCGGTTACGGCTGTTCGCCGTACAACGGGAAGCTGGCGATGCCGCGCCAGGCCAGCGTCGCGACCAGTCGCTCGGCCTCGGCCTTGTCGACCTGACGGCCACCGGAGAGCCAGAACCGGGCGGCGGTCTCGGCCGCGCCCACCAGCCCGGCGGCCAGTAGCTCGGCCCGCGCCCGGCTGACGCCGGTGTCGGCCATGATCGTGTCGGTGATGACCGCGATGCAGCCGCTCTCGACCCGGTCGACCCGCTCACGGACCGCGTCGTCGTTGCGCAGGTCGGACTCGAAGACGAGGCGGAACGCCTCACTTTCGTGGTCGATGAAGTCGAAGTAGGCCGCCATCGCGTTCCGGACCCGCTGCTTGTTGTCGGTCGTCGCGGCCATCGCCTCGTGCATCCGCGCCAACATCGCGTCGCAGTGCGTGTCGAGCAGCGCCAGATAGAGTTCCAGCTTCCCCGGGAAGTGCTGGTAGAGGACCGGCTTCGACACCCCGGCCTTCTCGGCGATCTCGTCCATCGCGGCGGCGTGATAGCCCTGCGCCACAAATACCTGCTGAGCTGCCGCGAGCAATTGCTTGCGGCGCGCCGACCGGGGCAATCGAACCGGTCTGCCGGGCGCCTGTGCGCCGCTTGTCGCAGAACCCATGTCACCCTCCCGATCGGCCAGCGCACCAGTTGGCCGCTGTAGCAACTTACCCGCTCTCCATGCACACGGTAGCCTCACGGCAGGCGACCAAGGAGCGCACGGTGGATGATCGAGAGCGGGCACCCGACGGGCACAACCACGTCGGCAACGGCGCGCTCGCCCGGGCAGCCGCCCGAAACGGGTCGAACGGTGCCGATCCGGTGCTCGAAGAAATGGTCTCCCAATGGCGCCGCCGGGTCGCCGGTCCACAACCCGAAGACAATTCAGAAACCGACGAGCCCACCATCGCCCGCGGCCGCGCCGAGGTCCCCGGCCCACCGTTCGCCACCGACCCGGCAGACGTGAACCGGGTACCTTTCATTCCGCAGCAACCTCAGGCCCGTCACGAAGAACCGCCCCGCGAAGAGTCGGCTCATCATCTCCCGAGCCCGCCCGCTGACGACGACGACCGGCCCGAGCCGCCCCCGCGCCGCACCGACCGGCAGGTCCACGACGAGCGGATCCGCTATCAGCGCCCGTTCCGGTTTCGCCAACGCCAGGACGAGGGCCCCCAGCACGGACACGCGGAAGCCCAGTTCGGCCCGGTCGAGTCCGGCCCGCCGGAGTATCGCCCGCCCGAGCAACCCCGGCAGGCCTGGCAGCCCGAACACCGCAACACCGGCCCGGAGTTCGGCCACCACAGCCCCGGTGCCGCCCCCCGCTCGCCGGCTCCCTACGGCGCGCCGGACGCGCCCGTGCCGCCGGTGGCGTCCGCTCCACCGTTCGCCGTGACGCCCGATCCCGCGCCCCCGCAACCGCCGACGGGGGCGACGCCGCCGTTCGGCTCGCCCGTGCCTCCACAAGGGTCGTTCGGGTCGGCCGATCCCGCGCCGCCTTTCGGGTCGGCCGCGCCGCCGCAACCGTCGGGGGCCGGGCCGTCGTTCGGGTCGGCCGATCCCGCGTCACCGTTCGGGGCTCCCGCGCCGCCGCAACCGTCGGCGGCCGCGCCGTCGTTTGGGACTCCCGGCCCGCCGCAGTCGTCGGGGGCCGCGCCGTCGTTTGGGACTCCCGGCCCTCCGCAGTCGACGGGGGCCGCGCCGTCGTTTGGAGCTCCTGGCCCGCCGCAGTCGTCGGGGGCCGCGCCGCCGTTCGGGACCCCCAATTCCGTTCCGCCGTTCGGGGCGACGCCCGATTTCGCGCCGCCGGTGAGCGGCCAACCGGCCGGCTCGCCGACCCCGCAAGCCGGCGCCGCCCCTCCGATGCCGCCGCGGATCCCCTTCGCGACGCCGCCACCCCTCGATCCCGCCGCGCAGTACCCGACGCCGGCGGACCCGTACACCCCCGCCGGCCATTTCCCGCCGCCGGCGGACCCGTACATCCCGCAACAGCCGGCCGCCATCCCGCAGCAACCCGCCGCTCAATACCCGGCCCCGGTGGATCCCTACGCCCCGCAACAGCCGGCCGCCCAGTATCATCCGCCGACGCCGGCCGACCCGAACGCCGCATTCGGCAACCACGCCGACCCGACCACCGCTTACCGGCCGCCGCCGAACACCCCCACCTTCGGCGGCCCGGTGCAGCCCTTCCAGCAACCGGGTGAGCCCTTCCAGCAACCCGGCCACCCTCACCAGCAAACCGGCCAGGCCTACCAGCAACCGGGCCAGGCCTACCAGCAACCGCCGGCCGACCCGACCACCACCTTCGGCGGCCCGGCCGCGCAGCCACCGCCCTGGCAGTCGGCCGAACCACCACCGCCGTACCGCGCGACGCCAGCCGAACCGCCACCGCCGTACCGCGCGACGCCGGCCGAGCCGACGACCGCCTTCGGCGGCCCCGCTGATCCGTCCGCCTCGTACCGGGCGATGCCCGGCGACCCGACCACCGCCTTCGGTGCGGGCGAGACGTCGTACCGGGCGATGCCCGGGGAGCCGACCACCGCCTTCGGCGCGGGCGAAACGTCGTACCGGGGCGACCCGCCGACATCCCGGCGGGCGGCGCCCGACGAGCCGTCGACGCCGACCAGTGCGGAACAGCCCACCCAGTTTCGGCCGATGCACCGCAACAGCGGCAGCCACGGCGCGACCATCGACCCCCCGCGCTTCGGCCGGTCCGCGCGATCCGTCCGGCCGACCAGTTCACCGCCCGCCCGGCCGATCAGTTCGCCGCCGGCCCGGCCGACCAGCGCACCGCCGGCCGCGTCCAACCGGCACGACGAGGCAGCACCGGCCCAGCCGGAACCCCAACAGACCGCACAACCGGGGGACCCGGAGTCCCAGGAACAACCCGCCGAGGACCAGCCGATCGTCCCCGCCCCGCTGATCCCGCAGTCCTTCGTGCCGGCTCCGCTGATCCCGCCCGTCTCGCCCGCGCCGGATCCCCGATGGGCCAGCGGACCGTGGTCCGACGAGGCCTGGTCCGCCGGCACCTCACCCTCCGTGGGTTGGCAGGCCGCCCCGGAAAGCAGTCCCCTCCCGCCGCCACCCCCACCCATCCCCAGCGCGGGCGCCTTCGACAACCCCCAACTCGCCGACCTGCCCCAGCGCGTCCCCGCGGAGCCCGACGTTCCCCCGGTCCCCGGCGACGACGGCCTCGATGCCCCGGTCGACGCACCGGCCGATCTTTCCCGGATCCGCGACTACCTCCGCGAAGAGGAAGTCAGCGAGGAACGCCGGGACGGGTTCGACTTCCCCGCTGTGATCGACGCCGTTCAGGGTGTGGTCGGTGTCCGCGAAGCGGAGATCGTCAACATCGACGGCCGGCACACGCTCCGGCTCGACCTCTCCGATGATGCCGACCCCGCCGAGGTCAGCCGCGCCGTCGCCCGCCTGCTGAAGGAACAGATGGGCGTTTCGGCCGAACCAACCCGGCCGCCGGCCGCCGAGGAGGTCGATGCCATGCCCGCAGAACAGAACAGCGCCATCGCGGGCAATGCCGTCGAAGAGGTCCCGGCCATCGATGCACAAGCAGAGATGACGCACACAGAGCCGCCCGAGTTGGCGGACTCCGACGAGTTGGTGGAGCCGCCGGAGTTGACGCCGACCAGCGACCCGGTTCCGGCGCGGCTGGCCGGTCTGCCCCGCGTCGGCGAGCCGCCGACCTCGTCCGACATCGTGCGGGTCGCCTCGGTGCCGACCCGGCGCGGGCTGCCCGCTCCGCGGGTCGGAAGTCGCCCGGGCGGCAGCCGCCCCGCCGACAGCCGGCCGCTGCGTACCCGGCTCGCCGACATCGAGCCGGAGCTGAGCTTCGAGGACTGGCTCGAGGCGATCCGGCCGGGCCAGGCCAGGCCGTCCCAGCACGTCGAGGTCGCTGAGCCGCCGCAGCCCGAAGCCGACGAGCACCAGTCCCTGGTCGGCATGCCGATGGCCCCGGTGTTCAGCGACCCGACCGCAACCGACGACGACACTGAGGACGACGACGAAGACACGCCCGAAGCCGGCGAGCCGGCACCCGAACTGGGCCTGCCCACCGCGCCCGCGTTCCAGTTTGCCGGCTCCGGTGGCCGGGTGCGGCTGGAGCAGGTCGAGGTCAACAGCCATGGCCTCGACGCCGAGGTGCAGGTGCGGCTCTCGGCCGGCGGCACCGGTGCGGTCGGTCACGAAATCGGCCCGGCCGTCGACGGGTACATCCTGCGGCTGTGCGCCACTGCCACGGCGGGTGCCCTCGACGCGCTGCTCACCGACCCCGACAGCGGTACCCGGGTGGGCCGTTGCTACATCGAGCACGCCACCGTGGTGCCGCTGGGCAACTGCGAGATCGCCCTGGTGGTCATGCTCATCGTCTCGGGCGGGTTCGCGGAGCAGTTGAGCGGTTCGGCCATCGTCGCGGGTGACGTGCGGCAGGCCGTCGTCCGGGCGACGCTCGCGGCCGCGAACCGTCGTCTTGACGCACTTCTGCCATAGGTAGATCGCGACAGGCCTCATCGTGCACAGTTGATTGGTGAAGCGCGCGCTGCTGGCACCTGAATCGGAGTTGAACGTCCCGGAAACGCTGCCCGAGCCGTGGCCGGGCAACCCGGTGACGATCGACGGCACGCAGACGTTCGTCCGGCGCACGCCGTCGCGCGGCGAAGCCGCGGAACCCGCGCTCTACGTCCACGGACTGGGCGGCTCGGCCAACAACTGGATCGACCTCGCGCACTTCATGGCCGACCGCTGGGACGGCGAGGCGATCGACCTGCCCGGCTTCGGGCTGAGCGACCCCGGCCGCCGGTACACGATCGCCGCGCTGGCCAACCGGGTGATCCGGTATCTCGAGTGGTCCGATCGGGGCCCGGTGCACCTGGTGGGCAACTCGCTCGGCGGGTCGGTGTCGGTGCGGGTCGCCGGGCTGCGTCCCGACCTCGTCCGCACGCTCACGCTGGTGTCGCCGGCCATGCCGTTCCTCGACCCGCGCCGGTCGGCACAGGGCCGGTTCGCGCCGTTCGTGCTGCTGCCGTACGCGCACCGTCTCGCCGCCCGGCACATGTCGACGATGTCGGTCGACGACATGTTCGCGATGGTGGTCAAGGCCTGTTTCGCCGACCCCGAGGGGCTGCCGGAGCAGCGCCGGATCGACGCGCGGAAGGAGATCGAGTTGCGGTACTCGGTGCCGCACTACCCGGCCGCGTACGTCGGGTGCCTGCGCGGGCTGGTCACCAGCTTCCTGCGCGCCTACCTGCCCGGCGCGGGGTCGCTGTGGCGCATCGCGAAGAGGATCACGGCGCCCACGCTGGTGATCGGCGGCAGCCACGATCAACTGGTCGACACCCGGGTGCCGGCCCAGGTCGCGAAGGTGATCCCGGACAGCCGCCTGCTCATGCTCGACGATGCCGGTCACGTGGCCCAGATCGAGCGTCCGCAGATCGTGGCCCGCGCGATCCTGGGCATGCTCGACGATCAGCGGTCGCCGGCAATCACCCCCAAATAGGGGCAAAGCAAGCCATGCTGGAACATCATGGGGTCGATTCTGCTTCGATTCGCGATCGCCGCGGCGGTGCTGCTCGGCGCGGGCGCCGCCATCGGATCCCGGTTCGGCTCGGGGTTCACGCCCGACGGCGTCCCCGGTCCCGTTGACCCGTACCTGGTCGCACCCGGCACGCTCCGACCGACCGCACCACCGTCCCCGTCCGAAACAGCGCCACCGGCGACGCAGGCCGCCGGCCGGCCCGTCGCCTCTCCCGGCGACAAAACGGCTGCAGCGACCGTGCCCCGCACGGGCACCGGCCGGTTCGCAACGGCGTCCGCGACCGGTCCGGTTCGCGGCACGGCCGGGCCGCTGCACCGCTACAAGGTGACGGTCGAGGTCGGCTCCGGGCAGGAGCCGCTGGACGTCGCCATGATCATCGAGTCGGTGCTCGGCGACCCGCGCAGCTGGACCGCGAACGGCTCCCTGCGCCTGCAGCTGGTGTCCGGCGACGACGACGCCGACTTCACCGTGCTGCTGGCGACCCCGGCGACGTCGGAGGCGATCTGCGCGACCGGCGGACTGAAGACCGAGGGGTACTCGTCCTGCCGGCTCCCCGGACGGGTGGTGCTGAACCTGGCCCGCTGGCTGACCGCCATCCCGAACTACGGCGCCCCGCTCGACGAGTACCGCCGGTACCTGGTGAACCACGAGGTCGGTCACCAACTCGGGCGCGGCCACGAGGCCTGCCCGGGCCGGGGCCGCCCGGCGCCGGTGATGCAGCAGCAGACCTATGGCCTGAACGGCTGCGTGGCGAACGCCTGGCCCTACATCAACGGCAAAAGATATTCCGGACGCGCGGTGAAGTGAACGTCACCGCCGCCTGCCGGAACCAAGAGGCACAATGGGCACCATGTCGTTGCCGCCGCTGGTCGAGCCAGCCGCCGAACTCACCATCGACGAGGTCCGTCGCTACTCGCGTCACCTGATCATTCCCGACGTGGGAATGGCCGGGCAGAAACGGCTGAAGAACGCCAAGGTGCTCTGTGTGGGCGCCGGCGGGCTCGGGTCGCCGGCGCTGATGTACCTCGCCGCCGCCGGTGTCGGCACGCTCGGCATCGTGGAGTTCGACACGGTCGACGAGTCGAACCTGCAGCGCCAGATCATCCACGGGCAGAGCGACATCGGTAAGCCGAAGGCCGAGTCGGCCGCGGAGTCGATCCGCGAGATCAACCCGCTGGTCAACGTGATCATCCACAACGAGGCGTTGACCAACGACAACGTCATGGAGATCTTCGCCCGGTACGACCTGATCGTCGACGGCACCGACAACTTCGCGACCCGCTACATGGTCAACGACGCGGCGGTGTTCCTGAAGAAGCCGTACGTGTGGGGCTCGATCTACCGGTTCGACGGGCAGGCCAGCGTGTTCTGGGCCGAGCACGGCCCGTGCTACCGCTGCCTCTACCCGGAGCCCCCGCCGCCCGGCATGGTGCCGTCGTGCGCCGAGGGCGGCGTGCTCGGCGTGCTGTGCGCGTCGATCGGGTCGATCCAGGTCACCGAGGCGATCAAGCTGCTCACCGGCATCGGCGAGCCGCTGGTCGGCAGGCTCGTCGTCTACGACGCCCTGGAGATGAGCTACCGCAAGATCAAGGTCCGGAAGGACCCGAACTGCGCGATCTGCGGCGAGAACCCGACGGTCACCGGCCTCATCGACTACGACGACTTCTGCGGCGCGGTCTCCGACGAGGCGGCCGACGCGGCGCAGGGGTCCACGATCACCCCGCGCGAGCTGAAGGACTGGCTCGACGCCGGCAAGTCGATCGAGCTGATCGACGTGCGCGAGCCGAACGAGTACGAGATCGTCGCGATCCCCGGCTCGAAGCTGATCCCGAAGGGCGACATCCTCAACGGGTCGGCGCTCGCCGACCTGCCGCAGGACCGCCAGCTGGTGCTGTACTGCAAGTCCGGCGTCCGGTCGGCCGAGGCGCTGGCCGCGGTGAAGAACGCCGGATTCAAGGACGCGGTGCACGTTCAGGGCGGCGTCGTGGGCTGGGTCAAGCAGATCGACCCGTCGCTCCCGATTTACTGATGTTAGTTAAGTGACAGGTGAGGCGCGGCCGGCTCGGCTAGCGTTGCCGCCATGGCTGACCTTGATGCCGCCATCGGGTACGTCGTGGCGCACGGCGATTCGGTCGACCGCGCCCGTCTGAGCTTCCTGCGGTCCGGCACCACGCCCAATGTCGAAGTACTGGAGAAGGCCGAGTTCGGCGATCTGCCCGACGGGGGGTTTCCGGCCCTGTCGAGCTCGGCCGTCCCGTCGGTCGACGCCACCTGCTTCCGGCTGAGTGAACTGGCTGACCTCAACGCAATGCACCGGCCGGTGGCCCGGGCGGCCATCGCCTGGCTCGCCCGGTGCCAGTATCCCGAGGGCTACTGGCAGGAAGACGAGTCGCTCGCCGCGGTCGCCCCGCCGTGGGCGATGCCCGGCGATCCGGAGGCAACCGTCTACCAGACCGTGAACGCCGCGTACTGGCTAGCCGTCTCGGCACCGCCGCCGCCGGCCTACGACCAGCAGCCGGAGTACCACCAGCAGGTGGCGATGGCCGGCGAGGCGTTCAAGTCGACGCTGAACCAGAACGGCGCGTGGCCGTCGTACCTGGCCGCGGGCTGGCTGGGCTGCGCCCTGCTGTTCCACCTCGGCTCGTACTACGAGTCGGCGCAGATCCAGGTGATCCTCGCCGAGCGGGTGCCCGACATGTCGCCGGCCGACACCGCGTCGCTTGCCGCGTCGCTGCGCCGGGTCGGCATGAACGCGGAGGACTGGCTGTTGCAGTCCGCCCGTCAGCGCCTCACCAACACCCAGCGCCACGACGGCGCCTGGGCGAGCGACGACGGCCCCGCGTTCGACGTGCACACCACGCTCACCGCGATCCGCGCCTTCCAGTGACGTAGGTCCCGATCACCCAGTGGGAACCGGCGTGGGCGGGTAGCCGGCCGCAGACGAGAATGGCTTCCGTGCGGGCACAGGTCACCACGGCACGCCGGATCGTGGTCAAGGTCGGATCGTCGTCGTTGACGACGCCGGCCGGCGGTCTCGACCCGGCCCGCGTCGACGCGCTCGTCGACGCGATCGCGGCAGCCGATGCCGAGACGGTGCTGGTGTCGTCGGGTGCGATCGCGGCCGGCCTGGCGCCGCTCGGCCTGCCCCGCCGGCCGCGTGATCTGGCCACCCAGCAGGCGGCCGCGAGCGTCGGCCAGGGCCTGCTGATGCGCGCGTACACCGAGTCGTTCGGCCGGTACAGCCGCGTCGTCGGCCAGGTGCTGCTGACGGTCGACGACGTGACCCGGCGCGCCCACTACCGCAACGCCTACCGGACGCTGCAGAAGCTGCTCGACCTCGGTGCCCTGCCGATCGTGAACGAGAACGACACGGTCGCCACCGAGGAGATCCGGTTCGGCGACAACGACCGGCTGGCGGCGCTGGTGGCCGCGCTGGTGCGGGCCGACCTGCTGGTGCTGCTGTCCGATGTGGACGGCCTGTACACCGGCGATCCCAGCAAGCCGGGCGCCGAGCGGCTGTCGGAGGTCAAGGATTTCGCGGACCTCGCCGGGATCAGCATCGGCAAGACCCGGTCGGGTATCGGCACGGGCGGCATGGTCACCAAGATCGAGGCGGCCCGGATCGCCGCCTACTCGGGCGTCCCCGTGGTGCTGACCTCGGCGCCGCAGGCCGCCGCGGCCCTGAGCGGCGCGGAGGTCGGCACGCTCTTCCACCAGATCCGGGCCCGGCCGGCCGCGCGGCTGTTCTGGCTGGCCCACGCAACAGCGCCGCGCGGCCGCCTGACGCTCGATGCCGGCGCCGTCCGCGCGGTGGTCGACCGGCGCGCGTCGCTGCTGCCGGCCGGCATCGTGTCGGTCGACGGGCGGTTCGCGGCCGGGGATCCGGTCGACCTGGTCGATCCGGCCGGCCACCCGGTGGCGCGCGGCCTGGTCAACTACGACGCCGTCGAACTGCCCGGGCTGCTGGGCCGGCAGACCGCCGACCTGGGCCCGGGGTACGGGCGGGAAGTGGTGCACCGGGATGATCTGGTGCTCCTGTGAACGAGGACTTTGCGGAGACGGTCCTGTCCGTCGTGGAGCGGATCCCGCCCGGCCGCGTCATGACGTACGGCGCGATCGCCGAGTACGTCGGTGCGGGCGGCCCGCGGCAGGTCGGTGCGGTGATGTCGCACTACGGCGGGCCGGTGCCGTGGCACCGCGTCGTGAACGCGTCCGGACGGGTGGTGCCCGGCCACGAGCAGGAGGCGCTGCGCCGCCTGCGGAACGAGGGCACCCCGCTGCGCGGCGACCGCGTCAATCTCAAGGTCGCGCTCTGGTGGCCCGAGGATTAACATCCGCTCCACCATGAGCGACATTGCGTTACCCGTTCGCGTACCGGCCGGCTATTCGCTGGGTTCGCTGGCCACCGGCGCGTTCGGAACCGTGCCGGGGCTGCTGCTCCTGCCGTACCTCACCGACACGCTGGGCATCGCGGCGGCGCTCGCCGGCGTGCTCGTGCTGGCGCCGAAGGCCTGGGACGTGCTGTTCAACCCGATCGTCGGGCGCATCTCCGACCGGGCCGGAACGCGGCGGCCGTTCCTGCTCGGCGGCGGGCTGACGCTGGCCGTCCTGTTCGCGGCGATCTTCGCCGGGCCGTTCCGCTCGGGCGTCCCGGCGGCCCTGTACGTGGCCCTCGCCTTCCTCGCCACCGCGACCGCGTTCGCGTTCTTCCAGGTTCCCTACGTGGCGATGCCGGCCGAACTGACCGACAGCTACACCGAGCGGACCCGCCTGATGACCTGGCGGGTGGCGGTGCTCGCCGTGGCGATCCTGGTGTCGGGCGCGGTGGCGCCGGTCGTGGTGAACGCCGGCGGCGACGGGATCGCCGGGCACCGGCTCATGGGCGTGTTCGTCGCCGTGATCATCGTGATCGGCGTGCTCGGCGTGTACTTCGGCACGGCCGGGGCGGAAAACCGGATGGCGGGCGAGAGCGAACCGTCGCTGCGCGCCCAACTGCGCGTCGCCGCGTCCAACAAGGCTTTTCGCGGTCTCCTGATCTGCTTTGTCGTACAGGCGGCCGGGATCGCGACGATGCTCGCCGGGGTGCAGTACTTCGCGACGCACGTGCTGAAGGACGAGGAGACCGGCCCGACCGTGCTGTTCGCCTGCTTCGTCGGCCCGGCCCTGCTGGTGATGCCGCTGTGGAAGCGGGTCGGGCAGCGCTCGGGCAAGCTGCGCGGCTACTGGATCGCGTCGCTGCTGTTCGCGGGCGGCGCCGCCGTGCTGCTGGCCGCGACGGTGGTCCCGGTGGTCGTCGTCTATCTGGTGACGGCCGTGATCGGCGTCGGGTACGCCGGCCAGCAGGTGTTCGGGCTCGCGATGCTGCCGGACTGCATCGCCTACGACGCCGCCCGCACCGGCCGGCGGCAGGCGGGCGTGTTCACCGGGCTGTGGACGGCGGGGGAGACGCTCGGGCTGGCCGTCGGTCCGGGGCTGTACGCGCTGGTGCTGGCGGTGTTCGGGTACGTATCGAATACGGAAGGGTCGATCGCGCAGTCTTCGTCGGCCCGCCTGGGCGTACTGCTCGGCTTCACGGTGCTGCCGGCGGTGCTGGTGGCCGGGGCGCTGGTGCTGCTGCGCGGTTACGACCTCACTGAGGAACGACTGGAATCGGTGGTGCGCGCATGAGTCTCCCGGAGCGCGGCCGGGCCGTGGACGAGATCCTGGCCGAGGTGGCCGCACTGCGGTCCCGCGATCTGCCCACCCACGGCGGGAAGCTGTTCGCCTACGTGTACGACCCGGCCGTCCCCGGCCTTGATGATCTTGCGCTGAAGGCGCACGGCCTGGCGGCGTCGACGAACGGCCTCGACCCGACGGCGTTCCCCTCGCTGCTGCGGATGGAGAACGACATCGTGGCGGCCGCGGCGGGTCTGCTCGGTGGCGGGGTCGGCAGCCTCACGTCGGGTGGCACCGAGTCGGTGCTGCTGGCGGTGAAGGCGGCCCGGGACGCCCGGCCCGACGTGGCGTCGCCGCGGATGGTGCTGCCGTCGTCGGCACATCCCGCGTTCGCGAAGGCGGGCGCCTACCTGCGGGTGGCGCTCGACGTTGTCGACATCGCACCGACGACGCTCCGCGTTTCACCCGCCGACATGGACGCCGCGATCGGACCCGACACCGTGCTGGTGGTGGCGTCGGCGCCGGCGTATCCGCACGGCGTGGTCGACCCGGTGCCCGCGATCGCCGCGCTTGCGGAAGAGCGCGGCGTGCGGTGCCACGTCGACGCCTGCTTCGGCGGGTGGATCCTGCCGTTCTGGCGCGACCTGGGCGTGGCCGGCGAGCCGTTCGACTTCTCCGTTCCCGGCGTCACGTCGGTGTCGGTCGACCTGCACAAGTACGCGTACTGCCCGAAGGGCGTGTCGGTACTGCTGCACCGGACGGCGGCACTTCGGGAGCCGCAGTACTTCGGTTACGCCGGCTGGCCCGGGTACGGGCTGGTGAACGCCACGGTCGCGTCCACCCGGGCGGGCGGCCCGATCGCGGCGGCCTGGGCGGTTCTGCAGCGCCTCGGCCGGAACGGCTACCGCTCCCTCGCCGCTCAGGCGCTGGCCGCGACGCGGGGCCTCGCGTCGGCGGTCTCGGCGGTGGACGGGCTCTCATTGCTGGTGACGCCGGAATCACCGGTGGTCGCGTTCCGCTCCGACGACCCTGCTGTGGACGTGTTCGTGGTGGCCGACGAGCTCGCCGCGGCCGGCTGGCACATCCAGCCGCAGATGTCGTTCGGCGGGCTCGGCCGCACCGCCCACCTCACCGTGACGGCGGCGGTGGAACCGCACGTCCCGGAGTTCGCCGACGCGCTGGTGGCCGCCGTCGACGCGGCCCGCCGGAAGGGTCCCGCGGTGGCACCGTTCGAGGGGCTGGACACGCTCGACCCGGCCACGCTGACGCCCGACGTCGTCGCCGAACTCGCCGCCGCGGTCGGCCTCGACCTCACCGCGGGCAGCCCCACGAACGGCATGGCGACGATCAACGCCGTGCTCGACGCAGCACCGATCCCGGTGCGGGAGAAGCTCCTGGTAGCGGTGCTCGATCTCCTTCAGCGTTAGGGTGAGCCCATGAGCGTGCTCGGTGACCCGATCAAGTTCGTCCTGAACTGGGGCCGGCGGTACTCGCTGTGGGTGTTCAACTTCGGGTTGGCGTGCTGCGCGATCGAGTTCATCGCCACGTCGATGGGCCGGCACGACTTCATGCGGATGGGCGTCATCCCGTTCGCGCACGGCCCGCGGCAGGCCGACCTGATGGTCGTGTCGGGCACCGTCACCGACAAGATGGCCCCGGCGATCAAGCGCCTCTACGACCAGATGCCCGAGCCCAAGTACGTCATCTCGTTCGGTGCCTGCTCGAACTCCGGCGGCCCGTACTGGGATTCGTACTCGGTCACGAAGGGCGTCGACCAGTTGATCCCGGTCGACGTGTACGTGCCCGGCTGCCCGCCCCGCCCCGAGGCGCTGCTGCACGGCATCCTGCGGTTGCAGGAGAAGATCGCCGGCGAGCAGAGCGGCCCGGGCGGCGTCCACCGCCCGGACCCGTTGTCGTTGCAGGCTCCGCTGATCAAGCCTTGAACCGCAAGCGTGCCGGGCAGATCTCCACCAGCACGGGAGCGTCGAATCCGACCCGTTCATCGTTCCGGGCGGTGACGACTTTCTTGTACTCTGCGGCGTTCCCGTTCATCCGGTAGGCGACGAACTCCGAACTCTCCAGGTCGAAGTGCCAGAAGTGCTCGATGCCGTTCTTTGCGTAGAGCATCGGTGTGAACTGCCGTTCCCATGCGCGGCTGTCATCGTCGATCACTTCGGCGACCAGTACTGGTGGTGTGGCGAGTGGTCCATCGCCCGCTGGCAGGCTCGCCCGCTTTACGACGACCACGTCGGGCTGAGCTATCTGAGCCTGGAACGGCGGCAGTACCAGCGGACCGGGCAACACTTCGAGGCTACGTGGGCAGTGCTTCATCAGAGCGACCACCAGGTTCCGTACCGCGTACTGGTGCAGTAGCGACGGCCCGTGCACGAAGGCGTTATCCATTGATGATCTCCGCCGGACAGATCTCGACGGGGTACGGCTCGTCGAGCCGGATCCGCTGCTCGCCCCTTGCCTCGGCCACCTCCGCGTACTTGGCGCCGAGCCATCGCCGCGCCACGAAATGAGCCGTCAACGGGTCGAAGGTCCAGTGGCGCTCCACGCCGCTGTTCCCGTATGCCTTCGGCTTGTCCTCCAGATCAAACTTTCGGGTGCTCTTCGACAGGACTTCCACCACCACGACGGCCGGTTTTCGCACCACTCCGTCGAGGATGTCGATGTCGGCGCGCCGCAGCACCACCACGTCCGGCTGAAATGACGTGTCCAAGGCAATCTCGTAGTCGACAGGTGCGACGAAGACCTCCAGGTCGGGCGGGCAGGCGGCTTGTAGTGCATCGCGGATCGCCAGGGCCGCCCGCTGGTGAAGGAGGATCGGTGCCGGGCTCACGATCAGTTCCCCGTTGAAGAGCTCGCGCCGAACCCCGTCTTCCGGTGTGCGTGCAAGGTCGTCAACCGTCCACTCCCCCCTCTTCGGAGGGGAGCCGCGGTGTACGTCTGCATCGTCGGCCGTCACAACACTCATGGTGCCTCCCCTTGGTCGGATCTTGTGCCATCGAGCCTGGCAAAATTCAAGACGTCTGGGAACGTGCTGGGGCAAGTTCGGGTTTTGCTCATGATCCGTGGACCTGGCGGTGGACGACACACATAAGCACTGGTCGGTTACCGTATGGCCGACAACAGGAGGCGAAAACCGTGACGGAAAAATCTCGCGCCGACCACATTAAAGACGTCCTATCGAGTGAATTCGGCGAGTTAATGGCCCGAGACCCCTCGGCATTCCGGCGCAAGTTCCGTAAAATGGCCGGCTCCGCGTTCGCGTTCTACCGTGGCAGCGCGTGCCTCTTCTACGCCGACGTCACGAACGAGAAGGACCCGTTCCTCGACGAACGCACCAGCCGGGTCTGGATCCACGGCGATCTGCACGCCGAGAACTTCGGTACGTACATGAACTCCGAGGGCATCCTCGTGTTCAACGTCAACGATTTCGACGAGGCCTACGTCGGCCCGTTCACCTGGGACCTCAAGCGGTTCGCCGCCAGCATCGCGCTCGTCGGGTTCGCCAAGGCGCTGAGCGACGAGACCATCGGCGACCTGGTCGGCGTCTACACCGACGCCTACCTGCGGGAGGTGCGGGCGGTCGCCGCCCGCGGCGACGACGCGATCGGCTCGCTCACGCTCGACAACACCGAGGGTGTGATCCACGAGGTGCTGCAGGAGGCCCGCCTCAACACCCGCATCGAGATGCTCTCCGAGCAGACGAAGGTCGAGGACTACGAGCGGCGCTTCACGATGCGCGACGGCGTTCACGAAATCGACGACAAGACGAGGGCGAAGGTCTGCGCGGCGTTCGAGGAGTACCTCACCACGCTGCCGCCGGCCCGGCTCAACCGGCCGCACGAGTTCAACGTGAAAGACGTGGTGCTGCGCAAGGGCGTCGGCATCGGCTCGGCCGGCCTTCCGTCGTACAACCTGCTGCTCGAGGGGCACACCCAGGCGCTGGAGAACGACATCATCGTCTACATGAAGCAGGCGCAGGTGCCGGCCGTCTCCCGCTGGATCACCGACGAGAAGGTCAAGGCCTACTTCAAGCACCAGGGTCACCGCACGTGCGAGTCGCAGCAGGCGCTGCAGGCGCATGCCGACCCGTGGGTGGGCTACACCGAGCTCGACGGCGTCGGCCAGATCGTCGCCGAGGTCTCGCCGTACGCGGCCGACCTCGACTGGTCGGGGGTCAACGAGCCCGACGAACTCGAGAAGGTGGTCCGTGACCTGGGCCGGGCCACCGCCCGCATGCACTCGGTCGCCGACGACGAGTCGGCACACGGGCTGGTCGACTACTCCACGGAGGAGGCGATCGTCGCGGCCGTCGACAAGGACGAGCCGGGCTTCCGGCGCATGCTCGTCGACTTCGCCCACGCCTACGGTGCGCAGGCCCGCGAAGACCACCAGACGTTCGTCGACCTGTTCCGCAACGGGAAACTGCCGGGCCTGTAAGTACGATGCCGGAATGACGCCGGAGGAGATCGGGGCAAGGCTCGCGGCGCTGGTGGACGAATCACCGGCGCCGACCGTGTCCGGCGGTGGCCCGTTCGCCCGGGCCACCGTCGACGTGCCCCTCGGCCGGTGGCGGGCCGCCGTTCAGGCCGGCCGCGACGACCCCGAACTCGGCCTCGACTTCTTCGACTGGCTGAGCGCCGTCGACGAGGGCGACGGCGGCTTCGACCTCGTCATCCACGTCTGGTCCACGACCAGGCGGCACGGGCTGCTCATCCGCACCCGGCTCACCGACCGGGCGGCGCCGCTCGCGCCGTCCATCGTCGACCTGTACCCCGGCGCGGCCTGGCACGAGCGCGAAACGCGTGAGATGTTCGGCATCACGTTCACCGACCCCGGCGACGACCGTCCCTTGCTGTTGCCCGAGGAGTTCGAGGGCCACCCGCTGCGCAAGGAGTTCGTGCTCGCCACCCGGGTGGCCAAGCCGTGGCCGGGCGCGAAGGAGCCGGGCGAGAGCAGCCACGGCGGTCCGGCGAAGCGGCAGCCGATGCGCCCGATGGGCGTCCCCGATCCCCGCGAATGGGGGCCGAACGCGGGCGCGTCCCCGGAGCCCGAGGAGGACCGCCCGAGACGGCCCGCCGCCGACCGCCCGGCCCGCCCACCGCGGACCCCCCGGACCCCGCCACCAGCCGCGGCCGCGCCGCCGCCGGCCGCAACCCCGCCGCCTCCAGGCGGGGCCGCGGCACCGCCTCCCGGCGAATCCCCGGCCCCGCCTCCCGGCACGGCCCCGACGGACGGTGAGTGACATGCCGATCTGGCTGGAGCTCGCGATCCGGGTGCTCGCCGTGGTGGGCGCGTTCCTGACGCTGCCGCTGCTCGTCGGCCAGACCGAGCACAAGGTGATGGCGCACATGCAGGGCCGGCTCGGCCCGATGTACGCCGGTGCGTTCCACGGCTGGGCGCAACTGATCGCCGACGGCGTGAAGTTCGTGCAGAAGGAGGACATCACCCCCCGCGACGCCGACCGGCAGGTGTTCCGGCTGGCACCGGTGATCTCGTTGGTGCCGTACCTGGTGGTGCTGCTGGTGATCCCGCTCGGGCCGAGCGGCCTGGTCGCCCAGCCGCTCGACATCGGGCTGTTCTTCGTGCTTGCCGTGGTCGGCGTCGGGGTCGTCGCGGTGCTGATGGCCGCGTGGGCGTCCGCGAACAAGTACGCCCTCCTCGGCGGATTGAGAGCGGCCGCCCAGCTCCTGGGCTACGAACTCCCCTTCGTCCTGGCCGCCGCGAGCGTCGCGATGGCCGCCGGCACGCTGAGTCTGCCCGGCATCGTCGACGCGTGGCGCCCGTGGTGGCTGCTGTGGCAGGCGCCGGCCCTGGCCGTCTTCTTCATCGCGGGCCTGGCCGAGATCAGACGGCCGCCGTTCGACATGCCGATCGCCGACTCCGAACTCGTCTTCGGCTACATGACCGAGTACACCGGCCTGCGGTTCGCGTTCTTCCTGCTGGCCGAGTATGTCGGCATCGTGGTGATCGCCGCGCTCACCACGGTGCTGTTCCTGGGCGGCTGGAAGGGCCCGTTCCTGAACGCCGAACTCGGCTGGCTGTGGACGCTGGTCAAGGTGGCGGCGGTGTCGTTCGTGGTCATCTGGCTGCGGGTCGCCTACCCCCGGCTCCGCGAGGACCAGCTGCAACGCCTGTGCTGGCTGGTCCTCGTGCCGGTGGCGCTGCTCCAACTGGTCCTCACCGTGGGCGTCAAGGTGGTCATCTGATCAGCAGCGCCCCGGCCATGCCGCACAGGTAGAAGGCGCCCCCGAGGATCAGCAGGAACCGCACGGTCCACCAGCCCTCGCGCGCCTCGCCGGAGTAGCGGTCGACGACCTCGGCGTGGGTCAGGTCGGTGACGCCGACGCGGTACCCGCGGCCCCCGGTCAGCACGAGTTGCCCGTCGCGGTGGACGGGGCGGACGAACAGCGTCGCCGTGACGTCGTCCCGCACCAGCTCCTCGACCAGCACGATCTCCGTCGTGTTGCGGTTGCGCCGCAGCACCGACGGCGGCACGAGCCGGAGAAAGCCGTCCTCGACCCGGGTCCGGAGGGACCGCTCGACGAGACCGCCCTTCCCGTCCAGCGCCCGCTCCAGCAGCGGCACCTCGACCGGCACCCGGGCCGTGCCGTCGTGGAACCACACCGTGTGGCCGGAGAGTTGTGACCAGACCACCGTCTCGTCCCACCGGTGTCCGCTGTCGGTGGTGACCTTGTCGACCCGGAGCACCGTCAGCCGGAACCACAGGCACGGCGTGCCGGTCGCCGGCGCCGTCACGACGGAATCTCCCGCCACGGTCGAGCCGCGCACCGCCACCCGCCGCGGCCGCGCCTTGACGCTCAGCAGGTCGACCACCGTCCACGCGGGCACCCGGCGCAGCAACCGGCTGCGAAGGTCGTCGGACAGCGCGACGGCGGCCCCGATCGGGACCACGATCAGGAAGAGCCCCCCGCACCCCGCGCTGATCGTGAAGATCAACTTCAGGACGTCCACGCCGCCGAAGGTAGCGGTACACCCCAACCATGCGGATGTAGCAGGATGTAGCTCGTGGACTCGTTGCCGGGCAGTGGGCTTGTCAAGGGCTTGGCCGTCACGCTGAAGACGATGACCCGTCGGTCACACACCAGGCAGTACCCCGACGTTCAGCCGGACCTGCCGCCCCGCTCGCGGGGGGTGATCGCGCTGGTCGAGGAGAACTGCACGGTGTGCATGCTGTGCGCCCGGGAATGTCCCGACTGGTGCATCTACATCGACTCCCACAAGGAGGAGGTGCAGGTCCCCGGCGCGGCCCGGTCCCGCCAGCGCAACGTGCTCGACCGGTTCGCGATCGACTTCTCGCTGTGCATGTACTGCGGCATCTGCATCGAGGCGTGCCCGTTCGACGCCCTGTTCTGGACGCCGGAGTTCGAGTACGCCGAGTACGACATCCGCGACCTCATGCACGAGAAGGAGCGGCTCGACGAGTGGGCGGAGACCATCCCGCCCCCGCCGGCGCACGACCCGAACGGCGAACCGTCCAAGGAAGAACAGCGGGTCGTGAAGTGACGGCGGCCGACCTGCTGCTCGTCGCGCTGGGCGCGGTGGCCGTCGGCTCCGGCGTGCTGGTCGTCACCACGAAACACCTGGTCCGGGCGGGTCTCTGGCTGGTGGTCACGCTCGCTGCGGTGGCCGGCTGCTACCTGGTGCTGGGAGCCGAGCTCCTCGCCTGGGTCCAGATCCTCCTGTATGTCGGCGCGGTGGTCGTCCTCCTGCTGTTCGCCGTCATGCTCACCCGGGCACCGATCGGCGCCAGCACCGACCTCGACCGGGTCCGCTGGCCCGGCATCCTGATCGGTGGCGGCGCCGGCCTCGGCCTGGCCGCGCTGTTCG
The DNA here is from genome assembly GCF_016863635.1 of Virgisporangium aurantiacum. Classification (GTDB taxonomy): domain Bacteria; phylum Actinomycetota; class Actinomycetes; order Mycobacteriales; family Micromonosporaceae; genus Virgisporangium; species Virgisporangium aurantiacum. The sequence goes on along the minus strand of NZ_BOPG01000072.1, from coordinate 24,837 downwards.
CGTCGGCCTACCGGTGGACGGAGGTGGCGTCACCGGCCACCGGCACCGCCGAGCGGCTGGGCGCGCAGGTCTTCACCTCGTGGGTGCTGCCGTTCGAGGTGGTGGGCGTGCTCCTGCTGGCGGCGCTGGTCGGTGCGATCGTCGTCAGCCGCCCAGACATCGGGAAGCGTTGATGCACGCCACGATTCCCTACCTCATCGCGAGTCTCCTCATCGGCCTGGGCGTCTACGGCGTGCTCGCCCGCCGCAACGCGATCCTCGTGCTGATGGCCGTCGAGCTGCTGCTCAACGGCGTCAACCTGGTGTTCGTCACCGCCGACGTCACGGTGCAGGCGGTGCTGCCGCACAGTGGCCAGGTGTTCGCGCTGTTCGTGATCGTGCTGGCCGCGGCCGAGATCGGCGTCGGCCTCGCGGTGGTGCTGCAGCTCTACCGCCTGCGCAAGTCCGTGGCCGTCGACGAGGTGCCGCTGGAAGAAGAGGTCAGCGCGTGACGGTACTTGCCGCCGCCGCGCCGCTCGCGCCCCTGCTCGCGGCGTTCGTCGGGTTCCTGCTGCGCTCGCGGCGCGCGGCCGCCGCGCTCGCGATCGGCGCGGCGTCCGTGTCGTTGGTCGCGGCCATCGGGCTCGCCGTCCGGTTCGAAAACCCTTTCGTGGACGCGTACAGAGCGGCCGATTTCGCGGGTCTGTCGGTCGACTTCGGCGTACGCGTCAACGGGCCGGCGACGCTGATGGCGGTCACCGTCGGCGTGGTGGCGCTGGCCGTGCAGGTCTACTCGGTCGCCTACCTCCACGACGACGACCGCTACGCCCCCTACGCCGCCCAGGTCTCGCTGTTCACCGCCGCGATGATGACCGTGGTCGTGGCGCCCGACCTGATCCAGCTGCTCATCGGCTGGGAGGTCATGGGCATCTGCTCGTACCTGCTCATCGCGCACGACCGACGGCTGCCGGAGGCGCCCGGCGCCGCGGTGAAGGCGTTCCTCGTCACCCGCGTGGGCGATGTCGGGTTCCTGCTCGGGATCGCGGTGCTCGGCTACCACGCCGGCAGCTTCCGCATCGACGTCGTGCTCGCCCACGACTACCACCCGCGAGACCTGACCCTGGCGACCCTGCTGCTGCTCGCCGGCGTGGCCGGCAAGAGCGCCCAGTTCCCGCTGCACACCTGGCTCCCCGACGCGATGGCCGGCCCCACCCCGATCTCGGCGCTGATCCACGCGGCGACGATGGTGGCCGCCGGCGTGTACGTGGTGGCCCAGCTGTTCCCGCTGTTCGAGGGCTCGGACACCGCGCTGACGGTGCTCGCCGTGATGGCGGCGATCACGATGCTGCTCGGCGCGCTGGCCGCCCTGGCACAGACCGACATCAAGCGGGTGCTCGCCTGGTCGACGGTGAGCCAGCTCGGCTACATGACCGGCGCGCTCGCCGTCCACGCGCCCGGCACGGCCCTGTTCCACCTGTTCACCCACGCCGCGTTCAAGGCGCTGCTGTTCCTCGCCGCCGGCGCGGTGATCCACGCGGTCGGCAGCAACCTGATCGCGGTCACCGGCGGGCTGCGCGGAACGATGCCGGCGACGTTCCTGGCCACCACGGCGGGCCTCGCCGCGCTCGCCGGGCTGCCCCCGTTCTCGGGCTTCTTCAGCAAGGAGGCGGTGCTCGCGTCGGCCGCGCACGAGGGCGGTGGCGCCGGCTGGCTGGTGTACGGCGCGGGCGCGGTCACCGTCCTGCTGACCGGCTGGTACGCGGCCCGGCTGTGGCTGCGGGTCTTCCTCGGCGCGCCCCGCACCGACGCGGCCCGGAACGCGCACGAGCCACCGGGCGCGATGCGCTGGCCGGTGCTGTTGCTGGCCGTGCCGGCCACCCTGCTCGGGTTCGCCGCGCTGAGCGACGGGTTCGTCGACCGCCTGGGCCCGGGAACCGAGGAGGTCGGCCACTTCGGCGCCGCTCTCGCGGTCCCGTTGCTTCTTGCCCTTGCCGGCGCGGGCCTGGCGGCGCTGATGTGGCGCCGAACTGACGCTGTGCCTAATGCGCCCGCCTCCGCGGGCGCGGGCCCCGGCGCCTCGGAGGCGCCGCCTTCCCTCGTCGCTCCAGTCGCTCCGCTCCCTGCGCTCCTCAGTCCAGGCGACGCCGGCGCCAGGGCCGACCCCGCGGATCTTCTGCCGGCGCGCGACACACTCGCGGCGGCCTTCTACCTGGACGCCGTGCAGGACGCGCTGGTGACGCGGCCGGTGCTGGCGCTCGCGCGGTGGGTGAAGCGGGGCGACGAGGCCGTGGTCGACGGCGCGGTCAACGGCTCCGGCGCGACGGCGGTGCGGGCCGGCGGGTTGCTGGCGCTGATGCACCGGGCCAGCGTGCCGCGGGCGGCCGGCGCGGCGCTGGCCGGAGCGGTACTCCTCGGACTGGTGGCGGCGGTACTGGAGTGGACGCGATGACCTGGCTCCTGATCGCGACGCTCGCGCTGCCCGCCCTCGGCGCGCTCGCCGCTCTCCTCCTCGGGCGGCTGGCCGGTGCGGTGGCGGCGTTCCTCGCGCTGGTGGCCGCGGCGCTGCTGCCGATCGACCGTGCCGTCGGCACCGGTTTCGGGCTGAACCCGTGGCACGAGATCGACCTGCCGTGGGTGCCGGCGCTGTCGCTGCGGTTCCACCTGGGCGTCGACGGGGTGTCGTACCCGCTGGTGGTGCTCACCGCGCTGCTGACGTTCCTGTGCTGCCTCTACACGCTGTGGCACGTGCCGCACGACCGCGACGGCCGGCAGCTGGTCGCGCTGCTGCTGGTGATCGAGGTCGGGATCATCGGCGTGTTCCTGGCCCTCGACCTGATCCTGTTCTTCGTGTTCTTCGAACTCGTGCTGCTGCCGATGTACGCGCTGATCGCCGGCTGGGGCGGGCCCGCGCGGCGGGCGGCGGCGCGCAAGTTCGTGCTGTACACGCTGTTCGGATCGGTGATCCTGCTGGTCGGGCTGGTCACCGTGGTGACGGCGGCCGGCACCGCCGACCTGGTCGCGTTGACCTCCTACCGCCTCGGTTCCGGTACCTCGCGGGTCGCCTTCGTGCTGCTGCTGATCGGCTTCGCGGTGAAGAGTCCGCTGTGGCCGCTGCACACGTGGCTTCCCGACGCGCACACCGAGGCGCCCACCGTGGGCTCGGTGATCCTGGCCGGCGTGCTGCTGAAGATGGGCACGTACGGGCTGCTGCGGATCGGCGTCGGCGTCACGCCGGACGGTATCGCCTGGGCGTCGCCCGGCGTGGCCGTTCTCGCCGTCGCGGCGATCATCGTCGGTGGGCTCGTGTGTCTGGCGCAGACCGAGTTGAAGCGGCTGATCGCGTACTCGTCCGTCGGGCACATGGGCTTCGTGCTGCTCGGCATCGCGACGCTGACCACCACCGGCTTCCAGGCGGCGCTGATCGGGAACCTGGCCCACGGCGTGATCACCGGCCTGCTGTTCTTCCTCGCCGGTGCGATCAAGGACCGCGCGCACACGGGCGACCTCGGCCGGCTGGGCGGGCTGCGGGAGACCGCGCCGGGGCTGGCCGGGCTGCTCGGGTTCGCCGCGATCGCGTCGCTCGGGCTGCCCGGGCTGGCCGGCTTCTGGGGGGAGGCGTTCGCGGTGGTCGCGGCGATCGAACGGGGCTGGACGGCCGCGGCGGTGCTCGCCGCTCTCGGCGCCGCGCTGGCGGCGGCCTATTTCCTGCGATTGTTGCGGTCCGTTTCCCATGGCTCATCGGTTCGCACCATGCCCGGGTTGCAGCGGTCCGAGATGGTTTCGTGGGCGCCCCTGGTGCTGCTGACGATCGCCCTCGGACTCGTACCGGCCCTGGCGCTGACCCCGGCGGCCAAGCCCGTGCGCGACCTGCTTCTGGTGGTGGCCGGTGTCAATTGACCATGTGGCGCTGATCCCCGCCTACCTGGCGGCCGGCACCGCCGTCCTCGTCCTGCTGGCCGACGTCGTGCTCGCCCGGCGGCCGGTGTCGATGGCGGTGGCCGCCGTCGGCGCTCTCGGTACCGCTGTCGGTGCGTTCTGGCTCGCGACCGGGTCCACCCGGTCCGCTTTCTGCTCCACCGGGTGCTCGTACGTGGTGTCGCCGCGCTCGGCCGTGCTGATGGGCGTCTTCGCGCTGTTGACCTTCGCCGTTGTGGCGTTCTCGGCCACCGTGCGCGCGCCGATGGGGGAGTACTGCTTCCTGCTGGCCTGCTCGATGACCGGCGGTGTGGTGCTGGCCGGCGCCGGCGACCTGATCACGCTGATCGTGGCCCTGGAGACGCTGACGCTGCCGCTGTACGTGCTGGTCGGCCTGCGCCGCACCCTGCCCTCGGCCGACGCAGCGGTGACGTTCCTGGTCGTCAGCGTGGTGTCGACCGCGATCTCGCTCCTCGGCGCGGCGCTCCTGTACTCGGCGACCGGCGCCGTCCACTTCTCCGCTGTCGCCGCCGGCCTGGATGCGGTTCCGTCGCTCCTGCGGCCACTGGCCCTCGTCGGGATCGTGGTGCTGCTGACCGGCCTGGCGTTCAAGGTCGCGGCGGTACCGCTGCACGCCTGGGCGCCGGCCACGTACGACGGCGCACCCCTGCCGGTGGCCGCGTACCTGTCGACGGCCTCGAAGCTCGGCGGCCTGGTCGCCCTGGTGTACGTGGTGCAGGCCGTCGAGCCGGAGCGCGACGTGGCGGTGGCGGCGGTCGTGGTCCTCTCGCTGCTGACGATGACGGTCGGCAACCTGGTGGCGCTGCGACAGCGCCGGATGGTCCGCTTGCTGGCCTGGTCGTCGATCGCGCAGGCCGGGTACATCCTGGCGGCCCTGGCCGTGCCCGACGGCGGGGCGACCGCCCTGACCTATGCGGTGTTCTTCGTGGCCCTGGAGCTGGCCGCGTTCGGCGCCGTGATCGCCCTCCGATCCTTCGACGGTGACGGCGGGTCGTTGGGCGACTTCGCCGGGGCGGGCCGGGGCGCGCCGTGGCGATCGGCGGTGCTGGTGCTCGCGCTGGCCGGTCTCGCCGGCCTCCCGCCGGGCATCGCCGGCCTGTTCGCGAAGGTCGCCGTGGTGCGATCGCTGGTCGACAGCAACGCGACGTGGCTGGCCGTGGTCGTGGCGATCAACGCCGTGGTGGGCCTGGCCTACTACGTCCGGGCCGGTGCCGCCCTGTTCGCCGCCCCCGAGCCGGACGCGAGGTGGCCACGCACCCACTGGGCCGTTGCCGCGGGGCTCGCCCTGGTGGGACTGGTCGCGCTGGCGCTGGGCTTCGCGCCCCAACTCGTCTTCGACGCGGTCGCCTTCAGCTCCTGACGATCCCCGCCGCCCGCGCGGCGGCCAACCACGACGGAAACTCCGACATCAGATTGTCATAGAGGACGTCGTCCGGAACCGCCTTCGGCTCCGGCCCGGCCGGGAAGAACCCGGCGTTGTCGACGACCCGCTTGGCCGGCACCGGCAGGTCGTCGAGGCGGCGCAGGTAGGCGAACTCGTCGTCGCCGAAGCCGATGAACTGCCAGAAGATGGGCAGCTTCGCGGCCGCGCAGAGGACCTCGGTGGTCTCCCGCTTCGAGGTGGGCGCGCCGTCGGTCTGGAACACGACAAAGGCCGGGCCGCGTCCCCGGTGATGGTCGATCACTGCCCGCATGGCGGCGGCGTAATCGGTGGCACCCATGGCGCCGGCGGTGGCCTTGATGCGGTCGATCGAGCCGGTGTAGTTGGTCAGCTCGATCTCCACCGCCGGGCGGGCCGTGGTGTCGAAGAAGATCACGGGGACGGTGCCGTCGTCGTCGAAGTGCGCGGCGAGGGCGAGCACGCGCTCGGCCAGCGCCTGCACCGAGCCGTCCTTGAAGTAGCGGTTCATCGACCGCGAGTGGTCGATCACGAGGTACACGGCGGCCCGCTCGCCGCCCAGCCGGTGCTTGTCGAGGCTGACCCGCGCGGTCTTGTACAGGTTGACGAGGCCGGGCGCGGTGGCGGTCAGTTTGGTGAGGTCGATGGGCACGCCCGTATTTTGGGGCCTGGCCGCCACCGTTGGCCAGGCCCCAAGATCTGTTACCGGTAGTTGGTGAACTGCAGGGCGACGCCGAAGTCCTCCTGCTTGAGCATGGCGATCACCGCCTGCAGGTCGTCCCGCTTCTTGCCGGTGACGCGCAGCTGGTCCCCTTGAATCTGAGCCTGGACACCTTTAGGCCCCTCATCGCGGATCTTCTTGCTGATAGCTTTCGCCTTGTCCGATTCGATGCCCTGGATAATCTTGCAGTCGAGCCGATGCACCTTGCCCGAGGCCCGCGGTTCCCCCGCATCGAGCGCCTTCAGTGAGATCTGCCGCTTGATCAGCTTCTCCTTGAAGACCTCGAGCGCGGCCAGAACCCGGTCCTCGGTCTCGGCCTGCAACGTGAGCCCTTCCTCGCCGGCCCACTTGATCTCCGCTCCCGTGCCGCGGAAGTCGAACCGCTGCGAAAGCTCCTTGGCGGTCTGCTGAACCGCGTTGTCGACCTCCTGCCGGTCGACCTTGCTGACGATGTCGAACGAGGGTGCGGACGCCATGTTTCGCGCTCCTGTACGTGTTGTGGATCCGGTCTTCGTGCCGGGGTTCGCGCCCTGGCAGTTGTGCGTGTCGCGCGGCCCTGGCGGTTGCGCCGCAACGCGTGGCCGCTGCGCTTTGGCTTGTCGCCTCAGCTTGTCGCCGTGGCTTGTTGCCGTGGCCGCTGTGCCCTGGCTTGTTGCCGTGGCCGCTGCGCTCGCCGAGCGGCGATGTGCCTACCGGCCCATCATGCGCGCCCGGTGCCCGTTCCCCGTATGGGCCCAGCCAAGATGGGCTCGGCCGAGGGTACCCGTTTGCGCGGGGCCGGGGTCATACCGCTATCCTTGCGTGGCTGCCGGACGCAGGGCGTCCGGTGCAAACCCGGCGGGTTGCCCGAGCGGCCAATGGGAGCGGACTGTAAATCCGTCGCGAAAGCTACAGAGGTTCGAATCCTCTACCCGCCACACGCAGTACCCAAGGCCTCTGACCTGGACTTACTCTGGTCGGAGGCCGATCTCGTTAGTGCGTCACTGGCCTACGATCGACCCGCCCCGCCGGAGTTATGACTTTTGGGTGTCTGCGTCGAGGGCGACACGACCGCCCAGGGCTGGCTAGGCTCGGCGTAGCGAGTTGCAGCGCGATGTAGCGCGTTTTGGTCCGGCTCCCCAGGAGGTGTCAGACGTGACCGTGCAGGTCGTCGGCCACGTCGGCCCGTGGAGCGAGGACGAGTACCTGGCGCTGGGCGAGACGACGGACCGGATCGAGTTGATCGATGGGAGCCTTGTCGTGAGCCCGGCGCGGAGCAGGAGTCACCAGCGCCTCTCCCGCCGCATCGCCAACGCGCTCGACGAGGCCGCAACGTCTGCCGGGTTGGTCGTCTATGAGGCGATCAACGTCCGGTTGCACACCGGCCGCATCGCGATCCCCGACATCGCCGTGGTCGACGTGGACCAAGAAGGGGTAATCGTCGACGCCTCGCGGCTACCGCTGATCAGCGAGATCGTCTCGCCAAGCAACGCCGCCATGGATCGGGTCCTCAAGATGGACCTCTACGCAGCGGCCGGCATCGGCTGGTATCTCCTGATCGAACACGAGCCGGTCAACTCGCTCACCCTGCGCCTCAACGAACTCGACGGCCGGCACTACGTTGAGCGCGCCGTGGCCAAGCAGGGCGAGGTCCTGACCTCTGAGCGCCCGTTTCCGTTCAAGTTGGACACCCGTTCACTCGTCCGCTGAGCGGTGCAGGCCCGGAGATACGCGGAGAAGATGGCGGCCTGGCTGCGTCAAACCGCAGCTCACGGCCAGTTCCACGCTCGCTCTGTAAATCCGTCGCGAAAGCTACAGAGGTTCGAATCCTCTACCCGCCACTGTCGTTCTGGTGTCGGCGCTCGCGGGCGACACAGCGGCCTCAGGCTCGCTGGGCTCAGACACGCGTGGAGTGGTTTCGGATTCCGGGAGGTGTAGGCCGATGAGCGTTCAGGTCGTCGACCACGTCGGTCCGTGGAGCGAAGACGACTACTTCGCGCTCGGCGAGACCATGGACCGGATCGAACTGCTCGATGGGAGCCTGCTGTGAGCCCGGCACCGAGCAAGCGGCACCGGCACCTCGCTCGCCGGCTGACCAATGCTGTGGATCCGGCAGCGGCTGCCGTTGGGGCTCAGGGTTTTCGAGGCCGTCAACGTGCGGCTGGCCGGGCCGGATCGCCATCCCCAATCTCGTCGTCGCCGACATCGACGACGAGGGTGTGGTCGTCGAAGCCGCGGAGGTCGCTTGATCGGCGAGGTCGTCTCGCCTGGCAAACGCGGCGGCCGACCGGCCTGTGAAGATGCAGCTCTACGCAGCCGCGCGGATCGGTAGAGCGGGAGCGTGGCCAGCCGGGGTTGCGACTGTTCCGCCTCGACGGCGAGCACTACGTGGAGCACGCCGTCGCCAAGAGCGGCGAGGTGCTGACCTCAGATGAGCCGTTCCCCTTCTTCCTCGATACCCGGACGATCCCCGCCAGGTAGCCACCTGCGGAGAACACGCGGACAAGAAAGTCGGCAGGATCAGGCGGCGTCGCGGATGTGATCCCGCGGAACGCCGCGCTCGCCCGCTACCGGGCACGGTCTCGGCCCTGCGCGGCTGATCCGGCCGCGCGCGAAGATGGAACGGCGAAGGGAGCCGACGTGACATTGACGATGACGGCCGTCGAGCGGGAGGCGTTCCTGGCCGAGCCGAGGATCGGCGTGCTGAGTGTCGCGGACCGGGACGGCCGGGCGCCGTTGACGGTTCCGATCTGGTACGGCTACCGGCCGGGCGGGCAGATCTGGTTCTCCACCGGAGCCGACACCCGCAAGCTCGAGCGGATTCGTGCGGCCGGGCGGGTGAGCCTGCTGGCGCAGACCGAGCAGCCGCCGTACCGGTACGTGTCCGTGGAGGGGCCGGTGTCCGCGATCGATCCGGCCACGCCCGAGGAGCGGCGCGCCCTCGCCGAGCGCTACCTGGGGCCAGACGCCGACCGTTACCTCGAAGCGACCGTAGACGTCGCGGCCACCATGATGATCGTCCGGATGGAACCGGAGCACTGGCTCAGCCGGGACTACGCTAAGTCCGGCTGAAGAAGCGGACGATGTCGTCCGCCGCGGTCGGCGACAGCATCATCGCCTGGACCCGTGCGGACATCTCGGCGATCGGGTGGATCCTGGCGAACATCGCCTCCTCGTACTTCCGGATTGCCGAGCCCGGGTCGGCGGCAAGGTGGGCGGCGAGTTCGGCGGCGAGTTCGGCGGCGTCGAGCATGGCCTGGTTGGCGCCCTCGCCGACGGGTGGCATGAGGTGCGCGGCGTCGCCGATGAGGGTGACGTCCGGGCGGGTGGCCCAGCGCGTCCCGAGGGGCATCGTTTCGATGAGACGCGGTGTCGGTGCGCCGTCGCCGGCCTCGATGAGTGCGGTGAGGCGTGGGCTCCAGTCAGCGAACAGGTCCAGCAGAGCGCGCTTGCTGCCGATAGAACCCGCGGGCACCGAGATCCCGACCCGTAGGTTGCCGTCGCCGAGGCGTTGCGCCGCCAGGATCTGACTCACGCCGACGCACCACAGGTTCCCGGGGCCGACCAGCTCGGCGAGATCGGGATGGCGCCGGTCGACGTCTTCGATCGTCAGCTCCACGAGCATGGCCACAGAAGACAATTGGACGTCGATCAGCAGCGGCCGCACCACCGAGCGCGCGCCGTCCGCGCCGATGAGGATGTCGCACCCGGCCCGGTGACCGCCGTGGAATGTCAGCTCCCAGCCGCCGCCGGGTCGCGGGGTCGCCGCGGCGAGCCGGTGTCCCCACGCGACCGTGTCGGCGGGGAGGGAGTCGAGCAGAAGGTCACGAAGGGCGCTCCGGTCGATCTCGGGGCGTCCGGAGAACGAGCCGGGTTGCGGTTCGTGGTGTATCAGGGTCCGTCCGGTCGGGTCGAGAATGCGATGTTCCTCGCCCTGGGGTCGCGCCAGCGACCGGAACCCGTCGGCGAGGCCCGCCTCGGCCAACGCGTGCTGCCCGGACTCCGGGTGCAGGTCGAGCGAGCCGCCCTGCGACCGCGCGGATCGGCTCGCCTCGCGCTCGTACACCGTCGCGTCGACGCCGCGCCGGTGCAGGATCCGTGCCAGCGTCAGCCCGCCGAGTCCGCCGCCGACGATCGCAATTCGCATCTTCAACTCCGTTACCGTACGCTGTACCTCATGGATACGCCGTACGGTAGCGCATCGCTGCCGGTCTGGGAACGGCCCGAACCTCAGCCGCGGGCGGCGCCGGTGCCGTTGAGCCGCGAGAAGATCGCCGCCACGGCGATCCGGCTCGCCGACGCGCACGGCCTCGACGGCCTGTCGATCCGCAAGATCGCCAAGGAGCTCGGCGTCGGTCCGATGCGGCTCTACGACTATGTGATCAACAGATCCGAACTGCTCGACCTGATGGTCGACGTCATCTATGCCCGGATCGGCGAGGCCGGCAAGCACCCGGAGTGGCGTGCGACCGTACTGGCCATTTCCCACGCGACCCGCGCTGCCGCCCTCGATCACGAGTGGTTCTCCGACCTGCTCGGCGGACGCCCACACCTCGGACCGCACGCCCTCGCCGTGGGCGAGTCGACCGCGGCAGCGCTGAGCCAGGCCCCCGCCGTGCGGAACCTCGACGATCTCCAGCGGGCTCTGGGCGTCCTCAACGCCTTTCTCATCGGGGCGATCCGCAGAGAGATCACCGAGCGACGCACCGCCCGCACCACCGGCACCGACGAAGCGGGCTGGCAGGCCAGCCTCGGCCCCTACCTCACCCGGATGCTCGAAACCGGCAGGTACCCCACCGTCGCCCGCCTCGTCGTCGACGGCGCCCACCTCAACGCCGAGGAAACCTTCGACCACAACCTGATCACCGTCCTGGACGGCATCACCAGCACGTGAAGGGGACCGAAGACGTGCGCGCAGAACACCGGACCTGGTTCCGCCCCGACCGGTACAGCCGCCGGCGCCGGGAGGAGACCGGCCTGTCGCCGTTCCGCATCGCGGTGGCGGGCCAGGGCGGCACCTCGGCGACCGAGACCCGCTCGGTCACGCGGGCCGAGGCATCCGACGACATCGCCCGCCGGCTCGGCCTGCGGCGGGGCACCGAAGTCGTCCAGCGCGAGAACCTCTACTTCGTCGACGACGAGCCGGTGCAGCACGGCGTCACCTATATACCGGCCACCATCGCCGGCGACTCGGAGATCGCGACCGCAACGGACCTCGGCCCCGGCAGCATCTACGCCCGCTTCGAGGAGCTCGGCTGGCCGGTGGCGGTCGTCCGGGAAGAGGTGACGGCCCGGATGCCTACGCCCGCCGAAGCCGAAAGCCTCGCGATCCCGCCCGGCGTCCCCGTGATCGAGATGACCCACACCAGCATGGACGACTGGAAGCGCCCGTTCGAGGTCACCCGGTTCGTGCTGCGCGCCGACCGCCTCGGCCTCGACTACGAGGTCCCAATCGAAGACTAGATCCGCGCGCCCTTGGCGAGGTTGCACTTGCGGCACAGCAATTGCAGATTGCCGACGCTCGAGGCACCGCCCCGGCTCCACGGGATGACATGGTCGAATTCCAGGTACTCGGAGGCGCTGCAGTCGACGCAGGCTCCACCGTCGCGGCGCCAGACCTCGACCTTGATGTGGTGCGGGATCGCCCGCGAGTCGCGTTGGGCGGGGATCGACACCGTGGCCGTCCGGCGGCTGACCTTCACGATTCCGGTGAGGATCGCGGCGACGTACTCCTACTCGTCGACCTCGTGCTGCTCGATCAGGTCGTCCGCGAACGCGAACGTGACCAGCTGCTGCAGATGGCGCAGCGATTCGGCCTGCGAGACGACCGACGACCCGTCTTCGACGCTGATTCCGTAATCGGTGGCCAGGCCGGCGAGTCCGCTCGCCCAGCCCTGTCCGACCGCGCGGAACTTCCAGACGTCGCCGCGCCGGTACAGCTCTCCGAAGACCATCGCCGTCACCGGCTCGACGTCTTCGACGACGAACTCGGCCACCGGCTGAGCCCGGCTCAGCACCGCAACCCGCAGATCGGGCACCGAGTCGAAGGTGCCGCTCTCCAGCGAACCCGCCACCAGCACCCGGTTCACGTCCGGCGCCAGGCGGGGCAGATCGACGGTGACCACCGCCGAGGTCGCCTCGGCCGCGCGGCCACTGTCAGTAACGACGCCGAATGGATCGTTTCGATCGACGGACGGGTAAGGGCCACCCATGCGGATACTCACGTTCAACGTGCAGAACGACGAGGGCGACCCCCGGCGCACCGGCCTCATCAACCGGGAACTCCGCCGCCTGGCCCCCGACGTCGTCGCCCTGCAGGAGGTCCGGTTTCCCGGCCAGTTACAACAGCTTCTCGCCGGCACCGGCCTCACCGCCACCCACCAGCAACAGGTGCTGCCGAACAGCCCCGACGAATACGGTGGCACCGCCGTCGCCACGAAATGGCCGCACACCGTCGAGGAGGTCAGCGAGAGCGAACCCGGCGCCCGTTTCCACTGGTGGACGCTCACCGTCGTCACCTCGAACGACCTGCGGATCGTCGCACCGACCACGCCCTGGGAGCCGGACGCGGCCGCCGCCCGCGAGAGCCAGGCCCGGCGCATCCGCGGCAGCGGAAGAACCATCGTCGCCGGTGATCTCAACGCCACGCCGGGCAGCGCGAGCATCCGCCTCATCAGAAAGATCTTTGTGGACGCGTGGGAGCGCGCCGGTTCCGGCCCGGGCGACACCTGGACGGCCGGGCGCATCGACTACGTGTTCGTGTCACCCGATCTGGAGGTGACGGCGGCGCGGAGAATCGGCACCGCACCGGTGGACGGCGTCCGGCTCAGCGACCACTACGGCGTCCTCGCGGACGTCAATCACGTGGAAGAGCGCGGGGGAGGTGCAGCGTGACGCACGTGCCCTTGCCGACCTCCGACTCCAGCGTGACCCGCCCGCCGTGCGCCTCGGCGATCGTCTTCACCAGGGCGAGCCCCAGCCCGGTCCCCTGAATGTGCTTTTCGCGGGCCAGCGTCGAGCGGAAGAAGCGCTGGAACAGCCGTGCCTGCTCCTCCGGCGGGATGCCGATGCCGGTGTCGCGCACCGACAGGCGCACCTCGTTCTCGTCGTACTCGCCGGTCAGTGTGATGACCCCGCCGGCGGGGGAGAACTTCACCGCGTTGCTCAGCAGGCTCAGCACGGCCCGGTTGATGTGCGTCGGGTCGGCCGGTACCGGTGGCACCGCGGCGGAGATCACCAGGTCGAGCAGCAGCCCGGTCGGCAGCGCCGGCCGCACGGTGGTGTCGACGGACGCCAGCAGGTCGGCCATGTCGACCAGTTCGGGAGACAGCGCGAACTCGCCGGTGTCGACCTTCGCGAACGACAGCAGGTCCTCCACCAGCGACAGCAGGCGCGCGCCGTTGGTGTCGATCACGTCGAGCATCCGGCGCTGGATCGAGCCGAGTTCGCCGGCCTCCTCCTCCAGCAGCAGCTCCGTGTACCCGCGGATGCTGGTGAGCGGGGTGCGCAGCTCGTGCGAGACGGTCGCGATGAGGTCGTTCCGCATCCGGTCGAGTTCGCGGAGTTCGGTGTCGAGCACGACGGCCTGCTCCTCGACCTCGCGCCGGGGCGTGTCGTCGCGGATCACGTTGACGAACCCGCGCAGCGTGCCGTCCTCGGCGACGGCCGCGGTGACCACGGTGGTGGCCCAGAACGTCGAGCCGTCCTGCCGCACCCGCGGTCCCGCGGTCTCGACGCGGCCGGTCTCGCGGGCGTCGGCGAGGATGCGGGCGAGCAGACCGGCGGAGACGTCCTCGGGACGGAAGAACGCCGTCGCCGGCTGCCCGACGATCTCGCTCTCGGTGAATCCGAACAGCCGTTCCGCGCTGGGGCTCCAGCTGGTGACGACGCCATCCGGGTCGAGGCTGACGACGGCATGGTCACGGGCGCCGTCGAGGAGCAGGCGCTGCTGTTCCTCGGTCATCCGCAACTTGGCCTCGGCCAGGCGGTGGCCGGTGACGTCGCTGTTGATCTCGATGACGGCGTGCGGCCGGCCGTTCGCGTCCCGGCGCATCGCCTGCCGGCTGTGCACGAAGACCGTCCCGCCGTCGGCCCGGCGGTGGCGCAGTTCGCCGGTCCACAGGCCGGTGACGAGCAGCGCGGTGTCGACCTCGCTCCGGTCGCCGGCGGTCGGGTCGAACAGGGCGGCGGCGCGCATGCCGAGCAGCTCCGCGCGCGGGCGGCCGTACAGCGTCTCGGCCGCCCGGTTGCAGTAGGTGATCCGGTCTTCGGCGTCGCGGATCAGGACGGCGTCGTGGGCCAGGTCGAGCAGGGCGAGCTGGCCTTCGAGCGCCACGATGTGCGCGGCGAGGTTCCGGTCGGCGCGCTTGCGGTCGGTCACGTCGGAGATGACGGTGACGGTTCCGGCGCCGTCGGGCAGACGATGTGACGCGAGCCCGAGCTGGCGGTCGACCACCGTGATCTCGCCGACCGCCGGGTCCACCAGCCCGGCCGGCAGGTCGGTGACCCGCAACGACGTGTCGGGCAGCCCGAGCAGTTCGCGGGCGGCCCGGTTGGTCCGGGTCACCCGGCCGTGGCGGTCGACGATGACAACACCGTCCGTAACCGCGTCGAGGGCGGCCCGGTTGAGCCGGCGCCGCCGGAGAGCCACCTGCGCGGCCGCGCCGACGGCGGCACCGAGGAGCGCGGCGCCGACCCCGTAGGGACGCCACCGGGTCGCACCCGCCGCCTCGATTGCCATCGCCTTTCCATCGGCCGGAGGATGCCGTATCTGATCGAACACGTGTTCTAATAGTGAAATGGACACGCGGGCCGGGCGGGCCATAAATGAGGCATCGGGTCAATCGAGTCGGGCCAGGGTCATCTCACTGGTACTTCGTGGTGGCGTGCTGGAAGCGCCGCCAGCAGGGGCGATCGGCGGTTGGGTGCTCGACATCAGCGCCCTGGTCGCGTTCGTCGAGGGAAACGAGTACGCCGCCAGCGTGCGCGCGATGGCCGAGCGAACGGGTCGCACGTTGCTCGTCCCGTTGCCGGCTCTCGCGGCGGCCGCCCAGCGGCGGCCGGCGCTCAACCCGCGGGCAAGGCTCGCCGCGTTGCTGGCCGAGCCGATGGTCGTCGCGGTCGACGGCGCGGTCGCGCAGGGGCCGCTTTTCGACCGTCTCGTCTCCCGTGCGTCGGGCGACCGCCTGGCGGCGATGGTGGTGCTGCTCGCTACCGAGCGTGGTTGGCCGGTGCTCACCGACCGGGGCGAGTCGCTCGCCCGGCTGCGCCCCGATCTTCTGGTGATCCCGTCTTGATACGGTGATCAAGTTGTCACTCGGGAACCGCGCTGACCCACAGGCACCGCCCGTACTCACAGATGTTGAAAACATCCGCCGTTCGCCGTCACCAAATTGACCGAAAGGCCGAAGTGTGCGGATCGATCGGTCGGCGCGCGGCCCGGGGTTTCCTGTGCGGTTTTGCCTATGGCACGATCGGGGATACCACTACCACGGACTTACCTTGGCCACAGGAGTTGCGGTATGAAGCCACGTACTATCCGTCGGCTGGTGGTCGCTGGGCTCGCTGCTGCTGCCATAGCGCTCGGAATCTTCGGTTCAATGGCGACCTCGAACGCCGCCGACATCGATTGGACCTCGCCGGTCAACCACACTGTGGTCCGCTGACCCGGC
Source organism: Virgisporangium aurantiacum (assembly GCF_016863635.1). Lineage (GTDB taxonomy): Bacteria > Actinomycetota > Actinomycetes > Mycobacteriales > Micromonosporaceae > Virgisporangium > Virgisporangium aurantiacum. The sequence continues at coordinate 9,153 of NZ_BOPG01000072.1, read as the reverse complement.
TAGGCCGCATTTAGGCTTCTCCGGGAGGGGTGGGTGGCTCGTCCTCGTTCTGACGTGCCCGCATCCCCCGCGCGGGCCTGGTTTGTCACAGTCCCGCTGTTCATCTTCGCGGCATCGCTCACCCTCGCGGTTCTGAGTGATCTTGATGGTCCGTTAAGTCCGGAGATCGTCGGAGACCCGTTTGTCGCGGGCCTGTACTGCGTGCTCCTGTTCCTTCCGGCGCTCGTGCCTTTGCATCTCACCGTGCGCCGGCAGAACTTCACGGCCGCGCTCACCGAACTTCCATTCATCCTGGCCCTGTTCTATTTACCGCCGCTCGGCGTTCTGCTGATCCGGGTGGTCGCCGCCGTCGCCGTCCAGTACGCGCGGCGGCTCGGCTGGACCAAGGGCACCTTCAACGTCGCGTCGGCCGCCGCCGGTACGGCCTGCGCCAACATGGTGGTCGCGGCGTTCGGCACGTCGCGGGATCTCACGCCACGGGGCTGGCTGGTGCTGGCCGTGGCGGTGGCGTCGAACATGGTGATGAACACGGTCGGCCTCACGGCGGTGTCCGCCCTGGTGCAGAGCACGGTGCACCTGCCGCAGCTGGTCCGGGTCTTCGTGCCGCACGCGATCGCCACCGGCGTCAACATCACACTCGGCCTGGTCACGCTGCTGGCGCTCAACGAGACGATGTGGTCCGGGCTGCTCCTCGCCGGCCTGGCCATCGGGCTGGCCATGGTGTACCGCGTCTACGCGCGGTTTGCGGCTCAGCATCACAGCCTCACCGAGATCCACGAGATAACCCGGGCCACCTCTGCCAGCGTCACCGAGGGCCGCCTCGCCGACGTGGCGCTCGGGCGCCTGCGCGCCATGGTGCAGGCCGAGTCGGCCACCCTCTGGCTGCCGGCGCGCGGTCGGTTCCCGGAGGTGCTCCTCACCGCCACGCTCGACTACCGCGGCCTGCTCGACTCGGCGCCGACGCCCGCCGCCGTGCGGCGCCGGGCCTTCGACACGGGCGAGCCGGTGACGATCGGCGAGAAGCTGCCCAGGCTGGAGGACACCCGCGAGCTGCGCACCCAGCTGACCGACCTCGGCACCAAGGACGTCATCGTGGTGCCGTTGCGGTCCGGTAACGCGGTGATCGGCACGATCGAGGTGGCCGGCCGGCTGGGCACGATGTCGCATTTCAACCCCGACGACCTCCGCGCGGTCGAGACGCTCGCGGCGCACATCGGCGTCGCCGTGGAGAACTCCCGGCTGGTCGACCGGCTGCGGTACGACGCCAACTACGACACGTTGACCGGCCTGCCCAACCGGCGGCGCCTGATCAGCGGCCTGAACGAGGTGATCAGCTCCCGCACGCCGGGCGAGGCGGTGGCCGTCATCCAGTTCGACGTGATCAGCCTGCGCAGCGTCAACGAGTCCCTCGGGCACAAGGCCGGCAACGAGGTGCTCACCGAGGTCGCCAACCGGCTGCGCACGCTCGTGCCGGCGGCCGCGCTGGTCGCCCGGGTGGGCGGCGACGAGTTCGCCGTGGTCATGCGGGTCAAGGGGATCGACTCGGCGCTCGCGCTGGCCGACGAGATCCGCACCGGCCTGCGCGAGCCGATGCATTTCGACACGATGGCGGTCGACATCGACACCACGGTCGGCGTCGCGGTGCACCCCGATCACGGCGACGACCCCGAACTCCTGCTCCAGCGGGCCGACGTCGCCACCCACGCGGCGAAGGTCACCGCCGGCTCGCAGACCTACAACGCCGGCCTGGAGTCGCGGTCGGTGCGCCGCCTCGGGCTCGCGGCCGACCTGCGCCGCGGGCTGTCGAACAACGAGGTCGAGGTCTACTTCCAGCCCAAGGTCGCCCTCGCCGACCGGCGGGTGGTGGGGGTGGAGTGCCTGGCCCGCTGGGAGCACCCGGTGTACGGGCCGGTCAGCCCGGAGGACTTCGTGGCGGTGGCCGAGCACACCGGCCAGATCGCCCAGCTGACCGAACTGGTGCTGCGGCAGGCGCTCCGCCGGTGCCGGGAGTGGGCCGACGAGGGACGCGCGCTCGGCGTCTCCGTGAACGTCTCGCCGCGCAACCTCGCCGACACCCGCTGGCCCGACCAGGTGGCCGCCCTGCTGCACGAGTACGGCGTCGACGCCGACCGGCTGACCCTGGAGATCGGTGAAGACGCGCTGCTCGGCGACCAGACGCGGTCGCTGGAGGCGCTGCGCCGGCTGCGTCTCATCGGCGTGCGGCTGTCGATCGACGACTTCGGCACCGGGTACTCGTCGCTGGCGCTGCTGCGCCGGCTGCCGATCACCGAGGTGAAGATCGACAAGCTGTTCGTGCAGGGCATGGCCACCGACACCGGCGACCTGGCGATCGTGCGGGCCGTGGTCGACCTGTCGCGCCGGTTCAACCTGGCCGTGGTCGCCGAGGGCGTGGAGAGCGAGTTGACCCTGGCCAAGCTCGAGGAGATCGGCTGCGACCTGGGCCAGGGCTTCCTGTTCAGCCGGCCGCTGCCCGACGAACGGCTCCATGCCTGGCTGGCCGCGCGCACCGAGGCGCAGCCCGCCAAGGGCGGCGAGGTGCGCTGGTTGCGGGCGGTTCCGTGAGGTACCGGTAAGCCGATTTCGTGCCGGGGTGGAGGACGTGTACTCTTACCCGTGCGCGTGCGCCGGGTAGGTCGTACGACGCCCCCTTAGCTCAGTCGGCAGAGCGTCTCCATGGTAAGGAGAAGGTCTACGGTTCGATTCCGTAAGGGGGCTCCGGGTTCAAGCCCGAAGTTGGGCTCTGATGATCGGGCTCGGCGGTGTAGCTCAGATGGCAGAGCAAGCGGCTCATAATCGCTGTGTCGCCGGTTCAAGTCCGGCCACCGCTACACGTATTCGTGGCAGTTCCGTTTAGAAGGTAGAGAGGCACCCCACCGTGGCCAAGTCGACTGACATCCGTCCGAAGATCACGATGGCGTGTGTCGAATGCAAGAACCGGAACTACATCACGAAGAAGAACCGCCGCAACGATCCCGACCGGCTGGAGCTGAAGAAGTTCTGCCCGAAGTGCGGGAAGCACACGGCGCACCGCGAAACCCGCTGACCCGCAGATCACGTTCCGGCCGGCCACCCGCGAACAGCGGGGAGCCGGCCGGTACTTTTTGTGGCCATGGCGTTGAACATGGCCTACGAGGGCCGAACCTTCCCTCCCACCGAGCCCTACCAGGTGGGGCGGGAGAAGATCCGGGAGTTCGCCGAGGCGATCGGCGTCACCGACGCCGCGTACCACGACCCGGCTGCCGCACAGGCCCTCGGGCACCCCGACGTGATCGCCCCGCCCACGTTCCCGATCGTGATCACGATGCCGGCCACCCGCCTGATCAGCGACGACCCCGGGCTGAACTTCGACTACGCCCGCATGGTGCACGGCGACCAGCGGTTCGCCTACGTCCGTCCGATCCGCGCCGGCGACGAGCTGGTCTGCGTCACCATGATCGAGAAGTTGACCAGCCGGGCCGGCCTCGATTCGATCGCGCTGCGGGCCGACATCGCGACCACCGCCGGGGAGCCCGTGGTGACCACGTGGTCCAAGCTGGTCGCTCGTGGAGAGGCGTGAGATGACGCTGGAGGTGGGTGCCGGCCTTCCGGCGCAGACGTACGTGGTCACCCGGGCGAACCTCGTCCGGTACGCGGGCGCGTCCCTCGACTTCAACCCGATCCACTGGAGCGACCGGCTCGCGACCGGCGCCGGCCTGCCGGGGGTCATCGCCCACGGCATGTTCACGATGGCGCTGGTGGGGCGGGCGCTCACCACCTGGACCGGCGACCCGGCCGCGGTGGTCGACGTGAGCGTGCGGTTCACCCGTCCGGTGGTCGTTCCCGACGACGACACCGGCGTCGAGGTCACGGTCTCCGGGAAGGTCACGGCGGAGACCGACGAGGGCCATTTCAAGATCGACGTGACGGCGATCAGCGGCGGCGAGAAGGTGCTGGGAGCGGCCCGCGCGGTCGTCCGTAATCGCTGACGGTGACCCGGTTGGGGATCTGGAGGGGTAACCCGTACACTTGTCGCCCGTGGGTTGATTGACCCTTCCTCGGCCTGCCCGGGGTCGGATCGGATCGGTCCGCGACACAGGGGTGTGGCGCAATTGGCAGCGCAGCGGTCTCCAAAACCGCAGGTTGCAGGTTCGAGTCCTGTCGCCCCTGCGCCGATGAATTACACGCGTCCTGCGCGAAGTTCGAACCTGCGGGCCTGCGTTGCACGCTGAGGTCCCCGGCGGAACATCCACTGCGAGGCACGGAGAGGTTGAATTGGCCGACAGGAAGCGGCGCGGCGAAGACGACCGCCTCGACGAGTTCGACGATGAGGCCGCGGTCGATGAGGATCTCGCCGACGACGAGCTGGATGATGACGACGACGACTTCGACATCGACGAAGACGACGATGAAGACGACGACGAGGACGAACCGGTCGTCGCCCGCTCGGGCGCGCGTGGCCGGGGCGCAAGTCTGACCAAGACCAAGAGCAAGGACAAGGTAGACGCCAAGTCCAACACCAAGCCCGGAACAAAGGGGCGGTCCAGCCGCCCCGGCGACAAGAAGTCGACGAAGTCCAAGTCGGGCGACCGCCCGAACATCTTTGGGCGTTTTGTTAACTTTTTCCGGGAAGTGGTCGCCGAACTCCGCAAGGTCATCTGGCCGACTCGGAAAGAGCTGTTGACGTACACGGCCGTGGTCGTGGTCTTCGTCGCATTGATGCTGACGATCGTCGCCGGGCTCGACTGGGTCTTCGCCAAGGGTGTGCTGTGGGTCTTCGGCGACGGTGGTGCGGCGGCGGAGTAGACATAGATGACACAGACCAACGAGTTCGACGACAACCGTCCAACGGGCGGCGCCGCGGGCGTCACCACCCACGATCCGCTGGCCGACCTCGCCGAGTCGGGTGACACTGACACGGCCGACGGGGCCGACGACGCCGACGAGTCGACACTGCCGGAAGCCGCCCTCCCCGAGGCCGACCTTCCCGAAGTCGACCTTCCCGAAGTCGAGGTGGCCCTGCCCGAAGCGGCACGGCCCGAAGCGGCGCCGCCGGCGTCCGACGAGCCCCCGGTCGACCCGGTCGCCGAGATGCGCCAGGCACTGCGGTTCGCCCCCGGCGACTGGTATGTGATCCACTCGTACGCGGGGTACGAGAACAAGGTCAAGACCAACCTCGAGACCCGGATCACCAGCCTCGACATGGAGGACTACATCTACCAGGTGGAGGTCCCCACCCGGGAAGAGGTAGAGGTCAAGGGCGGCAAGCGGCAGCAGGTCCAGAACAAGGTCTTCCCGGGCTACATCCTGGTCCGGATGGAGCTCACCGCGGAGTCCTACTCCTGCGTGCGCAACACGCCCGGGGTCACCGGCTTCGTCGGTGCCACCGACCGGGCCGACCGGCCGGCACCGCTGTCGCTCGACGAGGTGCTCAAGTGGCTCGCGCCGGCCGCGCCGGCGAAGGACACCAAGAAGGCCGAGATCAAGGTTCTCGACTTCGAGGTGGGCGACTCGGTCACCGTCACCGAGGGCGCGTTCGCCTCGCTGCACGGCACGATCGCCGAGATCAACGCCGACCAGCAGAAGCTCAAGGTGCAGGTTTCGATCTTCGGTCGCGAGACCCCGGTCGAGCTCACCTTCAACATGGTCTCCAAGATCTGATCCTGGAGTTCAGCAGTTCCATCGGCCCGGCGCGTCCCGCGCCGGGCTGAACAGCCCAGAAGGAAAGACGTCACACAGCCATGCCTCCGAAGAAGAAGCTCGTCAAGACCTTCACGCTTCAGCTGCCGGCAGGCCAGGCCACTCCGGCACCGCCGGTCGGCCCGGCGCTGGGCCAGCACGGCGTGAACATCATGGAGTTCGTCAAGGCCTACAACGCCCAGACGGAGTCCATGCGCGGCGACATCGTCCCCGCGCAGATCAGCGTGTTCGAAGACCGCTCGTTCCAGTTCATCCTGAAGACGCCGCCGGCAGCGCAGCTGCTGATCAAGGCCGCCGGCGTTCAGAAGGGCTCTGGCACGCCGCAGTCGGCCAAGGTCGGCGCGATCAGCAAAGACCAGCTGCGCGAGATCGCGCAGAAGAAGATGGCCGACCTCAACGCCAACGACATCGAGGCCGCCGAGAAGATCATCTCGGGTACCGCGCGCTCGATGGGCATCACGATCAAGGACTGATCCACCACACAGTGGGAGGGCGCGCGTGCGCCCGCCAGTGACCACAGGAGCTTGAAGAATGGCGCAACGCAGCAAGAACTACCGCAAGGTCGCCGAGCAGATCGACCGGTCGGCCCTCTACAGCCCGGCCGACGCCGTGAAGCTGGCCAAGGACACCACCACCGTCAAGTTCGACCCCACCGTCGAGGTGGCGTTCCGGCTGGGCATCGACCCGCGGAAGGCCGACCAGACGGTGCGCGGCACGGTCAACCTGCCGCACGGCACGGGTAAGACCGCCCGGGTGATCGTGTTCGCCGCCGGTGCGAAGGCCGCCGAGGCCGAGGCCGCCGGTGCCGACGTCGTGGGCACCGACGAGCTCGTCGCCCGCATCCAGGAGGGCTGGCTCGACTTCGACGCCGCCATCGCCACGCCCGACCAGATGGCCAAGATCGGCCGGATCGCGCGGATTCTGGGCCCGCGCGGCCTGATGCCGAACCCCAAGACGGGCACCGTGACGATGGACGTGACCAAGGCCGTGTCCGACATCAAGGGCGGCAAGATCACCTTCCGGAACGACAAGCACGCCAACGTGCACCTGATCATCGGCAAGGCGAGCTTCACCGACACGCAGTTGATCGACAACTACGCCGCGGTGCTCGACGAGGTGCTGCGGATCAAGCCGTCGGCGGCCAAGGGCAAGTACCTGCGGAAGGTCTTCCTGACCACCACGATGGGCCCCGGCATCCCGGTCGACCCCAACCAGACCCGCAACCTCCGCGGCGACGAAACCCCCGCATAACCGCGAGCAAGAACGCGGCAGCAACCACCGGGAGGGGGAGGTCGGCTCGATGCCGACCTCCCCCTCTCCGCTGTTTGAGCCGGCATACGTGACGGGGTTGGCCGAACGGACGCCGTCGGCTGAGGTTTTGGGCGGATCAACTTGCGGAGGCATAACCGCTCCAAAATCTGCCGGAGCAAGTTGATCCGCCCAAAACCGACCACCGATTTGGCGACAGGCAACCACGTCACGTACCCTTGCCGCGAAGTTCCACCCGAAGACCGCTGGTCAACTTTGTTCGAAGGTCCCGCTGAGGCGGGCGGCCCGCGCAGGATGGACGGAAGCGTCATCGGCTCGCGTTCCCATCGGTCCGCATGCCTCTGAATGCTCCGTGCGCCCTGCGCCGGGGCGTCTCTCTTGTCCGGGGTCTTTCGAGAAGACCAGCCCCGAGGTAACGAGAGAGGAGGGACATGACGGACAAGCCGGTTCGGGCCGACAAGGCCACCGCCGTTGCCGAGCTCACCGATCAATTCCGCGACTCGTCGGCGGCGCTGATCACGGAGTACCGCGGCCTCACGGTCGCGCAGCTCAAGGAGCTCAGGCGGTCACTTGGCCGCGAGACCACCTACGCGGTGGCGAAGAACACGCTGGCCAAGCGTGCGGCAACGGAGGCGGGCATCGCCGGTCTCGACACGCTGTTCACTGGTCCCACCGCGCTCGCCTTCGTCTCCGGTGACCCGGTTGAGGCGGCCAAGAGTCTGCGCGACTTCGCGAAGACAAACCCGCTGCTGGTGATCAAGGGCGGTGTCTTCGAGGGCAAGTCGGTGTCGGCGGACGAGGTCCGCCAGCTCGCCGACCTCGAGTCCCGCGATGTGCTGCTGGCGAAGCTCGCCGGCGCGATGAAGGCGAACCTGAGCAAGGCGGCGGCCACCTTCCAGGCCCCGCTCACCCAGATGGCCAGGCTGGCCGCGGCTCTGCAGGAAAAGCAGGGTGCGGGTGCCGAGGCCGCGGCCGAATAAGCCGAACCAGACGCGAGAAGAGGAAATATCATGGCGAAGCTCAGCAGCAGCGAGCTGCTCGACGCGTTCAAGGAAATGACGCTGATCGAGCTCTCGGAGTTCATCAAGGCGTTCGAGGAGCAGTTCGACGTCAAGGCCGCCGCTCCGGTTGCGATCGCCGCTGCCGGTGGCGGCGGTGCCACCGCTGCCCCGGTCGAGGAGGAGAAGGACGAGTTCGACGTCGTCCTGGAGTCCGACGGTGGCAAGAAGATCCAGGTCATCAAGGTCGTGCGCGAGCTGACCGGCCTGGGCCTGAAGGAGGCCAAGGACACGGTCGAGGCCGCTCCGAAGGCGATCCTGGAGAAGGTCAACAAGGAGACCGCCGACAAGGCCAAGGAGAAGCTCGAGGCCGAGGGCGCCAAGGTCACCCTGAAGTAGCCATACCGCGTCAGGGGCGGGCAGCCGGTACGGCTGCCCGCCCCTCGTGCATCTGCGGACCCTGGCCGACCCGTCCGATTTGATGTAGTTTGTGGGTCGGGAGTCGGATCGTGCGCGGCGTGGTCGGCCGGTAACCCTTGACGGGGTGACCACGGGTTAGGCACGCTGAACCAGCACTACTCTCGACCGTGGACAGCAACCCACGCCGCGGATAAGACGGCCTAGCCGCCTCCGCCGGGAGCGCCTCCGACGAGGGGCCGGCACCAGACCTGGTGCCGGAGGAAGACCCCCGGAGTTGCGTCCCGCCGGTGAGCCGGAGCCGCTGCCGCGGGGGGAGGCACCAGGGCCGCCACCTGCGGTTCTGTGCTCTGCGGAGCGTGCCGCGGGCCTCTTGAGAGGTCCGGGCAAACTCGCTGTGCACGCGGGCTGGACACCGCTGGCTTTCGCGGCTACAGTGTTAGATTGCGCTGTCTTCCGACTAGAACCCTGCCTGCATTCGTTTAGCAACGGTTGCTCACATCAGGGGCCGTCGGTATGCACGCGAAACGGTCGTAGCATCACCGGTCCTCGGAAGGACGCATCTTGGCAGCTTCCCGCCCTGCGAAGACCATCAGTTCGTCTAGCGCATTCGCTCCACGCCGGGTTTCCTTCGGCCGCATCACCGAGCACCTCGAGGTACCCAACCTCCTCGCCATCCAAACCGAGTCGTTCGACTGGCTGGTTGGCAACGAGGCTTGGCAGGCTCGTTCCGCCGGTGATTCGCACGCCCGTTCCGGGTTGGCCGAGATCC
>NZ_BOPG01000071.1 GCF_016863635.1 Virgisporangium aurantiacum | reverse complement strand
CCGCGCTCATCGGCCACTCTCACCGGCGCAGGGAAGACTCGATTCTCTCAACCATGGCGATCACCATGCCACCGCAGCTCCCGCCCTCACAAGCCCCAACCGCGGCACACCGGTATCCGCAACCACACCACGTCGAGGAAGACTCCATCGATCGGGCGGACGAGCTTCGACAGGGCTCCGCATCACCGAGCAAGGGAGGAGCAGCGAGTGACTCGGGGCAGGAGAGCGAGCTCGATCTTGTGCCGATCCGAGACAATCGAAGCCTGTAAGTGGCATCTGAGCACCAACCTCGCGGCTTCAGCGATGACGGTGCGGAATGACTACTGACGTCGTTGCATGGTGATCTCGTGGATCGTTGCGCGGAAGCTATCGCCGTCGTAATCGGTGTCGCGGCCCAGGCGTCTCGGGTCCACGGCCGCCTGCTTCGTTCGGGGGTCACTCGGTATGGGCGGACACCACTGCGGTATGACGCGAACTGAGCGTTCGCGCCCTTCGATGCATTGTGCTCCGTTATGCTGCGGCTACGCGAAGTGCGGTCGCGGGGAAGCCGCTCAAAATCATTCGTATCGAGGGTAATTGTGACTTCTGAGGATCACGATCCGCAGCCTCAGCAAGATCCGGCGGACGACGAGTGGAACAAATCAACCAACGCGCGTGCCACCCGGCGACTTGCGCTTATCTGCTGGCTTGCGGTCGCCGTCCTTGCGGTGTTGGCGGCCGGCTATTTGTTGCAGGCTCATGTTGGCTCTCACCGACTCTCGCTAAGCAGCGTCGAACTGGATCAAGCGTCCGACGAGAGTGACGAAGAGAATGCGGCTGTGCTGGTGGTCCGTAACCGGATCGAGAAAGCGCAGTCGCTGCTGGAGAGCTCCGAGAAATATCCTGGCCTGTACGGTGGCGTTGAAACACGCAAAGCCGCGGCGCAGGAGATCGACGCAGCGCGAGCGGAGCTACCCGCTGCCCTGTCACGCGCGTCTCAGGCGAACGACCGGTACCGGGCGGCGCAGCGAGAGCAGGCGACGGCCCGTGACCGAAACGACGAAATGTGGCTGGTTTGGCTTCTGTACCTAGGGGCCGTCGGTCTGGTGGCCGGTGTCGTACACGCGGTGAACCGGCACATCAGCGGAGAGCGACGCCGCGACTTCGAGAATCGCCAACTCGTTAACGAGATCGAATCCGCCGGAGCTGATGATGACTTGTCGCTGGAGTTTCCGGATCTTTGGCGGCAGAACAAGGTTCAACTGCGGCTCTATCACCAGCTCGTCCTCAATTACGCCACGTCTGCCAGGCGGACCACGCAAATATCTCTGATCAGCGGATTTGTTTTTCTGCTCGCGGTTGGAGTCGTGGCGACGTTTGCCAGCGACGTGCCGTCTGCAATCTCGTCCTCAGTGGTGGTCGCAGCTGGGACTGTGGTGACCGGATTCATCGCCAACGCAGTTCTCAGGAACGCTGACAGCTCATCCCGTGAGGTAACTTCATTCTTTGCCCACCCGCTTGAAGTCGAACGCATGCTGGCCGCTGAGCGGATCATTGCGACGATGCCCGAAGCAGCTCGGCCGGCGGCACAAACATTGATCGTCAACGCGTTGACGCGCGCTGTCGAGGTGCGGGCTCCTGTGGCCGAGAATCCGATCGACGGTGCTCAGGACCGCACAGAGAGCGATCAGCTGGAGCGCGGAAGCTGATCCCCGGCTGCGGCCAGATGCGGCGACCTACGGACCATGAGGCGCATGCCCGGGATCGAGGAGGCTCCGCCTCACGTACTAATCGCAGCCGCCCCAAGCGCAGTCACCCACCCTCGACCTCATCGGCAACCGATGTCGCCGCATCCTTGCGCCTCACGCGGATAACTTTCACTTCAAGGACTGGGTTCCTTCATCTGTGGTTCAAATCGATGTCAACAGACCCGATCTCCTGTGGAATTTGCGACCTTCATGATCGGATGTCCGCACATCGGCATTATGCAGGTAATCCTTGTCAAGTTGATCTAGTTGTCAGGCTTGCGGGGGTTCGAAGAGGGCGCCGTCGGTGTCGCCGCCGAGGAGGAAGGCGAACCGGGTGCCACACCGAACCGCACAACAAGATCACCAGCCGCCGACCGGGACCGGTGCACACGAAGATCGCTCCAAGACATACAGGAACCTCTCTATGCGACCCACCAGCGTCAACACGCTAAAGGTCAACAAGGATTACCTGCATATCAAGCATGAGTGCGCGCCTGTTACCCGACGAAGCGAGCTACGCGTCGTAACCAAGACCGGGGATCCGTTCGATCATGCTGGCGCCGATCTCGCCGTCTGGGAGGGCTCCTCGTCGGTCTGGGCAATGAGGTGGTCTGACACGACGGAGCTGCACGATTGTCCCGATCCGACAGGCAGCGGCCACCGTTCCTCAACTCCCGTTTCGGCGTTGTACGTGAGCCGGCGCCAGCCGCGTTGGCATCGAGCCGATCCCTCGAAAGGAGGAACGGACGTGGAGGAAACTTCACCCCCGCCCGTCGCGCCTTGCGGAGGTGGTGGCGGCGACGGTGGAGAAGATCAGGTTCGGCAAGAACCCGCCGCGGAACCGGACCCTCCTCAGCCGGAGCCCGCAACCGAACCGGCGCCTTCCGTCGGCCACTGGCTCGCCAACCACATGTTCCCCGATGTCGGCCGGTTGCCCCGCCGCCAAAGGATCCTAGCCGCATCCGCGGTCCTGGCGATCGGGGCGATGGTCGCGGTACTGGCAGTGCCGTGGGGTCTCGTCACCGATGCGCTGACGGCCGAAACTCGTGTACAGATCGAGGAAGATGCCGCCGACAGGTTCGACCAGCAGCAGGCGCCGTTCGTCGCTGTAGCAGACTACGGTGTTGAGGCTCCGCCCTTCGGACAGATTCTTATGGATCGCGCACTGACCGCGGAAGAGGAAGCTTTTCTCGGCCGCTTGCTTGCCGAGGAGGATCCGTTCGTCAGCGCATGGAACTTCTTCCGACCCAGGGGCGGACGAATGCTGCGTACGCCGACCGGTGAGCTCGACGCGGGTGGTCCTACCGAGGACCCCGATGAGGTCACCGACGGTTCCGGCAACTACAGCTGGTTCACCGCGACAGCGTTCAAGCTCGACATCTTCAGTAGCAGGAGTTCGGCACTGTCGATCACTGACATGGGTGCCGTCGACGTCAGCTGCCATCAGCCAACGGCCCGGACTGTTGTCCAGCTGGTCCCAGAGGGCGGTGGCCCGCGCCCTGGCGTGATGTTCGACCTGTCGAGGCCCGGTGCGGGCCCGACGATCACCGATGAGGACGACTTCGGAGAGCCCTATTTCGATCACCATAAGATCGATCTCGGCAAAGGTCTGTCGCCGGGTGGCCTTCTGGTTGAGGCGGTCGTCAATGCCGAAACCTGCTCGTGGCGGATCGAGGCGCGGTACCGCGACGCGAATGACAGCAATAGCAGACAGCTGATAGACGACAACGGCAAACCGTTCGTCGCGGAGGGCACGCCGCAGAAGGTGGAGCAGTACTGGACCAACACCTGGACGGAGGGTCAGGGCCCTACGATGATCGCCTGCCACAAGCACCCCACCGACAACGCTTGCTCGCCGAGGTTTGCGGCAGTGCGTTGATCGAAACTCGCGAACATCGGAATCCAGTGGAACGGGGTGGTCCCCGAACTGGCCGACAGACTCGGTGTCAACCTGCCGGCCATGCTCGAGCACGTGGAGGGGATCGGCAGGTCCCGGGACCGAGCGCGGGCCCGACCCCGCGGTGGGAAGTCTCGTCGATTCCGACATCGTTATTGACGGTGTGAGCAAGCCGAGTGGTCATCGTCCGGTGCTGGTCATCGACGGCGCTTTGTTCTGCGACTTCGAGGGGTTGCCCGCGAGTTCACGCGGTTGCTCGACAATTACTCGTGGCACGGGAACCTGGATGCCCTCAACGACATCCTCCGAGGCGGCTTCGACACGTCCGAGGACGGGTGGGTACTGAGGGACCGACGCTCTTCGATCAGATCGTTCACATCATTCGTGATCACGGTCCAGGCGGCACAGAATCCGAAGACGATGTCCTCCTGGAACTGGTGTAGCTTCCAGCCCGCCCGGGCGGACGCACTGTGAGCTGGCGGCCGACGCGCTGCCTGATCCGTGGATGTGTCAACGCTGAGACGCAGCGTCTGCGGTGTCGCGGACGGCGCGTTCGTGCTGGCTGCGGCGGAACGTCAACGGGCCGAAGGATCCGTAGTCGCGTTGTGGGCGGAAGGGCTGGCTGAAGCCGCGCCAGGTCACGCGGTCGTCGTCGATGAGCACCTGAGTCTGTAGCGACCAGCAGCCGACCTCGCCGCAGTCACAGCCAAGGAGCGCGACCGGGCCTACCTTCGTCCAGTAGGCCGAGTCGGGTCGCCCGAGCAGATAGGTCGTCAGATCGCCGACGTTGAGGCGGTCGAGCACGAGGCCGGCGTACGCGCCGGGAACGTCGAAGCCGGCGGCGTGCTCATAGCCCGAGATCAGCTCGACCAGGCTGACATCGTCGACGTAAGGCAGTAGCTCGCGCTCCGGATCCCGGCCGTTGCCCCATGGCCGGACCTCGAACCGGACTCGGCGGACGGGAAGTGGTGGCGGCACCCAGCGAGTCTGCATCATCGCGCACGCAGCAAGCCAGCCCGGCCGGGCTGCAGCAAGCGGAAGGCGGCAGAAGAGCTCACGTGATCTCGGCGATCCTTGAGATCGCGCATAGCTCTCGGACGGCCTGAGAGACTCGAGGCCGTGATGAGCCGAGGTGTCGTTCGTGCCTTTCGCGCTGAGGAAGGTTGGGGCGTGGTCGATGGGCCAGACGTTCCTGGCGGCTGCTGGGTCCACTTCTCTGCGATCGAGATGGGCGGGTACCGCCAGTTGACGCCCGGCCAGCCGGTGTTGTTCCACGCTGAGGCCACTGACCAAGACGGATTCCGATTCCGAGCGATCACGGTCTGGCCCGAGGGTGGCGAACCTACCGATCCGTCGACGGCGCACGGCTCGAGCACCGGCCACCGCAACTCCCTGGTTCTCGGGCTCGATCAGCCGGAAGATCCGGGCATGCGCTGACCCGTGAAGTTTGGCAACTGCCAGCACCCGATCCGCGGCAAATCTGTGCGCCGCCGGCGGTAGCTGTCCGTTGTCGGCGTCCTCGTCTTCCTCGTCGCGCACCATGAACAGCAGCGACCACGCATCCGGATCGGGCGCTCTCCCCGACACCGACGACGTACACACCGTCTTCGGCTTCACCCGCGTGGCGCAGCACCGTAGGCGTCGATTGGGATGGCCTCGCACGAGCTGCCTCTCCGGCGGGCCTAAAAAGGTCATGCCATCCGCAGGCGACCAGATGGCAGAATTCGAGCCGTGGCCGTGCGACCACACGCTCGATCGGCGGCCGCGATGGCCCACCGCGTTGATCGCGGCTACTCAGATGCGGCTCTGCGCCATCAAGTTGTAGAGCGTCGGCTTGGCACCTGATTGGAGTGGCTGCCACCATCTCCCACATGGCCGGAAATCAGGACTACATACGTGACCAGATGCGCATCTTGCTTGAAGCCGCCGCGCGGACCAGCGGCGATCACGATGCGAGGGCTGTTGCCCGACTGGAGAACGCGAGCCAACAGATTCTTGACTTGATGATCGACGGCGAAGAACGGACGATATTGGAGGCTGACGATCTCGTAGCCGTCTACGCGTTCGCCATCTGGGTACAGAAATCCACGCGCCCAGGTCCTCCGGCTCAGTACCCGTCGCAGCACCCACAAAGCCATGACGAGTTCCCAGCGGGGGTAGCGGCACTACTTCCGACCTTCGAACAGGAGCGCATGCGTTTGCTCAATGAGCTCGACTAGCCCAACGCGGGACACTCTCGATCCTTCCCGCTCCTCCAGACCAGTGTGCGCCAGCACGATCACCTTCCCGCTCATCGGCCGGACGGCTGGCAAGCGTCGCCTGCGGTCACCGGCGATGACGAGCGGAATGCGGCAAATGTGCGCGCGGCCGGGGCTGCCGTAGGTCGTGCGTTGATCAAGTGGTCGGCGGTCCGTGTCGGGGACGTCGGTATCGATGCCGACCACGTGTGGTGCGGCCCTGGCAGTCGTGAAACCTGGCGGTGTGTCGACCGCGCGGCCACACTACGTCAATGACGACCCCGACGCGGTGGAGTATGCAGGAACCGCGAGACCGTCGGCGCCGACTCCACCAGCGCGGGGATCCAGCGGCGGCGCTGTGCTGGATGTTTCTCGGGCTGTGCTACGGCGTTGCCCCGACGGGGATCATGTCGTTGGAATCTTCCTCCCCCATCACCGACATGGGCGACGTGGCCGGGTTCGTCATGGTTCACCTCCCGGCCGTCGTCTTCCTTCTCGGCGGCGGTTTATGGCTCCGCTCAAGCCTCGCGCACCTGCGTCGATGGGAGGACAGGGCGTGGCTCGAAGGGCCGGACCTGTGGTGGATCCGGCACCATCCGGCCAGCCCCGGGGCGGAGCCCAACCGGGTCACCGTCGCCGACATCTGCCAGGTGCGGCTCTCCGACGATGACTCCCGCGTCGTGGTGCGCGCCGTCGATGGGACCGACCACTCGGTGACCCACCTGGGTACAGCGGCGGAGCGGGCCGCGCTCGTCGAGGAGCTGCTTATCCGGGTCGGGCCCGGCACGGCCCAGACCCGTGCAGAGCACTCGCCGCACTAGCTCGTGCGTCCGACTCCGCTGCACCGAGCGACCTTGACCCTGTGAACCGACAACGGCGCAACGGCGGACGACGTCCGACAATGACGGACGGTCCGGGTCGGCGCTCCTGAACAGCAGGGTGACCGGAATACCCCGTACTTCGCCGATACGGCCGCCAGCCAGGCCCCGCTTGCTGAACCGACGCCGCACACGGGCGGCTTCGGCCCGACCCGAACGCCGCAGACGTGACTACGCCGTTCCGCTGCATCCACAAGGTGATCGGCGGTGCGGCGCTTCTCTCAGGCCACAGCGTCGACGCCAAGCGGGACAGCGACCAACACCAGCCGCCATCAGACGCACTGTAATCGGCATGATGGCGCGCTCAGCCGGTCCGACATCACCCGAACGGCGGGCACGGAAGGGTGACGGGCGGTTCGATGATCGACGTGCACGGTCGGCGCTTCAGCGCGCGCTCGACGCCCGGTGGCGACTCCCCGTCGTGCGGTACCCGATGTTGGACACTCTGTCCCGGCGTTGTGCCTGCCGGCCTGCCGTCCGGCGGTCGAACATCTGGCTCCGCGCGGTCTGTGCCGGACGGTGTCACTCGGTGTCAGTCGTCGCGGAGGAGGGCTTCGACCAGTTGCCGGTAGATCCGTAGTTGGGCACGCATCGCGGTGGGGTTGTCGAGGGTGCGGCACAGGATGAATCCGCCCTCGAAGGTGGTGTACAGGTGATCGGCCAGCGCGTGCAGATCGATGCCGGCGGCTGACCGGCGGCCGGCCAGGGCCGGTCGCAGCAGGTCGACCAGGGCGTCGCGCCACACGCGAGCGGCTGCTGCCACCCGACGGTTGACGTCGCTGCCGGTGAATTCCCGCTCGGCGAGGACGGTGGCGTACAGGCAACCGGACTGTTCGGCCATGAGGCCGTCGGCACCGTCCTCGTAGAAGCGCAGGAACGCGACGACCCTCACCGCAGGGTCGTCGACCCCGGCTGTGGCGGCCAGGCCGGCCTTGAGGTGGGCCAGGTCGGCGGCGACGTACCTGTCGACGACCTGGGATGCGAGGTCGGTCTTGGAGGCGAAGTGGTGGAAGAACGCGCCCTTCGAGCTACCCGCCTCGGCGATCACCTGGTCGACGGACGTAGCGCTGTAGCCCTGGTCGGTCATGAGCCGCTCGGCGGCGCGCATGATCCGCTCACGTGTCGGGTTGCCGTCTCGTGGCACGCCCTGGTTGTACCAGACTGGTTGGTCTGCTACAACCAGACCAGACAGTCTGGTACGAGAAAGGCGAGACATGGCAGCGCTACCGCAGATGTCCGGGCAGCCGATGGTCACCGACGGCGGCCTGGAAACCGACCTGATCTACCACCATGGCGTCGGCCTCCCCGAGTTCGCGGCCTTCCCCCTCCTGGACAACGACCGCGGACGCGACCTGCTCCGGCGCTACTACGAGCCCTACATCAACATCGCCAAGCAGGCCCGCGCCGGCCTGCAACTGGAGACCCCGACGTGGCGGGCCAGCAGCGACTGGGGCGACCGGCTCGGCTACACGGCCGCCGACCTACGACGGGTCAACCATCAGGCCGTGGTCATCCTCCAACAGCTGCGCGACCGGGCCGGTCTCGACCCGCTGCTGGTCAGCGGCAACCTCGGACCCCGCGGCGACGGCTACACCGCCGGCGACGACGTCGACCCCGCCGACGCGACCGCCTACCACACACCGCAGATCGACGCGTTCGCCGAAGCCGGCGCCGACCTGGTCACCGCGCTCACTCTCACCTGCACCGGCGAGGCGATCGGCATCGTCCGCGCCGCACGCTCCGCCAGGCTACCGGTGGCGGTGTCGTTCACGGTCGAGCGAGATGGACGACTCCCGGACGGAACACCGCTGTCGACGGCGATCGCCACCGTCGACGCCGAAGCCGCACCCGACTACTTCATGGTCAACTGCGCTCACCCGGACCACATCGCACCTGCCCTGACCGACGGCGGCTGGCGCTCACGGATCGTGGGACTGCGCGCTAACGCCTCGACCCTCAGTCACGCCGAGCTCGACGCGGCCACCGAACTCGACGAGGGCAACCCGGTCGAGCTGGCCCGTGCCCACGACCGACTGCGGTCGCAACTTCCCAACCTCGCACTCCTCGGTGGCTGCTGCGGCACCGACGCCCGCCACGTCGCCGCCATGTGGGAAACCCGACCGGCAACGGTGAACTGACCACCCGGCCCATGGATGGTCAGACCGGATCCACGACACATGCTGTACCGCGGAAATTCCGTGGTCACGGGTGCGGCCACGACGTCCGCGGCAAACCCTCAATTCTCCGATGACCGAGTACGCCACGCGGTCACCGGCGCTGCCGGCGGCGGCGTAAACGACGAACCCCGGTCGACGCCCGCGGGGCTCCCACGAGGCCGCCCCGGCGAACCGGTCGCGTCCACCTGTTCCGCCAAGGCGGAACAGGCCAGGCTCTCAATCGTCCACCGGTCGAGGCCGACCGTGGTCGCCGAACGCCCGAGCACCAACCTCGACACCTAGGATCACGTGCGCACACGTCGGCTTGAGAGTGCACTGATGGGTCGGCTCGCCGGTCGCGGTGGTGGGTTGAGATTCGGTCGGCTCGTGCCGTTGGGTTGTGCTGGGCGTCGTCCAGACCGGATCATCTGTGGCCAGGTTGGACCACCCGATCGGGGGTTCCTCCGGTAGGGGGAATGTCCGTGGTGGTCGGTGTCGGCCGGTGCTGCGATGGAGGTGAAGCAAGGAACCCTATTCGAAGGCGCGAACGGTTGGCCGGGAGTGGGTTGTCATGTCCGAGACCGATCTGATCATGCGGGATCCTGCGACCGGGCTGTTCGGCTTCCGGGTAGAGCTCGGACGGGACTGTCGCGGGGTGCGGATGCAGGCACGACGCAACGGCTTTGCCACCGAGAAGGCGGCCCTCGTGGAGTATCGGAGGCTGAGCCGGCAGCGCGACGCTCGTCGGCGTCGACCGCGGTTGTCGGACACGGTGCAGTCGGTGTGTGAGGACTGGTTGACCGGCCGGGTGCAGGAGTTGCAGCCGAACACGGTGTACAACTATGGCTGGCTGCTCAGCCTCACGTATCCGCATGTGGGTCGGGTTCGGGTATCGCGGTTGAGCGCCCGGATGGTCGAACGCGCCTACCTGCAGTTGGAGACCGCCGGCTACTCGCGTACCACGCTACGGACGGTCAATCTGGTCCTGGCCAAAGCATTCGGAGAACAGACTGGCCGCACCCTAGGTGCGCACAAGCCACGCGAGGCAGACGAGGTGCGGCCGGTGTGGAAGCTGTCCGAGGCCCGCCGCTTCCTCGACCACGTCGCCGACGACCGGCTGCACCCGATGTGGCGGCTGCTGCTCACCACCGGGCTACGCCGCGGGGAACTGTGCAGACTGAAATGGTCGGACCTGGAACCCGACCTGGCCACGCTGACCGTGCGTCGGCAACGGGTGGTCGAGGACCCGACGAGTCAGGTGCGGGAGAAGCCGCCCAAGTCGCACAACAGCACCCGTAGCCTGCTCCTGGACCCGGTCACCCTCCAGACCCTGACCGATGCCCGGCTGTGGGCGAAGGCGGCACGGGCGTCGGGGTACATGTTCACCGGACGTGGTGGGCAACCGTTGCGGCCCGACACCGTGAGCAGCCGGTTCAACCAGCTCGCCGTCGCGGCTTGCGTACGCCCGATCGGCCCACACCAGGTCCGGCATCTGCTCGCCGGCAGCCTGCTGGACGCCGGGTATGGAATCGCCGAGGTCGCCGAGCGACTCGGTCACGACCCGTCCACGCTGATGCGCTACTACTCCCGCGTCAACGCAGAACGCCGCCGACAAGCCGCCGTGCACGTCGCCGATCTGCTCTCCTCAGATGACGCGATGGGAGACCAGGCCGGGCCTGTTCGGACACAGCAACATGGGCGACACTTGACCGGACGCGCTAACGAACCAGCTCACAGCGGAGATCAACCCGCGGTGGATGAGGCGCCATAAAAGCAACACCGGCAAATACGCAGCAGTGGTAGTATCAGCAGGTCAGTTGGATGTGAGGACACCCACCGACACGAAGCAACACCCAGCAGTGAATCCGTTTCAAGTCTGGGGGTCAAGGGGTCGTCGGTTCGAATCCGGCCGTCCCGACTTTGTAGAAGGCCAGCTCAGCTGGCCTTTTCTGTTTACATCGATCGATGTGTCGACCGCGACCGGGCACTTGATTTGCCCGAACGCTCGTACTGTTTGAAAGTCTAACGACGGGGTGACTTCGCCCCCATATGGGGCTGACCAGTCGCGTGGAAGATCATTTACTCAGCGTCCACTGTGGATGGTCACGACATATCGAAAGCGGGGCCCGGTACCAGGCGGTGCCGGGTAGTCCTCGAACGGAGGACCGCTGACCCGCGTAGGCGAACACCCCTCATGGCCCGATCGTGGAATTGATCGACAGGCCACCGAACGGCGCCTGCGCGCACGTACAGTGGCAAATCCGCGCGCGACAGCGGCACGACCTCCGCCGTGGGTCTGCTGGCAGACCTGTTCGCCGAACACGACCGCATCGACGAGGCCGTCCCACTCCTACGCCCGCTGGCCGACGCAGGTGACACCACCGCCGCCGACCGGATGGTCGACCTGCTCGCCGAGCACGGTCGTGTCGACGACGCGCCCGGGCCACAAACAGATCGTGATCGAGCTGCCCGCGAAGGGTAATAACGAGCTCATCGCTCATGCCCCTGCGTCAGTTTCGCTTCCACCCGACGCGCGTCGGGGTGGCCGAGCGCGGCCAGGATGTCGGCGCTCGTCCGCCACTTCGCCCGGGCCTTCGCCACGTTGCCGGCCCGGTCGTGGACGTCGCCGAGTCGGGCCAGCACCGTCGCCTCGAGGTAGCGGTTGTCGGTCCGGCGGAACAGCGCGAGGGCCGTTTCGTAGCAGGTGATCGCCTGCTCGTGGCGGCCCAGCCGGTGGTGGGCGTAGCCGAGGCTGTCCCAGGTGAGGGCCTGCCCGAAGCGGTCGTCGGTGGCCCGCTGGATCGCCAGCGCCTGCTCGCAGTAGTCGACGGCCTGCGCGAGGTCGCCCAGGTGCGCATGGTGCCAGCCCAGCGAGTTGAGCACGTTGGCCTGCCCGAAGTCGTGCCCGACCGCTCGGAACAGGTCCAGGGCGAGCAGGTCGTGGGCGACGGCGTCGGCGGGCCGGCCCTGCCGGGCGGACACCCGCGCCAGGGACCGGTGCACGTGGCCGCGACCGGTGGCGTCGCCCAGCCGGCCGAAGAGATCGAGCGCCTGTCGCAGGTGGCTGCGGGCCTCGTCGAAGCGGCCCAGCCACGTGTGGCCGCGGGCGATCCCGCGGTGGGCGTTGGCCCGCCCGAGCGGGTCGTCGGCCGCGGCGAGCGCCACCTGGTTGGTCGCGACCAGGTCGGCCCAGTACCCGCGCTGCTCCAGGAAGTACGCCAGGCACCAGGCGAGCCGCCACGCGTGGCCGCCGGCCCCCGAACGGGCGGCCCGGGTGACGGCGGCGAGCAGGTTCGGGCGCTCGGCCGTGAACCAGGCCCACGCCCGTTCCGGGTCGGTGGGCGGGTCGACGACGACCCCGGCGGCGGGCGGCGCGAGCGCGACGGGATCGCGGTACGGCTCCACCACCCGCGCGGCGGCGGCCGCGGTGTGCAGGTGGTGGTCGAGCAGCCGGCGTACCGCCGCGGGGCGGCCGGCCGGGTCGACCTGCTCGGCGGCGTACAGGCGCACCAGGTCGTGCGTCCGGTACCGGCCGGGGCCGTGCTCGGTGACCAGGTGCGCGTTCGCGAGCCCGCGGGCGGCCCGACGGGCAGCGGCGGCGGGCAGGGCGGTGAGGCTGGCGAGGGCCTCGAGGCTCACGTCGGGGCCGTCGGCGACACCGAGGTGACCGAACACGCGCGCCTCCGGCGCGGCCAGCGCCCGCGTGGAGCAGGCCAGCACCGCCCGGAGGTCGCCGACCGTCTCACCCACGTCGAGGGCGTCGAGCCGGCCGGCGGCCGTGGCCAACTCGTCCGCCAGCGCGGCCAGCGGCACGTCCGGTTCGGTGGTGGCCCGCGCCGCCACGATCCCGAGCGCCAGCGGCAACCCGGCGCAGTACCGCAGCAGCCGGTCGATCGCACCCGGCTCGGCCGCCATGCGCCGGTCACCGAGCCGGGCGGCGAGCAGTGCCCGGCACTCGGACCCGGTGAGGGCGTCGAGCGTCACCGACCGGGCGCCGTGAGCGATCACCAGGCCGGTGAGCCGGTGCCGGCTGGTAACGAGCACCGCGCAGCCGGCCGTGCCGGGCAGCAGCGGCACGACCTGGTCACTGTCGCGGGCGTTGTCGAGCACGATCAGGATCCGCCGCCCGGCGATGAGGCTGCGATACAGGGCGGCCTGTGCCTGCGGGTCGGCAGGGATGGTCGAGGCGGGCACGTCCAACGCGTCGAGCAGCGCCCGCACGGCATTGGCCGGCGGGGTCGGCGCACCGGCGGGATCGAACCCGCGCAGGTTGACGTGGATCTGCCCGTCGGGAAAGCGGTCGAGGTGCGCGGCGGCCCAGCGCAGCGCGAGCCAGGTCTTCCCCATGCCACCGGCCCCGCTGATGACACAGATCCGCATGCCGTTCGCGACCGCCGCACAACCGGTATGTGCCGAGCCGTTTGTGGGCGCGTTCCTGCCGTTGGACGCCGCGCTGAGTGCAGGCGCCGCCCTGCCGTTACCTGCTCTGCCGTTGGTGGGCGCCGCCCTGCCGTCGGATACCGTTCCGCCCAGTACCGCGTCGACCGCCGCCAGTTGGGCCTCTCGGCCGGTGAATCCCATTGGCGCGGCGGGTAGCTGGTGCGGCCCACCCGACCGCCGTCCGGTCACGGGTCCTGTGCCCGTTCCTGTGGCCGTTCCTGTGGTCGGGCCGTCCGCCGGGGGCGGGCTCAGGGCCGGGTCGCCGGTGAGGATCCGCCGGTGCAGCTCGCGGATCGCCGGTCCGGGACGGACACCGAGCTCGGCCGTCAGGTCGCGCCGCAGCCGCTCGAAGCACTCGAGTGCCCCGGCCGGCTGACCGCACCGGTAGAGCGCCAGCATCAGCTGGCCGGCCAGCCGCTCGTCGAGCGGGTGTTCGCGCACCCCGGCCCGCAGCGCGGCCAGCAGCCGCACGTGGTGCCCGAGGCGCAGCGCGAGGTCGTTGCGGTCGAGCGTCGCCGCATGCCGTTGGGCGTTCAGGCTCTCCCGCACCGCGTTCGCCCACGGCGTATCCATCGCGGTGAGGACATCGCCGTCCCAGAGTGCCAGCGCCTCCTCGAACAGCCCGAGCGCGGCTGCGGGGTCCGTGCCGGTGTGGGCCCGGTCGACGAGCCGCTCGAACCGGTGCAGGTCGACGGTCATGGGGTCGACCGGCAGCACGTATCCGTCGGACTGCCGGGCGAGCCGCACCCCGGCGGCGGCCAGCGGATGCCGGATCCGGGACAGGTATCCGTAGAGCGCCGCGCGGGGCCGCCGCGGCGGGCAGCCGCCCCAGACCCGCTCGAGCAGCACGTCGGTGGGCACCGGCCGGTTCGCCTCCACCAGCAGGGCTGCCAGCACGGTGCGCTGCCGCACATGCCCGAGCGCGATCGCGCCCCCGTCGACCCGGACCTGGATGTCGCCGAGCAGGCTGAACCGGATCACCATGCCCCTCTCGGTCGCACGTCCGCCAGTGACAAGACCGGCACGGGGCGCCACGGATACGCGTGTCGCCAATCGGACGCGTGGACACGACACCAAACGACCCGTCGTGGCAGAAGTACCGAAGGTTTCCCCAAGGCCTGCTCCCGAGCCTGGGAACCGACGCCGGCCCTCGACCGGCGCATCGGAGCAAAGGGAGCAACACCATGAGGAAGAAGCTGTTCGCCACGGCCGGGGCGCTCGCCCTGGTCGCGGCGCTGGCCGCCGTACCGCCTGGGGGACCGGCCGCCGCGGCCGAGACGGGTCCCGCGATGGACACCGATCAGGACCCGATCGCGACCGCGGTGCAGGCGTACCGCCGCGTGTACCCGGAGATGTCGGTCAGCGCCGCTCGGCTCGCCGCCACTCAGCAGGGGCTCCGGAAAGACTTGCACAAGCGGCTGGTCCGCGAGCCCTCGACGTACGGTGGCAGCTACTTCGACGCGCCGTCCGGGGTCACCCACGCCACGCTGACCACCGCGGCGGCCGCGGCGGCCGCGGAGCGGTACGGCCGGGAACTCGGCCTCACCGTCCAGGCGCACGTGGTGGCGCGGTCGTTCGTCGAATTGTGGGGGCTGGCCGAGTCGCTGCGGGCCGGCACCGGTGAGCTCGGCGCGGTGGCCAAGGGCCAGGTCGGCGTCGACGTGGCCGGCAACAAGGTGACCGTGGCGCTCACCGACCAGCAGAAGGCCGGCCTGTCGCCCGGTGCGGTGCCGTCCTGGGCGAAGATCGTCCCCGCGTCGACGGCGCAGACCGAGTTGGACGTCTGCACCGACCGTGCCAACTGCGACACCGACCTGCGGGCCGGGATATCGATCACCCGCAACGGCGCGGGCTGCTCGCTCGGGTTCATGGCCCGCAGCACGGTGCGGTGGGCGTTGACGGCCGGGCACTGCGCCGACCCCGCAGGCACCAGCACCTGGTCGACGAACGGGTCCCAGATCGGTTCGCTGAGCACCGTCAACGCCTTGGACTCGGGCGCGGTGGACGCCGGCGCCATCCAGGTCACCGACCCCACGTACGCGGCCGACACGGTCGGTCGGATCTACCTCAGCTCGACGTCCTGGGTCGGTGTCGACGGCTGGGCCGACACGATGTCGGCCATCACCGCCGGCGACGTGGTGTGCGTCTCCGCGCGCTACCAGGCGCCGACCACGTTCGGTAACCCGTGCGCCGTGGTGACCAACACCAGCGATCCGACCAACCGGGGACTGGTCCGGTACGAGGGTTACGACCCGTGCAGCGGCGACAGCGGCGGCGGCGTCTACTGGTACTACACCACCTCGCCCCCGGGCGTGGTGCCGGTCACGAAGGCACGGTACGCGTTCGGGCTGCACAGCCGCAGCACGGCCGGCTGCAACGTCACCGCATCGCCGGTGGCCTGGTTCAGCGCCCTGCCACAGTTCTGGACCGGCCTGACCTACGAACTCGGCTGACACCAAACCCAGGCGCCAAGGCCCTGACAAGAAGACCGCACACCGAAGCCCGAACCCGAAACCCGGAACGGGAGACCCCGGCAGGTGCCCGAGCATCCGCCGGGGTCTCCCGGGTGTGGACGTGAACGACCGGGCCGACCGCAGTCGGTGTCGGTCTACCGTGTCCGGGTGACCGATCTGCCGCCCTTCGGCGCTCGCCTCGCCCGGTTGCTGGAGCATCGGGGGTTGCGTGCGGCCGGCCTCGCTGAAGCCGCAGGAGTTCTCCTCGCTCGGATCGACGCGGTCCTCGGCGGAGGTGTGCCGGACGATCCGCTGCTGCGTCGCCTTGCGCCGACACTGGGCCTGCACGCCGCCGATCTGTTCCTGATAGCCGCCCGCGGTGTGCCGGATGACCTGGCGCCGGCCGAACTGAACGGGTCTGACGAGGTCGGTTCGCTGTTGATCTGGGGCGCCCACACCATGGACGTCCAGGCGCGCGCTCGGCTGCGTCGGTTCGTCGACGGATTGCCGTCGCGTGCGAGGCCACGCACCCGGCCGTTCCCGTCCGACGGCAGGAGAAGCGTGACGCCCGGCCTGATCTTGCGACGACTGCTGAGCAACCGCAACATACGGATCAACGGAGTGCTGCTGCAAGAACTCGGCGGCGGCCGCCACTTGGACACCGAGACGTACGCGCTGGCCTGTGCGGGGCGATTACCGCTGGACGACGATTGCGTCAACGCGTTCGCGCGGGTGACCGCAATCCCGGTCGGCGAGCTGGCGGCGCTGCTCGGCCTGCGCGTGGCCGAACTTCCGTGGGACATGCGGTATCCGTGGCCGGCGGACCTCGTCGAACTTGCGTGGGCGGCACGCCGGTTGGACGACGAGCAGCTGCGTGCGGCACTGCACTACCGAGACGGCTTGCGGAATGCCGGTGGTTGCTGACGACCGACGACCGCGCGTCGGTCATCCGGATTCCATCGCCCGTTGCAGCGCGCGGTAGATCTGGCCGAACCGGTGCGCGTCGTCGGTCGTCAGCAACACCACCGCCCGACCGTGCCAGGTCGCCCAGATCTCCAGCTTGCGGGCGCCCCGGTCGTAGGAGCGGTCCAACCGGTTGAGAAGAATGTCGGCGACCGGGACGGCGCAAAACCCGAGCAGGCAGCAGACGCCGACGATCGCGACGGTCACGCCAAAGGACGTACTCAACAGGATGGCGATCAGGACGCCGATCGCGGCCGCGACCAGGGGGCCGATCACCGCCGCGGCGAGCATGCCACGATTGGCCAGCCTCCGCCACGACCGGCGACCGCGAACGTGCCACACCCGGACGAGCTCCCGCAGCGGGTAGGTGCGACCGTCCACCCGGAGGATGTCGGACGTGATCTGCACCGAGTCGTCGCTGTAGTACTCGACCACATGGCCATCGTAGGGAGTCGGCGACCACCGGGAGAACCTGTTCGGTTCGCAAATGGATGGCGGTCACCCGATCACGTGCAGGGACCCGACCGGTCGCGGCAAGCAACAATTGGACTCCGCCGAGCGGGGGCCGCGTCCGGCGTGGCTACAGAATCCGATACATCCGATGGTCGATGCGGCCTTGACCGTATTCGCCGTAGCCGACCACGACGAGCCCGCAGAGCCATGAGTAGCGCTCGTCGGATGTCTCGAACCTCGGTGTAGGTCGCACATAGCTCTCGTCGACCGACAGCCGCTCCCCGGCGGCCAGGCGCTGTCGGCCGTCGGGCGGGAACCGGAGTACTCCGTTCGACTCGTAGTGGATGAGGACACCGTCGTGGGTGCGCAGGGTCGCGCGAACGTCCATGCGACTGATTCCGTCGGTTCCGAGCCATACCCAGTCGCCGCCTCCGGCGAGCATCTGACCCCGGAAGCCGGGCCCGTTGAACCGGCCGCCTTTGGTCACGAAGGTCATGCGGGTACCGAGCGGGGTCGAGATCATCTGGGCCGGCTCGAGGTCGATGCTGAGATCGCAGAGATGTTCGACGGGCAACGCGTCGAGCAACGCCCGATCGAACAGTGGCGTGGTCGTGTCGGTGGCACTCACCTGGCCCTGCCCTCGAACGCGGCCTTCAGCTCGGCGAAGTCGAAGAAGGTGTCCTTCCGCGCGACGAGGCCGTCCGGTGCCACCTCGACGACGTCGAGGCAGTGAACACCACGACGCTCCTCGTCGGGTCGCTGGAACGTCAGCGTCCAGTCCAGGACCCAATGGCCGGGACCGAACAGCAGGCGTCGCTCGTCGAAGCCGAATCCCGGGTAGAGCTCGAAGACATGCGCGAACTCACGCCGCAGGGCCTCCCGGCCATGGACCGCGGTGCCGCGACCGTGGGCCTGGAACTGCGAGTCGGGTGTATGGAGAGCAACGATCGCGTCGACGTCGTGCGCCTCCCACGCGGCGAAGTACCGCTTCGCGATCGCGGAAAGGTCCTGGGTCGTCGATTGGGTGGACATGGAACTCCTCACGTCGGATGGACCAACGCTAGGAGGTACGGTCGTACGTGTCAATACGTACGACCGTATAGTTGGGTACGATCGTATCCATGACCCGGACAGGCGACGCACGCCGCGGCGCGATCGTCGATCGCGCGGTGCACATGGCATCGGCCGAAGGCCTCGACAGCCTGACGCTCGGACGCTTGGCGGAGGCCCTGCGCACCAGCAAAAGTGGCATTCAGACCCTCTTCGGCACCAAGCAGGAGCTCCAGCTCGCGATCGTTGCGGCCGCATCGGAGGTCTTCAAGCAGGAGGTTTCGCTGCCTGCCGAGCAGCAGCCCGCCGGGCTCGCGCGACTTCGGACGCTGATGTCGTCGTGGATCGACTACCTGGAGATATTCGAGGGCGGATGCTTCTTCGTTGCCGCCGCGAGCGAACTTGATGGCCGGTCCGGACCCGTCCGAGACGCGGTCGAAGACGCCGTCGCCCGAGCCGAGGCCCTGCTCCAACGCGACATCGAACTCGCGGTGCGCCTGCGGGAACTTCCGTCGGACACGGACGTCGAGCAGCTCGTCTTCGAGCTCCATGCCATGCTGCTTCAGGCGAATCACGATCGCCAGTTGCTCGGGCGCACGGACGCCCTGACCCGCGCCCGCAACGCGGTCAACCGCCGGCTGGACGTCAAGCCGCAACCGGGCGACGGCGCGCAGCAATGACCTCCCCGGAGGTGCGGGTGGCCCGGTACGCCGCCGCGCCGGCGGTCAGCGCGGCGGCGGCCAGCCCCACGGTCGTCACCCCGAACGCGGTCGTCGGGTGCGACGCCAGGGCGAGGTAGAGGGTGCCGAACGTCGCGATGCTGACCGCGCCGCCGATCAGCATCACGGTCCCGCTGACGCCGCTGATCTCGGCGGCGTGCCGCGGCGGCACCGCGGCGGTCAGGTGCGCGATGAGCGCGCTGAACTGCACACCCAGGCCGAGCCCGCCGACGGCGAACAACACGACCAGCGGCGGCAACGAACGGTGGCCGCTGACGGTCACCCCGGCGATCGCCAGATAGGTGACGCCGAGCAGCACACAACCGGCCGCCGGCGCGCGCCGCACGGCGTCCACGGGCAGGCGCCGCACGAGTTGGCCGGCGAGCCCGAAGGCGGCCACCCACGGCACCAGCGTCAGGCCCGACACGGCCGGGCTGTACCCCCGGCCGTGCTGCAGATACTGGGCGACCGTGAACAGCAGCGCGTAGTAGGTGCCGGTGGCGACCATCAGCGTCACGAGCGCCGCCGAGACCGCCGGCCGACCCAGCACACCCACCGCCACCAACGGCTCGCCGCCCCGGGCCGCGATCCGCCGCTGAACGACGACGAAACCGGCGAACGCCGGCCCGGCCAACGCCAGGCACACCCAGGTCCACGCCGGCCAGCCGACGTCGCGGCCCACCACCAGCGGCACGACGAGCAGCCCGAGGGCGACGGACAGGACGGCCACACCGGGCAGATCGAGGCGACGGGCCACGCGGTGGGCGTCCACCGGTAAATACCGCAGCCCGGCGACGATCACCAGCAGGCCGACCGGCACGTTGACGAGAAACACGGCGCGCCACTGCGTGCCCGCGATGTCGGCGGAGACCAGCAGCCCACCGAGCAGCTGCCCGGCCACCGCGCCGCTGGACAGCGCGATCGCGTACCGGCCGATCGCGCGCACGCGTTCACGGCCGTCGAGGGTGACCTGGATGCCGGTGAGCGTCTGCGGAAACATGAGCGCGGCGCCGAAGCCCTGCAGGATCCGGGCGGCGACGAGCGCCGTCGGGGTCGGCGCGAGACCGCACAGCAACGACGCGACGGTGAACAGCCCCACGCCGAGCAGGAACATCCGGCCGTAGCCGTGGATCTGGCCCAGCCGCGCACCGGTGATCAGCAGCACCGCGAACGCGATCAGGTAGCCGCCGACGACCAGTTCCAGCAACGCACCCGACGCGCCGAGATCCTCGTGGATCGACGGCGTCGCGACGTTGGCGATGGTGACGTCGGCCTGCGCCATGAACGGCCCGACCAGCAGGAGACTCCGCGTGCGTGCGTCACTCATTCCCCCACTCTGCGTGCGCCCGGCGCCCGGATGCTGGCGGCAATCGGACCTCGCGTCTCCCGGTCAGCGGCGCACGCGGTAGAAATATCGACATGCCATCGCGCAAGGTAAGTACGCCGCAATGGGAGCAGCTTCTTGCTGCCGTGCAGGACCTGCATCCAGAGGTGACTTCTGGTGCCATGTTCGGCATGCCGTGCGCCAAGGCTGGCGGCAAGGCCTTCATGGGCTCGTTCGACGGTGGCGCGGTCTTCAAGCTCGACGAGCCGACCCGTGGCCAGGCGTTGAGTCTTGCCGGGTCGGAACTGTTCGATCCCAGTGGCGGCCGGCCGATGCGCGAGTGGATCGTCGTCGGTGTGCACCACCAGGACCGCTGGATCACGTTCGCACAGGCCGCCCTCGATAAGGTCCGGCCCGCCTGACCTCGCTTCGATGATATCGGGGGCACGACCATGGGACGAAGCGTGGCGGTACTCGCCGCTACCCTGGTGGCACTGGCCGGCTGCACCATGTCCGGCACTGGCGAAGACGAGTGGCCGGACGGCAGTTGGAGAGGCGTCCAGGCGACGTGTCCGACGCTAGACGGTGACGCCGCCAAGAGGGTCGCGCTGACCGGCGAGGGCTACCCGGGCGTGCTGACCCAGGACCGCGGCTCCATCAACAAGATCGACTGCACGTGGGGCGATCCGGACGGGCAGATTCCGTCGTTGCACGCGGAGGTGACCATCTACCGGGTGCAGAAGGCAGCCGACGCGCACTACTCCGGAATCAGCGTCGACGACGACCTCGTCCCCGGCCTCGGTGACCACGCGAACGCGGTGGTTCTCCCACCCTCGGTCAAGATCTATGTCCAGTCCCGCAACGCGGTGGCGGTCATCGATTTCAGACACCCCACGGACAATGCCGTTCCCGACGGCCGCCAGCGGACCGACGCCGTGGACCTTGCCGCCGACGTCCTCAACGACCTCCGCGCGGACCGGTGACACCCAACCGCGGCGTGGCGGCTGGGTTGCGTCATTTCAGCACCTCGTACCGGGCGGTGATGACGCCGGCATTCAACGACGCGATCTGCGCGAACGCGCCACGTGCGAGGTCGATGCACCGGCCGCCGACAAACGGCCCACGGTCGTTGACCCGCACCACTACCGACTTGCCGTTGGACGGATTGGTCACCCGGATCCTGGTGTTGAACGGCAGGGTCTTGTGTGCGGCGGTCAGGCCGTCCGGGTCGAAGCGTTCGCCGTTGGCCGTCGTGGAGCCCGTGGAGTAGAACGAGACGCCGCACGTGCCGCTGCCGCCACCCCCGGTCGAGGTCGAGGGCTTGGGTGACCGGCTGACGGTCCGGCTCGGGGTGGGAGCGGCGGATGAGGGAGTCGCCTCGCTGGGGCTGACCGAACCGGTGTCGCGCATGTGGTTGCGACCGGCGCGCTCGGCTTCGTCCCGGGCCGCGTCGCCAGCGGCGGCGCCGGTGGTCGACGGTTCGGGGTCGGAGCCGAGGAGCGAGAAGGCGGTGACACCCGCGACGATGGCGAGAACGACGGCAACGGCCGCGACGACGCCGCGTCGGGCGGACCAACGCCCGCGGGACACGACCTCGTCGTCACTCGCGCGGTGTCGAGCGCCAAGCTGATCGGACACCCCATGACCCTTCGTCGATATACCGGGCAGGTGCGACGGTAGCGGCGTGTGCCCGTGGTGGTCAGGCGGCGCCGTGGCAGACGTCCCTATTTGCGGCGGTAGATCCCACCGAACGGCCAGGTGCCGCGCCGACCGATCAGCCGAGGGACAAATTGCCCGTCACGTGCCAAAGACTGGCGTCTCATCCTCTGGTCGCCGCCAGGACGGACGTTCGGCGGGTGCTCGCCTCACTCGGCGTCAGTGGCACCGGGTGATGTGCGGGCAGGACGGGACCGGGTGCCAGTCGCGCCAGGTTTCCAGGCCGCAGCAGCAACCCGGGACGATCTCGGTGGTGGTGTCGGTCAGGATCAGCCCGCCCGGCGCGATCAGGTGTTCCGCGGTGGCAAGCTCGCCGGGCGGGATGTTGTTGTAGTCGGCGACGGTCGCGGCGAACAGGCCGGCCTCTGGGTCGCCGCAGGTGCCGTCGAGGGTGAGCCAGGCGCCGGGCTCGAGCGTGGCAACGGGCCATGGCGCCGCGTCCGGCGTCGTGAAGGGCGTCTCCAGGACCGCCCGCATCGTGATGGCCACCCGCCGATTCTGCGTTCCCGCAGAGCTGCTGTCACGAGCAGGCCGGCTGGTCGCCGAGCGGATGGTGCTACGTCAGCGGCCGGCGGGTGTGAACCGCAACGGGAGTTCGTCGGGGCCGTGGATGCCCAGTGCCGGGCGCCAGGTGACCGTCGCGGTGACGGCCGGCGGGCCGAACATGCGCGCCAGGATCGGTAGCGCCTCCTCCAGTTCCACATGGGCCAGGGCGGCGCCGAGGCAGTAGTGCGGTCCGCCGCCGAACTGGAGCAGCGGCACCCGGCGGTCGACGGTGATGTCGAACGAGTCGCCACCGGGATAGGCGCGCGGGTCGCGCTGGGCGGTCTGCACGGCGATGGTCAGGAACGTGCCGGCGGTGACGGTCATGCCGCGGAACCCGAAATCCTCGGTGGCGCGGCGGAACACCGTGTTGGCGGAGGGGCGCCAGCGCATCGTCTCGTCGACGGCCCGGCTCGCGAGGTCGGGCCGCTCGCGCAGCTTTGTCCACTGCGCGGGGTGCTCGGCGAACGTCACCACGGCGTTGGACAACTGGTGGCGGGTGTTGTCGTGGGCGCCGAAGACCAGGGTGACGAGGAGGTTGCGCAGTTCCTCGCGGGTCACCGTCGCCTCGGCGCGCCAGACCTTGACCATGTCGGAGATCAGGTCGTCGGTGGGGTGCGCCGCCTTCTCGTCGATCAGGTCGTCGACATATCCGTCGAGGCCGGCCACGGCCCGCTCGACCCGCGCGGGGATGTCGCCACCGGCGGCCAGCCCGAAGATCAGGCCGATGTCGCTCGTCCACCCGCTGAACGTGTCGTAGTCGGCCGTGGGCACGCCGAGCAGTTCGCACATCACCGCCAACGGCAGGCGGTTGGCGAACGCGTCGACGAAGTCGACGTCCCCCTTTGCCGCGATGTCGTCGGCGAGCCTCTGCGCGGTGGCCCGGATGAACGGCCGCAACCGTTCGACGGTGCGCGGCGTGAACGCCCGGCCCACGAGCCCACGCAACCGGCGGTGCTCGGCACCGTCCCTGTTGACGATCATCGGACCCCACCAGTCGTGGATCGGGCCCGACATGATCCCGTTACGGTGCAGGTAACTGTCGCCGCCGTGGTCGAGGCGCCGGGCGCGCAGCAGCTCCTGCGCCTCGGCGTACCGCAGCACGACGGCCCCCACAGGGCTGTCGGCGTACCAGTCGGCGTCTTGCGCGGCGAACACCTCTGCCGCGGTGAAATCGAACTCCGTATCGGCGACATCGAGGAACGTCATGCGACACCTCCCGGCCCGGCGACTCCACCGAGTGTGCCGGACCCGTCACCAAGACCGGAACGGCACGCGTCCGCCGATCTTTCTCAATGCGGAGCCTGGGCTGCCCTTGCCGGTGGCGGCGTCGATGCGCTGCGGCATCGTGGCGCAGAACTATGGGTAATCTTCCCGAGGCACATATCTCGTGCCGTCGAAAACCTCACCGTCCGGCGTCATGGCCACGCTGCCGATACGGTGATCTCCATCAGCGGTAATCTCGGCTCCGGCGCCAAAGGACATCCCTGACGTTCCACCGTCTTCACCAGGATTGTAGGTGGTCGCTAGAGGACCAGGAGCCGATGAAGGAGAATAAGATGCCCAAACCGGACCGGACATCGTAGGACCGGTGGCTGGAGTTGCATACTCGACACGATCGTCAATACCATTCTCGTTCATGTCGAGTCTCGAATAATCCACATCTCCGTCGCCATCTGAATCCACCGCGAGGATCTCGAAATAACCGTTCTGATTGGCATCTTGACCTGCGGTGTCGTAAACACCGTCGTAGTTTGAGTCGGCGGTTTGAATCTCTGCATATCCGTCGTTGTTGGCGTCTGTCCCATATGCGTCCGTAACACCGTCGTTGTTGCCATCCCAGGTCATGTCCATGATCTCTACCTAGAACCAATCGCTCAAACGATACCAAGGAGCCTCATAGTCAGGCACCCAGCCGGCTTGGGAACAAACCTCACTCATTACGCCATATCCAAAAGTCCAATCTTCATCGTCTCCGGATCGCGCCCACATTACCATGTCCGAGCCAGTCTCACGGATATCATCTTCGCCGGCTCGAGAGGCGTATCTATTGAGCTCATTTGCCAAAGCCACACGCCGCGAAGGATCTTCTCTGCCGTCTCCATAAGTCGAACCCAGCAGGCTGCAGGCACTCTCACCCTCACGGCTCAAAGCATGCTTGTCCAGGAGAAATAGAGCCCCGACCACTGCGAGAACAGCCGTCGCGGACACAATCAGACCCATTTTCACCTTGCGCATTGTCACCCTGCTTTTGGTTGGCGGAGGTGGAGGAATCGAACCCCGAGTGCTATTTGGGTGGTGCCGCCCGGTGCTGGCCGCCCCGGTCGCGGTTTGCGCATTCGTGATGCGTGCCTACATTAGCTCGCGGGCACAAGAGCAAGTGGAGCCGCCCAGGCGCCGCCGATGGCCGTGGCGCACATAGTAGGCCACATGCGACCTTTCCACATCCGGGATGCAGCTCGGCCCGCCGCTTCCTGCGTGGTCAATCGCCCCGAACCACAACTGACTGACGAAGAAGCCGAATGGAAATCTTCGAACAGGGTCGCGGTCTACCTTCTCGGCCACATTGCGAAGGAGTCGGGTCTCGGACGCGCGTGGGGAAAGCAGGGCGTTTACGGTTGGCGTTCGACGACATGTGAGAGATCGAGTTCCGCCTTTACATAAAAGCGAGGCAAACCAGGATCCTCGTGAGCTTTCTTAGATTCCAGGAGGGCCAAGACGGCGGCAGTCGCGGAGAATATTCAGGAAGTTCTGCTGAATGAGGAAAGCACGCGAACAGAATGAATGTTTGGTTTCCACGCCGTTCGCTTCAGTTGATCCAATACTTTCAGGCTTCCCCCGGAAGACCGACAGGTGTGATCGATCGGGATCGACATAGGGAAAGGCTCCCGGTAAGACACTTGAGTTTCGGAATTTCGGTGTTGCCGCGCCGCAGGTCATCCGTGTCCCCGATTGGATCTCGCGTGATGCCTGGTCAGTGCAGTGGTCCAACAAACCGCCGGCCGGGTCATCAGAGTTGATCTTCTGACTGGGCACTGAGGCACCTCGTCAATGCGGGGAGACGTGCCTGAGCGCCCAGTCCAGAGATCAACTAGGAACCTGGGTCCGAGCGACAGAAAGCCGAAACTCGAGTAAGACAGCTTCGACCAGATCCGATGCCCTTCCAGAAGCCTCTCGTATGGGTCACCTACAGCAGCTGCGGGCCGACACTCCCCGGTAGAGCCAGGGACCAGGCACAACCGGGCGTTGGGGCCGTTGAGGATCCAGGAGAGGTTGAACCGTCGCCACACGATCGCGCGGTGCGACATCGGGTCGCTGCCGTACTCGAAGAAGTCGGTCTCGACCAGCGCCCCGATCCTGAAGTCCGGTGCAGCACCGTGTTCACCGGCATCGAGGGCCTCCGGGTTCGCGGAGGCGATCCGATCGGGTATGCGGCGGCACAGAACTGTCATGGTTCGAGCCGTCCGGGGGTTCCTACCGTGGTGCTGTCGTCGTATTCGCCACCCGGAGGCCTTCGTGAGTTCAACCGTTCTCGTCACCGGTCCGACCGGCAAGGTCGGCCGGCGTCTGATACCGCTGTTGGTGCGCCGCGGAGTGACAATCCGTGCCGCCGGTCGGACGCCGGTCCAGGCCCGAACGGGCATCGATCCGGTCCGCTTCGACTGGGCCGATGAAAGCACATATGAGACCGCGCGCAAGGGCGTGGACGCGATGTACCTGGTCCCCGGTGCTGTTCCGCAACCGGAGCACGCCGACCACGTCCGTGCGCTTCTCGCCGGCGCGTCCGACGCCGGCGTCGGACGGATCGTGTTGCTTTCCGTGTACGGCCTGGACCACGCGCCGTCGGAGGACCCGCTGCGCCGCATCGAGTTGGCTGTCGAGTCGTCCGGCGTTCCGTACACCATCGTGCGGCCGGGAGCGTTCATGCAGAACTTCTCGGACGGGCTGCGGTGGTTCGAGTCGCTGGCCGAGGGGATCCGCGAACGGGACGAGATCGTGCACCCGGGCGGCGACGGACTGGTGAGCTACGTGTCGGCCGAGGACATCGCCGCGGTGGTGGCCGTCGCGCTGACGGAGGACGGACACGACGGCAGGGCCTATGCGCCGTTGGGTCCGGAGCCGCTCACGCTGACGCAGGTGGCCGGACACATATCATGGGTCACGGGACGGCGGATCAGATACGTCGAGGCGGATCGCGCGTCCACCCGCGATGCGTTGCTCGCCGCGGGCGCCTCGCCCGCGGCCGCCGAACACAACAGCGAGCTTCACAGCTATGCGTTCAGCTCCGGGATGTTCGGCGCCCTCAACGACGACATCCTGACGGTGACCGGCCGGCCGCCGGTCAGTTTCGGCGAGTTCGCCGTAAGTGCGGCGGGAGCGTGGCGCCGGTGAACACCACGACGACGACCGACGCGCCGGCCGTTCTGGTCATCGGAGCCAGCGGAAACATCGGCTCCGCACTCGTCGACGAACTCGTCCCCGATCACGAAGCCGGGCGGCTGCGTCTGGTCGCCGCCTGTCGCCGGCCCGGCGCGGCTGCGGCGCTGCGGGAGCGGGGCATCGAGGTGCGTCGGTTCGACCTCGACGACGCGGCGACGGGCGGTCTCGGCGCCATCGAACCCGGCTTCGCGGGGATCGACCGCGTATTCCTGCTCACCACCTACACCGTGAAGATGCTCGTGCAGTCGAAGGTGGCCGTCGACGCGGCGAAGGCGGCGGGGGTCTCGCACATCGTCCACCTCGGTTCGAGCCACTCCGACCCGAACACCGTCGAATACGCCGCCTGGCACGAACTCGTCGAGGCCTACATCGAACGCTCCGGGCTCGGATACACCCACGTGTGGCCCGCGGCCTTCCTGCAGATGCTGCCGATGAGCGTGACGGCACCCGAAGTCCTCACCTACTTCATCGGCGACGGTCGGGCGAACTGGGTGGACACCGGAGACGTCGCCGCGGTGGCCGCCGCGGCGCTGCGCGATCCCGCGGCGCACAACGGATGTGCGTACCACGTGGCCGCCGGGTCGGCGTCGGTCACCGAGATCGCCGACGCGCTCGGCCGGATCACGGAACGGTCCTGGCGCTACGAACCGGCGAAGCCACAGGTGTTCTACGACCAGATGGTCGCGGGCGGTTTCGACCCGGTGTACATGCGCGGCGTCCGCGACTACATGGAGCGCGTCGGCAACGGCTCGCTCACCGACCCGGAGCGTGTCTACGACACCATAGAATCGGTGACGGGGCGCCCGGCCACGTCGGTACGCCAGTTCCTCGAAAAGCACCATCACCTGTTCCGGCGCTGACGGGCCGGCGACGACGAAGATGGTGAGCATGGTTGGCGATCCGGTGGCCGACATCGTGGCCGACGTCGTCGGCACCACCCGGCGCAACACCGCGGTGTACAGCCGCAACCTGTTCCGCGCTCCGTGGGGGTTCGGCGTACCGGCCATGCGCGTGGCCAGTTTCCAGGTGGTGACCTCCGGTGCGTGCTGGCTGATGCCGGAGGGCGGCGAACCGATCCACCTCACCGGCGGAGACGTCGTGCTCCTCCCGTCAGGGTCGGCGTTCGCCATGGTCGACACGCCGGGTTCGCCGGTGCGGCTGTTGACCGAGATCCTCGGTGGCCCGTTGGGAGAGGTCCCCGTGCGGGAATTGATCCTCGACGGTTCGGGCCCGGAGACCAGCCTGCTGTGCGGCGGCTATCTGCTGGACGGGCTCCTGCACCCGCTCACGGCGACCCTTCCGCCGGTGGTCCACATCACCGCGGCGCAGGCCCGCGGCACGGGGCTGGCCGCGGCGGTGGACCTGCTGTCCGACGAGGTCGACCGCGCCGACCCCGGCGCCGGCGCGGTGATCACACCGCTGGTCGAGCTGCTGTTCGTCTACGTCCTGCGGGCCTGGCTGGCCGAGCGGAGCACGGCCGCCGACGGCTGGGTGGGCGCGCTGTACGACCCGGTGGTCGGCAGCGCGCTCGCCCTCATGCACCGCGAACCCGGCCGCCCGTGGGGTGTCGATTCGCTCGCCCGCGCGGTCGGGGCACACCGGACCGCATTCACCCGCCGGTTCGTCAAGCTGACCGGCCAGGCGCCCATGACGTACCTGACCTCCTGGCGCATGTCCGTCGCCTCCCGGTTGTTGCGCGAGGAACGCCATCCGCTGCGGGAGATCGCCCATCGGGTCGGCTACGACTCCGAGTTCGCGTTCGCGCGGGCGTTCAAACGCACGGTGGGCCAGGCGCCGGGCCGGTACCGGGCCGCGGTCGGCGACGTCGACCTGCTGCGGTGACCGGCCCAGGCGCGGTCGGAGCATCTAGAAGCGCCAGCGGGTGGCGCTGAATCCGTCCTCCTTGCCGAATGCGAACACCTGCGCCGGCTCAACCGCGTAGACATGTCGAGGATCGCTGAGGGCGGTGTCGGCCGGATCGTAGAACTCGCCGTCTCTGACGAACGGGTGCCACCACGGATACTTGGCCGGAAACAGGTCGGCGATCCTTTGCAGCCTGGCTGCGTTCCGAACGAGATGGGCGGCGCCTTCGAGAACCAGGTCGACGTCATGACCGGGCACCGTGACCGCGCAGCCGTTGTTGCGCACGAGGTTGCGGGTCTTGCGGGACTGCTGGAAGGTGGCGAAACAGACCGACTCTTCGAGCCATACGCCCAGCACCGGCACCACGTGCGGCCGCCCGTCCGGGTCGGTGGTCGCGAGTAGGAAGTCGTCGGCCCCGGCCACCCGCGTGCGTACGTCCGCCCAGCTGAGAGCCGTCAGGGGTGTGCCGCGAGGGCTGGACAATTGCTGGGGAGTCGGCTCTGACTCTGCCATGTACTGCTCCTTGGTGAGTAGCTACCAAGCGGCAGCCGAACTGACTGTGCCGCACGTCGCGCGTCATGAAAAGCGATTGATTGCGATCGGAATCATCGCCAACAGCGATACTCCAATGACCCGGTGCGTTGTCGGGGATCAACCCGACCCGCGCGGGCGTAACAGCTGACGGAACGCGCTCGGCGTCATGCCGACGATATCGCCGAAGATGCGGGTGAAGTGGGCCTGGTCGGCGAAACCGAGTGCCACCGCGACCTGCGCGAGCGGTAGGTCGGCGCGGCGCAGCAGGTTCGCGGCCTGGCGGACGCGCAACGCGCGCAGGTACTCGCCGATGGTCCGCTGATGGATGCGCCGGAACACCGATGCCAGATAGACCGGATGCACGCCGGCCTCGTGTGCGAGAACCGAGGTGTAGTGACGTCTGGCCGGTTCGTCATGCAGCTTCTGCATCACCCGACCGAGCCACGCCGGTTGCGGCGACGTCGGCCATCCGGGATTCCGCAGTGCGCACCCGGCCAGTTCCAGAGCCAGATCCTCGGCGACCAGTGCGGAGCACGGCTGCCAGTGTCGAAGTTCGCGCAACAGCCGACAGGCGAGCCAGACGACACGCGTCCCGTGTTCGTGGAAGTCGCGGCGTGCCGGCCCGGCTTCGGCCAGCACGTCCGTCCCTTCCCGGGTCAGTTCGACGTTGAAGAAGCGGCCGCCACTGTGCCCGACCACATCATCGTGAACCACGCCCGGACGGTGCCACCAGACGGTCAACGGGTCGTACTCGTGGCGTCGGCCATCGAAGGTCTCCGCATAGTGCCCCTCGATCAGCAGGCTGAAGTAGGCCGTCTGGTGCGTGTGCGTCGGCAGTTCGCGCCCGCGGGCATGGTGGAGTTCGGAGAGCACGAACTGCGGGGAGGCCTGTCTGCGCACCACATCGCCGTAGAACTCGCCGACCGCGAGATCTCGCCGGCGGCGGCAGTCGCAGTCCACCTTGCGTTTGTTCAAGACCAGGACCTCCGACGGCCTCAGGCTTGGCCGTCATGAAAGGCATCCTACGCGCGCCGGCCCGGCCACCGGGCGTCGTGGCCGCCGCGGCCGAATTCACCCTGCACTCCTACCGGCAGGCGCGCACGGCGCTGGCACGCGCGATCGAGGTCGCCGGCGGTTCAGCCGACATCCGCCGTCTGCGCAACGTCTCGCTGAGCTACACCGGCCATCGCAACATGATCAACCAGAGCCGACGGGCGTTCCCGCCCTGGGACCGGGAACCCGCCAGCGGCACCGTCATCGTCGACCGTGCGGGCGAGCGGATGTTCGCCGAGAACTACACGTCGTACCCCGGTATCGGCCGGTTCGGCGGCGCCTGGGCGCTGAACGGCGACCATGGCGCGCACTGGGAACCCGCCCGCAACCATCACGGCAGCGAGATCATCGCCACCTTCTCCGGGCGCGACGCCGATGGCCCGTGGGCCCTGATCCCGCGCTGGATTCCGCCGCTGATGCTGCTGGACGCGTGGGACAGCGGCATCAACCTGCGTTCGCTGGGCAACACCGTGCGCGACGGCAGGCCCATGCACGCGTTGGCCTGGACCCAGCGCGACAGGGCCACCATCACCCTGCTGGTGGACGCGGACAGCGGTGCGTTCAGCGGATTCGAGTGGATCCACGATGACGGCGTCTACGGCGACGTGACCGACCGGGTCGAGTACTCCGACTGGCACGCGATCCGCGGCGTGTACTTCCCTACCCGCCGAACGGACTGGTTCAACCACGAGATCGCCCGCGAACTCGACCTGGACTATCGCACGGACACCGCGCTCGCGGACGACCAGTTCGAGATACCGCCCGGCTATTCGCAGCCGCAGAAGACGGAGGCGGCCGCACGCCTGCAGAAGGTCGCCGACGGCGTCTACCTGGACACCCAGGTGGACGGCGTGATGATCGTCGAGTTCCGTGATTTCCTCGCGGTGGTCGATTGCCCGGACAGTTTCCGCATCGCCGACTCGACCATCGCGGCGCTCCGCGACGCCTTCCCGGACAAGCCGGTGCGCTACGTGGTGCCGAGCCACACCCATGGCGACCATGGCGGCGGCGCGCGAGCGTACTTCCACGCCGGCGCAACCCTGCTCACCACGCCCGGCCACGTCGAGTTCTATCGCCGGCTGGCACAGGTGCGCCGGACCATCTCGCCGGACCCGTACCTCGCCCCGGACAGCGGCCCCGCGATCGAGGAGTTCCGCGACAAACACACGATCTCCGACGGCACCCAGACCATGGTGCTCCACGACGTCGGCCCGAACGCCCATTCGGCGGAGCTCACCATCGTGCACCTGCCCATCCACGGGATCGTCTGGCAGGCCGACGTCTTCATCTCGCCGGCGACCGGAGGTGGCGTGAATCCGGCGATGCCGATCGGCATCGAGTTCGCCGAGAAGCTGAAATCGCTTGGCATCGACGACTTCACGGCGCTCCTCGAAGGGCACAACAGGCGCGTCGTCACCAGCGAGGAATTCCGCCGCGCGCTGGCGTTGGCGGGCTATCGCGGCTACGAGCCGTTCCGGGCAACACAGATCTGAAGGAGAGGACCGATGCCTGATCGCAGGAAGGTCGCGATTCTGCTCTTCGATGGCGTCCAGATCATCGACTACACCGGCCCGTACGAGGTCCTCGGCCAGGCGGGAATGGAGGTCTTCACCGTCGCGGTGGAGCCGGAGATGATCACGACCGCGATGGGCATGAGGGTCATGCCGCACTACGCGATGGACAATGCGCCGGCAGCCGACGTGCTGCTCATCCCGGGCGGCGAGGTCGGGCCCACGCAGGAGAACCCGAGTGTGATCCGATGGATCCAGAAGAGATCGGAGCGCGCCGAGTACGTGATGTCGGTCTGCAACGGAGCGTACATTCTGGCGAAGACCGGTCTGTTGGACGGTCTCACCGCGACGACGTTCTATGACCTGCAGGACGGTCTGTCGGCCATTGCGCCGACGGTCACGGTCGTCCGCGACCAGCGCTATGCGGACAACGGCAAGTTCATCACCACCGCTGGCATCTCTTCCGGAATAGACGGCTCACTGCACCTGGTCTCGAAGCTGTTCGGGAGGGGACGCGCGCAGATGGTGGCGCTCAACATGGAGTACGACTGGCAACCCGACTCCACCTATGCCCGAGCCAACCTCGCCGACCGGCACATCCGGACCGTCTTTCGCAGGAATCTGCTCCTGGACACTCCGCCGGGCGTGTCCGCCACGGTGCTCAGCACCGAAGGCTCGGCACGTGAGTGGGAGGTCAGGTGGGAGGTGCGGGGCGCGTCCTCGGCGGTGGAGCTGGTGAGGCTGGTCGGTGCCCAACTGGGCGCCGGTGAGTGGGTGGCACGGAACTCGACCGACACGGGCGGCTGGGAGTTCACCGATGACGAGGGCATCAAGTGGCACGGCGCGGTCGACGTTCGATCGATACGGGACGAGGTCTTCACCATCGGTTTGACGGTCGAACACACCGGCGCCCGCGAGAGGCATAGGTGATACTCGATCGATGAGAGATCTTGGCCGGTTCCCGGCGGTACTGGTGTTGCTGGTCGCCATCGGCACGGCGGTGCTCGCACCCGCCGCCCACGCGGACGTCGTGTCACCGGGTACGGCCGGACCCGTGCGCACGATCTCGTACAACGTGTGCGGTGCGAGCACCTGCCAGAGCCCGTTGAGCCTGTCGGCCTGGACCACCGAGATGAAGCGGCAGATCACCGCGTGGGACGCGGACGCCGTGATGCTCCAGGAGCTGTGCCTCGGGCAGTGGATCGCGCTGCGCGACGCGCTGCCCGGATACCGCGCGGTGTGGTCGTCGACGGTTCAGGCGACCCCGGGCTGCACGAAGTGGAACGCCGACAGCCGCTTCGGCCTCGGCGTACTGGTCAAGACGACCGGTCCGGTCGATCGACTGGTCGGCAACCTGACCGTTCCCGCCGGCACCGAGCTGCGCGCCGTCCTCTGTGCCCGCGGGACGATCGACAACCGGGTCACGCTCGCCTGCACCACCCACCTCGCCCAGTACATCCTGCCCGACAACGGCGCCGCACAGGTCATGGCGCACATCGGCGGCTGGGCCGGTGCGTCCCCCGTGCTGATCGGCGCCGACGTCAACGCGGATCCGTTCACCGACACCGTGCTCGGCCCGATCCGCGCCGGAACCGCGGGCACGGGCACCTTCGCCGAGGTCGACGAGAACGACCGCGACCACTTCACCGCGGACTGCCTGGCCGCCGGGGTCTCCGAATGCCGGTCCGGTGAAGGCACCGTCGCCGGTGACCGCAAGTTCGACAACATCTTCGTGACGACGGCCGACTTCCACACCGTCCGCGGTGACGCGGTCGAACCGGGCCTGTCCGACCACAGGCTCCTGCGCGGCGCCGCCCACCCGGAAAGCCGCTGACGGCGACACCACCGCGGCATGCAACGGTTCCGGCCGGCTTCGGCGTAGTGGGTAGCACGGGTTGTCCATGTGACGGAGGCGATCGTGCGGGACCGGACGGGCTTCGACGAGTATGTAACCGCGCGGTCACCCCATTTGCTGCGCCTCGCGTACCTGCTCACCCGGGACTGGCAGATCGCGGAGGACCTCGTCCAGACGACGCTGGTCAAGGCGTGGTCGGCCTGGGACCGCCTCGACTCGGGCAGCCCGGACGGCTACGTCCGGCGCGTCATGGTGACGACACACCTGTCCTGGCGACGACGCCGGTGGATCGGCGAGATCGCCGCCGGTGACCTCGTCGACCACGCGGCCAGCCCGCGGACGCCGGACCAGACGAACGCCGTCGACGAGCGCGACCGGCTGTGGCGACAGCTCGGCGAGCTCCCACCGCGTCAGCGGGCCGTTCTGGTGCTGCGCTACTTCGAGGACCTCAGCGACGAACAGATCGCCGACGTGCTCGGAATCGGGGTGGGAGGCGTACGCAGCCAGGCCAGCCGTGCCCTGGCCAGGCTCCGCGCGGTCGTCTCCCCGTACCGACCGTCCGCCGACGCCCAGCTCCCCCGCACCCACGCCTGATCCGAGGAGGAACCCATGTCACTCGACGACACGCTCCGCGACCTCATGGACGAACGCAGCCGGGGCCGGGCGGTCCCGGCAGGGCACCTCGACCAGATCCGACACCGGCTCGTCCGGCGCCGGAACAGAAGGGTGGGCGCCGCGGCAGCCGGCACCGTCCTCGCCCTCGCCGCGTTGACCGGTACCGCGATCACCTGGCCACGGTCGGCGACCACCGACGAACCGCCGACGACCGTCGGTGAATCGGCCACGCCACCCACCTCGGCCCCGCCGTTGACGCTGCCCGCCCACAACCGCGGACAGTCCCTCGTCCTGCAGAAGCTCGAACCGCTGTCACCGGGCCACGGGGAGTTCACGCTGCTCTTCACCCCCCGGCAATGGAACTTCTCCATCTCCATGGACTGCGCCACCACCCCCGTCCCCACCGAGTACCAGATCGAAATCCTGATCAACGGCAGCCGCCTGCCCTACGGGGTCGCCACCTGCAACCAGGAATCCGGCCGGTCCGCCCTTCCCGACCGACCAGCCACCGACGACGAGCAGCGCCGCTGGTGGCAGCACGTTCACAACATGATCCAGGCGGACACCCCGGTCCGCCTGAACGAGCCGATGACCATCACCGTCCGGGTCGGCACGCCCGAGGCGAGGTACGAACCACGCGTCGGCGGTGAGATCCTCCGATCCGGCCCGTTCACCGCCCGGTCCGGCCAGGCCGTCGTGGGCATCTACCAACCCGGCTGACCGGCAATGGGCTACACCGTCCGCAACGCCACGGTCGGTGGCATCCGGGACGCTCGAAGGGCCGGCAACAGGCCGGCCAACGCGCCGATCAGGATGGCCGAGACGATGCCGCCCGACCACGCCTCGACGGGGATCACGACGGCCCAGTTCTTCGAACCGGCGTACACGGCGGTCGCCGCGGCCCCGGCCAGCACGCCGACGACGCCCCCGCCGACGGCGAGCAGGATCGACTCCGCGAGGAACTGGGTCCGGATCTGACCCCGCGTCGCGCCGAGGGCCCGACGCAGGCCGATCTCCGAGCGGCGCTCCAGGACCGATATGATCATGATGTTGGCGACACCGACGGCACCCACGATCAGAGCCACCACCCCGAGTCCGAGGAACAGGCTGTCGAACGCCCCAGCGGCCGCGGCCCGGGCGGTGAGCACGTCGGAGGGCTTGCTGACGGCCACCTCGTACGGCGCCTCGGGGTTGGCGGTCTCCGCGAGCAGCGACCGCACCGCCGCGACATGATCGATGTCGGCGCGCACGTAGATCGAGCTCGGCGGGCCGGTCTCCTCCTCACCGCCGACCAGGCTGACGTAGCCGAGGTACCGCTGTGCGGCCGGATAACCGACGAGGGCGCTGTTGGCGATCTCGGGTTCCAGCGGCGAGGGCTCCAGAAT
The DNA here is from genome assembly GCF_016863635.1 of Virgisporangium aurantiacum. GTDB lineage: Bacteria > Actinomycetota > Actinomycetes > Mycobacteriales > Micromonosporaceae > Virgisporangium > Virgisporangium aurantiacum. The sequence continues at coordinate 105,991 of NZ_BOPG01000071.1, read as the reverse complement.
GCCCGCGACGTTGAACCACTGGCCGCCCAGCCAGATCCGTTGATCAGGGTGGATCCGGTCGATGCCAAGATGCTCCGCGGCGGTCGAACCGAGCACCGCGACCGGCTCGCGGGCGGTGCCCTCGTTGAGCCAGGTGCCGCGTGCGACAACGGTTCTGAGCACCGCGGGCAGGTTCAGGCTGGCGGCCCGCACCTGGAGTCCACCGGTGTTGGCCGCCGGGATCATCGGGTTCCGGTAGACGTTGTCGTCCTTCATCAGGGCGGTGTGTGCCACCAGTTGGACGTTGTCCAGGTGCGCGATCCGCGCCGGCGCCTCGCGGGGCAGCTGTGCGGTACCCCCGGAGAGGCTCGTCCCGGCCTCGACGGTCAGCATGTTCGGGCCGAGCCGGGCGATCTCCGCGAGCAGCCCGGCCTGCGAGGAGGAGGACAGCCCCAGGACGCCCACGATCGCCGCCGTTCCGATCGCGATTCCGAGCGCGGACAGCGCGGCGCGCAGCGGCCGGGCGCGCAGCCCGACACTCGCCACCCGCAGCCCGTCCCGGAACCCCAGGCGCCCGCTGTTGGCGCTCATGGCCGCTCTCCGTCGCCGGTGTCGGAGACCACCCGACCGTCCAGCAGTCGGATCCGGCGAGGGAGCTGATCGGCGAGACCCGCGTCGTGGGTGATCATGATGATGGTGGAGCCCGCGGCGTTGAGCTCGTGGATGAGCGCCATGATCGATGCCCCGGTGGTGCTGTCGAGGTTCCCCGTCGGTTCGTCGGCGAGAACGATCGCCGGACGCCCGACGAGAGCCCGGGCGATCGCGACCCGCTGCCGCTGCCCGCCGGAGATCTTGTTGGGCTTGAACGTCGCGCGATCGGAGAGGCCGACCCGTTCGAGCGCCTCATCCGCGAGCCGGTACCGCTCGGCGGCCCGGACGCCGGCGTAGAGCAGCCCGTCGGCGACGTTCTCCCGCACCGTGGCATGTTCGGCCAGGAAGAACTGCTGGAAGACGAACCCGATCTCCCGGGCCCGCAGCAGCGACAGCTCGCGGTCGGTCAGCCGCGCCGCGTCGGCTCCACCGATCCGGACCACGCCGCTGCTGGGTCGCTCCAGCGTCCCGATGACGTGCAGGAGCGTGGACTTGCCCGAACCGGAGGGCCCGACGATCGCCACCAGTTCGCCCCGCCCGACGGAGAAGGACACCCCCCGCAGCGCCGGCACCGGCGGCTGCTCACCGTAGACCTTGGTTACCGCATCGAGTTCCAGAACCGTCTCACCGCTCATGACGACGGCACCACCACGTGATCGCCTTCGCGGAGGCCGCCCTCGACCTGGACGCGCCCGCCGGCGGTGTCGAACAGGCCCAGTTCCACGCCGACCAGTTCCCGTCGCCCGCCGGGGCGCACGACCTCGACCGCGAACCCGCCGCCGGACTTCCCGACCAGCGCCGTGACCGGCACGTTCAGGGCGTTCTCCACTTCGTCGACCGTGATCGCGACCAGCACCGGGGCCCGGTCGAGACCGCGCGCCGCCGCCGGGTCGTCGAGCCTGATGTAGGCCGGGATGGTGGCGTCCCCGGCGTTGGTGTTCTGCCCGGCGGGGACCTGGGCCACCCGGCCCAACCGGTCCACCTTTCCGGTGACCGTCCTGTTGCCCGGCAGGGTGATCTGCGCGGGGTCGCCCGTGTTCACCCCGCCCTGCTGCGACGGATCGAGGGCCACCTGCACCTCGATCGTGTCGGAGGTGGCCTGCGCGACCTGTGCGCCCGGTTGGGCGGGTGCGCCGAGCTCGCCGGTCACCTTGGCGATCCGGACCGCCTCGGGCAGGAAGATCGCGTCGTCGAGATCGAGCCTTCCGGTCAGGCCGATGCCCTTGTCGTGCTGGAGCACCCGGAGAGCCTGCTGCGTCCGCCAGGTGAAGACGCTGTCGGCGGGATCGATGGTGACGCCGGCGGCGGCGTCGTATCCGAGCTTGTGCAGGTTCCCGTTGAGCTGGCGGACGTCGTGGCCCGCGAGGCCGCTACGCAGGTCGCGGTAGACCGGGACCATGCCGCACAACGCCAGCACGGGCTTCTCGTCCACCCGGTAGAGCACGTCGCCACACGTGATCTCGTCGCCGTCGGCGGGCAGCTCGGTGTAGGTCCCGCTGGCCTGGTTGATCACCGAGTACGGCGAGCCGTTCGGTTGCGCCCGGTAGGTCAGGGTCCCGCTCTGGGAGATCATCGCCGAGAGCCTTCCCCGTTCCACCGTCGCGGTGTTCGTCGACGACTCCTGCGCGGTCGGGGTCGTTCGCGTCGGACCGAACGCGACGACCGCGCCACCGACGGCGGTGCCGGCGACCAGCACGGTCGCCGCGGCCAGCAGCCAGGTCTTCCGCTTCACTACTTGCCTTTCCCGTCGGCCTTGACGCCCGCGGCCTTCGAGTATTCGCCGCACTTCTCCCCCGCGGCGTTGAGAGCGTCCATGCCGCTCTTCGTCGCGGCGGACGGGATCCGGTTCGTGTCGATCAGCGGACTCTCCGGGCTGGGGTCCGGGAAGTCCTTCACGCCGTTGTCGCGCATGCACTGGGCGAACCTCAGGGCCGCCTTCTGCTCCTCGGCGCTCCTCTTCTGGCCCGTGAACCCCGGTGGCTCCAGGTCCTTGCACGCGCTGATGGCGCTCTTCCACACCGCGGTGTTCGGGTCCAGCGACGTGCCGTTCAACACGCCGTCGACGGTGAGCTCGCCCGACGGGCCCGGATCGGGGAAGTCCTTCACGCCGTTGTCGCGCATGCACTGGGCGAACTTCATCGCCCTCTCCCGAGAGGTGGCGGTGTCGTTGGCGGTGCCGGTTTCGGCCGGTGAGTTCGAACAGCCCGCACCCATCAGTGCGACCATGGCAAGGGCGGCCAGCGGCCGTAGTTTTCCACTCATGTTCGGTCTCCGCGTGGGGTGATGGTGTCGAGCCGGTCGGCCATCACTGAAGACCAGGGACTGTTGCGGTGACGTATGCGATTTTCGATACGTCCGCGATACACGCCGGTCCGGCGCCACCACGCGTCGACGGACGCTACGGCGTCCCGGACCGGTGGACCTTTGGCAGGAACACCTGGCCGGCCGTGCCCAGCGTGGCGACGGCGAACGTGACGACGGCCGGGAGCAGGTACCCGCCGGAAGCGCCGATGAGCAGCCCGGCCAGGGGTGCGCCGAACAGCGCGCCGACGCTGGCGCTGGTGAACATCACGCCGGTGACCGTGCCGAGGCTGTCGATGCCGTAGTAGTGGCCGAGCATCGCCGGCATGAGCGCGATGTTGCCGCCGTAGCCCGCCCCGAAGACCAGTGCGAACACCAGCAGCACCCAGTACGACCGGGACGGCACCCAGATCAGAAAGGACGCCCAGATGGTGACGGTCGTCGCCTTGTAGGCGGTCACGACACCGACCCGACCGGCGACGAGGCCGAACAGGATCCGGGCCGCGGTGCTCGCGAACCCGATGACGCTGATGAGGGCGGCGGCCCGGATGGGGGTGACGCCGCCCTGCTCGGCCATCGGGGCGACGAACACGAACGGCACGTACAGCACGAGTCCCATCGCGAAGCCGGAGGCGTACAGCGTGCGGAACATCGGGTCACCGGCCAGTCGACCGGCCGTCCAGGTGGCGTCGGCGTGTCGACGGCGTGCCGCGACCGGCATCGCCGCGGCGCACGCCAGCAGCACCACCATGGCGGCGAGGCCGAGCCACGCCTCGGTGCGGCGCCACCCGAGCGCGTCCACGAGCGCGGCCGTGACGATCGGCCCGAGCACCGTGCCGGCGCCGATGCCCGTCACCGCGATCCCGATCGCCTGCACCCGGTGCCGCACGAACCACGCGCCGACGTTCGCGACCGACGGTACGTAGGCACAACTCACGCCGACGCCCACGACCAGGTAACCCGCGACCGCCGTCGCGACATGACCGGCGGTCGCGGTCAGCCCGAGCCCGGCCGCGAGAACCAGGCCGCCGACGGCGAGCATGGGCCTCGGGCCGTACCGGTCGGCGAGCCTTCCGGTGACGCCGCTGAGGGCGAGGAAGGTGAACGGGAAGACCGAGAACACCCAACCCGCCTGGCCCGCGCTGAGCCCGAGGGACGCCCGCATCGGTGCGACCACGCTGCCGAAGTTGTACGAGAACCCGAACGCGACACCCAGCGCGACGAACGTCATGCCCACCGCCCACCACCCCGCCCGGGAGTCGGGCACGGTGGGCGCGGGCCGGTTCACGCCGGCGCGGCGCGTCGACTCATCGAGGCGGGCACCGGTGCTGCCTGCGGGCCCGTCCACGGTCACGGTTGGACGCTACCCTCGATTGGTGCCGATCTTGTCGACCGATTGGTAACCGGATTGGACGCTCGCCGCGGCATGGGTCACGTGGTCGTGCTGACGCGGACCGCGTCGATGGTCCACCGGCTGTTCCAGAACCGAAGGGTGTCGCCGGAGCAGGTGTAGTCCTCCGGTTCGAGGCTCGCGACCATGGTGCCGGATTCGACGACCCGCCCGTTGACCTTCGTCGTCAGGGTGCCGATGGATGTCGCGTCCCGGAGGTAGATCGTGTGGTCGCTGGCCGCGTAGGCGACCGTGATGGTTCCCACGCTGGTGATCTCGTACCGGTTGCCGCCGCTGGTGCCGGTGCGGGTCACGCCGGCGCCGAGATACTCGACCACCGCGATGCCGTCGGCACGGAACCGGTTGATCGTGCCGCTGCTCTGCAGTTCGACGGTGCGTCCGCCGACGGTCCACGTCGAGCGGTTCGCCGTCTGCCGCCAGGTGCCGACGAGGCACTGCGCCGGGGTCAACGACGGTGACGGCAGGGACGGCGACGGCGACGGTGACGGGTCGGCCGCCGGGGCCGAAAGCGTGCGCGCCTGCGAAAGGCCACCGTCCGGGGAATCACCTTTCCCGTCCCGGTCCGTGCCGACCCACACGCCGACGGCGGCCAGGAGCAGAGCGAGAACCACCGCGGCGGCCACCCGGGCCGTGCGCACCGGTCGGCGCGGCGCGGGCGGCAGCGGACCGGTGACTTCCGGTCCGGCGCTGGGCCACCCGGCTCCCGGCTGTGCGGGCCCGGCAGCCGGCGTCCCGGCGTCGGGGTGCCCGGCGTCGGTCGCCGGCCCGCCGGTGTCGGTGTCGGTGTCGACGGCCGCGTGCAGACTTCCCTCGGCGACGACCAGTTCGGGCTGGTCGGTGATTGTCACGGGCATGCCGAAGGCGCGGTGCAGCATGGATCCGGCCAACTGCAACCGGCTGGAGCCGCCGACGAGAAAGACACCGGCCAGGTCGGTCACCCGCACGCCGGCGGCGTCGATCGCCGCCCGGGTCGCGTCGACGGTGCGCTGCACGATCGGCCTCGCCACGTCGTCGAGCAGTTCCCGCGTGATCGGAACGTCCACGTCGAACAGTGGAAGGTGGACCATCGTGGCGGTGGTGCGGGCGAGGATCTCCTTCGCCGTGCGCACGTCGTCCCACAGCGTGCGACGCAGCCGTTGGTCGTCCGGTCTGACGGGCGAGATCAACCGGTCCCACCGGACGGGGTCGAGCGCCGCGTACGTCTCGCCGAGGCGGGCGACGATCGCCGCGTCGATGTCGAGACCGCCGGTCTCGCTCAGACCGCGTTCGGCCAGGACCTCGAACCCGTCCGCGGTGCGCCGCACCACCGAGGCGTCGAAGGTGCCCGCACCGAAGTCGTACACGGCCGCACACCCGCCGACGGGAATCCGGCCGCCGGCCGCCGCCACGAAACAACAGGCCGCGGCGACCGGCTCGGCCACCAGTCGCGACCGCGCGAACACGCCCGCCGCGGCCTCGTGCAACACCTCCCGGCGGGCGGTGCCCCACCCCGACGGACACGTCAACACCGCCTCCACCGGAGGGTCGCCGCTCACCCGCGCCGCCTCACCGGCCACCCGCCTCAGCACCGCCGCGATCAACTCGACGACCGGCACCTCCGCCTCGCCCAGCAGCACCGCACCCTCGTCGATGCGCTGCTTCGGGTACGGCTCGAAACGCGCCGGCGCGGTCCGCATCGAATGCCACGCGTCCCGCCCGATCAGCAGTCGGCCGTCCGGTTCCGCGTACACCGCGGACGGCAGCAACGGTGACCCGTCGAAGAGCAACGGCCGCAGGACGCGGTCGGCGGACATCAGCACCGCGACCGTGTGGGACGTCCCGAAGTCGATACCCAGGCGCGGACCCGCCGTCAGCACCGGTCCCCGCCTACCGCTGGAACCGGGCGGCGGGCGAGTCGTCGCCCGTGACGACGACAACGACCACGGCCGCGATCGGCTCCGGGATCGGGATCGACGCAGTGTGTTGGCCCACCGGGGTCCCGGCAGGCTCGTCGGCCGTCGTCACGTATCCATCCTCGGCAATCACGCGGTCGGCGGCGCAGGACCACCAACTGTTGTCCGCCGTTGTCCACCGCTGTCCGCCGGAGGTGAGATCGGTCTTCTACGATCGGTTCATGCTCGCTGACGCGTCCGCGGTGTCGACCGTCGCCGAACTGGCAGCGCTGCTGCGTCGGTTGCGACGCCGGCAGGCGCGGCTCACCGGGGCCGCGCCCGCCACCTACCGGACCCTGGCCGAGCAGACCGGGTGGGCGCGCAGCGCGATCGGTCAGTACCTCAACGGTCAGACGCTGCCACCGACGGACCGGTTCGCCGCACTTGTCGATCTCTTCGGCGCCGGCCCGGCCGAGCACGAGGCGCTGGCTGACGCCCGGGACCGGTTGGCGGAGGCACAGCGTCGCCGTGCCCCGACGGCTGCCGCACGACCCGCGCCGCCGGCGGCCGGCCCGCAGCCGCCTCCGGCCGGCCACCACAACGGCCCGGTTCCGCGGCAGCTACCCGCGCCGGTGGCGGCGATCGCGGGGCGGGCCGACGCGGTGGCCGCACTGGACGACCTGCTGGCGGGCGGCCCGCACGGACGACCGGTGCGGGTCGTCGCGGTGTCCGGCCCGGCGGGCGTCGGCAAGACCACCCTCGCGATCCACTGGGCACACCGCGTCGCCGACCGTTTTCCGGACGGTCAGTTGTTCATCAACCTGAAAGGGTTCGATCCGGTCGGCCCGCCGGTGACACCGGCCGCGGCCGCGCGCGGTTTCCTCAACGCCCTCGGGACGCCACCGGACCGGATCCCCATGGACCCGGATGCCCAACTCGGCCTGTACCGCACCGAACTCGCGCAGCGCCGGATCCTGATCGTCCTCGACAACGCGTCCTCGGTCGAGCAGATCCGCCCGCTGTTGCCCGGGGCCGCCGGCTGCCTGGTTCTGGTCACGTGCCGCTATCAGCCGACGGCGCTGGTCGCCACCGACGCGGCCCACCCGCTCAGACTCGATCTGCTCACCTCGACGGGTGCCACCGAGTTGCTGACCGAGCGGCTCGGTGCCGACCGCCTGGCCGCCGAGCCCGCCGCGACCCGGGCACTGATCTCGACGTGCGCGCGCCTACCGCTGGCGCTGGCGATCGTCGCCGCCCGCGCCGCCACCCATCCCACGTTCACGCTGGCCGACCTGAACGCCGAACTCGCGGCCGGGAACACTCTCGACCGGTTCAACGGCGGCGACCCGACCACCGACCTGCGCACGGTGCTGTCCTGGTCGTACCGCCGCCTGCGACCGGCGGCGGCCCGCCTGTTCCGGCTGCTGGCCCTGCATCCCGGGCCGGACCTGTCAGCGGCGGCCGCGGCGAGTCTGGCCGGTTGCGACGCCCGCGCCCTGCTGTCCGAACTCACCTACGCCAATCTGCTCACCGAACACTCCCCGGACCGGTACCTGTTCCACGATCTCCTGCGCAGCTACGCGACGGAACTCGTCGAAACGCTCGACGCCGAACAGCGGACCTCCGCACAACTGCGGCTCCTCGACCACTACCTGCACACGGCACACGCCGCCGCGCGTCACATCGCCGCTCACCGCGACGACGTCTCGCCGGGTCCGGCCCAGCCCGGCGTCACACCGGAACCCGTCACCGGACACCGGCAGGCAACGGCCTGGTTCAGAGCCGAACGTCCCGTGCTGCTGGCCGCCATCCGGCAGGCGGCCGCGCTGGGCCTGCACAACCACACCTGGCAGCTGGCCTGGACCCTGATCGTCTTCCTGCACATCCGCGGCCACTGGCACGACGCTCTGGCCACCCAGACGATCGCGCTGGCCGCGGTCCGCCGAACCGGCGACACGGCCGCCCAGGCCGCCGTCTACCGGGACCTCGCGCACGCCTATGCCCGGCTCGACCAGTTCGCCGACGCCAACCGCTACCTGCACCACGCGACGGTCCTGCACGCGCGCACCGCGGACCACAACGGGCTGGCCTGGACCGAGCACCGGCTCGCCTGGACAGCGGACCAGCAGGGTCGCGGCACCGCCGCGATCAGCCATTCCCACCGGGCCCTGCAACTGTTCGAGCAGACGGGCAACCAGCGGGGCCTGGCGCACGTCCACAACAACACCGGCTGGTACTACGCGTTGCTCGGCGACCAGCGGAAGGCACTGATCCACTGCCGGCGGGCGCACGCCCTGTACCAGCAACTCGGCAACCGGATCGGTCAGGCCAACAGCCTCGACAGCATCGGATACGCCCACCTCCGCAACGGCGAACACGAACGGGCCGCCCACTACTACACCCGGGCACTGCACCTGTTCCGTGCGCTCGGCGAGCCCTACTACGAGGCACAGGCCCTCACCCACCTCGGTGACGCCCAGCACGCGGCCGGCGACGGCAACACCGCCCGGACCGCGTGGCAGGCCGCCCTGGCGATTTTCGACACCCTCGACCACCCCAACGCCGACGATCTCCGCGCCAAGCTCGCGCTCCCGTCCGGCCTGCGCAGTCCACCGGCACGGTGAACTACGACGGCGCCGGGGTGACCATCGGGATCGCCGAGGGCTCAGGGGCCCGGGTCCGCAGCGACCGGGCGATGAGCGACCGGGCGAGTTCCGCCGCCGCGAATCCCGACGCGATCAGCGCGGCGGCGACGAGGCCGAGGTTGTGCGCACCGACGAGGTTGATTCCCAGGGCGCCCATCATCCCGGCCATCGACACGGCGACATAGATCGCGGACGCGTTGAGCGCGATCGTCAACGGCGCGCTGGCCGGCGAGATCTGAATCAGCCGGTGCTGCTGTGGCACCAGCACGCCCCAGCCGCACAGCCCCCACACCACGATGGCCAGCACCGACGTCCAGAAATACATGCTGGTCAACGGCATGAGAGCGAAGTCGACGGCGGCGACGGCCAGCGCGACGTTGATGATCCGGCGGCTGCCGAACCTGTCGGTCAGGCTGCCGGAGCCGAGGTTTCCGACCGTTGCCGCCACCCCGTTGGCGCACAACAGGATCGCGAGGGCGGTTCCGCCGCCACCGGTGGCCCGGTCGTAGGAGACGCTGATGTAGGTGTAGACGGTGTGCAGGCCCGCGATCAGGAACACCGTCGTCAGCAAGGTGAACGCCACCCGCGCGTCCCCGATCGGCGCGATGCGCTTGCGCAGGCTGACGCTCGGCAGTCCGGGCACCGGTGGCAGCAGGAAGGCCACGCCGGCGAAGGCAAGCGCACACAGGACCGCGACGAACACCGTCGTGATACGCCAGTTGGACGCGTGACCGATGAGGGTGCCGATCGGCGCGCCCAGCGCGGTGGCCCCGCTGAGCCCCGCCATCACGACGGCGAGCGCACGGCCGCGCTGTTCCGGCGGTACGAGCGCCGCCGCGGCGCCGCTCGCGGTGGGTGTGTACATCGCGGCGCCGAGGCCCGCGAGGACCCGGCTTGCCAGCGCGAGCCCGAACGTGGGCAGCACGGCGGTGGCGATGTTGCCGACCATCAGCACGGCCAGGCCGGTGAGGAGGACGCGTTTCCGCGGCCAACGGGCGGTGAACGCGGCCATGACCGGCGAGAGCACCGCGTACGACAGGGCGAACACCGTGACCAGTTGACCGGCGGCCTGGACCGAGACGTCGAACGAGGTGGCGATCCGCGGAAGAACTCCCGCCACCACGAAACTGTCGGTGCCAACCGCGAAAGCACCGATCGCGAGGGTGAGAAGACGACGATTCATGTGGTCTCTCCGACCGACTGTGCGTACCTGTCCGAGCACTCAGGAGCCTGGACACTAGGCCGCGACCCTTTCTCGACCCTCAAGGCTCAGGTAACCGGCGTCGCTCCCGTGAAAGCACTGTGAAAGGTCGACGTCAGGACCCGGTGGCATGCTCGGCCGGAAGCAGGCTCGCCATCGATCGACAGTGGAGGATCCCCTGGATACGACGCTTCTCTTCCCGGGGCAGGGCGACTTCGACATCCGCGCGTTGACCACGGCCGCCGCTTCGTACCCGGCCGTGTGCGAGGCGGTGGAGCTCGTGTTCGAACAGGTCGACGCGGTGGGACGGGAACACGGTGTCGGCCCGGTGCGGCCGTGGCTGGAGGTGGGGGCGGGCGGCCTGCACGAGGCATCGCTGGAGGTGTCGCTGCTGGTCCAGTACGGCTCATCGGTCGCGGTCCACGCCGCGCTGTGCTCGGTGGGACGGGCCCCGGACCGCGTGCTCGCCGTGAGTTTCGGCGAGCTGCCCGCCCTGGCCGCGACCGGTGCCGTGACCATCGCCGACGGTGCGCGGCTCACCGTGCACCTGGCCCGCACGCTCCGCCGGTGTGTCGGCGGGCTGACGGCACTCGGCGCGGGTGAGGCGCGTGCGGGCGAACTGCTGCGTGCGGCGGACGCGGACGACGTGGTGGTGGCCTGCGTCAACGACGACGCGAGCACCGTCGTCGCCGGCCCGGTGGAGCAGCTGTCGGCCGTGGAACGGCTGGCCGCCGGGCTCGGTCTGAGGTCCGCCCGGCTGCCGCTGCCGTTCACCTCGCACCATCCCGGCCTGGCGCCGCGGGCCGCCGAACTGTTGACGGCCATTCGCGACATCCCGATCGACCATCCGCGCGTGCCGTTGTACTCGGCCGTGGCCGGCCGGTCCTACCGGTCGACGGACGACCTGCACGGCGCCCTCGTCGACGGCCTCGTGCGTCCGGCCCGGGTTCCGGACGTCCTGCGGCAGGTCGCCGTCGACGGCGCGGTGTTCCTCGACGCGGGCACCGGCCGCTCACTGCTCCGCAGCGTGCGTCGCGTGCTCGGTCCGGTGACCGCGCATCCGACGCTCGCCGAGCCGGCCATCTTCTCGACCCCGTCACCGGCCACCGTCGCAGTTCCCGTTCGGGGCCGTCCATGACCGAAGTTGGCCCGACCCGACGCGAACTCGCCCACATCGTCCACGGCACCGACGACCCGGCACTGCACGAGCGACTCCTGGCCGCCCTGACCGCACCGCCCGACGCCGCACACCGTGCCGGTGCCGCGATGGACGCCGGCGCCGGTGGCCGGACCCGGCGGATGGCGCACCTGCTCGGCCGGGTGGCCGGCTGCATGCCCCCCGCCCACGAGCTGTTCGACAAGCCGGAGCGGCTGATCACCGCGCACGCCTGGGCCGCGGTGTCCGAGCCGGCGTTGTTCATGAGCCTGGTGACCCACTACACCCTGTGCCTCAACTCGGTGTTCTCGCTGTCCGGCGATCCGGCCGAACTGAGCGAAGAGTTACGCGACCTGGAGACCGGCCGGGTCAAGGGCGCGTACATGGTCACCGAGGTCGGGGCGGCCAGCAGTCATGTCGGGACCCGCACCACCGCCCGCTTCGACCCGGTCGCGCGGGAATTCATCCTGGACACCGCCGAGGCCGGCGCGGCGAAGTTCGTGGCCGCCGTCGACACGCCGGTGCCGCAGGTCGCGGCGGTGCTGGCCCGCCTGCTGGTCGGCGGTGCCGACTGTGGGGTGTTCGCGTTCCTCGTCGACCTGTGCGACGCCCGCGGTGCGCGACCCGGCGTCGGCTTCAGCCCGGTGGGTGAGCTCGGTGCCCTGCCGCTGGACTACTGTCTGGTCACCTTCCGGGACGTACGGCTGCCGTTCAGGCGCTGGCTGCGCGACAGCGCCTCGATCGATCGGGACGGCGTCTTCCACGATCCCCTCGGCTCGGCGGACGGCCGCCTGCAACGCACGCTGTCCGTCGGCCAGGCGCTGTGGGCCACGGTGCCCGCCGCGGCCGCGGCAACCGCCAGGCAGAGCGTCGTGCTCGCGCTGCGCCACTCGTCACGTCGGGTCTCCCTCGGCCGGATGGCGTCCGGCTCGCCGGTTCTGGCGTACCAGCCGCAACGGCGGGCGCTGCTGACCGCGCTCGCCGACGCGTTCGCCGTCACGTGTGTCGCCAACCGCGCGCGGGCGTTGTGGACCCAGGCGGCCGACGCGAGCGCGAGCGATTCCGGCGCGGTACGGCTTACTCCGTGGGCCTCGGTGAGCCGGCCGCTGGCGGCGCTCAAGGGGTTCGCGGTCGCCACCGCGTCGCGTCTCATCGGCGAGTGTCAGGTGCGCAGCGGTCTGCACGGCTATCTCGACGCCAATCGCCTGGCCGGGTATGCCGGGTTCACCACCGCCTTCGTCACCGCGGGCGGCAGCAATGCCCTGATCGCGATGGACACCGGCTGCGCCCTGGCCGAGGAATCCGGGGCGGAATCCGGCGCGGCGCCGGCCGCGCCCGGAGCGCACGAGCGGATCGGCACGGCGCGGTGGTGGTTGCGGTTGGCGCGGGCACAGGAACACCTGCTCGCCGCGGAGCTGCGCGGGAAGCTCGAGAAGCAACCCACGCGGGAGCCCTTCGAGCGGTGGAACCCGCTTCTGGACGAGGCTCGCGAGTTGGGCGAGGCGTACGCCACCCGGCTGGCCGCGGGCAGTGTCGTCGACACGCTCGCCGCCGTGTCCGACGCCGAGCTGATCGGCGTGCTCCGGCCGTTGGCCGGATTGTTCGCCGTGGCCGAGGCCAGGCGCAACGCCGCCACGCTGATGGGCATGGGCCTGCTGGCGCCGGACGTGGCCCGCTCGCTGCCCGCCGTCCAGGACGACCTGTGCGACCGGGTCGTCCCGCACCTGCCGCTGTTGCAGGACGTGATGGGCTTCCCGGACGAGCTGGTGCGGTCACCGATGGGTGCCGTCGACTATGCCGCCGCCCTCGCCGCCGGGGTGTCGGCATGGCAGTGACCGCCGGACCGTCCGCGATCGGCGTGCTGGGCATGGGCACACACCTGCCGGCCCGCCGGCTCGGCAACGACGAGGTCGCCGCACCGCTGGGCCTGGACCCGGCATGGATCGCGCGGCGGACCGGCATTCTCAACCGGCATGCCGCGGAGCCCCACGAGGCGTCGTCCGACCTCGCCGCCGCCGCGGTTCGGGCGGCGTTGAGTGCCGCCGGCATCAGCGCCGATGACGTCGGCCTCCTGCTGCTGGCCACCTCCACCCCGGACGAGCTGGGTCCGGCCACGGCCTGCCGGGTGCAAGCGGCCGTCGGGGCCCGGAATGCGGTCGCGATGGACGTCACGGCCGCCTGCTCGGGCTGGCTGTTCGCGGCCAAGGTGGCGCACGACTGGCTGCGCGCCGGGCAGAACGGCGGACAGAACGGCGGACAGGGCGGCCACGCGGTCGTGGTCGGGGTGGAGGTGTTGTCCAAGTTCCTGAACCCGGCCGACCGGTCCACCGCGGTCCTCTTCGGCGACGGCGCCGCGGCGGCGGTGCTCGGGCCGGTGCCGGCCGGCACCGGGTTCGCCGGTTTCGAGTTGGGCTCGGACGGCACCCTCGTCGATCTGGTAAACATCCCGGCCGGCGGCAGCCGGATGCCGGCCAGCGATCGTTCGCTGCACGAGCGGGCGCACGCCGTCCGCATGGACGGGCGGGCCGTGGGCGATTTCATCGCGGCGCGGCTGCCGTCCATTGTGGACAGTTGCCTGAGGGCGCAGCGGCTGCAACTGGCCGACATCGACCTGGTGGTGGCCCACCAGCCCAATCCGTCGCTGCTGCGGAACGTGGCGACGAAGATCGGCGTGCCACCGGAGCGGCTGGTCATCGTCGCGGACGAGATCGGCAACGTGGGCGCGGCCTGCGTGCCGTACGCCCTGGCCGCCGCGTGCGCGCGCGGCCAGCTCGTCGCGGGCAGCCGGGTCCTGCTGGCCGCGGTCGGGGCCGGGATGACCTGGGCCGGCGCCGTGCTCACGTGGTCCGGTGCGACAGCCGTGCAGACCGTCGGCGATCGATGATGCCGTCGCTCGCGCCTGCCGGGTCAGCGCCGGAGGATCGTGTCGCGGACGGTTCGCGTCAGAAACGCCTTGTACTGCCCGGGTGACCTGCCGTCCAGGCGGACGAAGCGCACGTAGGTCTCGACGCTGATGATGACGCAGAACGCCTCGACCAGGTCGTCGAAGGGCACGTCGGTGCGCAGCCAACCCCGCTCCGCCACGACGCGCAGGACGTTCTCGACCTGCTCCCTGATCTCGGCGAGCCGCTCGACGAACTGGCCGCGCAGTTCACTGTCTGCGGGAGCCACACCGGTGACCGCGGTCCAGACGCCGGCCGTCGGCTCGTTGAGCACGAGGAACGTTTCGCCGATGAACGTCGCGAACCCGTCCGGATCGGGGATCTTGAGCATGGCCATGCCGTAGCCGGTGGTGAGGAAGTCGAGGCCGCGTCCTTCGACACCGAACGAGGCGACCTCGACCGCGGCCCACAGGAGTGCGGTCTTGGGACCCTGTTTCTGCACCGTCTCGATCGAGACACCGGCTCGCTTGGCGATCTGCGCGAGCGTGGCGGCCTGGTAGCCGTGGTGGCTGAACTCCTCGATGGCGGCTTCGATGATGCGCCTGCGGGTCTGCGCCGCCTGCTGCTGGCGAAGCTCGGACCGGTAGGCGCGGGGGCGGGTCTCAGCGCCCGACATATTGACTAGTATCGCGTACAGATGAATACTGCTCCATGGGTCCTAATGTATCCGATCTTTCGTGGCCGCGGAGAGGCGTCGTCATGTCGTCGATCATCATCGCCACCATGCCCATCCACGGGCACGTCACCCCGCTGCTGGCGGTCGCGCGGCATCTGGCCGGGCGGGGCGACCGGGTGCGGTTCATCACCGGATCCCGATTCGCCGAACGGGTCGGGGCCACCGGCGCCGCGCATGTGCCGCTGCCGGCCGACGCCGACTTCGACGACCGGCAGAACTGGAACGAGACGTTTCCCGGGCGCGCCGCCTTGAAAGGCACGAAGGCGGTCGCCCACGACATCGAGCACGTCTTCGTCCGCCCCGGGCTGCCCCAACACGATGCCGTGATGGCGGCGCACGCCGCCGAACCGGCCGACGTGTTGCTGATCGACCCGGCGTTCGTGGGCGGTGCGTTCCTGCTGGGTCACCCGCTCGGCGTGCGGCCGCCGATCGTGGTGTGCGGCATCTTTCCGCTGCCGATCTCCAGCCGCGACACGGCGCCCTTCGGCATGGGGCTCACCCCGTTGCGCGGCCCGCTCGGCCGGCTGCGCAACGGGTTCCTCGCCACGATCACCCGCAAGCTGGTGTTTCCGCCGGTCGAGCGGATCGCCGAGCAGATCTTCCATCAGTTGCACGGCCGCTCGATTCCCTTCGCGGTGCTCGACTGGCCGCGGCACGCCGAGGCGATCGTGCAGTTCACCGTGCCCGAGTTCGAGTACCCGCGCTCGGATGCCCCCGCCACCCTGCACTTCGCGGGACCGATCTCGGCGTCGGGCTCGCAGGCGCCCCTTCCGCCGTGGTGGGCCGAACTCGACGGCTCGCGACCCGTCGTCCACCTCACCCAGGGCACCGCCGCCAACAACGACTACGGACAGCTGATCGCACCGGCGCTGGAGGGCCTCGCCGAAGAGGACGTGCTGATCGCCGTCGCCACCGGCGGGCGCCCCATCGGGTCGCTGCCGCCGCTGCCCGCCAACGCGCGGGCGGCCGAGTTCCTGCCCTACGACGACCTCCTGCCCAGGACCGATGTCTACGTCACCAACGGCGGGTACGGCGGCGTGCAGTACGCCCTGCGCTACGGCGTGCCGATCGTGGCCGCCGGCACCCACGAAGACAAACCCGAAGTCAACGCCCGGGTCGCCTGGGCGGGTGTCGGGCGTCGGCTCCGGACCGAAACCCCGACCCCCGCCGCGATCCGCGACGCCGTTCGCACCGTGCTCGACGACCACCGGTACCGCGACGCCGCACGCCGCATCGCCCAACGCATGGCCACCACCCGCGGCGTCCACCACCTCGCCGACATCGTCGACGGGTTGATCCCCGCCGAGGGCGCCGGCCGCACGCACCGCGACTCGCCGACGCATGACCGGAGGTGACGGCGGAATGGGCACGGTTGGAGATCCGTTCACCCTCGGCGCTCGCGGGACAGGTCCGGGAGCTCACCCGGGTGGCCAACCGGCTGGAACGTCTCACCGGCGCCCTGTCAGCCTGACGATCGGTCAGTCGATCGGTATGAGCAGCCCGGTGAGGACGATCACCCCCGGGCCGTATCTGGCGTCCAGTTCGCGTTGCCGTGCCTGGGTCCCCACGAAGACCTCGATCCCGAGGATGCCGGTGACGGGGTCGACGGAGGACGTCGTCCCCGGCTCGCTGGCCTCGTCCACCTGGATCCTGGTGAGTTCGGCCATCGAGCGTTCGGCTGCGGTCACGCATATCGCGCCGCCGTACGCGGCACGGATCTCGACCTCGTGCCGGGCCAGGTCCCCGGTGAACCGGACGACGAGCACGACCTTGTCCGGATCGTTCGTCCCGTCGGGCGGCGTCAACCGTCCCAGCCACGAACCGGCGTAGTCGGGCTGGGCGTTGACCATGCCGTAGGCCGCCGCGAACGCCTCGTGCGTGGTGCGGGCCGGGTCGACCGGCCGCCATCCCCCGGCCGGAGTCGGACAGGGAATGGAAGAGCCGGGCCAAAGTCGTTGCCGGAACAGGCCGCGGTCGTCGTCCGTCGCGGCCCGCGCCGGCTCGGTGAGCCGGAAGGTGGTGCCGTCGACCGTGCCTATGAGCACGTAGCTGCCCCACTTGGTCGCCGCGGCGGTCTCAGAAGGCAGACCGTCCCAGCTCCAGTTGGGAATGTCGAGCCCGCCGCACTGCGGCGGGTTCGAGGTGAAGGCAGCGACGCACAACTGCGGGCCGTGGTGCTCGTCCTGCAGAACCATCGCCCCGATCCGGAAGCGACCGGTGTACCCGTCCGGGATCAGGTTCCTCGGGTAGGCAGCCGGCGCGGAGGCCGACGGCGCGGTGGGTGCCGCACCGGCGTCGCGGCCGGCGCTTCCCACGTCTCCGGCAAACAGCAGCAGACCCGCGGCGAACACCGCCCCGGTCCCCGTCAGTGTCCTCATGTCCGTTCGACGGAAGGACAGCGCACGCGGTTCCCACCGGATCAGGGCGTGCGCAGGTTGTCCACCGCCGTGGCGCGGCGCACCCATGGCCGGGTGGCGCGCACCGCCAGTTCGGCCGCGAGCCACAGCAGGCCGAGGACGACCGCGATCGTCACCAACGGCAGGGCGATCGACAACGGCGACGTGAGTGTGGGGACGCCCATCGCGACCGAGCCGATCAGCGCACCGGCCGCCGCCACCGGCATGGACGCGAGCGCGATCTCGGCGAACTGGACCCGCTCCAACTCCCTGGGCGACGTGCCGAGCGCGGCCAGCGCGGCGATCGAGCGCTTGCGGTCCAGCAGCGACTCCACCGAGTGCACGACGAGCGTGCCGACGACCAGCAGCAGAGCCGTCAGCAACAGCAGCGCCACCAGCAGGTAGGACACCCTGAAGAAGGTGTCGCTGTCGGCCGGCCGCACGACGTCGTCCAGGTGCGCGCCGGCGCCGCCGGCGACCAGCGCGATGCCGCCGACGGCGGCCGCCGCCCGCCCCACCGCCCGCGGTTCTGCCACCACGCGGCCGGCGGCCAGCGTCGTCGTGGGCGAGGCGGTGCGCCCGAGGACGAACCGGCCGGCCCGGTACGCGAACCAGGGCGCCAGGCTCACGATGCCGAGCACCGCCAGCGTCACCATGGCCAGGATGATCAGCTGGTCGACCTGGCGGGACATTCTCGTGGTGAACGTGGAGAGCACAGCGCCGCCGAGGGCGGCGAGCATGAGCAACGCCCCCCACGGCCGCGGCGGCGGCGGGGCCTGCCGCCGGGTCACGCCGAGCGGCGTGACCACCATTCGCCGGGATGCGAACAGGCCCACCGCCAGGCCGAGCCCTGTGACGCCGAGGACGACCAGACCCACCTGCCACCCGGACGGAGCCACGGTGGTGGGCACGAGCCGGACGTACGCGGCACTCCCCCCGAACAGGACGCGCAGCAGGCCGTAGACGCCGATTCCCGCGACGCTGCCGACGAACGCGGGGACGGTCACCTCGATCGCTCCGATCGCGCGGACGTCGCCCGGCGTCGCGCCGGCGAGGCGCAGCGACGCGAGCCGGCGCTCCCGCGCGGCCGTGCCGAGCCGCACGGCCTGGTGCAGCAACAGAAGCGCCGGCACGCACAGCATGGCTGTGCCGAATGCGGTGCCCCCGCGCAGGCCCGGCTCGTACACCAGCGCGAACAGCGACTCGGTGGGCTCGGCGGGTAGCCGCAGGATCGCGACGACCACCAGCAGGAGCCCGCTGACCACCGCGGTGCACGTCGCGAGGAGCACCATGCGGGGCCAGCCGCCGGCGCGGATCAGGGCCAGGCTGACGCCGATCATCGCGCCACCGCCGCCGGCTCGACGGCGCCGTCACGCAGGACGATCTCGCGATCGGCATGGGCGGCGACGCGGTTGTCGTGGGTCACCAGAACGACCGTCGCGTAGCTGGACCGGGCGGCCGTCAGCAACGCGGTGAGCACCTGATCGCCGGAGACCGTGTCCAGCGCGCCGGTCGGCTCGTCCGCGAAGATCGCGCGTGGCCCGGTGACGAGGGCCCGGGCGATCGCCACCCGCTGCGCCTCACCGCCGGACAACTCGCCCGGCCGGGCGCCCGCAACGTCGCCGGCGCCGAGGCGATCGAGCCAGCTCATGGCCGACCGCATCGCCGCGGCCCGCTCGTGCCGCTCGAACAGCAAGGGCAGCGCGACGTTCTGCACGGCGGTCAGTTCCGGCACCAACTGGCCGAACTGGAGCACCACCCCGAACTCCCGCCGGCGCAGCCGGGTGCGATCCCGTTCGGACAACTCGTCGAGCCGCCCGCCGCTGTACTCGATCCGCCCGGCGTCCGGCCGCAGCACACCGGCCAGGCACATCAACAGCGTGGACTTGCCGCTGCCGGACCGACCGGTGACGGCGACGACCTCGCCGTCGTCGACGGACATCGTGGCACCGCGAAGGGCCTCGGTCCGGCCGAACGACTTGCGCACCGCGTGCGCGGCCACCAGCACACTCATGACGGATCCGCCCCCTTACCGGACACCCGTTGTGCCGCGGTCTCCAGCCACCGGAGATCCGCGTCGAGGTGAAAGATGGAGTGGTCGATCTCGATGCGCGCGTCGACGTCGACCGCGTCGCGCTGCTGGCTCAGCAGATCGCGCATCCGGGCCAGGTGCACCGCCCGCTGCGAACGCAGGAAGCCGCTCGCGTCGACGCCGAGCCGCAACGCGGTGACCGCCTTGCGTACCAGTTCGTCGGCGGAGTACGGCCCCGGCGTCTCGGTACCGGCGAGCCAATCGCGTAGCGCCGCCCCGCCCTCGCCGGTGAGCGCATACGTGGTCCGCTCCGGCCCGCCGTCCTGCCCCGTCTCCGCCACCTCGACCAGCCCCTCGCGTTCCAACTTCGCCAGCGCCGTGTAGACCTGCCCGAACGCCAGCGGCTTGGCGCTGGGGAACCGGGCATCATGCGCCCGCTTGAGGTCGTAGCCGTGGGCTGCACCCTCCGCGAGCATTCCCAACAGGACGTGCGCGACACTCACAGGGGGCCACTATACACATTGTGAATAGTAACGTCGAACGCCACGCTTGCCGCGCCCGTCCTGGCGCGATGGGCCAAACATAGAGACAGCTATGGATGCGCTTCGGTCCGGGGCGTAGAAACGCCTCATGGCGACGTCATCGTCCGAGCCGTCACCCGTGGTCATCCCGGGTACGCCCAGCCGGCGCGTGGTACTGACCGGATCGCTCGCCACCGGGGGCGCCCTCGTCGGTGCCGTCGGAGCGGCCACCCGCGCCGCGGCCGAACCGGACGTGGCCGCGGCGACCGGCGGCGCTTCCGGCCCGCGTCCGGCCACCACGCAGGCGCCCGACCCGGAGCTGCGCGACCTCCTGCGCCGGGTCGACGCCGGGCGCATCGAAGCCATCGTTCGCCGTCTCGCCGCGTTCGGCACGCGGCACACGCTGTCCAGCCAGGACGACCCGAACCGGGGCATCGGGGCGGCCCGGGACTGGATCTTCCAGGAGTTCCAGCGGTACGCCGCCACGTCCGGCGGGCGGATGAGCGTCGAGCTCCAGTCGTACGTCCAGGAACCGGCACCGCGGATCCCCACCGCCACCACGATCACGAACGTGGTCGCCACCCTCCGTGGAGTCGAGGCACCCGACCGGATCTACGTGGTGACCGGGCACTACGACTCCCGCGTCACCGACGTGCTCAACGCCGTCGCCGACGCCCCGGGTGCCGACGACGACGCCTCGGGCGTGGCCGTGGCCATGGAGGTCGCCCGGCTGCTGGCCACCCGTCCGCTCCGGGCCACCGTGGTCCTCGCGGCGGTCGCCGGCGAGGAGCAGGGGCTCTTCGGGTCCCGGCACATGGCCACGCTGATGAAGGCCGCCGGCGCCGACGTCCAGGGCATGTTCAGCTACGACATCGTGGGCAGCAGCGTCGGCGACGACGGCAGCCGCGACCCGCACACGGTCCGCCTGTTCGCCGAGGGCGTGCCCACCGCCGAGACGCCGCAGCAGGCCAACATCCGTCGCAACGTCGGCGGCGAGAACGACTCCCCGTCGCGTCAACTGGCCAGATTCGTGCAGGACGTGGCCGAGAACCCGGCCACCGGCATGCGCATCCGGGTCATCTACCGACGGGACCGGTATCTGCGCGGCAGCGACCACATCGCGTTCCTGGAGCAGGCGTACCCGGCCGCGCGGTTCACGGAGCCCCGCGAGGACTTCGCCCACCAGCACCAGGACGTGCGGGTCGAGAACGGCAAGCAGTTCGGTGACCTGCCGGAGTTCTGCGACTTCGCTTACATCGGGCGGGTTGCCCGGGTCAACGCCGCGGTCCTGTGGTCACTTGCGCAGGGTCCGGGCACCCCGACCGGCGTGCAGATCCTCACCAACCGCCTGACCAACGACACCGATCTGGTCTGGACCCGCGGACCCGAGCCCGACCTCGCCGGGTACGAGGTGGTGTGGCGGGAGACCACCGAACCGGTGTGGACCCACGTCGTCCCGGTCGGCGACGTCACCACCGCCCGGATCGACCTCTCCAAGGACAACGTGTTCTTCGGCGTCCGCGCGGTCGACCGGCGCGGGCGGCACAGCCCGGTCGCGTTCCCCCTGCCGTCGCAGTAGCGCGCTCTCCGTCGTCACAAAAGGGCCTTCAGCGCCGGCCGGCCGAGGTCGGTGTACAGGGCCGACGCGTACGCCTCGTGCTCGCGGGCACGGCCGAGGTCGCCGGTCGCCCGGTACGCCGTGGCGAGGCCGGCGTGTGCGCGGGCCTGCTGGTCGCGGACGCCCGTTTCGGCGGCGACCGTCAGCGCCGCGGCGTAGTGGTGCGCGGCGTGGGCCGGCTCGGAGGCCGCGCCGAGACCGTTGAGCGCCCAGGCTTCACCGTCGCGGTCGCCGATCTCACGGAACAGTGCCAGCGCGCGCAGGTGGAACGCCGCTGCCTCCTCCAGCCGACCGAGCAGGCAGTGCGCGATGCCGAGGTTGTCCAGCACACCCGCTTCGCCGCGCCGGTTGCCGAGCTGCCGGTACAGCGCGAGGGACCGTTGATGATGGTCGACGGCCGGTTCGTACCTACCCAGCTCCGCGTCGACGGTGCCGAGCTTGTCCAGCGCGCTGGCCTCACCGGTCCGGTCGCCGAGCAGGCTGAACAGGTCGTACGCCTGCCTCAGGTGGTCGCCCGCCGCGGCATGCCGGCCCAGCCGCTGTTCCACGATGCCGAGGTTGGTCAACGCGCGTGCTTCACCGGTGCGGTCACCCACGTGCCGGAAGTTCGCCAGCGCCCGCTCGTGCTGGTCGGCGGCCGACGCGTAGCGGCCCAGCCGTTCGTCGGTCAGCCCGAGATTGGTCCGGGCGCGGGCCTCACCGGTGCGGTCACCCACCTCGCCGAACAGCCGCAGCGCCCGGTTGAACTGCTCAGCCGCCGCTGCGTGCCGGCCCACCTGGGCGTATGCGGAGCCGATGCCGTTGATGGCGTTCGCCTCACCGGCTCGATCGCCGACCTGCCGGGCGGCGTGCCGGCCATGGCGGAAGATCGCGAGGCCGTCGTCGTGCAGCCCGCCGGCGAGGTAGCGGAACAGGAGCGCGGGAAGCCGGATCGAGAACGTGGGCCAGCCATCGGTGGCCGCGTACCCGGCGGTGGCACGCAGGCAGGCGCGCTCGGCGTCGAGCCACCGCCGGGCCGCGGCCGGGTCACCCAGGTCCGGCACGGGTGTCGTCACCGCGGGCACGCGTGGCCGGCGGTGCGCCTCGGCCGGGTACAGCAGGTCGATCGCGGTTGCCGCGGTGGCGAGGTAGTAGTCGAACAGCCGGCCCAACGCCGCTCGGCGGTCGTCGGTGGCGGCCTCGTCCTTCGCGTACGCCCACAGCAGGTCGTGCATGCCGAACCGGTCGGCGCCGGTCGGGTGGACGAGGTGCGCGCGGGCCAGCAGATCCAGCGCGCGACGGGCCGCGTCGAGATCGGTGTCGGCCAGGGCGGCAACGGCGTACGCGTCGGCGTCGCGGCCGGGGTGCAGACCGAACAGCCGGAACACCCGCGCCACGTCGGCCGGCAGGTGCCGGTAGGACCAGGAGAAGACCGCCGCGACCGCGGCGTGCGGGTCACCGCCGGCGTCCAAACGGTCCAGCAGGTGGTCGCGGTTGCCCAGCTCGGCAACCAGCTGGGCCAAGCTCGTCGTCGCCCGCGATACAGCCAGCTCGGCGGCGACCCGCAGGGCCAGCGGCAGCCGCGCGCACAGGCTGGCCAACGCGCCGGCGGCCTCGGGTTCGGCGTCGACGCGGACACCGATGAGCTGGCGCAGCAGGGCGACGGCGTCGGCCTCGGGCAGCAGGTCCAGATCGAGCCGGGTGGCGCCGTCCCGAGCGACCAGCCCGGCCAGCCGGTCGCGGCTGGTCACCACGACGGCGCAGGAACCCGTGCCGGGCAGCAGCGGCCGAACGTGATCCTCCGACAGCACGTTGTCAAGAACGATGAGCATCCGCCGGCCGGCGGTCTCGGTGCGGTACCGGGCGGCCCGCTCGTCGGTCTCCACCGGGATGTCGGAGTCGGCCACCCCGAGGACGGCCAGAAACCGCGCCAACGCGTCCGCGGCGGTCATCGGCTCGTCGGGGTCGTAGCCGCGCAGGTTCACGTACAGCTGCCCGTCGGGGAACCGCTCTGCCACCTGGTGCGCCCAATGCACCGCCAAGGCGGTCTTGCCCACGCCCGGCGTGCCGGAGATCGCGGAGACGACCACAGTGGACCGGCCCTGAGGACGGCGCAGCAGCGAGGTCAACTGGTGAAGTTGAGCCGTACGACCGGTGAACGCGGAAACGTCGGCGGGCAGCTGCGCCGGTTTCCTGCGCGGCACCACCGGCGCGCCCGCGGCCCCGGCGGCACCGTTGTCGGTGTCGCTGTCGAGCTGCGCAAGGACCCGGACGCGGTCGTCGATGCCGATCGCGTCCCGCATGCGGCGCAGGTGCGCGGTCGGACCGACACCCAACTGCTCGGCGAGGACCGACCGCGCGTCCTCGTACGCGCGCAACGCGGCCGCGGGATTGCCCTCCAGGTACAGCGCGGCCATGAGGAGCAGCCAGCCGGACTCCCGAAGCGGCTCGGCGCCGGCATGGCGGCGCAGATCCGCCACCACGACGGCCGGATTCCCCAGGCGCAGCTGCGCCCGGGCGTACTGTTCGAGGACGGTCGTCCGGCGCTCCGTCCACTCGGTCCGGGCGATGTCGAGTGTCGGTCCCGTCGGCACGCCCTCGAAGATCTCGCCGTGCCACATCGCGGCCGCGCGTCCCCAACGCTCTGCCGCAGCGGCCGGATCAGCGGCGGCCGACGCCGCATCGCCGGCGGCGGCCTCGGCCGCGAACCGGTGCAGGTCGATCGTCTCCGCCCGGGTGGTCAGCACGTAACGGGAGTCGCTCCGCTCCAATCGACAGCCCGCCCCGGCGAGGACGCGGCGCAGGCGGCTGAGGTACGTGGTGACGTTGGCGTGCGCGGAGTTCGGCGCGTGTTCCGGCCACAACTCGTTGACCAGCCGGGCCGGAGTCACCGCCTGGTTGGCGTGCAACAACAGCATCGCCAGAACGGTGCGCTGCTTCGGTGTGCCGATCTCGAGCCGGGAGTCTCCGTAGTGGACTTCCAGTGGCCCGAGTACTCGGAAGCTGACGTCCACGACCCCTTTTGTACCTGACGTATCGAGTTCGTATCGAACTCTTTCCTACGGTGGTCGCCGGGGGCGCTGGTCCGCAAAAAGAGGGGGGTGGACCAGCGCTGCCGCTCCCCGCGCCCCGCTACACCGATCGCGTCGGCCCGATCAATCGGGTACCCGACACTCTCGGCACGATGGACCCAACGTCGCTGATCTTGCAGTTGTGCCCGCCCTTTCGCCG
Source organism: Virgisporangium aurantiacum (assembly GCF_016863635.1). Classification (GTDB taxonomy): domain Bacteria; phylum Actinomycetota; class Actinomycetes; order Mycobacteriales; family Micromonosporaceae; genus Virgisporangium; species Virgisporangium aurantiacum. The sequence continues at coordinate 81,381 of NZ_BOPG01000071.1, read as the reverse complement.
GAATTCGCCCGTTTTTCGGCGAGCACAACTGCAAGATCGACTCGTTGGGACGGGCACGACAACCACCACACGAGATTCTCGGTGACATCGACGGGGCGCTGCGGGTTGTCCGCGACTTCGCCGTGCGGGCGGACTCCGCGGAGGTCGACCTGCTGACGCTGGTGATCGGCATGATCGAGCGGGCTGGCGGCGTCTATTTCAACACCGCGCTGGTCATCACCCGGGGGCAGGTGCTCGGCCGGTACCGCAAGACGTTCCTGACCATCGGGGAATCCGTCTTCGTCGCCGGCGACAGCTACCCGGTCTTCGATCTCGACCGGGTCCGGTTCGGAATCAACATCTGCTACGACACACAGTTCCCGCAGGCCGCTGCCGCGGTCGCCGCCCACGATGCGCGGGTACTGCTGGTACCGGGCCCGGCGGGCCCGCGAGACCGGCATGTGGCTGGTCTCCGCCGACGTCACCGGCGAGCGCGACGAGTCCCGCATCGGTCTCGGCCCGACCAGCGTGCTCGACCCGACCGGTGCCGTACTCACCCGGGTCGCCACCGGCACCACCGGCATGGCCGTCCTCGACACCGCCCCACACTTCATCGGTGCCGCCCGGTCACCCGAACGGCCGAATCCGCAGGCCAACCGGCCTGCGGAGCGCCTCTTCGGCGTACGCTCCGCGGGGCGTGGCCGCGCCGGAGCTTCGCCTGCATCGGGAGGAACAATGCTGAGCCACAGCGCTGTGGAAGCCAACATTCCCGCCGCCGACCTCGACCGAGCCCGCGAGTACTACTCGGACAAGCTGGGACTGACGCCCGTCGCCGAGTTCGGCGGGCAGGCGTTGCGGTACCGGACCGCCAGCGGGACCTTCTTCAACGTCTACAAGACCGAACTCGCCGGGCAGGCGGGTCACACGATCGCCCAGTGGCATGTCGAGGACGTCGATCAAGAGGTGCGCGATCTCGTTGCCAAGGGGGTCGTCTTCGAGGTCTACGAAGGCATGCCCGGCGTCGAGTGGAACGGCTCGGTGGCCACCATCCCCGGGATGGGAAAGGCTGCCTGGTTCAAGGACAGCGAGGGCAACATCATGTGCGTCGACGACGGCCCGGCCTCCGGCTGAAAGCCACAGGTCACGGGACGATCACCACGCCGCCGCGGACGCCGCCCCGGGCCAGCCGGTCGTGTGCGGCCGCGGCGTCGTCGAAGGGGTACACACCGGCGACCCGTAGCGGGATGTCGCCGCTGGTGACGAGGGTGACCAGTTCGCCAAGCCGCCGTCCGTCCGGAAGCACCTCCAGCGCGAAGGTCCGGATTCCCCGCACCGGCTCCGGCCGGAGCGGCGGGGACGCGGCCACGTAGCCGCCGCCGTCGCGGACGTGGTCCAGCAGCGAGGGACCGACGACCGCCAGATCGACGACCGCGTCGAAGGTCCCGGTCGGGTCGTCGGTGCGCGACAGGAACGCCGCGCCCAGCGACTCCACGAACGCACGGTCGTCGGCTCCGGCGAGTCCGGTGGCGTGCAGGCCGGCCGCCCGGGCCAGCGCCAGGACGAACCCGCCGACCTGCCCGGCGGCGCCGGTGACGAGCACGGTCGAACCCGCCGGGAGCGCGAGCAGGTCGAGGGCCTGGGCGGCGGCGAGACCGTTGGTCGGCAGGGTCGCCGCCTCGGTGGCGGGAACGCCGGCGGGCGCGGCGGTCAGCCCGGCCGCGTCGAGCACCACGTACTCCGCGTGGGCACCGACCGTGGTCTGCAGCCATGGCGAGAAGCCGATGACCTCGTCGCCGACCGTGAACCCCTCGACCGCCGGATCGACCGCGTCGACGGTGCCGGCCACATCCCAGCCGGGTGTGTACGGCAGACCGGTCGGCAGCGGGGCCGGGAACCGACCGGCGCGGATCATCAGGTCGACCGGGTGGAGGACGGACGCGGCGACCCGCACCCGTACCTGCCCCGGCCCCGGCTCGGGCACCGGCACGTCGGCCACGTGCAGGACCTCCGGCCCGCCGAACTGTGCATAGCTGACTGCGCGCATCGCCGTCTCCTTCATGGAATCTCGTGATCACCACGACCGTACGAACCGACGGGCACCATGAGAAAGTAGGTACCGTAAAGTGCCTAGGGCACCGATGGAGGAGAAATGGCGACGACAACCGCGGCGCAACGCCGTGAACAGGCCAAACGCGACTACGACGCGTTCCTGGACCGGTGCCCGACCCGCGAACTGCTGAGCAGGCTCACCGACAAGTGGGTCGCCCTGGTGATCCCAGCCCTCGCCGGCGGCCCGCAGCGGCACAGCCAGCTCGCCAACCGCATCGCCGGCGTCAGCCAGAAGATGCTCACCCAGACCCTGCGCACACTGGAACGCGACGGCCTGGTCACCCGCACGGTCACCGCCTCGGTACCGGCCCGCGTCGACTACGAACTCACCCCGCTCGGCCACGACCTGTTCCCGGTGATGATCGCGATCAAGAACTGGGCGGAGACACACATGGACCAGGTCTTCGAAGCCCGCACCCACTACGACGCACGCCCCTGAACATGACCATCAGGGAGAGATTGCTGGTGGGTCTGGCGGGACAACTCCGCCGCCCGCACGGCGTCGCCGGCCGGGCCATGGGATCGATGCTCAATCGCGCCAACCGGAACGCTGTCGCCGCTGCCGTCGACGCGCTGGCACCCGCACCGGGCAACGTCGTGGCCGACATCGGTTTCGGCGGCGGCATGGGTCTGGCCCTGCTGCTCGACCGGGTCGGGTCGACCGGCCGCGTCCACGGCGTGGACATCTCCCCGGTGATGCTCGATCGCGTCCGGTACCGGCACCGCCGTGCCGTCGCCGACGGGCGCCTCGCGCTGCACGAGGCCTCGATGACCGACCTGCCCCTCCCCGACGGATCCCTCGACGCGGCCATGACGATCAACACCATCTATTTCGTGCCGGACACCGTCTTCGCCGAACTGGCCCGCGCGCTGTCGCCGACCGGTCGGCTGGTCCTCGGCCTGGGCGATCCCGACGCGATGCGACGTGACCCGGTGACGGCCCACGGGTTCCGACTACGCCCGCTGGCCGAGGTGCACGCCGCCCTCACCGCCGCCGGGCTGACCCCGGTCGATCACCGTCGCGTCGGACCCGGCCCCGACTCCTTCCACCTGCTCGTTGCCCGGTCCGCTACCGACCCGGCACCGCCGCCACCCACCTGACGGAGTGTCGCCCAGCCGACACCGGTTTTGTGTTGGCGTCGCGCGGGTCCGTGACTCATGGACGCGTACGGCACCCTGCCGTACGTGGATCCGAAGGAGTCACCATGTCGATGACACATGTCAGGCGGCTCGCGCTCGCCGCAGTGGCCACCGGGCTGGGCCTGGCGGCCACGTCGACGCCCGCCGCGGCGGCCCCCCGCACGCCGCAGCATGTCGAGTTCCACCGGGCCGTGGTCACGTGCGAGGAGCACACGGGTCGGGCGGCGCTGCGGGGGTGCGTGTACGACCTCACCACGCCGGAGCCGCAGGAGGCGGAGATCTACGACCTGTGGTGGATCTTCAGCGACTGCCTGTCCTTCGCCGACCGCACGACACGCAACGACGAGGACTTCGAGGACGCCGTCAACGACTGCCTGGGCCTCTGACCCCGGTCAATAGGCGACCACTGCCTTGAGATCCGCGATGACGGCGGAAAGCAGCTTGTCGATCTGCCGGAGGCGGGAAATGTCCTCGGCGCTGCTGAGCACGAGGCGGCGGGTTTCCAGGCGCAGTTCGCGGTAGTCGCCGAGCCTGAGATTCGGGACCTGGTCGAGTGGTATGGGTTCGTACTGTTCGGTCCTCCGAACCGTGGCGACCTCACCCCAATGAACTCGACGCACCGCGAGCCAGCCCAGCAGCAGGTCTCGCACCGAGAGGCATTTCTCCTCCAGTTTGATGTCCAAATACAACATTCCCGGATTGTGGGTCCAGGTAACCGACACACAGAATTCGTTGACGGATTCCGTGGCGATTGCCAGGAGCTGGAACAGGAACGGGTCGGAGCGGTCGTCGACGCGGCCGCTGATCCGCAGGTAGTTACGCAGCGAGTCCTGGGCGGTTCGAGCAGCGACGAAGACCCTCTCGTAGCGTTCGAGGTGCTTCTCGACCGCCCTCTCCAGATGCGCCTTGCGCTGGCTGGTTCGATGCCCGACCAGAACGACAAGAACGGAGAAGACGCCCGCGATGACCGCTCCGCCCATCACGCCGATCGCGATGTACGCCGTGCTCGACACGTTGCTATCCGGTTTGCACTGAGCGCATGTTCGGGATGATGATGAACGTCCGGGTGACGGTCACATTGCGCAACTTCTGAATCTTCTCCATGACGAGCTGGTGCAGTTCATCGACGGACGAGGTCTCGATCCGCGCGATGACATCGGCCTCGCCGTAGACAGCTTCGGCTTCCTTGACGAACTCGGGAAACTCGTCGAGCAGGGTGTTGACCAGATCTCCCGAACGCTTGGCCGGCACGGTGATCAACACGTACGCAGAGACAACAGATCCGCTTACCATTGAGTCCCCTTCGAATGGCATGGGCGCGTTGGCTACTGACGGACAGCCTGCGCTCGGCGAGGGCCCGCGGGCTCGGTCAGGCCCAGGCGGGTGTGCAGACCGCGGAGCGGGGCGGGGGCCCACCAGTTGAAGCGGCCCGCGAGCGTCATCGTCGCCGGTACCAGGAGCAGGCGCACGACCGTGGCGTCGAGTGCCACCGCCAGCGTCAGTCCGAGCCCGATCGCCTTGACCGGCACGAAACCGGCCGTCAGGAAGCCGGCGAACACGACGGCCAGCAGCAGCGCGGCCGACGTGATGATCCGTCCGGTGTGCTGCAGGCCGCGGGCCACCGCTTCCTGGTTGTCGCCGGTCGCCAGCCAGTTCTCCCGGATCCGGGAGAGCAGGAACACCTCGTAGTCCACGGACAGGCCGAACGCGATCGCACCGACCAGCACCGGCACTGACACGTGCGTCGCGTCGAGCCTGGTGGTGCCGAACCAGGACGCGAGGTGGCCCTGCTGGAACACCCACACCACGGCGCCGAGCGCGGCACCGATACTCAGCACGTTGGTCGCCACCGCCTTGACCGGCAGCAGCACCGAGCCGGTGAACAGGAACAGCAGCACGAGCGTGCCGAGCGCGATGACCGCGACCGCGTACGGCAGGCGGCCGGTGATCATCGCCTCGTAGTCGACGAGCAAGGCCGTGTCCCCGGTCACCGCGAACTCGACCGGCGCTGCCAAAGGCGGGAGAGGCCGGACAGGCCGGAGAGCCCGGATCGCCGCCACCGCCCGGCGCGCCTGCGGGCTGTAGCCGGGCACGTCGATGGTCGCCCGCAGCACCGTCACCGGTCCGGTTCCGGCGGCCGGCGCGATCCCGGTCACGTGGGGCACCGCCAGGATCCGCCGCCGCAGCGCGGCGACCACCGGGCTGTCGGCCGGCGCCCCGATCGCGATCACGATCGGTGCCGGCGTGTCCAGTTCCGGGAAGTGCGCCGCGGTCGCGTCGTGCACCTGGCGCGTCTGCGTCGTGGCGGGCAGCAGCCGCGCGTCCACCTGCGCCAGCCGCAGGTCGAGGACCGGCACGGCGAGCAGCAGCATCAGCGCCGCCGCGGCCAGCAGGGTCAGCAGCGGCCGGCGCTGCACCGCCCGGGCGATCGCGGCGAACCGGCCGCCGTGCGCCGGCGCCGGCCGCACCGGCAGCACCGGCAGCACCGGCAGCGCCGAGCGGATGCGCCGCCCGGCCAGCGCCAACAGCGCCGGCGCCGGCCGCGCCGGCCGTACCGTGCGGATGCGCGGCGCCGGGCGCACCGGGCGGATGCGCCGCCCGGCCAGTGCCAGCAGCGCGGGCAGCAGGGTGACAGCGGCCGCGACGACGAACGTCACCACGCCGACGCCGGCGACCCCCATCGAGCGCAGGAACGGGTCGGGGAACACCAGCAGACCGGCGAGCACCGCGGCGACGGTCAGCCCCGAGTAGACGACGGTGCGCCCGGCCGTCGCCATGGTGCGGATCACCGCGGCCGGCACGCCCGGGACGACCGCGCGTTCCTCCCGGAACCGGCTCACGATCAGCAACCCGTAGTCGACGGCGAGGCCGACGGACAGCATCGTGGCCACCTGGATCGAGTACACCGACACGTCGGTGACCTCGCTGCACGCGAACAGGATCGCGAACGTGCCGCCGACCCCGGCCACCGCGATCAGCAGCGGCAGCCCGGCGGCGGTCAACCCGCCGAACACGAACAGCAGCAACAGCAGCACGACCGGCGTGGTCAGCGTTTCGGCCTTCCGCACGTCGGACTGGGCCTGGTGGTTGAACTCCTGGTCGGTCAGCCCTCCGCCGGACACGGCGACAGCCACAGCGCCGGGCCCGGCGACGGTGCCGGTGGCGATGCGGTGCAGCCGGTCGTTCACCGCGCGCACGGTCGCGTCGGCGTCCGGTCCGGGCTCGACCTGGACCCGCAACCCGAACGCCCGCCCGCTGGCGGTCGACGGCACCGGGTCGGTGACGGCGACGACGCCGGGCATTCCCCGGACGTCGGCGATCGCGGCGTCGACCGCCGCGATCAGGGCCGGATCGGTGACCGGCGCCCCGTACACGATCGCGCTGAGCGAGATGGAGCGCGGCCCGTCGGCCCGGTCGATCAGGTCGGCGGCGCGGTCGGACTCGCTGCCCGGAACCTGGCCGACGTCGCTGACGAGCCGGTCGAAGACGCCGGTGCCGACGGCGAACGAGCCGGCGACGGCCGCCAACCACACCACGACAACCAGAACGGGCCGGCGGACCGACAGCCGGGCGACCACGGAGAGCATGGCTCGATGCTCGGCGGCCGGGCCGGGCGGGCGGAACGCCAACGCGAGGGACCCGGGGCTCACTCCTTCGCGGGAGTCCCCGCGACGACCAGCCCGGACTCGTACGCGAGCACGACCGCCTGCACCCGGTCACGCAGCCCGAGCTTGGCGAGCAGGTTGCTGACGTGCGTCTTCACCGTGTGTTCGGTGACGAACAGGTCGGCCGCGATCTCCGCGTTGGACAACCCCCGGGCGAGCGCCCGGAGCGTGTCGGTCTCCCGCCGGCTCAGTGCCGCCAGACGTTTCGCCGAACCCGGGTCGGGAAGCGGCCCCCCGCGCACCACGTCGGCGATCAGGCGGCGGGTGACCGTCGGCGCCAGCAGGGACTCCCCGGCGGCGACCACCCGCACCGCGTCGACCAGTTCCCGCCCGCGCATGCTCTTGAGCAGGAAGCCGCTCGCCCCGGCCCGCAACGCGTCGTAGACGTGCTGGTCGAGGTCGTAGGTGGTCAGCATGAGCACCCGGGCGGGTGTGCGGGCGCAGATCTCGGCGGTGGCGGTGATGCCGTCGACGCCGGGCATCCGGACGTCCATGAGCACCACGTCCGGCCGGGTCTCCAGCGTGGCCGCGACCGCCGCCGCGCCGTCCCCGGCCTCGCCGACGACCGTGAGGTCCGGTTCCGCCGCCAGGATGACGGCGAAGCCCTGCCGGACCAACGCCTGGTCGTCGACGACGAGCACCCGGATCGGCTCAGCCACGACCGTCCCCGTTCAGCGGCAGCACCGCGGCGACCCGGAAGCCGGCCCCGCCCGGGCGGGCACCGGTGGTGAGAGCACCGCCGAACGCGTCCACCCGTTCCCGCATCCCGATCAGCCCGTGTCCGCCGGCCGGCGGGGCGGCGGTCGGCCCCCGGCCGTCGTCGTCCACGGTGATCGCGAGGGCGGCGGGCCGCCACGACAGGCAAACCCATAGGTGACGGGCGTGAGCGTGCCGGATCGCGTTGGTGACCGCCTCCTGCGTCACGCGGTACACCGCCGCCGCGAGGTCGGCGGGGATCGGCCGGGGGTGGCCGTCCTCGGTCAGTTCGCCGGCGACGCCCGCCTGCCGGGCCCGTTCCACCAACGCCGGCAGATCGGCGAGCCCCGGTTGCGGCTGCCGCGTCCCCTCGTCGCCGTTCGCCCGCAGCACGCCGAGCGCCCGGTCCAACTGGGCCAGCGCCTCCCGGCCGGTCCCGGAGATCGTCTCGAACTTGTCGGCCGCCCGGTCCGGATCGCCGGCCTGCACCAGACCGGCCTCCGCCTGCACCACCATCAGGCTGACCGAGTGGGCCACGATGTCGTGGATCTCCCGGGCGATCCGTTCGCGCTCCCGCACGGCCGTCGCCGCGGCCGACTCCGTCAGGCGCCGGGAGCGTTCCTCGAGCATCGCGATCCGGTTCCGCCGCGCCCGCGTGCTGACCCCGAGCGCGTACGCGACCACGAACGGCAGCCCGGCCAGTGCCAGCGTCGACGGCCGTTGCTCGAAGAGCACCAGCACCGACAGCACGGTCAGGGCCGCGGTCACGCCGAGGACCGTCCACCGCCAGATCGGCGGCGCCACCGCCGCGACCGTGTACGTCGCGACGACCTGCCCGTACGGCATCGGGATGGCCTGGATGGCCCGGGTGACGGTCAGGCCCAGCGTCCCGACCGCCACCAGCGCGGTGACCAGCACGGGCGCCCGCCGCCGCCAGACCAGCGGAACCGCCGTCACCGCGGCCAGCCCCATCGTGAGCCAGCCGGGATGGTGGGAGAACTTGACCGGGCCGGTCACGGTCGCGAGGAAGCAGACGACGGCGAGCACGACGTCCACCACGATCGGCGGTAAAGCCTCGAACCGCCGCCGCATGGCCGCCAGCCGCTCCATCACGGGCACAATCCTCCGCCGCCAGTATCGGTGGCGGTGGCATGCCCGCGCCTCACTCTCGGGAGCGAGCGGGTCAGTCCCGGGCGGAGAACGGGCCGCGGACGGTGACGCCTCCGTCGACCACGAGAGTCTGCCCGGTCATGTAGGACGACAGTGGCGAGGCCAGGTAGACCGCTGCCGCGGTGACGTCATCCGGTACACCGATCCGGCCCATCGGGACCTGGGCGGCGTTACCGGCGGGCCGCGCCGACGTCGCGATCGCACCGCACGCCACGACGTTCATCCGGATGCCGTCGCCGGCGTACTCCGCGGCAACCGTCCTGGCGAGGCTGACGAGGCCGGCCTTGGCCGCGCCGTAGCCCGCCTGCCGGGGCGCGGCCATCAGTCCCGTGACTGAGCCGATGCTGACGATGGATCCGCCCGTTCCCTGGTGCAGGAAAGCACGGATGGCGGCGCGGGCCGCACGCGCGACATAGCGAAGATTCAGCTCGTAGACGAGGTCCCAGTCCTCATCGCCCATTTCGTGCAGCCGCACCGCGGGTACGAACGCGACCTGTCCCCCGACGACCGTCGCCAGCGCGTCGAGCCGACCGAACTCCGCCACGGTCCCGGTGACGAACCCGTCCACGTCGGAACGCGACCGCACGTCACCGACCAACGCGACCGCACGGGCGCCGGACCCGGTCAGCTCGTCGGCGGCCTCAGCCGCCCGGTCCTGATCGCGATCGGCAACAGCGACAGCCGCCCCGGCCGCGGCGAACGCGCGTGAGATCGCACGTCCGATACCACCGCCGCCGCCACCGATGACCAAGGCACTCATGCCGTCCATCGCGAGAGCAGGACCGCTCACGACCGGATCATTCCACACGATCGATGCCTGCCTGGCGCCGTCCCCGCGGCGCGAGCGCCGCCACCTCGGCCTCGACGTCGACCATGCTCCGCACCGTCCGGTACCCGACCTCGTGGTTGACCCTGATCATGTGGACGTTGGCGGCGGCGGTCGACGTGCCCACCCGCCGCACGCCCGGACGCTCGTCCCGCAGCCACCGCACCATGTGCGACTTGACCCAGCGACCGATCCCCCGGCCCCGGTGCGCCGCCGGCACCGCGGTGTCGCCCTGGTACGCGAGGTCCGGGCGGGTCTCGTGCAGCTCCACCTCGGTCAGGCCGGCGACCACGCCGGTCGCCTCGTGCACGGCGACCACCACGCGCTGCTCGACCCGGCGTTCGCGCAGGCCGGCCTCGGCCGACCGGACCCGCTCGGGTGTCCACTGTGGAGGCCGGTAGGTGGTCTCCTCCCACGGTGCGTCGTGGATCGCGCCCCGGGCCCGCGCGTAGGAGGTCAACAGCTCCTCCGGCGTGGTGCCGATCCAGCGCTCCGTCCGGTACCCGGGCGGTGCCGCGACGTTCCAAACCGCCGGGTCGACCGACGGGATGTCCAGCATCTGCAGCACATCGTGGTGAACCACCCGGAAGCCCAGCGCTCCGGCCCAGGCCGCACCGGCCCCACCGGCCGTCACGCCCCACCCGACCACCGTCGTACGACCGTCCTCGCGCATCGCCGGCAACGCCGCGTGCAGGAGCCGCGTGCCGATGCCGGCCCGGCGCCGGGCCGGATGGACCCGGATGTCGGTCATCGCGAGCGCCCGGTTCTCGTCGTCGGGGAAACCCACCACCGCGATGCCGATCACCTGCCCGTCGACGCGGGCCACCCAGAACCGCTCCGGCCCCCGCGCGGTCATCGGGACGAGCAGCCGGCCGACCACTGTCTCGTACGCCGGTGGCTCCTCGTCGGGCCGGTCGACCCGACCGGAGGCCAGCACCAGGTCGTGGTAGTCCCGCAGCTCGGTCCCGGTGGCCGCCCCGGGATCGAAGCGGTCGATGCGAACGTGCACCGGTGCTCCTCCTTACAGTTGCCTGGTGAACTGGGAGAACCGGGCCCGGTACGTGGTCGCGTTGAGCCCGTAGTGGGTCCGGAAGCGGCGGGCGAAGTAGTTGGCGTCGGGCCAGCCGACGGCCTCGGCGATCTGGGTGATCGACTGGTCGGTGTGCAGCAGCAGGGCGGCGGCCGTCTCGACCCGGAACCGGGACAGGTAGGCCATCGGCGGCAGGCCCGTGGTCGCCTTGAAGCGGCGCACCAGGTAGCCCCGGGTCAGGTGCAGTTCGGCGGCGAGGTCGGCGAGCGTCCAGCGGCGTTCGGGCGCGGCCTCCATCAACCGCATCGCGCGGATCACCGCGGGGTGCGCCGGGCCGTTGGGCTGATCGGTGGCGTGGCCGGGGTCGTCGGCGACGGCGCGCGCCAGGCAACCGAGAAACAGCACGAGACGACCGATGAGCTCGCCGCGGAACCGGCTCAACGGACGCGACCGGAGGCGATCGAGCGCGTCGAGGTGCTCGCCGCACTCGACGCGCGCCGCCGGCGGCAGCCGGGTGGCCAGCACACCGCGGCCGGGCGACGAGTACGGGCCCGTCCACAGTAGATAGTTGTACAGCGGGTCCTCGCGGGTCCAGGCCAGTTCGCCGTGCCCACCGGTCACCAGCGCGACCTCGAGGAAGCTGTGGGTGTGCACGGGGTGGCTCCGCTCGTGCAGGTAGTGCCCCGCGTAGGCGAGCGTGCCCTCGGTGAAGTGCAGCAACGCCCCGGACCGGTCGACAGGCGGGTCGGCCATTCCGGCAATGTACGCCCGGCGCGGGCGGAGTCAAGCCGAGGTGCATTTCGTGCTGCCTCCGGCGAACTTCGGCCTAGCCGCTGTTCACCGGCCGGTCACAGGATCGACGCATGCGAAGAGAGCACTGCTGGTCGCGCTGCTGATGGTGGTGGTGGTGGTGGCGCCGGGCGTCCAGCTCGTGCGCACGCCGCCCGCCGCGGCGGCCGACTGCACGCGCGTCCCCTGGATGGACCGCACGAAGTCGCCGACGCAGCGCGCCCACGCGCTGCTGGCGGCCTCTTCTCTCGACCAGAAACTGCGCTGGCTCGACGAGCACTCGGCCAACGACCCGGCCCAGACGACGTTCAGTGACCGTGTTCCCCGCGAACGTGTCGCTGTCGTCGTCGTGGAACACGGCGCTCGCCCGCGAGAAGGGCGCGGCCGTCGCCCACGAGGCCTGGCGCAAGCAGCGCAACGTGCTCCTCGGCCCGGGCATCGCCAGCGGACGGGATCCGCGCAGCGGCCGCACGTCGGAGTACCTCGGCGAGGACCCGGTGCTCGCCGGCCTGATGGCCGGCGCGTACAGCCGCGGCGTCGGTGCGAACGACCGCGAACCGGTGCAGTCGCAGCTCAAGCACTTCGTGGCCAACGAACAGGAGACCGACCGCAACAACAGTTCGTCCAATGTGGACGGACGCACCCTGCGCGAGATCTACACCCTGCCCTACGAGATCGCCATCGACCGGGGCGACGTCGGGTCGGTGATGTGCTCGTTCAACCAGGTGAACCACGACTGGGCCTGCGGCAGCCAGCTGCTGCTCGACACCATCCTCCGGCAGGAGATCGGGTTCGACGGCTGGGTGGTCACCGACTTCGGCGCCCGGCACTACCTCACCGCCGGTCCCCCGTCGCTGCGGGCCGGGCTCGACCAGGAACTGAACGCGTGGCGGTACTGGACGCCGATGGCCATCAAGGACCAGATCGCCGCCGGACGCCTCAGCGTGCGCGACGTCGACCGGGCGGCGCTGCGGATCGTCCGCGCGCACATCGCGGCCGGGCTGTTCGACGTGCCCCGCATCGCGGCACCGGACGTCGACGTCAGCACACCGCAGAGCGAGGCGCTCGCCCGCCGGCTCGCCGAGCAGGGCGCGGTGCTGTTGAAGAACGACGGCGCGCTGCCGCTCACCGGTTCGTCGCGGCGGATCGCCGTGATCGGGCCGACCGCCGCGAACACCCCGGCGACCGGCGACGTCGACGCGTCCAGCGTCTGCCTGCACACCGCACCGAACATCCCGTGCACCGCCGTGGCGCCGTTGGACAGCATCGTCGCGCGCTCACGCGGTCCCGTTGTCTACGACGACGGAAGTGACCCCGCGACCGCCGCCGAAGCCGCGCGCACCGCGGACGTCGCGGTGGTGTTCGGGTACTACCGCGAGGGCGAGTTCGCCGATCGACCGAACATTTCATTGGACGGCAACGGCGACGCGCTCATCGCGGCCGTCGCCGCGGCCAACCCGAACACGGTCGTGGTGCTGCAGACCGGTGGCCCGGTCGTGATGCCGTGGATCGACTCGGTGCGCGGCGTCCTCGAGGTCTGGTACGCCGGCGAGCAGATGGGGCCGGCGATCGCCGCTTTGCTCTTCGGCGACGTGGCGCCCAGCGGCAAGCTCACGCACTCGTTCCCCCGGAGCGAGGCCGACCTGCCGACCGCCGGCGATCCGACCCGGTACCCGGGCACGTTCTCCGACGGGTCGACCGTGCGCGCGCCGGGGAACACCGAGCCGCGGCAGGTCTCCTACTCCGAGGGGCTGGCCGTCGGGTACCGGTGGTACGACTCGCGGAACATCGAGCCGCTGTTCCCGTTCGGCCACGGGCTGACGTACACGACGTTCGCGTACGACCGGCTCGACGTCTCCTACGGCCGGGACCTGCGGATCCGGTTCCGGGTGACCAACACCGGCCGGCGGACCGGCACCGAGACCGCGCAGGCGTACGTCGAACTGCCCGCCTCGGCGCACGAGCCGTCGAAGCGGCTGCTCGGCTGGGAGCGGGTCACGCTGGCGCCCGGCCAGTCGCGCCCGGTGGAGATCCGGATCAGCGCGGCGGACCTGCGGGACCTGCACCTGCTGGAGTACTGGAACCCGCGCACGGAACACTGGACGACGGCACGGGGCGGCTACGAGGTGACCGTGGGAACCTCGTTCGACACCGCACTCTCCGACGGCTTCACGTTAGGTGGCTCGCGATGAACGCGTCGCAGGCGTCGATTATCGGCTGGAGAGCGCTCGTCCGGTTGCCGTGGATGATCGTGACCGAGTGCCCGGCGTAGCGGATGTCGTAGCTGGGCTTGTCCATGTCGGTGCTGCTGTTCCGGGTCAGATCGCTGTCGATCTTGTCGAACCCGTTGTCGGTGAACACCTTCTCCAACGCGGCCAGCTCCGCCTCCGTGAGCTTCCCGGACGCCGACCCCTTCCCGTCCTGCTCGACCGTGAAGCTGCCGTCCGGCTGGACGGTGAGTTCGTCGTCGACCAGGGGCTCGCCGCCCACCCGCGAGTACCGGACGAGCTCCTCGCCGGGCGCGAGCGCCGGCCGTTTCGGCGCGGCAGCACCGGAGTTGTCGTCGCTGTCGGCACCGCAGCCGACCAGGGTGAAGCCGAGCAGACCGATTGCGAGCAGGACCGCGAACCGTGGCGCGCGCATGTGACTGAACCCCCCGTTTCGTTCGATACGTCAGCGGTACAGCATGCTCGCCCCGCGCGATCCCCGCCACCCCGCCCCGCCGGTCTTCCAGGGCAGATGTTCGGTCGACCGACCGACGCGAGCGCGCTACCCTTCGGTCGATCGACCGACAGCCGGCGGACGGGGCGGGACATGGGCCGAGGTACCCGCGACGAGGTGATCGGCCGCCTGGCCGAGGCGGTCGGGTCGGTCGCGGTCGCGCACCCGACGCGGGTGGCCATCGACGGGCCGCCCGCCGCCGGCAAGACCACTCTCGCCGACGAACTGGCCGTCGTCCTGCGCGCACGGGGCCGCGACGTCATCCGCGCGACGATCGACGACTTCCTCTTCCCGCGGGCACGGCGCTACCCACGCGGCGAGTACTCGGCCGAAGGTTGCTACTACGACACCCACGACCACGACGCGCTGACCCGGGTTCTCCTCGACCCGCTCGGCCCGGGCGGAGATCGACGCTTCCGGCCCGCGGTCTACGACCGCACCGCGGACGCCGTGCTGTCCCCGCCGGTCGCGACCGCCCGCGCGGACGCCGTGCTGGTCTTCGACGGCGTCTTCCTCATGCGCCCGGAACTGATCGACCGGTGGGAGCTCCGCGTCTTCGTGTCGACCGATCTCGAGAAGACCGTGGACCGTGCCGTGATCCGGGAGCGTCGGGTGTCGTCCCGGGCCGACGTCGAACGGCGCTGGCGGGAGCGGTACATCCCCGCCCAGCGGTTCTACTTCGCCACGGTCCGCCCGACCGATCACGTCGACGTCATCGTGCACAACGACGAGCCCCGGCGGCCGGTCTGGGAGCCAAGGTCGGGCTGACACGCTGGTGCGTTACGGCCGTGTGCGCGCTAGGTTCCAGACCATGGGATCCGTTGCGTTGGCCGAGGAGTTGCTCCTACTCGCGTACGACGACGAGTCAGGCCGGGCGGCGGGGTCCCAGATCGGCCTCGACCTCGGAATGGCCGCCGCGGTGCTGGTGGAGCTGGCGCTCGCCGGCCGGGTCGGGTACGCCGACCGGATGATCATTGTCCGGGACGCGACGCCGACCGGCGTGTCGATCATCGACGAGGTCCTGGCGCGGCTCGCCGCCGACACGCCGCACACGCCGGCCTCGTGGTTGCAGCGGCTGCGGCACGGGCTGCGCGATCGGGTCCTGGCCGACCTGTGCGCCCGCGGCGTGATCCGTGACGTCGACGAGACCACGATGGGCTTCATCCACCTGCACCGGTACCCCACCGTCGATCCGACGGTGGAGGCCGACATCCGGGCCCGCCTGAACCAGGCGCTGGCCTCGGACGACATGCCCGACGAGCGGACGGCGGCCCTCGCGACGCTCGTGGCGGCGGTGCGGATGGAGCCCACGCTCGGCCTGACGGGCGACGACCTCGTGGCGGCCCGCCAACGGCTGGGGAACATCGGCGACGGCGCGGGCTTCACCGGAGCGGTGAGCATGGAGATGTCCACCGTCCGGCCGTCGGTCGCCCTCGTGGTCGCCGTGCTGGTGCGGGCCATCCAGACGGCACTGGGCACCGCACGGCACTGACCCACGCCGGTCACCAGCCCAGTTGGCCGATGATGGTGAGGACCTGATCGCGGGTCAGATGTTCGCCGTTGTCGGTGAAGTCCATCTTCAGGTCGAAGCCGTCGGCCCGCCAGCGCAGCGTCCAATGACGGTCGTGGTCGGCGAGGACGGCCGTGCGGCCGCCGATCGCGATGGTCTCGCCGGGTGGTCCGGCGGGTTCCGCGCCGTCGGCCGGAGCGACGAGAATGGTCAGGCCCAGCCGGTCGGGCCGGCTGTAGACGACCGCGAACAGGTCGCCGTTCGGGGCCGGCGTCCGGATCGTCACCGGATCCTCGTGCCAGAGCGGCGGGACGATCGGCAGGATCCGCTCGGGGTAGGCCGGAGCCGGCCGGCCGGTCGCCGCGTCGACCAGGGTGCGACCGGCGAGCGGTTCGGGCAGCGTGACCTCGACCGGCACGGCGGCGCCGGACTCCCAGCAGTTGGCGGCCCGTCGGCTCTCGCCGCGCGCGGTGACCACCACCCGGCCCGCGTCGGCCGTGAACGTCGCCGTGACGCCCGCGAGTTCCAGGCATTCGCCCTCGGCGGGGAGGGGGTAGACGGTGACGGTCCGGTCGTCCCGCGCGACCACGGCCAGCGGCCAGCGCAGCGCGGTGCGGTCGGCCGTCGCGGTCGTGTCCGCCGGCGTCACCGTGGCGTCGGGCGCTCCGGGAAGCGCGATCACGGCGGCGGCGGCGAGCGTCACCGCGAGGGCCGCGCCGCCGGTCGCCGCCGCGCCGACCAGGGCGCGGCGCCGACGCGCCCGACGCCGGACCGCCGCGATCGGCGGCGTGCGCAGGTGGTCCGGGACGGCGGGGACGGCCCGGTCCAGCAGGCGCCCGAGTCCGTGCTCGGTCATGATGGGATCCCTTCGCCAACGAGTTCGCGGAGCCGTGGATCGGCGCGGAGCCGGGTGAGCGCCCGTGAGGTGGACGACTTGACGGTGCCGACGCTGATGCCGAGCGTCCGGGCGGTTTCGACCTCGGTGAGGTCGGCGTGGTACCGGAGCATGAGCACGGCCCGTTGCCGACGGGGCAGGTCGGCGAGGACCTCACCGAGCACCTGACGCACCTCGACCGCGCCGTGCTCGTCGCCGGCGGGTGTCTCCGGCAGGTAGCGGGTGGGCAGTTCGCCCCGCCACCGGCGGCGCCACCAGCTGAGATACGTCGTGGCGAGCATCGCCCGCAGGTAGGCGTCGGGTGAGCCGTCGCGCAGCCGGTGCCACCGGCCGTAGGCGCGGGCCAGGACGGTCTGCAACAGATCTTCCGCCCGGTGCCAGTCACCGGTCAGCAACCAGGCCGACCGCAACAACCGCTGCCACGCGACGGCCACGTACCCATCGAAATCTTCCATCCGCTCCCCCTTCAGCCCGTCAACAACACGGGACGGGCAGAAGGTTCCACCGTGCCGGGGTCGTCAGCGGATTCCGCGGCCGTATAGATGACGGCCGGTACCCGGTCGCGCAGGGCGGGCCATGCCGGTTGGCGTGCCGCAGGCAGCCGTCCGACGTCGGTCGGCGCGACCGGGCAACCCGACGCGGGTCGTCATGGAGCCGGCCCTCGACCTCGCCGTACCGGTTGCGCGGAAATACCTCGCGGCCCCCGAACGCCGGTCATCTGGCGCAGCCGCCCGCTGGTGATTGTGGAGGATGATCAGTGCAGGGGGCCTGATCATCCTCCACGATGTGCCGCCACGACCGGGGCCGCCCGCAAGGCCGGGGAACCGGGGCGGCGACCAGCACAGGAAAGCGCTTTCCTGAATCGAAGGTTGTTGATTTAATGACCCGGTGACGATCAGACGGAGAACGGTTCTCGGCGCCGCGCTCGCCGGCGCGACCGGCGGCGTGTGGGGGTTCGGCGGAGCGGCCGAGGCCGGCCGACGGCGGACGGTGTTCGTGGCGGGCGACTCCACCGCCGCGACGTACGCGACGGCGGACGTCCCGCGGGCGGGCTGGGGCCAGGCGCTGGGGGTGTTCCTGCGGCCCGGGACGGCCGTGCAGAACGCCGCGCTGTCCGGGGCGAGTTCCAAGAGCTTCGCCGACCTGGGCCGGCTCGACCTCATTCTCGCCGCCATCCGGCCCGGCGACACCCTCCTGGTGTCGTTCGGCCACAACGACGAGAAGATCGAGGACCCGGCCCGGGGCACCGATCCGTGGACGACGTTCCAGGACTACCTGCGGCGCTACCTCGACGGGGCGCGGGCGAGACGGGCCCGTCCCGTGCTGGTGACGCCCGTCGAGCGGCGACGCTTCACCGCCGACGGCGCTCCGTACCTGTCCCACGGGGAGTACCCGGACGCGATGCGCGCCCTCGCCCGCGAGACGCGCACGCCGCTCGTCGATCTGACGGCACTGTCGTTCGACCTGTGGACCACGCTCGGCACCGAGGCGACCAAGGACCACTTCCTGTGGCTCGACCCGGGAGAGTCACCCAACTACCCCACCGGCATCGCCGACAACACGCACTTCCAGGCGCACGGCGCGATCGAGGTGGCGCGACTCGTCGCCGCGCACGCCAGGACGCTGCCGGGCCGCGACCTCCGGGCGATCCACGACCCCGACATCCCGGACACCGTGCTGGTCTGGCCACCGAAACGACCGGCGGAAAGCTGACCGCCGCACCGACCTCCCCGACCTCCCCGACCCGCGGTTGGCGTGTGCCGTAGCACATGAGCAGTCACCTCAGGTGCCGGTTCCCGCCGCCGATGGGTGCCTTCGCTGGCGATGTGTGGGCCCGCCCATGGTCTCGGAGGATGGTGGTGAGTTCGGTGACGATCGCCCTCGGCGCGCGTACCGGGACGGCATCGCCCGGTCAGGTCCTCCGCCGCGACCCGGTGCTGGGCGGTCTGGCCGTCCTCGGCCTGGCGTTGATCGCCTGGTACGCCCTCGATCTCGGTGACGTGACCCTCCAGGTGACCGGCTTCTGGTCCGTGCAGGTGGCGCTCGACATCGGCTTCTGCGCGCTGTGCTGGCGGCTCGGCCGGCTGCCGATGGCGTCCTCGACCGGCCGGTTCTGGCGGTTCATCCTCGTCGCCGGCCTGGCGTTCCTGGCCGGGGACGCCGCGCAGGCGGTGGCCACCTGGCACCACCCGGTCATCGAGTCCACCGCCGGCGGGCCGGTCCAGACGGCGCTGCTGTCGGTCGGCGCGTTGTGCTGCCTGGCCGCGATGCTCACCCATCCGACCCGGCTGGCCGGCCGGCAGCGGCTGCGGTTCGGCCTGGACGCCGCCACGATCATGGCCGGGGTGAGCGCGTTCGCGTGGTACCTGGCCGTCGACTCCGGCTCGGCCGGCAGCGGTGGGCTGGGTGGTCGGCTGCTCAGCGTGGGACTCATGCTCGCCTGCGCGTTCAGCCTGATCAAGCTGACGCTGGGCGGCAACGCGCCGTTCACGACCCTGGCCGGCATCCTCGGCGGGCTCAGCGGCGGCATGGTCGGCGCGGGCGCGGCGCTCGCACCGGCACTGGTCGACTCGAACCGGCCGGCCCTGAGTCTCGCCGCGCGGCTGGTCCCCTGCGTGCTGCTCCTCGCCGCGCCACGCGTCCAGGAACTTCAACTCCGCGCCGACCCGTACCTGCTCGGCGCCCGACGCCGCCGCCCGTACAGCCGGCTCCCGTACGCCGTCGTGGCGGCGGCGCACGTTCTCCTCGTCATGGCGCTGCTCGGCGGCACGGTGAACGCCCGGGTGTGGGGCGTCGTGGCCGGCGTCGTGCTCACCACCGCGCTGGTGGTGACCCGCCAGATCGTGGCGCTCTCCGACAACGGCCGGTTGCAGGAACGGCTCCGGCACGAGGCCAGCCATGACCCCCTCACCGGGTTGGCCAACCGGTCCCTGTTCGAACGGCGGCAGGGGACGCGCGACCCGGCCGACCGCCGGCCGCCGGCGGCGGACATCGCCGTCCTGCTCATCGACCTGGACGGGTTCAAGGAGGTGAACGACACCCACGGGCACCACGTCGGCGACGCGCTGTTGTGCGCCGTAGCGGAGCGGCTGCGGGCCGGCGCGCGGGCCGGGGACACGGTCGCCCGGCTCGGCGGTGACGAGTTCGCCGTGCTGTTGCCGGACACCACCGAGGACGTCGCCCGGCAGATCGCCACGCGGATCGACGCCAGCTTCGCCGAACCGGCGGTCATCGGTGGCCACGAGCTGACGATCCGGGCCAGCGTGGGCGTCGCGGCCGGCCCGGCGGACGACCCCGACGCGGTCGTGCGCGCGGCGGACGCCGCGATGTACACGATGAAACGGACCCGCCGCTGACCGATCTTCGAATCGATTCGGTAACCTGCAGAATCGATCGACGTCGGGAGCGGGATGAACATCGGGGAGATCGCCCGGCGGGCCGGCGTGTCCCGCAGCACGGTGTCGTACGTGCTCAGCGGCAAGCGGGCGGTGTCGGAGGGCACGCGGCAGCGGATTCAGGCCGTCATCGACGAACTGGACTACCGGCCGAACGCCAGCGCCCAGGCCCTGCGGGCCGGACGCACGCACACGCTGGGCCTGGTCATCCCGCCGGCCAGCCAACGGTTGACCGACATGCAACTGGGGTTCGTCGCCAGCGTCGTCGAGGCGGCCGCGCGGGCCGATCTCGACGTGCTGCTGTCGCCGTCGGGTGGTGACCACGACCGGTCGTTCGAGCGGATCGTCACGGGGCGCCGGGTCGACGGGGTGATCCTGATGGAGATCCGGATGGAGGACGCGCGGGTCGACCGGCTCCGGCAGAGCCCGCTGCCGTTCGTCACCATCGGCCGCACCGCCGAACCGCACGACATGGCCTGGGTCGACGTCGACTACGCGGGACTCATCGGCCGCTGCGTCAACCACCTGGCCGACCTCGGACACCGCCACGTCGCCCTGGTGAACCGGTCCGTCGAACTCGTCGCGGCCGGCTACGGGCCGGGCCACCGCGCCCGGTCCGGTTTCGCCGCCGCCGTCGCCGAACGCGGGCTGACCGGTGTCGACGTCTGTTGCGGCGACGACGCGACAGCCGGCGAGGCGTGCGTGGAGCAGTTGCTGGCCGCGCACCCGAGCGTCACCGCGATCGCGACGATCAACGAGGCCGCGCTGCCGGGTATCCAGCGGGCCCTCGACGCGGCGGGTCTCGCGGTGCCGCGCGACTTCTCCATCGCCGGCGTCGCGGCGCGGCACTGGGCCGAGGACTTCCGTCCGGCGTTGACCGCGGCCGACGTGCCGATCGTGGAGATGGGCACCGAGGCGGTGCGGCTGCTGCTGGAGGGCATCGCGGTGCCCCGGACCCCGCCGGGGCACCGGTTGTACAGCCCGCCGATCTCGTTGCGGTCCAGCACCGGTCCGGTGCCACGGCGCTGAGCATGCCGCGCGATCAGGCGCCGGCCGCCCGGCGTTGCTCGTGCGCGGCGGCGAGGATCAGGTAGCTGCTCGCCGTCCAGGTGTAGGCGCGGTCGCGCAGCCCGGTGCCGGTCTCGGCGTCGAAGTTCTCGGCGAAGCCGAACTTCTCGCACAGGGCCCGGAAGCGGTGGCTGATGTCGTCGGCGAGGCGTACGTGGCCGGCGCGGCGCAGGCCGTCTTCGATCAGGACGGTCGAGGGCGCCCAGATCGGGCCGCGCCAGTACCCGTCGGCGTCGTAGCGCGGCGAGCCGACCGGTTCGGTGGCCAGCCCGTGTGTGGTCAGGTGCTCCTCGATGCCACGGGCCAGCGCGTCCGCGATCGCACCGGGAAGGGCGGTGCCGAGCACGATCGGCATGAGGTCGAGCAGGCTGGTACCCGTTCGGCGCTGTCCGGTGGTCGCGCTGCGGCTGCCGAAGCGCTCGCCGTCCCACAGGTGGCGGGTCATCGCGTCGAGGATCCGGTCGGCGGTGTCGAGCCATCGGGCCGCGGGCTCGCCGAGTTCGGCGGCGAGGTCGGCCAGGCAGCGCAGCTGGATGACGAGGAACGCGGCGAGGTCGGCGCTTTCGATGACGCGGTCGCCGTCGAAGCTGGTGGAGTTGTCCCAGCCGCTGTCGTTGCCGTGCTGGTAGTGCGGAAGGTCATGTCCGGGGACGCGGCGGGCGTCCAGCCAGAACTCGGTCCAGCGGGCCAGCCGGTGGTAGGCCCGGGTCAGGTCGGCACGCGAGACGGAGACCGGTAGGCCGAGGTCGCGCAGCTGTCGCCAGGCCCAGCCGTGGATGGGTGGTTTGACGAAGTTGTAGAGCACCTCGGAGTGCGTGATCGAGTCCGGCAACGCGCCGCTGTCGTCCTGGTGGTCGAACGGCAGCTGGAACTGGTGCCAGGCGAGCGTGGGGTCGCCCGCGGCCAGGGCGAGGGCGTTGAAGCAGTGGTCCCAGCTCCAGACCTTGTCCATCCAGTGCTTGGACATCAGCACGGCCGGCCGGGTGACGAACCCCGCCGGGGCGACGGTGGCAGACCACAGCACGTACGCGGCCAACTCGGCCGCCGGCGTCGCCCGGGTCCGCCACGGCGCCACCGCGTCGACGAAGTCCCGGAACCGTCCCGAGACCTCGCGATGCAGCCGATCGAACGGCACCTCGCCGCGGTAGGGCCGGCGCGCCGTGCCGAACTCCTCGACGGCCACCTCCCACGGCTGCCCGGCCGCCAGCGTCAGGTGCCGGTCGGCGTGGCCGAGGGCCTGGACGCCGGTGGTCTGTTCCAGGGCACCGGAAAGCACGGTGACGCGGTAACGGCGGCCGGTTTCGTAGGACGTGAACACGTGCGCGCCGTCGACCGGATCCCGGAACAGGTACGTCCCGCCGAACGGGGTCAGCGTGTCACCCGCGGCGGCGATCCGCAGGCCGAGCCGGTCACCGCGGATCCGGACGGTGTCGGGCCGTTCGTAGACGAGGTCGATCCGGCCGGTGTCGTGTCGCCAGGTCAGCAGCGTCGGGGTGGCGTCCACCGTCGTCACGGCGGACGGGGTGAACCGCAGGATCGGATGCATGCCGGTCTGGTGCGAGACCAGGTGCAGGTCGTCGGCGTACGTCTTCTCGGCCACCACCGGCGAGATGTCGAACCAGGATCCGGAGTGGCTGAACGGGATGTCCTGGATGGAGAACGTCGGGCCGGCAGGCGTCACGTAGTGCCTCACTCTGAGCGTCCCCAGTGTCGAATCGATTCGGCCACACCGTAACTCCGCGGAATTTCCACCGTCAAGATGACCCGCCGTGCCATTGCAGCTCTGAGTTGCGAGCCCTACATTCGCTTCGAATCGATTCGCATAGCCGCTCCGGAGCGACCGGCAACGTCGCCGTGAACCTCCAGCGCCTCGACACCACCGCCGGCGGTCCTCACCGAGCGGACCGCCGCAGGACCGTCATGGTCCGCCGGGCCACGAACGACAGCAGGTCGGTGATGGCCAGCGGGACGAGCACGAGCAGGCCGCACCCCTCGGCGAAGCGCGGGTTGACCGCCACGTAGAAGCGGGCGTACGGCGTGTCGAGCACCGGAGCGTCGCGCACGCTGATCCGGCGCTCGCGCAGCAGCGGACCGTGGGCCGGGCCGAACGGGTCCACCAGGTCGGCCAGCGCGACCACGAGCCGGTCCAGCGCCGGGTCGTGCGGGCGGCGCGGGCTCGGGTAGAGCCGTCGGGAGAACCGGGCCAGGGCCGTGTAACTCGACGGATGGATGATCGGCGTGAGCAGGTAGGCCGGCCGCCACGGATGGCGGAGGCGCAGCCGCGCCGCTTCCCGCAGCGCGAACAGCGCGGTGCGGTTGCGGTGCCGGTGTTCCGGCTCGATCGCGGCCACCGCCCGGAACACGGTCACCACCCGGCCGTCGAGCCGGACGTCCTGGCGCAGCGCGCAGACGAAGCCGACCACGCGATCCGCGCCATCCGCGGCGTCGCGGAACAGCTGGATGCGCCGGATGATCCCTGTGTCGGTGTCGAACATCAGGTCCATCAGTTCCGCCCCCCGCTCACCGGCGAAGGACCGCGCGCACAGCCCGCCCACCGCGGCGCGCACGGCGTCGCGCCGCGCTCCCCGCAGGTCACCGACGTCGAGGGTCTGCCGGCGGACTCGGCGGGTGCGGCTGTCCATACCCGGTCTTCGCGGCCCGCCGGGCCCCGGACGGCGGCGTCAGCGACCGGTGGATCCGTCGATCTGTTCGCGGAGGATGTCGGCGTGGCCGGCATGCCGGGCGGTTTCCTCGATCATGTGGACCAGGACCCACCTCCGCGACGGCGGAAGGCTCCGGCCGGGTGGGCGGGGGGCGTCGAGCGTGAGGTCCGTCCAGGTCTCGATGACGTCGTTCGCCTGCTCGATCGTGCGCCGGTAGTCGGCGAGCAGGCCGTCGAGCGTCTCCTGGCGGGTGGGTTGCATGGTGCGGCGCATGTTGGTGATCGGTTCGGCGAGGAAGCAGAAACGTTCCACCCGGGTGAGGTGCTTGATCAGGCCGAGGAGATTGGTGCCGGAGGGGACGCCGCCGGTGCGGACCTGCGGTTCCGGCACATCCGCGACCTTGCCCGCGATCGAGGTGCGCAGGTAGTCGAGGAATCCCCGCAGGGTGGCCGCCTCGTCGGCGCCGGTCCACGCGGGGCCGACGTCCTTGACCCGCCGCCTCGTGCGCCGGCCCGGTATGTCCGCTGTCGTGACCATGGGTGCCACCTCCGCGGCCAGCATCGCCACCGTTGTTCCCCGGTTGCAAGAAAAATTGCCGATCCGCAAGATGGGACCATGGGTGACAGCGAAGCGGCCGTTCTCGCCGGCGTCGGGCCGCGCCTCCGTGCGCTACGGCGGGCGCGGGGCACCACGCTCGGCGAGCTGGCCGCCCAGACCGGCCTCACGGCGAGCACACTCTCGCGCCTGGAGAACGGGAAACTCCGCCCGACCCTGGAACAACTCCTGCCGCTGGCGCGGGCGCACGGCGTCCCCCTCGACGACCTGGTCGCGGCGCCCCCGACCGGCGATCCGCGCATCCATCTGCGGCCGGTGCGGCGGTTCGGGCTGACGGTCATCCCGCTGACCAGGCGGGCCGGCGGCGTCCAGGCGTACAAGGTGATCTATCCGCCCGCCGGCCGGGCGGCCACGACGAAACCGCAGACGCACGACGGGTACGAATGGTTCTACGTCCTCGACGGCACCATCCGTTTCGTGCTCGGCGACCAGGAGTTCCGCCTCGGCAGCGGCGAAGCCGCCGAATTCGACACCCACCTTCCGCACTGGATCGGCAGCGCCGGCAGCCGGTCCGCGGAAGTGCTCACGCTCTTCGGCGTGCAGGGCGAACGCGTCCACCTTTCACCGGCCCGGGCCCGGCACCCCTGACGCGCCGTCACCCGGTGTCGGGTCTGCCCCGGTCCGAGGTGATGGTCTGGATCCGCCGGCCGTCGGGCGTGAACCGGACGAGGAGGCGGTGTCCGCCCGGGAACGTGCCCATGATCGCTTCGGTGCCGAGGGCGAGCGCGGCGCCGTAGCGGGAGATGAAGTCGGTCACCAGCTTCCGCTGATCGCGGGCGAAGACCGCGACCGCGGTCTTGATCGCCTCGGGCGTCGTCGCCGGGTCGTAGGCGTCGGCCGGTAGCCGCGGATCGTCGAGGTGGTAGTAGCCCATGCCGTCGCCGCCGCCGACCGCGCAGGCCTTCACGCCGTTGCCGCCGAGAATGCTGGCCGCCACGAGGACCATCGTGGTGGCCGCCTGTTCCGGGTTCGGGAAGCCCGACAGGTCGAGGCGTCCGATCGTCAGCTCGGGGATGTCATGCTCCACGCCGTAGTCGCGGATCCTCCGCAACGGCGCGACGGCCGGGTGGTCCGCGCGGAAGTTGTCGTTGTTCCAGGTCCACAGCCAGGACCCGTCCAGCCGCGAGAAGCTGCCCAGCGCGGTCATGCCGTGGAAGACGCGGCCACCCGTGGTCAACGTGCGGGCGTCGAGGTCGTACTCGATGTAGCCGTCGCCGGTCTCCTTGTCCAGCGCCCACTGCCGGCAGATCGCCGCCACGGCGACCCCTCCCGCGAACGCCTCGAACTCCGCGCTGTAGGCGCCCAGGCCGGTCGGGAGGAACCGCCAGAACCGGGCCCGCGCCCGGTCGCCTTGTTGGTGGAAGGCGTGGGCGAGGGCAGGGGCGGCGTGGCGGTGACCGAGGTCCGCGGCCCGCCGCCAGCACCGGATCTGGGCGTCCGGGTCACCCTGGTCACCACGGATGAACCCGAGGTTGTAGAAGGCGGCGCCGTTGCCCCGCTCGGCGGCGCGCTCGTACCACTCGGCGGCCTGTTCCGCGTCACCCCGCCCCTCGTCCTCGATCATCCGGCCGAGATTGAACGCCCCCTCGTGGGCGCCGAGGTCCCACGCCCGCCGATAGAGGTCCATGGCGTCGGTGGTATCCCCGCGCTTCTCGAGCAGGGCGCCGAGGTTGAGCATGCCGCTCGCGTCGCCACCGTCGGCGGCCTGGCGGTGCCACCGCTCGGCCGCGTCGAGGTCACCGCGCCGCTGCTCGATGCACCCGACCTCGAACGCCGCGGCGGCGACGCCGCTGTCGGCCGCCCGCCGGCACCACACCTCGGCCGACGCGTGGTCGCGGTGCGCGGACAGCCCGAGCGCCAGGTCCAACCCGGCGACGGCGTGCCCCGCGTCGAACGCCCGCTCGAACAGGTCCGCCGCCTCGTCCCACCGCCCCGCGTCCCGTGCGCTGACGGCGCGCTCGTACAGCTCGATCCCGCTCATAGGTGGCGAACCTATATCGCGGCGGCAAACCCGCCCGGGCGGGCCGCCGAAGCCCCGACGCCGAACCACGCGGAGAGCGCCTCGTGCAGACCGGCCACGGCAGTGTCGGTGGGCTCGCCGACCGGTGCGGCCCAGGCGATGTAGCCGTCCGGACGGAGCAGAACGGCGTCGGCGGACAGGGAAGCGTCCACGGTGCGGACGTCCACCCGGTGCCGCCAGCCGTCGGCGGCCGTGCGGAGGTCCTCGCGGCCGGCCAGGTCCAGCAGCACGGGCCGGCCGTTCGCCAGGTCCACCGGGAGATCCGGCACGAACGTGCCCACCGACGGGTGCCGGTCGGAGCCCGGCATCGGGTAACGGATGTCGGCGGCGGCGAGCAGCGATCCCAGCCGCCGGGCGGGTTGCTCGTCGGTGAGGAGTTCCGTGAACACGTCGCGGAGGGCGTCGGCGGCGGCGTCCTGGCCGCGGCGCAGGGCCACCTGTGCCTGCGTGTGCAGCAGCGTGCGGCGACCGGCGAGGTGGCGTTCGTCGTGGTAGGTGTCGAGCAGACCCACCGGCGCCCAACCGTCCACCACGGCGGCCAGTTTCCACGCGAGATTCACCGTGTCGAGCATTCCGGCGTTGATCGCCACCCCGGTCGCGGGGAACAGGTGCGCGGCGTCGCCGGCGAGCAGGATCCGGCCGGCGCGGTAACGCTCGGCCTGCCGGGCCTGGAACGTGAACCGCGACAACCGCAACGGCTCGCCCATCGGCAGGTCCGCGCCGAGCACGCGCCGGACGCTCGCACCGAACTCGGCCAGCGTCATCGGCACGTCGTCGTCGTAGTCGGACGTCTCGTCCTCGTTCGTGTAGAGGAACAGGGAGTCGGGGCTTGCGCCGTACCCGAAGACGCCGCGTCCGGTCCGGACGAACTCGCCGGCCCGGATCCGGCCCAGCCCGGGCACGTCCAGGTCGTCGTTGTCGAGCCGGGTCAGCGAATCGGGCACCGTCACCCGCACGTACCGGTGGACCTCCGGATACGTGGTGCCGGGAAACGCGATCCCGGCCAGGTCGCGGACCCGGCTGCGCGCGCCGTCGCACCCCACCAGGTACCGGGCGGTGGCGGAGTACGCGCCGTCGGGTCCGCGCACCTCGACGGTCACCGAGTCGTCGTCATGATCGAGGCTGACGACCTCGTGCCCGCGCCGGATCCCGGCGCCGAGCTCGCCCGCACGGTCGGCCAGCACCCGTTCGAGGTCCGCCTGCCCCAACGGCAGCGACCGCATCGGCGGATCCGCCAGACCGGTGAGGTCGAGATGCACGCCGCCGAACGGGAACCGGGGCGCCGGCTCGGGTCCGCACACCGCCGCGAGCCGGTCGAGAATCCCCCGGTACCGCAACAGATCCAGGATCTGCCCGCCGAGACCGCCGGCCTTCGGGGTCTTCCGCTGCTCCGGGTACCGCTCCAGCACCAGCACCCGCACGCCGGCCAGGCGCAGCTCGCCGGCCAGCATCAGCCCCGCCGGACCGGCACCCACGACAACGACATCGACGTCTGTCACTGACAATCCCCCACCACTAGGCACAGGTGGACGATTCTGCGGCACCACCCGGATCTTGCCGCAAGCCCCGGGGTCCGGTATACGTTGAGAAGGGCAAGATCAGCTGGGACGCGGCCCGAGGCCGGCGACACCGCTGCGGATGCCGCTCCCCCACCCCGCCTGTTCGCCGCCGAAGGCGCGGCGCATCTCGATGTGGCAGCCCATCACGTGGGTGACCGGTCGACGCGAGATAGTCGAGATTTTGCAGCGATACATCGAAGAATTCCACTATGCTGCGAGCATCTGTTCACGGGCCCGCCCGCCCGTTACCCCCGCCCGAGGAGTTCCCATGGGAGTTTCCCGCCGCTCAGTCGTCGCCTCAGGTCTCACCGCCGCCGCCGCTTCGGCGCTCGCGGTCCCGTCGGAGGCCACCGCCGACCCGTCGGGGGCCACCGCGGCCCCGTCGAACGCGACCGCCGCCAGCCCGCCCGGTGACATCGTCGGCAAGGTCACCGTCGGCTACCAGGGCTGGTTCGCCTGCGTCGGCGACGGCGCGCCGATCAACGGCTGGTGGCACTACAGCCCGAACTGGTCCCAGTCGCCGGCGCCCGGCGCCTGCTCGATCACCTGCTGGCCCGACATGCGCGACTTCACCCGCGGCTACCGCACCAACTTCGCCAACCTCGGCAACGGCCAGCCGGCGACGCTGTTCTCCTCCTACGACCAGCAGACCGTCGACACGCACTTCCGCTGGATGCAGCAGAACGGCTGCGACACCGCGGCGCTGCAACGGTTCAACCCGTTCGGTGGTGAGGGACCGACGCGCGACGCGATGACCGCGAAGGTGCGCCAGGCCGCCGAGGCGACCGGCCGGAAGTTCTACATCATGTACGACGTCACCAACTGGACGAACATGCAGTCGGAGACGAAGACCGACTGGACCACGAAGATGTCGGCGTACACGTCGTCGCCGGCGTACGCGCGGCAGAACGGCCTGCCGGTGGTGTGCATCTGGGGCTTCGGCTTCAACGACGACGGGCGCCCGTTCGCGCCGGCCGCGTGCCTCGACGTCATCAACTGGTTCAAGGCACAGGGCTGCTACGTGATCGGCGGCGTGCCGACGCACTGGCGCCTGGGCACCGACGACTCGCGCCCCGGATTCGAGAACGTCTACCGTGCGTTCCACATGATCTCGCCGTGGATGGTCGGCCGGATCAGCGACAACAACGGCGCCGACTGGTTCTACCAGAACCGCGTGCTCCCGGACCTCGCCGATCTGAACGCCCGCGGCATCGACTACCAGCCGTGCGTCATTCCCGGCGACCTCGCCGCCGGGCACCGCCGGCACGGCGACCTGATGTGGCGCCAGTTCTACAACCACACGCGGGCCGGCGTGCAGAGCGTCTACATCTCGATGTTCGACGAGTTCAACGAGGGCAACCAGATCGCGAAGACGGCGGAGAGCGCGGCGTTCCAGCCCACGAATTCCGGCATGCGCGCCCTCGACGAGGACGGCACGCCGTGCTCCGCCGACTACTACCTCCGCCTCACGAACGACGGCGGCCGCATGCTCAAGGGACAGGTCGCGCTGACCCCGACGCGTTTCACCCCAACGGTTGTGAGCAACGGCGACACGTCACCGCCGACGGTGCCGGGCAACCTGCGGGTCACCGGGGTCACCGACACGACCGTCGCCCTGGCGTGGAACGCCTCGACCGACAACACGGCCGTCGCCGGCTACCGGATCGCGCGGATCACCGGCGCGACGAGCACCGTCGTCGGCACCACGGGCACGCTCGCGTTCACGGTGACCGGCCTCGCGCCGGCCACGGCGCACACGTTCTCCGTGGCGGCGTTCGACGCGGCGGGCAACGCCTCGGCCGGCTCCAACCAGGTGACGGCGACGACCGCCGGTACGCCGAACACCAACCTGGCACAGGGACGCCCGACCGCGGAGAGCAGCCACACGCAGGTCTACGGCAGCGGCAACGCCGTCGACGGCAACCCGAACACCTACTGGGAGAGCGCCAACAACGCGTTCCCGCAATGGATCCAGGTCGACCTCGGGTCCACAGTGGACACCCGCCGGATCGTGCTGACGCTGCCGCCGGCGTCGGCGTGGGGCACCCGCACGCAGACGCTGTCGGTGAGCGGCAGCACCACCGGCTCGGCGTTCAGCACGGTGGTCGGCCCGGCCGGGTACACGTTCAACCCGGCGACCGGCAACACGGTGACGATCACGTACCCGGCCACCGCCGCGCGGTACCTGCGGCTGACGTTCACCGCCAACACCGGCTGGCCGGCCGGCCAGGTGTCGGAGTTCCGCGTCTATCCGACCTGAGCCAGCGTGAAGTCGTGTACCGCCGCCCAGTTCTGGCGGGTGACCACGTGGACGGCGCCGCCGCGCGGTTCGTAGGTCACCGACCACTGGGTGTGCGGCTGGGCCACCGACCGCAGCAGTTCCAGCGACTGCCGCCAGTCGAGCCGGCCGGATTGCCGGTCGAGGGTGGCCCCGATGGTGGCGTAGCGACGGTCGGCCTTCCGGACGGCGTCGCCCGAGCCGGCGAGGCGGAAGTTCGTCAGCGCCTGCCACGGCGGGCCGCCGCGCGTCACCACGAGCCGGCCGTCGACGAACTCGACCACGGCCGAGGCACCGGACGCGTCGGCGATCAGGTAGTGCAGCGGCGGGCCGCCGTCGAAGTCGAGGTTGAACCGGTCGAGGAGGGCGAGCGCCTCGTCGACGGTGGCCGCGCGGTCGAGCATCAGCCGCAGGATGCGCACGCTGCCGACGGTGGGCCGGCCGGGATCCCGGGCCGCGCGGGCGGAGTCGTCGGCGGCCAGCCCGACGACGAGGCCCTTGGCGTTCATGCCGTCGAACGGCAGCAGCGGCGAGTCGAGGAGCTTGCGGCGGGCGGCCGCGTCGGTGAGCGGGTCGACGCCCGCCGGCAGGCCGAGGTAGGAGATGTCCACGATGGACACCGAGGCGTGGCCGTCGGGCGGGTCGGTGTGCAGCACCAGCGCGGGGTTCGGGTCCCAGTCGAAGTTCCGCGCGTACACGGGACGGGCGGCGTCGCCGGAGGCGTAGAAGAGCGAACACCCGAACGGTGACGCCGACGGTGGCGTCACCACGCCGGCGAGGTCGTCGTAGTCGCCGGTGTAGGTCATCGCGTAGACGTCGGTGGTGCCGGGCAGGCGGCGCAGGCTGGCCAACGTGGCGTCGGCTTCGGCGGGCGTCTGGCGCGAAGCGCCGACCGGGCCACCGCCCACCTCGTGGCTGGGCGGCGCCCCTGCGCGCGTCTCATCTGATCGTGTGCACGCGGCCGTGCCGGCCGCGACCACGCCGGCCACGACGAACGCCGCGAGGATGGCCCTCATATCCGGTGGACCCGCGGGAAGCGCGATCGGTTGCGTCGGTCTGTGGTTTTACTTCGGGCACCAGCCGCTGCCCGCGGCGCACTCGCCGTTGACCACGGCGGCGACCCCGCCGTCGGCATCGAGCCAGACGCGGACGCTGGGGCCCTTCGGGCCGATGCCGAACGAGACGAGCGGGGCGCCGCCCTGCGGTGGGCGACGGTACTCCCAGTCCCACACCGTCCCCTCGACGCCGGCCTCCTTCGCGATGGTCCCCTTGCGGGTGACGGCCACCGTCGGGTCGAAGTTGCTCGGGTCGAACAGGAGGGCCGGGTCGTACCGCGACTCCTGGGTGATCGTCGCCTTCGCCGCGATCCGCGGGTAACGGATGATGCGCACGCCCGCCTGGCAGCCGTCGACGTCGGCGTCCATGTGCACGAACTCGTTGAACGAACCGACCCGCTCCGCGCGGGTCCCGTAAACGGCCACCATTTCCGCGATGGCGGCCTTCACGCCGGCGACGTCGTCATGGTGGAGTTCGGGCACCGGGCCGGACGCGTCCGCCTTGAGCCCCACCCAGTCCGACTTCGCCCACGCCTCCACGTGCAGCTTCCCGACGTAGTCGACCCGGAAGGCGAGCGTGTCGACCGTCGCTCCCGCCTTGCCGGCGTAGGCGGCGAGCCGGTCGAGCGGCAGGCCGGCGATCCCGACCGAGGCCGGCGAGGTGAGGATCGTCTTCTCGTCGTACTTCTTTTTCTTCCACGACCCGTCGTACTCGTAGTTCTGCACGCCGCCGTCGTCCATCAGGAGTTCGGCGTCCAGGTCGACGTCGTGGAACTCCTTGGAGTTGACGGACACCGACTGGAACGTCTCCCGACCGGTCTCCTTCGCCAGCTTCTCCAGGGCGCCCCGGACGTCCTTGGTGCTGGGCAGTTCGCCGCTGGTGCCACCGCCGGAGTCGATCAGGCTGCAGGAGCCCGTGGCCAGCCCGAACGCGGCGGTGGCCGAACCGAACAGGACACTTCGACGGGTCAACGGCATGCCGGCAAGGCTATGCGCGCCCGTCAATGCACCACCGGGCCGGGCCGGCGCGCATTATTTTTGCGGACGGGCGATGAGTTCGCCCACGTCGGCCGGTCCTACCGGTAACTGACCCGTGAAGGAGCCACCGCATGAGCCATACCCTCGAGGTCCCCGGCGCCGTCCTGCACTACGACGTCTTCTCCGCCGACGGCGGCGACCACCCCGTTCTGCTGCTGATCGGTTCGCCGATGGACGCCACCGGCTTCGCCACGCTCGCCAAGCACTTCACCGACCGGACCGTCGTGACGTACGACCCGCGCGGCATCGCCCGGAGCACCCGCACCGACGGCGCCACCGAGTCGACCCCCGACCTGCACGCCGACGACCTGCACCGGCTGATCGACGCCCTCGGCACCGGCCCGGTCGACATCTTCGCCAGCAGCGGCGGCGCGATCAACGCCCTCGCGCTGGTGGCCCGCTACCCCGAGCAGGTGCGGACGCTCGTGGCACATGAGCCCCCGGCCCTGACCGTCCTGCCCGACCGCGAGCAGGCACTGGCCGCGGTGCTCGACATCCGCCGCACGTACGAGGAGTCCGGCGCCGGGCCGGGGATGGTCAAGTTCATCACCGCGGTGGGCCTGAAGGGCGAGGTCCCGGCCAACTTCGCCGACCTCCCGATGCCCGACCCCGCCCAGTTCGGCATGTCCGCCGACGACGACGGCTCCCGCGACGACGCGCTCCTCGGGCAGAACCTGCTGACCTGCACCCACTACGAGCCCGACTTCGACGCCCTGCGCGCGGCGTCGACCCGCATCGTCCTCGGCGTCGGCGCGGAGTCGGTGGGCGAGATGGCCCACCGCGGCGGCCTGGCCGTCGCCGAACGGCTGGGCACCGAGGCCGTGGTCTTCCCCAGCAACCACGGCGGCTTCCTCGGTGGCGAGTACGGCATGACCGGCCAGCCCGAGGCGTTCGCGAACAAACTCCGCGAGGTCCTCCCGTAGGAGCTCCCATTTGTGAATCTTGGACTCCTGAAGGGGCCATGGCACCTCGCGCAGTCCAAGATCCACAAATCATGCGACCCCAAACCACTCAGGTGGTGGTCCACAGCGGACCCATCGTCGCTGATCTTGCAGTTGTGCTCGCCGAAAAACGGGCGAATTCCGGCGAAAAGGCGGGCACAACTGCAAGATCGAGAACCGCCGGCGGTTCTCTGGCGTCGATCTTGCAGTTGTGGCGCCTTTTTCGCCCGCATTTGCCCATGTTTGTAGCCCACCACAACTGCAAGATCGACGCTCGAGGGGCGGGCGCGCGTGGCACGGCCTCACCCCGCCTCCGCATCCTAGGAGGCTAGGATGAAAGACCAGGGCGTACGGGATCAGTCGACCGTGACAGGGCCGGTCAGCATGGCGTGCACCGTCTCGACGTAATGCCGCTCCGACGCCACGCCGCTCGGCAACAACTCCGGCAGCCGCCGGGACATCTCGATATACCCGATATACACCTGATGCGCCAGCAGCCCTCGCCGCCGCGCCTCGCCCAACGAGTAGCCCATCTGACGGAACAGGTCGATCAGGTAGTCGGTCCGGCGGGCGGCCACCCGTCGCACCACCGGGCCCACCAGCGGATGGTCCGCCGCCGCGAGCAGGTTGACCTCGTCGGTGCTGCCCGACATCACGTCGGCGAACAGGAAGGCCAGCCGCCGGGCCGGCTCAGCCACCTGGTCAGCAACCTCGATCGATTCGTTGTAGCGCTTCTCCCACAGCTCGAGCGCCGCCGCCAGCAGGGCGTCACGGTTGCTGAAGTGCCAGTAGAAGCTGCCCTTGGTGGCACCCAGGCGAACAGCCAGCGGCTCGACCGCCACCGCCGGCACCCCGCCGTCGATCAGCGCGTCGAGCGCGGCGGCCGCCCAGGACTCCACGGAAAGACGAGCGTTCATGTTTCCGTACGCTAACGTACGGGCAGCGGAATGACCTGCAGAAACGCTTAGCGAGAACGTTTCTGACGCGGTTTCACGGTCACGTGAACCGGCGTTCCCTCGAAGTCGAACTCCTCGCGGAGCTTGCGTTCGATGAACCTGACGTACCCGGGGTCGAGCGGACCGGTCGTGAAGAGCACGAACTTCGGCGGCGACGTGCCGGCCTGGGTCGCGAACAGCACCCGGGGCGCCTTGCCGCTGCGGATCGGGTGCGGCGTCGCCTGCACCAGCGCGGTCAACCAGCTGTTGAGCTGGCCGGTCGGCACCCGGCGTTCCCAGTTCGCCAACGCCAACCGCAGAGCCGGGGCCAGCTTGTCGACCGAACGACCCGTCCGCGCGGACACGTTGACGCGCAACGCCCACGGCACCCGCCGCAACTCCCGCTCGATCTCGCGGGTCATGCGGAGGCGGCGGTCCTCGTCGACCAGGTCCCACTTGTTGAACGCCAGCACCAGGGCCCGGCCGGCGTCGACGACCATCGACAGGATCCGGGTGTCCTGCTCGCTGATCGGCTCGGCCGAGTCGAGCAGGAGGATCGCCACCTCGGCCGCGTCGATGGCGGCCGCGGTGCGCAGGCTGGCGTAGTACTCGGTGCCGCTGGCCTGCCCGACCCGCTTGCGCAGCCCGGCCGTGTCGACGAGCAGCCACTCCTCGCCGCCGATCTGCACCAGCGAGTCGACGGGGTCGACGGTGGTACCGGCCACCGGGTCGACGAGCGCCCGCTCCTCCCCCGCCAGCTTGTTCAGCAGGCTGGACTTGCCGACGTTCGGCCGGCCGACCAGCGCCACCCGGCGCGGCCCGCGCGGCTTGTCGGAGAAGTCCTCCACCGGCGCGGGAGTAGGAAGAGCCGCCAGAACGGCGTCGAGCAGGTCACCCGAGCCCCGGCCGTGCAGCGCCGACACCGGATACGGCTCGCCGAGACCGAGCGACCACAGCGCCGCCACCTCGGGCTCCTGCCGCGAACTGTCGATCTTGTTGGCGACCAGCAGCACCGGCTTGCCGCCGCGGCGCAGCATCCGCACGGCCGCCTCGTCGACGTCGGTCGGCCCGACCACGCCGTCGACCACGAACACCACCACGTCGGCGGTGGCCACGGCGATCTCGGCCTGTGCGGCGATGCGCGCGGCCCGGTCCTTGGCGTCGGGCTCCCAGCCACCGGTGTCGACGACCGTGAACCGCCGACCGGACCACTGCGCGTCGTAGGCGACGCGGTCGCGGGTCACACCGGGAATGTCCTCGACGACGGCCTGGCGCCGTCCGATGATGCGATTGACCAGCGTCGACTTGCCCACGTTCGGCCGGCCGACCACGGCGACCACCGGTACCAGAAGGCCGTCGTCGTCGAGCTCTTCGAGAAAATCAGACGGCGACGTCATGCCCGAACACCCAGTAGCTCCCGGAGTCGCGACACCACCTCGTCGATGCCGAGCCGCGTGGTGTCGAGTTCGACGGCGTCGGTGGCGCGCCGCAGCGGATCGGCGGCCCGCGTGGAGTCGAACTGGTCGCGGCGACGCAGATCGGCGGCCGTCGTGTCGACGTCGACCATGTTCTCGCCGCTGCGCCGCCGGGCCCGTTCGTCGACCGACGCCGTCAGGTACACCTTGAGATCGGCGTCGGGCGCCACGACCGTCCCGATGTCACGCCCCTCGACGACGATGCGGTCCGCGGCCACGATGATCTTGCGCTGCAGCGCGACCAGCGCTGCGCGCACCGCCGGAACCGCCGCGACCGCCGACACCGCGGCCGTGACGTCGACGCCACGGATCGGCCCGTCGACCGGCACCCCGTCGACGCGGATGTGCGGCGCCTGCGGGTCGGTACCGACGTCGAGCGAGACCCGGGCGCACACCGCGGCAACCGCGGCCGCGTCGGACGGGTCGACGCCCGCCCGCAGCACGGCCCAGGTGACCGCCCGGTACATCGCGCCGGTGTCGAGATAGCGGGCGCTCAGCGCCACCGCCAACCGCCGCGACACCGTCGACTTGCCCGACCCGGAAGGGCCGTCCACCGCGACCACACAGCCGCCGTTCATCAGCCCTCCACTCGCCAGAAGTCCTCAAAGACAGTACCCGTCACCGGAGAGCGGTAGTCAGGCGGACTCCACCAACCTGAACAGCCCGGCGACCTCCGACGGGCTGAGCCGCCGGGTGCGCCCGGCCTTCAGATCGCCGAGTTTCACCGGCCCGACCGCGACCCGGATGAGCCGGCTCACCGGGTGCCCGACCTCGGCCATCATCCGCCGCACGATGTGCTTGCGCCCCTCGTGCACCACGATCTCGACCAGCACGTTGCGGCCCTCGGCGTCGACGATCCGGAACGAGTCCGCCGACGCCGGCCCGTCCTCCAGCTCGATCCCCTCGCGCAACTGACGCCCGAGCCCGCGCGGGATCGGACCCTGCACGTGACACAGGTACGTCTTCTTCACCTCGTACGCCGGGTGCATCAACTTGTGCGCCAGATCACCGTCGTTGGTGAGCAGCAGCAGGCCCTCGCTGTCGGCGTCGAGCCGCCCCACGTGGTAGACCCGCCGCGTACCCGGTGGCAGGAAGTCGGCCAACGCCGCACGGCCGCGCTCGTCGTCCATCGTCGACACCACACCGCGCGGCTTGTTGATCGCCAGGTACACCCGCGACTTGTCGGTGACGATCCGCTCGCCGTCGACGTGGATCTCCACCGTGGCCGGGTCGGCCCGGTCGCCGAGTTCGGCCCGCCGCCCGTCCACCGTGACCCGCCCCGCGGCGATCAACTCCTCCGCCGCCCGCCGCGACGCGACCCCCGACGCCGAGAGAATCTTCTGCAGGCGCTGGGCACCGTCAGGTTGCATCGGCGAGGGCCTCCACGTCGTCTGGCAGGAACGGAGCCAGCGGCGGCAACTCGTCGACCGAGTTCAGCCCCAACTTCTCCAGGAACAGCGTCGTCGTACGGTACAGGTGCGCCCCGCTGTCGGGCTCACTGCCACACTCCTCGATGAGCCCCCGCGACAGCAGCGTGCGCACCACCCCGTCGCAGTTCACCCCCCGGATCGCCGAAATCCGCGACCGCGCCACGGGCTGCTTGTACGCGATCACCGCCAACGTCTCCAGCGCCGCCTGCGTGAGCCGCACCTGCTGCCCGTCGAGCACGAACCGCTCCACGTAGGGTGCGTACGCCGTGCGCGTGTAGAACCGCCACCCACCCGCGACCGACCGCAGCTCGAACCCCCGCTGCTCCCGGTCGTACTCGGCGGCCAGCTCGGCCAGCATCGCCGCGATCCGCTCGGTCGGCTGCTCGATGATCTGCGCCAACATGATCTCGCCGACCGGCTCGTCGACGACCAGCAAAATAGCTTCGAGGGCGCCTTTCAGTTCCGCTGACGGGACCGCTGCCAGCTGGGCTTCGGTTGCGGCTTCAATCGAAGACGCGTCTGCCCGCTCTCCGGCCAGCGCAGATCCGTCGGGCAGGAGCGGCTCGACCGGCTCGTCGGGCACCAACGGCTCGACCGGCTCGGCCGGGACCATCGGCTCCATCGGCGGCAGCGGTTCCACCGGCTCGAACGGCTCGACGGGTTCCAGCGGCTCCCCCGGAAACGCCGGCTCCGGCTCGAGAATCGCCCCCACCTCGACCGCTACGGCTGGCTCGGCCGCGACCGCCGGCTCGGTCGGCTCCAGGTGGGCGGCGATATCCAGAGTGTCGGACGTATCGGAATCGTCCCATTCCCAATCTGCCTCGGCCACCGGCGCCTCCACGGACCGCTCCGCCGCCGACCGCTCCGCAGCCTCTTCCGCCGCGGGCACTTCCGCAGGCTGCCCCGCCGCAGGTTCTTCCGCCGCCAGCTGCTCCGTGGGCTCGACCGCCGCGGGCTGTTCCGCCACCGGCTGCTCCGCCGCGGACTGCTCCTCGGGCTGCTCGGCCACGGGCTCGGCCGCCAGCTCCTCGGCCGCCAACTCCTCGGCCACGGGCTGCTCCGCTGCGGGCTGCTCCTCGGCCTGCTCGGGCACGGGCTGTTGCTCTTCGGAGCGGGACCATGGTGGCACCCACGCTGCCGCCTGCTCGGCAAGCGACTCGTCACGCGTCACGGGGGATACCTGTCTCTCGGGCGATCTTGGAATTCTGTCCACGCTATGGCGTGTCCGGGAGTCCAGGGTCGGCGGTGGGCTTGGGGGGCGGGTCGGTGGTGCCGGCGTATTCGTCGACCTTCAGGGTGGTGCCGTCGGCGTCGCCGGCGGTCCAGCGGATGGTCAGCTCGCCCAGGGCTTGTACCTGATCGAAACCGACCAGGCCCTCGCGGTACAACTCGAGCAGCGCCAGGAACCGCGCAACCACCTCCAGCGTATTCGCGCAGTCGGCACACAGCACTCTGAAGGTCGCGGTTCTCATCTGCAACAGGCGTTCCCGCAGGAGGTTGGCGTGTTCGCGCACGCTGACCTTGACGTCGTGCACGTGGCTGATCGACACGGTCGGCTCGGGTCGGGGGGTCATGGCCTTCACGGCCAGGGCGGCCAGGCGTTCGGCGCCGATGCCGAGGATCAGCTCGGGCAGGAGGTCGGCGAACTGCGCCTCCATCTGCACCGAGCGGGGATAACGGCGGGACGCGGCCGCCTCCATCTTCTGGAGGAACGCCGCCGCTTCCTTGAACGCCCGGTACTGCAGCAGCCGGGCGAACAGCAGGTCGCGGGCCTCCAGGAGGGCCAGGTCCTCCTCGTCCTCCACCGACGCCGACGGCAGCAGCCGGGCCGCCTTCAGGTCGAGCAGCGTCGCGGCGATGAGCAGGAATTCGCTGGCCTCGTCGAGGTCCCAGTCCTTGCCCATGGCCCGGATGTAGACGATGAAATCGTCGGTGACGCGGTGCAGGGCCAGCTCGGTGACGTCGAGCTTGTGCTTGGCGATCAGCTGCAGCAGCAGGTCGAACGGGCCCTCGAAGTTGACCAGCTTGACGTGGAAACCGGGCGCGACGACCGCCTCGGGTTCCGGCCCCGAGGCGGTACCCGACCCAGGCTCTGCCACCGCAGAACGGTAACTCACGCCCACACCCGCACCAGCGGCCCGGCCACCGTATCGAGCGCCATGAGCAGTGGCGGACGCCCGGCGACCGGCACCACCAGCAGCACGAACGCCACCAGCGCGGCCAGCCGCTCCCACGCGGCCGGGCCGTCGGGGGTGGGCACGGTGATCAGCCGGTAACCGTCGAACGGGGGGACGGGCAGCAGCGCGAGCAGCCCGAAGCACAGCAGCCCGACCGCCACCGACAGCATGAGCTGCGCCGCGTGCGTCGGCGCGACCGCACCGTGCAGCACGTCGGACGGGCGGTAGAGGCGCAGCGGCAGGCCCATGTCGGGGTAGGCCCGGCGATAGGCGACGAACGCCAGCTGGCTGGCGACCAGCGCCGCGACCGGGCCGGCGGCGATCGCCCACCACTCGCGACGACTGGCCGGAGCGGCACCGGGACTGCCCCACCCCGTGCCGCTGAAGCACGCCGCCACGACGCCGAGCGGGTCGAGACGCGTGCTCATGCCGTCACCGGAAACCCCGAAAATGCGCGCGACCGCCGCGCGGAGGCCGACCCCGATGGCGAACGCGCCTATCAGCCCCGCCATCGCCGCGGGCTGTGCGAGAGCCCACAGCATGAACGGTCTAACGAGCGAGACGTTCGTCGTGGGCGGCGATGACCTCACGAGCCAGCTGACGGTAGTTGCGGGCGCCGGACGACGCCGGATCGAGCGTGGTGATCGGCGCGCCCGCCACCGTCGACTCGGGGAACTTGACGGTCTTCGTGATCACCGTCTGGTACACCTTGTCGCCGAACGCCTCCACGACCCGCTGCAGCACCTGCCGGCAGTGGGTGGTCCGGGAGTCGTACATCGTGGCGAGGATGCCCTCGAGCTCGAGGTCGAAGTTGAGCCGCTCGCGCACCTTGTCGATCGTGTCGAGCAGCAGGGCGACCCCGCGGAGGCTGAAGAAC
Organism: Virgisporangium aurantiacum; assembly: GCF_016863635.1. Classification (GTDB taxonomy): domain Bacteria; phylum Actinomycetota; class Actinomycetes; order Mycobacteriales; family Micromonosporaceae; genus Virgisporangium; species Virgisporangium aurantiacum. The sequence continues at coordinate 41,325 of NZ_BOPG01000071.1, read as the reverse complement.
TCACACTCCAGGGGGATCATCACGCCGTGCGCGACGGTGAGCGCGTTGATCGCGAGCAGGCCCAGCGACGGCTGGCAGTCGATGAGGATGTAGTCGTACTCGCGCAGCACCGGGCGCAGCACCCGGGCCAGCGCCATCTCCCGCGCGACCTCGTTGACCAGCTGGATCTCGGCCGCCGACAGGTCGATGTTCGCCGGCAGGAGGTGCAGGCCGGCCATGTCGGTCTTGATGAGGATGTCGTCGATGCCGACGTCGCCGTCCATCAGCAGGTTGTAGATGGACAGGTCCATGTTGTGCGGGTTGACACCCAGACCCACCGACAGCGCACCCTGCGGGTCGAAGTCGACCACCAGCACGCGCCGGCCGTACTCGGCCAGCGCCGCGCCGAGATTGATGGTGGACGTCGTCTTGCCGACGCCACCCTTCTGGTTCGCCATCGCGATGATGCGCGCGGGACCGTGCCGGTCGACCGGCGACGGTTCCGGGATCGGCTTGCGGGCCGTGTAGGCGGTCGGATCCGACGGACCGAGTTCGGCACCAATGTCCATCGATGCCTGCTCGGCCCGCATGGTGGTGGTCCACGCCTCGGCCTGCTGCTCCATGCCCGCCATGCTCAGCCTCGCCCTCCAGGCGGCAAGCCCGACACCGGGCCGGCGGGCTGGCCGTCGCCCGACTGTACGACACCGCATGGAACGTCTTCACCAGCGCGTGCGGCGTGTCGCGGATATGAAAGGTTGGCATGTTTCGACACGCTCCGTACGGCGCCGTACGGAGACCGCCCGAGAGTTCATCCAGGTCTATATCCTCAAGGCTTGCTCGGAGCCGGCTCGGAGCCGGCTGGATGCCGACTCATCGTCGAGGAGGACAGTCATGGAGCTGGATCGCCGCTCGTTCCTGGCCCGTGGAGCCGCCGCTACCGGCGGAGCCGTGCTCGCCGCCGCCGTGTTCGACTCCGCCGCCGAGGCGGCCACGCCGCCGAGAAACAATCCCGAGAACTACACCGGCGGCTACGGGCCGCTGCGCCCGGTCCCCGCCGCCAACGACCCCGGCGTGTCGTACTTCGCCCTGCCGGCCGGCTTCTCCTACGTGGTGTTCGGCAAGACCGGCACGCCGATGGTGAGCGACCCGTCGCTGCGCAACCCGAGCAGCCACGACGGCATGGCCGCCTTCGACGGTCCCGGCCGCACCGTGCGGCTGACCCGCAACCAGGAGGACCGCAACGCGCCCGGCCAGGGCACCGTCGGCGGCCCGGCGCAGACCCGGTACGACCAGTTGTCCGGCGGCGGCGTCACCGTGCTCGACTACGACCCGCGCACCCGCACGATCGTCCGCGACCACATCGGCGTCAACGGCACGCACATCAACTGCGCGGGCGGCATCGCGTGGCGCCGCCGGGGCTGGCTGACCTGCGAGGAGACGATCGTCGGCACGCAGGCCGGCTACGGCCGGAAGCACGGGTACGTGTTCCTGGTGCCGATCGACGCGCGCACCACCGTCCCGGCGGAACCGCTCACCGCGATGGGCCGGTTCTCGCACGAGGCGGTCGCCACCGACCAGCGCACCGGCGTGGTCTACCTGACCGAGGACGCCGGCTCCGGCCGCGGCAGCGGCTTCTACCGCTTCCTGCCGCGCGACCCGGCCCGGCTCGACCGCGGCGGTCGCCTGCAGATTCTCATGATCAAGGGACGCCCGCAGGCCGACCTCCGCGAGGGGCAGACCGAACACCGGCGGCTGCCGGTGACCTGGCGCGACATCGAGAACCCCGACCCCGAGCCGGTGGTCGAGGCCGAACTGCCCGGAGCCAACAGCGTGTTCGCGCAGGGCTGGGCGGCCGGCGGCGCCAAGTTCAACCGGCTCGAGGGCATCTGGGCCGCCGACCGCAGCTTCTTCATCGCGTCCACCAGCGGCGGCGACGCCAAGAACGGCGACGTCAACGCCGACGGCTTCGCCGAGGGCTACGGCCAGATCTGGGAGTACGAACCCGGGCACGACGGCGGCGTGCTGCGGCTGGTGTTCGAGTCACCCGGCGGCTCGGTGCTGGACTCCCCCGACAACCTCACCGTCAGCCCGCGCGGCAACCTCCTGGTCTGCGAAGACGACGCCGGCAGCGTCGACGGCGACGAGCACCCGCTCGCCCCCGGCCTGACCGACGTCAACCGGCTCATCGGCCTGACCCGGGCCGGACGCACCTTCGAGTTCCTGGTCAACCGGTTCAGCGCCAGCGAACTGGCCGGCGCCTGCTTCAGCCCGGACGGGCAGACGCTGTTCGTCAACGTCTACGGAACGGCGGCGGAAGGGAGCGGCTTCACGGCGGCGATCACCGGCCCGTGGCGCCGGGGAGTCCTGTGACAACCTCGGCCAGCCGGTCGTGGCCGGGGCCCGCCCCGGCCACGAGGTCGTCGCTGTCGTTGCCGAGCTGACGCTCCGCCCCGGTCCGGAGCAGCAGCGCGACGCCGCGCAGGTCGTCGGGGAAGGCGCCCAGCAGCAGCGACCGCGCCTCCCCCGGCCGCCCGGCGAGCAGCTCGACCAGCCCCATGGCGAGCCGGGCGGCCGGCACACCGGCGTCGAAGCCGACCCGGGCCAGCTCCGCCAGCTCGACGATCTCCTTGTGCTCCACCGGCGTGCGGCTCACCGCAGCGGCGTACAGGTACCACAGCCCGAACTGCACCGTGATCGTCCGCGCGATCGACGCGGCGACCGCGGGATCGGTGCCGTCGGCGTGGGCCATCGCCTGGAGCCGCTCGGCGTCGGGGACGAGATCGTGCGACACCGCCCGGTCGCACTTCGTGATGAACGCGGCGACCGTGGGATCGGGGTCCAGCGCCCGCAGGGTCCGGCTGATCTCCTCCTGGAACTGGATCATCCGGAGCCCGGCGCGGATCTCGGCCGAGGCCGGTCTGGACAGCCAGCGGAGGATCTTGCTGCCGTCGTTGGGCGGCGTCGACCCCGGGATCAGGTTGCCGAGGCCGAGCAGCCCGGCGACCGCCGCCGCGACGATCAGGGCCAGCCGCGTGGTCGCCGGCCCGGGCCACGACGCCACGACGGCGAGCACCGCCGCGGTACCCAGGTTCGCCACCGGGCCGGCCAGGTGGACGAGCGCCATCCGCGCCGGCAACGCGGTCGCCGCCGGCGACGGCCGGGTGAGCACCTCGTTCCGCCACCCGCCGAACGGTGCGATGCGCACGGCCACCACCGGCACCCGCACCGCCAGCGCCGTCACCAGATGGGCGCCCTCGTGCAGCGCCAGGTGCACCCACAACGACAGCCACACCGCACCGGCGGCGACGACCGCACCCGCCGCCGACTCGGTGACCAGCAGCGCGAAGCCCACCGCCACCAGCGTCAGGAAGGCGGCCGCGCAGGCCAGCTGCCACCGGGACGGGATCATCGACAGATAGTAGGGCTTATCCCAACGCCCGTGGATGCGACGTCGCATAGACCTCGCGCAATCGGTCGACCGTGACCAGCGTGTACACCTGCGTGGTCGTCACCGAGGCGTGGCCGAGCAGCTCCTGCACCACCCGGATGTCGGCCCCGCCGTCGAGCAGGTGGGTGGCGAACGAGTGACGCAGCGTGTGCGGCGATACGCCGTCCAGCCCGGTCGTCGACGCGGCGCGGCTCAGCACCGTCCAGGCGCTCTGGCGCGACAGCCGCGCGCCCCGGTGGTTGAGGAACACCGCCGGGGTCCCGCGGCCGGCCGCGGCCAGCGCCGGCCGGCCGCGCACGAGGTAGGCGTCGAGCGCGCGGGAGGCGTAGCCGCCCACCGGCACCAGCCGCGTACGTCCACCCTTGCCGTGCAGCGTCACCAGGCCGGACTGCAGATCGAGGTCGTCGACGTCGAGCCCGACGGCCTCGGAGATGCGCGCGCCCGTCCCGTAGAGCGTTTCCAGCAGGGCGCGGTCGCGCAGGCCGCGCGGGTCGTCACCGGACACCGCGCCCAGGATGCGCTCCACCCGGTCGACGTCGAGCGCCTTGGGCAGCCGCTTCGGCAGCTTCGGCGGTTTCACGTCGGCCGTCGGGTCGGCGTCCGCGAGTCCCTCCCGCGCCGCGAAGCGGTGCAGCCCACGCACCGCGGACGCCGCGCGGGCCGCGGACGCCGCCGAGAGCGGCGCCGGGCCCGTGCGCAGCTCCGCCAGATGCGCACTGACGCTGCCGGGCTTCACGTGGTTGAGGTCGTTTATCTGTGACGCCGTGAGCGCGGCCACGTAGCGACCCAGGTCTCGCCGGTACGCGGACAGGGTGTTCGCCGACAGCGCCCGCTCGACCGCGAGATGGTCGAGGTAGGCGCGGACGGCGCGCTCGAGTTGGTTCAGCTGAGTACGTCCTCGAGCGGGAGGTGCGTCATGCCGTGCGCCTCGGCCACCGGACCGTACGTGACCCCGCCACCGTAGGTGTTGAGGCCCTTGGCCAGCGCCGGGTCGGCCTGCAGCGCCTCGCGCCAGCCCCGGTTCGCCAGCTCCAGGGCGTACGGCAGCGTGACGTTCGTGAGCGCGTACGTGCTGGTGTGCGGCACCGCGCCGGGCATGTTGGCCACGCAGTAGAACATCGAGTTGTGCACCCGGTACGTCGGCTCGGCATGCGTGGTGGGCCGCGAGTCCTCGAAGCAGCCGCCCTGGTCGATGGAGATGTCGACGAGCACGCTGCCCGGCTTCATCCGCTTCACCAGTTCGTTGCTGATCAGCGTCGGCGCCTTCGCGCCGGGCACCAGCACCGCGCCGATCACCATGTCGGCGTCGAGCACCGCCCGCTCGATCTCGAACAGGTTCGACGCGACGGTCTGCAGGTGACCCTGGTAGATGCGGTCGGCCTCGCGCAGCTTCTGCACGTTCTTGTCGAGCAGCAGCACCTCGGCCTGCATGCCCAGCGCGATCGCGGCCGCGTTCATCCCGCTGACGCCGGCGCCGATCACCACGGTCTTGGCCGCGTACACGCCCGAGACGCCACCCATCAGCACGCCCCGGCCGCCGCCCTGCCGCATCAGGTGGTACGCACCCACCTGCGGCGCCAGCCGGCCGGCCACCTCGCTCATCGGCGCGAGCAGCGGCAGCGACCGGTCGGGCAGCTCGACGGTCTCGTACGCGATGCCGGTGACCTGCCGCTCGACCAGCGCGTCGGTGCACGGCTTCGACGCGGCGAGGTGCAGGTAGGTGAACAGCACCTGCCCCTTGCGCATGCGCCCGTACTCCTCGGCGATCGGCTCCTTGACCTTCAGGATCAGGTCGCCCTCGTCCCACACCGCGTCGGCCGACGGCAGGATCGTCGCGCCCGCGGAGTGGAACTCCTCGTCACTGATCGACGACCCGAGCCCCGCCCCCGACTCGATGAAGACCTGATGGTCGTTCCGGACGAACTCGTGCACCCCTGCCGGGGTGATCGCCACCCGGTACTCGTGGTTCTTGACTTCCCGGGGAACCCCAACCTTCACGACCAGCCACCTCCCGCGGTGCCACGCGCGGGCGGCGCCGTTGCCGCCGGCTCCTCGTGACGCGGGCGCCGCTAAGCCGAAGTGTAAGTACCCCCTGGCCGGGGTTTCATATACCCCGCCCGGATCAGCGGAGGCGGCGGCCCTTGCTGTCCTTGCCGCCGTAGCCGAGGAACACGATCCCGTCGATGACGGGCCAGGCCAGCCCGACCCAGAACAGCGCCCACACGGAGTTCGCCTCGAAGCCCAGCCCGGCGCACATCGTGAACGCGAACAGGAACCAGCCGCTCACCAACTGGAGCAGGGCGATCGCCACGTGGCCGGTGTACAGGCGACCGGCGCCGAAGGCGCCCAGGAACACCTGGAGCAGGCCGGCGGTGAGGCTGGACCGGTCGGACATCGGCTCGCCGGTGAGCGGGTCTGTCTCGCCCTGGGCGTAGCCCGGTGCCACGACCGGGAACACGCCGGTGGGCATCGGCGGGGCCGACGCGGGCAGACCGGGATACGGGATCGGCGACACCGGGCGGGGCTGCGGCATCGCCACCGGAACGACGGTGGTGAGCGGCTGCTGGGCGTACGGGGGGACGGTGGGACGCAGCAGCGGGTTCGGCGGCGGGACGGCGAACCGGGGTGGCGCCATCCGGGGCGGCTTCGGCGTCGGGACCGGGCCGGGCGGGTGGGCGGCGGCCATCGGCGGACCGGCGGGCGGCACCGAAAGCGGGGGGTGGAGCGATGGCGGGTGCGGCCCGAGCTTCCGCGGATCCGCCTCGTCGACCGGTTCGTGCCACGCCGCGGGCATGGGCGGGAGGGGGACCTCCGTCCGCCGCGGGCGGTCAGGCCGATCTGCCATGCGATTACGGTAGCGCCTGCGGTCCACCAGATGGGAGAGCCCATGTGCGCCATACAGAGACCCAACTGATGCCCCCGCGTTCGCCCACCGGGTAACCACGCGCTGGCCCCAACCGGTTACCGTTGACCCCGGTCGTTGCGTCGTACCGGCGCTCATTGATGAGCCGCCTACCAGGGGGAGGTGGTGGCGACGGTACAGACACCGTTGCACAGCGCACCGCCCGGCGAGGGACACCGGGTCGTGCCGGCCCAGCCGAGCGGTCCCGTGCTGCCCGCGAACGCGAATGCGGGCACCAACGGACAAGCCGTCGTCCTCCCCGGCGGCCCGGCCCGCACCGGCCTGCGCCGCCGCGTCGCCGCGTGGTTGCGGCGCACGCCCGGGCTGCTGCTCCTCTTCACCGCGGGCCTGGTCGCGCTCGGGCTCGCGGCCGGCGCCACCGGCATCGCCGCGGTGCGGCAGCGGTCCGACCTGGTCGGCGGTGTCGCGGCCGGCAACGGTCCGCTGGTGGTCGCCGCGCAGGACCTCTACCGCGCGCTCTCCGACGCCGACGCCACCGTGGCCAGCGCCTTCCTCCTCGGCGGCACCGAGCCGCCGGCGCTACGCACCCGGTACCAGCAGGACCTCGCCGCGGCCAGCGACGCCCTGGTCCGGCTCGCCGCCGGCGTCACCGCAGAGGCCGCCGACGCGCCGCTGCGGCAGATCTCGGCCAACCTGCCCGTCTACGCCGGCATCATCGAGACGGCGCGGGCGCTCAACCGGCAGCAACTTCCGCTCGGCGCGGCATACCTGCGGGAGGCGTCGGCGCTGATGCGTGACGCGCTGCTCCCGGCCGCCCAGCGCCTCTACACCGCCGTGTCGGTGCAGCTCAAGGACGCCCGCGACGACGCCTCCGCCGCACCCTGGCTCGCCCTCCCGCTCCTGCTCCTGGCGCTGATCGGCCTCCTCGCCGTGCAGGTCTTCCTGGTCCGGCGCACCAACCGCGTCTTCAACCTCGGGCTGGTGGCCGCCACCGCGGCCGCGCTCGTCGCCGTCCTCTGGTTGGGCATCGCGTGGGTCGGCGCCGCCGGTCACCTCGACGCCAGCCGCGACGAGGGTTCGGCACAGGTCGACGTGTTCACCGAGGCGCGCATCGCCGCCCTGCAGGCGCGCGGCGACGAGTCGCTCACGCTGGTCGCGCGCGGTGCCGGCGCCGCGTTCGAGAAGCGCTTCGCGGAGACGATGAACCGGCTGGCCGGCGAGAACGGCAACGGCGGCCTGCTCGCCGACGCCCGCGCGAAGGCCACCGACGCCGCCGGCCGGGCCGCCGCCGACGCCGCGATCGCCGACGTCAAGGCCTGGCGCGACCTGCACAAGCGCATCCGCGAGCTCGACGACAGCGGCCAGTACCCGGAGGCGGTGAAGTTGGCCGTCGGCACCGACGACGCCGGCGCCGGCGGCATCTTCAACCGGGTCGACGAGCACCTCGCGCAGGGGCTGCGGCACGGCGGCGACATGTTCGACCGCGAGGTCGCCAGCGCCGGTGACGGGTTCGGCGGCGTCGCCGGTGGCCTCGGGTTCCTCACCGCGTTGATCCTGATCGGGGTCGTGGTCGGGATGGCGCAACGCGTCATGGAGTACCGATGAAGGCGATCAAAGCAGCGGCGATCGCGGCGGTTCTGCTGGTGGCCGGCTGCACGGCGGCGCAGAAGCCGACCGACCCGGCCGACACCACCCCGGTGCAGCCGCGTCCCGCCGGGGTGCAGGACCCGGCGGTGCTGCCGTCGGCCCCGCCCTCGACGGCCACCTGCGACCCGCTGGCCAGCCTGCGCCCCGGCGCCCTGCCGCCGCCCGGCCAGCCGCCGGCGGGCTCGACGATGGCCCGCATCGCGCAGCGCGGCCGGCTGATCGTCGGCGTCAGCCAGAACACGTACCTGTTCGGGCACCGCGACGCGAAGACCGGTGAACTGGTCGGGTTCGAGGTCGACCTGGCGAAGGAGGTCGCGCGGGCGCTGTTCGGCGACCCGACGAAGATCCAGTTCCGGTCGATGACCGCGGCCGAGCGCATTCCGGCGCTGATGAACGGCGACGTCGACCTCGTGGTCCGCGCGATGACGATGACCTGCGACCGGTGGCAGCAGATCTCGTTCTCCACCGAGTACTACACCGGCGGCCAGCGGCTGCTGGTGCCGGTCGACTCGCCGGTGAAGACCATCGACGACATGGGCGGCAAGAAGGTGTGCGCGGCCACCGGCAGCACCAACATCACGGCGATCGCGGCGGCGAAGTCCAAGCCGATTCCGGTCGCCGCGCCCGACGCGCTCGACTGCATGGTGCTGCTGCAGCAGGGTCAGATCGACGCGGTCTCCAGCGACGACGCGATCCTGGCCGGGTTCGCCGCGCAGGACCCGGCCACCCGCGTGGTGGGTCCGGCGTTCGCCGCCGCGCCGTACGGGATCGGCATCGCCAAGCCCAACGCCGACCTGGTGCGCTTCGTCAACGGTGTGCTCGACAAGGTCCGCGCCGACGGCACCTGGACGGCGATCTACAACCGGTGGCTGACCACGCTCGGCCCCGCGCCCGCGCCGCCGCCGGCCCGGTACCAGGCGTAGAGGTGGTCAGGAACGGCACCGGCCGGTCGCAGCTGAGCCGGCAGGCGGTCGACGAGACACTCGCCGCCCTCACCGCCGACCACCAGCGCATCGCGGCCGCGCTGTACGCGATGGACACCCATCCGGCGCACACGTTGCTGTCGGCGGCGCCGACGGCCGGCCGCACCGCGCTGGCCTGGGCCCAGATCCGGTCCCGGATGGGCGAGGTGTGGGCCGACTTCACCGCGTTCGGCATCGCGCTCGACGCGGCCCGGGCGGCCCGGGCCCGCCGGACCCGGCTGGGCGGCGTCGACCTGGGCCGGCTCACCGAGCTGCTGTCCGGGCCGGTGGTCACGATCGCCGCCGCGCCCACGCCGGTGCCGCTGCCGGTGGCGGCCCGGCACCTGGTCGACTGCTGCATGAACGTCACCGTCACCTTCGACCAGATCGCGACGGCGGCCGACGCCGTCGCGGCGCGCCTGGTCCCGATCGCGTCCGCGATCGCGGCGGCCGAGCGGCTGGCGGCCGAGGTCGGCGACCCGCCGGCCGTCTCGACCGGGCGGCGCACCGAGTTCGCCGAGGTCAGCGCCGTGGCCGTCGCCGATCCGCTGGGCGCCACCGAGGGCGAGACCGACGCCGTGCTGCGGCGGCTCGCCGACACCGCCACCGCGGCGCGCGACCGGCTCACGGCCGCCGTCGAGCTCAAGAGCGGGCTGGCCGCCCGCCGGGCCGCCAGCAGCGCGGCGATCGACGACCTGGCCGCGGCGGAGGAGACGGTCCGCGCGGCCTACGCGGTCGCGCACGAGAAGATCGCGGACCCGGGGCTGCCCGCGCCACCGGCGGCCGCACCCGAGTTGCGGGTCCGCTGGGACGGGCTGAGAAGCCCCGTTGCAGGTCCGCCGGGCTCGGCCGGGCTGCTGCGGTTCGGCGCCGACCTCGACGACCTCGACCGGGCCGTCGCCGCCGCGCGGGAGCGGGCCGACCTGCTACGCACCGCCGCCGACGGGCTGATCGAACGGCGGGCGGAACTGCGCGGCCGGCTCGACGCGTACCGGATCAAGGCGGCGCGGCTCGGCTTCTCCGAGCACCCCGACCTGAGCGCGCGCCACCGCGCCGCCCACGACCTGCTCTACACCCGGCCCTGTGACCTGCCGGCCGCCACCCGCGCCGTGCACGGTTACCAGCAACTCCTGGCGACGCTGGCCGGTGGGAACCCGGCGGCCCGGCAACAGGACGAGAGGACGCGCCGATGAACTGTCGACGCCCGGGCTGCCCGGGGACCTACGGCCCCGAGGGCTACTGCGACGAGTGCGGCCGTAAGGCTCCGGCGGTGCCGGCGCAGGCTCAGCCCGTCACCCCGAATGCGCAACCGACGGAACCACCGCGACCGATGCCGGTGTCACCCGGTGACCCGAACGTATTGGCGCCGGAGCTGACCCCGACCGGATCGGCGGTCGCGCCCGACGCGTGGGGTGACCTGAACGCGGCGCTGGGCACCGGAACCAGCACGGCCGCCGGTCCCCCGCCCGTGGTGTCCACCCCCACCGCCGCCAGCGGGCCGCCCAGCGGCGGCAGCCGGGCGGGCAGCCGCCGCCGCTCGTCGCGGGGACGGCTCGGCGCCGGCCTCCTCGACATGCCGCGCATGCCGCGGCCCGACCCGGCCAAGGCGGTGCTCGACGATCCGGTGGTGCCGGAGAAGCGCCGCTTCTGCGCCCGCTGCGACCACGCGGTCGGCCGCAGCCGCAACGGGCAGCCCGGCCTCACCAGCGGATTCTGCCCGGCCTGCCGGTCGCCGTACTCGTTCCTGCCGCGGCTGTCGCCGGGCGACCTCATCAGCGGCCGGTACGAGGTGCTCGGCTGCCTCGCGCACGGCGGGCTGGGCTGGATCTACCTGGCCCGCGACCGCAACATCTCCGACACCGTCGCCGACCGGTGGGTGGTGCTCAAGGGTCTCATCGACACCGGCGACCCGGACGCGATGGCGGCGGCGGTCAACGAGCGGCGGTTCCTGGTCAACGTCGACCATCCGCACATCGTCAAGATCCACGACTTCGCGAGCCACCCCGACCCGCGCACCGGCACCGCCGTCGGCTACATCGTGATGGAGTACGTCGGCGGCCCGTCGCTGCGCGACCTGCTGCTCCAGCACCGCGAGGAGCACAGCGAAGCGCTGCCGCTGCCGCAGGTGCTCGCCTACGCCCTCGACGTGCTGCCGGCCCTCGGCTACCTGCACGACCGCGACCTGCTGTACTGCGACTTCAAGCCCGACAACGTGATCCACGCCGACGACCAGATCCGGCTGATCGACCTCGGCGCCGTGCGCCGGGCCGACGACGTGTCGAGCGCCGTCTACGGAACGCCCGGCTACCAGGCACCCGAGGTGGCCAGCGTCGGCCCGTCGGTGGCGTCGGACATCTACACCGTGGGCCGGGCGTTGGCGGTGCTCAGCTTCGGGTTCCGGGGCTTCTCCACCACGTACGTCGACCGGCTGCCCGACCGGGGCGAGGTCCGGGTGCTGGCCGCCGAGGAGTCGTTCGACCGGTTGCTGCGCAAGGCGACCCACCGCGACCCGCAGCGGCGGTTCGGGTCGACCACGGAGATGGCCGAGCAGGTCCGCGGCGTGCTGCGCGAGGTGATCGCGGCGGCCGAGGGCGTGCCCCGGCCCGAGCCGTCCGGCCAGTTCACCCGGGAACGCCGGGTATTCGGGACGGTGGCGGGCCTGCTCAGCGGCAACGCCGACGAGGGTCATGTCAACGGCGCCTACATCGCGGCCGCGCTGCCGCTGCCGTTGCCCGACCCGACCGACCCCGGGGTCGGCTACCTGGCCACGGTCGCCACCACCGACCCGGAGGAACTCGTCGCGGTGCTGGCACAGGCGCCGGTGCAGTCGGTCGAGGTGGGGTTGCGGCTGGTGCGGGCGCGGCTCGAACTCGGCGACACCGACGGCGCGTTCGCCGACCTCGACTCCGCCCGCGGCTTCACCGACTGGCGGCTGGACTGGCACCGCGGCCTGGTCGCCCTGCGCGCCGACCGGCCGGCCGAGGCCCGGTCCGCGTTCGACGCCGTCTACAGCGAACTGCCCGGCGAGCCGGCCGCGAAGCTGGCCCTGGCCGCCGCCTGCGAACTCGACGGCGACCCGCGCGCAGCCGAGCCCCGGTACGAGCGGGTGTGGCTCACCGACCGCGACTTCGTCAGCGCCGCGTTCGGGCTGGCCCGGATGCGGCTGGCCCGCGCCGACCGGGTCGCCTGCGTCAGCGTGCTCGACGAGGTGCCCGACAGCTCCAGCCAGTACCTCACCGCGCAGGTGGCCGCCGTTCGGGCCCGGGTCGGCGCCGAACTGGTCCACGTGCGGGAGACCGACCTGATCGACGCCTCGGGCCGGCTGCAGCGGCTGCGGCTCGACGTCGAGCGCAACGCGTGGCTGGCGGTGGAGATGCTGGAGCGGTCGCTGGCCTGGGTCGGCGGAACACCGGCACCACCGGCCGCCGGGTCGCGCGTGCTCGGCCACGAGCTGAGCGAGCGGTCGCTGCGGCTGGGGCTGGAGAAGGCCTACCGGGCGTTGGCGAAGATGGCCCCCGACCCGGAGAGCCGGGTCGGCTGGGTCGACCGGGCCAACCGGGTGCGCCCGCGGACGTGGGTATGAACTGCCCGTCATGTAAGAGCGCGGTCGGCGACGGCGAGCGCTACTGCGAACGGTGCGGCTGCGACCTGCGGGCCAGCGGCGGCGACCCGGACCGGGGGATCTCCTGGCAGTCCACCACCGCCGGGGTCCTGCCGTGCCCGTCGTGCGGCGAGACGGCGATCACCGCCGACGGGCAGTGTGAGCGGTGCGGCCGGGCCCGGGTCAGCGGGCTCGACCGGATGGAGCTCGCGGTTCCCGGCGTCGCCGGGGTCACCGACCGCGGGCTGCTGCGCGGGCGCAACGAGGACGCGCTCGCCGTCGGCCGCCTGTCCGCCGGACCGAACACGCTGGCCGTGGTCTGCGACGGCGTCTCCACGTCACCCGACGGCGACACGGCCGCGCGGGTCGCCGTCGACGCCGCGATCGTGGTGCTGCTCGACATGCTCGCCCGCGGCGTCCCGGCGGACCAGGCCATCGAGGCGGCCACCGGCACCGCCGCCGACGCCGTGGCCGCCCTGCCCGGCGCCCGCGCCGCCGAGGTGCCGCCGAGCTGCACGTACGTGGCCGCCGTGATCGCGCCGGAGGAGATCACCGTCGGGTGGGTGGGCGACAGCCGGGCGTACTGGGTGGGCGCGTACGGCGTCGAGGCCCAGCAGCTGACGATCGACGACTCGCCGGCCGCCCAGCTCGCCGCGACCGGGGTGCCGGTGCCGGGCGTCGACCCGCACTCCGTCGCGCTGCTGCGCTGGCTCGGCGCCGACGCGTTCGACACCCGGCCGCGCACCGTGTCGCTGCGACCGGACGCGCCGGGCCGGCTGCTGATCTGCTCCGACGGCCTGTCCCGCTACGCGAAGGACCCGGCCGAGCTCGTCACCGCGGCGACGACCGGCTCGCCGGCAGACGCGGCCCGCGCGCTCACCCGGCTCGCGCTGGAGGGCGGCGGCCGCGACAACATCACGGTGGCGGTGCTGCCGTTCCCGCCGCCCGCGCAGGAGGCCTGACGTGACACAGCCCGGATTCACCGCCGAGGTCTACCAGAACGAGTACCTGCCCGAGGGCGGTCGGCTGGTCGATGCGGTCGTGACGGTCACGGCCGCGGGTCTCAAAGATCATCCGGGACGCGCATCAGCGTCGGCCAGCACCGCCGCCGTGATCATCGTCGACACCTCGGGCTCGATGGCGTACCCGCCCACGAAGCTGGCCAATGCCAAGAAGGCGACCCTGGCCGCGATCGAGGCGCTGCACGACGGCGTGCCGTTCGCGATCGTGTCGGGCGACTCGATGGCCCGCATGGTCTACCCGCCGCGGGAGGGCATGGAGCCGGCGTCGGCGCATACCCGGTCGCGGGCCGAGACGGCGGTGCGGCGGCTCAGCGCGTCCGGCGGCACCGCGATGAGCACCTGGCTCCGGCTGGCCGAGCGGCTGTTCGCCGATCAGGCCGCCGAGGTCAACCACGCGATCCTGCTCACCGACGGGCAGAACGGCGAGCCGGCCAGCCGCCTGACCCACGCGCTCGGGCTCTGCGAGGGGAAGTTCATCTGCGACAGCCGCGGCGTCGGCACCGACTGGCGGGCCACCGAACTGCGTCAGATCGCCTCCGCCCTGCTGGGGTCGGCCGACGGGCTGGAATCACCCGAACAGCTGCCCGCGGTGTTCCAGGCACTCACCGAACGGGCGATGGGCAAGGAGATCGCCCGGGTGTCGTTGCGCCTCTGGACGCCCGCCGGCTCTACGGTTCGGTTCGTGAAGCAGGTGTTCCCGCACATCGAGGACCTCACCGGGCGGCGTTCCGCGGTGAGCGACCGGATCGGCGACTACCCCACCGGCGCCTGGGGGGCGGAGAGCCGCGACTACCACGTCTCGATCGAGGTCGAGCCCGACACGGTCGGTGAGGAGATCCTGGCCGGCCGGGTCAGCCTGGTCGCCGGTGACCGCAAACTGGTCGAGAAGCTGGTGCTGGCCCGGTGGACCGACGACACCGCGCTGTCGACGCGCCTGAGCCCGCACGTCGCCCACTACACCGGCCAGGCCGACCTGGCCGCGGCGATCCAGGAGGGCATGGCCGCCCGCGCCGCCGGCGACGACGAGGTGGCCACCGCCAAGCTGGGCCGGGCGGTCAAACTGGCGGCCGAGTCCGGCCGCGAGGACACGGCGAAGCTGCTGGCCAAGGTCGTCGACGTGGTCGACGCCGACACCGGGACGGTGCGCCTCAAGCGCTCGCCCGACTCGGTCGACGCCGAGATCGTCGACGTGCGGTCGACGGTCACCCGCCGGGTGCGGGGCGATTGAGGATGCCCACCTGCCCACGCGGTCACCAATCGGCCGCCAACGACTACTGCGACGTGTGCGGCCGCTCGATGACCGCGCCGCCGGTCGAGGTCAGCGCGCCCCCCGTCCCCCTGGAAAAGCCGACGGCCGCGCAGCCGGCCGCGGACCCCGACCCCGGCAATGCCTGCCCCCTGTGCGGCACGCCGCGGGCGGGCCGCTTCTGCGAGGTCGACGGCTACGACTTCATGACGGCGACGCTGATGGAGGACGAGCCCTCGGTGCCGTCCACGCCGTCTGTCGCGCCTTCAGCCACGCCGCCCGCTGATGCGCCTCCTGCCGCGCCGCCGGCTGTTGCGCCGCCCGCTGTTGTCGCGCCGCCGGCCGCTGTGCCGGAACAGCGGTCCGCCGACGACGGCCCGGCCACCGGCGTGCGCGTGACCGCCGACCGCGGCTACTTCGACATCGTGCGCCAGGCGGGCGGCCCCGACGCCGGCGCCCTGGCCTTCCCCGACTTCTGCCCCGAGCGCCGCTTCCCGCTCCGCGGCAGCCAGGTGCTGATCGGCCGGCGCAGCAAGAGCCGCGGCATCGACCCGGACGTCGACCTGACCGGCCCGCCCGAGGACCCCGGCATCTCCCACGCCCACGCCCTGCTCCTCCCCCAGGCCGACGGCGGGTGGGCGGTGGTCGACCTGGGCTCGGCCAACGGCACCTACGTCAACGACCCGGCGAAGGCCATCCCGGTGCGCGCCCCGATCGCCGTCAAACCCGGCGACAAGATCTACGCCGGCGCCTGGACCCTGCTGACCGTCACTTGAGGACGTCGACGACGGTCTGGATCAGGTCGGTGCTGGTGTAGGGCTTCGCCAGGAACATGTCGCAGCCGGCGTCCATCGCGGCGGTCTGCTCCCGGGCCATGGCGGCCGCCGTCAGGGCGACCACCGCCGGGCGATCGGAGCGGTCGGCCAGGTCGCGGGCGATCTCCAGGCCGCTGCCGTCGGGGAGGTGGACGTCGAGCAGGATCACGTCGAAGGCGTCGGGTCCGGCGAGCACGGCCCTGGCCTGCTCGAGCGTCTGGGCCTCGACCACGTCGGCGCCCTGCAGGCGGGGTTCGGTGGTGCGGGAGATGATCGCCCGGACCAGCGAGCGGTTCAGCTCGTTGTCCTCGACCAGCAGGATGCGGGTCACGTGGACACCCTCTCCAGCGCGGGGCCGTCGTCGACCACCAGCGGGTGTACGCGGTCGCCCAGCCAGCGCTGGAGGTGCTGGGCACTCAGGTCGGCCCGGGACACCACGCCCAGCAGCGGTGCCGAGTGCGGGGCGTCGTCGTCGGTGGGTGGGCCGCCCATCAGACCGGCGAGGAGGACGTCGGCCGGGGTCATCGTGCCGTCGGTCAGCATGACGACGGGCACCGGGCGGGTCGCGGGCGACGCCCGCAGCGCGTCGAGGACCGGCGTGCCGTCGGGGCCGGTGACGGCGGCGTCGCACAGGATCAGGTCGAACGGCGTGGACTCGGCGAGGCCGGTCGCGTCGGCCACCGAGCCGGCCAGCGCGGCGGCGACCCCGCAGTCGCGCAGCCACTGGCCGGTCCGCTCCCGCGCGGCCTCGCTCGGGTCCAGCACCAGCACGTCGGGCCGGCGCGGGCCGGCAGGGCCGCCCGGGCCGGTCGGGTCCGCGGCGGCGGCCGCGGCCGTGTTGCGGGCCATCGAGTCCAGCAGGGCCCGCCGTTCCACCGGCTTGACGAAGTAGTCGACCGCGCCCAGCGCCAGCGCCACCTCCCGCTCGTCGATCACGGTCACCACCACCACGGGGATGTGCCACAGCCGCTCGTCCTTCTTCAGCTTCCGCAGCACCGACCAGCCGTCGATGCCCGGCAACTGCACGTCGAGCAGGATCAGGTCGGGATGGGCCGTGCCGGCCAGGGCGATGCCGGCCTCGCCGGTGGCGGCGACGTGTATCGGGTACCCGGCGCCGGTCAGGTAGGTCCGCAGGAGGCTGACCGCCGCCGGATCGTCCTCGATCACCAGGACGCCGCCGTGGTCGGTCGCGGGGGCCTCGGCGGAGGGCGCGTGCGGTGCCGGGGCGGTCGCCGCGGGCAGCACCAGCGTGAACCGCGACCCCTGGCCGACCTCCGACCACAACTCGACCCGCCCCTGCTGCGCCTCGGCCAGCCGGCGGGTCAGCGCCAGTCCCAGCCCGGTGCCGGCCGCCCGCGACGCGGCGTCGCCGGCCTGGTGGAACTCCTCGAAGACGCGGGCCTGCTCGGCCGGCTCGATGCCGGGACCGGTGTCGGCGACGCTCAGATGGGTGAAGGCGCCGTCGCGGTGGGCCGACACGTAGATCGCGCCCTCGTCGGGCGTGAACTTGATCGCGTTCGACAGCAGGTTGTTGAGCATCTGCCGCAGCCGTAGCCGGTCGGCGGTCACCACCTCGGGCGGCGCTGCGAGCGTCAACCGCAGTTTTTTCGCGTCGATCAGCGAGGTGAGCGGCGCGACCGCCTCGGCCACCGCGGCGCCGACGTCGATCGGCTCCAGCCGCAGCTCGATCCGGCCCGCCTCGACCTTCGCCAGGTCGAGGACGTCGTTGATCAGGCCGAGCAGGTGACGGCCGCTGGAGTGGACGTTGCCGATCCACTCGTCGGGCACGTGCCGCCGGTCGCCGACCAGCTCCTCGTAACCCATAAGCTCGCTGAACCCGATGATCGCGTTGAGCGGCGTGCGCAGCTCGTGGCTCATCGCGGCGAGGAAGTCGCTCTTCGCCTCGTTGGCGGCGCGCAGCTGCGCGACGGTGTCGGTCAGCTGCGAGGTGAGCACCGCGCGGTCGGCGAGCACGGTGGCCTGCCGGCCGAGGTCGGCGAGCACGGCGATGTCGTCCTCGCTGAACAGGCTGCGGTGCAGGCCGAACACGAGGAGGGTGCCGGTGGTGCCGTCCTCCATGGTCAGCGGGATGGCGATCAGCAGGTAACGGCGTCCGTCGATCTTGGTCCACTTCGCCGAGCCACGCTCCGGGCGTCCTCCCGAAGGCACCTCACACGACGGCGCGGAACCGGCGACCACGAGCGGCCCGGATTCGATCACGACCACCGTGCCCTCGGCGGACATCGCGTCGCGCACGGTGTCGACGAAGTGCTGCCAGATGTCGCGGGGCTGCGTGGCCGACGCCGGCGCGGCCAGCAGCCGTCCCATGAGCGTGTACGCCGTCCGGGCCGACCACTGGCGGCGCAGCCAGCCCGGCGGCATGAACGCCACCACGTAGGCGAGCGTCGGGCCGAGGGCGACAATGCGCGAAATTTCGGACAGGTGAAGGCTCGGGAAGACCCGGTTGGACGCCGCGATCAGCAGCACCAGGCCGAACAGGAACGTGCCGGTGGCGGCGAACCCGATCCGGGCCCGGGCCGCGCCTTTCCGCTTTCGCGCCTCCGCCACCAGGTACCCCGCGGCCACCGACTGCAGTAGGACGAACCCGCCGACCAGCGACATCGTGGCCGGGTTCGGCAGCGGCGACGGCAGCGTGATGACCGCCGCCGACGCGCCGAGCCAGTAGCCGAACGCCAGCCCCGGCCACGCCCACGCCACCGACCTGATCATCGCGACCAGCGCGAGCGTGAGCAGCGGCTGGCCGTACAGGGCGATGAGCGCGGGCAGGCGCACGGATCCGGGGACGGCACCGGCGAGCACCCGGCTCACCTGGAGCACGTACAGCGCCGCGACCGACACCAGGACCAGCGCGACGGCACCCTGCAGCCGGTCGCGGGTCCAGAGGAACGCGAAGATCGCCCGCGCGAAGATCAGCGCGAACATCACCGCGGTGGCGATCATGAGCACATGACTCAGCGTACTTGTGTTATTACCTATCGTGGTAGAGGTTCGTCCACCTGCCGCAAGGTCTCCCAGTTGCGGGCCTTCGCCTGCGCCACCGCCAGGATCCCGACCAGGCACGCCGCGTTGGTGATCTCCCCGCTCAGCGCCATCGCCACGGCCGTCTCCAGCGGCACCCGGGAGACCGTCATCCCGGCCTCCTCGTGGGTGCGCCGGTGCCGGTCGGCCTCCGGAACCTCGTCGAGGTCACGGGCCAGGAACAGCCGGATGACCTCGTCGGAGCAGCCCGGGCTCGGGTTCGCGTCGATCAGCAGGTCGTAGCGGGCCGCGCGGAGATCGGTCTCCTCGGCCAACTCGCGCGCCGCGGCTTCGGCCAGCTTTTCTCCGGGGACGTCGATGAGCCCGGCCGGCAGCTCCCAGATCTCCCGGCCGAGGGCGTGCCGGTACTGCCGGACCAGGACGACGTTCTCGTCCCGGTCCAGCGCCACGACCCCGACCGCACCGACGTGACGCATGACGTCGCGCTCGGCCACCTCGCCGTCGGGCATGCGCACCTCGTCGGTGACGATGCGGAACACGCGGTTCTTGAGCCGCTCCTTACTGGACAGCACCTCGTAGCTCATGCGCTGGCCAGGTCCATCGGCAGGCGGTCCTGGGCGGCGTACTCGACGGCGGCGCCGACGAACGCGGTGAACAGCGGGTGCGGGCGGGTCGGGCGGCTCTTGAGCTCCGGGTGCGCCTGGGTGGCCACGAAGAACGGGTGCTTCTCGGCGTCGAGCTCGACGAACTCGACGAGCTTCCCGTCGGGCGAGAGGCCGCTGGCCTGGAGGCCGGCGTTCGCCATCGCGTCGCGGTACCGGTTGTTGACCTCGTACCGGTGGCGGTGCCGCTCGGTGACGTCGGTGCGGTCGTACGCCTTGGCGACCAGCGACCCGGGCTCCAGCTTCGCCGGGTACGAGCCCAGCCGCATGGTGCCGCCCAGGTCGCCCTTGCCGGCGACGATGTCCTCCTGGTCGGCCATGGTCGCGATGACCGGTTCCTTGGTGTTCGGGTCGAACTCGGCCGAGTTGGCGTCCGTGATGCCGGCGACGTTCCGGAGCACGTCGAGCGTCATGCACTGCAGCCCCAGGCACAGGCCCAGGATCGGGATGCCGTTCTCCCGGGCGTACCGGCTCGCGCCGACCTTGCCCTCGATGCCCCGGATGCCGAACCCGCCCGGGATCACCACGCCGTCGACCCCGGCGAGAGCCTGCGCGGCGCCGGTGGGCGTGTCGCAGTCGTCGCTGGCGACCCAGGTGATCTGGACGCGGGCGCGGTTGGCGAACCCGGCCGCCCGGACGGCCTCGCTCACCGACAGGTAGGCGTCGGGCAGGTCGATGTACTTGCCCACCAGCGCGACGGTGATCGTCTGCTCGGGGTGGTGCACCCGATCGAGCAGGTCGTCCCAGCTCTTCCAGTCGACGTCGCGGAACCTGAGGCCGAGCCGGCGCACGACGTACGCGTCGAGCCCCTCGGCGTGCAGGACCTTCGGGATGTCGTAGATGCTCGGCGCGTCGGGCGCGGCGATGACGGCCTCGCGGTCGACGTCGCAGTACAGGCTCAGCTTGTGCTTGAGCTTGTCGGGGATCTCGCGGTCGCTGCGGCAGACGAGCGCGTCGGGCTGGATACCGATGTTTCTCAGGGCCGCGACGGAGTGCTGGGTGGGCTTGGTCTTCAGCTCGCCGCTCGGCGCCAGGTACGGCACCAGGCTCACGTGCAGGAAGAAGCAGTTGTCGCGCCCGATGTCGTGGCGGATCTGGCGGATCGCCTCCAGGAACGGCAGCGACTCGATGTCGCCGACCGTGCCGCCGACCTCGGTGATCACCACGTCGGGGGCCGGGCCGCCGTCGGGCTCGGCCATCGCCCGGACGCGGGCTTTGATCTCGTTCGTGATGTGCGGGATGACCTGCACGGTGTCGCCCAGGTACTCGCCGCGCCGCTCCTTGGCGATGACCGCCGAGTAGACCTGCCCGGTGGTGACGTTCGACTTGCTGCCCAGGTCACGGTCGAGGAAGCGCTCGTAGTGCCCGATGTCGAGGTCGGTCTCCGCGCCGTCTTCGGTGACGAACACCTCACCGTGCTGGAACGGGTTCATCGTTCCCGGGTCGACGTTGAGGTACGGGTCGAGCTTCTGCATGACCACGCGGAGACCCCGCGCGGTGAGAAGGTTACCCAGGCTGGAGGCTGTGAGGCCCTTGCCGAGAGAGGAGGCGACGCCCCCGGTGACGAAGATGTGCTTGCTCGTTCTACCTGAGGCTCTGCCCGAAATCGCTCGATCCACGGGACTCCACAGTAACACCCGTCACCGGGGTGGTCTCCTCGGCACGCCGCCTTCTACCTGTAGTGGCCGTTCGGGACGGGCACCGTCGCCCATACGGTGCCGGTTCCGAGATGGAAACTCGTGTACGACGGCTGGTTGTACGTCGTCTGCTGGCGCGCCACCTCGGCCCGGTACTGCGGGTCGTGCATCAGCGTGTACAGCTTGTGCGCGGTCACCTCGGTGCTGAGGTAGATCCGGATCGCGCTGCTGTCGGCCGTCCGCATGAGCAGCTCCTCGCGCCAGTCGCCGAAAATGTCCGCGACGAGGCTCGGGTTGCCCTTGGTGCCGTTGTTGGCCAGCGTGCCCTCGGCCGTGAGCAGCCGGCCGCGCCGGTAGTCCTCGATCGACGGCGTCACCGCGAGCGCGCCGTCGACGATCTGGGTGCTCAGGTCGGCGGCCCAGCGGATGCTCTGGTTGGTGCCCGGTCCGGCGGCGCCGATCTTCTGGCCCTGCGCGGTCCAGAGGCCCATGCCGGTGCTGGCCCACGCCTCCAGGCCGGGGTGCTCGGGCAGGATGTCGCCGACCATGCCGCGCCCGGTGTCGACGCCGGAGTACGTGCCGAACAGCACCGCGCCGGTCTTCGCGTCGCGCATCGCGTGGCCGTACGGCGCGCCCGTGCCGCCCTCGTGCACCATGTAGATCTCTTTGCCCGGCCGGGTCGGGTCGATGTCGGTGACGTGCATGGCGTCGCCGTGCCCGAGCCTGGCCGTCGTTCCCGGGGCGGCGCTGCCGTCCGGCATCGTTGCGAACGAGCTGTAGAGCAGGCTGCCGTCGTGGTCGATGGTGGCGGCGCCGTAGACGATCTCCTGCTTGCCGTCCTCGTCGACGTCCGCACTGCTCAGCGAGTGCGCACCCTGCGTGGTGATCGTCCTGAACTCGGGGTCGGTGCCGTCGCGTCCGTGCGGGGTGTCGTTGAACGGGTTGGTCATCGGCGTCCAGCCGCTGTCGACGTACCAGCGCTTGTGCAGGCGGCGGCCGTCCCAGTCGTAGGCGACGAGCGTGGTGCGGGTGTAGTAGCCGCGGGCGAACACCGCACTCGGGTGCTTCCCGTCGAGGTACGCGACGGTGGCGAGGAACCGGTCGACCCGGTTGCCCGGCTCGATCCGCGGCATCGCGTAGTCGCCCCACATGAGCCCGTCGTCGTGGCGGCCCGGTTCGTAGCGGACCGTCTGCAGTTCGCGGCCGGTGGCGCCCTCGAACACGGTCAGGTACTCGGGCCCGTCGACGATGAAGCCGGCGAAGTTCCGGAGCAGGTTGCGGGTGCTGCGGGCCGGCGCGTAGACGTCGACGAAGTGGTTGGCCAGCGCGGTGGCGTCCGCCCGGCTCAGCGGGTACGGGTACGCCGGCGGGATGCCGAACGCCTCTTCCAGGGTCTTCGGCCACGCGCCCCTGACCACCTCGGGGTGTGTGTCCCAGCCCTGGAACATCGTCACCAGGTGCTCGAAGTAGTCCGCCGCGCTCATCCGGTAGTCGTCGGTGTGCTTCACGCCCGCGCGGACGTCCTCGCGCGGCATCGTGATGAACCGCTCCGACTTCACGGCGCCGGTCCGGTCGTACCTGATGATCTTCGTGCCCGGCGCGGTCTTGAACATCATCTCCGAGCGGCCGTCGCCGTCGAAGTCGTAGACGAGGAACTGCGTGTAGTGCGCGCCGGCCCGCACGTTCACGCCGAGGTCGATCCGGTACAGCGGGGTGCCGTCCAGCTCGTACGCGTCGATGAAGACGTTGCCGGTGTAGCCGACCTGCGACACGTCCTTCGAGTTCGACGGGTCCCACTTGACGATGTACTCGTACGAGCCGTCGCCGTCCACGTCGCCGACGCTCAGGTCGTTGGCCGAGTAGGTGTACGCCTCACCCGCCGGGGTCACCCCGTCGGCCGGCTTCCGCAACGGCAGGTCGAGGTGGGTGCCGGCCCACGCCGTCGCCGGTGCGCTCCGCTTCCCGCGCACGGGCGCCACCTGGTAGACCGAGCTCGCCGAACCGCCCGGGTCGAGGTAGTTCGTGCTGTCGGTGACCGTCGCGATCCGGCGCCCGTCCCGGTAGACCGCGAACGCCGGCCCGGCCATGCCGGTGGCCGTACGCCCGGTGACCTCATGCCCCAGCAACCGCCAGCTGAGGAACGTCCCCTCGCCCGTGCTGGCGACGACGAGCCCCCGGTCGAGTTTCTCCAACTGCACACCCCGCGCGGGTGCCGCGACCGCCGGCAGGGGCGTCCCCACCACCATGACCGCGACCGTGACCAACGCACCGACCCGCACCCGGTTCCACGCCCTCATGGCGACTCCTCGCAGCCCGCGCCAGGTTTCTGAAACGTTCCAGCCGATCGAAACCTACAAATCGCCGGAGCGCCTGTCAACCCGTGGACGCGTATTTACCTGCAAAGACTTAAGCCATCAACCCGACAAACCTCGGGGTTAGGAGGTGGACGCGGCCCGCACCGGGGGGTCGATGACCACCGGGATCGTGCGGTCCGCGGCGTGGTGCCGCACGCGGACCACCGCCAGCACCGTCAGCGGCATCGCGACCGCCAGGGCCGCACCCATCACGTTCAGCGCCACGCCCTCGACCAGGCCGGCCAGCAGGGTCGCGACGATCGTGCCGGCCAGCGCGCCCCGCACCGACGGGAACAGGCCGTACACCCGGCGCAGCCCACCCCGGTCCTGCAGCAGCACCAGCAACGTGTAGAGCGCCACCCCGATCACCAGCACGGTCAGCGGGCTGTTCGCGAACGTCACCACGCTCGACTCCCCCGCCCGCCGGACGACCAGCGACGCCGTCCCGTCGTCGACGTGCGCGAAGAACCGGCCGACGCTGCTCTGCTGCTCCGCCGGCCGGCGCAGGTCGAGCAGCGCGAACGTCGTGGCCAGTCCCAACCCGGCGAGCACCGCCCAGGTCAGCCTGCGGTACGACAACCAGCCACCCACCGACATCGCCGCGGCGGTGCAGACCCCGGCGGTCAGGCCGACCGCGCCGGCGGCGTCGGCGCCGAAGTACGGGCTGCCGACGATGACCGCGCCCACCGAGCCGACCACGGCGATCACCACCGGCCGCCACCGGCGCGGGGCGCGTTGGGCCAGGGCCGCGGCGAACAGCAGGAGGCTGCCGGTGAACATGCCCAGCCCGATCGTGCCGATGCCCGCGTACCGGGCGCCGGACAACGCCGAGTACCCGGTGACCCCGTCCAACTGCAGCCGCGACCCGGTGAGCACGTCGAGCCCGATCGCCAGCACCGCGGCGCCGGCCACTCCGCCGACCGGCCCGAGTGCCCGCTGCCGCGCCGTCAGCACGCCGACCACGGACGTGGTCGCCAGGAGCACCAGGGCGAAGAGGGCCGCGAACACCCAGCCCGGCCTTGACGTGCGCCACCACGGCACCATGTCGACGAGCATCGCGGCGGGCGCGGCGAGCGCGGCGGCCAGCAGGCCCCACTCGGCCCACTCCCCCGCCGTCCGGGGCACCCGGGTCGACAGCCAGCGGGGCAGCAGTCGCCACAGCAGGAGCGAGGAGCCACCCGGCACGGACGTGCGCAGCAGCGGGATCACCGCGAGGAACAGCGCGAGCTCGGCGATCGCCAGCACCAGGAAGAACGTCGTCGACACCCGTCGCTGGGCGCCGGCCAGCCGGTCGGCGTCGGAAAGCCGGTCGACGGCGGCGTTCAGGTCGGCGGGCCGGCCCGGTTCCCGGGTCGCGGCCGCGCCGGCGAACAGGTTCAGCGGCGCCGGCCGGTCCAACGCCGCCAGCGCGGTGGGCGCGAGGTCGATGAGCCGCAGGTAGCCGTCGCGGCCGGTGCTGGGCGAGGTGAGCCAGCCCGGCCCGAACCCGGGTCCCTGCGCGATGGCGACGTGCAGCCGCGTCGTCTTGTCGGTGTCCGACAGCCCGGCCACGATCACCAGCGACCGGTCCGGACGGGAACCGAGCACGGCCGACAGCGCCAGATCGGCCTTGCGCGCCGCGACGATGCGGGAGTAACCCTCGCCGGCGATCACACCGAGGTCGACGAACGACAACCGGCACGAGCCGAGCAGCTCGCGCAGGTTCCCGTCGACCGACTCGGCGTACCGGTCGATGCGCCCGAACGGACGCGCGGCCCCGAGCGCCGCGCCGGGGCCGACCGCGGCGGTGCACTGGGCCGCCTCGGACAGCGCACCGAGGTCGGGGTCGTTGTCGAGGTCCTGGTTCGTCGCGGAGATGTCGGCGTGCTCGATCGTGGGCAGCTTCGCCCCCCGCGAGTCCGGGCCGGCCGGCTCCAGCTCCGGGTACTCCAGCGAACAGAGATCGTCGTCGGTCAGCCCGTTCGGCCCGCGCGCGTAGTCGCCGGCGCCGAGCGTGAGCCAGCCGTCGACCGGGCAGGTGGTGTCGCGGGCCGAACGCACCACCAGCGCGCCCACCGAACCCTGCTGGGCCAGCGCCCACAGCGTCGGCGTCTCGATCGGGCTGATGTCGTCCCAGCGCAAGCCGGGCGCGCCGACCAGCACCACGTGCCCGGCCGAGGTCCGCATGGCGGCCGCCTGCGGCCGCGGCACCAGCGCCAGGATCCCGATCAGGGCGACGGCCAGCGCCAGCAGGTACGGCAATGCCCGGTTGTGCGGGCTCCGCAGTGCCGCGCGCCACTGGTGCACTGCGCCGATCACGGCGCGCCGACCGCCACGAGCTCGGCGTACAGCGCGGCCACCCGGGCGGCCGTCTCGGCCTCGGTCGGCCACGTCGCGGCCCGCGCGAGGCCGCGCCGCGCCAGGTCGGACCGCGCGTCACGGTCGACGAGCAGGGTCCGCACGGCCGCGTCGAACGCGTCCGGGTCGTTCGGGGGGACGAACGCCGCGGCGTCACCGATCAGTTCCGGCAGGCCGCCGACGGCGGTGGAGACCAACGGGACGCCCGCGCGCAGCGCCTCCTGGGCGAAGAGCTGCCGCGCCTCCCAGTCGCTGGTGACCACGGCGAGGTCGGCGGCGCCGAGCAGGTCGGACACGTCGCCCCGGTGCCCGGCGAGCGTCACCGGCGCGTGGCTGGTGAGGATGCGCTCGGCCAGCGGCACGTACTCGGGCCCGCTGCCGGCGATCACCACGGCCGGCACGGGATCGAGCGCGGTATGTCCCTCGACCCGGCCGGCCCACCGGGCGGCGACGTCGATCAGCAGGTCGTGCCGCTTCTGCCGGTGCAGCCGCCCGACGCTGAGCACCAGCGGCCGCCCGCCGGTGACGCCGAACTCCGACCGCACCTCGCCGGGCGGGCGTGCCGGCGCCGGCAGCGTCGGGGCGGCGACCTCGCCCAGCCGCACGTCCCTGCCACCGAGCGCCCTCACCCGGTCGACCAGGTCGGACGACGCTCCGAGCGTGACGTCGGCGGCACCGGCGACGTAGCGCTCGAGCTGGCTGTAGATCGCCTTGCGGAGACCGCCGGCGAGCACCCGGTTGTGCCAGGTGACCACCAGCGGCACCTTGCGTCTCGTCGCCTCACCCGGCGACAAACCAGCCATTTTCGTCGCCTCACCCGGCGACGAGCCGGCCGTTTTCGGCCGGGCCAGCGCCGCGACCAGGCCGGCCCGCAGGCCGTGCGCGTGGATCACCTCGGGCGCCACGGTGGCCAAAGCCCGGCGCAGCACCCGCACGGCGACCGCGTCGGCGGGCTGCGGGCTGGCCGGGATCTCGACCGGGACGAACGAGGCGCCGAGCGCGGCGAACCCGAACTGCGTGTCGGTGGCGGCCGGCCCGAGCACCGTCACGTCGATGCCGGTCTCGACCAGCGCCGCGGTGAGCGACATCACGTGCCGGCCGACGCCGCCGGTGCTGGAGGCCAGCACCAGTGCCACCCGCATGTGTCGGTCACTCCCTCTTGATCAATCGCCGCACCCGGGCGAGGGCGGGCCGCACATCGTGCCGGTCGGCGGCGTACGCCACCGCCGTGAAGACCACAACGACCAGCACCGCGCAGAGGACTCCACGCAGCAGCGCCGGGGGGACGCCGGGCCGGTCCGGCACCGTGATGGTACGCGCCGCGAGCGCGACCGCCGTACCCGCGGCGGCGGCCCCCAGCCCCACCAGGGCGGCCCGCCCGGCTCCGGCGAGTGCCGCCGGACCGATGCGCCGGTGCGCGCTCACGAGCAGGGCGACGCCGAGCACGGTCAGCCCGACGGAGTGTCCGGCGGCGAGGGCGGCCACGCGGTCCCCGTCCGGTACCACCTGGCTGAGAACGACAGCCGCCGCCGCGATCGCGGCCCAGCCCACCGCGGTGGCCGTCGCGACCGCTGCGGGACGGTGCCGCGCGTAGAGCGCGCGGGACAGCAGCGCGAACAGGCCGTAGCCGATCACGCCGGGCCCGAACGCGGCGATGCCGGCGGCGAGCGGCGCGGGATCGGGCCGGTCGGAGTCGAGGGCGGCGAGCGTGATCGCGGCGTCCGGCGCGACGGCCACCAGCAGGGCGGCGCCGGCGGCGGTCACCAGCAGGGTGGCCCGCAGGGCGGTCGCGGTGGTGGCGGCGAACCCGTCCCGGTCGCCGTCGGCCTCCTTGGCGGCCAGCGTCGGGAACGCCGCGGTGGCGATCGGGACCGCGAGCACCGCCCACGGCAGCAGGAAGACCGTCTGGGCGAGGGCGAACATCGCGACCGAGCCGGCCGGCCCGCGTCCGGCGAACGCGATCACCAGGGCGAGGCTGGCCTGCTGGGCGCCGACGGTCACCACACCGGCGGCGGCCAGCCGCCGCACCGGGCCGGCCACCGCGCCGAGCCGGTAGGTCGGCCGGATCCGCAGCCCGAGCCGGCGCACCGGCACCACCAGACACAGGGTCAGGACGGCCACGGCCAGGGTCGTTCCGCCGGCGAGCAACGCCAGGTCGACGCCGTCGATCGCGGCCACGTCGGGGCTGGGGCCCGCGCGCAGGGCGAAGGCCACGTACACAAGGGCCACGGTGACGCTGGACAGCAGCGGCGCCAGCACCGGCCAGACGAACCGCCGGTGGGCCTGCAGCACGCCCGCGAGCACGACGCCGATCCCGTACAGCGGCAACTGCGGCGCGAAGATCCGCAGCATCGTGGCGCCGGTCTCGATGTCGTCGGGCGACGCCTTGACCAGCAACCGCACCACGGGTTCGGCCACGAGCGCCAGCACCAGAGCGACCGGCGCAAGGATGGTGACGACCCAGGTGAGCTGGGCGGAGACGGTCCGCTGCACGGTCTCGCGGTCGCCGTCGCGCAGCGGCGCGGCGAGCACCGGCACCACGAGGCTGGCCAGCGCCCCGCCGGCGACGATCTCGAAGATGATGTTCGGAACGGTGTTGGCGGCCTGGTAGAGGTCGCCGAGCCGGGCCAGGCCGACCGCCCAGGTGAACACCAGAATGCGGCCAAATCCGGCAACCCGGCTGGCCACGGTGAGCGCCGCGATCATGCTCGCGGCGCGGGCCAACCGCGCGCCTGCCACCTGTGTTATTTCGGAACCCGCCCCAGGGCGTCGAGTTCGCGCAGCCCGGGGGTCCCCTCGATGACGCGTGTGAAGCTGACCTTCTCGCTCGCCGCGGTCAGCGCCACCACGCCGGCGAGCAGGGCGAGCCGCCCACGCCGTCCGGTCCGGGCGGCGACCGCCGTGCCGAGCAGCGCGCCCAGCGCGTTGGCGCCGGCGTCGCCGAGCATGGTCCGCTCGCCGAGGTCGTCGGGCAGCAGCGCGGCGGCGGCACCGGCGGCGGCCGCGGCGGCCGGTGCGCCCGGCCCACCGGCGACGGCCAGCGGCACCGCCGCGGCCAGGCCCACCTTCAGCGCCCGCCCGGGCCGCAGGTCGAACAGGTTCACCAGGTTCGCGGACGCCGCGATCAGCGCACCGGCGACCACCGCGTCGGCGGCACCGGCCACGATTCCGGTGCGCGCCCAGCGCCCAGTGCGGTGATCGAGGTGACCGGCGGCGGCCATCCCGGCCACGCCGATCCCGATGATCTTGACCATGCCGCTGGTGACCCGGCCCTGCCGGAGCGCGCTCAGGTGCCCCCGGAACCCCTTGGCACCGGCCTGCCCGGGCCGGCTGCCGACCACGTCGTCGTAGGCGCCGACCGCACCGGCACCGAGCCCGGCGACGGCCGCCGCCACCCCGACCGGCCCGCCGGACAGCGCCGCCACCCCACCCGCGCCGGCGGCGTAGGCGAGGCCGCCGGCCAGGCTCACGTCGCGTCCCCGGAAGTTCGTCCGCCGCAGCGAGTCCCGCGCCCTCTTCGTGGCCGGGACCTCGGCGGACATCGCCCGCACCGCGAGGCGGGCGGCCGCCGCGCCCGCGAGCGCCGCAAGAACCGCGCGCCTACGACCCATTCTTGGTTCCCGCGGGCGCCTTCGGCATCAGGCCGTTCTGGCCCGACACCCCGTAGTGGCCGGCGGTCTTGCTCTCGATCTGGTCGGCCAGCGCCAGCAGCACCGCCGCCCGGCCCTGCGGCGTGCCGGCGTTGTCGACCGTGGAGACCGGCTTCGACAGGTCGGAGTCGCCGCGGACGGCGCCGACCAGATTGCCGTCGCCGGCGGTGCTCTCGGCGGCAACCACGATCGGGCCGGCCTTGTCGAACTGCTCGACGATCGTCTTCAGACCGGTGTTGAACTTGCCGGCGTCCTTCTCGTTGTACGGCGGGCCGGCCAGCACCAGGATCGCCTCGGCCGGTTGCTTCACGAGGCTGCCGACGAGGTACGAGCCCAGGAACGCGTTGAGCGTCTTGGTGCGGTCGGGCTCCGCGACCTCCGGGTTGTGGTCGACGAGCACCGCGGCGAGCAGCGCGGCACCGGTCTCGACGCCGTTGCTGTTCGCCGGCAGCCCGGTGACGGTCGACGGGGTGCCGTTGTCGACGAGGTCGAGCAGTTCCTCCTTGCTCGCCGGGTCGACGAACCGCTTCTGGAACGAGACCTGACCGGTGATCGTGGCGCCGCCGACGGTCCGCAGCGCCTCGGCCACCCCGTCGACGTACTCCTTGTCGGCGTCGGTGGTGGTGATGATCAGGACCCGCTTGCCGTTCAGCCGGTTGCCGATCATCCAGGGGAGCGCCTCGGTGGCGAACTTCTCCTCCTGCTCGGCCTCCTCGTTGAGGTGCTTGACCTCGTCCCGCAGGCTCTGGTTCTCCTTGCCCATCTGGTCGACCGACGCGGCGAGGCCGTCGGCGGCCGGGCCGTTGAACGCGGCCGTACCGACGATGAGTCCCAACGCCAGAGCCAGGAACACCGCGGCGATGGACACGACGTGGTACCGGAAGTTGATCACTTCGCCCTCTTTGAGTACGACTAGGAGAAGAGGTTGAACATCAGCTTGTCCCACCACTCGGCCGCGACGCCGAGCCACGCCTTACCCAGCGTGGACACGGCAACGGCGGCCGCCATGGCCGCAAGGGCCGACATCACCAGTAGTACCAGGGACGAGGTGGAGAGGTTCTGCCGGTACAGCCGGCTCACGCCCTTGGCATCGACGAGCTTACCGCCGACCTTGAGGCGGGTGAGGAACGTCGACGCCATGCCGGCCCGGCCCTTGTCGAGGAACTCGACCAGCTTGTCGTGGGTGCCGACCGCGACGATCAGCGTGGCACCCTTCTCGTCGGCGAGCAGCATCGCGATGTCTTCGCTGGTGGCGGCCGCGGGGAAGGTCACCGCGGGAACACCGAGCTGGTCGACGCGCGCCAGGCCGGGCGCGCGCCCGTCGGGATAGGCGTGCACGACGACCTCGGCGCCGCACCGCAGCACGTCGTCGGACACGGAGTCCATGTCCCCGATGATCATGTCGGGCGTGTAGCCCGCCTCGACCAGCGCGTCGGCACCGCCGTCGACGCCGATCAGCGCCGGCTTGAACTCGCGGATGTACGGACGCAGGACGTCGAGGTCGGCCTTGTAGTCGTAGCCGCGCACCACGATGAGGCAGTGCCGGCCGCTCAGCCGCGTTTCCACCTCGGGCACGCCGACGCCGTCGAGCAGCAGCTCACGCTCCTGCTTGAGGTACTCCATCGTGTTGGCGGCGAACGCCTCCAACTGCACCGACAGGCCCTCCCGGGCGTCGGCCATCGCCTGCACCACGGTCTCGGTGTCGTGCCGGTTACCCTCGGCGAGCGGCTCGTCGCCCCGGAAGATCTTGCTACCTTCGATGCGGATGACGTCGCCCTCGCGGAGCTTCTCGAACAGCTCCTCGCCGAACTCGTCGATCAGCGGGATGCCGGCCTTGACCAGCACCTCCGGCCCGAGGTTAGGGTAGCGACCGGAGATCGACGGTTTGGCGTTGAGCACCGCCGCCACCTCGGCCGCCACCAGCGAGTCGGCGGCCACCCGGTCGACGTCGACATGATCGATGACCGCGATGTCGCCCGGCCGCAACCGACCGGCGAGCCGCTTGGTTCGCCGGTCGAGCCGGACCGTGCCGACAACTTGCCCGGGTTCCGCGGTCCGGGTGCGGCGCAGCATTGGTAGACGCATCGTGAACCATCCTGGCACGCCGCGGCGACTTCTCCCGACCGCGACATGCGAATACCGAACAAATCCCCCATTTCGCCGCGTTGCCGGCGGCCTCAGCGCCGCGGCCTCAGCGGCGCTTCTCCTTCGCGGCTACCGCCAGGAGCTCCTCGGCGTGGGCGATGCCCAGATCCGAGTCGGGCAGGCCGGCCAGCATCCGGGCCAGTTCCCGGGCCCGCTCCGTGTCCTCCACCAGCCGCACGCCGCTGGTCGTCACCGCGCCACCGGTGTCCTTCGCCACCACCAGGTGACGATCGGCGAACGCGGCCACCTGCGGCAGGTGCGTGACCACGAAGACCTGGTGATCGCGGGCCAGCCGCGCCAGGCGTCGGCCGATCTCGACCGCCGCCCGACCGCCGACCCCCGCGTCGACCTCGTCGAAGACCAGGGTCGGCGGGCCGCCGGCACCGGCGAACACCACCTCGATGGCCAGCATCACGCGGGACAGCTCGCCGCCCGAGGCGCCCTTCTGCAGCGCCAGCGACGGCGCGCCCGGGTGCGCCAGCAACCGCAGCTCCACCTCGTCGGCGCCGTCGGGGCCGACGCCGACCTCGGCACCGGCCACCGTCAGCGTCGGGCCGCCGCCGACCGGCCGCTGACCGATCGCCACCTCGACCCGGGCGTGCGGCATCGCCAGGCCCGTCAGCTCCTCGGTAACCGCGTCGCTGAACCTGGCCGACGCCTCGCGCCGGCTCGCCGACAGCTTCGCGGCGAGCTCCGCCGTGTCACCCGCCAGCCGGCGGCGCTCCCGGTCGAGCTCCTCGAGCACCTCGTCGGACGTGTCGAGCTCACCGAGCCGGGCCTGCGCGTGCGCCGCCCAGGCGAGGACGCCGTCGATGTCCTCCGCGTACTTGCGGGTGAGCGACCGCAACGCGGACCGCCGCTCGTAGACCTCCTGCAGCCGGGCCGGGTCGGCGTCGAGCGCGTCGAGGTACCGGTTGAGGTCGAGCGCGACGTCGCTGATGACGGTGGCGGCCTCGGCCAGCCGGCCGGCCTGCTCGCCCAGCACCGCGTCGAGCTCGGCCTGCGCCTCCAGCGTGCGCTGGGCCGTGGACAGCATGCCGTTGACGTCGGGCGTGTCGTCGACGGAGCCGCCGAGCACCTGGTACGCCAACTGCGCCGCGGTGCGCAGGCCCTCGACGTGTTCGAGGCGCTGCGCCTCGGCCTTGAGCAGCTCGTCTTCACCGGGCTGCGGGTCGACCCGGGTGATCTCGTCGAGGCCGAGCTTCAGCAGGTCGGCCTCCTGGTGACGCTCGCGCGCGGTGCGCCGCCGGTTCGCCAGGTCTTCGTCGACGGCGCGCCACTGGGCGAACCGCTCGCCGTACTCACCGAGCAGCTTCTCGTGCGCGGAGCCGGCGAACCGGTCGAGCGCCCCCCGCTGCTCCGACGCCCGCAGCAGCCGCAACTGGTCGCTCTGCCCATGCACGGCCACCACCGCCGCACCCACCTCGGCGAGCACCCCGGCCGGCACGGCCCGCCCGCCGACGTGCGCCCGCGAGCGTCCCTCGGCGGTGACGGTTCGACTCAGCAGCACGGTCCCGTCGTCGTCGATCTCACCGCCGGCCTCCTCGACCCGGGCCTGTACCACCGGGGCCGCCGCGCCGGCCAGGCGCAGGCGGCCTTCGACCACCGCGCGGCCGGTGTCGGCCCGGACCCGGCCGCCGTCGGCGCGGCCGCCGAACAACAGGCCCAGGCTGGTGACGACCATGGTCTTACCGGCGCCGGTCTCGCCCGTGATGACGGTGAGGCCGGCCCCGAGGGGAAGGGTGGCGTCGGAGATGACGCCGAGACCGGTGATGCGGATCTCGTCCAGCACAAAGAAGGACGATAGTCGCGGGGTACGACAACTCGCTATGTGTGTTGCCCCCGCCAGCCATCAACGGGTAGACCGAACTTGGCGACCAATCGGTCCGTGAACGGGTTGTCACTCAATCGGACGACGCGGACCGGCTGCTCACCCCGGCGCGCCGTCACCACCGACCCCGGCGGCAGCGTCCACGCCCGTCGCCCGTCGCACTGGAGCTGGGCGAACGTCGTGTACGGCGCCACCGTGACCGTGACCGTCGAGGTCGGCGCGGTCACCAGTGCCCGGCTGAACAGGGCGTGTGCGCTGTTCGGCACCAGCAGGATGGCCTGCACGTCGGGCCACACCACCGGGCCGCCGGCCGAGAACGCGTACGCCGTCGAGCCGGTCGGGGTGGCGACGAGCACGCCGTCACACCCGTACCGCGACAGCGGCCGCCCGTCGACGTCGACCATCACCTCGAGCATCCGTTCCCGGATGCCCTTCTCGACGCTGACCTCGTTCAACGCCCACGACCGGGCGATCAACTGGCCGTCGCACTCCACCTCGACGTCGAGCGTCATCCGCTCGTCGACCAGGTAGCGGCGGGCCACCACGTCGCGCACGGCCGTGTCGACGTCGCTGATCTCGGCCTCGTTGAGGAACCCGACCTTGCCGAGGTTGATGCCGAGCAGCGGCACCTTCGCCGGCCGGGCGAGCTCGGCGGCGCGCAGGAACGTCCCGTCTCCGCCGAGCGCGAACACGATCTCCGCGCCCTCGGCGGCGGCCGGCCCGCGCACCGGCTGCACGCCGGGCAGCTCCAGTTCGGGTGCCTCCTCGGCGACCACCCGCACGGTGAAACCGGCCGCGATCAGGTCGGCGGCCACGGTGCGCGCATGCGCCGAGTTCTGGCGCCGCCCGGTGTGGGTCACCAGGAGCGCCTCACGCTCTGTCACGTGGTCACCGCTTCGAGCATTTCAAGATCTAGTGGACGCGCGTCGCGCCGCAGCCACAGGAAGAACTCGATGTTTCCGGCCGGCCCGGGCAGCGGACTGCGGGTGACACCGGCCACCCCGAACCCGAGGTCTTCGGCGCTCTTGGCCACGTCTGTCACCGCCTCCGCCCACAGGCCGGGGTCGCGGACCACCCCGCCGGGCCCCACCCGTTCCTTGCCGACCTCGAACTGCGGTTTCACCATAGGCACAAGATCGGTGGTGGTGCATGCGGCGAGCGCGGGCAGCACCAGGGTCAGCGAGATGAACGAGAGGTCGGCGACGGTCAGGTCGGCCGGCCCGCCGATCACGTCGGGGGTCAACGCGCGCACGTTCTGGCGATCAAGGACTCGAACACGATCATCAGTACGCAGCGACCACGCCAATTGGCCGTACCCGACGTCGACCGCCACCACTTCCGCCGCGCCGGCGCGCAGCAGAACATCGGTGAAGCCACCGGTGGACGCGCCCGCGTCGAGGCATCTCCTGCCCTTTGGCGACAGCCCGGTGAACGCGTCGAGCGCGCCGGCGAGCTTGTGCCCGCCGCGCGACACGAAGTCGGGCCCGCCGTCGACCACCCGCACCGGGTCGGCCGGGTCGACCAGCGCGGCCGGCTTGCCCGCCACGAGTCCCTTGACCTCGACCCGCCCGTCGGCGACCAACGCGGCCGCCTGTTCCCGCGATCGCGCCAGGCCCCGCCGCACGAGTTCGACGTCGAGCCGGTTCCGTCGAGCCATGCCCGGCGCGTCAGCGCTCGTCGATGGTCGCCAGGGTGCCCTGCAGTTCCTGCTGCACGGTGGCGAACCCGGCAACCTGCTCGGCCGGCGGCAGGTCGGCGATCCGGTCGAGCTCGGCCAACGCCGCGTCGACACGCGGGTGGCCGGTCGTCTCCTGGGGGTCGTCGGTCATCGTCTGTTCTCCGGTCGGGCCTACGGAACGGGTTCGCCGCTGGTGGGCGTCCGCTTGGTGGTGGTCTTCTTGACGGCCTTGCGGGCCGGCACGGGCCCGGCGGGGCCGGGCGCCGACGCGGTGATCTCCGCACCGACCGCGGACGGGGTCGCCTTGGTGGCGCCCTTGCCTGCGGTCTTGGCTGCAGTCTTTGCGGCGGCCTTCTTCGCCGGAGCGCTCTTCGCGGCCTTGGCCGGCCCAGCAGCCTTGGCCGCCCCGTCGGCCTTCGCCGGCTCAGTCGCCTTCGCCGGCTCAGTCGCCTTCGTCGGCCCAGCCGCCTTCGCCGCCCCGTCGGCCTTCCCCGCCCCGTCGGCCTTCTCCGGCCCAGTCGCCTTCGTCGGCCCAGCGGCCTTCGCCGCGCCGTCGGCCTTCGCGCCGTCGGCCTTCGCGGGCCCAACAGCCTTCGCGCTGTCGGCCTTCGCGCCATTGGCCGAGCCAGCCGCCTTCGCCGGTGCCGCCGCCTTGGCCGGCTCCCCCGCCACCTTCTTGGCGACCGTCTTCTTCGCGACCGCCTTCACCGCCGGCGCCACATCGGCCGGAGCCGAGGCCACATCGGCCGGAGCCGGAGCTGCCACCGCCTTCTTGGCCACGGTCTTCTTCGCGACCGCCTTCTTGGCCAACGAACTCGGCACCGGACCGCTGTCGGCGACCGCCGGCGCGACCACGTTAGTGGCCTGAAGCTGCGCCTCCAGCTCCCGCACGCGGGCGGTCAGCGTCTCCACCTCGTCGGCCTTGGCGAGCCCGACCGCGTTCAGCGCGCGCTCCAGCTCGACCCGCACGAGGGTGCGCACCGCCTCCCGGTTCGCCGCGCTGGCGCGCACCAGCTCGTCGGCCATGCCCTGCAACTGATCGGCGCTGACGCCGCTCTTGCCGACCAGCCGCTTCGCCGTCTTCAACGCCTTCTTGCCGGACGCCTCCGTGACGCCGAGCGCCATCTCCAGGTACGCCCGCCACGCGTCTTGCCGCATCGTGTGCAGCTCCTCTCAAAGCCCGTTCCCCGCAACGCTACCCGGAGAGAACCGGTGCGGTGCGGTAGCGTGCCGCACATCGTCGGCGTGGCGATCCTGCCAGGTTCTTCAGAAGGGGACGACACCACATGGCCACCCTTGAACAATGCCGAACGGCGCTCGACCAGCTGGCCACGAAGCTGGCCACGAATGCCGAGGCCGGTGGCCGGCTCGACTTCAACCGCACGCTCGCCTGCCAGGTCCCCGACCTGCAGGCCGCGTTCCACGGCAGGCTGGAGAACGGCAAGATCGTCGACCTCACCGACGGCGACGACCCCAGGGCCAAGATCAAGATGATCATCAACAGCGACGACCTGCTGGAACTGGTGGCCGGCACCCTCGACGCCGGCAAGGCCTTCGCCAGCGGCCGCCTGAAGATCAAGGCCAGCGTCATGGACCTGCTGAAACTCCGCAAACTCCTCTAAACGCGCCTCAGTCCCCGTTGATCTTGCAGTTGTGGTGCCCCACAAACCGGGTCAATCCCCAGTAAATCCGGCACCACAACTGCAAGATCAACGCGCGGAGCCCGCGCGGCAACGCGCGGAAACCGCGCCACCGCACGGAACCCGCGCCACCGCGCGGAAGCCCGCCCTACACCAGACGCAGATCCGCAAGAGCGGCCGCGGCCGCCTCGCCGTCCGCCCGCAACCGGGGCAGCGGACCGTCCAGCCGCCACGCCGTCGCGCACAGCGCACGCAGCGCGTCGACCGACGACCCCGCACCCCGGAGCACCAGGTGACCGGCGTCGACCTCGGCCCGCCAACCGGCACCGCCGTCGGCCACCGGCCGCGCGTCCTCGTCGGTGAACAACCCGCCGAGATCGGCCGCCACGTACGTCGGACGCTGATGCGCCGGCGCCGCCAGCAGATCCGCCGGCCGGTGCACGCCCGTCAGCACGAGGACGCTCTCCATCGACGCGGCGTTCGCGCCCTCGATGTCGGTGTCGAGCCGGTCGCCGATCACGACCGCCCGCCCGGCCCCGCGCCGCTTCGCGGCCTGCTCGAACAGCGCCGGCGCCGGCTTGCCCACCACCAGGTCGGGCTCCCGGTCGACGGCCACCGCCAACGCGGCCACCAGCGCACCGTTCCCGGGCAGCGGCCCGCGCGCCGACGGCAACGTGCGGTCGGCGTTCGTCGCCACCCACCACGCGCCGGCGCGCACCGCCACGCACCCCTCGGCGAGCTGCTGCCAGCCGATGTCGCGCCCGTACCCCTGCACGACCGCCACCGGCTCGTCGTCGGCCGACCACACCGGACGCAGTCCCACGTCGGTCAGCTCGGCCGCCAGCTCCCGCGTCCCCACGACAAGCACCGCGCTGCCCGCCGGCAGCCGCTCGGCCAGGACCGCGGCGGACACCTGCGCCGACGTGACCACCTCGCCGGCCTCGCTGGGCACGCCCAGCTCGGCGAGGTGCGCCGTGACGCTCGACGCCCGCCGCGACGCGTTGTTCGTCGCGTACGCGACCGCCAGGCCCTCGTCGTGCAGCCGGCCGATCGCGGCGACCGCGCCCGGCACCGCCGCCGGCCCGATGTAGACCACGCCGTCCAGGTCGAAAATGAACAGGTCGTGGGTGGATGCGATGGTCACCGCACCGGGTCCGGGCCATCGTCGGCCGCCGGGGGTTCGGTGAATATCACGACGCGGCCGGGCCGCGTCGTGGATTCAGGGTGACGCGTCTGCCCGTCACCCGACGTACCGCCGGCGTCGCCGCGCTCACCCCCGGTGTCATCGCCGCCCGCCGGATCGGTCGGGTCGTCGATGACCACGCCGTCGAGTTCGAGCAGCCGATCCGCGGCGTCGGTCACCAGGTCCTCGTCGACGTCGGCGGCCTTGGCGAACCACTCCCGCGCGTCATCGGTGCGCCCGGCCGCCAGCAGGCTGTCGGCGTACGCGTACCGCAGCCGGGGCCCCCACGGGGCATCGTCGTCCCGCAGGTCGGGTACCTGCAGCATCGCGACCGCCGCGTCCGTCTGGCCCATGTCCCCACGCGCACCGGCCGCGACGATCAGCAGCTCGATCGCCTCGTCGGGCTCCAGCTTGTCGAGGTTCGCGGCCCGGTACAGGTCCACCGCCCGCTCGGGACGCCCCTGCGCCCGCTCACAGTCCGCGATGACCGCGAGGTGCGTCTGCCGCCCGGCTATGCGGTGGTAGGTCCGCAACTCGGCGACCGCCATCGACCACTGGCCGGTGTGGTATGCCGCCAACCCGACCGCCTCCCGCACACTGGCCACCCGCGGAGCCAACCGCCGCGCCACCAGGGCGTGCGCCAGCGCCTCGGCCGGATCATCGTCGAGCAGCAGTCCCGACGCCACCAACCGCTTGCCGACGAGGGTCGCCACCGGGCCGGTCAGCGTACGAAGCTCCGACCGCACCTCCGGGTGCAGATCCCGCGGGTCGATGTCCTCCGGCAACTCCGGTTCCCCACCCGCACGGGGCCGCTCGACGGACTCGTCGGAGGCGGCTACCGCCTCGTCCAGATCGTCGTCTTCCTCCTCGTCGTCCTCGTCCTCGTCTTCTTCGTCGTCCTCGAGGCCTTGGTCGTCGGCCCGGTCCTGAGGGTCGTCCTCTTCGTTCTCTTCGTCCTCGTCGTCTTCTTCTTCGTCTTCGTCGTCGTGCTCGTCGTCGTGCTCGTCGGCTACCGCGGCGCTGTCCTCGTCACCGGCGTCGTCAAGCTCGTCCGTCTCGTCGACGTCCGTGTCCTCGGATCGGTCACCGCCCACGATCATGTCCGCCGGCAGATCCTCGGCCAGGTCCTCCGCCGGATCCTCGACGACCCCGTCGACGCCGACGCCCTGCTCCCCGGATACAGCTTCGCCCCGGTCACCGCTGTGACGCCGCTCACCGTCAGCCGGCCCGTACCGACCACCCGGTCGGTCGCCCGCCGGCCGATCCCGCCCGTACGACCGGTCGCCGTCCTGGTTCCGCCCACCCGAGCGATCCCGGAAGTCCGACTCCGACCGCCCCCGCGGCCGGTCACCCGCGTCCCCGGCTGCCGGACGTTCGCCGTCCCGCGGGAAGGCCCCCCGGTCGCGATCGCGGAACTCCCCGCCACCGCCGCCCGAGCCCCGCCGATCATCCCGCCGCTCGAACCGACGCCCGTCCCGCCCGGTCCGCTCGTCGTGCCGCTCGAACCGGCCACCTTCCCGCCCGGCCCGCCCGTCATCCGGCCGATCAAACCTGTCGCGCGCCCGGAAGCCGCCCGGCCGCTCGCCCCGGGAGCCCCCGTCCCGATCACGGAACCCGGACCCCTCACGGCTGCCCCGGAACCCACCGTCCCGATCGCCCCGCGGGCCGCCATCACGGAACCCGCCATCACGGTTCCCACCACGGAAGCCGCCATCACGGTCGCCGCGCGGAGCACCATCACGATCCCCACGGAAACCGCCTTCACGGTTGCCCCGCGGGCCGCTATCACGGTCCCCGCCACGGAAACCGCCTTCGCGGTCGCCCCGCGGAGCACCGTCGCGATCCCCACGGAAGCCACCATCACGGTTCCCACCACGGAAGCCGCCTTCGCGGTCGCCCCGCGGAGCACCATCACGGTCCCCACGGAAGCCACCATCACGGTTCCCACCATCACGATCGCCCGAGCGGAAGCCGCCCTCGCGGGCACCGCCACGGGAACCGCCGTCGCGGGAGCCGCTGTCACGGTCGCCACGGAAGCCGGTAGGCCGGTCACGATCGCGGAAGCCGCCCCGGGAGCCGCCGTCGCGGTCGCCACGGAAGCCGCCCTCGCGGGGGCCCGAAGGCCGGTCACGGAAGCCGGAGCCTTCCCGGCTACCACGGAATCCGCCGCCGGGCCTCTCCTGATCACGGTCCCGGTATCCGGAACCCTCGCGGCTGCCGCGGAAACCACCCTCACGGTCGCCGAAACGTCCGCCGCGATCGCGATCCTGGCCGCCTTCACGGGGACGGTACCCGGATCCTTCACGGCTGCCCCGGAACCCGCTGTCGCGGTCGCCGAAACGACCACCCCGGTCGTCGCGGGAGCCACCCGGCCGGTCGCCACCGCGGTCGCGGTCGCCGCGGAAACCGCCGGCACCACGATCCGAGCCGCCGCGATCCGAGCCGCCCCGGAAACCACCGGCACCACGATCCGAGCTGCCCCGGAACCCTCCGGCACCACGGTCTGAACCGCCCCGGAAACCGCTGCCGCCGCGATCCGAGCCGCCGCGGAAACCACCGGCACCACGATCCGAGTCGCCGCGGTCGCGCGGTGGGCGGTCGGGGCGGAAGCCGCCGCTCGAACCTCCGCGGTCGCCGCCGCTGGAGCTGCTGCGGTCACCGCCGCGGAAGCCGCCCTCGCGGTCGCGGAAGCCGGAGCCCTCGCGGTTGCCCCGGAACCCGCCTTCGCGGTTGCCTCCCTCGCGGGGTCGGTAGCCGGAACCCTCACGGCTGCCACGGAACCCGCCGTCGCGGTCGCCGCCACTGCGGAAACCACCACCGCTACCGCCACGGTCGCCGCCACTGCGGAAACCGCCGCCGCCGCTACCGCCGCGGTCGCCACCACTTCGGAAACCGCCACCGCTGCCGCCGCGGTCGCCGCCGCTGCGGAAACCACCGCCACTGCTGCCGCCGCGGAAACCGCCGCCCTCGCGGAAGCCGCCCTCGCGCGATCCGCGGTCGGAGCGGCCACGATCGCCGGAGTCGCCTCGGCCGCCGCGGTCACCGCCACCGAAGCCGCCACTCGAGCCGCCACGATCGCCGCCACCGTAGCCACCGCCGCCGGAACCGCCACGGTCGCGGAAGCCACCGCCGCCCGAACCGCCACGGTCGCGGAAACCGCCGCCGTCCGAGGCGCCGCGGTCGCCGAAGCTACCGCCACCGGAGCCGCCGCGATCACGGAAGCCACCACCACCGGAACTGCCACGGTCACGGAAACCACCGCCGCCCGAGGCGCCGCGGTCGCGGAAACCGCCGCCGCCGGAGCTGCCACGATCGCGGAAGCCGCCACGGTCACCGCGATCGGAGTCACGGCCCGGGCGGTCACCGGACTTGTCGGAGTTGCGACCGCCGCCCGGGGCGCTGTCGCGGCCTGCAGGGCGGTCGGGGCCGTTGCCGCTTCTCGGAGCGCGGCCGGCGTCATTGCGATCGCGGGGATCCGGGGACGGATCCGGCGACGAGGAGTCCGTCACTATTTTCCCTCTCCAAAGGGTCCGTACCCGGCCTGCGGGGGCTGAAACGGCAGGCGGTTGGATCGGACCGTACATGAAATGAAACGAGGGCCGCCATCACGGCGGCCCTCGTCATG
>NZ_BOPG01000070.1 GCF_016863635.1 Virgisporangium aurantiacum | reverse complement strand
CGGTCACGTCCGTTCCTTCCCGTTTATGGCCCTCTCACTCGGCATAACGATTGAGAAGTTGACTCGCCGCGCATCGGAGCGGTAGTCACGTCCGATGGTCCCCAATTCGTGGCGGGAAGACGCTGAATTGAACGCTGCTCGGCCTGGTGACGGCCCCGCATGGCGGAACTGGGCTGGCAACGTGTCAGACTCGGCGCCCTTTGTTACCCCGGAGTCGGTATCGGAACTGTCTGATACGGTCCGCACCGCCACCGATCGGGGGATTCGCGTCCGGGTGGCCGGCAGCGGCCATTCCTTCTCGCCTATCGCCTCGTCAGACGGCATGCGGATCGCACTCACGCGTATGCCGATCAACGTAGAGGTGGTAGGCACGTCGGTCACGGTTCCCGGCGGCATCACGCTTAACCGGTTGAATCGGGAACTCGACAGTCGCGGCCTGGCTCTACCCAATCTGGGCGATATCGACGCACAGACGATCACCGGTGCGATCCAGACCGGCACCCACGGCACCGGCGCCGGCTTCGGCGGGCTGGCGTCGTTCGTCTCCGCCCTGACCCTGCTGACGGCCGACGGGTCCACGGTGAGCTGTTCGCGCGGGGAGCCGCTGTTCGACGCCGCCGTGGTCGGGCTGGGCGCGTTCGGCGTGGTCGTCTCGGTGACGCTGGAGTGCGTGCCCGCGTTCATCCTGCGGGCCGAGGAGCGTCCGTCACCCCTGCAGCCGGTGCTCGACGGGCTCGACGACCTGATCGCCGGCAACGACCACTTCGAGTTCTACTGGTTCCCGTACACGAGCCGGGTGCAGGTGAAGCTGAACAACCGGGTTTCAGAGCTGGACACGCCGCTGCCCGGGTGGCGGCGCTGGCTGGACGACTCGTTCCTGTCCAACACGGTGTTCGGCGCGGGCTGCCGGGTCGCGCGCCGGGTGCCGGGCTTCGCGCGTCCCCTCATGAGGGTGTCCGCGCGGGCACTGTCCGCGCGGACCTATACCGCGACCTCCCATGAGGTCTTCTGCACCGCGCGGCGGGTGCGGTTCACCGAGATGGAGTACGGCCTGCCCCGGGCGGCGCTGGGCGAGGCGCTGAAGGGCCTGCGCGGGGTGGTCGAGGGGCTGCCGTTCCCGGTCGCGTTCCCGGTGGAGGTGCGGTTCACCGCGTCCGACGAGCCGTGGCTGTCGCACGGGCACGGCCGCGACAGCGCGTACGTGGCGGTCCACCAGTTCGTCGGGATGCCACACGAGCCGTACTTCCGCGAGTTCGAGAAGATCTGCCTCGACCTCGGTGGGCGCCCGCACTGGGGCAAGATGCACTTCGCTTCCGGGGAGCGGTTGCGGGCCGCCTACCCCCGCTTCGCCGACTGGGCGGCCGAACGCGACCGGATCGACCCCGCCGGGGTGTTCCGGTCGCCGTTCGTCGACCGCCTGCTCTCCTAGGGCCGGTAGGTGCCGAAGCTCCAGACGTTGCCCTCCGGGTCCTGCGCGGCGTACTCGCGGGAGCCGTAGTCCTGGTCGACCAGGTCCTGGATGATCTCGGCACCCGCCTTGACGGCTCTCGCGTGGTGGGCGTCGGGGTCGTCGAGGGCGAGATAGGTGACGGTTCGGCCGTTGTCGAACGGGTTCGGCCCGGCGCGCCGCTGGCCGAGCATGATCAGCCCGCCGCCGGGCCATTCCAGTTCCGCGTGCGCGACGGTGCCGTCCGGGTTCTCCATCACCGACTTCTCGGTGAAGCCGAACGCGTCGACGAGGAACCGGATCGCTTTCTTCGCGTCCGTGTACCGCAGGGTCGGGTAGATGCTCATGCGTCCGACGCTAGGAGTTCGACCGGTTCGCTGTCTTGGAGGAATGTGACCTGCTCGGGGTCGAGTTCGGCGACGAACGCGCCCGGGGTCACACCGGCCAGCGCGCGGAACTCGCGCACGAGGTGGCTCTGGTCGGTGTA
Organism: Virgisporangium aurantiacum; assembly: GCF_016863635.1. Taxonomy (GTDB): domain Bacteria; phylum Actinomycetota; class Actinomycetes; order Mycobacteriales; family Micromonosporaceae; genus Virgisporangium; species Virgisporangium aurantiacum. The sequence continues at coordinate 26,811 of NZ_BOPG01000070.1, read as the reverse complement.
GCCGCATGCGGCCGACACGACGGCCGCCGGCACGCCGCGGACGAGCAAGCGGTTGGCCCGGTGGAAGCGCAGCATCCGGGCCGCGACCTTGGGCGGCAGGCCCACCTCGGCCCGGAACCGGGCCACGAAGTGGCGGCGGCTCCAGCCGATCTCGTCGGCCAGGTCGGCGATCCGGAGGTCACCGTGCCGGACCCGCATGGCCCGCCACGCCCACTGGACGGCCGGATCGGGCTCCGGGCCGTCGTCGGCCAGCGCCAGCAGTTCGGCGTCGAGGAGATCCAGCGCGGTGGCCCAGTCGGTGGCGTCGGCCAGCCTGTCGACCACCCGGTCCAGCACCGGCAACTCGACCACCTGATCGGCCAGCTCACCCGGCGGGATCCGGAGCAGCCGGTGCGCGCCGTGGGGCGTGAGCCGCAGTTCGACGCCGCGCTGACTGCCGGCGAACTCGGTGGTGCCCCACGTGCCGTGCAGGCCGGCCACGAACGTGTCGAGGCGGCGACCCTGTACCGCGATCGGCGGGCCGAGGTTCAGGATCACCGTCACGGCGGGGTGCGGCGTGGTGCGCCGGACCACCGGACCGTCGGCGTGTTCGGCGTAGCCCGTGACACCGTCGACCAGCCCGGCCAGTCGGGGATCGGGTGGGCGTCGCGCCGACTCCCACCGGATCCCACCGGCCTCCTGCCGGTCGACGACCAGGCCACCGTCCACCTAGTCCGCCTCGGACCCGGCCTTCTTCGCCGGGGCGCGCTTCGTGGCGGTCGCCTTCTTGGCCGGTGCTGCCTTCTTGGCCAGCGTCGCCTTCTTCGCCGCGGTGGTCTTCTTCGCGGCCGTCGTCGTCTTCTTCGCCGCCGTGGTCTTCTTCGCCGCGCCGACCGTGGCCTTCTCCGGTGCCGCCTTCTTCGTCGCCTTGCGGGCGGTCTTCTTCACCGGACCCTTGGCCCGCTTCTCGGCCAGCATCTCGCTGGCCTCGTCGAGCGTCAGCGACTCCGGCGTCTGACCGCGTCGCAGCGAGGCGTTGGACTCGCCGTCGGTGACGTACGGTCCGAACCGCCCTTCCTTGATGACCAGCGGCTTCTCGGTGAGCGGGTCGGCGCCCATCTCGCGCAGCGGCGGGGCGGCAGCGCGGCGTCCCCTGGCCTTGGGCTCGGCGAGGATCGCCTCCGCCTGCTCCATGGTGACGGTGAACATCGCCTCTTCGCTCTCCAGCGAGCGGAACTCCTTGGCCTTCCGGACGTACGGCCCGAAGCGCCCGTTGGCCGCGACGATCTCCTCGCCGTCGGCGGCGATGCCGACCACGCGCGGCAGCGTGAGCAGCTTCAGGGCGTCGGCCAGCGTCAGGTTCTCCGGCGACATCGACCGCAGCAGCGACGACTTGCGCTCACCGCTCTGCACGTACGGGCCGTACCGGCCCGACTTGAGCTCGACCGGCTCGCCGGTGACCGGGTCCTCACCGAGCTTGATCTCGCCGCCGCCACCGCCGAGGTACAGCTCGTTGACCTTCTCCGGCGTCAGCTCGTCGGGAGCGATGCCGTCGGGCAGGGTGACCCGGTCGCTCTTCTCGTCGCCGTCGCCGCGCTGCAGGTAGGGACCGTACTGGCCGACCCGCACCACGATGTCGTCGAACAACGGGATCGAGTTGATGCCGCGGGCGTCGATGTCGCCGAGCTGATCGGTGACCATCCGCTTCAGGCCGCCCGAGCGCGACACCGAGCCCTCGCCGCCCAGCTCGCCGCCGAAGTAGAACGAGCGCAGGAAGTCGACCGCCGCCGCCTCGCCACCGGCGATGTCGTCGAGCTCGTTCTCCATGCCGGCGGTGAACGCGTAGTCGACGAGCTGCGGGAAGTGCCGTTCCAGCAGCGTCACCACGGCGAACGCGATGAAGCTCGGCACCATGGCCTGGCCGCGTTTCGTCACGTAGCCGCGGTCCTGGATGGTCTTCATGATCGACGTGTAGGTCGACGGGCGACCGATGCCCAGCTCCTCCAGCGCCTTGATCAGCGACGCCTCGGTGTAGCGGGGCGGCGGCTGGGTGGTGTGACCGGCGGCGCGCAGTTCCTCGGCCGTCAGCGGCTGGCCCTTCGCCAGGGTGGGCAGGCGGCGCTCGGCGTCTTCGGCCTCGGCGTCCTCGTCGTCGGACGACTCGACGTACGCCCGGAGGAAGCCCGGGTCGGTGATCGTCTTGCCGGACGCGCCGAAGTCGGCCTGCTCGCCGGTGGTCGACACGGCCCGGATACGCACCGAGGTCGAGTTGCCGACCGCGTCGGTCATCTGCGACGCGATCGTGCGGCGCCAGACCAGCTCGTACAGGCGGTACTCGTCGCCCCTGAGCTCGTTGGCGACGTCGCCCGGCGTCCGGAACGAGTCGCCGGCCGGGCGGATCGCCTCGTGCGCCTCCTGCGCGTTCTTGACCTTGCCGGTGTACCGGCGCGGCTGCGGCGGCACGAACTTGTCGCCGAACAGGTCGCGGATCTGCTGGCGGGCGGCGGTGATCGCGGACTCGCTCAGGTTGACCGAGTCGGTTCGCATATAGGTGATGTAGCCGTTCTCGTACAGCCGCTGCGCCACCCGCATCGTCTGCTCACTCGAGAACCGCAGCTTGCGGGCCGCCTCCTGCTGGAGCGTCGACGTGATGAACGGGGCGTACGGCCGGCGCCGGTACGGCTTCTCCTCGACGCGCGTGACCTCGAACGGCCTATTTTCGAGGCGCGCGGCGAGGCCGCGGGCACCCTGCTCGTCGAGGTGCACCACGCCGGAGTTGACGCGGACCTGGCCGGTCTCCGGGTCGAAGTCCTTGCCGGTGGCGATGCGGTCACCCTCGAGCGCGATCAGGGTGGCGCCGAACGTGCGCGGCCCGTCGCCGACCTTGCCGGCCTCGACGGCCAGCGTCGCCGCGATGTCCCAGTAGTCGGCCGAACGGAACTTCATCCGCTGCCGCTCGCGCTCCACGACGATGCGCGTCGCGACCGACTGCACCCGGCCGGCCGACAGCTTCGGCAGGACCTTCTTCCACAGCACCGGGGAGACCTCGTAGCCGTAGAGGCGGTCGAGGATGCGGCGGGCCTCCTGCGCGTCGACGAGGGAGCGGTCGATGTCACGCGGGTTGGCGACGGCGGCCTGGATCGCTGGCTTGGTGATCTCGTGGAAGACCATCCGCTTGACCGGGACGCGCGGCTTCAGCGTCTCGACCAGGTGCCACGCGATGGCCTCGCCCTCGCGGTCCTCGTCTGTGGCGAGCAGAATCTCGTCGACCTCGCCGGTGAGCTTCTTCAGCTTCTGGATCTGCTGGCGGCGGTCGGCGGTGACCACGTACAGGGCGGCGAAGTCGTTGTCGACGTCGACGCCGAGCCGCGCCCACGACGTGTCCTTGTACTTCGCCGGTACGTCGGCGGCGTTGCGGGGCAGGTCGCGGACATGGCCAAAGCTCGCCTCCACGACGTACCCCGGGCCGAGGTAACCCGAGATCGTTTTGGCCTTCGCCGGTGACTCGACGATGACCAAGCGCGTGGTGTTCGCCACTCTTCTCCCCAAATCGCGTGATATCTGCATCCGGCACGCCGAACGGCGCCACCGTACACCGTCGCTCAACGAGGTAAGGCCAGTTGGGCGTCCTCCGAGGACATCAGAGGTCGAAAAGCCCCGGTTCGCCCGGAAAAACGGCTTCTCGCGGGGTTGCGGCGGGACGTCCGCTGCCGGGTTCGCGTTTTCTTGCGCTTTTTGAGGATACGGGCACAGTGCTGTCCGGTTTTGCGTCCTGCACCTTCTTACCCGGCCACATTCCGGGCGGAACGTCGGCTGGCGGATCGCCGACAACCTCCGCCAGGTGTGCCACCCTCCGCCGTCCCTCGATCCGGTAAAGCGGCCCGCCGGCCCTGACCCCGAGCAACTCGGCCGGCAGGCCGGCCATGGCCAGCGCCTTTCCGACCGGCTTCCAGCACTCCTCCTCCGTACCCAGGTGCAGCGAGTAGCCGTCGCCGTCCTCGGTCGGCTGGCCCGCGGCGGCGCACCAGAGGCGCAGGCGCTGGCCGTCCAGGAAAAAGTCGGGCGGCGGCCGCTTGACCGCGCCGCGCAACCACCGCGTACCGAGCGGCGCGAGCCGCGACGAGTATGCCGTGCGGACGCCGAAATGACCCTCGATCGTCGCCTTGTCCCAGCTCGTGGCGAGGCCCCGCCGGGTGAACTCGGCGATCAGCACCCGCACCCGCCAGGCGGCGTCGACCACGATCGACACCCGGGCCGTCCCGCCCAGGCGCACCACCTGGCCGCCACCCGCGAGCAGGCCGTCGAGATCTCCGGGACCGGGCGGGTGCGCCTCGATTCCGAAGATCGACAGCTGGGTGTCCATCGCTACTTGCACGCCTCGACCTCGTTGAACGCCTTCTGCAACTCCGGCGACTTGACCTTGTCGAGGTTGAGCGCTCCATACTCCTTGTCGAGCTGGCCGAACGCGGCGGTGACGCCGTCGTAGAACTTGGGCTGGTCGGCGGTCTGCAGGCCGGTGACCGTCTGCTTCGCCTTGCCGTACGCGTCGCGGGTGCGACGCAGCGTGTCGGCGAACTCGGCGGCGGCCCGCTTGCCGTTCTCCGCGTCGGGCTCGCCGGCCGCGGCCACCTTGGAACGCGCCTGCTCGCTGGCGTTCTCGGCGCCGCCGAGCAGTTCCAGGAGGCCGACCTTCGCCTGCTCCGCGTTGGCGGCCGCGTCCATCCGCTGCTGGGCCCGCGTCATCAGCGAGTCGATCTCGGTGCGCCAGGGAGCGAGCGCGGAACAGACCGCTCCGGCCCAGGTGGCAGCCGCCACCGACCCGCGGCCGTCGGTCTTGTCGTCGCCACCGCAGGCCGCCGTGGACGCAACGATCAGCACGACCGCCAGCAGTACGCGTACACCCGGCATGGCCGCAAGGGTAGATCCGCACACGCGTGCGATTCCATTCGCCATGCTGATCCCACCCCTCCCGACCCCCATCGATCCCCCGATCCCGCTCCTCGGGGCCGCTCTCCGCCGCCGCTCCCCGCCGCCGCTCCCCGCCGCGGCTCCCCGCCGCCGCTCCCCGGGGGCCGTTCCCGGGGCCGGGATGGCGATGGCCCCCGGCGATCGTCGCCGGGGGCCATCTTTAGTTGCTCGCGTGGTCAGGCGCCTACGCGGGTCTGCGCCTCCGGCTGCGGCTGTGGCTCAGAGCCACCACCGCCACCATCGCCGCCACCGCCGTCGCCGGCGTCGACCGAGATCGGCTTCCGCTTGCTCCAGTAGACGGCGCCGGCCACGATCAGGGCCGCCCCCACCGCGATGGAGATCCGGACGGCCGGGTTGGCGTCCTTGCCGAACTGCAGCACGATCGCCGGTGCGATCAGCAGCGAGACAAGGTTCATCACCTTGAGCAGCGGGTTGATCGCCGGACCGGCGGTGTCCTTGAACGGGTCACCGATGGTGTCGCCGATGACCGTCGCCTCGTGCGCCGGCGAACCCTTGCCGCCGTACTTGCCGTCTTCGACCATCTTCTTCGCGTTGTCCCAGGCACCACCGGAGTTGGCCAGGAACACCGCCATCAGCGTGCCGGCACCGATCGCACCGGCGAGGTAGCTGGCCAGCGCGCCGACGCCGAGGCCGAAGCCCACCGCGATCGGCGCCATGATCGCCAGCAGACCGGGGGTGAGCAGCTCACGCTGCGCGTCCCGGGTGCAGATGTCGACGACCTTGCCGTACTCGGGCCGCTGGGTGTAGTCCATGATGCCGGGCAGTTCGCGGAACTGGCGACGGACCTCGACCACGACCGCGCCGGCCGACCGGGACACCGCGTTGATCGCGAGGCCCGAGAACAGGAAGACGACGGCCGCACCGAGCAGCAGGCCCACGAGGTTCCGCGGGTCGGCGATGTTCAGCAGGTTCGACGTCTCCTCGAAGATTCGCGCGGCCAGTCCGTCGGCCGGCGTCCCCTCGTCGGTGAACCGCTCGGCGAGCGCCGTCTCCAGGTTCGTCGTGTACGAGCCGAACAGCGCGGTCGCGGCGAGCACCGCCGTCGCGATCGCGATGCCCTTGGTGATCGCCTTGGTCGTGTTGCCCACCGCGTCGAGGTCGGTCAGGGTGCGGGCGCCCCGCTCGTCGATGTCGCCCGACATCTCCGCGATGCCCTGCGCGTTGTCGCTGATCGGGCCGAACGTGTCCATCGCGACGACGACGCCGATCGTGGTGAGCAGACCGGTACCGGCCAGCGCCACCGCGAACAGCGACAGGATGATCGAACCGCCACCGAGCAGGTAGGCGCCGTACACGCCGGCACCGATGACGATCGCCGAGTACACCGCCGACTCCAGGCCGACGCTGATGCCGGCGAGCACCACGGTGGCCGGCCCGGTGAGCGACGTCTTGCCGATGTCCTGCACCGGACGCCGCTCGGTCTCGGTGAAGTAGCCGGTCAGGGCCTGGATCACGGCGGCCAGCACGATGCCGATGACCACCGCGATGATCGCGAAGGCCTGCGGGTTCAGCGGGAGCGTCTCGGTCGCGTCGAGCTTGAGCGTGGTACGCCAGTCGTCACCGACCAGCGCCGCCCAGTCCGACTTCAGGTACGCCAGCGCGGCACCGCTGACCGCCACGGCGGAGATGAAGGCCGAGATGTAGAAGGCCCGGTTGATCGCGGTGAGGCCGTTCTTGTCGCTCTTGCGCAGCCGCGTGATGAACACACCGACAATTGCCGTGAGCACACCGATCGTCGGCACGATGAGCGGGAAGACCAGCCCTTCCTCGCCGAATGCCACCCGGCCCAGGATCAGGGCCGCGACCAGCGTCACCGCGTACGACTCGAACAGGTCCGCGGCCATGCCGGCGCAGTCACCCACGTTGTCACCGACGTTGTCGGCGATCGTGGCGGCGTTGCGCGGGTCGTCTTCGGGGATACCCTGCTCGACCTTGCCGACGAGGTCGGCGCCCACGTCGGCGGCCTTGGTGAAGATGCCGCCGCCGACCCGCATGAACATCGCGAGCAGCGCGGCGCCGAAGCCGAAGCCTTCGAGGACCGTGGGGGCGTCGCCCTTGTAGATCAGCACCACCGACGCCGCACCGAGCAGGCCGAGGCCGACGGTCATGAAGCCGACGACACCACCGGTGCGGAACGCGATCTGCATCGCCTTCTCGCGCCCGCCGTCCTCGCGGGCCGCGGCGGCGACCCGCAGGTTGGCGCGGGTGGCCAGCGCCATGCCCGCACCACCGATGATCGCCGAGAACACGGCGCCGACCACGAAGAAGGCCGATCTACCGATCTTGACCATCGTCTCGTTGTCACCGGCATCGGACACCGGGAGCAGGAACAGCAGTACGACCGCGATAACGACGAAGATTCCGAGCGTCTTGAACTGACGCACCAGGTAGGCGGAAGCACCCTCCTGTACGGCAGCCGCGATCTCCTGCATCTTGTTGGTTCCCCGACCGGCGGCGAGGACGGCTTTGGTGAGCGCAGCCGCGAAACCCAGTGCCACAAGCGCGATGACGGCCGCGATTACGACGTAGGTCACATTACTTCCGGTCAGGGATAGCTCGCCGCCAGCGGCGATTTCCCGGGACATCCGTTGTCCTCCTGTACCGACACATCACAGCCGCGCAGGCCTGCGCCGGCGGCGGCCACTCTTCTGAGTTGGAAGCACACCGCGACTACCAGGGCTGACGCGATGCGTAACCCGGGTACTTTAGCGAACCGGCGTGTCGCTACTCACACCGGGAACGGGCAGCACTCCTGACCAACCCGACCCAGCCGAACCGCGCGTGACCCCTACCGGTCTCCGACGCGGCCCATCTTCTGCAGCGGCCAGGACATGCGGACCTCCGTGCCCTCCCCGTCGGACACCGGCGCCACCGCGATGTCGTCGACGAGACCGGCGAGCAGAGCCAGGCCCATGCGCTCGGCGAGGTCCTCCTCGGTCAGGGACTCGGGCGAGACGGTCAGCGGCACGACGGGTTCGACCAGGAACAGGCCGGGCTCCGACGGCGAGCCCACCAGCGCCGAGCCGTTGCTGGCCCGGTCGACGACCTCGACCGTGAAGCGTTCGCCGTCTCGCAGCGACACCTCCACCAGGTCGCTGACGCCGTGCGACCGGTGCAGCGCCACCGCTCGTGAGCACGCCTCACCGGTGGCCAGACGGATCTCCTCGAGGAACTCCTCGGAGACGCCGGCGCGCCGCGCCACCGCGACAGCGACGAGCCGGGCGGTGCGCACGTGCGCCGGCGCAGGCGAGAACGACAGCCGTACAGTGGCCATCGGGTTAGGCGGTCTGATCCGGGTCCGCACCCGTTGCGGCGGTGGCCGCCTCGACCGTGTCGTACAGCGCGAACACGCGGTCGAGTGCGGTGATGCGGAAGATCTTCAGCAACCTCTCGTGGGCGCAGACGAGCCCGAGGGTGCCGTTGACGGCACGGAGCCGCTTCAGCGCGCCCACGAGCACGCCGAGGCCGGTGGAGTCGAGAAACTCGACCCGGCTCAGATCGACGACCACATGACGCGCGCCACCTTCGACCAGCTCGATGAGCCGTTCCCGGAGTCGCGGCGCGGTGTAGACGTCGACCTCGCCGCCGACCTCCAGCACCGTGTGCTCGCCGACGGTGTGGGTCGACAGCGACAGTTCCATACGACCTCCCTCAGCAACTACGTGGCCCGGCATGGGTTCCAGGCATACAGCCCGCAACGTTCCCGGAACCACAGTTATCTAACCACCGACATCCGAACCCGGCGACGGAGAGCCCGCCAACGGGGTTCCGGCCGGGGACGTCGGTCGGCGTGGCGGCGTGGTGCGCCGTGGCCACGGATGCCAGAGTGCACTGTGTGACCACTGTGGCACGGGCTCGCTCGCTGACGATCCCCCCGGTGCCCGCGGACACCCGAGTCCTCCATACGCGCCTCCTCCAGGGCCGTGACGCCACGTGCCTGACCCACCTCGAACTGTTGCCGCCCCGTCCCGGCGTCACCGCCGACTGGCCGGGGTGGACCCCGCCCGCGTTGCGCTCGGCATTCGTCGACCAGGGCATCCGGATGCCGTGGCGGCACCAGGTGGCCGCCGCCGACCACGCGCACGCCGGCCGGCACGTGGTGATCGCGACCGGCACGGCGTCGGGCAAGTCGTTGGCGTACCAGTTGCCGGTGCTCGGCGCGCTGCTCGACGACCCGCGCGCCACCGCGCTCTACCTCGCACCGACAAAGGCCCTGGCCGCCGACCAGCTCCGCGCCGTCGACGCGCTCGGGCTCACCGGTGTGCGCGCGGCCTGCTACGACGGCGACACGCCGCGCGAGGAGCGCGACTGGGCACGCCAGCACAGCCGGTTCGTGCTGACCAACCCCGACATGGTCGGACGCGGCATCCTCCCCCGCCACGAGTCCTGGTCGGCGTTCCTGCGGCGGCTCCGGTACGTGGTGGTCGACGAGTGCCACGCCTACCGCGGCGTCTTCGGTTCGCACGTGGCGCACGTTCTGCGCCGCCTGCGTCGGGTGGCCGCCCGCTACGGCCGGCAGCCGGTGTTCGTGCTGGCCTCGGCCACCGCCGGCGAACCGGGGACGACCGCTGGCCGGTTGATCGGCGCCGACGTGCACGAGGTCACCGAGGACGCGTCGCCGCGTGGCGGGCTCGCGTTCGCGCTGTGGGAACCGCCCCTCCTCTCTCTCGGCCATGCTCAAGAACCCGAGGACGAGCCCGCGCCCGGCGTCCCTCGGGTCCGGCGGTCCGCGGCCCGTGAAGCGGCCGACCTGCTGGCCGACGCGGTCGCCGGTGGCATCCGCACGTTGACGTTCGTCCGCTCGCGCCAGGGCACCGAGACTGTCGCGGCCCTCGCCCGCGAAGCGCTGGCGCAGGTGGACGACGAACTCGCCGACCGGGTGGCCGCCTACCGCGGCGGTTACCTGCCCGAGGAGCGCCGCGACCTCGAACGCCGGCTGCTCGACGGCTCGCTGCTCGGCCTCGCCACGACCAACGCGCTCGAACTCGGCATCGACCTCACCGGCCTCGACGCCGTGATCATGACCGGCTACCCGGGCCGCCTCGCGTCGATGTGGCAGCAGGCGGGCCGCGCCGGCCGCCGCGGTCGGGACGCGGTGTGCGTCCTGGTGGCCCGCGACGACCCGCTCGACACCTACCTGGTGCACCACCCGGAGGCGCTGTTCGGGCGTCCGGTGGAGGCCTGCGTGCTCGACCCCGCCAACCCGCACGTCCTCGGCCCGCACCTGGCGGCCGCCGCCGCCGAACTTCCGCTCAAGCCCGCCGATCTCGCCCTCTTCGGCGGCGCGCCGGCCGAGGCGGCACTCGCCGACCTCACCGCCGCTGGGGTCGTCCGCCGCCGCCCGACCGGCTGGTACTGGACCGGTGACGCCCGTCCCGACGTCGACCTGCGCGGCGCCGGTGGCACCCCGGTGACCGTGGTCGAGTCGGACACCGGTCGCCTGCTCGGCACCGTCGACGCGGGTTCCGCGCACTTCCTCGTGCACCCCGGAGCCGTGTACGTCCACCAGGGCGCCAGCTACGTCGTCGACGGCCTCGACCTGGCCGACGCCGTCGCCCTGGTGCACGCCGAGAACCCGCCCTGGACCACCCACCCACGCGACTCCTCGGCGCTGTCGGTCGAGTCGGTGCGCTCGTACGTCGACGCCGGACCGGTCGGCCTGTTCCTCGGCGAGGTCGAGGTGACCGCCCAGATCACCGGCTACCAGCGGCGGCGGCGACCGTCCGGCGAGGTGATCGACACCCGTCCGCTCGACCTGCCCAGCCGCCGGCTGCGCACCGTGGCGGTGTGGTGGACCGTGTCGGCACAGGCCCTCGACCGCGCCGCGATCGACCCCGGCGACGTGCCCGGCGCCCTGCACGCCGCCGAGCACGCGGCGATCGGTCTCCTCCCGCTGGTGGCCACCTGCGACCGGTGGGACATCGGCGGGATCTCCACCGCCATGCACCCGGACACCGGCGCGGCCACCGTCTTCGTCTACGACGGCCACCCCGGCGGTGCGGGCTTCGCCGAGCGCGCCTTCCACGCCGCCGGCGACTGGCTGCGGGCCACCCGCGAGGTGATCGCCACCTGCGGCTGCGCGACCGGGTGCCCGTCGTGCGTGCAGTCGCCCAAGTGCGGCAACGGAAACAGCCCCCTGGCCAAGGACGGTGCGGTGGGCGTCCTCGACTCGGTCCTCGAAGCCCTCGAATCCGCCGGCGGCCCGACCACGGCCGAACGCACCGCCCCCGCCGGCGGCGGCTGATCCGATCGGGCCGGCGCGCGCCGAAGCCCGTGCCGTCCCGATCCGCGGGACCTCGACCTCGGCGGTCACGATCAGGTCGAGGCCCACGACCCGGCACCCACCCAACCGCGCGCCGTTGGCCACCACGAACTCGGCGGCCCGATCGCACGCCGCCGCCTCGCCGTGCACCACCAGGACAGCACCGGCGAGTGCCCCGAGATCCGCCGCCGCCTGCGCCCGGTGCCGGGCCACCAGCGCCGACCCGACCGTGGCCGCACCCAGCCCGAGCAGCACGATCGCCAGCCCCACGCCCAGCACCCAGATCGACGCGGACCCGCGGTCGGCGGGGCCCTGCTGTCGGCGCTCGCTCCGCTCACGCGAGCCCCGCGGTCCGAGGAGGCGCCGCCTTCCCTCGTCGCTCCGCTCGCCCCACTCCTCAGCCCAGGCGACGCCGGCCGCGGGGCCGCCCGCCGCGACGGGCGGCCCCTGACGCTCGATCACGGTTGACCCGGTTCGACCGCCGCGGTCGACGTCGCCCCGACCGTGAACGTCGCCCCGAGCAGTTGGACCGGCGCCGACACGGTCGCCCGGGCCTGTTCACCGGCCACGGCCACCGACACCGACGCCCCGTCCGGTGCCGTCCGCCTGGCCGCGGCCTCGCCGCTGTCACCGCGTGCGGCGCCGAGCGCGCCCTCCCGGGCCGCCGACACGCACTGGAGCTTGACGGCGACCGCCTTCACCGCGAGCACGCCGACGATCAACAGCACCATCAGCGCCGGCAACGCGACGGCCAGTTCCGCCGTGGTCGACCCCCGGTCCCGCCGCCGGGGCGGCCGGCCGGCATGCGGTCGCGGGTTCGGCGGACGCCGCCAGTCACCCGGACGCGCGTCGACCCGCCCGGAGAGCACCGCGCCGACGCACGCGCTGGACCGTCCGTCGGGATCGGTGAGATCCAGCTCCTCGGCCTCGCCCGTCATGCGAGCGCCCGTTGGATCACGCCGTTGAGCGCCGCCTGGACCGGATCCGAGGACAACACCTTGAGCAGCACACCGGCGAACGTCACGGCGGCCAACGTGCCCACGGCGTACTCCGCCGAGTTCATGCCACCGTCCCCTCGCAGCCGGGACCTGATCCGGGCGCCCAGTTTCCGTACCAGCATGTGATGAGTTCCCCCTTGTGTTGGTGGATGAGCGGCCGCTCATCCGGTACCGGACGAGCGGTTGCTCATCCGAGGACGCCGTCGAGGACGGCGATGACGACCGGCACCACGCCGGCCAGCAGAAACGCGGGCAGAAAGCACATCCCGAGCGGCAGGACGACGAGCACACCGGCCCGTCTCGCCGCCGCGTCGGCCTCCGCCGCACGAGCGGCCCGCAACTCGTCGGCCAACCTGGACAGGGCCCTGGCGAGGGCACTGCCGCTGTCGGCGCTGCGCACAGCGGCCCGCGCCATCCGCTCGCCGCCCGGCAGGTCGGCGATGTGCGCCCAGGCCTGCGCGGGCGGGTCACCGAGCCGCAGCGCCCGGCCCACCCGCGCCAGGCGTTCACCGACCGGGCCCGCGACGGCCGTGCCGACGACACCGGCCGCCTGCCCGGGTGGCGCCCCGGCCCGAAGCGCGGCCGCGAGCAGGTCGGCCGCGTCGGGCAGCCCGGCCGCCGCCCGACGCAGCGCGGTCGCGGCCCGCGCGGCCGCAACCCGTGGCAGCGCCCACCACAGGACGCCCACCAGCACGGCACCGGCCGCGACGCCCGCACGACCGCCGAGCACCACCCCGGCCATGACGCCGCACGCGAGCGCCAGCAGGCGCCGCCGCTTCACGCGTCCACCTTGGACAGTCGCTCCGTCCACACCAGGCCGCCGACCTGCAGGACGCACGCGGCCGCCACGCACGCCACTCCGACCGCCGAGTGGAACAACGGCCGCAGCGGGTCTGCGCCGATGCCGTAGCCGACCGCCACCCCGGCGGCCGGAAGCATCGTCAGCAGCACGGCCGTCGCACGCGTACCGGACCGGTGCGCGGCCGCCGACTGCCGCAGCCGGTTCGACTGCCGCAGGTACCCCTCGACCCCGTCGAGCACGTCGGCGAGCGGCGCGCCGGTGCGCTCACTGACCTCGCAGGCGGCCAGCACCGACGCGCGCTCGGCCGGCGTGGCGGCGAGCACCGCACCGGCGGCCTCGACCACCACCACGGGCGCCGCTCCCGCCCGTAGTTCCGCCGCCATCTCGGTGACCGTGTCGAGGGTCGCCGAGACCGCCCTGGCGTGGCGGTCGGCCCGTCGGCGCCGCAGTTCCAGGCCGGCCGCACCGCCGCCGTAGACGGCCGCCACCGCGCCCGCCACGAGTCCGCTCGCGGTGCCCGCGCCCGCCGCGGCAACCACCGCCACACCGGCGATCACCGCCCACGGGCGCCGCCCGATGGCCTCCGCGAAAGATCTACCGGACCACGACCGCCGCTCGGCGTGCGCGGCCCGCGGGCCCGTCCGGACCGGCCGGACGGCGGCGGCGAGACGTCGCCCGGGCCGCCGGCCCCTGCGGCCCCTCACGACGCCTGCCAGGCGGCGCCGCAGAGCCCGGCGAGTGCCTCCGCCCCCGGGCCGTAGCCGCGTTCCCGGTGCCAGGCGGGCACGGCCCGCACCAGCCGGTCGGGACCGTCGGGCAGCAGCATGCAGATCTCGTCGACCACCCGCTGCCCGCCGATCCGCCGCAGGTGCACCACCACCTGCAGCGCCGCGGCGACCTGGGCGTGCAACGCGGCACGCGGAACGCCGTCGAGCAGGCCGAGCGCCTCGAGCCGGGCCGGCACGTCGGCCGGCGTGTTCGCGTGCAGGGTGGCGGCACCGCCCTCGTGACCGGTGTTGAGCGCACCGAGCAGGTCGACCACCTCGGACCCGCGGCACTCGCCGACCACCAGCCGGTCGGGCCGCATCCGCAGCGCCTGCCGCACCAGGTCGCGCAGTGTCACCCCGCCCGCGCCCTCGACGTTCGAGGTACGGGCCTGAAGCGTGACGACGTGCGGATGCGCCGGACGCAGTTCGGCGGCGTCCTCCACCAGGACCATCCGCTCGTTCTGCGGCACCAGCGAGAGCAGGGCCGACAACAACGTGGTCTTGCCGGTGCCCGTTCCGCCGGTGATCAGGAACGCGATCCGGCCGGCCACGATCGTGCTCAGCAGGCGCGCGCCCATCGGCGACACCGAGCCGGCGTCGACCAGTTCGGCCAGGGTGAACACCCGCCGGCGGAAGGCCCGCAGCGACAGGTATGGCCCGGCGACGGCGACCGGTGGCAGCACCGCGTGCAGCCGCGTCCCGTCCGGCAGCGGAACGTCGGCGTACGGACAGCCGTCGTCGAGCCGGCGCCCCGCCGTCGCGGCGAGCCGCTGCGCCAGCCGACGGACGTCGTCGGGACGGCCGACGTCGACACCGGCCCGCTCCAACCCGCCTCCCCGGTCGACCCAGACCTCGGCGCCGTTGACGAGCACGTCGCTGACCTCCTCCTCGGCCAGCAACGGGGCGAGCGGACCGGCACCGCCCAACTCGTCGGTGATCCGGCCGACCAGCCGGGCGAACGTCGCCTGCCCGAGCACGGAGCCACCCGGCTCGGCCTGCACCGTCGCCGCGACCCGCGCGGCCGTGGGAGCACCGCCCGTCTCGACCAGCCGCCGCCGGACCCGATCGGCGAACCTGGCCACCTCCGGAGTCGCGGTCATGCCGGGTCCCCACTTCGTGCGCACAAGTGCTCGGTCATGCGGCCACCGTCCGGGGCTTCAGGTCCAGCACGTCGACCAGGCGCGTACAGAGCTCGGCCAGCGGACCCGCACCATTGGCCGCCGGCGGCTCACCCCGTTCCAGGCCACGGGCAATCGCCGGCTCCGAGCGCAACGTGCCGACCAGCGGCAGGCCGAGCGCCCGGGAGATCTCGCGCGGCGAGAGCTTGCCCGGCGCCGGTTTGCGGACCACCAACGACATCGACCCGGTGTGGCGCAGCGCCTCGGTGGCGACCCGCGCCGCGGCGGCGCAGGCCCGCAACTCGGCCGGCACCACCAGCAGCGTGTGATCGGTGACCGAGAGGGCAGCCAACGACGCGTCGTCGAACCGCCGCGACAGGTCGACCACCGTGAGGTCCCAGCCGCGCCGGCCGGTGGCGAGCGCCGCCAGCATCGCGTCGAGCGGCAGCGTCGGGCCGTCTTCCCGATCGTTCGAGAGGACCGCGAGGGCACCCTCGCCGGGCAACGCGTCGGCCAGTGCCGGGACGCCCACCGCACCGGCCGTGTGAGCGAGGTCGGGCCAGCGCAGCCCGGCTACGCCCTCCCAGCCGAACACGAGGTCGAGCCCGCCGCCGAACGGGTCGCCGTCGACGATGAGCGCCCGCCGGCCCAGCCGGACGGCCGTGACCGCGAGCCCGCACGCGAGCACGGTGGCACCCGCCCCACCGCGACCGCCGAGCACCGCCACCATCGCGCCGATGGACTCGGGGCCGACCGACGCCGACAGCCGGCCGGCGAGCCACTGCGCGCCCTCGGGCAGCAGCGCGATGTGCTCGGCGCCGAGCCGTTCGGCGAGGTGCCACGGCGGTTCGCCCTCGTCGGGCTGGACACCGACCAGGACCACCCCGGGGCGCCGCGGCAGCCGCGCACGGGCACAGGCCTCGGCCAGGTCGACGCCGACCAGCACGAGGGACGCGGACCCGTAGCGGTCGCGGGCCGCGGTTGGATCGGGCGCCACCTCGACGTCGGCACCGCTTTCACCCGCGAGGCTCAGCACCTCGTCGAGCAGAAGCGGGTCGTCGGTGACGAGCAGCGGACGGGATATGGCGAGTGCTTCGGCTGACATGGCCGACACTCCACCGCCCGGGTCCGACGGCCGGCGCCGAAATTCGGCCCGCCTGTGGACAGCGAGGGTGCTTGTGGACAACGAAGCTCGACGCATGTCGATCAATCGATGAAGCGGATCCTGAAAGACTCTTTCGGAATCCACGCGGACGGCGTACGGTCGGATCCGAAAGGGTCTTTCAGATTCCGATGAGGAGGCCGCCGTGGCCGCAGACGACGAGACTCGCCGCACCGTCGGCACGCCCGACGAGCTCGCCGCGCTCGCCCATCCGCTGCGTCTTGACCTGCTGAACCACCTCATGTCCAGCGGTCCGGCAACCGCCTCGCAGTGCGCCCGCGCGATCGGCGACACGCCCTCGAACTGCAGCTACCACCTGCGCTACCTGGCCCGCCACGGCCTGGTGGAACCGGCGCTTGACCCGGCCAGCGAGCCAGAACCGGTCGAGGAACCGAAGGAACAAAAGGAAGCACAGGAGACCGGGCAGCGCGACAACCGCGAGCGGCCCTGGCGCGCGACCATCACCGGTTTCTCGTTCGGCTCCGGCCCACAGACCAAGACCCTCGCGGCGATCACGCTGCAACGCGACCACCGGCTCGCCCGCGACTACCTGGGCCGCGTCGACCACATCGACGAGGCCTGGCGGGAGGCCGGCGGCCTGGCGACCTACACGCTCCGCATGACGTCCACCGAGCTGGCCGAGCTGTACCAGCGGCTCGACGCGCTGATCCGCCCGTTCATCGCCGCCACCCGCGGCGCGGTCGACGGCGCCGAGCTCGTGCACCTCGGTCTCAACGCGTTTCCCCTGGAGCGTGAGCGATGACGGCGCTGCGGATCCGCGACTACCGCAACCTCCTCACGGCGGGCCTGATCTCCGAGACCGGCGACTGGCTGCTCCTGGTCGCCCTGCCGATCCTGGTGTACGAGATCACCGGTTCCACGCTCGGAACGGCGCTCGCATTCCTGGTGGAACTGGCGCCGCCGATCCTGCTGGGCACGTTCGCCGGCCGATTGGCCGACCGGTGGAACCGCCGGCGCGCGCTGATCTGGTTGTCGGTCGCGCAGGCGGCCACGCTGCTTCCGCTGTTCGCCGCCGGCGGGCGGCTGTGGGTGGTCTACGCGGTGATCGCCGTCCAGGCCGGGCTCGCCGCGTTCACCGAGCCCACGCGCAACGCGCTGGTGCCGGCCGTCACCCCGCGCGAGCACCTGGTCGGCGCGAACTCGCTGCTGTCGCTCTCCAACAACGTCGGGCGCCTGGTGGGCGGGTCGCTCGGCGGGTTCCTGCTGGTGCTGGGTGACCTGCCGGCGATCGTGATCGTCGACGCGGTCAGCTTCGGCCTCGCGGCGGTGCTGTACGCGCGGATCGGTTCGGGCCGGCGCGAGGCGGTGGCACCACAGCCCGACCCGGCCGGTGAGGGCGGCGCCTACGACCACCGCCGGGTCCGGGCCGGGTTGATCGTCGCCGGCCTGTCCGCCGCCGCTCAGGGCATGTTCGTCGTGCTGTTCGTCCCGTTCGTGTACCGGGTGCTGCAGGGCGGTGCCGACGAGGCCGGCCTGTTACGCGGCGTCCAGGCGATCGGTGCGATCGCGGCCGGCCTGGCACTGGGCCTGCTCGCCCGTCGCTGCCGCGCCGGGCTGCTGGTGGCCGGGGGCATGGGTGCGTTCGGGGTCCTCGACCTGCTGATCTGGAACGGGTCCCTGTTCACCACCGCGCAGCCGCTCTACATCGCGCTGTTCGTCGCGATCGGGGCGCCGGGAGTTGTGGCGATAACCGGCCTGTTCAGCGTGCTGCAGGAGGCCGGCCAGGGCCGGGTGGGGCGGGTGTTCGGCGCGGTCACCACGGTGATGGCGGCCGGCCAGGCGATCGGGATGATCGCGGCGGGCCTGCTCGGCGACCGGGTCGACCTGGTGATGCTGCTGAACGTCCAGGCCGGGTTGTACCTGCTGGCGGCGGTGGCGGCGGCCGGCCTCGCCAGGAGGAGAACCGAGATGAAGGCCAATAGCACACCCGCGCAACTGGCCCTATCGAGAAGACGACCCCCGTCGGGGGAGACGGGGGTCGCCGATGAGTCCGGCTCCGGGGGGTTTGAGCCGAACCCACTCGGCGGTAGCGGGGGGATGCAACCGCCGAGCGTCAATCAGGGCAACACCGTCAAGACGTGAGTCGGTGTCGCATACGTAAGCATGCACGAGCAACATGGCGCACGTCGAGTAGGCCGGTCTTAACACGCGGTTCAGATTTGATCAGCAACCCGATAGGTGTGTACCCGAAACATTGCACCGGTACGGATAGACTCCCCGCCGTGGGCGGGAGTGCCGCATTCTTCGACCTTGACAAAACGGTCATCGCCAAGTCGAGCGCCCTGGCGTTCGGGCGACCGTTCTATCGCGACGGGCTGATCAACCGCCGCGACGTCATCATGGGTGCCTACGGCAAGCTCCTGCAGCGCATGGGCGGCAGCGACGAGCAGGGCATGGCCCGCACCCGTGACTACCTGGCCGAACTGTGCAAGGGGTGGCGGGTCGAGCAGGTCGACCAGATCGTCCGCGAAACGCTCGACGAGCTGATCAACCCGTACGTCTACGCCGAGGCTGCCGCGCTGATCGGTGAGCATCGGGCCGCCGGGCGCGACGTCGTGCTGGTGTCCGGCTCCGGCGACGTGATGGTCAAGCCGATCGGTGAGGTGCTCGGGATCACCGATGTCATCGCGTCCCGCATGGTGGTACACGACGGCTGCTACACGGGCGACATCGACTTCTACGCGGCGGGCGAGAACAAGGTCACCGAGATCCAGAAACTTGCCGCGGAGCGCGGGTACAACCTCGACGAGTCGTTCGCGTACTCAGACTCGATCACCGACGTGCCGATGCTGTCGTGCGTCGGCCGGCCGACGGCGGTGAATCCCGACCGGGCGCTACGCCGCGTGGCCGCCGAGCGCGGCTGGCCCGTCCTGGAGTTCCGTCACCCGGTGCCGCTGTCGCGCCGGTGGCGCGAGCGTCCCGCGGTACCGGTCACGGCGGCCGTTCTGGTCGCGGCCGCGGGCCTGGCCACCGGCCTCATCCTGTGGGGACGCGCCCGAAAGAACAGAAAACGCGAACTCGAACTCGCGGCCACCTGAGCCCCAAATCAAGATCAACCTGGGTGGTTTCACCGGCTCGGGCCATTGCCTACCAGCGAGTACGGGCGTACCAAGAGAGATGCGGGCCTAACCGCCCGTCACGGCCTCCGGGTACCCACGAGCGAACAGCCGCGTTAGGCACGCTCCAGCTGACCGCCACAACGGTCTACTGGTTGCGAACCCAAGTGCACGCCTGGTAACCCGGTAGGACGTGGTCGACGGCGCCCCTCGATCGGGCGCCGTCTCCATGTGGAGTTAAGAAATCTCGTCGCAGATCGTCGACAGCACACCCGCGGCCACCTGAACCGCCTCGGCGCAGTGCTTGATCCACGAACGCAGCCCGTCCGGCGTCCCGGTTGCGAAGGCGCCCGCCGCACCCAGGTACTCCGGCTCCCGGTCATGATGTCCCGCGTCCATCGGAAGAAGCCCGCGCGGGTCGAACCCGGCGGCGATCAACGTGAGCCGCCCCGCGCCCCGCGCGACCACCCCGTTGGGACCCTCGAACGCCCGCAGCGCGAGCAGTTCCCCATGGACCACCGCCGACCGCAACAGGGCCGGCGTCGACGAGTTGAGCACCGAACCCAACGCAAGCAGCCGGGCCGCACCACCGTGCGGCGCGGGCCGGCCGAGATCGGCCACCACTCCGCGGGCCGCCAGGATGTGCAGCCGGGTGAGCACCTGTGGCGGCGCCTTCAACCAGCGCGGCGCCAGCGACGGAATCTCCGCCGACACCCGCACCGCGCCCTGCAGCACGGGGTCGGTCACGGTTCCGGCGCGCACGCCCGAAATGTCCCAGGAAGAGCCCTCAAGCGCCGCGCTGGCAACCGCGTTGCGCAGCGTTACCTCGGCAGCGACCCGGGCCGATCCCCGGCGCAGCGCCCGATGCGCGAACGCCGCGTCGGCCGCGGCCCGGGCCGACTCGATCGCGTCCGACACGTCGGCCAGCTCGAGCAGCGGGGCGAGCGCGTCGCGAATCATCGAGCAATCGTCTCACTACAGCGCGCGGCGGCGTCCGCTGGGCGCAGGGTGGCGGGCGCGGCTCGCTCTCTCCGCAGGCCAGGATTAGGTTATTGGACGCAAGAGACCCGCCGAATCTCACGCCGATTGAGGAGCCGCCGTATGGCTGACACCCTTGCCAACCTGCTCAGCGAAACACGGCAGTTCCCGCCACCGGCCGAGCTGGCCGCGAACGCGAACGTCAAGGCCGAGGCGTACGAGCACGCGGAAGCGGACCGCCTCGCGTTCTGGGCCGAGCAGGCGAAGCGGCTGCACTGGACCCAGGAGTGGTCAGAGGTACTCGATTGGTCGAACCCGCCCTTCGCGAAGTGGTTCGTGGGCGGCCAGCTCAACGTCGCCTACAACTGCGTCGACCGGCACGTCGAGGCCGGCCGCGGCAGCAAGGTCGCCATCTACTGGGAGGGCGAGCCCGGCGACACCCGCGAGATCACGTACGCCGACCTGCAGCAGCTGGTCAACCAGGCCGCGAACGCGCTGACCGCCCTCGGCGTCACCGCCGGTGACCGGGTCGCGATCTACCTCCCGATGATCCCGGAGGCCGTGGTTTCGATGCTGGCCTGCGCCCGGCTCGGCGCCACCCACAGCGTCGTGTTCGGCGGGTTCAGCGTCGAGGCGCTGTCGGGACGCATCGACGACGCGAACGCCAAGGTCGTGATCACCGCCGACGGCGGCTACCGGCGGGGCAAGCCGAGCGCGCTCAAGCCGACGGTCGACGAGGCGGCCGAGCGCTGCGCGAGCGTCGAGAAGGTGCTCGTGGTGCGGCGCACCGGCGAAGACGTCGCCTGGACCGAGGGCCGCGACGTCTGGTGGCACGAGACGGTCGAGAAGGCCGACACCGCGCACACCGCGCAGTCGTTCGACGCCGAGAACCCGCTGTTCATCCTGTACACCAGCGGCACGACGGCGAAGCCGAAGGGCATCCTGCACACCAGCGGTGGTTACCTCACCCAGGCGAGCTGGACGTACAACGCCGTCTTCGACCTCAAGCCCGACACCGACATCTACTGGTGCACCGCCGACATCGGCTGGGTCACCGGGCACAGCTACATCGTCTACGGGCCGCTGTCGAACGGCGCCACGCAGGTCATCTACGAGGGGACGCCCGACACGCCGCACCGCGGCCGGTTCTGGGAGATCGTCAACAAGTACAAGGTGACGCTGCTCTACACCGCACCCACGGCGATCCGCACGTTCATGAAGTGGGGCGACGACATCCCGGCGAAGTTCGACCTGTCGTCGCTGCGGCTCATCGGCAGCGTCGGCGAGCCGATCAACCCCGAGGCGTGGATCTGGTACCGGGAACACATCGGCGGCGGCCGCACCCCCGTCGTCGACACCTGGTGGCAGACGGAGACCGGCGCGATCATGATCTCGCCGCTCCCCGGCGTGACGAACGCGAAGCCCGGCTCGGCGATGACCCCGCTGCCCGGCATCTCCGCCGACGTGGTCGACGACGAGGCCCGGTCGGTGCCCGCCGGCGGCGGTGGCTTCCTGGTGCTCCGCGACCCGTGGCCGAGCATGCTCCGCACGATCTGGGGCGACGACCAGCGGTTCATCGACACGTACTGGTCCCGGTTCGGCGCCGGGTCGGGCAACGGCGAGGACTGGATCTACTTCGCCGGCGACGGCGCCAAGCGCGACGAGGACGGCAACCTGTGGCTGCTCGGCCGCGTCGACGATGTGATGCTCGTCTCTGGCCACAACATCTCCACGACGGAGGTGGAGTCGGCGCTGGTGAGCCACCCGAAGGTCGCCGAGGCGGCGGTCGTCGGCGCCACCGATCCCACGACCACCCAGGCCGTGGTCGCGTTCGTCATCCTGCGTGGCGATGTGAAGGACGGCGACGAACTCGCTCAGGAACTGCGCAACCACGTGGCGAAGACCATCGGCCCGATCGCCAAGCCGCGACAGATCATGGTCGTGCAGGAACTCCCGAAGACCAGGTCCGGCAAGATCATGCGCCGCCTCCTGCGCGACGTGGCCGAGAACCGGTCCCTGGGCGACGTGACCACCCTGCAGGACTCGTCCGTCATGGACCTGATCTCCGAGGGCATGAAGACCGGAAAGTCCGAAGACTAGTTACTCCTTGGCCCAACGAAGGATCTCGCCGGTTACCAGGTCGGCCGCTTCCCGGTGCGGGAAGTGGCCGACGCCGTCGAGCAGCCGCCACTCGTAGTCGGCCAGCACCCACCGGCCCGACCCCAACGCCGTCCGGGGCAGAATCGCCGTGTCGGCCGACCCGTGCAGCTGCAGCGTCGGGCTGATGATCGGCTGCTGCATCTGCTTGACGTACCGGTACCCCTGTAGCCGAAGCACCGACCGCACCGCCCAGCGGTACGCCTCCAGCGCGCAGAACGCCGTCTGCTGGATGCGGAACGCCTCCCGGCAGCGGGCCTCGTAGTCCGCGAAATCCGCGGTATCCCGCCAGGAGGGACCCACCCACTTCCGCAGGTAGGCACCGATGGCCGCCGCGTCGTCGCGGGTCAACGCGTGCTCCATCCGCGGAACCTGGAACCGCAGCATCGGCAGCGACGCGGCGAGCTGCCCCCGCGGGTCCGCCAAAAGCCCCGCCCGGAGCCGCAGCGGATGCGCGGCGCTCAACACGACCAGGCGCCGGACCAGTTTCGGGTGGAAACACGCCGTCGACCAGGCGACCATGCCGCCGTAGCCGGCGCCGACCAGCACCGCCCGCCGCTCGCCCAGCGCCCGGATCAACCCGGCGGCGTCGCCGGCCATGGTGTAGCCGTCGTAGCCGCGCGGCGGCTTGTCGCTGGCTCCGTAACCGCGCAGGTCGACGGCCACCGCCCGGAAGCCGGCGTCGGCCACCGCGGCGAGCTGACGCTCCCAGGCGAACCAGGCCTCGGGGAATCCGTGCAGGAACAGCACCAGCGGACCGGTGCCAGCCTCGACGACGTGGAACCGGGTGCCGTTCGCGCTGACGAACCGGTGCGTCCACGGCCCGTCGACGAGCACGGCCGAGTCGTCCACGGCACGCTTCATGCAGCCCAGCCTAGAGGTATGCGGTGGCGCCCTTTCGCCCCTGCGCCTAGCGTCGGTGCCATGGCGACCCTCCCGCTGCCCCTCGTCTCCGTCTCCGGACCCCCGGCCGATTGCGGCGCCGCCTACGGCACGGCCGCCGCCGACCTCGTCGCCGCGAACAACGAGACCTACCTGGCCAGGTTCCGACTCCGGGCCGGGCTCGGCCGCAGCGAGGTGCGCGCCTGGGGCACCGAGTTCCGCACCACCACGCGGGAGCACCACCCGCGGATCGCCGCGATGCTCGACGGCGTGGCCGAGGGTTCCGGGGTCGCCGTCGAGGAGATCTACGCGCTGAACGGTCGCACGGAACTGCTCTACGGTTCGGCGCTCCGGGAGTGCACCGCCCTCGGGCTGATCGGCGACGGCACGGTGATCGGCCAGAACTGGGACTGGCACCCCGACCAGCGGCCCTACTCCATCCTGCTGGCCACCACCGACGAGAACGGGTTCTCCGTGGCGACGCTCGCCGAGGCGGGCATGCTGGGCAAGGCGGGGCTGAACTCGGCCGGCGTCGGGGTGTGCGTCAACATGCTCGGGTGCGACCGCGACGGCATCCGCGGCGGCGTCCCGTACCACGTCATCCTCCGGGCGGCACTGGAGTCGTCCGACCTCACCATCGCGCTGAGACGCGTGTGCTCGAGCCCGCGCAGCGCGTCCATCAATCTTTTGATCGGCCAGGCCCACGACGGGCCCGGCGGCGGCGAAATCATCGACGTGGAGCTGGTGCCCGGCGACGTCGGCTTCCTGCACCCCGACGAGCAGGGCCGCATCGCGCACGCGAACCATCTGGAGACCGGTGTCGCCGTGCGCGACTACCTGAAGGACCTGGGCAGCTCGTCGTTCTTCCGGGCCGCCCGCGCCCGGCGGCTGCTCGCCGGCGGCATGTCGATGGTCGACATCTTCGCCGACCACGCCGGGTTCCCGAACGCGATCTGCCGGCACGTCGACGACCGCGACGTCCACGACGACAAGTCCGAAACGATCTTCTCGGTGATCCTGGACCTCGACGACCAGCGCCTCGGCATCGCCGAAGGTCCGCCCTGCGGCTCGACGTACGAGTGGGTCACCCTGAAGGAGCTATGCGCGGAACTCTCGTAGCTCCGCCACCTCGGCCGCCGGCGCCCACCCCTGGTAGACGCCGAACTCGAACTCCTCCAGCCCGAGTTGGCGCGCCACCGGCGCCAGCCCGCCCGTGTACTCGACCCGCAACCACCCCTCGTGCTCGGCCAGCACGATGAACGGCTGCCCGCGCCACAGGCACCCGGTGCGGATGTACTCGAGCTTGACGTCGGTGCCGGGAACGATCCGCCGGTACCGCCCGTCGCGGATCTCCTCGAAGCCGTCGGCCGGGTCTCCCCGGTACAGCCGCACGTCGTTGCCGTCGGGGCTGGCCTCGTACTCGTCGCCCTGCCACTTGGCGACGTACCCGTCGCGGATCACGACTCGCCCGACCCGATCCGACGCCACCGCGTGCCGTCGGCATCGAACAACGCGACCAGCGTCTCGATGCCGTCGCTGTTCAACCGCCAGAGCTGCGCGCCGTGCGGCAGCCGCGTGCTGTCCATCTTGAACTCCGACACCACGTCGCCGGTCTCGCTGGGCGCGAACCCGTTGCCCCGGAACGGCGCCCGCTCGATCATCCAGCCCTGCATGGCGTTCAGCGCCTCTTCGGTCTGCCCGCCGTACGGGATGCGGTACAGGCTGAGCAGGTGCGCGGGCCACCGCAGCACGTAGACCTCGGCATCGTCGAGCCCGAACGGCGAATCCTTGTACACCAGCCCGAGCGCCCGGTAGAGATCGGCGGGCTTGCTGAGGTGCGACAACTCGCCGGCCCGGTGCACGAACCCGCACACCCGGTCGTAGCCGCGCTCGAGGTACATCGACACCTGCGCGGCGGCAATCGTCCGCTGCATGAGCATCGGCTGATCCGACCCGGCCGGCGCCGGCGCCGCCTTCTTCTCCGGGATCAGCTGCGTCTGCGCGCTGGCCTCCTCGGCATCGGCCACCGCCACCAACGCATCGGCGTCAATCAATCCGAATTCCGCCGCCGACCGGGCCAACCCGCGAACCTCGCTACCACCGAGCAGCCGACCCATCGGCGTACCCGGATTCAGCGCGAACCCGATCTCCTCGGTGGGCCACTTTGCAATTACCGTGGTGAACCGCACCGGTTCGGGCTCCGGCAAGGTCGCTTCGTAATGCGCGGTCATCCGCTGCATCGATGTGAAAGCCACCAGGTACCGGTTACCCTTGATCTCTTCGGTCGGCCAGTGCGCCGGATCTGCCGAATACCCCTGGATCAGCACCTTGGCCAGCAGCAACGTCGAGAGCATCTGGTTTGAGGTATTGCTGCGCGTCGCTTCGAGCAACTCTTCCTCGGTGGTATTCGCCGGCGGGAAGTCGGCATAATTCCAGACCACCGGCTCCGGTTCGGGCTCGGGCGCGCGCGCCGGTTCCGGGTCCACGTCCAGGTCCGCTTCAATGGGAGACGGCGTGAGAGTTTCGCCGGGCGACGTCTCATCCTCGTCGAGTTCCGCCGGAACGCCCGGCACTTTGGGATCCCAAATGCCGCGCGCCGTGCCCGTGGGCGCTTCTTCCGCAGTCTCGTCGGGCGTGATAACCACAAACCCGCCCGATTGCGCCTGAAGGGCCGCCAACCGAGCACCGAGCCCGAGCCCCATGGCAGGTTCAGCGTCGAGCGCCGGCCCGGTCCGGGTCGCCGGCCAAGCGTCCGGATCGACGTCCCCACTGTCGGCCGGTGCGGATCCCTGCTCCTCTGCGCCCACAGACGGGTCCGCAAACGCCGGATCCCGCCGGACCGGCTGGAATGCCGGCGGCGGAGGCCGCTCGGCCGAGACGGTCGCCGCTTCCCCGTCGAAGGCCCGAGGCGCCACCTCCGGCCCAACCTCCGCCGGGCGCTGCGCCGCCCGCAAGCCGGGCTCGTACCCCGCCGGCCGCTCGGCCACGGACCCCGGGTCAGACCGGAAGGCCCCCAAAGCACTGGGTTCCGCCCCGAACCCCTCCGGTGACCCGTGCCCGGCTCCAACCGTCGCCGGCCCCTGCGCCGCCCAGTCTTGATCCGGTCGCCCTTGATCCGGTCGCCCCGGATCCGCCCAGCCCTGATCCGGTTGCGCCTGATCCGCCCAGCCCTGATCCGGCATGCTGGGCCGAACCGGACCCGGCGCCGGAACAAACGGAGCCGCCTGCTCCCGCTCGTCCCCAAAGCCCCGCGCGAACGCCGCGGACCGCCCCGGGTCAGTGTCGATCATCCCCGGATCCGGCCCGGACGACCGCCCAAGCTCCGCCCCGAAGGCCGGCTCCCGACCGTGATCCGGTTCGGGCGCAAACGCCGCCGGTCGCGCCTGATCGGGCGCAAACGCCGCCGGTCGCGCCTGATCGGGCGCGAAGCCGCCGGCCGAACCGTGACCTTGATCCGGCGAGTACGGCGCACCCGGCCACCCGTGATCCGGCGCCGGCCCTCCCGGCCCAGACCGTCCCGGCTCAGGCGGGAACGGACCAGGCCGCGCGTACTCCTGCTCGTGCGGAACGCCTCCCGGCCGCGCGTACTCCGGTTCCTGTGAAACGCCGCCCGGCCGCGCATACTCCGGCTCCTGCGGCG
>NZ_BOPG01000069.1 GCF_016863635.1 Virgisporangium aurantiacum | reverse complement strand
CCGGCTCCTGAGGAACGCCGCCCGGCCGCGCGTACTCCTGCTCGTGCGGACCAGGCCGCGCATACTCCTGCGGAATGGCTCCCGGCCGCGCGTACTCCTGCGGAACGCCCTCAGACCGCGCGTACTCCGGCGAAAAGCCGCCAGACTGCACGTGCTCCTGCGGGATGCCCTCGGACCGCTCCGGTTCCTCCGGAAAGCCCCCGGGTCGCTCGCGGTCAGGCTGGAACGACCCCGCCCGACCGGGCTCAGGCGCAAAGGCAGCCGGCCGCCCCTGGTCGGGGAACTCACCCGAGCGCCCCGGAGCCGGCGCACCGGACACCGGAGGCCCCTCGAACAGCCCGGACCGGCCACCCTCAGCCGCCGGCCGCTCGAACGGACTCTGACCCTGATCGTGACGCTGCCGGAAATCGGCCCGGTCGAACAGCCGAGGCGGCTCGCCACGCCCATTGCGGTCAGGACGGTCGCTCCGACCGGTACGGCCGGTCCGCGACGACGCCGGCGATACAGGCGTAGGCGGCATCGGATTCGCCGCACCGGATCCACCCGGCGCCGGACCCGGAGACGAGGGGAACAAGTCAGCCGGCGGACGCCGACCGAACTGCGCCGCCCCTGGCTGCCGGGTAGGCAACCCGCTGGCGGTCACGCCCGGACCGGTCGCCCCGGGACCCGCCGCCCCAGAACCAGGCCCCGCAGGCCCCTGCATCCCCGGACCAGGCATCCCCGGACCAGGCATCCCCGGACCAGGCATCCCCGGACCAGGCGCCCCGGATCCAGGCGCGCCAGGACCCTGCGTCCCAGGAGCAACCGCGCCAGGAATTCCCGGCCTCGGCACCCCCGGACCAGCCTGCCCGGAACCCTGCATACCGGGCCCACCCGGACCCGGCGGAGCCATCCCCGCACCCACCGGCCCATGGCCACCCGTACCGGCGCCATGCGCAGCGATTCCGGGCGGCCCTGGCGGAGGCATCCCGGGCGGCCCTTGCGCAGCGATACGCGGATCAGCCCCGACCATCCCGGGACCACCCGGGCCATGCCCAGCCATCCCGGGGCCACCCGAAACCGGACCACCCGACACCGGCCGGCCCATGCCCGGACCGTGCCCAGCCATGCCGTGCCCAGCCATGCCAGGACCACCTGACACCGGACCGCCCGAAACCGGCGGAGCCATCCCAGGACCGCCAGGGCCACGCCCGGCCATCCCAGGACCACCGGAAACGGGCCCCGCCATTCCAGGACCGCCAGAAACAGGCCCAGCCATCCCAGGACCGCCGGACACAGGCCCCGCCATTCCGGGCCCGCCGGACACAGGCCCGGCCATCCCGGGTCCACCGGGGCCGCCAGGCCCACCCGGACCGTAGCCGGCCATTCCGACGCGCCCCTGGCCATGCCCGGCCATCTCCGGACCGCCCCAACCGGCTGCGGCCGGCGGGCCGACGCGAGCCGGCGAGACCGGGGTTACCGGCGGAACGGGCGGCGCCGGCCGCGAGGGGCCGGCGGCGGCTGCGGGGACCGGGGTCTCGTTGCCGATCGGGGTGGAGGACTCGACGATCTCGCCGGAGAGCACGATGCCGGCGCCCGGTGGGCGGCGCCCCGGAGGGAGGCGTCCGCCGCCGGCGGGGACCGGTGGGGCGGGCGGGACCCGGCGGGGTGGCGGGCCAGGGGGGACCTGGGCTACGGCGCGGGCGCGCAGGCTGTTGGCGTGCTCCATCCGGGCGCGGGAGCCCATCGCGCGGCCGGGGAGGCGGACGTCACCGCGGCTGATCTGGGCGACGAACCAGGCCGGCAGATAGCCCTCGATGGGGAGGCCGGGGTTGATCGCCAGCCACCATTCGGGGTTGGGCCATTGTTCGGCCAGTTCGCGGAACTGGGCCAACCGGTAGTTGCCAGCGTGTTCGGCGAGGCAGGCGCGCATCGCGTGGATGGAGGTGAATGCGAGGACGTGGGTGCGCCCGTCGGACGACCAGGTGCCCCAGCCCGGCGAACGTCGACCGGCCGAGTCGGCCGAAACGGGAAGAAGTAGATCAAGGCGCGCCAAGATCCGAAAGTATTGCTCCTGGTCGCCCGCTCGGAGCACATCTCGCATCGCCGCCTCGGCTTCGGTGGCCGGGTTCCAGCTCTCCACGGCCACCCCCTTCCGGCTGCTCAGGGCTTACCACGTCACGCGTGCGCGCACCTTAACCTACCCGCAGACAGGCGTCAGTAGCGATGCTCCTGTGCGGGGACACCCGCTGACCCTGTCCATCGATAGCATTCGGTCGCCGTCGACGACGGGGAGGCCGGAATGCGATCCACCGAAAGGGTATTGCGGGCACTGAGCGCCACCGTAACCGGCGGCCTCTGTGCGGTGCTGCCGGTGACGGTGGTACCTGACCGTGTGTACGCAGCGCCGAGCTGTCAAGCTCCGCCCGCACCGAGCGTAACCGTCGACGAGGTGCCGTGGGCCCAGCCTCGGCAGGGGCTCGACCGGCTGGCCGGCGTCGCCGACGGTGCGGGTGTGCTGGTGGCGGTGGTCGACTCGGGAGTCGAGGCCCGCCATCCGCAGCTCGCCGGTGCCGTGGTGCCGGGCGTCGACCGGTTGGACGCCGGAGGCGACGGCCGGGTCGACTGCGTGGGCCACGGCACAGCGGTCGCCAGCATCATCGCCGCCCGGATCCGACCCGGCACGGCCTTCCGCGGAGTGGCACCGGCCGCCACCGTCCTTCCGGTGCGGGTGAGCGAGCGGGTCACCGACGAGAACGGCGGCCGGACGGCCACCCTGGCCGACGTCGCCGCTGCCGTGCGGCAAGCCGTCGACCGGGGCGCCCGGGTGGTGAACCTCTCCCTGACGACCGACCGCGACGACCCGAACCTCCGCGACGCCGTGACCTATGCCCGCTCTCGCGACGCCGTGCTCGTGGCCGCCGCCGGCAACAAGCAGGAGGCCGGCAACCCCCGCGTGTTCCCCGCCTCGTACGACGGCGTGCTGGGCGTGGGCGGCGTCCAGGAGGACGGCGCCCGTGTCGCCACCTCGCAGATCGGCCCGCACGTCGACCTCGTGGCACCCGGCGCCGACGTGATCGCCGCCGGCCGCGAGGGCCACGCCCGCTACACCGGCACCAGCTTCGCGGCCGCGTTCGTGGCCGGAACGGCCGCCCTCGTGCGCCAGTATCACCCGGACCTCACCGCCGACCAGGTGGCCGAGCGGCTCCTCGCCACCGCCGACACCCTGGATCCCGCACCGGCGAGGGGCCTCGGCGCCGGCATCGTCAACCCGTACCGGGCCGTGACCGCGAGCCTCGACGTTGCCGCGAAGGCCGCCCCGGGCCCGGTGGCCCGGAAGTCGCCCGACCCGGCCGCCGTGCGGGCCGCGGCGCGCACCGCCGAGAACCGGCGCACCGCCGCATACCTCGCGCTCGGCGGCGCCGCCGTTCTCGTCCTTCTCCTGATCGGCGCGAGTGCCGGTCGCGCCCGACGAGGCGGGCATTGACCTCCACTCACGCCGATACCCGTTACCGGCTCAGTGGCCGCCGAACAGCGCGGTGTTGCGGCTCTCGGTGCTGGCGTACTCGGCAGCGGACTCGTCGAGCGCGCGCTTGATGTCCCGCAGCATGACGGACAGCCCCTCGGCCGCCTCCCGCCAGCGGGTCTGGCGCACCTGGTACGCCTGCTGAGCGTCGCCCTGCCAGGTGGCGACTAGGGGCGCGGCGTCGCGCTCCAACTCGGCCAACTGGTTCTCGAGCGCACGGAGTGCTGTGTTGATGGAATCGCCCGCGTGCTGCAGGGCGCCGAACTCGACCCGGATCATGTCGCTCATCGCGGATGGCCTCCCTTGGCGTCGTTACAGCGGCAGGCTGTGGTGGGCGGTGAACCGGCCGGCCGCAGCCGAGTCGGTGGCGGTGTACTGCCGGCCGGCGGTGCGCATGCCGGTGGCGGTTTCGGCGAGGGCCCGGTTCAGCTTCTCCTGATCGGCCGCCCAGGCCTGCTTCACCTGCTCGAACGACCGGCCACCCGCACCGGTCCACTGCGTACGCAGGCCTTCGAGTTCGTTCATCAGACGCCGGAGCATGCCGTCGAGCGACCCGTTGACGCTCTCGAACCGGCGCGCGGTGGTCTCCATCAACTCCGCGCTGGTTTGCGATACGGACATAGGTGAGCCTCCCCAGGATCCCTCTGTAGTCGCCGGATAGCCGGCTGTTGACCAGAACGCTAGTTGTGCCTGTTCCACGTCCACCAGACCCAGTTCGGTTCTGTGGATAACTTCGGACTAACTACCCCACAACCGCCCTGGCCGCCTGTGGATAAAGGCCGGGACCGGTGGGCAGCAACGCAAGGATCTCCGCCGGGACCGGCACCGGCTTCGCACCCCCGTACCCGAGCATCGGAAGCACGTCGGCCGACGCCAGCGGGTACCGCGTCCCGAGGTCGGTCACCAGGTAGATCACGCCGTTACCCGCGACGGCGAGCGCTCCGTGGCCCGGGGCCACGCGCACCTCGTCCGCAAGGCCCTTCGCCGAACCCGCGATCGCCGCACCGCGCGGCGGCGCGCGACCGACGACCACCTCGCCGCCCGTGAGTGAGGTCGCGCAGACCGCCGCCCCCGCCCCGACGGTGACCGGCCTGGGCACCTCCGCCGGCAGCCCCTCCCACGTGCCCGGGAACGCGGTACGCGGCAGGCTCGCGTACTCACCCGGGCTCAGCGGCGTGGGCGCCGTCTGACCGACCCGCTCGACCGTGGCCGGATCACCGAGCACGAGCGCCGCCTGGAACGGCGTCATCGGCGCGAGGCCCTCGGTGAGCGCGACGGCGTGCTGGCGACCGTCGACCAGAAAGACCTGGCCGACGCGGGCACCCGGCACCGGCGGGAACGGCAGGCCCCGCCGCGGGATCGGCACCCGCGCGATGTCGGCCGCGACGGCGAGCGCGTTCACCACCGCCGACGGAACGGGCGCCGGCGTGCCCCACACGAGCATGCCGAGCACGGTCTCCGGTTCCCGGACCTGCGCCCGGCGCCCCTGCCACACCAGGTGCACGGCACCGTCGGGAGTGGACACGAGGGCGCCGTTCGGGCCGAGCGGATCGCCGGCCGGCACCGACCCGACCAGCACCGTCGACCGCCCCGGACCGGCCTCCCCGCACACCGCCCACGGCCCGCCCAGCAGGTCACGGCGGCCCGGCACCGCGTCGGGCGCGCCGGGAATGCCCAGGAGGGGACCGCGTGCGGCGCCGGCCAGCGACCGCCGGGCCACCGCGATGGTCCTGGCCGCACCGACGATCAGCAGCGCGGACGCGTAATTGACGACCGGGTGCAGCACCCCGTCGAGATACACGAACTTGGCGCCGGACTCCTTCTCGACGATCACCGCCGTACCCGACCGCCACTTCGTCGAGCCACCCGGCTGGAGCAGCCCCCACACCGCGAAGCCGGCGAGCCCGAGCGCGGCCGCGAGCACCCCGGCGAGCAGGGCGAGCCCGGCACGCCGGCCCGGCGGGCGCGACGGGTTGCTTTCGTGCGCGGCGACGGCGGACACCACCCGCTGCACCGCAAACTGGTACGAATGAAGTTGATCTGATCGCGACGGCACGGCGCCTCCCCAGACCCCGCCCACGATAAGCGACCGGGACGTCACCGGCTGACCCGTGAAAGATCTCGCGAAACAGGCGGGTCGGACAGCGCTGGCGAGCGCGTGCGACGATCATCGGATGGGCATCCTCATCCGGCTGATCATCAGCGCCTTGGCGTTGTGGATCGCCACGTTGGTGATCGACGGCATCATCGTCGGCGGTAGCGCGGCCGAGAAGGCCGGCACGCTTCTCGTGGTCGCCGCGATCTTCGGCGTGGTGAACGCCGTGCTCCGGCCGATCATCAAGGTGCTCGGCTGCTGGGCCTACGCGCTGACGCTGGGCCTGGTGGCCCTCGTCGTCAACGGCGCCCTGTTCATGCTGACGAGCTGGATCGCCGGCGAACTCGACCTGCAGTTCCACGTCGACGAGTTCTGGCCCACCGCCGTGCTCGGCGCCCTGCTGATCGCCGTCGTCAGCTGGCTGCTGAACCTGGTGGTCCCCGACGGCAAGGGCAAGTAACGGGGCCCGAGGGCCCCGAACCCTAAACCTTGTAGACCATCAGGACCCGGTCGTCGGCGCTCCAGATCTCGACCCGGTCGATCTCGGTCTGCTTCAGCGCGGTGTGACCGTCGTACGCGAACTCGTCGCCCTGGCCGGCCGACCAGTCGGTGGCCATCTCGGCGGTGCCGCCGCCCTTCGGCAGGACCATCAGCTTGTACGAGCGCCGCGTGCCCGCTTCGCCCTTGTACTCGCACTTCATGATGAGCCGGGTGCCGCCGCCCTGCGGCTCGAGCGCCACGTCGGCGGTGATCGGCAGGTTCTGGGCGGCCGCCGTCATCGCGGTGAACGCCGGCCCCGGGTCGGCCGTCCACTTGGGCAGGCCCAGCCCGATCACCAGCGCGAGACACGCGGCCACGAGCCCGACGCCGGCCGTGATGATCCGGCGCCGCCGCTGTTCGCGGAGGCGCTTGCGTTCGGCGGCCGCGAGCAGCGATACGACCGTGCTGTCTTCGGGGTCGGCGGCCCGGTTGTCGAGGTCGGCGTTCACGGTGGGGCCGGCCCACCGCTCCGGCCGCACCACGTTCGACGGGGCCGGCTCGTCGGCCTCCGGTTTGGCGGTCGGGCCCGCCCAGCCGATCGGAAAGAGCGCGGCCGAGTCTTCGCCCTCCTGGGCGATGGCCTTGGCCGTCTCGAAGTCGATGCGACCGAGCAGGCCCGGCAGCACGGCGAGTTCGGCGACCTCCTCGCGGCAGATCGCGCAGTTGGCGAGGTGCTTCTCGAACGCCTCGCGTTCGGCGGGCACCAGGGCACCCAGTACGTAGGCGCCGACTTCGATGGTCTGGGGGCACCTCATTGCGTAACCCCCAGCTCCTCCAGCGCAACCTTTAGCGCGCGCAATGCGTAATACGTCCTTGACTTGACGGTTCCAGGCGGAACACCGAGGCGGGATGCCGCCTCAGCCACCGACCGGCCAGCGTAGAAACACTCCACCAACACCTCCCGGTGTGGGCGGGACAAGCGGGACAGCGCCTCGGCGATCGTCCAGGATTCGACGGCACGCTCGGTGTCGTCGATCACCGGACGCTCAGGAGGAGCATCGGTGACGACCTCAGCCGCCCGGGCATTGCGCCTCCGCCAGGCGTCGATCGCCAGGTTGCGTGCGGTCGTGAACAACCACGCCCGCACCGACCCCCTGGCGGGGTCGAGCGCCTGCGGATGCTGCCATGCCCGCAGCATCGTCTCCTGCACCAGATCCTCCGCACGCTGCCGGTCTCCCCCGGTTAGCCGCAGCGCGTGCGCGAAAAGCGCCTCACCGTGATCGGCGTGCAAAGCACGCAACAGCTCGGCGTCTTCGGTACCCACGCTTTGCAGCCCTCCCGCTTCTCATTGATACGGACGCCAGCGCGACATGGTTCACGCCTGGTTCACGTTAGTGCCTCTGGTGATCCATCGGTCCCTCATAACCTGCCCGAGGTCGGTCATTTGACTTCTCGTTAGGAGATCGAAATATGTCGCAACCTCGGCGGCTGTTACCGCTGGTGGGCGGTGGCTTCAGAGGACATTCCGGGCGAAGCGCCATGACCTGCAAGTACCGGTGCAACAACGCATGCGACCACCCTGAGCCTAACGAATCCGAAAATGCCTACTTCGGGGACATCGTCCGGGCCGAAATGTCGCGCCGGGACGTGATGCAGGCGGGTGCGCTCGTCGTCGGCGCGGTCGGCGTCGCGGCGGTCGGAGTCGCCGGACCGGCGTTCGCCTCGCCCGACAGTGAGCGCGATGCGGACGCCACCGCCAGCCAAGGCCAGAGCCAAAGCCAGGGCCAGAGCCAGAGCCAGAGCCATGGAAACCCGGGGACCGGCGCCGTGGCCCTGGGCTTCAAGGCCATCCCGCCGAACAAGCTGGACACCTTCATCGTCCCGAACGGGTACGACCACCACGTGGTCGCGCGATGGGGCGACCCGGTGCTGCCCGGCGCGCCGTCGTTCGACGTGCGCCGCCAGAGCGCCGCGGCGCAGAAGAAGCAGTTCGGCTACAACAACGACTTCGTCGCCGTGCTCCCCCTCGACAACCAGCGGGCCCTGCTCGTGTGCAACCACGAGTACACCAACCCCGAGCTCATGTTCCCGGGCTACGACCCGGCGGTGCCGCTGACGCCCGAGCAGTGGCGCATCACGCTGGCCGCGATCGGCATGGCCGTCGTGGAGATCGAGCGCGTCGGCCGCACCGGCCAGTGGCAACTGGTCCGCGACGGCCGCCGGCGCTACAACCGGCGGGTCACCGTCTCCGACACCCGGTTCCAGCTCACCGGCCCGGCCGCCGGGCACGCACTTCTGAAGACCAAGGCAGATCCGAGTGGACGCGTGGTGCTCGGCACCCAGGCCAACTGCGCCGGTGGCGTCACCCCGTGGGGCACCGTGCTCTCCGGCGAGGAGAACTGGAACGGCGTCTTCAGCGGCGGCAACGCCCTGCCCGAGGAGCTCAAGCCGAGTTACAAGCGCTACGGCGTCGAGACGGTCAACGCCGTCACGCCCACCTGGGCGACCGTCGAGGAGCGCTTCGACCTGAGCCGGCACCCCAACGAGGCGCACCGGTTCGGGTACATCGTCGAGATCGACCCGTACGACCCCGACTCGACCCCGCGCAAGCACACCGCGCTGGGCCGGCTCAAGCACGAGGGCGCGAACGTGATCGTCGCTCCCGACAAGCGGGTGGCCGTCTACACCGGCGACGACGAGCGCTTCGACTACCTGTACAAGTTCGTGTCGCACCGGAAGGTGTCGCACAGCCGGCGCGAGAACCTGAAGCTGCTGGAGTCGGGCGACCTCTACGTCGCCAGGTTCGAGGGCGACGGCCGCGGCCGCTGGTTGCCGCTGGTCAAGGGGAACCGGTCGACGGTCGAGGGGATGAGCGTCGAGGAGGTGCTGATCTTCACCCGGCTCGCCGGCGACAAGGTCGGCGCCACCAAGATGGACCGCCCCGAAGACGTCGAGCCGAATCCGAAGAACGGCAGGATCTACTGCGCCCTGACCAACAACGACCGGCGCGGTGCGGCGGGCCAGCCGGGCGTCGACCCGGTGAACCCGCGGCCGGTCAACCGGCACGGGCACATCCTGGAGATCACCGAGGACAACAACGACCAGACCGCGGAGACCTTCTCGTGGACGCTGCCGATCCTCTGCGGCGACCCGACCCAGCCCGACACGTACTTCATGGGCTTCGACAAGACCAAGGTCTCGCCGATCTCCTGCCCCGACAACGTGGCCTTCGACGCGACCGGCAACCTGTGGATCGCCACCGACGGCAACGCGCTGGGGTCGAACGACGGGCTCTTCGCGGTCCCCTTGGAAGGTCCTCAGAAGGGCTTCCTGAAGCAGTTCCTCAGCGTGCCGCTCGGCGCCGAGTGCTGCGGCCCGTTCATCTCGGTCGACAACCGGAGCGTCTTCACCGCGGTGCAGCACCCCGGTGAGGTGACCGGCGCCCGGGTCGACAACCCGGCGTCGACCTGGCCCGACGGCGACTTCGCCAAGCCCGGCGTGGTCGTCGCCTGGCGTCTGGACGGCAGGCCCGTCGGTTCCTGATTCGAGCGCAGGGGGCGCCCACCCGGGCGCCCTCTGCGCTATTCGCGCAGGATGTCGGCGAGCTGCTGGGCCACCGTCGTGAGCCGGCTCCGAACCGCTTTCGCGGACGCCATGAGCTCGGTTGCCGGCACCGTGCACGCGAGTGCGACCCGCCGGTCCTGCTCACGGTCCTGGAGGACCAGGAGCGCCGCGCTCGCCAACCCCGGCCGGAACTGGTTCAGCTCCAGGTGCAGGCCGCGCCGCTCGCCCGCCGTCAGGTCGGCGTCGAGGGTCTCGGGTGACGTGAGTGTCTGCGGCGTGAAGGCGGGCATGCCCTGTTCCTTCACGAACCGCCACCGCTGGTCGGGGCTCAGCGTCGCGAGCAACGCCTTGCCCAGCGCGGTGGCGTGCGTGGCGTCGTCGAAGCCCACGATGAGGTCTTCCGCGTACGGGGACCGCACGCCCTCCGCGACCGCGACGATCGCCACCCGGTTGTTGATGAACCGGCCGACCATGTGCGTGAAGCCGGTGTCGGTCGCGGCCTTGCGCAGGATGTCCTGCACCTGTTGCGGGCCCCGGCACGCGAGCACCAGTTCCCGGAACCGGTCGGCCACTTCCAACCCGACGATGTACGTCCCGTCTTCGCGACGCATCACATAGCCCTCATACGCAAGAGTGCGGACCAGGTGATACGTGGTTGCGACGGTGAGCTCGCACCGTCGCGCGATCTGTTTGACCGTCAACCCCCGAGGCGACTGCCCGACCGCCTCCAACACCTGAAAAGCCCGCGACACGCTGCGGATGAGATCCGATGGCTCTGCCTGTGGATCTCTCACCGCCGCCCTCCCCAGTCGCAGCAGTAACAGGCTTTACACCATATGAAACGGACGCCTTTTCGGGGAGCTAAGAAAGCCTCCGGATGCGCCTATTTGGTGCAAAAGCCCTCAAAACAGACGCAAGATTGAGCAATGAATGCCGCCACGCCGTGAGAATTCAAGCACTAGCCGTAAGCAACCTTCAAGCCACCGAACGGCTGTTCCTGCAGCTTGCAAATGGTCATCGATCTTGGTGACGGCTTACTGATCTCCGATCACGGCATCCAAGATCGAGGCATCGGCAGACGCGGATGCGCCGCAACACCGCAGGTCGGAACGTTGACGGAAGGTTCGCGGAAGGAATGGATCAGCTCGTGCGGTCGGCGATGTAGTCGCACAGCGACTCCATGGCCTGACGCGCGGGCACGTCCGGCAGCCCGCTCAGCGCCGCCCGCGACCGCTCCGCGTACGAGCGGACCGTCTCCCGGGCCCGCTTCATCGCCGGCGACTCCCGCAGCAGCCCGAGCGCCTCGGCGTGCAGCGCGTCGTCGGTGACCGGGCCGGCGGCCAGGATCTCCCGCAGCCGCACCGACGAGGCGTCGCGGTCGTCGGCGGCCAGCGCGTACAGCACGGGGAGCGTCGGGATGCCCTCGCGCAGGTCGGTGCCGGGCATCTTGCCGGACTCGTCGCTGTCGCTGGCGATGTCGAGGAGGTCGTCGGAGAGCTGGAACGCGGTGCCGATGGTTTCGCCGTAGGCGCGCAGCCCGTCCAGATGCCCCTGAGCGGCCCCGGAGAACATGCCGCCGAACAGCGCGCTGGTGGCGATCAACGAACCGGTCTTCTCGGCGATCACGTTCAGGTAGTGCTCGATCTTGTCTTCGCCCTCGGCCGGGCCGAGCGTCTCGGCGATCTGACCGTGCACGAGCCGGGCGAACGTGCGCGACTGGATCCGCACCGCCTCGATGCCCAGCTCCGCCGACAGGTCGGCGGCCCGGGCGAACAGGTAGTCGCCGACCAGGATCGCGATCGAGTTGCCCCACCGCGAGTTGGCGCTGGGCGCGCCGCGGCGCACGTCGGCCTCGTCCATCACGTCGTCGTGGTACAGCGTGCCCAGGTGCGTCAGCTCGACCACCGCGGCGGCCGGGATCACCATCGGCGACCGCGGGTCGCCGAAGTGGGCACCGACGGCCACCAGCAGCGGCCGGAACCGCTTGCCGCCCGCGTCGGCCAGGTGCGTGGCCGCCTGGGTGACGAGCGGGTCGGCGCTCGCCGCGGTCTCCCGCAGCACCACCTCGACCCGGTCGAGGATTTCGATGAGGCCCGCTTGTAGATCAGCATCGATGTAATCGAGGCCAGGAAGCGTGCTCGACGGCCTGGTACCCGCGCTATCCACGTATCAACGATGCCATACGAGTCGGGCTCCGCTTCCAGCAGCACCGGGAGGGCATGTGGTAGATCACCTCACGAACGGCACGGCCGACTCGGTGAACTGGATCAGCGGCTGCGGCGCGATCCCGAGGAGCAACGTGGCCGCCGCTCCGATGGTCACCGCGGCCGCGGTGAGCGCACCCGGGATCGAGACCGCCGGCGTCGACTCACCGGGTTCCGACAACCACATCAACACGACGACCCGCAGGTACGGGAACGCCAGCACCATGCTCGTGACCACGCCCGCGATCACCAGCCACGTCTGGTCGGCCTCCAGCGCCGCCGCGAACACGCCGAACTTGGCCGTGAAGCCGCTGGTCAGCGGGATACCGGCGAACGCGAGCAGGAGGAACGTGAACAGCGCCGCGTACATCGGCGAGCGCTTGCCCAGGCCGGCCCAGCGGGAGAGGTGCGTCGCCTCGCCGTCGGCGTCGCGCACCAGCGTGACGATGCCGAACGCGCCCAGCACCGCAAAGCCGTACGCCACCAGGTAGAACAGCGAACTCGACAGGCCCGACTCGTTGACGGCGAGCACGCCCACCAGCACGTACCCGGCGTTCGCGATCGACGAGTAGGCGAGCAGGCGCTTGATGTCGGTCTGGGTCACGGCCAGGATCGCGCCGATCAGCATGGTGACGATCGCGATCGTCCCGAGCACCGGCCGGTAGTCCCACACCGAGCCCTGGAAGGCCACGTACAGCACGCGGAGCAGGCCGCCGAAGGCGGCGACCTTCGTGCAGGCGGCCATGAGCGCGGTGATCGGCGTCGGGGCGCCCTGGTACACGTCGGGCGTCCAGACGTGGAACGGCACCAGCGCGGCCTTGAACAGCAGGCCGATCGCGATCATCGCGAGCCCGACGTAGAGCAGCACCGCGTCCTTCGGCTCGTCCTGCACCGCGCGGTTGATCTCGGAGAACGTCACACCGCCGGCGTAGCCGTAGATCATCGCGATGCCGAACAGGAAGAACGCCGAGGCGTACGCGCCCAGGAGGAAGTACTTGACCGACGCCTCCTGCGAGAGCAGCCGGCGCCGCCGGGCCAGCGCGCAGAGCAGGTACAGCGGCAGCGAGAAGACCTCGAGCGCGATGAACATCGTCAGCAGGTCGTTCGCCGACGCGAACAGCATCATCCCGCCGAGGCTGAACATCACCAGCGGGTAGACCTCGGTCGCGCCCGCCTCCTGCGCCGCCTGCTGGCGGTCGGCCTCGGTGTTCGCGGTGACGGCCGCGTGCGCGACGAACGGGCCGCCGTGCTCCAGCGTCCGGTCGCTGATCAGGAGCAGCGCGACCAGGCCGAGCACGATGATCGCGCCCTGCAGGAAGAGGGCCGGCCCGTCGACCACCACCGACCCACCGGCGGTGATGTCGCCGCCGTCACCCTTGTTGTCGAAGGCGCCGGCGGACCTGGCGCCGGTGAAGACCGCGACCAGCGCGCCGATCAGGCCCACGACAGCCAGCAGGAACTGGATCCGGAACCGGCCCTTGCGCGGCACCGCGGCCTCGACGATGACACCCACGCACGCCACGCCGAACAGGATGAGCATCGGCAGGATCGCGGCGTAGTGGATCGACGGCGCGTTCAACGCTTCGTCCGGCATCACCGGGCTCCTTCAGCCGAGGTCGGTGCGGGGTCCTTCTTGCCGATGTCGGAGAGGGTCGCCTGCACCGCGGGGTTGATCACATCGAGAACGGGCTTGGGGTAGATGCCGAGCACCAGGATCAGCACGATCAGCGGCGTCACCACGGCGGCCTCGCGCATCGACAGGTCCTTGCGCATCGCCTTGACGCTGTCGAGGGCCGGGTTCAGGTTGCCCTGTGTGGTCCGTTGGATCATCCACAGCACGTACGCGGCGGCCAGGATGATGCCGACCGTCGCGATGATCGCCACCGGCTTGTTGACGGTGAACGTGCCGAGCAGCACCAGGAACTCGGAGACGAACGGCGACGTGCCCGGCAGCGCGAGCGACGCCATACCGGCCACGAAGAAGACACCGGCGAGCACCGGCACCAGCTTGCCGGCACCACCGAAGTCGGTGACCAGCGCGCTGCCGCGCCGCGCCACGAACATGCCGACCACCAGGAACAGCAGGCCGGTCGCCAACCCGTGGTTGACCATGTACAGCACCGCGCCGGAGCCGGCCTGCGTGGTGAACGCGAAGATGCCGATGCCGATGAACCCGAAGTGCGCGATCGAGGTGTACGACACCAGGCGTTTCAGGTCCTGCTGGCCGACCGCCAGCAGCGCGCCGTAGATGATCCCGACCAGCGCCAGTACCAGGCCCAACGGGGCGAAGTACTTGGACGCGTCGGGGAACAGCGGCAGGCAGTAGCGCAGGATGCCGAACGTGCCGACCTTGTCGAGGATGCCGACGAGCAGCGCGGCGGCACCCGCCGGCGCGGCCGAACCCGCGTCGGGCAGCCAGGTGTGGAACGGGAAGAACGGCGCCTTGATCGCGAACGCGACGAAGAAGCCGAGGAACAGCCAGCGCTCGGCACCGGTGGAGAAGTCGGCGTCGACGAGCTTCTGCCAGTCGAACGTCTCGCCGCCCAGCACCCACAGGCCGATCACCGAGGCCAGCATGAACAGGCCGCCGACGAGCGAGTACAGGAAGAACTTCACCGCCGCGTACTGCCGCTGCGCGCCGCCGTACGACCCGATGAGGAAGTACATCGGGACGAGCATGACCTCGAAGAACACGTAGAACAGGAAGATGTCGGCGGCCGCGAAGACGCCGAGCATCGTGCACTCCAGCGTGAGCAGCAGCGCGAAGTAGGCCGGGATCGAGCGCCGGCTGTTCTCCGCGTCGTGCCACGAGGCCAGGATGACCACCGGGACCAGCAGCGCGATCAGCGCCAGCATCACCAGCGCGATGCCGTCGGCGGCGAACGTGAACCGGGCGTCCCAGGCGTCGATCCAGGGCAGCGAGGTGCGGAACTGGAAGCGGCTGCCCTTCGCGTCGAACGACACCCACATGACGACGGCCAGCGCGAGCACCGCCAGCGACCAGATCAGCGCGACCTGCTTCGCCAGCCCGGGCTTGGCCTTGGGCAGGAGCGCCACGACCAGCGCACCCACCAACGGAGCTCCTACCAACACGGGTAGGAACGGGAAATCGCTCATCCGAGCGTCACCGCCAGCATGGCTGCCACCACGATCAGGGCTCCTCCGAGCATGGACAGGGCGTAGGACC
Source organism: Virgisporangium aurantiacum (assembly GCF_016863635.1). GTDB lineage: Bacteria > Actinomycetota > Actinomycetes > Mycobacteriales > Micromonosporaceae > Virgisporangium > Virgisporangium aurantiacum. The sequence continues at coordinate 66,335 of NZ_BOPG01000069.1, read as the reverse complement.
GCACGAAGCCGGTCTGCAGGCGGCGCAGCCGGCCGGAGCCGCCACCGACGCCCGCGGCCAACCCGTTGACCAACCCGTCGATGCCCCGGTTGTCGATGTAGACGAGGGCCCGGGTCAGGATCCGCCCGGGCAGTTCCAACACGACCTCGTTGAGGGTGTCGAAGTAGAGGTTGCGGCGGGCGGCCTTGACCACCGGTCCGGCCGACGGCTCGACCAGCGCCGTGCCCTTGCGGAACAGCACGATCGCCAGCCCGGCACCGATCACGACCACCGCCAGCACCATCGCGGTGACGGCCCAGTGGCCGAGGTGGCCGTGGTGCTCCTCCTCCTCGCCGAAGACCGGGTTGAGCCAGTCGACCACCGAGGTGGACATCAGGAAGCCGGAGGCGACCGAACCGACCGCGAGCAGGACCAGCGGCACGGTCATGATCGGCGGCGACTCGTGCGGGTGCTCGTTGTCCTCGGTCCACCGCTTGGGGCCGTGGAAGACGAGCACGTACAGCCGGGTCATGTAGAACGCCGTGAGCCCGGCACCGAGCAGCGCCGCCGACCCGAGCACCCAGCCGCTCCAGCCCTCGCGGTTGAACGCCGCCAGGATGATCGGGTCCTTGGTGAAGTAGCCGGAGAACGGCGGCAGGCCGAGGATCGCCAGGTAGCCCAGCGCGAACGTGATCCAGGTGATCTTCATGACCTTCGACAGCGCACCGAAGCGGCGGATGTCGACCTGGTCGTGCATGCCGTGCATCACCGAACCGGCACCGAGGAACATGCCGGCCTTGAAGAAGCCGTGCGCCAGCAGGTGGATGATGCCCAGCGCGTACGCCGCGCCGCCCAGGCCCACGGCCAGGAACATGTAGCCGATCTGGGAGACGGTCGAGTAGGCGAGCACCCGCTTGATGTCGTCCTTGGCCGCGCCGATGATGCACCCGATCAGCAGCGTGACGGCGCCGACGATCACCACGACGGTCTGCGCGTCGGGTGAGGCGTCGAAGATCGGGTGGGCGCGGGCGATCAGGTAGACGCCCGCGGTGACCATTGTGGCCGCGTGGATCAGCGCCGACACCGGGGTCGGGCCCTCCATCGCGTCCGGCAACCAGGTGTGCAGCGGGAACTGGCCGGACTTGCCGCACGCGCCGAGGAGCAGCAGCAGGCCGAGCGCGGTGACGGTGCCGGCCGCGAGGCCGTTGACGCCGCTGAACACCTCTTCGTACTGGGTGGTCCCGAGCGTGGCGAACATCAGGAAGATGGCGATCGCGAGGCCGGTGTCACCGACCCGGTTCATCAGGAACGCCTTCTTGCCCGCGGTGGCCGCGCTGTTCCGGGTGTACCAGAACGAGATCAGCAGGTACGACGCGACACCCACGCCTTCCCAGCCGATGTAGAGCATCACGAAGTTGTTGCCCAGCACCAGCAGGAGCATCGCGGCGATGAACAGGTTGAAGTACCCGAAGAACCGCCGACGGCCCTCGTCGTGCTCCATGTACCCGACGGCGTAGATGTGGATCAGCGATCCGACGCCGGTGATCAGCAGCACGAACAGGCCGGACAGCGGGTCGAGCAGCAGCCCCACGTCGACGTGCAGGTTGCCGACCGAGATGAAGTCGAACAGGCTGATCTCGGCCGAGCGGTTGCCGTCGAGGTCACGTAGGGCGAGGAAGTAGGACAGGCCGAGGCCGAACGGCACGACGACGCTCAGCACGCCGAGCCAGTGCCCCCACTTGTCCGCCCGCCGCCCGAGCACCAGCAGCACGCCCGCACTCACCAGCGGGATCGCCACCAGTAGCCAGATCGACTGCAACCAGCCGCTGGCCGCGGCGAACTCCACGGTCGTCTCCTCCACCGCGTCCCTCTCAGTACTTCAGCAGGTTGGCGTCGTCGACGCTGGCCGACCGGCGGGTCCGGAAGATCGACATGATGATCGCGAGCCCGACCACGACCTCGGCCGCCGCGACAACCATCACGAAGAACGCCATGACCTGGCCGTTCAGGTCGCCGTTGATGCGGCTGAACGTGATCAGCGACAGGTTCGCCGCGTTCAGCATCAGCTCGACGCACATGAACAACACGATGGCGTTGCGCCGGATCAACACTCCGACCGCCCCGATCGTGAACAGGATCGAGGACAGCACGATGTAGTAGGTGGGCGTCATTGCGCTGCGCCTTTCTTCGTTCGCGCGGTGAATCCGCTTCTCGTGCGGCCTTCACCCGCGCCACGCCGCGGCTTCGCCGGCCGCGTCGCGGGCTCCAGGCCGCGCGGCGGATTCCCCGCGCTCACTGCTCAGTCCCCTTCGGGGCGGACTCGGCGCTGGTCAGTTCCCGCACCGGCAGGATCCGCGAGATGCTGCGGTCGGCCGGGCTGCCGTCGGGCAGCACGGCGGGCGTCGCGACCGAGGTCGAGCTGGCGAACACGCCCGGGCCGGGCTTCGGCGCCGGGTAGCTACCGGGCGCGAACCGGGCCCGCATCCGCGCCGGCTGCGTCACCTTGTCTTCCTTGCGCTTCTCGACGTGCGCCAGGATCATCGCGCCGACGGCGGCGGTGATCAGCAGCGCCGACGTCACCTCGAACGCGAAGACGTACTTGGTGAACAGCAGCGCCGCGATGCCGGGGACGTTGCCGCCCTCGTTGGCCCGGTCGAGCCCGACGGCGTCGTTGGTGTCGCCGAGCGTGCGGAACAGGGCGGTGCCGACCAGCAGCGCGAAGCCGAGGCCGAGCAGAACCGCCGCCATCCGCTGCCCGCGCAGCGTCTCGATGAGCGAGTCGGACGCGTCGCGGCCCACGAGCATCAGCACGAACAGGAACAGCATCATGATCGCGCCGGTGTAGACGATGATCTGCACCATGCCGAGGAACGGCGCGGCCTGCATCACGTAGAACGCGCCGAGGCAGAGCATCACCACGACGAGAAACAGAGCCGAGTGGACGGCGTTGCGCGCCCACACCATGCCGATCGCGCACAGCACCGCGATCGGGGCCAGGATGAAGAACGTGGTGGCCTCGCCACCCTTCACGTCACCGGCGGCGAGGGCGGCGTCGGCCAGCGAGTGAATCACTTCCGGTCCTCCCCGTACTGCTGAGCCTGTGCGGTCTCGACGGGCGGCTCGGCGGCGTGACCGGGGTTGTGCTCGGCGCCGGCCGAGGTGCCCGGGTTCAGGAGACTGCCGAGGTAGTAATCCTTCTCGGTGTCGCCGAGGAACATGTCGTGCGGCGGATGCTCCATGCCCGGCATGAGCGGCGCGAGCAGTTGCTCCTTGGTGAAGATGAGATCCTTGCGGCTGTCGCGGGCCAGCTCGTACTCGTTGCTCATGGTCAGCGAACGGGTCGGGCAGGCCTCGATGCACAGGCCGCAGAAGATGCACCGCGCGTAGTTGATCTGGTAGACCGACGCGTACCGCTCACCGGGCGAGAAGCGCTGCTCGTCGGTGTTGTCGGCACCCTCGACGTAGATCGCGTCGGCCGGGCAGGCCCAGGCGCACAGTTCGCACCCGATGCACTTCTCCAGACCGTCCGGGTGCCGGTTGAGGATGTGCCGGCCGTGGTAGCGCGGTGCCGGCGGCTTGCGCTCCTCCGGGTACTCCTCGGTGACCACCTTCTTGAACATGTGCGAGAAGGTGACCCCGAACCCCTTGAGGGTTCCCCTGATGGCCACGGTCAGGACTCCTTACCCATCGAGACGGTCTCCCGCTCGGAATCACCGGTGGACGTGCGTCCGACCAGTACCCGCTCCGCCCGCGGACTGGGCGGCACCTCCAGGTCGAGCGGTGGCACCGGGAAGCCCACCGCGCCGCCGACCCGGCCCTTCTTGGCATCGATCCCGGCCACGCCGGGGGTCTCCTCCGCCGGCTTCTTCGACGGCCAGAACATCCAGATCACCAGCGCCGCGAGCACCGGTCCGCCGATCCAGAGGATCCGCTGCACGGTGCTGAGGTCGCGGTCCTGAACGGTGCGGACGCCGGCCAGCACGAGGATCCAGACCAGGTTGGCCGGGATGAGCACCTTCCAGCCGAACCGCATGAACTGGTCGTACCGCAGCCGGGGCAGCGTGCCCCGCAGCCACACGAACACGAACAGCAGCAGCAGAACCTTGATCGTGAACCACAGCAGTGGCCACCAGCCCTGGTTCGCACCGTCCCAGATGGACACCGGCCACGGCGCCTGCCAGCCGCCGAGGAACAGCGTGGTGCACAGCCCCGAGACGGTGACCATGTTGATGTACTCGGCGAGGAAGAACAGCGCGAACTTCAGCGACGAGTACTCGGTGTGGAAGCCACCGACGAGCTCGCTCTCGGCCTCGGGGAGGTCGAACGGCGCCCGGTTGGTCTCACCGACGGCGGAGACCGCGTAGATGACGAAGCTGGGCAGCAGCAGGATCGCGTACCAGCCCGGCAGGGTCACGTTGTCCCACATGAGGAAGTCGACCTGCTGGCCGTGCCGCTGCGCGTCGACGATCTGCGAGGTCGACATCGAGCCGGCGGTCATGAAGACGGCCACGATGGACAGGCCCATCGCCACCTCGTACGAGATCATCTGCGCGCTGGACCGCAGGCCGCCGAGCAGCGGGTACGTCGACCCGGACGCCCAGCCGCCGAGCACGATGCCGTAGATGCCCATCGACGAGCAGGCGAGCACCACGAGCACGCCGACCGGCAGGTCGGTGAGCTGCAGCGGCGTCTTCTCGCCGAACACCGACACCATCGGGCCGAACGGGATCACGGCGAACGCCGTGAACGCCGCGACCGTCGAGATCACCGGTGCGAAGAAGAACACCACCCGGTCGGCGCCCTTCGGGATGATGTCTTCTTTGAAGGCGAGCTTGAGCCCGTCGGCAAGGGACTGCAGAGCACCGAACCGGCCGCCGACCCGGTTGGGGCCGGGCCGCACCTGCATGCGGGCGACGACCTTGCGCTCGTACCAGATCGCGAACAGCGTCATCACGACGAGGAACACGAAGACCAGCAGCACCTTGGCGAGCACCAGCCACCAGGTGTCGTGGCCGAACTGTTCGAGTTCCATCAGGAGTGACCCCCCTGCGCGAGAATCGGTCCGCCCGTCGTTCCGGCGGTAATCCGCACGGCGTCACCGTGGTCGGCGCCGATCGTGCGTCGCACGGTCGATCCGGGCGAGTTGGTCGGCAACCACACCACTCCGGCCATCATGCCGTCGACGATCAGGGTCGGCAGCGTAATCGCACCGTCTCCGGTGGACACCCGCAGCGGGTCGCCGTCGACCACGCCGAGCCTGGCCGCGGTGGCCTTGCCGATGCGGGCCGCCGGCGGGCGGGCGGTTCCGGACAGGTGCTCGTCGCCGTCCTGCAGCGCACCGAGGTCGATGAGCTGGTGCCAGGTGGCCAGCCGGGCCTCCGTCGGACCGGGCTCGTCGAGCGACGCCGGTGCGACCGACGGTGCGGCGCTACGGGCCACCCGCGTCTCGCCGATCGCCGCGATCTGCCGCAGCACGCCGAGCACGTCCTGGCAGCCGAGCTGCTCGCCGAGCTCGCGCGCGATCGAGTCGAGCACCCGCGCGTCGGTCATCGCCGACGTGCGCAGCACCGCGTCGAACGCCCGGACCCGGCCCTCCCAGTTGAGGTACGAGCCCGACTTCTCGACCGCCGGCGCGACCGGCAGCACCACGTCGGCCCGACGGGCGACCGCCGACAGCCGCAGCTCCAGGCTCACCAGGAAGCCGACATTGTCGAGGGCCTCCTCGGCGAACTGCGGGTCACCCAGGTCGTGCGGGTCGACGCCGCCGACCACGAGGCCCTTGAGGTCACCGGAGTGCGCCGCGGCCAGGATCGCGTTGGTGTCGCGGCCGGGTGCGGCCGGCAGGTCGTCGAGGCCCCAGGACTTCGCGACCTCGGCGCGCGCCGCGGCGTCGGCGACGGGTCGACCGCCGGGCAGCAGGGTCGGCAGGCAACCGGCGTCGAGCGCGCCGCGGTCACCGGCCCGCCGCGGCACCCAGGCCAGCTTCGCGCCGGTCTCGGCGGCCATCCGCGCTGCGGCCGACAGTCCACCGTGGACGGTCGCGAGGCGCTCGCCGACGAACAGAATCGCGCCGGGCGCGCTCAACGCGGCCCGGACCACCGCGGCCTCGGTGAGCGCGGTGGCCTCCCCGCCGGGCACGGTCGGCAGGAGGACGCCGTTCAGCTTGCTGAGCCCACGCGTCGCGAACGGCGCGAGGGAGATGACCCGCAGGCCCTTGTTCACTGCCGCCTTACGCAGGCGCAGGAACAGGATCGGGCACTCCTCCTCGGGTTCGAGACCCACCAGCACCACGGCCGGCGCTGCCTCGATGTCGGAGTAGGTCACCGGGAACCGACCGGCCACAGTGGACCCGAGAAACTCGGTCTCCTCTGTGGACAGTGGACGGGCCCGGAAGTCGATGTCGTTGGTGCCGAGCACGGTGCGGGCGAACTTGTTGTACGTGTAGGCGTCCTCGACGGTGAGCCGGCCGCCGGCGAGCACGCCGACCCCGCCCTCGTCGCGGGCCTTGCGCAGGCCCTCGGCCGCCACGCTCAACGCCTCCGGCCAACTGGCCTTGCGGAGTTCGCCGCTGCGCCGGTCGCGCACCATCGGCTCGGTGATGCGGTCGAAGGCGGTGGCGTACTGGAACGCCCACCGGCCCTTGTCGCAGTTCCACTCCTCGTTCACCGCCGGGTCGTCACCGGCGAGCCGGCGCATGACCTTGCCGCGGCGGTGGTCGGACCGCTGTGCGCAGCCCGCCGAGCAGTGCTCACAGACGTTCGGCGACGACACCAGGTCGAACGGGCGGGCCCGGAACCGGTACTGGGCACCGGTGAGCGCGCCGACCGGGCAGATCTGGATCGTGTTGCCGGAGAAGTACGAGTTGAACGGCGCGTCGAGCTTGTCGGCGTCTTTCGCGCCTTCCATGCCGGTCTCGCCGATCACCTCGCTCGCATCGACGTCGATGCGGCCCGTGAAGACGCCGATCTGCTCGTTGGCCGAGCGCTCCATCAGGTCGATGAACCGGTCACCGGCGATCTCGTCGGAGAACCGGGTACAGCGCTGGCACAGCACGCACCGCTCGCGGTCGAGCAGCACCTGCGACGAGATCGGGATGGGCTTCGGGTACTCACGCTTGTGCTCGTGGAAGCGGCTCTCCGAGCGACCGTTGGAGAGCGCCTGGTTCTGCAGCGGGCACTCGCCGCCCTTGTCGCACATGGGGCAGTCGAGAGGGTGGTTGATCAGGAGAAACTCCATGATCCCCTCTTGCGCCTTGCGCGCGACCTGGCTGGTGAGTTGGGTCCTGACCACCATGCCGTCGGCGACCGTCTGCGTGCACGACGCAGACGGCTTGCGCTGCCCCTCGATGTCGACGAGGCACTGCCGGCAGGCGCCGGCCGGTGCGAGCAGCGGGTGGTCGCAGAACCGCGGAATGGCGATGCCGATCCGCTCCGCGACCCGGATGACCAGCTCGCCCTTTTCCGCCTCCACCTCGATGCCGTCGATCGTGAGCTTGACGGTGTCGGTGGGCTTCACTACGTCAGTCATCGTTCAGTGCGCTCCTGCCAGCTCGCCCTTTGCGAACATCGGCTCCTTGCGGCCTTCGATGTAGTCCAGGTAATCCTGTTCGAAGAACTTGATCGACGATGTCACCGGGCTGGTCGCGCCGTCGCCGAGTGCGCAGAACGACCGGCCGAGCAGGTTGTCGCAGGCGTCGAGCAGCGTTTCGAGGTCTTCCTTCTTACCCTCGCCGCTGAGGATGCGGGCCAGGATGCCCTTCATCCAGTAGTTGCCCTCGCGGCACGGGGTGCACTTGCCGCACGACTCGTGGTGGTAGAACTCGATCCACCGGTACGTGGCGTACACCGGGCAGTCCTGGTCGGAGAAGATCTGCACCGCCGCGGTGCCGAGCATCGTGCCGACGCCCATCATGCCCTCGAAGTCGAGCGGCGCGTCGAGGTGCTCGTCGGTCAGCAGCGGGGTACTCGATCCGCCCGGCGTCCAGAAGCGCAGGTTGTGACCGTCGAGCATGCCGCCGCACAGCTCGATGAGCTGCCGCAGCGTGATGCCGAGCGCGCACTCGTACTGGCCGGGCTGCTTCACCCGTCCGGAGACCGAGAAGATCTTCGGACCCGGCGACTTCTCGGTGCCCATGGTACGGAACCAACTGGCGCCGCCGAGCACGATGTAGGGCACGGTCGCGATCGTCTCGACGTTGTTGACGACCGTGGGGCTGGCGTAGAGCCCATGCGTCGCCGGGAACGGCGGACGCAGCCGGGGCTGGCCGCGGTAGCCCTCCAGCGAGTCGAGCAGCGCCGTCTCCTCGCCGCAGATGTAGGCGCCCGCTCCACTGTGGACAACCAGGTCGAGGTCGTACCCGGACTTGAGGATGTTCTGGCCCAGGTAGCCCTTCTCGTAGGCGCTGGCGACGGCCTGCTTGAGCCGCCGCGCCGCGTGGATCGCCTCGCCGCGGATGTAGATGACGGCGAAGTTCGCGCGGATCGCGTAGCTCGCGATGATGACGCCCTCGACGAGGGAGTGCGGGTCGTACATCATCAGCGGCAGGTCCTGGCAGGTGCCCGGCTCGCCCTCGTCGGCGTTGACCACGAGGTAGTGCGGCTTGCCGTCGTTCTGCGGGATGAAGCCCCACTTCATGCCGGTGGGGAAGCCCGCACCGCCGCGGCCGCGCAGGCCGGAGTCCTTGATGAGCTGGATCAGGTCATCGGGGTGCGCCTTGAACGCCTTGCGCAGCGCGGAGTAGCCGTCGAGGCGCTCGTAGGTGTCGAGCTTCCACGCGTCGGGGGAGAGCCAGCGCTTGGTGAGAACGGGCGCCAGCTTGGCGAGAGCTTCGCGGGACGGCTCCTGCGTCATGCCTTCTCCTCCCGCTTGGTGATCGGGGTCTCGGGGTCGAAACCGGGAACCGAGATGCCGAACCGCTCGGCCACCCGGTTGCCGGCGAGCGTCGCGGCGCCGGCCGGTCCGTCGCTCAGCGCCTCTTCGCGCTCGTCGGCGAACCCGGCCAGCTGGATCGCCATCTCCTTGAACGTGCACAGGCGGGCGCCCCGCGACGGCTGCGGCCGCTTGCCGTTCTGCAGATCCTTGACCAGGTCGAGGCTGCCCTCGGCGGTCATGTTGTCGAAGAACTCGTAGTTCACGGTGACGACCGGCGCGTAGTCGCAGGCGGCCAGGCACTCGGCGTGCTCGAACGTGATGTTCCCGGCGGTCTGGTTGTGGCCGACCCCCAGGTGCTCCTCGAGCGCCGCGTAGATCTTGTCGCCGCCCTGCACGCCGCACACCGTGTTGGTGCACACGCTCACCAGCCAGTCGCCGGTGGGCCGGCGCTTGTACATGGTGTAGAACGTCGCGACCGCACCGACCTCGGCCTTGGTGATGCCGAGAACCTCGGCGCAGAACGCGACGCCCTGCGGGGTCACGTAACCGTCCTCGGACTGCACCAGGTGCAGCAGCGGGAGAAGAGCCGAGCGCGAGCGTCCCACCGGGTAGCGGTCGATGATCTGTTGCGCGCGCTCACGCGTCTCTGCCGAAAACGTCATCGGTCACATCCGCCCATCACGGGGTCGAGCGAAGCGCCACCCGCGATGACGTCGGCCAGCAGGCCGCCCTCCGCCATCGCCGGGATGCACTGGAGATTGACGAAACTGGGTTCGCGGTAATGGACCCGGTACGGCCGGGTGCCGCCGTCGGACACCGCGTGCACACCGAGTTCGCCGCGCGGCGCTTCGATGGCCACGTACACCTGGCCGGCCGGTACCCGGAAGCCCTCGGTGACGAGCTTGAAGTGGTGGATCAGGGCCTCCATCGACTGGCCCATGATGTGCGCGACGTGCTCCAGCGAGTTGCCGAGGCCGTCGCTGCCGATCGCGAGCTGTGCGGGCCAGGCGATCTTCTTGTCGGCCACCATGATGGGACCCGGTTCGAGCCGGTCGAGTGCCTGCTCGACGATGCGCAGGCTCTGCCGCATCTCGTTGATCCGCACCTGGTACCGGCCCCAGACGTCGGCGTCGGTGCTCGTGGGCACGTCGAAGTCGTACGTCTCGTAGCCGCTGTACGGCATCGTCTTGCGCAGGTCCCACGGCAGTCCGGCCGAGCGGAGCACCGGCCCGGTGATGCCGAGCGCGAGGCAACCGGCGACGTCGAGGACCGCGACGCCCTGCGTGCGCTCCTGCCAGATCACGTTGCCCGACAACAGGTCCTCGTACGTGTCGATCCGGTCGGGCATGAACTTCAGAAAATCGCGGATGCGCGCGATCGTCTCGTCGTTGAGGTCCTGCGCGAGACCGCCCGGTCGGATGTACGCGTGGTTCATGCGCAGGCCGGAGGCGAGTTCGAAGATGTCGAGGATGTACTCCCGCTCGCGGAAGCCGTAGATCATCATCGACAGCGCGCCGAGTTCCATACCGGTGGTGGCGAGCCACACCAGGTGCGAGGAGATCCGGTTGAGCTCCATCATCAGGACCCGGATCGTGTTGGCCCGCTGGGTGATCTGGTCTTCGATGCCGAGCAGCTTCTCCACCGCGAGGCAGTAGCCGGTCTCGTTGAACATCGGGGCCAGGTAGTCCATGCGGGTCACGAACGTGGTGCCCTGGGTCCAGTTGCGGTACTCGAGGTTCTTCTCGATACCGGTGTGCAGGTACCCGATCACCAGGCGGGCATCGGTGACCGTCTCACCCTCGAGTTCCAGCACCAGCCGGAGCACGCCGTGCGTCGACGGGTGCTGCGGACCCATGTTGACGACGATGCGTTCCTCGGCACCTGCCTCTTCGACGATGGTGTCCCAGTCGCCACCGGTGACCGTGAATACCTTGCCCTCGGTGGTCTTCCGTTCCTTCGCGTAGGTCACTGGTAGCTCCTCCGCTGGTCGGGCGGCGGGATCTCGGCGCCCTTGTACTCCACCGGCACGCCGCCGAGCGGGTAGTCCTTCCGCTGCGGGAAGCCCTCCCAGTCGTCGGGCATGAGGATCCGGGTCAGGTTCGGGTGACCCTCGAAGATGATCCCGAACATGTCCCAGGTCTCCCGCTCCTGCCAGTCGGCCGTCGGATAGACCTGGGTGACGCTCGGCAGCCGCGGGTCCTCGGCCGGGATCGCGCACTCCAACCGGATCCGGCGCCGGTACGTCATCGACGCCAGGTGATAGGTGATGTGCAGCCGCTTCTCGTCGTGGCCGAGGTAGTCCACACCGGACACCGACGAGCACAGCTCGAAGCGCAGCGACGGATCGTCGCGCAGCGCCTTGCACACGTCGGCGATCGCCGACGGTTCAATGTGGAGGGTCAGCTCGCCGCGGTCGACCACGACCCGCTCGACGGCATCGCCCGCACCCGCGTAGGCGTCGGCGAGCGCGTCGACGACCTCGTCGAAGTAGCCGCCGTACGGGCGCGGCGTGTCGGGCAGCGTCGAACGCCGACGCACCAGGCCGCCGAAGCCCGACGTGTCGCCGGTGCCGTGCACACCGAACAGGCCGCGACCGGCCTCAGTGGACGGTGGGAAGTCGGCCGGTGCACCGGTCTGCGCACCGATCGGTGCGGCCGCCACGGGAACGCCGGACGGCGGAACGTCGCTCGGGTTCGCGGGGTTGGTCACCTCAGGCTGCGCGTCCCCTTGCTCTTTCACCGCCCCCGGAGCCGGCACCGACGCATCAGGGCCGGGCATCTGCGGCGCCGTCACTTCTTACCTCCCTTGCGGGCTGCCTCAAGCAGCTCCGCGCGCTCGGTCATCCACTTCTCGATCCGGAGCTGCTCCTCGCGACCCTGCGCGGCCGCGCGGGTCCACTCTTCCTTGAGCTTCGGGTTGAAGCGGTAGCTCGACGGCATCGCGCCCGGCGCGACGATCGGCGCCTCCTTCTCGGCGAGTGCCTTGCGGCGACGGTCACCGAGCGGCTCGTGCATGATCTTGTCGTGCAGGCGCAGGATCGCGTCGATCAGCATCTCCGGACGCGGCGGGCAGCCCGGCAGGTACATATCGACCGGGACGATGTGGTCGACGCCCTGGACGATCGCGTAGTTGTTGAACATGCCGCCGCTCGACGCGCAGACGCCCATCGACAGCACCCACTTGGGCTCGGGCATCTGGTCGTAGATCTGCCGCAGCACCGGAGCCATCTTCTGGCTCACGCGTCCCGCCACGATCATCAGGTCGGCCTGGCGGGGGCTGGCCCGGAAGACCTCCATGCCGAACCGCGCCAGGTCGTAGCGGGCCGCGCCGGTGGCCATCATCTCGATCGCGCAGCAGGCCAGGCCGAACGTGGCCGGCCAGAAACTGGACTTGCGGGTCCAGTTCACGAGCTTCTCGACGGTGGTCAGCAGAATTCCGGAGGGAAGTTTCTCTTCAATACCCATGTCAGTCCCAGTCCAGCCCGCCGCGCCGCCACACGTAGGCGTACGCGATGAACACGGTGAGGATGAAAAGCACCATCTCCACGAACCCGAAGAGGCCGAGCGCGTCGAAGGAGACGGCCCACGGGTACAGGAAGATGATCTCGATGTCGAAGATGATGAAGAGCATCGCGGTCAGGTAGAACTTGACCGGGAACCGCCCGCCACCCACCGGTTGCGGCGTGGGCTCGATTCCGCATTCGTACGCGTCGAGCTTCACGCGGTTGTAGCGACGCGGGCCGACGAACGGCGCAATGCCCACCGAGAACAGCGCGAACCCCGCAGCGAGCGCGAAGAGCCCGATGATGGGTATGTACGGCGAGAGCGACACCGCCTGCTCCATCCATTTGTCCTACCGGCTTTACGATTTACACACTATGCGCTGTTGTTGGCGCCCGCTGAGCTATCGGCGCTGGCTGCGTCGTTGCGGGTCGTCACTTCAGGCAGCAGGAACCACTTTGGTCATCGCGTTGATGACCCGGTCCATGGCATCGCCGCCGCGCGGTTCGGTGAGGTTCGCCAACAACTTCAGGACGAACTTCATGAGGACGGGGTGAGGCACCCCGTGATGGGTCACGAGCCGCATCAGGCGCGGCTTTCCGATGATCTTGACGAACTGGTTTCCGAGCCGGTAGTACCCGCCGTAGCGGGCCTTGAGCTCGGTTCCGTAGGCGGCGAAGGCACGCTCCCGTTCCGGGCCTTCCGGCCGGTCGAGCGCCTGCACCACGATCTCGGCCGCGAGTTCCGCCGATTCCATGGCATAGGCGATGCCCTCACCGTTGAACGGGTTCACCATGCCGGCGCTGTCGCCGACCAGCAGAACCCCGCGGGTGTAATGCGGCACCCGGTTGAAGCCCATCGGCAGGGCGGCACCCTGCGCCTCCCCGTCGGCGTTCGCCGGGTCGCTCGCGCCCCACTCGGCCGGGGTCGCGGCCAACCACTCCGCCAACATCCGCCGGTAGTTGGTCTTACCGAACGCCACGCTGCTGTTGAGCACGCCGAGGCCCACGTTGATGCGGCCGTCGCCGAGTCCGAAAATCCAGCCGTACCCGGGGAGCAGCTTCTCGCCGCCCTCCTTGCTCCGCAACTCGAGCCACGACTCCAGGTACTCGTCGTCATGGCGCGCCGGCGAATGGAAGTACTGGCGCACCGCCACCCCGATGGGGCGGTCGTCGCGCTTGTTGAGGCCCATCGCCAGCGCGAGGCGGGCGCTGACGCCGTCACAGGCGAGGGTGACGGTGGCCCGGAAGTCGAGCGGCTCGCCGTTCACGGTGGCCTTCACGCCGACGACGCGGCCGTCGTCGTCGAGAATCGGGCCGGTGACGGTGTGACCGGTCTTGAGGATCGCGCCCGCCTCGGTCGCCTTGTCGGCGAGCAGCTGGTCGAAGTCGAGCCGGGTGCGGGTGAGGCCGTAACCCGGGAAGGCGGCCAGGTCGGGCCAGTCGAGTTCCAGTCGGACGCCGCCGCCGATGACCCGCAGTCCCTTGTTGGGCAGCCAGCCCTTGGCCGGATCGGTGTCGATGCCCATCTTGATGATCTGCTTCACTGCCCGTGGCGTCAGCCCGTCGCCGCAGACCTTTTCCCGCGGAAACTGCGACTTTTCCAGGACCAGTACCCGCAGGCCGTGCCGGGCCAGGTGGTACGCCGCCGTGGACCCGGCCGGTCCAGCGCCGACGACGATGACATCCGCATCCGTCATCGTTGCACCTCCTCCCGATGCTCGTGAAAGTCTTCACAAGCATCCAGTGGTGCAGTCTAGAACTGGTGCCGTTGGCACGATTTTCTTAGGGGACACTAACTTCCAGCGAACGGGCAGCTCGCCCGGTTTTCCACAGGTTATCCACAGCCCGGTCGCTCGGGTTGGACCGCATTCTTCCGATCCGCGATCGTGGTTCGCCGTGAAGGACCAGCGCCTACGCCGCGCCGCCGCCCGCCACCTCGGCCTCTTCACCCGCGCCGACGCGATGCGCTGCGGCTTCAGCGAGTACCAGGTACGCCGCCGCCTCGGATCCGGCGAGTGGCAACGGGTGTACGGCAAGGTGTTCGCCTTCCAGGGACGCCAGGTCACCCCGCTGATCATGGCCGCCGCGGCACAACTGACCGTTCCGGGATCGGTCGTTGCCGGGCCGTCCGCGGCACTCTGGTACGGCCTGCCCGCCGACGGCACGATCCGCTGGTTGTGGACCGGGCCGCGGGGCCGCGCGTCCGTGCCGGGCGTCCGGATCCTTCGTGACCCGCTGGCGAAGGCCGACATCTGCCGCGCCGACGGCATCCCGATCACCTCAACCGACCGCACCGTCTTCGACTGCCTCCGCCTCCTCCCCGAAGACGCCGCCATGCAAGTGATGGACCGCGCAATCCAACAGGGCTGGACCAACCACGGCGAAATGGTCCGGCGACTCCACGACCATGCCGGCCGGCGCGGCGCGCCCCGCCTGGTGCGGCTGATCCGGGCGGCGGGCGCCGGAGCGCACTCGGCGGCCGAACGGAGGGCGGCTGCATTGCTGCGATCGGCCGGCATCACCGGCTGGGCGGCGAATGTGGAGATCCGCGACCGCGCCGGCCTGATCGGTTACGGCGACCTGGTCTTCGCCGCTGCCCGGCTGGTCGTCGAGCTGGACGGTTGGGCATTCCACAGTGACGCGGTCCGCTTCCAACGCGACCGCACCCGGCAGAACCGCCTCGTCGCGGCGGGGTGGACGGTCCTCCGGTTCACCTGGGCCGACCTCCACGACCGGCCGGAAGGGGTGATCGCGACAATCCGGGCCGCCCTCTGCCGCTCGGGCCACCCATGATCGCGGCAGAGGGGTTACGGCTTTGTCGCGCGGTGGAGGGCGACCACGCCGCCGGTCAGGTTGCGCCAGGCGACCTTGGCCCAGCCGGCCTGCTGGATCACGCCGGCCAGGGCCTCCTGGTCGGGCCAGGCGGGGATCGACTCGGCCAGGTACACGTACGCGTCGGGGTTGCTGGCGACCCGCCGCGCCACGACGGGGAGCGTGCGGAGCACAATGCCCAGGTACACCAGCCGGAACGGCGGGAGCACCGGGTGGCTGAACTCGCACACGACGAGGCGGCCGCCGGGCCTGGTCACCCGGGCCATTTCGCGGAGCGCGGCGGCCGGATCGACGATGTTCCGGAGGCCGAACGAGATGGTGACCGCGTCGAACGAGTCGTCGGCGAACGGCAGGGCCAGCGCGTCGGCCGCCACCAGGGGCACCGACGGGCGGGCGCGTCGGCCGGCGCGGAGCATCCCGACGGAGAAGTCGGCGCCGATCGCGGTGGCGCCGGAGCGGGCCAGTTCCTGTGTGGACACGCCGGTTCCGGCGGCCAGGTCGAGCACGCGTTCACCGGATTTCAGGTCGAGCGCCTCGCGCGTGCACCGCCGCCACATCCGGTCCTGGCCGAGCGCCAGGACGGTGTTGGTGCGGTCGTACTTCTCCGCCACACCGTCGAACATCGCCGCGACCTCGTGCGGCTCCTTCTCCAAAGACGCCCTACCCACGAGGAACACCCTATGCGCACGGACGGCCGGCACACCCACAGGTGCACCGGCCGCCGGCTATATGCGGTAAAGATTCAGGCGTCGCGCGAGGGCGTCACCAGTTCGACGCGGCGTCGCCGCGCGAGGAAGAACAGCAGCGCGCCGGCCAGCAGCACGGCCACACCGGTACCGGCGATCACCGACACCTTGGCGCCGGTGATCGGCAGCCCGTTGTCGATCGTGATGACGATCGCCGCGTCGTTGTTGGCCGGGTTCCTGTCGAACAGCGGGCCCTCGATGTGCGCCTTGCCGTCCTTCGCGACCGACGTGGAAGCGATCTTGAAGGAGAACTGCCCCGCGCTCTTCTCGCCCGCCGAGAGCAGCCCCTCGCACTTGCCGACCTTGCCCGCGGTGACGAACACGCAGTTGGTCGGCATGTCGACCAGTTCGGTGCCGGTGGGCGCGGTGACCGTCAGCGTCGTGTCCGGCGACGACGCGTCGCCGTGGTTCTCGACCGTCACCGTGATCTTGACAACAGCGCCGACCGCGCCGCTGGCCGAGGTCGCGGTGACCGCCAGGTCGGCCCCGTTGGCGGCGACGTGCGCGGAGAAGAAGGCCCCGTTGTCGCTCGGGTCGGCGTCGTCGCCACCATCGACGGCCGATCGCTGCTGGGCCGTCATCGTGGAGAGCTTGAGGCCCTTCGACGCCGCGAGCGAAACAGCCTCCTCGGGCGGCGGGGGCGCATCCTTCAGGATGCCCAGGGCGCCACCGTCGGCGATGCCGCCGGTCAGCGCGGCCGGGCCGGGCGCGTCCTTGGCGACCCGCACGGTGAAGGCGCTACCGAAGACGAAATTCCTGGGGATCGCCACCCCGGCCGCCTTGCAGGAGGCCACGGTCCTCGGCGCGTTGAAGGTACAGAACTCGGTGGTTTTGCTTTCGCCGGCCCACGATGCGTCCTCGCGGACGAACGTGACGTACGGCGGCAGCGACACCTGCCACACCGGATCGAGCGCGGTCGCGTCGCCGGTGTTGGAGAACTGGGCGACGAACGGCGCCTCGTCACCGGGCTTGACCGGGTTCGGCTCGCCGCTCTGCGCGGCCCAGATGTCCTGGACGGCGACGTTGAGGTCGTACGCCCACGGCTTGACCGTCAGCGGAACGTCGACCTTCTTGTTGTTTCCGGGATTGGGGTCCGGGGTGTCGGACGTGACCTCGACGCTGAACGATCCCGCGGCACCGGACTCGCCGCTGTTGAGTTTTCTCACCGAGATGATGTCGAACGGGGAGAAGCCGGTGTTGGTCTCGCCGGGAGTCAGGCTGCCGACGCTGCACAGGAAGATGCCGCCGTCGGGGTCGCTGCAGCCCGCCGGGGTCCGCGCCTCGACCTTGTCGGTGTCGACCTTGCTGATGTCGACCTTCACCACGATGTTGTCGGCCGTGTCCGGGCCCTTGTTGGCGAGCTGGACGAACACCGGCTTGCCGACGGCTTCGACCACCGTGTTGCCGACGACCCGGAACTCGACATCGGCACCCGCCGGTTCCGCGAACGCGGGCGGGGCGGCGAGCAGTACGGCGGCGGCAACAGCACCGGTGACCACGAGGGATCGGTTGCGTAGCAAGCCCATGACTCCCCCGAGGGAAGAGAGTTGGAAGGACCGCGGCAACTTATCGAAGTCTTAACCCCCGACGCCACCCTACAATCAGCGCCAATTCGGGCGAAGCGATGACGAGGCAGTAACGATTCTGTCCACTTGAGACAGTGGGTGAAAGCAAAACTACCGCGCGTCTACCAAGGGCAGCTGACGACCGGCTCCACCACCGGGAAGAGCGATCGACGAGAAGTGGGAAACCACACGCTCGTCGGTCGGATCGTCGTCGGGCGTCCAGTGCACGGCCAGCCGGTTGTAGAGGGTGTCGCGCTGGGCCGGAATCCGGTCGGCCGACCGGATCAGCGAGATGAGCTCGTGCAGGTTCGACCGGTGTTTGGCGCCCGCCGAGGAGATCACGTTCTCTTCGAGCATGATCGATCCGAGGTCGTCGACGCCCATGTGCAGCGACAACTGGCCGACGTCCTTGCCCGTGGTGAGCCACGACGACTGCAGGTGCGGAACGGTCTCGAAGAACAGCCGCGCCACCGCGATCAGGCGCAGGTACTCCAGGGCGGTCGCCTGCGTGCGTCCCTTCAAATGGTTGTTCTCGGGCTGGTAGGTCCACGGAATGAACGACCGGAACCCGCCGGTGCGATCCTGCACGTCGCGGATCATCCGGAGGTGCTCGATGCGCTCGGCCGCGGTCTCTCCCGTCCCCATCATCATGGTCGCGGTGGATTCGACGCCGAGGCCGTGCGCGACCTCCATGACCTCCAGCCACCGCTCGCCCGACTCCTTCAGCGGAGCGATGGCCTTGCGCGGCCGCAACGGCAGCATCTCGGCGCCGGCGCCGGCGATCGAGTCGAGCCCGGCGGCCTTGATGCGCCGCACGGCCTCCTCGATCGAAACGGACGACACCTTGGACATATGCAGAATCTCACTCGGGCCGATCGAGTGGATCACGAGCTGCGGATAGGCCTGCTTCACCGAGGAGAACAGATCTTCGTAGTACTCGACCCCGTAGTCGGGGTGGTGGCCGCCCTGCAGCATCACCTGCGTGGCACCCAGTTCGACCGCCTCGCCGCACCGGCGCAGGATCTCCTCCATCGGGTGCGACCAGCCCTCGGAGTGCTTCGGCGCGCGATAGAACGCGCAGAACTTGCAGGCCGTCACGCAGACGTTCGTGTAGTTGATGTTGCGGTCGATCAGGTATGTGACCACATTGTCCGGATACCGGCGGCGACGCACCGCGTCGGCCGCTTCACCCAGCGGATGCAGGGGTGCGTCCGTGTAGAGAAGGAGGGCCTCGTCGTGAGTGATCCGCCCACCGTCGGCGGCCCGCTGCAGGATGTCGCTGATCACCTGGGTCACGGTTCGAGCGTAACGCCCGGCATAGGATCATGGCCGTGACCGACATCGCTTACCGCCGTCTCGGGTCGTCCGGCCTGGTTGTCTCCACGATCGGCATCGGCTGCAACAACTTCGGCCGCCGCATCGACGACGAGCGCGCCACCGATGTCGTCCATACCGCCCTCGACCTGGGCATCAACCTCTTCGACACGGCCGACATCTACGGCGACCAGGCGCACAACTCGGAAGAGGTGCTGGGCGCCGCCCTCGGCAAGCGCCGCGACGACGCCGTGATCGCCACGAAGTTCGGCGGCGACGTGCACGGCACCAACGGCCGCGACCTCGGCGCCCGGGGCGCCCGCCGGTACATCCGCACGGCCGTGGAGACGTCCCTCAAGCGGCTCGGCACCGACCGCATCGACCTCTACCAGCTCCATTTCCCCGACGCGGGCACGCCGGTCGAGGAGACCATGGCCGCCCTCGACGACCTGGTCCGGGCCGGCAAGGTGCTGTACATCGGGCACTCGAACTTCGCCGGGCACCAGATCGCCGACGCCGCCTGGATCGCCCGCACCGCCAACCTCACCCCGTTCGTCAGCGCGCAGAACCGGTACAGCCTGATCAACCGCGAGGTCGAGAGCGACGTGCTGCCCGCGTGCGAGAAGTTCGGCCTCGGCCTGCTGCCGTACTTCCCGCTGGAGAGCGGCCTGCTCACCGGCAAGTACCGGCGCGGCGAGCAGGCGCCGGCCGGCACCCGCCTGGCCGGCGACGGCTTCAACCGCTGGCTGGCCGACGCGCCGTGGGACACCATCGAGCGGCTCGAGCGGTACGCCGCCGACAACGGCGTGTCGATGCTCGCGGTGGCGATCGGCGGCCTGCTCGCGCAGCCCGCCGTGGCCAGCGTCATCGCGGGGGCCACCAGCGGGGAACAGGTCCGCGCGAACGCCGCGGCCGCCGTCTGGCGTCCGGACGATCCAAAGATCTTGGACGTTACGCCAGCGCGATGAGCGCCACCGGGTCGGTGGTGGGTTTCTTGGAGCCGCCCCTGGGCTCGACCGTGACGCCGAAGAGTTCGGCGTCGCCGACCGGCATCACCTGCATGGTGGATGTGCCGCCCGGAGGCGTCTGGCCGACCGGCCGGGCCACCACCTTCGGCTCGCCCGCCGGGATCATCCACAGCTGGTAGATCTTCCCGGCGCCCACGTTGGGCATGCCGCCCATCGCCGCGACCGCGGCGTTCATCGACCGGGAGACCGTCACGGTGACCGTGCCACCGCCGGTGGCCGCGGTGGTGTACTGCTTCGCGTCCGGCGCGGCCAGCACCTGCCCGACCCTGGCCAGTTGCGCCTCGGCGGCCGCGGTCGCGCGGCGCGCGTCGTCGACGTTGCGGTTCGCGACCGTCCACGTGCCGGCGCCGATGCCGACCGCGATCACCCCGGCCGCGACGGACGCCGCGGCGAAGCGGCGCCAGCGCTGGGCCGACGCGGCCGGCCCCCCGCGCGCGGCGCGACCCGGCGGAGCCTGCGGCGTGCGGGCCACGGCCTGCAACACCGACGCCCGCAGCCCCGGCGGCGGCTCGACCGCCACCGAGTCGGACAGCCGCCCGACGGTCTCCCGCAACTCGAGCACTTCCAGCGAGCAGGACGAGCACTCGCGCAGGTGCCGTTCGAACGCGGCCCGCTCGATGTCGTCGACCGCGTCGAGGGCATAGGCGCCGGACAACGAATGAATGTCACTCATGGTCACGCCGTCACCCCCAAGCAATCCCTCAATCTAATCAACCCGTCGCGCATCCGCGTCTTGATCGTCGGCAGCGGAGTGTTCAGCAGCTCCGACACCTCGCGATACGTGTACCCCCGGTAGTACGCGAGCAGCACGGCCTCGCGTTGCAGCTCGGTGAGGCCGGCGATGCAGCGGCGCACCTGCTGGCGCTCGATCCGCGTGGTGGCCTGCTCGACCACGTCGTCGTACGCGACCTCCACCGTCGCTGCCTTCCGCAACCGGTCGGAGGCGGCCTGCTCGCTGCGCACCCGGTCGACGGCGCGCCGGTGGGCGATCGTGAGCATCCACGACACCGCCGAGCCCTTGGCCTGGTCGAACCGGGTCGCGCCGCGCCACACCTCCACCATCGCCTCCTGCGCCACCTCCTCGGCCATCGCCGGGTCGCGCACGACCCGCAGTACCAGGCCGTACAGGCGGGCGGAGACCAGGTCGTACAGGGTGGCGAACGCGGCCTCGTCGCCGCGGGCGACCCGGTTCAGCAGTTCGTTGGGGTCGGATGCCGGCTCAGGAACCGGCTCGCTCCGGTACACACGGCCTCGGGACAGCGGGGGCATGCCCTCTGTTCGAGGCTCACCGTCCGACGGATTGGTCACGCGTCATAGTCGACCACGAGAGTGGCCGATATCGGCACCGACTGACAGGTCAAAACGTATCCCCTGGCCGTTTCGTCCGGTTCCAAAGCGTAGTTGCGGGCCATCTCGACCTGGCCCTCGACCACCATGGCCCGGCAGGTCGAGCACACCCCGCCCTTGCAGGCGTACGGCAGTTCCGGCCGCACCGCGAGCGCCGCGTCGAGCACCCGCGCGTCGGGCGCCATGTCGAAGGTCGACTCCCGGCCGTCCAACCGGATCGTGACCGTGGTCGCGGCGCCCGGCGTGGCCGGGCGTTCGCGCGGCGGCGGCGGCTCGTCGTCCACATGAAAAAGCTCAGAGTGGACGCGCGTGCGCTCGCCGAGCACGGCCTTCGCGTCGAGTACGAGACCGTACGGGCCGCACAGGAACCACTCGTCGACCGTGGCCGCGTCGACGAGCACGCTCTCGAAGATCCGCGTGAGCCGGTCGCCGTCGAGCCGGCCGGAGAGCAGGTCGGCGCCCTGCGGTTCGCGGGAGAGCACGTGCACCAGGTGGAACCGGGCCGGGTAGCGGTCCTTCAGGTCGGCCAGTTCCTCGGCGAACATGACGCTGCGCGCGTACCGGTTGCCGAAGAGCAGCGTGAACCGGCTCCCGGGCTCGGTGGCCAGGGCCGTGGCGACCAGCGACAGGACCGGCGTGATCCCGGACCCGGCGGCGACGGCGCCGTAGTGCCTCGTGCGGGCGGGGTCGAAGTCGGTGGTGAAGTGGCCCAGCGGCGGCAGCACGTCGACGACGTCGCCGGGTCGCATGTCGCCGCACGCCCAGGTGGAGAACACGCCGTCGGGCACCAGTTTCACGCCGACCCGGAGCCGGCCGTGCTCGGCGAGCTCGCGCGGCGTCGAGCAGATCGAGTAGCTCCGCCGCGCGTCGACCTCACCCGGTCGCATCGGGCGGCGGACGGTGAGGTGCTGACCGGCGCGGAACGCGAACGCCGTCCGCAGGTCCTCGCTCACCGCGAACGTCACCGCGACCGCGTCGTCGGTGAGCCGGTCGACGGCCGCCACCGGCAGCGGATGGAAGACCGGGCGCCGTTTGACCGGACGCCGCACGACGACCTCCGTCATCAGTGCGCCTTGACCGAGTCGAAGGGTTCCCGGCACGACCGGCAGCGCCAGAGCGACTTGCACGCGGTGGACCCGAACCGGGACAGCTCCTCGGTGTCCGGCGAGCCGCACCGGGGGCAGCGCATGGTCAGCCGCAGCATCGTCGCGCCCGGTTTGGCTGTCGCCGGTGGCGGAACAGTTCCGGCGGCGGCGAGCTTCGCGCGTCCGTCGGCCGAGATCCAGTCCGTGGTCCACGGCGGTGACAGCTCCGTGCGGACCTCGACCCCGGCGGCGCCGGCCCTGGTCGCGGCGGCGACGATGTCGCGACGGATCACGTCCATGGCCGGGCAGCCGGTGTACGTGGGCGTGATCGTCACGACCACCCGGCCGTCGGCGGCGACCTCGATACCGCGCAGGATCCCGAGGTCGGCGATCGTGAGGACGCGGATCTCGGGGTCCGGTACCGCCGCGATGGCCGCTTCGACGGCGGATTCGACGGTCACCATGTCGCCCCCGGGTGGGCGCGGTGCAGCACCTGCATCTCGGCCAGGAGGAGGCTGAGGTGCTCGGTGTGCACGCCGCTCCGGCCGCCGGTGGGCCGCCAGCGGTCCTCGGGCCGGGTCAGCGTGGCTTCCTCGAGCGTCGTCTGTACGGTTTCGAGCCACGTCGTACGCAATGGATCGAACGGGGGCTCGAAGAGTTCGTGGGTGTACGGCCACAGGTCGTCGACCGCGGCCTGGGCCCGCCGGTGCGACTCCTCCGTGCCGTCGCCCAGCCGGATCGTCCACAGTTTGGCGTGGTCGAGGTGGTAGGTGCTCTCCTTGACGGCCTTGGCGGCGATCGGACCCAGCTCTCCGTCTTCGCTCAGGCTTTCGTACAACGGCTTCTGGTACGCCGCGAGGAACAGCAGTTTGACCATGGTGACCGCGAAGTCGCCGTCAGGCAGTTCGACCAGCAGGCAGTTGCGGAACTCGCGGTCGGTGCGCAGGAAGGCGAGGTCGTCCTCGGTCCGGCCATTCTCCTGGCCGGCGTGGGTGAGCAGGAGGCGCGCGGTGCCCAACTGGTCGAGCGCGATGTTAGCCAGCGCGATGTCCTCTTCCAGTTCCGGGCCGCGCGAGCACCACTCGGCCAGGCGCTGGGCCGCGATCAACGCGTCGTCGGCGAGCGCAAGGGCGTCGGTCATGCCGGGTCCCCACTCCGTGGTGACCCGCCCTGACCGGGAGGGCTCTGCTTGATGATGCCCTCGCACGAGTGCTCGGTCATATGTGCGGCGCGCCTTCCGGAACGTCGTAGAACGTGGGATGCCGGTAGACCTTGTCGGCGGCCGGGTCGAAGAAGGCGTCCTTCTCGTCGGGGCTGCTCGCGGTGATCTCGACGGCCGGCACCACCCAGATCGACACGCCCTCCTGGCGACGGGTGTAGACGTCGCGCGCGTTGCGCAGCGCGGTCTCCGCGTCGGGGGCGTGGACGCTGCCGACGTGCGTGTGGGAGAGCCCCCGCCGCGGCCGGACGAACACCTCCCACAGTGCCCAGCCCGTCATGCGGCTGCTTTCTTCTTGGCGTACGCCGCGGCCGCCTCGCGGACCCAGGCGCCGTCGTCGTGGGCCCGGCGGCGGTGCGCCATGCGCTGCCGGTTGCACGGGCCGTCGCCCTTGATCACGCGCATCAGTTCCGTGTAGTCGGGCTGGGTGTAGTGGTGCCGGCCCTCCTCGGCGTTCCAGTGGAGGTCGGGGTCGGGGAGCTTCAGGTCGAGGATCTCGGCCTGCGGCACGCACATGTCGACGAACTTCTGCCGCAGGTCGTCGTTGGAGAAGCGCTTGATCTTCCACGCCATCGACTGCTCGGAGTGGGTGGAGTCGCCGTCGGGCGGGCCGAACATCGCGAGCGACGGGTACCACCAGCGGTCGACCGCGTCCTGCGCCATCGCCTTCTGCCCGGCGGTGCCGTGCGACAGCGTGTAGAGGATCTCGTAGCCCTGCCGCTGGTGGAACGACTCCTCCTTGCAGATGCGGATCATGGCCCGGGCGTACGGGCCGTACGAGCACCGGCACAGCGGCACCTGGTTGACGATCGCCGCGCCGTCGACCAGCCAGCCGATGGCGCCGATGTCGGCCCAGGTGAGCGTCGGGTAGTTGAAGATCGACGAGTACTTCTGCCGGCCACTGACGAGCATCTCGACGAGCTCGTCGCGGTTGATGCCGAGCGTCTCGGCCGCGGCGTACAGGTACAGGCCGTGTCCGGCCTCGTCCTGGACCTTGGCCAGCAGGATCGCCTTGCGCTTGAGCGTGGGCGCGCGGCTGATCCAGTTGCCCTCCGGCTGCATCCCGATGATCTCGGAGTGGGCGTGCTGGGCGATCTGTCGGATCAGCGTCTTCCGATACGCGTCGGGCATCCAGTCGCGCGGTTCGATCTTCTGCTCGGCGGCGATGAGTTCGTCGAAGTGGAGCGCGCCCGTGGGTGCCTCAGCCGCCGCGCCCCTGGGCGCCTCCGGCGCTGTGAGCAGCGCACGTTCGGCCCGCTCCACCTCGGCGAGCAGGCCCGTTTCGTCCGGCGCGAAGTCGTTGCCGCACACCCCGCAAGTGTTACAGCCGACCCGCCTTGATCGCAATCTGCTGTAACACCGCAACCTCACCCCCGGTTAAGCGTGTTGTTT
Organism: Virgisporangium aurantiacum; assembly: GCF_016863635.1. Taxonomy (GTDB): domain Bacteria; phylum Actinomycetota; class Actinomycetes; order Mycobacteriales; family Micromonosporaceae; genus Virgisporangium; species Virgisporangium aurantiacum. The sequence continues at coordinate 41,455 of NZ_BOPG01000069.1, read as the reverse complement.
CGCAAGAAGGCAGCTAACTCACATTCCACCAGGCAAGGTACAAATATGGTTATTCGTGGCACACCGTTCATTGCGGCGGTCGTCATGAGCGCCGCCGCCATGCTGCTGATGCCCGACGTGGTCAGCACCGCCCAGACCCCGGGGCAGCGCCCACCACGTGCGGGAACCGCGATGGAGGCCAACCTCGACGAGGGTGCGGCGGTGCCGCCGCCGGTGCAGGCCGTGCAACCGGCCCCGGCGGGCACTGCCCGTACCCTGCGGGCCGGACAGGTCGACCTCACCACCGCCGGGTTCTGGTCGTGGGCGCTGATCGACCGGCGCACCGGCACCCTCAGCGGCTCGGCCAACCTCGCCGCCCGCTCCGACACCGCGTCGATGATCAAGACGTGGATCGCCGCCGACTACCTCCGCCGCCAGGCCGAGCGGGGCGCCGGCGTGGAGGACACCCGGCTGAAAGCCCTGAGCCAGATGATCCGCGACAGCGACAACGCGATCGCGAACACCTTCAACACCGCCAACGGCGGCAGCACCTCGATCAACCGCATGATCCGGACCTGCGGCCTCACCGAGAGCCGCCCGGTCGCGTCCGGCTCGTGGAGCACGACGGAGGTCTCCGCCCGCGACGGCGCCCGGCTGGCCGTGTGCGTCGCCGACGGTCGTGCCGCCGGCCCGAAGTGGACCGCCTGGCTCCTGAACGAGATGCGCCAGGTGCGCGGCGCCGGCCGCTTCGGCATCATCGACGCGTTCCCGCCGGACGTGGCCACCAAGGTCGCGGTGAAGAACGGCTGGATCAACCGCAAGGACGGCAAGTGGCACATCGCCTGTCTCGCCGTCACCGACGATTGGGCCCTGAGCGTGCTGACCCAGTACCCGGTCGACCTGGGGATGGCCCACGGCGCCAACATCTGCAAACAGGTGGCCGTTCAACTGGGCACCACCGCCTGATCAGAACGGCGGCTCGTCGTCGAACAGTTCCTCCTGGTGCTGCTCGGGCCCGGCGCCCTGCCACCGCCGGCCGAGGAGGCGCAACGGCACCAGTTCGGTGGTGAGGAACCGGAACGTGCCGAACCGCTCGCGGATCTCGGGCCCGTACACGGTGAGAATCCACCGCCAGTACGGGGCCAGCCCGCGTTGCCGACCGTGCGAGATGGTGGAGCCCCGGTCGATGAAGTCGGCCACCATGCCCTTCATCGCCGCCGTCTCCCGGGGCGCGGCCGGCAACAACGGAGCGGTCAGGTGCTGGTAGTACTCCCCCCAGCGGTGGTCGTCGGTGTCCCACCCCGGCCCGGCCGGACCGGGCGGCGGGCCGACGCGGCTCCGGCACCGGAACGCCTCGGCGAACTGCCCCGCCAGCACCTGCGGCGCGCGCAACCCCAGCCCGCCCGCGGTGACCGGCCAGTACAACCAGGCCTCCGGGATCGGGCCGGCCTGCCCGTCGCTGTCGCTGACGAGCCGCTCGATGTCGGCGCACAACTCGTCGACGATGCTGCGGCCGGGGCCGCCGTGGTCGCGGTGGAACCGCAGCAGTGCCTCGCTCACCATCGCGCGATGGTGCGGCCCGAGGTCGGTGCCGACGGCCAGGGCGTCGACCAGGTAGGTCAGGTCGCTGTTGACGACGTCGACCTTCGACAGCACCGACCCCGCGGCGGACGCGAGCCGCCGGCTCCGGGCGAGGTACTCCTCGAAGCCCGGTTCGTGCAGCCCCCACTGCCCCCGATCGTCCAGCGTCACCATGCCCCACCGGGGCGTCGGCGCTCCCACCAGCGCGTCGGGAAGTGAACCGCCGATCGCGACAGCGCCGAACTTGTCGTCGTTGAGCGTCAGTCCACAGGCGGCGACGAAGTCCGCCACGTGCTGCCACGCCGCGACCACGGCGCCCGGATCGGCGCTGAGCAGGCAGATGTCGTCGACCCGACGGATGATCCGGACCGGGGTGCGGGCCTCGACGTACGCCTCCAGGCACGTACCGACCAGTTCGGCGAGCACGTCGGACAGCCGGTAGCCCAGGGGAACGCCCCGCCGCGCCCGGGGCGGTTCCGGATCGTCGGCCGGCTCCGGCGCCAACGGCATCGCCAGGAAGGCCGCCACCTGCTCGAGGTCGCGGTCCGGCAGGCCGATCTTCCGCAGGACCGTCATCAGGAGATCGTGGGGAATGCTCGCGTAGTAGTCGCGGATGTCGAGCTTCACCAGGTACATCGGCCGGGGGCCGAACGCGGCCGCGTCGAGTTCGAGCTCGGCGTCGATCAGGGCCAGCGCGACGTTGAAGCCCTCGTGGTCGTCGTGGTAGCCACCCATCCGGTGCAACTTGGCCAGCAGGTCGCGGCGATGGGTCTGCACCTGCACCGACCAGTGGGAGTACTCGCGCTCCGGCTGCGTCCGCCGGCTCAGCCGGGTCTCGAACCGCCGGGCCCAGATGTCGTGCAGGCACGCCATCGGCAGATCCTGCATCGGGTACAGCCGCCACCGGTTCCGGGTCCACACCGCCCGGGTCGCGACCCCGCCGGCCGGCCAGCGCAGACCGTCGGCGTCGGCGCCGAGAACGGTGAGCACGTCGGCCAGCTCACCGGCGAGCGTCTGGTCGGCCGCGAACCGCCGCGCCTCGGCCCGCAGGCCGGGTTCCAGGTACTGCTCGTCGCCCAGCGCCTGGAGCACCGGCGTGAGATCGCCGAGGGACACGGCCGTCGACGTCGCGTCGGTTCCCGCGCCCGGTTGACCGAACCCGAGCCGCAGCCCGTCGACGAGGTCCCGATGCCGGTTGGCCGGTGCCGGGGCCAGGATCCGGGCCCGGAGTTCACGATGGCCGGACGGATCCGCCTCGGGCCGGGGAACGCCGGCGCCCTCGGCCCACTCCTCCAGCAACGCCCCGAACCGGAACACGAACTCCGACCGCAGGCGCCCGCAGGCGAGCTCGTCGACCAGCCGGGCGGACCAGCGCTCGACGAGGTCGGGCGACGTGAGGCCACCGGCCAGCGACCCGTTGACCAGTACCCGCAGGTCGGCCAGCTCCGGGTGCAACGTACGGCCGGCCAGGGTGAGGTCGCCGAGACCGGTGGCCAGCTCCGTCAACCGCCCGTGCGGATCGGTGGCAGCCGCCGCCCGGGTGGCGAGATCGTCGTACACCCCGCGCAACTCGTCGCGTTGGGCCCGGAGCTCGCGCAGCTTCACGGCGGTGATGAACCGGGTCGTCGAATCGGGAATCACGATCGCGAACCGTAGCGGCGGGGTGCGACAGAACTACGCGAAGAAGACGGGACCGTCCGCCGGAAGGGCCGGCGCCTCGCCGCGGTCGGCGGCCCGGCGGGCGAACTCGCGGAGGCCGGCCACCTGGCGCTCGCCCAGCGAGAAGTCGAGCACCCGGAAGTACGTCGCCAGCGTGGGGGCGTCGAACGGCTCCCACCGTGCGGCGGCCGTGGCGGCGTCGTCGAGTTCGTCGAGGCAGAGTTCGCGGGAGCGGATGAACGCCTCGTGGACGTCCTTCGTGAGGCCGGGGTGCGCGAGAGCGAAATCGCGGCGGACGGCCCAGGCGGCGAACACCATGGGCAACCCCGTCCACTCCCGCCACGCCTGGCCCAGGTCGGTGACCAGCAGGTTGCCGGGCGAGATCACCGTACGGAGCGCGACGTCGCCGATGAGCACGGCCGCGTCGGCCTCCTGGAGCATGCGGCCGAGGTCGGGCGGGCTGCTGAAGTACGTGGGCCGCACGCCGAACCGGTCGGCGAGCAGCATCCGGGCCAGCAGGGCGCCGGTACGGGAGGTGGAGCCCAGTGCAACCGGACGGCCGTCGAGTTCGTGTAATGGCCGGGTCGACGCGATGACCACCGACTGCACGGGGCCGTCGCTGCCGACCGCGAGGTCCGGAAGCAGCAGCAGTTCGTCGGCGTGACGAAGGTACTCCACGAGCGAAATGGGTCCGATGTCCAGATCTCCCGCGACCAGAGCGGCGTTGAGCCGGTCGGGCGTGTCCTTGTACAGGTCGACGTCGAGCAGGGCACCCGACCGCATCAGCCCCCAGTAGATCGGCAGGCAGTTGAGGAACTGGATGTGGCCCACGCGGGGACGGCGAACTGTCACCCCGCAATACTGCTCCGCCGGAGGTAGATTGCGCTCCGTGCGGCGGGGTGCAGTGCTGGTCGTCACGGCCGTGGTCGCCGTGCTGATCGGCGCTGCTGTGGCCGTCCCCTATGTTCTTGCCGCGGCCGACGACGGCCGCACCTATTTCACCTACCCCGAGCCGAGCGTTGCCCCTTCCGAAGCACAAACCGCGAGCCCGGCCGCCAGCCCGACCACGGCGGGCCCGTTCCTCACCGCCAAACCGGTGGCGATCAACACGCCCGGTTTCTGGTCGTGGGCGCTGCTCGACACCGCGACCGGCGCGATCACCGGCTCGGCCAACATCGCCGCGCCCAGCGACACCGCCTCGATGAGCAAGGCGTGGGTCGCCGCCGACTACCTGCGCCGCGCCGGCGAGAAGAAACAGAAACCGAGCGCCGTGATCATGCAGCGGCTCAGCAAGATGATCCGCGACAGCGACACCACGTACACGTTCGAGTTCCACAAGGCCAACGGCAACCTCGGGTCCATCAAGCGAATGATCTCGATGTGCGGGCTCACCGAGACCACCGGCGTGCAGAACTCGTGGAGCCTCACGAAGATGTCGGCCCGCGACGTCGCGCGCCTGGCCGCCTGCATCGCCGACGGCCGCGCGGCCGGCCCGGAGTGGACCGGTTGGCTGCTCGGCGAGATGCGCGCGGTGCGCGGGCCGGGCAAGTTCGGGGTGATCGAGATCGCCCCGCCCGCGGAGCAGGTCGCGGTGAAGAACGGCTGGCTGCTGCGCGACGACAAGCAGTGGCACATCGCGTGCATGGCCATCGGCCGGGGCTGGACGCTGAGCGTCATGGCCCGGCATGCGGGCAGCCTGGGCAAGAACCACGGCGCGGGGATCTGCCGCAAGGTCGCCGAACAGCTAAGAAGCGGCTAACGCCGGTTGCGGCTCGACCGTCGGTTCCGGCCGTTTCGCGGCCCGAAGGATGGGGACCGCGAGAGCAGCCATGGTCAGCACGCCGGCCAGCCCGGCGGCGGCCACGCACTGGCGTGGGGTGAGCACCTGCAGCAACACGCCCGCGAGCACGTAACCGACGGCGACCGCGCCGTTGGAGAAGCCGTTGAGCAGCCCCGAGGCCCGGCCGCGCGACCGCGCCGGCACCCGGCGGGCCATCAGCAGGCCGACCACGGAGTTCAGCGCACCGTTGAACCCGCCGGCGACGATGTACAACGGCACCAGCCACAGCACGTTGGGCACGGTCGACGCCACCAGGAACACCAGGCCCATCCCGGCCAGCGACACGATGAGGCCGAGGGCCAGCGAGTCGTCGCCGCGGGCGAACCGGGCCACCGCCCAGGCACCGGCCACCAACCCGATCGTGAGCACGGTGTCGACCAGGCCGTAGGCAATCGCCGACGCGTCCAACGTGTCGCGGACGAAGAACACCAGCACCACGTTCACCACGCTGATCGCGCCGATCACCACCGTCGCCGCCGGCACCAACCGGACGAGCAGCGGGTCCTGGCGCAGCCGCCAGGTCTGCTCCTGTTCGGTCTTCGTGGCCTTCGCACCCCGTCTGGTACGGAGGACCAGCCCCGCCACGACCACCGCGACATACGTGACGGCGTTGAGGAGCAACGGGAGCCGCAGCCCGAACCCGCCCACCAGGAACCCGGCCAGTCCCGGCCCGATGATCATGCCGACCGAGTTGGCGGTCTGACCGATCGCCATCGCCCTGGGCAGGCTCGCCCGGCGCACCATCGCCGGGATCAGTGCGACGAACGTCGGCTGGCTGATCGCGAGCCCGGTCGACAGCAGCGCGGCCAGGGCGACCAGCGCCGCCGTGTTCGTGGTGAAGGCCATCCCCACGCAGCACACCACCTGTGCCAGGCCGACCGTGGTGAGCAGCAGGCGGCTGTCGAACCGGTCGGCGAGGCGCCCGCCCACCGGGGCGAGCAGCACCATCGGCACGGTGCTGGCCAGCAGGAGGGCGGCCACCCCGAAGCCGTCGTCGCCGCGCTGCTGGAGGGCCAGGACCAGCGCGGTCGCGGCGAGGAAGTCGCCGGCGAGGGAGACCGCCCGGGCGCTGGCGGCGACCCAGACGTCGCGCCAGTCGTCGCGCTGTTGTTCTTCCGATGCGAAGGACATACTTCGAAGTATCCACTTCACATCTCGGCCGGACAATCCCCTTGTGTTGATGTTGTTCGTTTCTTTGCGGGCTAGTGGCCGGATTTATCCGGCTTATCCGGCAGCGGGACCGTGCGGTAGCCGATCGCGAGCATCCTCGACTCGGGCGGCGGCTCGGCCCGGTGCGACAGCGCGTACGGCTGGAGCAGCGCGGCGACCTTCCGGTTCAGGTCCCTGAGTTCATCGACGGTGGCCACGATCATCGTCTCGCTCAGCGAGGCCGCCTCGTACCACTCGCGGGGTTCGTCGGGCCACCGCACCACCCAGTTCCGGACCCGGGCCTCCGACCTGGCCAGCCAGATCAGAACGAGTTCCTGCTCGGCCTTGATCGTCTCGGCGTCGCTGCCGGGCCTGATTTCGACCTCGTAGCCGCCCGAGACCACCAGTTGCCAGACCCGCTCGCGACCGTCACCCCGGCCGGGAGCCTCCTGCACCAGACCGGCCCGGGCCAGCGCGCGCAGGTGATAACTGGTCGCGCTCGGGGTGAGGCCGCACACCGCGGCGAACTCGGTGGCCGTGCCGGCCCGACCGAGGGCAAGCTCCTCGAGAATCGTCAACCGGGCCGGATGGGCGAGCGCCCGCATCACGAGCGGGTCGCTGATCTTGGCCCGCTTGGGTGCCTCGTCTGCCACGCCCTCGTCCTCCGCCACGCCCCTAAGGGTGCCATTCACCGCAACACGCCTCCCACGAGGCGTCGCACTTACCCGGTACAAAGAGTTTGTACTACAAGCTGTTTGTAGTACCTTGGTGCGGTGGCCATCGTGGGACGCACGGCCGAGCTCGCCGAGTTGAACGCGGCCTGGGCGCGGGCCGCCGGCGGTCACCCGGAGCTCGCGGTGGTCTGGGGTCGGCGTCGCATCGGAAAGACCTTTCTGCTCTCGCACTTCGCCGGCGACAAGCGCGCGGTCTACTTCACCGCCACCCGGCAGGACACCGACGACCGGCAGTTACGGCGGTTCGCCGGTGCGCTCCGCGAGCAGCTGGAAGAGGACGTGCGAGACCTGGTCCCCGAGACGTTCCCCACGTGGGAGGCCGCGCTGCGGTTCGTCGCCGGGCTGGCCCGCACCGAGCCGCTGCTGGTCGTCCTCGACGAGGCGCCGCGCCTCACCGGCGGGCGCGCCGACTTCGCCGACACGGTGTCGGCCGTCTGGGAGAACCACGTCCGGAACCAGCGGCTCATGCTGGTGATCACCGGCTCCGCGGTCGCGGTGATGGAGCAGATGCTGGGCCCGCAGGGCGGGTTGCACCGCAGGGCCGGCGTCGAGCGCCGGATGGACCCCTTTCCGCTCGCCGAGGCGCGGGCGTTCCAGCCCTCGCTGGCACCGGAGACGTTCGTCGAGGCGTACGCGGCCTGCGGCGGCTACCCGCTCCACCTGAGCCGCTGGTCACCCGGCCTTTCGACCAACGACAACCTGCGCGAACTGGCCTTCACCCCGGGCGGCCTGTTGCTGCGCGACGCGCCCGACATCCTCTCCGAAGACCTCGACTGGCGCGGCGGCTACGAACGGGTGCTCACCGCCATGGCCGGTGGCGCCCGTCGCCGCTCGCGGATCGCCGGCCGGGCCCAGCAACGCATCGACTACACCCTCGACCGGCTGCGGCGGGCCGGCTACGTCCGCACGGTCCGCTCCCTGGGGAGCACCGGCTCGCCCGATCCGCTCTATGAGATCGCCGACCACTACCTTGCCTACTGGTTCCGCGTCCTCCGCGACGACGCCGACCTGATCGAGGGCGGGCAGGGCCCGGCCGTCCAGCGCCGCACGGCCGGCCGGTGGCAGTCGCACCTGGCGCAGGTCTTCGAGGCCGCCGCCCGCGACCACGCCGGCCGCCTCGTGGCAGCCGGCGACCTCCCGCCCGACACGGTGGTCGGCCGCTGGTGGAAGGACGAAACGGTGGAGATCGACGTGCTCGGCCTGGCCGGCGACCACCCCGTTCTGGTCGGCGAATGCCGCTGGCAGGCGGGTCCGCTGACCGTCCGCGACCTGGGTGACCTTCAGCGCAGGGCCGCCCACCTCCCCGAACCCGGCGGTACGGCCCTGACGTACGCGTTCTGGTCGAGGGGCGGCCCCGACGCGTCGCTGGGCGGCCACCCCGAGGTCCGGACGTTCACGCCCGCGGATCTGCTCTGATCAGGCGACGTGCATCTGCTCGTCGCCGAAGTCGGCAACCAGGATGAGCGTGCCACCGAGAGCCGCGACGTAGCGGGCGAGCACATCCTGGGTGGACACCTTGCCCGATTCGATCTGGGAAACCCGGGCCACCGATATCCCCATGTGGGTGGCGACCTGCTCCTGGGTCATGCCGCGGTGCTTGCGCATCTCGACGAGCCGCCAACCGCGGGCCCAGTCATCCAGCTCCCGAGCGCGCGCCTTGAACGCCTCTTCCCCGCCGGCGTCCGCCACGGCACGGGCATAGTGTTCGGTGTCGCGCCAGCGAACATACTCGCTCATCGACCCTGCTCCTCTTCCCGGTCCTTTAGGTACTCCGCGTAGAGCTGCTCCGCTTCTGGGATCGCCCTCCGGTACCAGCTGCTCCACTGGCCGGACTTGTCGCCGGCCACGAGCAGAATCGCCGACCGCCAAGGATCGAAGACGAACAGGATTCTGACCTCGGATCGGCCGGCGGACGGTGGCCGGAGTTCCTTCATGTTCGCTATGCACGATCGCCGTGGTGGAGTCGAGGAACTCCTTTACTTGCGAGGTGACGAAAATGTCCCATGCCATTCCAACCAACCTCCCAGGTTAACAATATTATTAACAGGGGACAGAGGGGCTGGCAAACAAGCCCTGCGTTGTAAATCGGTGGAGGGATTGGGGGTATCGGCGTAACCTGGCTGGCCGCTTGACGGCCGCGGTGTGTTGCACCGCAGCGGACGTCACCGCGCCTGGGTTTGCCCACGCCGCCCCGGATACGCGAGCGAGCCACGAATGGTCCGTAAGGGAACGCCACGTGCCTGTGTCCGATCTTGACTCCGACCTCGCAGCAGAACGTCAACATCTCACCGAGTCCCGGGCCGCGCTCAAACGGATGCGCGAGCTGGCCGAGGTGCTCTTCGCCACGGGCGACAGGGTCGCCGGTGATGCCTACACCGCCGAGCAGCTCGGCCGGCACATGTCCCGGCGGATGCGGGAGCTCGCCGACGACCCGAACACGCCGCTCTTCTTCGGGCGGCTCGAACTGAGCGACGACAACCGGTTCCACATCGGGCGACGACACGTCACCGACGCGGCCGGCGAGCCGATGGTGCTCGACTGGCGGGCACCCGTCTCGCGGTCGTTCTACCAGGCCAGTGCGCGCGACCCGCAGGGCGTGCGCACCCGGCGGCGCTTCGGGTTCGTGAAGGGCCGGCTCACCAGCTTCGAAGACGAGCACCTCGACCGCGGGGAGGAACTCGGCACCGCCAGCCGCATCCTGACGGCGGAGATCGAGCGGCCCCGCGTCGGGCCGATGCGCGACATCGTCGCCACGATCCAGCCGGAACAGGACGAACTGGTCCGCGCCGAGCTGGGCGACACGATCTGCGTGCAGGGCGCACCGGGTACCGGCAAGACCGCGGTGGGCCTGCACCGGGCGGCGTTCCTGCTCTTCACGCACCGCGAACGGCTGCGAAGGTCGGGCGTGCTGATCGTCGGGCCGAACACGGCGTTCCTGCACTACATCGCGAGCGTGCTGCCGGCCCTCGGCGAACTCGACGTGCACCAGTCCACCGTCGACGCGCTGGTCGACACCGTGCCGGTCAAGGCGGTTGACACGCCCGAAGCGGCGCGGGTCAAGCATGACGCGAAGATGGCCGCGGTGCTGTCGGACGCGCTCTGGCGGCGCATCGGCAAGCCGACCGAGCCGCTGACCGTCCCCGACGATTCCTACCGGTGGCGGATCGCCATCGAACGGCTGCGCCGCATCGTCGACGACGTGAGACGGGAGAACCCGGCGTACGGCGTGGGGCGGGAACGGGTCCGGGCCCGGGTGGTCGGGCTGCTGCAGCGGCAGTCGGAGACCCGGCGGGGCGACTCGCCCAGCGACACCTGGCTCCGCCGGATGGGCCGGAGCAAGCCGGTCACCGCGCTCCTCGACCAGGTGTGGCCGGCGGTCACCGGTCCGGAGCTGGTGGCGGAACTGCTCACCGACCCGAGCACCACCGAGCTCACCCCGGCGGAACAGGAGGCCATCCGCTGGGCGAAACCCCCGAAAACCTGGAAATCCGCCCGGTGGACCCATGCCGACGCCGTCCTCGTCGACGAGGCCAACGGGTTGATCGAACGTCCGACCAGCTTCGGGCACGTGGTGGTCGACGAGGCGCAGGACCTCTCCCCCATGCAGTGCCGGGCGATCGCCCGCCGCAGCGAACACGCGGCGCTCACCGTGCTCGGCGACCTCGCACAGGGCACCGCGCCGTGGGCCGCCAGGACGTGGACGGAGAGCCTCGACCACCTCGGCAAGCCGCAAGGGCGGGTGGTGCCGTTGACCACCGGGTTCCGGGTTCCGGCCGCGGTGCTCGTCCTCGCGAACCGGCTGTTGCCGGCGCTCGCTGTCGACGTCCCCCCGGCTGTTTCCCTGCGCGCCGACGGTGAGCTGCGCGTGACGAACGACCACGACGTGCCCGGCGCGACGATCGCCGCGGTCCGCCGCGCGCTCGCGATCGAGGGGTCGGTCGGCGTGATCGCGCCCGACGCCGCCGTGGCCGGGCTCCGCACGGCGCTCGCGGAGGTCGGCATCGAGACCGCGACCGCCGACGAGGTGGAAGCCGCGGAGCGGGTAACGCTGCTTCCGGCGACGGTCGCGAAGGGCCTCGAATACGACCACGTGATCATCGTCGAACCGGCCGACATCGTCGCGGCGGAGGCGCGCGGCCTCAACCGCCTGTACGTCGTGCTGACCCGTGCGGTGTCGCGGCTCGACATCGTGCACGCGAAGGCGCTGCCGCATCAGCTGTCTGACACACTTTCCGGGTGATCGACGCGCTGGGCTACGTGGTCATCGCGGCCGGGCTGGCGTACGCGGTGTGGGGGTTCGTGGCGGCCCGCCTCGACCGCGCACCCGGGCGTGCCCTGTTCACCGCCGCGTGGGTGCTCTCGGCGCTGGTCGGTGTGTGGACGGTCACCGCGGTCGTCCTGATCGCGGGCGGGCACGACGTGCAACTCGGCCTGCTGCTTGGGTACCTGCTCACCGCGGTGATCCTCGAACCGGCCGCGATCTACCTGGCGAAACTCGAACCCACGAAGTGGGGATCGGTGATCCTGGCCGCGGGTGCGCTGGTGCTGGCGCCGCTGTTCCTGCGGTTGCTGCAGATCTGGGGGCTCGGTGGCTAGAAAGATCAACATCGGGCCAGGACGGGCGCTGCTGCTCGTGTACGCGGTGTTCGCGCTGAGCGCGAGCGTGCGGGCCGCGTACCAGCTCGTCACGAAGTTCGACGAGGCGCCGGTCGCGTACCTGCTCTCCGCGTTCGCGGCGGCGATCTACGTGGTGGCGACGGTCGCGCTCGCGAAGGGTGGCGAAACGGCGCGGAAGGTCGCGCTGGTCGCCTGCTCGATCGAGCTCGTGGGGGTGCTCACGGTCGGGACGATCAGCTACGTGCAGCCCGACGACTTCCCCGACGCCACGGTGTGGTCGCACTTCGGGCAGGGGTACGGGTTCATACCCGTCGTGCTGCCGGTGCTGGGTCTGATCTGGTTGATCAGGGCCGGCAGGGATTAGGAAAACGGTCCCGGGGGCAAGCGGGAGCACATGGATCCCCGCTGGTACACCGAGGCCGTCATCTACTCCCTCGACGTCGACACGTACGCCGACTCGAACGGCGACGGCATCGGGGACATCAGGGGACTGATCGGGCGGCTCGACTATCTGAGCCGGCTGGGCGTCACCTGCCTGTGGCTGAACCCGATCCACCCGACGCCCGGCCGCGACGACGGGTACGACGTCACCGACTTCTACGGCGTCGACCCGCGGCTCGGAAGCCTCGGCGACTTCGCCGAACTGCTGTACCGCGCGAAGAACCTCGGCATCAAGGTGATGATCGACCTGGTCGTGAACCACACGTCCGACGAGCACCCGTGGTTCCGCGAAGCCGTCGCCGGCGGGCCGAAGAAGGACTGGTACATCTGGTCCGCCGAGGAGCCGAGCGACCGGTTCCAGGGCATGGTGTTCCCGGGCGAGCAGAAGGAGACGTGGACCTGGCACAAGGAAGTCCAGGCCTGGTACTACCACCGGTTCTACGACTTCCAGCCCGACCTGAACATCGAGAACCCCGAGGTACGCGACGAGATCAAGCGGATCGTGGCGTTCTGGCTGCAACTCGGGGTCGCCGGGTTCCGCATGGACGCGGTGCCGTTCATCATCGAGGAGACCGAGCCGGGCAACCAGAACAGCCCCAAGAACTTCGACTTCCTCGCCGAACTGCGCTCACACACCCAGTGGCGACGGGGCGACGCGATCCTGCTGGCCGAGGCGAACGTCGAGCCCGACGAGCTCAAGCGCTACTTCACCGACGACGGCGGCGCGCACAGCCGGCTCCACATGCTCTTCGACTTCATGCTCAACGGCCGCCTGGTGCTGGCGCTCGCCCGCGGAGACGCCGAGCAGCTCATCGACGCGCTGCGCGACACGCCGAAGCTGCCCGACGGCGCGCAGTGGGCCACGTTCCTGCGCAACCACGACGAGATCGACCTGTCGCGGCTCACCGCCGAGCAGCGGGCCGACGTGTTCGAGGAGTTCGGCCCCGAGGAGCGCATGAAGCTGTACGACCGGGGCATCCGGCGGCGCCTCGCCCCGATGATGAAAGGCGACCGGCGCCGGCTGGAACTGGCCTACTCGTTGCAGTTCACGCTGCGCGGCACGCCGGTGCTGCGGTACGGCGACGAGATCGGCATGGGCGAGGACCTGTCGCAGGACGGCCGCTACGCGATCCGGACGCCGATGCAGTGGTCCGGCGCGCGCAACGCCGGCTTCTCGACGGCGCCGTCGAAGGACCTCATCCGGCCGGTGGTGTCGCGCGGCGACTTCGCCTTCAAGAAGATCAATGTGGACGACGCCCGGCACGACCGCGGCTCGCTGCTGAACTGGTTCGAGCGGATGATCCACACGCTCCGGGAGAGCCCGGAGGTCGGCTGCGGCACGTGCACGCACGTCGACGTCCCGGTCGGGCGGGGTGTACTGGTACACCGGGCCGACGGCGCGGCGGGGACGATGCTGTTCCTGCACAACCTCTCCGCCGAACCGTCCACTGTGGACCTGAGTTCGCTGCGCGGCGAGGCCGAGGAGTTGAACCAGGTGTTCGCCGACCAGGACTACGAGCCGCTCGACGGGCTCAAGGATCTGGCGTTGACCGGATACGGCTACCGCTGGATCAGACTGCGCCGCAGCGCCGCCGCGTGAACGGCGACGCTGCGCGCGTCCCATAAGGTTTTAACTCTGGACGATGGTCACGTCGTCGACGGAGGCCTCCAGCAGGCTTGCCGTCGAGGCGTCGGCCGCTTCGAAGATGATGCGCACGCTCTGGCCGGCATAGGCGCTGATGTTGACGCTGCCGAGCCCGTACGAACCGTCTCTGTTGCTGGCGGCGCCGGCCTGGGTGAACAGCACCGTCGTCCCTCCATTGTGGACGATGCTGACCCGGAAGAAGTCGGCGTTCGACGCGTTGGCGCCGTGGGCCAGGTACCACCGGTAGCTCAGCGTCAGCGTTCCGGTCGACGGCAGCGTGACCGCCGGCGACCGCACGCTCGTGGTGCCGCCGTCGACGTCGAAGTCGCCCGCGCTGGCGCCGGCCGCGGCGCCGGTGACGAGCGCGTTGCTGCCACTGGGCGTGACGTCGACCTGCTTGACGCCGCTGGAGTTGGTGCCGGCCGGGTTGGCGCGCTCCCACGCGCCGGTGGTGGCCGTGTCGGTGGCGTTGGCGTTGGTGGTCCAGCCGGTGGCCGTCTCGAAGTTGTCGGTGTAGACGGTCGTGCCCGGCGTGCCGCAGTAGGTGCCCTGCAGCCCGGCCGCGCGGTACGGGCAGTCGGCGTACTCGGCCAGCAGCAGCGACGCCGTGCGGTTACGCGACGTCTGCGCCGGGATGACCTCGTCGGGCGGGTAGAAGCCGCCGCCGCCGGAACTGCCGGGGTACATCTCGAACGTGTAGGCGAAGATGCCGTGGGTCGCCCACATCCAGTCGAGGCTGTCGCCGTCGGTGATGTACAGATCGCTGGACTGTTCCGGCGTGTAGGTGTTGAGCGCGGCCATCTGGTTGCCGATGGTGCGGAACGTGAGTTCCTGGTCGGCGTTCAGGCCGGGCGCGGTGTTGGCCGTGGTGTAGCCGTACGGCCAGAGAATCAGCTGCGAGTAGGTGTGGAAGTCGATGTTCATCTTGATCTGCTGCGTGCCGCCGACGACGCGCGAGTTCACGAAGTTCCGGAACGCCTGAGTTTCCGGCGCGGAGAACGCCGACGGGCCGCGGTAGGTCTCGGAGGACGGCGTGCCGGACGAGCCGCCGCAGCAACCCCAGTTGTAGCCCCAGTTCCGGTTGAGGTCGGTGCCGATCGCGGAGCTACCGCTGTTCGGCTGGCGGTTCTTGCGCCACGACCGGTACGAACCGGTGGCGATGTCGTACTCGCCGCCGTCGGGGTTGACGTCGGGCAGGATCCAGATCTCGCGCGAGTTCACGACGTTCGTGACCCGGGAGTCCGACCCGTAGTCGTTGGTGTACATGTTGGCCAGGTAGAGGGCCATCTCCACGGTGAGGTGCTCTCGGGCGTGCTGATGCGCGTTGTAGAGGACCTCGGGCTCGCTCTCGTCGGTGGCGACGTTGTCGGAGATCTTCAGCGCGTAGAGGGCGCGGCCCTCGTAGCTGGTGCCGATCGTCTGCAGCCGGGCGATCGTCGGGTGGTCGGCGACGATCTGGTTGAGCTCGGCCGTCATCTCGGCGTAGTTGTGGTACGCCGAGTCCGCGGGCGGGAAGTCGAACGTTCCGATTCCATCCGCGACTTTTGGCTCTTCGACGAGCGTGAAGCCGAGCTTGCGGATCGCGGTCGCCTCGGCCGGCGTCGCGGTGATGTACAGCTTGCCGTGCTCGACGGCGTCGACCGACGCGCCGGTCGCGGCGACGTTGTTGGCGTCTGCCCAGGTCTTCGGGCCGATGACCTGGTACTGAGCGGAGGTCGCGCCGGTCGGGTTGGGCCGTGGTTCGGCACCGGCCGGCGCGGCGGCGATCACGAGGGCGATGGCCGCCGTGATGCCGAGGACGAGTTTCTTTGTGGAACCCATGCGTCGCCTCCTGCGATCGGGTTCCGCTCATGTTCTCCGCTGTACGTGATCGGAATCAATAGGCGCCTATATAGCGGCGCCCCTATACCGTCAGTCCTGGTCGTCGCCGGCGAGTGCGCTGCGTAGTTTTTCCTTGCGGTCGGCGCGCTGGCGGGCTCCGTCGGCGAGTTGGTTGGCCACATCGTCACGAAGCTTGCGCAAGAGGAAAAAGGACAAAATAGCGGACGCGATGAGCGCGATCCCGAGCTTCAGAAATGGGTTCAATTCGATCGGGACCACCAGTAGCACCGCCGCGGCCACAATGAACAGCCCCAGCCGGGCGATCGTGTACTTCATCATCGGGTTCACGGATTGTTCCCTCTCGTTCCTCTCGTTCCGGTGTGCCAGAGAACGGCGTAGACGACGGCGGCGACGAAAGCCGCGGCAATCCCCGACCCCAGCGGCGGCAGCCCCGTCGCCGCGGCGACGCCGTACCCGACGCCCGCCGCGAGAATCAGGGCAAGGAGGGCACACAGGATGGCGAGCCACGAAAGCGGCCGCTTCCGGTACTCCTCGTAGTAGACGAATGCCGCCGGAAAAACGGCGAGCACGCCGCTGGCGCTGCCGAATCCACCGAGGCTGGCCAGGGCAAACACCAGATCGACGACGATCACCAGCACCGCGCCCAGCACGACTCCACCGGCGCCGGCGAGCAGCAACTCGGCCAGCCCACGCGGCGGCTTCACGGCAGCGGTAGACACCGCCCGAGCGTAGCCCTGTGGATAACGCGGGAGTTATCCACAGGGTTTGGCTGGGCCTTGTGGATAACCGGTGGAAATCTAGGCGATCACCTGTTGGGGCACGGCGCGGCGTTCGGCCAGCGAGACCGGCCCGGGGAATTCGCGGACCACCTCGTACTTCGTGTTGCGCTCCACCGGGACGAAGCCGGCGTCACCGATGAGGGTGAGCAGGTCTTCGCGGTGCATCGTGGTGGGCGTGCCGTAGCTGTCGGCGTCATGCGTGATCTTGTACTCGACCACCGAGCCGTCGAGGTCGTCGACACCGAAGTTCAACGAGAGTTGGGCCAGCGACAACCCGTGCATGACCCAGAAGCACTTCACGTGCGGAACGTTGTCGAACAGGAGGCGCGACACGGCGAAGGTCTTCAGCGACTCCGCCGGCGAGGCCATGGTGGTGCGGGCCTGCAGGCGGTTACGGATCTTGCCGTCGGCGGAATCGACGAAGTCGTGCTGGTAGCGGAGCGGGATGAACACCGCGAAGCCACCGGTTTCATCCTGGAGTTCGCGGAGGCGCAGCACGTGGTCCACTCGATGCTTTGGCTCTTCGATGTGCCCGTAGAGCATCGTGGCCGGGGTCTTCAGCCCCTTTTCATGGGCGAGGCGGTGGATCCGCGACCAGTCCTCCCAGTGGGTGGCGTGGTCGACGATGTGCTGTCGCACCTCCCAGTCGAAGATCTCGGCGCCGCCGCCGGTGAGGGAGGCCAGGCCCGCGTCGATCAGTTCGTCGAGGATCTCGCTGGCTCCGAGGCCGGAGATCTTCTCGAACCACTGGATCTCGGTCGCGGTGAAGCACTTCAAGGAGACGTCCGGCAGCGCGGCCTTGAGCTCGCGGAGGACCTTGGGGTAGTACCGCCACGGCAGCGTCGGGTGCAGGCCGTTGACGATGTGCAGCTCGGTGAGCTGCTCACCCTCCATCTCCTTGGCCTTCGCGACGGCCTCGTGGACGCGCATCGTGTAGGCGTCTTTCTCGCCCGGCTTGCGCTGGAACGAGCAGTATGCACAGGATGCGGAACAGACATTGGTGAGGTTGAGGTGCCGGTTGACGTTGAACATCACCCTGTCACCGTTCTTCTCGGTGCGCACGTGATGCGCCAGGCGTCCGAGCCAGGTGAGGTCGTCGCTCTCGTAGAGGGCGACGCCGTCCTCCCTGGTCAGGCGCTCACCCGAGTAGACCTTGGCTTCCAGTTCCCGCTTACGTCCGGCGTCCACGCAGACGAGCCTAGCCGTCGTCGAGGGCACCCTCGAAGCTGGCAATTGGGTGCGAACTGTTCGATGACTGTCGACACTCGGAGCGTGTTTGAGGTAACAAGGATCGGTACGGCGGCGGCACGCGACGAGGCGGAGGCATGATCCATAAGATCGGCAGGGCTCGGGCAGGCGTCCTCGCAGCGGTTATGACCGTTTGCACGGCCGCTGCGGTGATCCTGGCCCACCCGGCGGTGGCAGTGCCGGGCGATCCGGCCGTCCCCGATTCCGGTGCCCGGCCGCCGGCGACCGCCGCGGGTGCCAGCGAGTCGGGTGGCACCCAGAACAACGTGCCGGCCGGTCTCAGCCCCGCCGCCCAGCAGCAGCAGAACGCGACCTACACCGTCCAGACCCTGGAGGGCCAGCTCAAGAAGCTCGACGAGCGGGTCGCCCTCGGCGACGCCGACCTGCGCGCCAAGGAGTTCGAGGCCCAGTCGGCCGACCGGAAGGTCGAAGAGCTGCGGCAGCAGGCCGACTCCGCCGCCGCCGACGCGTACAAGGCGTCCAAGGCCCTCGGCCCGTTCGGCGAGTACGCCAACGACCTGCACCGGCTCTCCAAGGTCACCCCGGCGCTCGGGCAGCAGGCCGGCGGCGAGGGTCTCGCCCGCGAACTGGCCCGCGCCGAGGCGATCGCGCGCACGGCCGCCGAGGCCGTCATCGCCGCGCAGGCCACGCAGGCCGGCCTGGTGGCCCAGCGCAACTCCGCCCAACTCGCGTACGACCAGGCGAAGGCGGCACTCACGTCGAACCCGTTGGCCGAGGCCGAACTCGAGGCCTACGAGCAGTCGGTCGGCGCGGCGTACAACCTGGGCGCGTCCAACGGCTACATGCCCGACCCACGCGTCGCGCAGGTGATCGAGTTCGCCCGCCGGCAGATCGGCAAGTGGTACGAGTTCGGCGCCGAGGGCCCGAACACGTACGACTGCTCCGGCCTCATGTGGGCGGCGTACCGCAGTGCCGGCTACAACCAGCTGCCCCGCATCGCGAACGAGCAGTACCGGGCCACCCCGAAGGTCGCCAGCAAGGAGTTCCTGCTGCCCGGTGACCTCGTGTTCTTCGGCCCGTCGGGCTCGTGGGTGGGCATTCACCACGTGGGCCTGTACATCGGTGGCGGCAAGATGATCCAGGCGCCCACCACCGGCAAGAAGGTGCAGATCTCCTCGGTGTGGTGGTCGCGGTACTACGGCGCGGCCCGGCCATGGCCGGCGATTCCGGTCAATTCGTCGGCGACGGGCGGATCGTCGTCATCGTCCTCGTCGTCTTCTTCCTCCTCCTCTTCGTCGTCCTCCTCGTCGTCGTCGCAGCCGGGTAACTCGTCGTCGTCGCAGCCGGGATCTTCTTCGTCGCAGCCGGGATCCTCGTCGTCGAGCTCGGCGCCCGCTACCCAGGAGCCGTCGACCAGTCCGTCCGGTTCGACGTCGCGAACGCCTGATCCCGGGCAGTCGCAAAGCGGCCAGACGAGTACTTCCCGGTCAGCAACGACAACAAGACCGCCGAGTAGCTCCAGCGCGGGGAGTTCGGGACCATAGCGGCTAGACTGCGGGGCTCCAAGCTCTGCAGGCTAGGAGGCGGTCATGGAAGGGCCAGAGGCGGTTCGCTGCCGAGCCTGCGGGGACCCTTTGCCAGGTCGGGCGCGGGCGTGCCCAACCTGTGGCACAGCGGTCGCCGCGGGTGTCGAGGCGGAGCCATCGGCCTGGCCGGGCGGCCCGCTTGCCGAGGCCGCCCAGGGCGCGCCAACCTCCGGCGAAGAACTTCCGCCGCTCCCCCCACCGCCCCCGATGGGCGCAACGCTGGAGCCGCTGGGCGACCCGGTCGAAGACGACGACGATGAGTACAACCCGCCATCGATGTTGATGAGTGGCGGCACATTGTGGCCGGGCGCGACCCCGCCGGCGTCACCGTCCTCGCCGCCCGCGCCTGCGTCCTCTCCGCCGGCGCCGCCTGCTCCTCCGGTGCCGCCGGCTTCGCCTTATTCGCAGCCCGGTTCGTCGGTGTTCGGATCGCCGCCGCAGCCGCCGCAGCCGCAACCGTCCTCGTCGCCGTTCGGCGGATCCCAGCCGCCTTCGCCGTTCGGCGGATCGCCGCCGCAGCCGCCGTCGCCGCCTGTTGGCGGGGGCTCGCCGCAGCCGACGTTCGGATCCGGCGGGCAGTCTCCCGCCTCGCCGTTCGGACCTCCGCCGCAGCCGCCGGCCGCACCGTTCTCACCGGCAGCGCCCTTCTCGCCTGCGGCACCGTTCTCGCCCGCGGCACCGTCCGGCGCTTCGTCGTTGGATCCGGTCTCTCCGCCCGAGGGGATCTCGATGGGCAGGGGCGGCGAACTGCCGCGCCGGCAGCCCAGTGCCCCTGACCTAGGCGGGTCCCCGTGGGCAGCGTTCGCCCAGCCTTTCGGGGAATCACCGGGCCGTGGTGGAGCGCCGGCACCGCCGCCCGAACCCGACCCACCGGCGCACGCCAGCAGCGGCTGGACCAGCCAGCCCGAACCCGAGGCGCCCGCGCAAGGCAGCCCGAGCCGCGGATGGAACACCACGCCCGAGCCCGAACAGCCCGCCCGCGGCAGCTGGAACAGTTCAGCCGAGCCCGAGCAGCGCGCGAGCGGCGGCTGGAACAGTGCGGCCGAGCCCGAGCGCGCGAGCGGCTGGAACAGTCCACCCGAATCCGAGGTGCCAGCGCCGGCGGCTGCGGGTGGGTGGAACAGTTCCGCTGGCGGGGGCCTGCCCGCTCGGGGTGGGTGGTCCGCGCCGGCTGGAGAGAACGCGGAGCTGAGCGGGACGCCGGAATCGGGGCGGCACGGGGCTGCGGCCAGGCCGGCCAGTGCGCCACCGGTCGCGGGATCGGCCAGCGTTTCGCCGGCCGCCGGATCGGCCAGCCTGCCACCGGTCTCCGGATCGGCTGGTTTGCCACCGGTCTCCGGATCGGCGAGCGTTTCGCCGGCTGCCGGATCGGCCGGCCTGCCGCCCGTCGCCGGATCGGCCAGTGTCTCGCCGGCTGCGGGGTCGGCTGGGTTGTCGCCCGCAGCGGGAGCGGCAAGTGTTTCGCCTGGGGGGTCCGCCGGTGCTCGGGCAACTGCCTCGGTGCCGCAGTACAGCCAGATTACGGCCGCGGAGGCGGCTGCGGCGGCCGCGGCCGCGGGGCCGAGTAGTCCGGGGACGTACGGGAGCAGCCGGCCGCGGAGTGATCGGGCCGAGTCGCTGCGGGCTGTGGAGTCGTTGCAGGCTGTTGAGGCTTTGCGGGGGGATCCGTCGGGGACCGACCCGGGTGGCGGCGCTGGGCGTCAGCCGTTAGGTGGGGCACGCGAACCGTCCGGTGGCGGCGCGTCGTTCGGCGGCGGGCTCGGGCCGGATCCGCATCGGCCAGGACCTGAGCCGGGGCGGCCGGGGCCTTCGGAGCCGTCGCCGTTTCCTTCGCCGGGGCCGGCGCCAACTCCGCCGTTGCCGGATCCGACGCCTGGCCCCGGAGGGCCGCCGCCTGGGCCGGGACCGGTGCCACCGTCGCCGGTACCGACGCCGCCGTCGGTCGGTTATTCGGGTGGGACGTACACCGAGTCGGCGGGGGCGCATGCCAGGCCGGAGGCACCGGGCCGGTTCAGCACGCCGTCAAGCGAGGGAGCGGCTTCGCCATACGGGCCGCCATCGGGTGAGGGCGCGGCGCCCGCCTCGCCGTACGGGCCGCCGCCATCACGCGAAGCACCCGCATCTCCATACGGGCCACCGCCACCGAGCGAAAGTGCGGCGCCCGCACCGTCCTACGGCCAACCGCCGAGTGAGGCGCCCGCGTCTCCATACGGGCGGCCGCCGTCGAGTGAAAGTCCCTACGGGCCGCCGCCGTCGAGCGAGAGCGCGGCGCCTGCCCCCTCCTACGGGCAACCGCCGAGTGAGGCGCCCGCCTCTCAATACGGGCCGCCACCCTCGACTTACGGCGCGTCCGCCTATGGGCCTCCGGCTTCGGGACAGAGCACGCCGGGCACCTACGGATCCACCTACGGAAACGCACCGGCGCAGCAGGCGTTCGGCCCGAGTGGCGCGCACACGCCACCACCACCCTCAGAAGCACCCGGGCAGATGCTCTGGCCCAACCAGCAACAGGCACAGCAACCCCGGCAAGGGCAGCAGTATCCGTCCAGCCACGGCGGAACCGTCTACGGTGCCCATGAGGCGGGTCCGAGCAGTGCGCCGCCCGCCAACACCGGCGATCCGTACGGGGCGGCCACGCCGGGGCTGCGGAACGTCGGCGGACCGGCCAGCAACCAGGGCTACTACCCGAACCAGCAGCAGCCGGCGTTCCAGGCGCCCAACCCGGTGGAGTCGTCGGGGTCGCTGACGGGTCACATTCTCGGGCAGGGGCGGGCCGACACACCGACGCCGAAGAGTCGCACGGCCAAGGTGGTCATCATTCTGGCGGTGGTGCTCGTGGTGATGGTCCTGCTCGGGCTGCTCGCCGCGACGCTGTTCAACGATATGATCAGCGACCTACTTGGTGGGGCCCTCGGCTAGTTTGGCCATCCGGGCCACCGCCTCGGTGAGGATCTCCGGGCTGGTCGCCAGGTTCAGCCGGACGAAGCCCGCGCCCAGCGGGCCGAAATCCGGCCCGGGGGTGAACGCCACCCGCGCCTGCTCCAGGAAGCGGGCCGCGGGATCGGGCCCCAGGCTGGAGCAGTCGAGCCAGGCCAGGAACGTCGCTGCGGGTGGCACGTACCCGACGCCGGGCAGGTGCTTGGCCAGCAGCGAGTCGAGCAGGGTGCGGTTGTGGTCGAGGCCGGCCAGCAGGTCGTCGAGCCACGGGCCGCCGGCCCGGAACGCCGCCTCCGAGGCGAGCACGCCGAGCAGACCGGCATTCACCGCCGCGTCCGCTGGAATTGCCCGCACGTCGGCGACCGCCTCGGCCCCGGCGATGACCAGCGATGCCTTCAGCCCGGCCAGGTTCCACGCCTTGGTGGCGGACACGAACACGATCGACCGCTGCGCCTCGGGCAGGCTCAAAAGCGGCACAAAGGATGCTTCGGACGGATACACCAGCGGCGCGTGGATCTCGTCGGACAGCAGGCGCACGTCGTGGCGGGAACACAGCGCAACTACCGCTGACAATTCGTCCCGGGTAAGTACCGTTCCGGTCGGATTGTGCGGATTGACCAACAGGAACGCCCGCACCGCAGTATCGGCCAGATCGGCGTCCAGGCGATCCAGGTCGAGGCGGAAGCGGCCGTCGGCGCTCCGGGTCATCGGTGACGCGCGGAGCACCCGATCCGCGTTCGGAATGATCCGCCGGAACGGCGGGTACGTCGGCTCGTTGATCAGCACCGTGTCGCCGGGCTCCGTGACCACCCGCAACACGTCGATGACGCCCTGGGCCACGTCGGCCGCGAGCACGCAGTGCGCGGGATCGGGCCACCACCCGAACCGGTGCTTCGCGAACGCCGCGTACGCCTCGGCGAGCTGGCCGATGTCGGCGTATCCGGTGTCACCCAACGCGATCGCCTCTTCCAGAGCGGCGGCGATCGGCGGCGCCAACGGCGTGTCCATCTCGGCGACCCAGAGCGGCAGCACGTCGTCGGGGTAGTGCCGCCACTTCATGCTCCGACGGCGACGCAGGGTGGACAGATCCAGTTGGGTCAACGGGTTCACACGGGCCTCAATCCTGATCGGCCAACGGCTTCGGCCGGCCTTCCCACTTCGTCGACAGCGCGATCGCGGTGCGTGTGCGCGCGACACCGGGCGTCCGGTTCAGTTCGACGATGAAGTGTTCGAGTTCGAGGATGGTGCCGACGCGCACCGTCGCCAGAAACGACTCCTCGCCCGCCATGAAGTAGCAGGACTCGATCGACGGCATCGCCTGCAGCGCCTCGAGCACGTCCTGGGTGTCGCCACCGCTGTCCTGTACGACGCCGATGATCGCGGTGACACCGAGCCCGACCGCCTCGGGTAGTACGTCGGCCCGGTAGCCACGGATGGTTCCGGCCGCTTCCAGTTTGCCCACCCGCTCGTGCACCGCCGGCGCCGACAATCCCACCTGACGCGCGAGTTCTGCGTAGGAGAGTCGGGCATTGGCACGCAGCAGATCGAGAAGGCGACGATCGATGGCGTCCACGAAAAGTACCCTAGCTTAAGCCCCGATCCGCCCAAACCCGTGCTATTTCCATGTTCTTCGGACACGTCACACGGACGGTGCTCTAATTGGCCGTAAGCCTCGATGATCACGCGTTTGGCGGCGCGTGATCAAAACTGGGAGGGGTTGTGGACACGGGAGATCGTCTTCTCACTCCGGGAGAAGTGGCAGCGCTGTTCCGGGTGGATCCGAAGACGGTGACGCGCTGGGCGGCAGCTGGCCGCATCAGCAGCATCCGCACCCCTGGCGGACACCGGCGCTTTCGGGAGTCTGAGGTTCGTGCCCTGCTCGATGGCGAGCTGGGCGAGGAGTCACCGGTTTGACGCGTCGGTGCGCGTTGAGCATGCTCAATGCGCACCGAGCTGACCGCTCCAGCGGCTGAACAACGTGTGTGGAACGCCCACGGCGTCGAGCACCTTGCCCGCGATGAAGTCGACAAGCTGCTCCGCTGACGCGGCGGCACCGGCGGCGTAGAAGCCGGGGCTGGCCGGCAGCACGGTGGCGCCGGCGTCGTGCAGGGCGATGAGGTGTTCGAGGTGGCTGCGGGTCACCGGCGTTTCCCGGGGCACCATCACCACGGGTCGCCGTTCCTTCAGGTTCACCTCGGCCGCGCGCTGCAACAGGTCCTTCGACAGGCCGAGCGCGATGCCGGCACACGACGCCGTGCTCGCCGGCACCACGAGCATGCCGCTCGTCGGGTACGAGCCCGAACTGGGTCCGGCGGCGAGGTCGCCGGCCGGCCAGTAGCGCACGTCGCCCTGCGCGGTCTTGCGGCCGATCCACGCGTCGAGGTCCGCGCGCCAGTGTGCGTCCCGGAACGGGCTCTTGGTTTCGTCCAGAATGGTCAGTCGCGCCGCGCGCGACACGATCAGGTCGACGGGTCGATCCGCGTCGAACAACGCGCGCAGAACCGCTGCCGCGTACGGGGTTCCGGACGCGCCGGTGACGCCGACGACCCACGGTTCCCGCATCAGAACGCGCTCCGCGTCACCAGGTCGGCGAGCGCGAACACGAACAGCGCGATGCCGACGAAACCGTTGGCGGTGAAGAACGCGCGGTTCACGCGGCTCAGGTCGGCGGCCTTCACGATGGAGTGTTCGTAGGCGAAGGCGACCGCGGTGAGCACCAGGCCCACCCACCACAGCCATTCGAGGTCGACGAGCGCGCCGAACCAGACGAACAGCCCGAACGTCACCACATGCACCACTGTGGACAGTGCAAGAGCAAAGGGGACGCCGTACCGCGCCGGCACGCTACGGACGCCGATCTGCGGGTCGACCTCCGCGTCCTGGCAGGCGTAGATGAGGTCGAACCCGCCGATCCACAACCCGACGGCCGCACCGAGCACGAACGCCGGCCCGGATCCCGCGAACGTTCCGGTGACCGCGAGCCAGGCGCCCACCGGTCCGACCATCTGCGCCAGCCCGAGGATCGCGTGCGGCCAGTCGGTGAACCGCTTTCCGTACGGGTAGACGACGAGCGGCACCACCGCGAGCGGCGCGAGCACCAGACACAACGGGTTCAGCAGCGCGGCGGCGACCAGGAAGACCGCCAACGCGACCACCGCGCCGATCCAGGCCGTCTGCACGCTGACCGCACCGGTGACCAGTTCCCGTTGTGCCGTACGGGGATTCCGCGCGTCGATGTGCCGGTCGATCAACCGGTTCGCGGCCATCGCGAACGTGCGGGCGCCAACCATCGCGACCGTGATGAGCACCAGGTCGACCGCGTTGAAGCCGTGCGAGCGCATGGCCACGAGCGCCGACAGGTACGCGAACGGCAGCGCGAACACCGAGTGCTCGATCGCGACCAGCTTGAGAAAGGCCCGGACCCTAGCCAATTCCGTACTCTTTCCACCGCTTGTCCACAATGGACGCAATCTCGGGTGACATCGTCGCCTCCTCCGGCCAGCCCCGGTGGTAGCCCTCGGCCGGCAGCTTACGGGTGGCGTCGACGCCCGCCTTGCCGCCCCAGAACTGCTGGTACGACGCGTGATCCAGGTGATCGACGGGGCCGCTGGTGAGCAACAGGTCGTGCGCGTAGTCGACGTTTCCGAACGCGCGCCAGGCGACCTCGCGGTAGTCGTGGACGTCACAATCGGCGTCGACCACCACGACGAGCTTGGTGAGCGACAACAGGTGTGCGCCCCAGACCGCGCTCATCACCTTCTGCGCGTGCTTCGGGTACCGCTTGTCGATGGAGACGATGAGGCAGTTGTGGAACCCGCCGGCCGCCGGCAGGTCGTAGTCGACGATGTCGGGCACCAGCATCTTGATGAGCGGTAGGAAGATGCGCTCGGTGGCCTTGCCGATCGGGCCGTCCTCCTGCGGCGGCTTCGACGTGATGATCGAGTGGTAGACGGGGTTCTTCTGCATCGTCATGCACTCGACGTGCAGCACCGGGAACGGCTCAACCGGCGTGTAGAAGCCGGTGTGGTCGCCGAACGGGCCCTCCGGCAGCCGCTCGCCCGGCTCGACGTAACCCTCCAGCACCACCTGGGCGTTCGCCGGCACCTGCAACGGAACCGTGAGGCAGTCGACCATCTCGACCCGCTCGCCGCGCAGGAACCCGGCGAACAGGTACTCGTCGATGTCGCCGGGCAGCGGCGCACTCGCCGAGTAGCTCACCACCGGGTCGCAGCCGATCGCGACCGCCACCGGCAGGCGCTGCCCCAGCCGCTCGGCCACCGCGTGGTGCGCGGTGCTGTCCTTGTGGATCTGCCAGTGCATGCCGAGCGTGTCGCGCCCGTGCTGCTGCAGGCGGTACAGGCCGAGGTTGCGCTTACCCGTCTCCGGGTGCTTCGTGTGGGTGAGGCCGTAGTTGTGGAAGATTCCGCCGTCGTCGGGCCAGGTCCACAGGCCGGGCAGCCGGCCGAGGTCGACCTCCGCGCCCTTGAAGACCTTCTCCTGGCAGGGCGCGCTCTTCACGCGCTTCGGGGGGACGGACTTGAGCTGCATCAGCTTGCCCAGGCCCTCGCGGATGCCCGACCACCCGACCGGCAGCTCCGGCTTGACCAGCGCGCCGATGCGCTGGCCGATCTCGTCGAGGTCGTCGACGCCCAGCGCCATCGCCATGCGGCGCGGGGTGCCGAACAGGTTGATGGCGACCGGCATCTCGCCCCGGGTCGGCTTCTCGAACAGCAACGCCTTGCCGCCGGCGCGCACAGTACGCGTGACGATCTCGCTCATTTCGAGCGTCGGGTCGACCGGCACCCGAACGCGGTGCAGTTCGCCGGCCTTCTCCAGCGCCGCCAGGAAGTCCTTCAGGTCGTTGTACGGAAAGCCACGCGCCATGGTGCCCAGTCTGCCAGGGCCGGTTTCACGTACCCGAGTAGCTGTGCAGGCCGGTGAAGAACATGTTCACGCCGTACTGGTTGAACATCAGCGCGGCCCAGCCCGCCAGCGCCAGGTAGGTGGCGGTGCGGCGGCGGATGCTCGGGGTGGCGCGGGCGTGGAGGTAACCGGCGTACACGACCCAGGTGATGAACGACCAGATCTCCTTCGGGTCCCAGCCCCAGTAGCGACCCCAGGCCGACTCGGCCCAGATCGCCCCGCAGATGATGCCGACCGTGAGCAACGGGAACGCGAACGCGTGGATGCGGAACGTGATGCGTTCCAACGCCTCGGCGCGGGGCGCCTTCGCGGCCAGGGCCCACGGGAAGCCGGTCCGGCCGTCCTCGTAGCCCTCCCGCAACAGGTACAGCACCGCCGACACGAACCCGACCAGCAGGCCGCCGCCGGCGGTCGCCACGGTGGTGACGTGGATCTTCAGCCACGCGGAGTTCAGCGCCGGCACCAGCGGACCGGCATCGGTGTAGACCATGCCGGCCGAGCCCAGCAGGATCACCAGCGTCGCGGTGATGAGCAGCCCGAGCGGGCGCATCGCCGGCCACTGCCGCAGCACCACCAGCCAGCTGATCGCGCCGACGAGGCACAGCACGAGCAGGAACTCGTACAGGTTGCCCCACGGCACCCGGCCGGCGGCGACCGACCGGGTCACGAGCGTCGCCGCGTGGGCGAGCACGCCGAGCACCGTGGCGGCGACGGCCAGCAGCCCGAACCGCGCACCGGCCCGCGACGGCGGCGGCTCGGAAGGCTCGACCTCCGAAGCGGAAGACCCGAGCGAACCGACCGCCACCAGGTCGCGGTTCGCGACCCGGGCGATCAGTCCCTGTGAACCGAACGCGTACTCAACCGCGTAGCACAGCATCGCCGCCAGGTACGCCAGAATCGTGACCACCAGAAGCTGGTCGGACAAGCTCGCCATCCGGTTCGGCCCCCTCCCGTGCTTCACGCACGATCGCCTCGAACTCCGCGGTGAAACCGGCGTAGTCGGTACGCGGTAGCCCACCCGCCTCGACGCCACCGGGCGTCACCCGGAAGAAGATCCGCCTCCGCCGCCCCGCCAGCGATCCGAGCAGACCCACCACCAGCAGTACAGCACCGCCCAGAACCAGCTCCTCACCCGGGTCGTGCCGCACCGAGACGGCGATCCACGGGCGGGTGGCGAGGAACTCGATCTTCGACCCGTCGGGGAGGGTGGCCGACTCGCCCTTGCGCAACGCGATCGGGCCGCCGACCTGCCGCAGCAGGCCGTTGCCGAGCTGCGCCTGGTTGATCGTGTACACCGACTGCGGGGTGCCGGCGTCGAGGCCGAGGTCGCCCATGTAGACGCGCAGCATCAGGCGCGGGTCCCGCTCGTCGGGGTGCGCCGACTTCGCCGCGTGCACGTCGTCGGGGACGGTCGGCAGGTAGACGCCGTCGAACGCCACCTGCACCTTGCCGGTGGGCCCGTAGGTCTTGTCGACCACGCCGATGTTCGCGTCGGGGAACGCGAGCACGCCCTGGCTCGTCATGGTGAGGTCGGTGGTGAGGAACGGCGCCGCGATCGTCTGTGACCGACCGGTGCGGTCGGTGTACCGGACCTCCGGCGCGTACCCGCTCGCCAGCAGGTAGGCGGTTGCCGGCCCGAGCCGCAGCGGGTTGTTGACGGCGACCGACCGCTCGCCGCTGCGCCCGTCGACCTCGTACGCCATCCGCGCCCGGTACGACTTCGGCTGCCCACTGTCCAAATAGGACGCTTTGAAGTCCACAAGGGACATACAGAACTTGGGCAGCCGCTCGCCGTCGACCCGGTTGCCCGGCACGAACTCGTCGTACTGCTGCAGGCTGTTGCACAGGCCGTCGCCCCGCACCAGGATCCGGTTGCCGTGCCACCCGTACAGCCCGCCGGCCGCCATGCCGATCAGCAGCGCCAGCAACGAGAAGTGGAACAGCAGGTTTCCGGTCTCCTTGAGGTGGCCCTTCTCGGCGCTGACCGTGTACTCGTCGCCGGATCCCCGCACCACGGCCCGGAACCGCCGCTTGCGCAGGAGGCCGTGCAACCGCTGCGCGGTTGCCGCGAGATCGCCGTCGTGGTCGATGCCATCGGCATGTTCCGGCAATCGCTCCAACCGCTTCGGGACGTTCGGGGGGACGCGGATGAGCGCGACCACGTGGTCGCGGAACCGCGGTACGAGGCACCCGACCAGCGAGACGAACAGCAACAGGTAGATCGCCGAGAACCAGACCGACGTGTAGACGTCGAAGAGCTGCAGCCGGTCGAACCACGGCGCCGAGGTCGGGTTGTTCCGCGCGTACTCGGCGACCTTCTCCGGGCTGATCCGGTTCTGCGGCAGCACCGAACCCGGGATCGCGGCGACGGCGAGCAGGAACAGCAGCACCAGCGCGGTGCGCATGCTGGTGAGCTGGCGCCAGCCGTTTCGCAGTACCCCCCAGGCCCGGCTCATACGAAGAACTCCGTAACCGGGAGGGAGACGCGCAGCCAGTCGATGAACCAGCCCCAGGCGCCGGTGACGAGGGCCAGACCGGTGAGGATCAGCAGGCCGCCGCCGATGCGGGTGACCCACCGGCTGTTGCGCCGCACCGCCCGGAACACGCCGAGCAGCCGCCGGTAGGCCAGCCCGAACGCGAGGAACGGCAGCGCCATCCCCAGACAGTAGGCAACGGCGAGGGCGACCGCGCGGGCCGTCGAACCGGTGGAGGCCAGCAGGATCATCGCGCCGAGGGTCGGGCCGGTGCACGGGATCCACGACAGCGCGAACACCACGCCGAACACGGGCGCGCCGAGCAGCCCGGCCGACGGCAGTTTCTGCATCCGCCACTCGCGCTGCAACGCGTCCGGCACGAACCCGGCGAACAGCAGACCCAGCGCGATGATGAGGATCCCGACGCCGATCTCGATCGCGCGCTGGTGCCGGTACAGCGTCGACCCCGCCTGCGAGGCGAGCACCGCACCGAGAATGAACACCACGCCGACGCCCGCGATGAACAGCAGGACACCGGCGGCGATCCGGCCGCGCCGGTGGCCGGCGTCGAGGTCGGCGCCGGCGAGCCCGGTGACGTAGGAGAGGTAGCCGGGCAGCAGCGGCAGCACGCACGGCGAGAGGAAGCTCAGCAGCCCGGCGACCGCGGCGACCGCGACCGCGCCGACCAGCGGGCCGCTGTCGACGATGCCGGCGAACGTCTCACCCACCGTTCTCACCCACTGCCGAGCACCTCCCGCACCGCCGCCACCAGGTCGGGCTCCAGCACCGCCGAGCGGAACGTCTTCTTCGGCTTGCCGTCCTTACCGAGGATCAGCGTGGTGGGGATGTTCACCGGCACGACGTCGAACTCCAGGGCGAGCTTGCTCTGCGTGTCGCGGATGCTCGGGAACGGCACCTTGTACTGCTCGACGAACGCCTTGGCCTGATCGACGTTCGGGTCGCGCACGTTGATGCCGAGGAACGCGACGTCGTCGCCCTTCAGGTCGTCGTACGCCTTGACCAGGTCGGGCATCTCGGCCCGGCACGGCGGGCACCACGAACCCCAGAAGTTGACGACGGTGACCTTGCCCTTGTGCCCGGCCGGGTCGTAGGTGCCGCCGGCCACCAGGTCGCCGGTGAGCACCGGCTCGTGCGGCTTCTCGTCGTTGCCGCAACCCGCCCCGGCGAACACCAGGGCGGCGGCGAGCAGGATGGCCGCGAGCAGCCGCATGGTCAGGCCCCCTTGGCCGTCCGGGCGTCCGGGTGCAGGGCGATGAGGTGTGCCGCCGGCTCCTCGTACGTGATCTTGACGACCGTGTCCCCGTCGAAGTGGATCGAGGTGAGGCTGGCCAGCGCGCACTGGCGCAGCCGCGGGTCGTGCCACAGCCGCTTGCGCTCGACGAACCGGCGCAGCGTCCAGATCGGCAACTGGTGCGAGACGCACACCGCCTCGTGCCCCCGGGCCGCGTCGCGGGCCGACTCGACCGCGCCGAACATCCGCGCCGCGATCTTCTTGTAGGGCTCGCCCCACGATGGTGTGAACGGGTCGCGCAGCATCCACCAGTTCCGGGGATGCTTCAGCGCGCCGTCGCCGACACCGAACTCCTTGCCCTCGAACTTGTTGACGCTCTCCAGCAGCCGCTCGTCGAGTTCGGGTGTCACCTTGAACCGGGCGGCGAACGGCTCGGCCGTCTCCTGCGCGCGTTCCAGGGGCGAGGAGACGATGTGCGTGACGTCGTTGTCGACGAGCGCCTCGGCGGCCGCCTTCGCCATCTGGCGGCCGAGTTCGGAGAGCTTGAACCCGGGCAACCGGCCGTACAGGATCTTGTCGGGGTTGTGGACCTCGCCGTGGCGCAGCACGTGAACGACCGTCCTCATGCGCGTCCCTCAAAAGCCTCCGCGGCGGCCGAAGCCGCCGCGGGCAGTGCCCCCGCGATCACCTCGATCGCCTCGGCGTCGAGCGCGGCGCTGACGAACCAGGCCTCGAACGCGCTCGGCGGCAGGTACACGCCCCGGTCGAGCATCGCGTGGAAGAACGCCTTGAACGCGGCCACGTTCTGGGTCTTGGCGTCGGCGAAGTTCGCCACCGGCGAATCGGTGAAGAACACCGAGAACATGCTGCCCGCTGTGGAGAGGCGGTGCGGCACGCCGGCAGTGGTGAGCGCCTCGGTGACCATCTTCCCGATGGTAAACGCGGTTTCGTCAAGGCGGCCGTAGACCTCGGGAGTGCAGTTCCGCAACGTGGCCAGGCCCGCCGCACAGGCGAGCGGGTTACCGGAGAGCGTGCCGGCCTGGTACACCGGCCCGGCCGGGGCGAGCCGGCCCATGATCTCGGCCCGGCCGCCGAACGCCGCCGCCGGCATGCCGCCGCCCATGACCTTGCCGTAGGTGTACAGATCGGCGTCGACCGGGTCGATCCCGTGCCAACCCGCGCGGCTCACCCGGAACCCGGTCATCACCTCGTCGACGATCAGCAGCGCGCCGTTGGCGTGGGCGATGCGGGCCAGCGCCGCGTTGAACCCGTCGTGCGGGGCGACCGCGCCCATGTTGCCGGCCGCGGCCTCGGTGATGACCGCCGCGATGCCCGCGCCATGCTCGGCGAAGGCCGCTTCGACTGCGCCGACGTCGTTGTAGGGCAGCACGATCGTGTCGGCCGCGCTCGCGCCGGTGACGCCGGGAGTGTCGGGCAGGCCGAGCGTCGCGACGCCGGAACCGGCGCTCGCCAGGAGCGCGTCGACGTGGCCGTGGTAGCAGCCGGCGAACTTGACGATCTTCGTTCGGCCGGTGAAGCCGCGGGCCAGCCGGATCGCCGTCATCGTGGCCTCGGTGCCGGAGTTGACCAGGCGCACCTGCTGCACCGGAGTGCGGGCGACGATCTCCTCGGCGAGCTCGACCTCGCCCGGTGTCGGCGTCCCGAAGCTGGTGCCCTTGACGGCCGCGGCCGTGACCGCCGCGATCACCTCGGGATGCGCGTGACCCAGGATGAGCGGGCCCCACGAGCACACCAGGTCGACGTAGCGGTTGCCGTCGGCGTCGTACATGTGGCAGCCCTCGCCGCGCACCATGAACCGGGGCGTGCCGCCCACCGCCTGGAATGCGCGCACGGGAGAGTTCACCCCACCCGGCACGATGGCCCGGGCACGGGCGAACAATTCTGCGCTGGCGCTGGTTCGACTTTCCACGGTGCGCCCATTGTGACCCACGAACGGGGGATCACCGATCGGGGCCTCGCCGGTGCGCACTAAGTCACTTCCGGGCCACTTCCGGGGCTACCGGGCGGCCCGACCTGCCGCCCCCGATGCGCCAGGTTAAGCTTCCGACGTGGATCGGCCGGATCTCAGTATCGCTGTGGAGCGAACGGCTGCCGAGGCAGTCGTCAAGCTGGCAGGCGAGATCGACATGTCCACGGTTCAGCGACTGTCCAAAGTGGTCGGCGACATGCTCGCGAACGAGCCGCCGCCGCGCGTGGTGCTCGACCTGAGCGAGGTCACGTTCTGCGACTCGCAGGGCCTCGGCACGCTGGTGGTGCTGAGCCGCAAGGCCGGGCTGGTGCAGAGCCATCTCGTGCTCACCAACGTGGGCGACTTCCTGCTGCGCGTGCTCGACATCACGGGCCTGCGCGGCGCCCTCATGATCAATTAAATTCCCAGGTGACGTTGCGCCCGGTCGAGGGCGGCCAGCGCGCGGTCGAGTTGCGCCGGCAACAGGTCGCCGCCCGTGGTCTCGGTGCTGTTCAGCGCCGTCAACGCCTCGCCGACCGCCACGCCGGCCGCCCGCATGGCGTTGTCGCGCACCCGGGCCGCCTCCCCCTGCGCCTGCAGCTGCTCGGTCTTCGCCCACAACTCGACGAACACCGACACCTTCGCCCGCAGCACCCACGGGTCGAACGGCTTGGTGAGGTAGTCGACGGCACCGACCGCGTACCCCCGCATCGCGAGGTGGGAGTCGCGGTCGGCGGCCGTCAGGAAGATGATCGGGACGTGCCGCGTGCGCTCGCGCCGCTTGATGTGCCGGGCGGTCTCGAAGCCGTCCATGTCGGGCATCTGGGCGTCAAGCAGGATCAGCGCGAAGTCCTCCACCAGAAGGTGTTTCAGCGCCTCCTCGCCGCTGTGCGCGGCGACGGTCTGCACCGGAAGGCCCTGCATGATCGCCTCCAGGGCGAGCAGGTTGTCCTTCCGGTCGTCGACCAGCAGTACCCGGGCCACCGTCATGAGGAGCGCCGCCCGGTCACCCAGCCGGCCATGGTCTCCAGCAGTTCGTCGAGGTCGACCGGTTTGGTGATGTAGTCGCTGGCGCCGGCCGCGAAGCTCGACTCCCGGTCACCCGGCATCGCCTTCGCAGTGAGGAAGACGACCGGCAGATCGGCGAAGCGCCGGTTGCGGCGTATCGCCCGGGTGGTCTCGTTGCCGTCCATTTCGGGCATCATTGCGTCCATCAATACCACGTCGACCTCCGGGTGCTCGGACAGGAGCCGTACGCCGTCGGCGCCGTTGTCGGCGTAGAGCACCGTCATTCCGTGCATCTCCAGCGCGCTGGTCAGGGCGAACACGTTGCGGACGTCGTCGTCGACGATCAGCACCGTGGCACCGTCGAGTTGCTGGGCGGCGGAGGTGGCCCGGCGGTCGCCGTCCTTGATCGGACGCAACGGGCTCGGCGCGGCGCGCAGCGGCGGCGGCACCGGTAGCGCCGGCAACGACGCGGGAAGCCCGCCGAGGATCGGGGTGGCCGGTGCCGCGCCGTCGTACGAGCCGGGCACCGGAAGCAGGTCGGTGCGCAGCACGTCGGGGAGGTACAGGACGAACGTCGACCCCTCGCCGAGCGACGACGACACCTGGATCACGCCGCCGAGCAGCCGGGCCAGCTTCATGCAGATCGACAACCCGAGGCCGGTGCCGCCGTACTTGCGGCTGGTGGTGCCGTCGGCCTGCTGGAACTCCTCGAAGATGAGCGAGAGCTTGTCCTGCGAGATGCCGATTCCGGTGTCGGCAACCGAGAACGCGATCACGCGCCGGGCGCCGTCGAGGGCCGGGACGTCGAACTGGGTGTCGGCCGCCGCGAGCGCGATCGACAGCTCCACCGAACCGGTGTCGGTGAACTTCACCGCGTTCGACAGCAGGTTGCGCAGCACCTGTTGCACCCGCTGCGGGTCGGTGACCATCACCGGCGGCAGGTCGCCGGCGATGTTGACCGTGAAGTCGAGGCCCTTCTCCTCGGCCTGCGGCCCGAACGCCTGCTCCACGTAGGAGCGGACGTCGTCGAACGCCACCTCGCCCGGCTCGACGTCCATGCGACCCGCCTCGATCTTCGACAGGTCGAGGATGTCGTTGATGAGGCCGAGGAGGTCGGAGCCGGCGCTGTGGATGGTGCGGGCGAACTCGGTCTGCTTGCCCGTGAGGTTGTGGTCGGTGTTCTCGGCCAGCAGACGCGAGAGCAGCAGCATCGAGTTGAGCGGCGTCCGCAGTTCGTGGCTCATGTTGGCCAGGAACTCCGACTTGTACTGCGACGCCTGCGCCAACTGCTGCGCCTTCTCCTCCAGGCCGAGCCGGGCCATCTCGATCTCGCGGTTCTGCATCTCGATGCTGGCCTTCTGCTCCGACAGCAGCGCCGCCTTCTCCTCCAGCTCGGCGTTGGTGCGCTGCAGTTCGGCCGACTGGTCCTGCAGTTCCAGGGCCAGCCGCTGCGACTGCGAGAGCAGTTCCTCCGTGCGCCGGTTCGCCAGGATCGTCTTGAGCGCGACGCCGATCGTGACCACCAGCCGGTCGAGGAAGCTCAGGTGCAGTTCGCTGAACGCGGCCACCGAGGCGAACTCCATGACGCCCAGCGGCTCGCCCTCGAACAGCACCGGCAGCACCACGAGGTCGGCCGGCGGTGTCGCCGCGAGTCCGGAACGGACCACCAGCCGGCCGTCCGGCGGCGCGCTGACCCGGATCGCCCGCCGCGACATCGCGGACTGCCCGACCAGGCCCTCACCGGGTGCGAACGTGATCGGGTGGTCCGGAGCGGCGTAGCCGTAGCTGGCGCCCAGCCGCAGCCGGAACGCGCCGTCGTCGGTGGAGCCGGCCAGGAAGAACGCGCCGATCTGCGCGTCGACCAGCGGGGTGACCTCGGTCATGATCATGCGGGAGACCTCGTCGAGGTCGCGCTGGCCCTGCAGCAGGCCGCCGATGCGGGCCAGGTTCGAGTCGAGCCAGCCCTGCTCCGCGTTCTTCTTCGTGGTCTCGCGGAGCGTCACGATCATCTGGTTGATGTTGTCCTTCAGCTCCGCGACCTCGCCCTGCGCCTCGACGGCGATGCGCTGGGTCAGGTCACCGCGGGTCACCGCCGTGGACACCTGGGCGATCGCGCGCAGCTGCGTGGTGAGCGTGGAGGCGAGCTGGTTGACGTTCTCGGTGAGGTCCTCCCACGTCCCGGAGACGCCGCGGACCCTGGCCTGGCCGCCCAGCTTTCCTTCCGAGCCGACCTCGCGGGCCACGCGGGTGACCTCGTCGGCGAAGCTCGACAACTGGTCGACCATCGTGTTGACGGTGTTCTTCAGTTCGAGGATCTCGCCCTGCGCGTCGACCGTGATCTTCTGCGACAGGTCGCCCTTTGCCACGGCGGTGGTGACCTGGGCGATGTTCCGCACCTGGCTGGTGAGGTTCGACGCCATCGAGTTGACGTTGTCGGTGAGGTCGCGCCAGGTACCACTCACGCCGGTGACCTGCGACTGACCGCCCAACTTGCCCTCGGTACCCACCTCGCGGGCCACGCGGGTCACCTCGTCGGCAAACCTCGACAACTGGTCGACCATCGTGTTGACGGTGTCCTTCAGCTGCAGGATCTCGCCCTGCGCCGCCACCGTGATCTTCTGCGACAGGTCGCCCTTCGCCACCGCCGTACCGACCTGGGCGATGTTCCGGACCTGCGCGGTGAGGTTCGACGCCATGTAGTTGACGTTGTCGGTGAGGTCGCGCCAGGTGCCGGAGACGCCGGTGACCTGTGCCTGGCCGCCCAGCTTGCCCTCGGTGCCCACCTCGCGGGCCACGCGCGTGACCTCGTCGGCGAAGCTCGACAACTGGTCGACCATCGTGTTGACCGTGGACTTCAGCTCCAGGATCTCGCCGCGGGCGTCCACCGTGATCTTCTGCGACAGGTCGCCCTTCGCGACCGCGGTTGCCACCTGGGCGATGTTGCGGACCTGCGCGGTGAGGTTCGAGCCCATGTAGTTGACGTTGTCGGTGAGGTCGCGCCAGGTGCCGCTCACGCCCTTCACCTGGGCCTGGCCGCCGAGCTTGCCCTCGGTGCCCACCTCGCGGGCCACGCGCGTGACCTCGTCGGCGAAGCTCGACAACTGGTCGACCATCGTGTTGACGGTGTTCTTGAGCGCGAGGATCTCGCCCTTCGCGTCCACCGTGATCTTCTGCGACAGATCGCCCTTCGCGACCGCGGTGGTGACCTGGGCGATGTTCCGCACCTGGCCGGTGAGGTTCCCGGCGAGCTGGTTGACGTTCTCGGTGAGGTCGCGCCAGGTGCCGGCGACGCCGGACACCTGCGCCTGACCGCCGAGCTTGCCCTCGGTGCCCACCTCGCGCGCCACGCGCGTGACCTCGTCGGCGAAGCTCGACAGCTGGTCGACCATCGTGTTGACGGTGTCCTTCAGCTCCAGGATCTCGCCGAGCGCCGCCACCGTGATCTTCTGCGACAGGTCGCCCCGGGCGACCGCGGTGGCCACCTGGGCGATGTTCCGGACCTGGCCGGTGAGGTTCGACGCCATGTAGTTGACCGCGTCGGTGAGGTCGCGCCAGGTACCACTCACGCCGGTGACCTGTGCCTGACCGCCGAGCTTGCCCTCGGTGCCCACCTCGCGCGCCACGCGGGTGACCTCGTCGGCGAACACGCGCAGCGTGTCGGTGAGCGAGTTGATCGTCTCGGCGAGCTCGGCGACCTCGCCCTTCGCGGCCACCGTGATCTTCTGCGACAGATCGCCCTTCGCCACGGCGGTGACCACGGTCGAGATCGACCGCACCTGACCGGTGAGGTTCGCGGCCATCGTGTTCACCGCGTCGGTGAGGTCCTTCCAGGTGCCGGCGACGCCGCGGACCTCGGCCTGGCCGCCCAACTTGCCCTCGGTACCCACCTCGCGGGCCACCCGGGTGACCTCTTCGCCGAACGACGACAGCTGGTCGACCATCGTGTTCACGGTGCGGCCGATGCGGAGGAACTCACCGCGCAGCGGACGTCCCTCGATCTCCAGGGCCATGTGCTCGGTGAGGTCGCCGTCGGCGACAGCCGCGATGACCCGGGCAATCTCCTGGGTGGGCCGGCCCAGTTCGTCGATGAGCGAGTTCACCGCCTTGACGCGGTCACCCCAGGCGCCCTCCACGCCCTCCTCGTCGAGCCGCTCGGTCAGCCGGCCCTCCCGGCCGACGACCCGGCTGATGCGCAACAGGTCGCGGGTCTGCCGTTGCTGCATCTCGATCAGGCGATTGAACCTGTCGACCACCTCACCGGCGGCACCGGTACGGCGGCCCAACCGGACCTTCAGGTCGCCGGCAGCCACCCGATCGAGTGCATCGGTGAGTTCACGCAGGAGTGTTTCATCCGGCGTGTCGCCATCCGCTCGCGGTGACTTGACCTGGTCGACTGTGGTCATGGTGTCCCCTTTCCGGGTGTCCCACGGAGGGCGGGTACCCACCCGGCTGTAAGCCCGGCGCATGAAGCGTGCCCCGGTTGGATTGTTACAGCCAGGCAGGGGAGACTGCGACTGTGACCGCCTCGGGCGCGCCGATCGTGCGGCGTACGTTGCTGCCGGCCGAGCTTCGCTCGCCGGGTGCAGCACGGTCGATCGTGCGTGCTGTCGCCACCGAGGGTGATCTCACCGACGTGCTCGACGAGGCGCTGCTGCTCACCACCGAACTGGTCACCAACGCCGTGGTGCACGCCGCCACCCAGGTCACCGTCGAGGTGTCCGCCGACGCCACCGGGCTCACGATCACCGTGCTCGACGAGCTGCCCGGGCCGCTCCTCCCCAACACCGACGGTGATCGCGCCGAAGACGAGCGCGGCCGCGGCCTGCTGCTGGTGAACGGGATGTCGCAGCGCTGGGGAACAGTGCATCACCCGGGTGGCAAGGGCGTGTGGTTCCACCTGGCCCGGCCGGGCACGGCGGCGGCGCCGACGGCACCCGGTACCACCCCGTGGCCGACGGTCGACCCGCTGGCGGTCCTCGGCTCGCTGGCCGACAACGGCGGCCTGTCCGAGCAGCTGGAGGACATGCTCCGCCGGCTCGCCCACGCCACGGCCGCGACCAGCGCCACGATCCTGATCGACCACGGCGACGACCACGGCCCGCGCACCACCGCCGCGCTCGGCACCGGCGTTCCGCCGGACGGCAGCACCCGCGTCCCGCTGCGGCTGTCCCGCCCCTGGCGCGGCGAACTGACGCTGCACCCGGCGTACGCGGGCACCGAGCCGCTGGTGGCGCTCGCGGCCGAGCGGATCGGTCTGCTGGTGGAGAACCACCGGCTGCGCCGCGCCGACCTGGCCCGGCAGGGCTGGCTGACGTTCCTCGCCGAAGCCGGCGAACTGCTCGCCCAGTCGCTCGACGTCGAGCTCACGTTCGCGTTGATCCCGCGCCTGATCGTGCCCCGGCTCGGGCTGTGGTGCGCGGTGCACGCCCTGGGCGAAGACGGCGAACTGCGGCTCGCCACCAGCACGCACAGCGACGAGGCGTCCGTCCCGAAGCTTCTGGATCTTCTCGACGCCGCGCGGCCGCAGCTTCTCGAAGCGCTCGGCCTCGACGCGCCGGTGCCGCTCGCGGCGCCGGCCGACGGCGTGGCGGTGGCGTTGGTGGCCCGCGGCCAGCGGCTCGGCACGATCGCGGTCGGCCGGGACGCCGACGGCCGGCAGGGCGCCGACGAGATCGCCGCGATCGAGGACTTCGCCCGGCGCGCGGCCGTGGCCATCGACAACAACCGCATCTACGCCGAGCGACGCGCGATCGCCACCGCGCTACAGCGCTCGCTGCTTCCGCCGCAACTGCCCGAGATCGAGGGTGTCGACCTCGGCGCCGAGTACGTGCCGGCCGGCTCCTACTCGACCGAGGTCGACGTGGGTGGCGACTTCTACGACATCGTCGGGCTGCCCGACGGCCGGTGGCTCGTGGTGATCGGCGACGTGTCGGGCAAGGGTGTGCAGGCGGCGATCGTCACCGGGCTGGTCCGCGACGTCACGCGGGCGCTGGTGCGCGACGGCCGGCCGATCGCGGAGACGCTGAGCCGGCTCAACGAGACGCTGGTCGAGCGGGGATCCGGCCGGTTCTGCACGCTGGCACTGGCGGTGCTCGCCCGGCGTCCGGACGGCGTGGTCGACGTCGCGCTGCACCTGGCCGGGCACGATCAGCCGGTGCTGGTGCACCCGGACGGGCGCACCCGGCTCGTCGGGCGCTGCGGCACCGCGCTCGGGCTGCTGCCGGTGGTCAAGTCGCCGGTCGAGCAGGTGCAGCTCAACGCCGGCGACATGCTGATCTTCACCACCGACGGCGTCACCGAGCGGCGGCACCGGGGCGTGCTGTTCGGCGTCGACCGGCTCCGGGCCGAGGCGTCGACGCTGGCCGGGTTCCCGGCCGAGGTGGTGGCCGCCCGGCTGCGCACCGCCGCGGTGACGTTCTCCCCCGAGCCGCCCCGCGACGACATCGCGGTGCTCACCGTTCGGATAGAAACCTGACGCTCATCGCCCGCAGCGTGCCGGCGACCTCGTCGCACGGCGTGTTCAGCTCGTTCACGCTGAAGAAGTACAACTGGTCGCCCGCGTCGAGTTCGAGGACCTGGCTGCGCAGCAGCATGCCGCGCCGGGCGTCGACCCGGATGCGGTCGATCTGCTCCCACGGGATCAATCGCCGGCCGGCGAAGCCCGTCACCACCGTGACGCCGGGCGGACCCGCCGCCAGCCGCACCGGCGCGATCACGTCACGCAGGCCGAGCACAAGCAGCAGCGCCGCCGCGATACCGACCACGATCAGCTGGCCGGGATCGCGGAATCCGATCGCCGCAGCGAGCACGAAGATCGCGGCGCCGGCCCATTTGCCCACCGTGAGGCGCATGTCGACCCGCCAGGTCGCCTCGGTGGGTATCGGTGTTTCGCTCTCGCCCGGAGGGGGATCCGGCATCGGGGCGCGTAGGTCCACGCGGTCAGCCTATCGGCCGGACATTTAAGAGCCAGCTAAGTTGATCACCGCACCGCGTGTGCGATCCGGAGAACAGGCCGCAGCCTGCGCGGCGAGCGGGTCGTTACCCGTGACATGGAGCCGCGAGCCAAGACCCGACGCCTGCTCGACCGCCTCGTCGCAGCAGCCAAGCGGACGGGCGCAGACGCCGCAACGGTCTGCCGGCACCTGCCGATCCTGCACAGTTGCCTGCCGAAGGACGACGAGCCGGTGCTCGTCGCACGCGCCAGCCGTCCCGGTGACCGGGCCAGTTATCTGCTGCTGCTCACCAACCGCCGGCTGGTCGTCACCCGGGAGACCCGGGTGCTGCGCCGCCAGCACCTGCACCTGAATGCCGACCCGCGCCACCTGATGGACGTGATCTGGACGCCGGAGCCGCAGCTGGGCGCGATCGCGCTGTCGGCGACCGCCATCGACGGCGTGCGGGAGCACTTCTGGATCCGTACGGCCGCGGTCGAGGCGTCGGCCGCGGCGCTGCACCGTGTGTTCGGGCGCGAGCCCGTGTTCGTCTGAGCGTGTGGCTCTTACGCCGCGCTTCTCTTACGCCGCGTTGCTCTCGACGCCTTATGCCGCGTTCGGAAATGCCTCATCGGTCGGGAACGCTTCGCGGAGGACCATTCGCAACTGGGCCTCGTTGGCCACGGTTGCTGAGCGTCCCCTCGAAAGCCGCAGTTCGAGGCCGCGCCCCCGCCGCCCGGCGCGCACGGCCGCGGCCGCGAGCACCAGCGTCACGCCCTCGTCAAGGGCGGCCACCCGGACCAGGTCGACCACGATCGGACTCGCCGCATCGGCGTCCAGTTGCGCCAGCGCCTGGTTGAGCTTCGGCGCGATCGACCCGTTCAGCGGCCGATCGGCCC
>NZ_BOPG01000068.1 GCF_016863635.1 Virgisporangium aurantiacum | reverse complement strand
ATGAGCGCCGCACCACCGAGACGGACGACCGTGAAAGAGATTCTGGTCATCGGGTTCCCCCTTCCTGGTGCGGCGGGTGTACCCGAATGTCGCAATACCTAATCGCTGAAACTAGGCCGATCGCAGCTCCGCGATGCAGCAGCGGACGCTGCCGCCGCCCTTCTTCAACTCACCGAGCTCGACCGGCACCGGCTCGTACCCGGCCGCGCGCAGTTTCGCCGCGAGCCCCGTCGCCTCGCTGTTCAGGACCGCGTGGCGGCCGTCGCTGATCAGGTTCAGACCGAACGCGAGCGCGTCGTCCTCGTCGGCGATAACGGCGTCGGGGAACGCGTTGCGCAGGATCTGCCGCGTCGGCGCCGTGAACGCACCGGGGAAGTAGGCGACCGTGTGGTCGTCGAGGGCGGCGAGCGCGACGTCGAGGTGGTAGAACCGCGGGTCGCTGAGGTGCAGCGACAGCACCGGACGCCCGAGCACGCTCTGTGCCTCGGCGTGCGCGGCCGGATCGGTGCGGAACCCGTGTCCGGCGAGCACCAGCCCACCGAGCCGGCCGGGCAGGTAGGCGAAGTCGCCCTCGCCCTCATTGATCACGGTCGGCGCAACGTATCGCCAGCCCTGTTCGAGATAGAAGGCGCGATGGCGGTCGGCCTCCGCCGACCGCTGCGGGTAGCGGAACCTCGCGCCGTAAACGACACCGTGGACGCTGAACGCGCCGTTCGCCGCGTACACCATGTCGGGAAGCTCCGGCCCGGGCGGCAGGACGTGCACCGTGTGGCCGAGCCCGAGCAGGGTGTCGCGCAGCACCGTCCACTGCTTGACGGCCAGTTCGACGTCGACCGGCGTGCCCGGCGCCATCCACGGGTTGATCGCGTACCCGACCGCGAAGTACTCGGGCGGACACATGAGATATGTCCGCTTTCGAGGCTTACGCTCCACGACTCTCACGATCACAAACGGTAAGTTGACGGCGGTGGTCTTGATAGCCGGGAATCTTGCGAGGCAGGAGCGGTTCGTTGCGTGTTGACGACATCGATCAGCGGATCATTGCGCTGTTGCAGGAGGATGCCCGCTATTCGTATGCG
Source organism: Virgisporangium aurantiacum (assembly GCF_016863635.1). Taxonomy (GTDB): domain Bacteria; phylum Actinomycetota; class Actinomycetes; order Mycobacteriales; family Micromonosporaceae; genus Virgisporangium; species Virgisporangium aurantiacum. The sequence continues at coordinate 41,659 of NZ_BOPG01000068.1, read as the reverse complement.
GAGATCGGCTCGCGGGTCGCGCTCTCGGCGCCGGCCGTGAAGCGCCGGGTCGACCGGTTGCGGGCCGGCAAGGTCATCCGCGGATTCACGGCCGTCGTCGACCCGGTGGCGATCGGGTGGACGACCGAGGCGTTCGTCGAACTCTTCTGCACCGGCCGCACCAGCCCGGCCCAGTTGTCGGCGGCCGCGAAACGGCATCCGGCGGTGGTCGGGCTGTTCACCGTTTCGGGTGAGGCCGACGCGCTGGTGCACCTGCGGGCCGCCGACATCGCCGGCCTGGAGCAGGCGCTGGAACGGCTGCGCGCCGAGCCGTTCGTCACCTCGACGCGGAGCATGATCGTGCTGTCCCGGCTGATCGACTGAAATTCGCCGGGAACCCGCTCCCGGTCCGCCACGTCGTAGGGACATGAAGCGTCACGCAGTCACCGTGTTGGCCGCGGCGGTGTGCCTGGTGGCCGCCGGATGCACGTCCGACAAGCCCCCGGCCTCCGAGCGGCCGGTCGACACCGGTGCGGAGTTCCGGTTGGCGTCGTACGAGAACTGCGACGCCGCCCTCGAAGGCCTTCGGGAGGCCGCGCGGAAGAACGTGGCGGCGTGGGGCATGCGGTATTCGCACAACTTCGAACCCGCCCAGGCGACCCGGGCCGACTCCGCGGCCGGCGCGGCGGACTCCGCGGCGGGTGCGCGGGAGGCCGCAGGCGCGAAGACGGCGACCGGCGAGTCCGGCGGCTACTCCGGAACGAACAACCACGAGGCCGGTGTCGACGAGCCCGACCTGGTCAAGACCGACGGCAAGCGGATCGTGACGGTCCAGGCCGGCGTCCTCCGGGTGGTCGATGCGGTGACGCGGGCGCAGGTCGCCCGGGTGGTCGTCGCCTCCGGTCAGCAGAGTGACTACGACCTGGGCGAACTGCTGATCAACGGCGACAAGGTGCTGCTGATCGGCTCGCGCTACGGCGGGATGTACCGGGGCAACCCGGCGACGCCGCAGGTGACGCTTGTCGACCTGGCCGGCACCCCGCGCGTGATCGGCCGGTTCGCCCTGACCGGTTCCGTGGTCGACGCGCGGCAGGTCGGCTCGACGGTGCGGGTCGTGGTGAGGTCGAGCCCGGAGATCGACATGCCCAGCGACACGGGCACGCCGGAGGCGTACCGGTTGGCGCTGCTCAAGGCGATCGGCGAGGCCGACCTGGCCGACTGGCTGCCGGCGTACTCGATCGACGACAACGGATCAGTTTCCACCGGCCGGATCGACTGCTCGCGGGTGGCGCACCCGACCGACTTCACCGCGGCGGCGATGCTCACCGTGCTCACGTTCGACCTGGCCCGCGACACGATCGGCAACGGCGACCCGCTCACTGTCGCGGCCGACGGCGACACCGTGTACTCCAACGGCCCGAGCCTCTACGTCGCGAACGACCAGCGCTGGCGCACGATGAGCCGCGCCGAGGACGGGTCGACCGCGCTGCAGCAGCGCACCGAGCTCTACAAGTTCGACACGTCGAAGCCCGGCCGGCCGGCGTTCGTCGCCGGTGGCGCGGTCGACGGGTGGCTGCTGAACCAGTACTCGATGTCGGACTGGAACGGGCACCTCCGCGTGGCGACCACCACCGGCACCACGACGTGGGGCGGCACCGGCGCCAGCGAGTCGACGGTGTACGCGCTGCGGCAGGACGGCCGCCGGCTTTCCGTCGTCGGCAAGGTCGGCGGGCTCGGGAAGGGCGAGCGCATCTATTCGGTGCGGTTCGTCGGCCCCACCGGCTACGTCGTGACGTTCCGGCAGACCGACCCGCTGTACACGGTCGACCTGCGCGATCCGACGAAGCCGACGGTCACCGGCGAACTGAAGATCACCGGGTACTCGGCCTACCTGCACCCGGCCGGCGACGGGCTGCTGCTCGGCATCGGGCAGGAGGCCAGCGAGCAGGGGCGGGCGCAGGGAACGCAGGTCTCGCTGTTCGACGTCCGCGATCCGGCCGCTCCCAAGCGTCTCGCGCAATATCACGTACGGGGCGCGCATTCCGAAGCCGAGTTCGACCCGCACGCGTTCCTGTACTGGCCGGCGACCGGCCTGCTGGTGGTGCCGCTGACCGGGAAGGGCGGCGGCGACCGGGTCGGCGCCCTGGCCCTGAAGGTGACCGGCACCTCGATCACCGAACTCGGGTTCATCGCGCATCCGGCGACCGACAACGGTTACCCGGCGATGATCCGCCGGTCGCTGTTCATCGACGGGACGCTGTGGACGGTGTCACCGCAGGGCCTGCTCGCCAGCGACGCGGGCACCGCGGTCCAGCGGGCGTGGGTGCCGTTCACGTAACTCCTTCGGGTCTTTCCGGCCTCGCGAACCACCCGTTCGCGTGAAACCTCCGAGCTGAACTCACACCCCGGCAGGAACGGTGGTCACCTCGATAAGCGACATTCGGCTAAAAACGGGGGGAACCGGATGGACTTCGAGCTGGCCAACAATCGTGGACGCACACCGCCGGGAATGGCACTGGCCGCCGCTGCGATCGTCGCCGCCGGCGTCACCGGGATGGCCGTCGCCGGTCTCACCTGGGCGCTCGATCGGCCGGCCGGGACGCCGCACGACGTGGCGGCGGTCGGACCGACACCGTCGCCCTCGGCCACGTCGCCCATCGACACGCCCGGCTGGGCGGAGGCATTGGGGCTGCCGGCGCCCGCACCGGTCACGTCTGGCGGGGACGCCGTGCCGGTCGACGGGGTGGGACCGGCGGCCCGGCCCGTGGTGCCGGGAACGGAGGAGGCGACGCGTCGGGCCGCTGCTGCTCGGCGTCCCGTTGCCGGACCCACCGCGTCCGCCGTCCGCTTGACGCCGACCGCGACCAACGCGGCGGCCGCACCGGCGCCGGCCCCGACCTCTGCCTCTTCTTCTGCCGCTTCCGATCCTGGCGCTGCTGATCCCGGCGCCGCTGATCCTGGCGGTGCTGGTGATCCCGGCGCTTCCGATCCTGGCGCCGCTGATCCCGGCGCTGGTGATCCCGGCGTTCTTGATCCTGGTCTCGCCGATCCCGGTGCCGATGACCCGACCGCGACCGAGACGACCGCGCCGGACACGGATCGCCGGAACTGGGAGGCGCCCCGCCGCCAGTGGCGTGACCAGCCCAGGCAGCAGCCGGCCGACCCCGCACCGTGGAACGGCCCGTTCGGTGACTTCCCGCGCCTGTTCCCGTGGGGCTGACCGGCTACAGGTACATGCCGGTGCGCTCCTCCGCCGGGCCCGACGACTTCTCGGCGTCGCCGTAGAAGCGCTTGCCGCCGAACTCGCCCTGGAGGCGGTCGTCGAGTTCGTCGGCGAGGCCGGTCATCACCTGTACGGCGAGCATCAGGTGCGACGCCTGGAAGTCGCGACCCATCACCGGCACCGAGGCCCAGACCGTATCGTTGCTGCAGTACAGCCGGCCGATCGGCATGCGGTTCGTAAGCTCGGAGAGCTTGCGGTAGAGCCGTTCGGTCGGCTCGATCTCGGTGAGCACCGGCGAGAAGACGTCGACGAGCGGCGGGTTGTCGCGCACCCGCACGAACACCATCGCCGATCCGGCCCGGATGCCGATGTCGCCGTCGGCGTCCACCTGCAATTGTTCGGGTTTGGTCTTCAGGAGCTTGGCGACCACGAGCTGAACCCGCTCGGCCAGCGGCAGCAGCACCGACGGATCGGCCAGCAGCCCAGCCGTATCGTCGGCCGGGTCCGACCCGGTCGCCTCGGTCTCGGTGTCTGAGTTTTCCGCTTCCGGCGCCGCCCCTTCCGAAGCGGTGACCGCGGGCGGAGGAAGCGGTCCACCGAGCACCGCCCGAGCGGTGCCGAGCGCCGGCAACTCGACCGGCGTGGCATCGGCACCGGTGACGGCGTAGGTGAGAAACGCCGGGTGCGGCGCCCCGTACACGTCCCGCATGGTGCGGGTGACCACCACGGCGAGCGTCGCCGCGTCGACGAGCGGCAACTGCAGGCCGAACGAGTCGCCCGACCCGTCCACCACCCCCGGCGGCGACCAGCCCAACGCCACCAGGTCGCCCACCGCGGCCCGGCTCAGCCGGTAGGCCACCGGCAACCCGGAGTTCCCGACCGCGAAGGCCGTGAAGTTCGTCTTGCTGGCCGTGACGTCGACCGAGTACACGGCGTCGTCGGTGCCCGAAGCCGTCGGGTCGAGCGTCAGTTCGACGCTGGCACCGGCCGGCAACACGGGAAGGGCGGCCGCGAGGGAACGGCCGAACTCCTGCCACGCCTCCCCGACCTTGGTTCGCAGGTCGGCCGTCAGGTCGTTGAGGAGCGCCGCCTCGGGTAGGCCGCCACCCACCAGGGCCGAATCGGTTCGGGTCTGGCCAGACGGCGCCGGATCGGTCGTCACGCCGCCCACCCTACGATGCCCACCCACCGCCGAGACGACGCGTGTACCCCGCGACCTCAGCCACCACCCGACGCGTCCGCGCCGTGGCGCTGCGCAAGCCCGCCGCCGCGGCGACGTGTGTACCCCGCGACCTCAGCCACCACCCGACGCGTCCGCGCCGTGGCGGTGCGCAAGCTCGATCAATGCCCCGGTGGCCTCGGCCAGCGAAGCACCCCGCCCGACCGCGAGCCCCACCAGGTAAGCGGACACCGGCGCCCCGGGCCGCACCGTGTTGTGGGCAACCTCACGCGCAAGATCGAGGACCAGTCGCTGATCATCGGTCGGAAGTGCGTCGAGGCCGAGTTCGGCTGCCGCCAATGCGGCCCACTCGTCCAGGGTCACGTCAGTCTCCGTTCGGCGTCGGCCAGATCGGCAGGGGTGTCGCAGTCGTACCACGGTGGCCGCCTCCCACCACCGACCGGCACGCCAACCACCCGCAACGGCGCGACAAGCTCCCGCATCGCCCGCCCACCAAGCGGACCGCTGGCCGCGAGCGCGGCGAGGCGCTCACTGAGCGCCGCCGATCGCCAGACCCCACAAAGCCACTGCCGCCGCCCACCATCATCGACGAACACCGCCCCATCATGATCACCGAGCGCGAGAAGGAGCGCCTCGACGGCTTCTTGGGTGAGCAGGGGGAGATCCGCCGCAAGCACCACCACGACATCGGGTTCCGCCGTGCCAGGCCCTGCCGTGCCAGGCCCCGCCGTGCCAGGCCCCGCCGTGCCAGGCCCCGCCGTGCCAGGCCCCGTCATGCCTGTTCCCGCCGTGCCTGTTCCCGCCGTGCCGGCGGCGAGTTCCGCGAGTCCCGCGGCCAGGGCCGCGACCGGACCACCACCCGCCGGCTCCTCCTGGATCACCCGGACGCCCGGCGGGACGATCAACCCGAGCGAGCCCGGCCCGACCACCACCCGCCCATCGGCATCGTCGACGGCCGCCAGAACCCGCGCGAGCATCGGCGTCCCACCAACGGCGAGAGTGGGCTTGGCCGCTCCCCCAAGGCGGCGCCCCGCTCCCCCCGCCAGAACCACCACGCCGAACCGGGTCATGACGGCTCCCCACTTCGTGGTGACCCGCCCTGACGGGGAGGGCTCTCCGCGCTGATGCCCTCGCACAGGTGCTCGGTCATACGCCCACCGTAGGCCCGCCCGCCCCACGCCGCCCCGACACCGGCGAGCGCACGACACCCACGCATCATCGGCTCGCGGGACCTCCAGCCGGTGGGTGAAGTCCATCCTGTGATCCTGCGACGTTGTTGCGGGCAAATCAGACATAAAAGAGCGACAACGTCGCAACGTCCCATGATCTTGAAGGCTCTACCCGGCGAGACCGGGTGCTTCCGAACGACAGCGGACGCGCGTAAATGCCCAGCCGGGCCATCAACACGGACCAGGTTTCCCGCAAGATCCAATCAGGACTCCAAGACTGCCACGAGGACAGTTGCCGAGCCCCGAATCGCGATCGTGAGAGAAACGCATACGCTCGACCGATGGGACGCGTAACCGCCCGCCGGCGCATCACCCGCGTCGACCTGGATTCGCCCCAGCCGCGACTGACGAGGCCCGACACGCTGGCCGCGGAGGAACCGCTCGAGATCCGGGTGGGGCCGGCCGGTGCGCGGCGGCCCGCGTTAGCGGTCACCATGCGGACGCCGGGCAACGACATCGACCTGGCGATCGGCTTCCTCGTGACCGAGGGGATCATCGCCTCGTCGGACGACGTCGTGACGGCCCAACTGTGCGCCGGCGACAACGAGCCGAACACCTACAACGTCGTCGACGTGGCGCTCGCGCCCGGCGTGGCGCCGCCCAGCACCGATCCGGCGCGGCATTTCTACACCACCTCCTCGTGTGGGGTCTGCGGTAAGGCGAGCATCGACGCGGTGCGGGTGCGGTCGCGGTACGACATCGCCGCCGATCCGGTGACCGTGGACGCCGAGGTCCTGACCTCGCTGCCCGACACGTTGCGGGCGGCGCAGAAGGCGTTCGACGCCACCGGCGGGCTGCACGCGGCCGGCCTGTTCACGCCGGGCGGCGAGTTGGTGTGCGCCCGGGAGGACGTGGGTCGCCACAACGCGGTGGACAAGGTGGTCGGCTGGGCGGCTCGCGCCGGCCGGCTGCCGGCCACCGGGCATGTGCTGATGGTCAGCGGACGGGCCAGCTTCGAGCTGGTGCAGAAGGCGACCCTGGCCGGGGTGCCGGTGCTCGCGGCCGTCTCGGCACCGAGCACGCTCGCCGTTGAGCTGGCGGCGGAATCGGGACTGACGCTCGTCGGGTTTCTCCGCAGCCGCGTGTTCAACCTCTACAGCGGCGAGCACCGAGTCGTCATGCCGCCTCGCTGAGGCGGGGTGCCCGCCGCCGGCGGCGAGGTGCCGCCGGCATGTCGTCGAGGGCTGACGGCGGAAAACCGCGGCGCAGGGCGTGCAGCAGCAGGTTGGCGAGGCGATACGACGGGTCGGCCGCCAGTGCGCGCTCGGCGGCGACAACGGCCAGGACGCCGTCGCCGGACCGCCACGCCACCAGGGCCAGCAGTGTCGCGGGCGCCGGAACGTAGCGGAGCGGCACCCGCCGAACCACGTCTAGCCAGATCTTCGCGTGCTCGGGCACCGTGGGGCCGGACAGGATGCGGGCCCACGTGTCGTCGCGGATCAGGACGTCGGCCAGCAGGACCGCCAGCCACGCGATCTCGTCATCGTCGAGCCGGCCGCCGTTCATGTACCGCTCGAACGCCTGCCGGACGGCCACCCGCGCCGCCGCCTTCAACCCGCGCTGACCGCCCGACAACCGGCCGATCCGTTCAAGCGCACGGGCGATTTCCGGCTCGATGCCCGCACCCGCGACGGGATCGAGGGTTGCCGCGAGCGCCGCACGATCGGGATGGACGACGAGGCCGGCGAACGTCGCGCCCGCCGCGGCACCGGTAACGGCGGGATCGAACGGCAGGCCCTCGGGCGGGCAACAACCCGGGTCGTCGCACAGCAGGTTCCAGTACCGACCCTCGTCGGCGCGCAGGATGTCGACGACCGGCAGGCCGCGCCGCGTAAGTTCGCCGTGCACCGCGTCGGCCAGCGGCAGGAACCTGGACGCCGTGCCGTACCCGATGAGCCCGATGCCGACCGGGCCGTCGCGCTCCGCGGCCTCCCTCGCCGGAAGGCTCCGCGCGGTGGTCTTGACCAGGTACCTCGCCAGGTCGTCGACCTCGTCGGGCGGCGGTAGGTCGACCCGGACCTGGAGAACGACATGTTTCCCGTGGAACACCAGCAGCACGAGGCTGTTGGTGGGCTGGAACCCGAGCAGGTACGGCACCGCCGCGAGGAGATCGGCGTGTGAGCGGAGAGCGAGATTTGGCATGAGCCAAGGCTTGCGGAGCCGACCCCGCGAAGGGAACAGTCAATTCCCGCCTGTGGATAACGGCGAGTTATCCACAGGGCCTAGCAACGGAAGTCGCGGTCGTGCAGACTTGGGCCCGGCTGGAGGTCGTCCGCCCGTCCATCCAGTCGCATCGCCAAGGTGACGTTGGTGAGAACGTCGAAACCCGCCGCATTCAGGCAGTGGATCGCCTCCACATTGCGCCAGGCCGGCGAGATGGTCAGTTCACGAAGTTCCCTCATGCGGGCCTGCTCAGCCACGTGAGACAGCAACGCGCGCCCGATTCCTTCACTGCGACGGCCCCCGGCCACCACCACCGGGTCCACCGCACCACCGGCATCACCCAGGACCAGTCCGATCAGGCCCACGACCCCGTTGTCGTCGGCCACCCACATCCCTGCGAGGTCGAGACGTGTGAGGTACTCCTCGAACCCGGCACCCGGATCGCTGCCGTCATGGCCGCCGTAAAACTCCCACTGCTGCTCCACCAGTTCGGCCCACAACCGGCGGCAGGCGTTGTGATCGGCGGCCCGGTACGGGCGAACACCGACCGCAAGGCGCGGAGCGAGAGTCTGCGTCATGTTTTCATGCTGGTGGCCGCCGACGCTCCGCGTGGCCGATTGGCCCGAACTGCACCAGGGTTGCGACGTAGACTCGCGCGCATGCCCACCCCCGAGGCAGCAGACGACGGCGACAGGCCCGCCGAAAACGGCAGCATGCCTGCCGAAGGCAGCGGCTCAGCCGAAAACGGCGGCCCCGACGGAAACGGCAACCCCGACAACGGCAAGAACGACAACGGCAAGAACGACAACGGCAAGAACGACAACGGCAAGAACAACGGCGACGGCAACAGCAGCGAGCAGGACAGCGGCAGCGAGCAGGACAGCGGCGACAGCGACAAGAACGGTGGACGCGGCTACCACGACGTCCCAGCGCAACGGCTGGCTGCCGACCTCGCCGCGTCCCGGTACGAACTCTTCCTCTCCGTCGCCGGTGACCTTGACCGGGTCGGCACCGCCTACGATGCGGAACTCGTCGTGTCGACGATGCTCGGTGCCGCCTACGCGATCGCCGACGGGAACCGGGGCGCCGTGCTCACCGAGACCACCGAGGGCCTGCGCGAGCACCTCGCCCACCGGCACACCCGTCCCGCGGAGCTGCTGAAAGCCGTCCTCGCGACGCACGACACCGGGGGTCACACGCGTCCCGCGCCGCCGGCTGACCCGCCGAGCTGGGTGGAGCAGCTTGACACGGTGCGGCCCACCGGCTCGCACGCCTTCGGCGACCGTGGCGGCACACAGGTCACCTACCTGGCCTCGTTCGCCTATGCCGAGCCGACCGCGGGGGGTCCCGAACACGTCGTCGCCGCGGTGGTCGACCACGATCTCGGCCACGTGCGTGACCTGTTCGTGGCGGCGCCGGCCGGTGCGCTTCTGGCCCAGCTCGAAGCGGCGGCGGCAACCGACCCGACGATGCGGATGGACGAGGTCGACCCGGGCGAGTTGCGCGGCGTCGTCGAGCGTTACCTCGATGCCACCGACGCGCTCGCCGAGTTGCCCGAGGCGCGCTCGCTCACGAGCGACCGCGCGCTTGCCGCGCAACGGTTGCGGCTGCTGCCAGAGCCGGAGGAGTTGCTCACGGTCAAGGACTTCCTGGTCGCTCCCGAGGCGGCGCGCATCGCGAAGTCCGACGGGGAGTCGCGGGACTTCGCGTTGAAGCTCATCAGTGGTTTCGCCGCGAGCGATCCGTTGCGGTGGAACCCCGACACGGTCAAGGAATTTCTGCTGGACTGGTTGCCGGCGCAGGCCCTGCTCGACCGCGCCGACATCGAGATAGTCCCGCGGGTGCTCTCGGCGTGGGTGCGGTGGGCCGGCCGGATGAGCGGGCTACAGGCCCGCGAGGTGGCGCAGAACGTCGCCGCGGTAGCCACGAACCGCGCCGAGTTCGCGGAGCGGGCCCGGAGCGGGTCGCACCGCAGCGAAGCGGCCACCGCGATGATCGAACTGCTCAAGGACGGCGTCGACCTCGACGACGAGCAGGCCGTCGCCGACTGGCTGACCGGCTACAACCTACGAGGCGACAACCAGGCTGAGTGACCGGTCGGAGAGCCCGATGCGCACCCGCTGCCCCCACGACAGGTCCAGGTGATCGGGCTCCAGCCCGTCGGCGAACACCACGAGTTTCTCGCTCTCACAGGTGATCTCCAACCGCTGGTCGCCGGTGAGCCGGCCGGCCACCGCCGACACGCCCGTGGCCGGCGACGACCACGCCTCCCGCACGAACCAGCACAGGGCCGCCTCGTCGGGCTTCGGCAACTCCGGCGGGTTGCGCACGGCGCGGGCGATCGACCCGCACCAACCGGTGGCGCCGGTGCCGGTGCCCACCACCACACCCGATGACGACTGCCGTTCGCGCTGACCGTCCGGTGTGGACAGTACATACCGGCTCGACTGGTGCGTCGTGTGTCCACAGTAGACCTCGTTGAGCCCGGCCAGTTCCTGCCCGTCGTCGAGCGAGGCGGTCACCATCGGCCGCTGCGTCACGGCCAGCATGCGGCTCCGAAGCATGCCGGCCACCGCCGACGGCTCGTGCTGGACCAGCACCCCCGGGATCACCCCACGGGAAGGATTGACGCCGATGACCGGCTGCCCGTCGAGGTACTTCGCGACGTTCGCCACCAGGCCGTCCTGGCCAACGGCGATCACCACGTCTTCCGGGCCGAACAGGAACCGCGGCAGGTCGGCCCGGTCGACCCGGCCCTGCCGCCAATCGGGCGGGATCGCCGACCCGACGGCGGTGAGCGCCCGCCGCTGCGCCTGGTGCCGATCGTCCACATCGGACAGATCGCGCCCGCGCTGACGGAGGAAGTACGCGGCGGCCGCGCGGGTGCCGTGGCGGGCGAGAAGCTCGTCGAGCTCGCTGCGCCGCGACACGACGACCGCGCGAGGGGCGAGAGTCATGAGCTGAACCGTCCGATCAGTTTCGTCAGGACGTCGGGCGTGATGGTGAGTTCACCGATCTGCGGCGGGTTGGCGGCGAGCTTCTCCAGCGCGATCGCGTACAGCACCTCGGCCGGCATCTCGCGATAGGCCCCGAGCCGGGCCACCTCCGTCTCCGCCGACGCCAACCCGACCGCCCGCACGCCGTCGGCCCGGGCCGAATCCTTGGCCCGCTCGGTTTCGGCGGCGAGCCGCGACCGCTCCAACGAACCCTGGCTCGCCACCAACTTCGCCGCCGAATCCAACTCGGCCACCCGGCGATCGTTGGCGCCCTTCTGCTCCACCAGTTGCTGCTCGCGACGGGCGAGTTCGATGCGGCTCTGCAACTCGTTCTCGGCGATCGCCCGCTCCTGCTCGACGGCCACCGCGCGCCGCGCGTACGTGGCCCGGTCGGCCTCCTGCTGCACGGCCTCGCGGGTGGGCGTCTGCAGCGCGCGTTCCAGGTCGGGCTCCGGCCGGATCGCGACCACCCGCGACGACACGACCGTCACACCGGTCTCGACCAGCCGCGGATCGTCGGCGAGCGCGGCCGCCAACGCCGACCGCACCGGCGCGATGCCGGCGGTGAGCGCCCCGTCGCCTCTTTCGGCGACAGATCGGCTGCTGCCTGTCAATGGCAGGCGGCTCAACAGGTCGAGCGCGGGCTGCTGAGCCAGCTCGGCGAGCAGCGTGGCCACCTGGTCGAGCGGCTGGCCGCGCCACTCACCGCGCTGCGGGTCGATCGCGAAGTCGAGCCGCTCGGCCGCGAGCCCCGGGTCGCTGAGCCGGTAGGTGACCGTGGCCTGCACGGTGACGTCGGCGAAATCGGCCGTACGCGCGTGGAACAGCAGCGGCAGCTCGCGATCGTCGACCGGAACCTCGGACAGCACCGCCGTCAACGGCCGGTACCAGAACGACTGGCCGACGCCCTCGTGCCGGACCCGGCCGCGCACCGTGTGCCGCACGAACGTCGTCGGCTCCCCGCGCAGGTGACGGAGGAAGAACCGCCTCGTGATGTCGGCCATGTCCACCCTCGCCCTCTGTTATCGTCACATCGACGATATCCTCGACCGACCTTTATCGTCAAGGTGGTGATAAGTGGTGGACGTCGCAGTCGACCTCGTTGTGCTGACCATTCGCGGCGGTGAGTTGTGCACGCTGCTGATCCGGCGCGGCGTCGCGCCGCACAAGGGACGGTGGGCGCTGCCCGGCGGATTCGTGCTCGCCGACGAGGATCTCGCGGCCGCCGCCGGGCGCGAGCTCCGCGAAGAGACCGGCGTCGCGTCGGTCGCCGGTCATCTGGAACAGCTTCGAACGTATGGCGCGCCGCGTAGAGATCCGAGGGGACGCGTGGTGAGCGTCGCCTATCTCGCGCTGCTACCGGACCTGCCCGTTCCGACGGCCGGCTCCGACGCCGCGGTCGCCCACTGGCGGCCGGCGCACACGGCCACCCGCCTCGCGTTCGACCACGACACCATCCTCCGCGACGGCATCGAACGCGCCAGCGCGAAGCTGGAGTACACCTCGCTCGCCGCGGCGTTCTGTCCGCCGGAGTTCACGATCGCCGAACTCCGCGCGGTCTACGAAGCGGTCTGGGGCACCGACCTCGACCCGCGCAACTTCCATCGCAAGGCGACCACCACCGACGGCTTCGTCAAGGCCACCGGCCGGCGCCGCGCGCAGGCGGCGGGCCGTCCCGCCGAGCTCTTCCAGCGGGGGGACGCCGAGGTGCTCTACCCGCCGCTGCTGCGACCGAGGTAGGTGCCACCGGGATCCGACGACACCGCGATCGGCTCGAAGCCGAGCCGTTCGTAGAACGCCCGCGCGTCGACGTTCTTCGGGTCCATCGAGAGGTGGAACTTCTCGATCCCCCGGCTCACCAGCTCGCCGCGGAACGCGTCCATCAGCTTCCGGCCGAGGCCCTGGCCCTGGTAGCCGGGCAGCAGGTCGATGTGCAGGTGCGCCGGGTACGGGGCCAGGTCGTCGTGCACCATCCGGGCCGGGTTGTACATCAGCTCGCGGATGAGACTCTCGAAGTCGGTGACCTCGGCCGGCCGGCCGGCGTGCCGCGGCGCCACCAGCGGCAGCCAGGTGGTCTGGAACCAGCCGGCGAACGCGGCCGTGTCGGCGGTGCCGAGGATGTATCCGACCGCCCGGCCGCCGTCGTCGGCCACGAACGCGAGCAGCGGGTCGTAGACCAGGTACGGCTCGGCGAACGTGTCGGGCAGCAGCGCGGTGTCGGTCATGCTGCCGCGGGCGTCGCGTCCGGTGTGCCCGGTGAGAATGCAGATCTCCCGGAGCGTGTCCAGATCGGTCGGCTCGTATCGGCGTACATGGGCCACGCCGGAACACTAGCCGACCTTGATACCCAGCCCTTCCAGCACGTTCTCGATGAAACCGGAGCCGGTGGAGCCGCCGGAACCGCTCGACCCGCCGGAACCCGAGCCGGAACCATGGCCCCCGGAGCCGGTGGAGCTGCCGGAGTCGTGGCCGGAACCGGAACCGGAACGCGAACCCGAACCGCCCGGACCGCCGGGGGCGGGCGCGGCCGCCTGGCCACCGGAACCGTGATCATCGTCCGACGGCTCGTCGGGTCCCACGTTCTGGTCCGTCGCGGTCGCCGGGGGGACGCTCACGGCGTCACCGGAACTGCCGGGACCCGCCGGAGCGCCGGCGGCCGGAACACCGCCAACACCGACAGCCTGGGCCCCGCCGGAGCCGGGCCCGGCGGCGACGGAACCGGCCGCGGTGGCACCGGCCGCGGTGCCCGCGGCCGGGGTCGGGCAGGGACTCGACTCGGGCCGCCGCCCGGCGGGGACCGCGCCACCGGCCAGGCCGTCCGCGGCGGACGGCGCGGCGCCGCCCGACACGCCGCCCTCGGGAGCGACGGCCGCGGGCGGATGCGGCGGCGCGATGTGCGGACCCGGCGCCACGACGACCGGCTGGCCGCCATCGGCGCGATAGCCGTCCGGAGGCTCTTCGTAACGCAGAGCCGCGCGCCCGGCGAGGAGCACGACCAGCGTCGGCAGCGCGGTCAGCGCGATGAGCAGGCCGACCGCGATCCAGGCCCGGCGGCTCGGCGAGCGGACCGGCGCCTTGTGCGTCGCCGGCGAGTAGGACGTCCGGGCGGCGGAGAGCGCCGCCTCGATTACGGGATGTGACCTGACGCTCGGAGTGGCGTCCTCGGGTGCGCGCGGGGGGAGGGGCACGCTGACTCCAACGCGGATATACCGGGGTCGGACGCGAACATGAGATTCCTTGAACGTCTTGCCCGTGGTTCCGGGGCAAAGTAATGCGAGACTGGACGCGGCGGCACCGGGGCCGCGGCCTTCGCACACCCTGCGTGGCTCGGCGCCGGCGTCCACTCCCGCCGCGAGCGCCACCCCGATCGGGCGGAGCGCGCGGCACCACCCCGCTGCGCGGCAGGGTCACCCCACTGCCGTTGCGAGACACGACAGGGAGAACACGAATGGCCAAGGGAGGTCCGGGGCACGACCCCGACTTCGTACAACTACTGAACGCCGACGGCGAACGGGTGGAACACCCCGAGTACTCCGTCGAGTTCACCGACGAGGAGTACCGCGGCCTCTACCGCGATCTCGTCACCGTCCGCAAGCTCGACGCCGAGGCCACCGCCCTGCAGCGGCAGGGTGAGCTGGGCATCTGGGCCAGCCTGCTCGGCCAGGAGGCCGCCCAGGTCGGTTCCGGCCGGGCGCTGCGCCCGCAGGACATGGCGTTCCCGACCTACCGGGAACACGGCGTGCTCTACTGCCGCGGCATCGACCCGATCATGCCGCTGGGCCTGTTCCGGGGCGTCGACCAGGGCGGATGGGACTCCCAGGCGTTCAAGTTCCACATGTACACGATCGTGATCGGCGCGCAGACCCTGCACGCCACCGGCTACGCCATGGGCATCACCATGGACGGCAAGGTCGGTACAGACGAGGGCGAAGCGGTCATCGCGTACTTCGGCGACGGGGCCTCCAGCCAGGGCGACGTCAACGAGGCGTTCGTGTACTCGACGGTCTTCAACGCGCCGGTCGTGTTCTTCTGCCAGAACAACCAGTACGCGATCTCCGAGCCGCTCGAACGCCAGACCCGCGTGCCGCTCTACCAGCGCGCCAACGGCTTCGGCTTCCCGGGCGTTCGGGTCGACGGCAACGACGTGCTCGCCACCTATGCGGTCACCCGCAAGGCCGTCGACCAGGCCCGGCACGGCCAGGGTCCGACCCTGGTCGAGGCCTACACCTACCGGATGGGCGCGCACACCACGAACGACGACCCCACGCGGTACCGCATCGCCAGCGAGGTCGAGGCCTGGCAGGCCAAGGACCCGATCAAGCGGATGCGTCTCCTGCTTTCGAACGAGGGCATGGCAGATGACGCGTTTTATGCGGATTGCGACGAATCTGCCGCTGCGCAAGCGCAGGATCTGCGCGAACGGGTGCTGGCGATGCCCGACCCGCAGCCGCTGACGCTCTTCGACAACGTCTATCCCGGTGGCTCACCGGAGCTCGACGAGCAGCGCGAGCAGTTCGCCGCCTACCAGGCCTCGTTCGAGGGGAGCCACCGATGACCACCACGCTGGGTAAAGCCATCACCCTTGGCCTGCGCCGCGCCCTCGAGAACGACGACAAGGTCATCATCATGGGAGAGGACGTCGGCAAGCTCGGCGGCGTCTTCCGCATCACCGATGGCCTGCAGAAGGACTTCGGTGAAGAGCGCGTGATCGACACCCCGCTCGCCGAGTCCGGCATCATCGGGACGGCGGTCGGCCTCGCGATCCGCGGCTACCGCCCGGTGTGCGAGATCCAGTTCGACGGCTTCGTCTACCCCGCCTACGACCAGATCGTCTCCCAGGTCGCGAAGATGTACTACCGGTCGCAGGGCCGGGTGACGATCCCGATGGTGATCCGGATCCCGTTCGGCGGCGGCATCGGCGCGGTCGAGCACCACTCCGAGTCGCCGGAGGCGTACTTCGCGCACACGGCCGGCCTCAAGGTCGTCGCGTGCTCCAACCCGAACGACGCCTACTGGATGCTCCAGCAGGCGATCACCAGCGACGACCCGATCGTGTTCCTGGAGCCGAAGCGGCGGTACTGGGAGAAGGGCGAGGTCGATCTCGACGCACCCGCTGGGCCGCTGCACGCGTCGCGCGTCGTGCGGCCGGGCACCGACGTCACGGTCGTCGCCTACGGCCCGATGGTGCGCACCTGCCTCGACGCGGCTGCCGCCGCCGACGAGGACGGCCGCTCGATCGAGGTGATCGACCTGCGCACGATCTCCCCGCTCGACCTGGAGCCGGTGTACGAGTCGATCCGCCGCACCGGCCGCTGCGTGGTGGTGCACGAGGCGCCGTCGAACCTCGGTATCGGCGCCGAGGTGGCCGCCCGGGTCACCGAGAAGTGCTTCTATTCCCTGGAGGCGCCCGTCCTGCGGGTCACCGGCTTCGACACGCCGTACCCGGCGTCCCGGCTCGAGGAGGACTTCCTGCCCGACCTCGACCGGGTGCTCGACGCCGTCGACCGCTCGTTCGGGTTCTGAGGGGGGTTCACACGATGACGCGCATCAAGGACTTCGCGCTGCCCGACCTCGGTGAGGGCCTGGTCGAGGGCGACATTCTGAAGTGGCTGGTGTCGGTCGGCGACACCGTCACCCAGAACCAGCCGATCGTCGAGGTCGAGACCGCGAAGGCGGCGGTGGAGATCCCGGCGAAGTGGCCCGGCCAGGTCACCGCGATCCACTGCTCGGAGGGTGACACGGTCGCGGTCGGCACGCCGATCATCTCGATCGACACCGACCCGGGTGCGGGGCCGGTGCCGTCGGCGGCGGCGCTGGCCGCGGTCGACGTGGCCGGAGACGCGCCGGTGGAACCGGGGATGACCGGTAGTCCGGCACCGAACGCGGTGCTGGTGGGGTACGGACCGCGGGCGGGTGCGGTGAAACGCCGTCCCCGGTCTTCTGCCGTTGCCCCTGCCGCTGCTCCGGTTTCTGCTGCTCCGGTTTCTGTTGCGCCGGCGCCAGTTGTGGTTTCGCAGGCCTCGGTCGCCGTGCTGGCCAAGCCGCCGGTGCGGAAGCTGGCCAAGGACCTCGGGGTCGACCTGACCACCATCACGGGCACCGGGCCGGCGGGCTCGATCTCGCGCGCCGACGTGCTGGGCGCGCAGGCTGTGCCGAGCGTCACGCCGGCAATCGACGAAACCGCCCGTGAGCAGCGCATACCCGTCAAGGGTGTCCGCAAGTTGACCGCCGAGAACATGGTCGCGAGCGCGTTCACGGCGCCGCACGTGAGCGTGTTCAACACGGTCGACGTCACCCGCGGTATGCGGGCGCTGGCCCGGCTGCGGGAGCAGCGCGAGTGGCGGGACGTCCGGATCTCGCCCCTGCTCCTGGTGGCGAAGGCCGTGCTCACGGCGCTGAAGCGGCACCCGATGATCAACTCGTCGTGGGCCGGCAACGAGATCGTGGTGAAGAACTACGTCAACCTCGGTATCGCCGCTGCCACCGACCGCGGGCTGATCGTCCCCAATATCAAGGACGCGCAGGCGATGCGCCTCCGCGAACTCGCCGACGCCATGAACGCCCTGGTCAGCACGGCTAAGACGGGCAAGACGACACCGGCCGACATGTCCGGCGGCACGTTCACGATCACCAATGTGGGCGTGTTCGGCGTCGACACCGGAACGCCGATCCTGCCCCCGGGCGAAGCGGCGATCCTGGCGGTCGGCTCGATCCGCGACGCGGCCTGGGCCCACAAGGGCAAGATCAAAGTGCGTCAGATCACCACGCTCAGCCTGTCGTTCGACCACCGCATCATCGACGGCGAGCAGGGCTCCAAGTTCCTACACGACGTCAGCGGATTCCTCAGCGATCCGGAGGCCGCACTCCTGTCCTGGACCTGAACCGCAACCGAATATTCGTCGGGGTGTGCGGCGCGTCACCTTCAAATCGTTGGAATATCCCCGCCTCTACGCCGTTAACTAAGGTGTAGAGGAAGGGATCCCATCATGAGCATCGTCCAGCGTTACCGCGTCCGCCGCGACGCCAACCGCCGCCGTGCGGCCATCGCCCGCGCGATCAACACGTACCCGTCGCACGCCCTGCGCCAGGAACTCGAGGCGATGGCCTCCCGGTGACCGGCCGGAACCGACGACACCTGAAGAGCACCACCGATCACGGCCCGACCGGCCCCGCCGGTCGGGCCTCTTGCATCAGCTCGGGTTTTCCGAGATCACCCGGGGCACGGTGGGGTTTTGCAGGGGACGTGTGGGCAGCGGGTAGGTTGTGCTGATGCGACCGAGGAGGCGCGCATGACGGCCGAGACCCACGAGCCAGGCGAATCCACACCGCCGACCGACGGACCGCCCCCCACGCGGGCCCGCGCTTCAGTGCCGCCCCCGAACCGGGCCAGCGGTTCGGTGTACGGCACCCCGGCCAGCCGCCAACCAGACCCCGACGATGACGACGAGCCCCGCTTGGGCCCGTTCCCTCCGTCCGGGCCGGTCGCACCGCCGTCGGCGTCGCCCACCTCCGGGCCACCCACTTCCGGGCCACCTGCACCACCGCCCGCCGGCACGGCCGCATTCCCGCCGCCACCGGGGGGCTCGGCCGCATTCCCCGCGCCACCGCCCGGCACGGCTGCGTTCTCCCCACCGCCCGGCACGGCTGCGTTCTCCCCACCGCCCGGCACGTCCGCGTTCTCCCCGCCGCCGGCGAGCGCGTTCCCGCCGCCAGCTGGCGCGACCGCGTTCCCGCCGCCGGCCGGTGCGATGCCGCCCTCACCGGCGCCCAACGAGTCGGCGCCGTTCCCGCCGCCGCCCGCGGCGGGCGCGACTGGGTTCGCGCCGGGCTCGGCCGCACCTATCTCCGGGCCGGCTTCGGGACCACCAGCGCCGCCGTCCGCCAGCGCGCCGTCATCGGGTCCGCCGTCGGAAACGCCGTTCGGCGGCGCGCCGTCATCGGGAGCGCCGTTCTCGGGGGCGCCGTCGTCGCCGTTCGCGAGCCCGCCATCATCAGGGCCGCCGTTCGGCGGTGCGCCGTCATCGGGGGCGCCGTCGTCGCCGTTCGCCAGTGCGCCGTCATCCGGGCCGCCGTCGGCGCCGGCCTTTGAGGCACCGGTCTTTGAGGCACCGCCCGCCGGTGGGTCGCCGTTCGAGTCGCCTGCGGGGGCTTCGCCGTCTGGGGCTTTGGGTGCGCCGTTCAGCGCTCAGCCGCCGCCGGCAGAACCGCCTGCGGCACCGCAGTTTCCCCCGCCGGCCGGAGCGCCGCCGCTGCGTCCGGCTGGGGCGGGACGGGCCAGCGTGCCGGGGCCGACGGTTTACGGCTCACCGGCGTCGGCGGGTGGATCGCCAGCGGCACCGGCAAACCCGGTCACCCCGAGCAGCCCCGCCGCACCCGGCAGCGCATCCGTGCCCGGCAGCGCATCCGTGCCCGGCAGCGCATCCGTGCCCGGCAGCCCTGCCGTGCCTGGCAGCGCGTCCGTTCCTGGCGGCGCGTCCATCCCCGGCAGCCCGGCCGTGGCAAGCCAGCCGGAATCGGCTGCCGGTGTCTACGGGCGGCCGCCGGCGTCCAGCCCGGCGCGGGGTGCGGTCTACGGCCGGCCCAGCCAGCCGCCGCCCGACGACGAACCTGACACGCCGGAGCCCGGTTCGAGCTTCGGTCAGCCGGGGACGGCCTTCGGCGCGCCCGCCCCGGACTTCGGGCAACCCGGCGCTGGTCGACCCGGCGCGGGATTTGGGCAGTCCGCTCCCCCGTCGGGGGCGGGTGCTCGGGGCTACGAACCCGGTGGCGTACCGGGTCCGGCGGGGTCGTTCCCGGGGTTCCAGCCGGTTGGTTCCCCGGCTGAGGCGGAGCGGACTCCGCCGGTGTCGTCCGGGCCGCCGTCGTACCAATCGCCGCCGGCCGGTGACGAGTCGGCGTTCGGCGCGCCGCCGGCCAGCGGGCCGCCCGCCGGATTCGGTGCGGCGCCCGCCAGCGGAGCAGGGTTCAGCGCACCACCGGCCAGCGGCGCAGGATTCAACGCACCGCCCACGAGTGGCGCGGGGTTCAGCGGGGCAGCGCCGGCCAGCGGCGCGGGATTCGACGCACCGCCCGCGAGTGGCGCAGGATTCAGCGCACCACCGGCCAGCGGCGCAGGGTTCAGCGCACCGCCGGCCGGCGGCACAGGATTCGGCACGGCAGAATCGGCCAACGAATCAGCCTTCGCAGCCCCACCCGCCAGCGGAGCAGGCTTCGGCACGGCAACACCGGCCAGTGGCGCAGGATTCGGCACGGCAACACCGGCCAGTGGCGCAGGGTTCAGCGGCGCGGCACCAGCCAGCGGAGCAGGATTCGGCACCGCGGCACCCGCCAGCGGCGCAGGATTCGGTGCAGCACCGGCGAGCGGACCAGGCTTCGGCACGGCAGCACCCGCCAGCGGCCCCGGCTTCGGCACGACGTTCGGAGCACCGCCCGGCGGTGGCGCGGCCCCGGCCAGTGGACCACCGTCACCGTATGGAGACTCGGCGTTTGGCAACGAACCGGCTTCGGGGCCGCCCGGATTCGGGCATGCCTACGGTGACGCGCAGCAGCAGCAGGGCGGCGGCGTCTACGGCGCACCCACACCGGCGACAGGGACGAGAACAGGGACATCGTCCGGCGGCAAGAAGAAACTGCTCATCATCGGGCTGATCGCGGCCGCGGTGATTCTGCTCTTGGCCACGGGTGGGTTTGTCGCGTTCAGGGTGCTCGGCAGCTCCAACAATTTTGCCGTCGGGTCGTGTGTCAAGCAGGACGGCAACGAGGCGAAGCAGGTCGACTGCAGCGAGAAGGGCGCCTTCTCGGTTGTCTCCAAGGAGACCAAGCGGGAGGACTGCGCCGACCAGGCCCAGCCCTTCGTCCTCATTGAACGCGACGGCAAGACCGAAGTGCTGTGCCTGAGCCCGAAGAAGTGAGAGTCAGGGCACCGGAGCTCAGGGGACGCGGCTGGCTCAACACGGGCGGGCGGGCGCTCGAACTGAAGGACCTCAGGGGCCGCATCGCGATCCTCGACTTCTGGACGTTCTGCTGCATCAACTGCCTGCACGTGCTCGACGAACTGCGCCCGCTCGAAGAAAAGTACGCCGATGTGCTCGTCGTCATCGGCGTGCACTCGCCCAAATTCGAGCACGAGAAGGACCCGGTGGCGCTCGCCGCCGCCGTGGAGCGGTACGGCGTCACCCATCCCGTGCTCGACGACCCGGACCTTGACATGTGGCAGCAGTACACCGCCAAGGCCTGGCCGACGCTCTCGGTCGTCGACCCCGAGGGCTACGTCGTCGCGTCGATGGCCGGGGAGGGCCACGCCGAGGGCCTCGCCCGCATGATCGATCGGCTCGTCGAGGAACACGAGCGCAAGGGAACGCTGGTCCGCGGCGCCGGCCCGTACGTGCCACCCGCACCGAAAGAAACCGAACTGCGGTTCCCCGGAAAAGCGATAACCATAGGAGACGCGTTTCTCGTAGCCGATTCAGCTCACCACAGCCTCGTGGTCTTCGACAGCCACGACGAGAAGGTGATCCGGAGGATCGGCGATCGGGAGCGGGGTCACGTCGACGGGCCGGCCGAGCAGGCCCGGTTCAACGAACCCGGCGGCATGTGCCAGCTTCCCAGGAGCGTCGCCGACGTCTGCGGCTACGACGTGGTGGTCGCCGACACCGTCAACCACCTGCTCCGGGGAGTGAAGCTCGACACCGGTGAGGTGAGCACGGTCGCCGGCAGCGGCAGTCCGTGGCGGTCGAGCGTCGACTTCGACGCCCATGACGCGCTCGCCGTCGACCTGTCCTCGCCCTGGGACCTGGCCTGGTACGACGACCTCGTCATCGTCGCGATGGCCGGGATCCACCAACTGTGGTGGTTCGACCCGATCAAGCGCACCGCCGGCGTGTACGCCGGAACCACGGTCGAGGCCCTCCGGGACGGCCCGCTCCAGGAGGCCTGGTTCGCCCAGCCGTCCGGGCTGTCCGCACAGGGCGACCGGTTGTGGATCGCCGACTCCGAGTCGAGCGCCCTGCGCTACGTCGAGAACAAAGAGGTGCACACCGTCGTCGGGCAGGGGCTGTTCGACTTCGGGCTCGTCGACGGGCCGGCCGCCGAGGCGCTGCTGCAACACCCGCTCGGCGTGCTCGCGCTCGACGACGGAACCGTGTACGTCGCCGACACCTACAACGGTGCCGTGCGGCGGTACCGCGACGGACGGGTCGACACGGTGGCGACCGGGCTGGGCGAGCCGAGCGACCTGGTGCGCGCTGCCAACGGCGACATCTTCGTCGTGGAGTCGTCGACCCATCGGATTTCGCCACTCGTGGTGGCCTCAACGCGTCATATTGATTCTTCCCGGATGCGGACCGAGCGGCCCGCGACCGCCTTGACCACCGGATCTATCCGGCTCGAAGTTATCTTCGAGCCGGCGCCCGGCCAGAAGCTCGACGTCTCGTACGGCCCGGCCACGCGGCTGGAGGTGTCGGCGTCGCCGCCGGAACTGCTGGCCGCCGGCGTGGGCGTGGGCGAGGACCTGAGCCGCGAGCTGGTGCTGCGGCCGGGCACCGGTGTGCTGCAGGTCACCGCGCAGGCCGCCACGTGCGACGCCGAGGCCGAGCATCCCGCGTGCCACCTCACCAGACAGGACTGGGGCGTGCCGATCGAGGTGGCCGACGGTGGCGCCGAAAGGCTGGCGCTCGTCCTGCGTGGGTTGGACGTCGGACACCATTCATAGGCGAGAAACCTACGGTGCCGTAACCTGGGAAGGGTGACCGCTCCGACCCGTCTACGCCCGACCGACCTGGGAAAACCCCGCATGCGGGGGTGGCTGCACGCGTACGCGTTCGGTGTCGCGGCCATCGCCGGTGTGGTGCTGTGCGCGCTCGCGGCGACCAGGCCGGGGCCGGGCGCGATCATCAGCTGTGTGATCTACAGCATTACCGTGTGCCTGCTGTTCGGCACGAGCGCGCTGTACCACCGCCGGGTGTGGTCCCGGCGGATGTACCCGATCATGCGCCGGCTCGATCACTCGATGATCTTCGTATTCATCGCGGGGACGTACACGCCGTTCGCGGTGCTCCTGCTGTCGCCCGGTGCCGCCACCACGATCCTGGCGATCGTGTGGAGCGGCGCGCTCGCCGGCGTCGCCCTGAAGCTGGTCTGGCCGAACGCGCCGCGCTGGGTGTCGGCGCCGCTGTACATCGCGCTCGGCTGGGTGGCGGTGGCCGTACTGCCCGGCATCTACAGCGGTGGCGGGGTCACCGCGTTGGTGCTGCTCATCGCCGGCGGCGTGTTCTACACGGTCGGCGCGGTGTTCTACGCGCTGCGCAAGCCGAACCCGTGGCCACAGGTGTTCGGTCACCACGAGTTCTTCCATGCGTGCACGCTGGTGGCGGCGCTCTGCCACCACATCGCGGTCTACTTCGCGCTCTTCGCATGAAGAAAGGCCGGCTCCACAGGGAGCCGGCCTTCATCAAATTCACTCAGTAGCGACGCTCGGTGTACCGGCGCTCGACCACCTGCTCGCCGTCCGGGGTGATGTACCGATCGGTCGTCGCCGCCGCGGGCGGGGCCGCCACGATGCGGCGCCGGCGCGAATTCCACACCCAGAGGGTGAGGACCATTCCCGCCAGGCCGGCAAGAATGAGAACCCAGCCGACCACGTTGATGTCCAACCAACCGCCCAGGTCGGTGTCCTTCACCGCGAAGGCGAGGATTGCGCCGATGACCAGCAGGGCGATGCTTCCACCGATGCCCATTTGTATCCTCCTGTCGTCATCGGCCGACACGCTCGGCGATGACCCGTGCGGCCAGTGACCGCTGACTTAAGGTGAACCGATATCGAGGGGGATACCCCGCCGGTCCGCGGCTCAATCAGGCAGGCTGAATTCGATGACGGTGCGCACGCTGGTGTTGCTCAGGCATGCCAAAGCCGCGAACCCGGAGGGCGTGGCCGACCACGACCGTCCGTTGACCGCCCGTGGGCACGCCGACGCGTCGGCTGCCGGGGCCTGGCTGACGTCGCGGAACCTGCGCCCGCAGCGCGTGCTCTGCTCGACGTCCCGCCGCACCCGGGAGACCTGGCACTCGGTGCGCGTCGCGCTCGGAGACGCGGGGATCGCCCCCGATCTCGTCCTCTCGCCCGAGCTCTACTCGGCCGGAACGATCGCGATGCTGGAGCTCATCCGGGCGATGTCGCCCGACGTCGGTGTGCTCATGGTGGTCGGGCACAACCCGACCGTCTCGATGGTGTCGGTGCTGCTCGATCCCGGCACCGAGGTGGAAGAGGGGCTGCGCACGGCCGGGATCGCGGTGCACGTGGTCGACGGGGAGTGGACGGACTTCGGCCCGGACCAGGCACCGCTGTCGGCGGCGCACACGGCCCGGGCCTCTGTCTGACGCTTTAGAAGGCCTCTTCCGGAATCTCCATCGCGTCGAGGTTCGTGCCCTCGACGATGCGGCGGTCGCTGGCCAGCCGGGGCAGCACCTCGCGGGCGAAGAACCGCGCCGCGGCGATCTTGCCTTCGTAGAACGCCTTCTCGCTGGGCGACTGCTCCTGCGTGAGCGCCTGCAGCGCGACGTCGGCCTGCCGCTGCAACAGCCAACCGACGATGACGTCACCGAGGGCGAGCAGGATGCGCCGGCTCGCCAGGCCGACCTTGTACAGCGCCTGCGGTTCGCCACCCATCGCCTCGCCGAACCAGCCGGTGACGGCCTGCATCATCCCGTCGATCTCACCGAGCGCGGCGCCCAGCGCCAGCCGCTCCTCCTTCAGCTGACCGTTGCCGGCCTCGGCCTCGAGGAACTGCTTGATCTCGCCGGACAGGTGATTGAGGGCGACGCCCTGGTCCTTCACGATCTTGCGGAAGACCAGATCGAGGGACTGGATCGCGGTGGTGCCCTCGTACAGCGAGTCGATCTTCGCGTCGCGCACGTACTGCTCGAGCGGGTAGTCCTGGAGGAATCCGGAGCCGCCGAACGTCTGGAGCGACTCCTGGCTGAGCAGTTCCGAGGCCCGCTCCGAGCCGCAGCCCTTCACCAGTGGCAGCAGCAGGTCGTTGACCCGGTCGGCCAGGTCGGCCGTCACCTCGTCACCCTCGTGCTTCGCGGTGAAGGCCTTGTCCTGCCAGCTCGCCGTGTACATGACGAGCGCCCGCAGGCCCTCGGTGTACGACTTCTGGAGCATCAGGCTTCGGCGTACGTCGGGGTGATTGGTGATCGCGACGCGCGGGGCCGTCTTGTCGGTGGACCGCAACAGGTCGGCACCCTGCTTCCGGGTCTTCGCGTACTCGAGCGCGTTGCGGTAGCCGGTCGACGCGGTGGCGATCGCCTTGGTGCCGACCATCATGCGGGCGTTCTCGATGATCAGGAACATCTGACGGATGCCCTGGTGCACGTCGCCGAGCAGCCAGCCCTTCGCGGGTACGCCGTGCTCGCCGAAGGTCATCTCGCAGGTCGTGGAGACCTTGATGCCCATCTTCTTCTCGACGTTCGTCACGAAGACGCCGTTGCGCTCCTTCAGGTCGCCCGTCTCCGGGTCGAAGTGGAACTTCGGCACGACGAACAGCGACAGGCCCTTGGTGCCCGGGCCGCCGGCACCCTCGACGCCGACCGGACGGGCCAGCACGTAGTGGATGATGTTGTCGCTCAGGTCGTGCTCGGCGCTGGTGATGAACCGCTTGACGCCCTCGATGTGGTACGAGCCGTCGGGCTGCGGGACGGCTCGCGTGCGGCCGGCACCCACGTCGGAACCGGCGTCGGGCTCGGTGAGCACCATCGTGGCGCCCCACGCCTTGTCGATGAACAGCTTCGCCCACTGCTTCTGCTCGTCGTTGCCCTCGGCGAAGAGGATGTTGGCGAACTCGGTGCCGGACGCGTACATCCACACCGGGGCGTTGGAGCCGAGGATGAGTTCGGCGAGCGCCCACCACAGCATCCGCGGCGCCGGGGTGCCCCCGATCTCTGGGAACAGGACGCCCAGCCGCCAGAACTCGGAGCCCATGAACGCCTCGTACGACTTCCGGAACTCGGCCGGCATCGTGACGCTGTACGTGGCCGGGTCGTACACCGGCGGATTGCGGTCGCCTTCGGCGTAGGAGGCGGCGAGGTCTTCCCGCGCCAACCGCTCCACCTCGGCGAGCAGGCTGCGGGCCGTTTCGGCGTCAATCTCCGGGTACGGCTCGCGGCCGAGGTACTGCTCGGCGCCGAACACCTCGAACAGATTGAACAGCTGATCCCGCATGCTGCTCTTGAAGTGAGTCATCGCTGCTCCCTCTTGCCTACTGGGCGGTAGCCATGACCATATTACTTGCCAGTAACCCCCGGGTCTGTCATCCCCGTGACTGATTTCACACGCTTTGGCTTTACTCGGGGGTGCCGAGCTCCCAACTGGGGACGTTCACCGGCGCCGGCTTGGCGCTGGTGCCGACGTACTCCATCAGCACCAGGGCGATGTCGTCGTCGAGGCGGCCGCGGACCCACTCGACCAGCGCGCTCTCCAGCGACACCAGCCCGTCCGACACGTTGCCGTGCCCGACCAGTCCCCAGGCCCGCTCGGCGGTCGGGAAAAATTGGCCGTCACGTCGCGCCTCGGCCAGGCCGTCGGTGTAGAACAGCAGCCGATCGCCGGGTTCCAGCCGCTCGATCCGCGGGCAGGCGTCGGGCTTGAAGCCGAGGGGCGGCGAGTTCGACGCCGGCTCCAGGGGGATCACCTCGCCGCGGCGCAGCAGGAGCGGCGCCGGATGCCCGCAGTTGACGATCGTGATCGAGCCGCCGCGCTCCTCGACGAACGCCGCGGTCACGAAGTCTTCGTCGCCGACCGCCCGGGCCACCGCCCGGTCCAGGTCCGCGACAAGGTCGAGCAGGTTGTCCCGCTCATAGGCGACGTGACGGTACGAGCCCAGCACCGTGCTGGCCAGGCGCACCGCGTCGAGCCCCTTGCCACGCACGTCGCCGATCACCATGCGCATGCCGAACGGGGTGTCGAGCGCCTCGTACAGGTCACCGCCGATGTCGGCCACGGCCGTCGCCGAGATGTACCGCCCGGCGACCACCAGCGACCCGACCTGCCCACCGATCGGGCGCAGCACGGCCTGCTGGGCCACCGAGGCAAGCTTGGACATCTCGGCGAGCCGCTCGGTCTGGCGCTGACGCACCGACCCCACCAGCGCGGCGATCGCCGTGGCGATGACCACCCCGCCGACGTTGATGACCCGCGCGGTCATCGACCCGGCGGCGTCCGGCCAGGCGAACGTCACCCCGACCGCGGTGGCGACCCCGCCGACCGCCAGCACGTCACGCCACGACGCGAACGCGGCGGCCAGGAACGGCGCGGCGGCCAGCAGTCCGATGAAGTTCGCCTGGGCGCCGTCGGCCACCTCCACCGCGATCACGATCGCGAGCAACGCGAAAGCCACGCCGAGACCGGCGCGGGCGGTGGAGTCGGGCGGGCGCTTCATGTCGCGAATCAGCATGCCACCTCAGTGGCCCATGGCTGCTCGCACGATCGGCCGATCGTCTGTGGTTTCAGGCGATTTCATGGATGCCAGGCGGCTCGGAAACCGTGCCGGAATCGTCGAGCAACCAAGTGCGAACATCGATGCACATGAAGACGCCCTGACCATCGCCGGGGCTGTTATAAAAACGAGATCTACGGCACACTTGCTCCATGGCGGACCCCCTCGCGGACGTTGTGCGCTTGACCCCCGTCCCCAGAATCGGGGATCTGTTCATCGACGCCCGCGGCGACGGCCGCGCGATGCGGGTCAGCCTCCACCCCGACCGAGCCATCGCGGTCGTGTCACTGTGGTCGTCGAGCACCTGCCGCGCGTCGTTCCAGCTGCCACTGGAGGACGCCGCCCGCCTGGCCGAACTGCTGAGCCCGGCTGGCGCCGCGATCGACGCCGCTGCCGATGCAGATGCCGAGGCCTTTGAGGCTGATCACCCGTACCCCGGCCTCGCCGACACGCTCCACATCACGGGATCGATCGTGCCGCCGGGCCTGTCCCAGGCTTCCTGACGTCGCTCGCTCGCAGCTCTCGTCCGTCCTCGCCGGATCTTGGAATCTGGTTGTCGTCATGGCGGCTGCCATGGCAGCAACAAAGTTCCAAGATCAGCGAACGCTGTTTCGAATCAGCCGCAGGCGCCCGATCAGCGTCAGTTCGCCGGCGTCGGCGCCTCGCCAGAACTCGAAGACGCGTGTCTCGATCAGGCTGAGGGCTTGCCGTAGTAGCGGCGAACCTCTTCGTCATGGCGCGCCAACTCGGCGCGGAACTCGGCCCTCTCCTCCGGACTCATCTCCGGCAGGCGGTCCCACCCCATCGCGATACGCAGGCGCTCGGCATTCGGGCTCGGCGCGGCGGACTCCGGCGTCGGCTGGCTCATAGATGGAAGGTACCGACGCCTCTGAGTGCTCGGTGACCTCGAAACGGTCGCCCCCATCGACCAGGGCCCGGTGAATGTGACACTCCCCCACCCTGACCGTCCCGTCTGCCGTCGACTCACCTGCAAGGGAACGGTCCGGCGTCGGGGCCGCCATCACCATGAAACTGTGACAGACCGCCGAACGCTTACGGCCCGGCGGCAGCTCTCGTCGAGCGCTCCTGCGAGAAAGAAGGGCGAGGGCTTGGAAACCCTGAGGGGCACGCAGGGGGCACGCCAGCGGACTAGAGATCAAAA
Source organism: Virgisporangium aurantiacum (assembly GCF_016863635.1). GTDB lineage: Bacteria > Actinomycetota > Actinomycetes > Mycobacteriales > Micromonosporaceae > Virgisporangium > Virgisporangium aurantiacum. Next base: position 13,237 of record NZ_BOPG01000068.1, on the reverse strand, counting down.
ACGAACAAGGCCAAGGTCGCGGAATCCGCTTCTGACCTAGGCCTTCTTCATGAGAGCGGGTGAAGGGAATCGAACCCTCACTGTCAGCTTGGGAAGCTGATGTTCTGCCATTGAACTACACCCGCGAGCGGCCACTACTGTACCGAATCGACCGCTCGTGGTCGACTCTGTACCCCTGGCGGCGCGCGCCACACTTCTCGGGACGCGGCCGGCGTGCCGCTGTGGTGGACGGCCACCGCTACTTCCACGGTCAGCTCGAACAGCCACCAGTCGACCGAAGGGGCGGCTCGCATTGCCGCGCCCAGGCGGGCGACCAGGCCGGGGTCGACGACGCGGCTGGCTCGGCCGGCCAGGTAGGCGTCGTCTTCGGAGCGGTCGGACGGGAAGGTGTGCAGGGCGTAGCGGCCGTCGCGTTCCAGGTCGTCGCGTTTGGGGGAGCGCACGATGAAGCAGTACAGCCGGCCCTCGTGGACCACCGGGGAGACGGGGTGTACGCGGGGACCGCCGTCGGCGCGGACGGTGGCGAGATAGCCGAGACCGGGACCGTACTGGTGGAGCAGGTCATGGACGACCGCGGCGAGACTCGGCGCCGCGGAAGCGAATTCGGACCATTGGACCACCCATCAACAGTATCGAACACCAGTACGAAGTGTGCCCGGAACGATGAGCGACACCCCGGAGAAGTACGCTGCCACGCATGCTTCTCTCCGACCGCGACCTCATCGACGAGCTCAAGGCCGGCACCCTGCTCCTCGAACCGTTCGATCCGGCGCTGGTGCAGCCGTCCAGCATCGACGTGCGGCTCGACCGCTTCTTCCGGGTCTTCAACAACCACCTGTACACCCACATCGACCCGGCCGAGCAGCAGGACGACCTCACGGCGATGGTCGAGGTGGGTGACGGTCAGTCGTTCGTTCTCCACCCGGGCGAGTTCGTGCTCGCGTCCACGCTTGAGGTCATCACGCTGGGCGACCAGCTGGCCGGACGGCTGGAGGGGAAGTCGAGCCTGGGTCGGCTCGGCCTGCTCACCCACTCCACCGCCGGCTTCATCGACCCGGGCTTCTCCGGCCACGTCACGCTGGAACTGTCGAACGTGGCGAACCTGCCGATCCGCCTCTGGCCCGGCATGAAGATCGGGCAGCTGTGCATCTTCCGGCTGTCGTCGCCGGCGGAGCACCCGTACGGAACAGAGGTGTACGGCTCCCGCTACCAGGGCCAGCGCGGCCCCACCGCAAGCCGGTCATACCTCAACTGGCGGGTCTGGCCGACGGACCGGTAGGTCAGCCCGGGCGGCCGAACCCGGCGATCGGACCGTCGTCCATGCGCTTCATGCGGACGACGTCGCCCGAGGTCGGCGCGTGGAGCAGCCAGCCGTTGCCGACGTACATGCCCATGTGGTGCAGGTCGCCGTAGTAGAAGACCAGGTCGCCCGGTCGCAGTTCCTCGCGGCTGACCCGCTTCGTGTCCTGGTACTGCCACTGCGTGTAGTGGCGCAGGTTCACCCCGGCGGCCTTCCACGCGAACATGGTGATGCCGGAGCAGTCGAACGAGCCGGGACCGGTGGCGCCGAACACGTACGGCTTGCCGATCTGCGCACACGCCGTGCGCGCCGCGACCGAGGCGGGGCCGCCCGGGTACGTCGCCGGGCACGGGGCGGGCTGGAGGTTGCCCTTGCCGCCGGTAGTGCCGAACGCGGCCAGCCGCATGTCGTTCAGCTTCTTGATCTCCGCGTCGATGCCCGCCTTGCGCTTCGCGAGATCGGCCTCCTGCGTGGCCAGCTTGGCCACCAGTTGGTCGAGCGGCAGCTTGACCTCTTCGTACTGCTTCTTCAGCGCCAGCACCTGGGCGAGCGCGTCCTCCTGCTTACGGGCCAGCGACTCGAGGCGGACGAGCCGGTCGCCGAGACCGTCGGAGGAGCGGCTGGCGAGCAGCGCGTTCAGCGTGCTGGCGCGGCCGGTCTTGTACTCGTTGACGGCCAGCTCGGCGACCTTCGACCGGGCGCCGTCGATCTGCTCCTGCAGCGGCTGGATCTGCTGCTGCAACGCGTCGACCTTGGCCTTGTTGGCCGCCAGGTCGGACTGGACCTTGTTGTGTTCCTCGATGACCGGTTCGAGCTGGTTCCACTGCGCGTCGATCTGCTTCTCGATGTCACTCGTCGAGGGTTCGGCGTGGGCCTGAACACCCAGTGACAACGCGAGCATCGAACCAAGTACAGCGGCGGCAAGGACGCGCAATCGCACGTGCGGTGTCGCTCCCTCTTCCGTGACCGCCTACCGGGTTAGCTGACGGATTCGGGCGGGAAGATTCGCCCTACCATCGCTGACGCGACGGATTCACCCCATTGATGCTGGTGGGTCCCCGGTTCTCCGAAGGAAGATTCGGCGGTGCCGGGCGGCGCACCCGAGGGGCGGGCGCTGACGTCCGAGCCGGCCAGACCACGCTAAGTGTCCGAGCGGGCAGTCGCAAGGGCTGGGAGGGAGATCTATCCCCCAATCACGACGAAAACGTCATCGATCGCGCCGTGGAACTGGTCGTTGTTCGGGCTGAGTCCCTTGCCACCGATGCGAAGCGGGTCACTGTTCACAATGGACAGTGACGCGGGGACCCGTGTCCGCCCCAGAATCGTGCCGTCGACGGCGATCGAAAAATCGGAACCCGTTCGTACGCACTCGATTCCGTGCCACCAGCCGTCGGCGACAGAGCCGCGCGCGGTGACCACGAAGATCCGCGAGGAGCCCGTTCCGACCAGTACGCAACTCGGTTGCCCGGCCACCCCGTCGACCTGCAACTTGAACTGTCCGTGACCGCGCGAGAACCCCTTCTGTAGGACGTTCTCGCCGGCGTCGGTGTCGTCGGCCTCCATCAGCACCGCCGCCCCGAAGCGCACCGGACCCGTTCCCGGATTCGGAATTTCGCGCGACTCCAGCACCACCCGCGGGCAGCTGCGACCAGCGTAGATCCGGCACCGCGGCGGGAACCGCACCGCCTGTCCGGTGTCGCGCGCCTCGGGGCGCACCGCTCCCCCGGCGATCGCCGACACCGCGAGGTCACCGCCGAGGCTCTCCCCCTCGAACGGAAAACGAATCTCGGACCGGGTCGGGCCGGGAGAAGCGCTGGGGGACGCGGCGACAACCGTGGTCTCGACAGCAGCGTTGGCGAGGTACGTCGCGGTTGAACCCGCGACAACCCCGCCAACGACGACAGCTATCAGCAATCGATGACGCAAGCCCATAAGTGGATTATGGGCGATTTGACCCCAACTGCTACTTAGGCCGGCCGTACCCGACGATCGAACTGTCGTTGCTCACGTTCTTCATCTTCACCGGCACACCGGCCCGCGACGCATGGATCATCTGCCCGCCACCGGCATACATGCCGACGTGGCTGGGATTGCTGCTGTTGTAGAAGAAGATCAGGTCGCCCTGCTGGAGCTGGTCCTTGGTGATCCGCGTGACCGCCCGCCACTGGTCGGCCGCCGTACGCGGCAACGACTTGCCGGCCGACTTCCACGAGTACAGCGTCAGGCCGGAGCAGTCGTACCGGTCGGGCCCCTCGGCGCCGTACAGGTACATCTTTCCGAGCTGCGCGCACGCCGTGCGGAGCGCGGTTCCCCCCGCGCCACCCGCAGTGATCGCGGGACACGACCCCGTGGAGGCACTCGAACCGCCGGTGCCACCGCCACCACCGAACAGCTCGCGCTGCTTCTTCTCCAAGGCGGCGACCTGGGTCTCGATCTCCTTCTTCTTCGCCGCCAGCTCGGCCTCGTGGGCCGCCTGCTGCGCGATAATCTGGTCGAGCGCCTTCTTGTCGTTGCGGTACCTGTCGACCGTGTCGGCGACGCCGCTCACCGAGTTGCGCTGGTTGCGCGCGAGCACCTCGAGCTGCGTCAGCGTCTGCGCCGTGTCGTTCGCGTCCTTCGACCCGAGCAGCGCGTTGATCGCGCCCATCCGGCCGTTCTTGTACGCCGAGACGGCGATCGACTTCACCGATAGCATCGCCTCGTCGACCTGCGCGGCGAGCGGCGCCAACTGCTGTTCCAGCGCGGCGGCCTTCGCCCGGCTCTGCTTCAGTTCCTCGTTGACCTTGTTGTACTCCTCGATGATCGGTTCGAGGATGCGGAACTGCGCGTCGAGTTGTGCGTCAAGTTCTGCCGCGGTCGGGTCGGCATGTGCGTGAGTTGCCGTGCCAACTCCGACGGCGAGGGTCATCAGACCCACGACCGCCACTCGCAGCAATCGACGGATCACGTAAATGTCTCCTCACCGGTCGAAAGCAAGCGCACAGAACCGTGGAGACGATAGTGAATTGATCTCGTCCAAGCAACCCGGGATCGATTCAGCAATCACGTGGAAACAGAGGGTGTTCCCACGACCGCCATCAATACATCGTCCAATGTGACAACGCCCAACGGAGTTCGCGCCTCGCTGACGAGCATCATGTGACGACGCTCCTTGCGCATCGCCAGCAGCAGCTCAGCGAGGGTACGGTCGCCCGCGACCACCGGCAGCGGACGGATCAGTTCGGGTGGAATCGGCTCCCGCCGCTGCGCGCCGACGATGCCGAGAATGTCCTTGACGTGCACAAAACCCAGAACCCGTCGAGTGGCTCTTTCCACAACAGGGAACCGGGACCACCCCGTACGCGTAGCGAGTACCTCGAGCGACGCCGGCGAAACGTCGGCGGTGACCGTCGTGACCGAACTCCACGAACGCATCACGTCGAGCGCCGTGCTGTTGTTCAACGCGAGCGCACCGGTGATCCGGGCGTGCTCCGACGCGTCGAGCAGCCCTTCCGTGCGCGCCTGCGACACCAGCCCGGCCAGTTCCTCGGCCGTGAAGACGGTCTTCACCGCGTCGGTCGACTCGATCCGCCAGATCCGCAGGATGACCTTCGACAGCCACTTCAGCGCCTGCAGCAGCGGCTTCGTCGCCAGGCAGAAGCCGTACAGCAGCGGGCCGAGCCAGACCACCGCGCGTTCCGGCCCGGCCAGGGCCAGGTTCTTCGGGACCATCTCGCCGACCACGGTGTGCAGATACACCACCACGGCCAGGGCGAGCACGAACGCGACCGGATGCAGCGCGGACTCGGGCACGCCGATCGCGTGGAACGGCTTCTCGAGGAGGTGCGCCAGCGCCGGCTCGGCGATCGCGCCCAGGCCGAGCGAGCAGATCGTGATGCCGAGCTGGGCGCCGGCGATCATCAGAGGAATCTCGTTCATCGCGCGGAGCGCCATCCGGGCCCGGCGGGACGTTTCGGCCCGGGGTTCGATGATCGTTCGACGGGACGCGATGAGCGCGAACTCCGAGCCGACGAAGAACCCGTTGCCCAGCAGCAGCACCGCGGTGACCAGCAGCGGAATCACGACGACTCCCGGCGGGTGACCCGAACCTTTTCGACCCGCCGGCGCACGACCTCGACGACCGTGAACTCCCAGTCGCCCTCGACCACGGTCTCGTCCGGCGCCGGAATGTGCCCCAGCCGCGCCATGAGGAACCCGGCCAGCGTCTCGTACGGCCCGGGCGGCAGGCGGAACCCGGTCAGCTCGGCCAGTTCGTCCTCGCGCAGCACGCCGTCGACCAGCACCGGCTCGACGAGCGGGTGGCCGAGCAGCGCCGGCGGCTCCAGGTCGGGCGCGAACAGGTCGTGCGTGGTCTCGACCGGGTCGTGCTCGTCGTCGATCTCGCCCACGAGCTCCTCGACGAGGTCCTCGATCGTCACCACGCCGTCGGTGCCGCCGTACTCGTCGACGACGATCGCGAGGCCGGCGTCCGCCGCGGTCAGGGCCGCGAGCACGCGGTCGAGGTCGAGACTCTCCGGGACGAAGACGGGCTCGCGCGCGACCGCGGCCACCGCCGTGGTCGACCTCTTCGCCGGGGGGACGCCGAGCGCGTCGATGACCGTCGCGACGCCACGGACCTGGTCGAGCGTCTGGACGTACACCGGGAACCGGCTGTGACCCGTGCCCTGCGCCTGCTCGATCAGTTCGGCGACGGTGTCCTCGGTGCGCAGGCCCACGACGTCCACCCGCGGGGTCATCGCCTCGGCGGCCCGCTTGTCGCCGAACCGGATCGTGCGCTGCAGCATCACGGCGGTCTCGGTGGGCAGGGCGCCGGCCTGCGCGGAGATCGCCGCGAGCAGCCCCAGTTCCTCGGGCGACCGGGCGCTGGCCAGCTCCTCCTGCGGCTCGACGCCGACCCGGCGCACCAGCCAGTTCGCCGACCCGTTCAGCACGATGATCAGCGGGCGGAAGACCTTCGAGAAGATCCGCTGCGGGCCGGCGGTCCTTCGGGCCACCGGCATCGGGCGGGCGAGCGCCGCGTTCTTCGGCACCAGCTCGCCGAAGAGCACCGAGAACAGGGTGGCGATCGCCAGCGCCATGAAGTGGCTCGCGCCGCCGAACACCGGATGGATCAACTCGGCGATCGCCGGCTCGGCGAGGTAACCCGTGAGCAGCGCGGTGATCGTGATGCCCAACTGCGCACCGGAGAGCTGGAAAGACAACTCCCGCAGTGCCCGGCGTACCGTCCGGGCCACCCGGTCGCCGCTCTCGGCGAGCCGGTCGATCTCCGCCCGGTCGACCGTGACGAGCGAGAACTCGGCCGCCACGAAGGCCGCATTGGCCACGGTGAGCAGGACGAACGCGAGGAGCGGCAGCAAGGTGCTCAGTAATGCGGCGTCGATCGTCGTCTCACCTTCATGTCGGTGACATGAGCGTAGCGGCTACCCGAAGAATGATCGTGGACGCGATATGCTCGTGCACCCGAATGCCGTCCATGGAGATTTTATGGACAACGCTCTGATGCTGATTGTGGCGCTCCTCGTCGGCCTGTGGGTCGGCGGTAGTTTCGCGCGCTTCAACCGCTCACGGCGTGACCTGAGGGGCACCAAGAGCCTGATCCCCGGGCTACGGAAGCGGCGCAACGCGGCCGGCCTGCACAGCCTTCGCGCCGGGTTGCTGCTGCTCGGAGTGGTCTTCGTGTTCTTCCTCGGGCTCCGGGCCGCCGGCCGCATCTGACCGGCCGGCGCCGCTACTCCTTGATCGACCGGAGCAGCACGGTGGCCACGTCGACCACCTCGACGTTCTCGTCGGCGGCGCCGCTCGCCTTCTTGCCGGTGACCCCGTCACCCAGCATCGTGAGGCAGAACGGGCAGCTCACCGCCACCGTCTGGGCATTGGTCGACAACGCCTCCTCGACGCGCTCGACGTTGATGCGCTTGCCGATGCGCTCCTCCATCCACATGCGGGCGCCACCGGCACCGCAGCAGAACGAGCGCTCGGCGAACCGGGGCATCTCGGTGACGCCGGTCTCCGTGGCGACGGCGCCCAGCACCTCGCGGGGCGGGGCGAAGACCCGGTTGTGCCGGCCGAGGTAGCACGGGTCGTGGTAGGTGAGGCCACCGTCGAGCGGCTTGACGGGCGTCAGCTTGCCGGTGCTGACCAGCTGGGATAGCAACTGGGTGTGGTGGATGACCTCGTAGGTGCCGCCGAGCTCCGGGTACTCGTTGGCCAGCGTGTTGAAGCAGTGCGGGCACGAGGCGACGATCTTCTTGACGCCGACCTCGTTGAGCGTCTCGACGTTCTGCTGGGCCATCATCTGGAACAGGAACTCGTTGCCGATGCGGCGGGCGGGGTCGCCGGTGCACGTCTCGCCGTCGCCGAGGATCGCGTACTTGACGCCGGCCTCGTGCAGCAGCGTCGCCACCGCGCGGGTGGTGCGCTTGGCCCGGTCTTCGAATGCGCCGGCGCAGCCGACCCAGAACAGGTACTCGAAGTCCTCGACCGCACCAGCGCGCGGCACCTCGAAGTCGAGGCCCTTGGTCCAGTCCTCCCGGGCCGACTGGGCGGCACCCCACGGGTTGCCCTTGTTCTCCAGGTTGCGCAGCATCGTGCCGGCCTCGGTCGGGAAGTTCGACTCGATCATCACCTGGTAGCGCCGCATGTCGACGATGTGGTCGACGTGCTCGATGTCGACCGGGCACTGCTCGACGCACGCGCCGCAGGTGGTGCACGACCACAGCACGTCGGGGTCGATGATGCCGTTCTCCTCGGCGCCGCCGATGAGCGGGCGGTCGGCCTCGGCCTTCGCCTCCGCCGACACGCCGTCGAGGTTGTCGCCGGCCAGCAGGTAGGGGGCCTTCGCGTAGGCGTGGTCGCGCAGGCTCAGCACCAGCAGTTTGGGTGAGAGCGGCTTGCCGGTGTTCCAGGCCGGGCACTGGGACTGGCACCGGCCGCATTCCGTACAGGTGGTGAAGTCGAGCAGGCCCTTCCACGTGAACTGCTCGACGGAGGCGACGCCGAACGTGTCCTTCTCCGGGTCGGCCTCTTCGAAGTCGAGCGGCTTACCGCCGGACATCATCGGCTGCAGCGCGCCGAGTGCCGGCTTGTCGCTGGCCGTCCGCTTGAACCAGATGTTCGGGAACGCGGTGAACCGGTGCCAGGCGACGCCCATGGTGATGTTCAGCGAGATCGTGATCAGCCAGGCCATCGAGATGACCAGCTTGACCATCGCGACCAGCGAGATCGCCGCGTCGCTGCCGGGCAGCACCTGGCCGAGCCCGTAGGTGACCGGGGTGGCCCAGGCCGGGTACTCGCCGTGCCCGGCGGCGAACTTGAGACTGCGTATCAACATTCCGCAGATCAGGACGCCGACGATCGTGTACTCGACGTAGTACGCCTGCCACATGGTGGAGCCGAGGAACCGGGACAGGCCCTTCGCGCGGCCGGGCAGGTTACGCAGGCGCACCAGGATCAGCGCGACGATCCCGAGCAGCCCGAACACGCTCAGCCACTCGGTGACCATGCCGTACGGCGCCCAGCCGCCGAGCAGCGGCAACTTGCCCTCGGCGCTCACGACGTCGAAGTACGCCTCGACGACCAGCAGGAACAGCACCAGGAACGAGACCATGACGAACCAGTGCGCCAGCCCGATGCCGCTCCACTTGAGCATGCGGGTATGCCCGAGCGTCTCCCGCAGCATCGTCGCGGTGCGCTGGCCCTTGCCCTCGAACCGCTGGGCCGGGACCGGCTGGCCGAGCCGGATCACCTGAACCATCTGACGAACGGCACGAACCGCCAGCACGACCGCGATGATCGTGACAAGGGCGGCGATGACGGTCGCCACGACCTGGACCGGCCCCATTGGTACGCCTCCGTAAGCCCGTGAGCCTGATTCGACGAGCTTAGGGGTTGCTACCGGCTGGTAACCGACGCAGTGGCAAAGTCCACTGCGTCACCGCCACTTGGATAGGACTCCCAACGCGGCGACCATCGCGCTGAACCCGACCGCCAGGTTCCAGTACCGCCAGGAGTTCACCGGGTAGGCGCCCTGGGACAGGTAGAACGTGACCAGCCACGCGATGCCCACGACGATCAGGGAGACCGCCAGCGCGGGCACCCAGACCGGGCTCGGCTTCTTGGTCGTCGTCGCCTGGGTGGGCCGCAACTCGGCCGGCGGCGTGTAGACCTTCTTCTTGCGTACGTTGGACTTCGGCACTGCGTCTCCAAGGAGGGGCTCGGGCGGGCACCCCCGCGGTGCGAGAATGCTGTTTGACAAGCGTAGTCAAGCCGGCGCGCGGCGACAGGTTGGGGGCGTGGTGGAGTACACATCCGGTGCCGTTTCGTGGTCCGGAGCGTTCCGCCGCGCCTGGCTTGGCCTGCGCCGACGCACCAACCGCCGACGCGGGTGGTCGTTACTGGTTCCCATTGTGGCCCTTCTCGCTGGTCTTTTGGTCACGACCACCGCAAATACCGCAGCGGGTACCGAACTTCGCAATGACCGCAGACCGGAATTGACCAACCTGATCGAAAAGCGCCAACAGGATGTGTCCGCCGCCGAGGCGCGGGCCGACCGGCTGCGGCGCGAGGTCGAGAATCTGACGGGTCAGGTTGGCAACACCGACACGGGCGTCGCCGCCCAGCAGGGCGACGCGGCGCGGCGCGAGGCCGCCGCCGGGCTGACGGCGCTGCACGGCCCCGGCGTCACCGTCCGGATGGACGACGCACCCAGGCGGCCCGACGGTACCCGTCCGGCCAATGCCAGCGCCGACGACCTGGTGGTACACCAACAAGACGTGCAGGCCGTGGTGAACGCGCTGTGGGCCGGTGGGGCCGAGGCCATGATGATCATGGGCGTCCGCATCATCGCCACCAGCGCCGTCCGCTGCGTGGGCAACACGCTCCTGCTCGACGGGCGGGTGCACTCTCCACCGTTCGTGATCACGGCCATCGGAGACGCGAACCGCATGCAGCGTGCACTCGACGAGTCGGCCGGCGTGCGCCTGTTCCGCAAGGCGGCCGTCGACTTCGGGCTCGGCTACGAGGCCCGGGTGGAGGGAGACGTCACCGTGCCGGCGTACCACGGCTCGCTGGCGCTGCCGGCGGCGAAGGTTCCGGCATGATCGCCGTAGCGCAGCGAAGGCGAGCATGCCGGGGGCTCTTGCCTTTCGGATCCGAAGGCAGCACAGCATGACGGAACGGGCCACCGAGCGCGGGTGGTTCGACTCGAGCCCGCACACGCCCGCCCACGCGGCGCCGGACGACGAGGTGGGCTCGATCGACGCGGAGCCCACGATCGCCCTTCCCCGGCCCGAGATCCGGCCCGAGATCCGGCCCGAAGTCCACCAGGCCGAAGTCCGGCCCGGGATCCGGCCGGATTTCGTCGCCGGCACCCCGTCGGCTACCTCCGTTCCGGTGGAGATCACCCCCGAATCCGGCAATGACCCACGCGGGCCCGTTCCGGTCGGCAAGGATGAAACCGGAACAGCCGACGCGACCGCCACGACCCTGCTACCGGTGGTGGTGCCCGACGACCGCACCGCGATCATCCCGCGGCTGCACGGCCGGGGTGGGCTCCGGGTCGCCGAGACGGCCGAGCGCAACAGCGCCGACGACGGGCGTCCGGCGCCGAAAGGGGTCCGGGTCATCGCGTTGCGACCGGTGCAGACCGCAGACGGTTACAGGAGCGTGTACTCGGAAGTGACCCGTACGACGCCCGCCACGGTGGTTCGCACAGTCGCCCGGGGAACCGGCGAGCTGTTGATCACGCTCGGCCTCATCGTGCTGCTGTTCGCGGCCTACGAAGTCTGGGGCAAGGCCGCGATCGTCAACGCCGAGCAGAACAACCTCGACAAGCAGCTCGCGCAGGAGTTCGCCAACCCGCAGCCGTCGTCCGGGCTCGGCCAGGCCGCGCCGCCGCCGCTCGCCGGCGACGCGCTGGCCCGGCTCTACATTCCGAAGCTCAACAAGAGCTGGGTCGTGGTGCAGGGGGTGACCCAGAAGGACATCCGGTACGCGCCCGGCCACTATCCGACCACGGCCATGCCCGGTCAGATCGGCAACTTCTCGGTGGCCGGACACCGCAACCGCGCCATCTTCTGGGACCTCGACCAGTTGAAGGTCGGCGATCCGATCGTGGTGGAGACGGCGCAGACGTTCTACGTGTACAGGGTCACCCAGAGCCACGTGGTCCTGCCCACGGCCGTGCAGGTGGTGGCGCCCGTGCCGAATCAGCCGGGAGCCAGGCCGACCGCCGCAATGCTGACGCTGACCACCTGCAACCCGAAGTTCAACAACTACCAACGCCTCATCGTGCACGCGCAACTCGACCCCGGGCGCACCATGCAGCGGTCCGCGGGCCGGCCGGCGGAGATCGGTGGCTGACCCGTGTACTCGTGGATCTGGCGGAAGCTGCCGTTCGGCGTCCCCGGAAAGATCATCGGATCGTTGCTGCTGGTGACGCTCGTGGTGGCCGCGTTGTGGTTCAAGGGCTTCCCGCTCGCCGAGCCGCTGCTGCCGTTCGACGACGTGAACGTCACCGATCAGGGCGGCGATCCGGGCGGCGGCGTCGGCACCGACCCGTCGGGGCAGATTCCGGGCGACGAGCACGACCTTCCATACTCGACGGAGTCGAACCAGCCCTCACCGGGAAGGTAGCCGTGCGCGTCCTCGTCATCGACAACTACGACTCGTTCGTCTTCAACCTCGTGCAGTACCTCGGCCAACTCGGGGTCGAGTGCGAGGTGCGGCGCAACGACGAGATCTCCGTGGCCGACGTCGGCCGCCTGCGGCCGGCCGGGGTCCTGCTCTCACCGGGCCCGGGGACGCCGGAACGCGCCGGCATCTGCATGAAGGTGATCGAGGAGTACGCGGGGCAGGTACCGATCTTCGGCGTGTGCCTCGGGCACCAGGCGTTCGGCGCCGTGTACGGCGGGGTCGTCGACCGGGCACCCGAACTGCTGCACGGCAAGACGTCGCTGGTGCACCACACCGGCGCCGGCGTGCTGGCCGGGCTGCCCAGCCCGTTCACCGCCACGCGGTACCACTCGCTCGCCGTCGAGGAGAGCACGTTGCCGGCCGAGATCGAGGTCACCGGGCGCACCGAGACCGGCATCGTGATGGCGATGCGGCACCGCACCCTGCCCGTCGAGGGTGTGCAGTTCCATCCCGAGTCGGTGCTCACCCAGGGCGGCCACCTGATGCTGGCCAACTGGGTCGCCGCGTGCGGTCTTCCGGCGGCGCTCGACCGGGCACCCGACCTCGCGGCGGAGGTCGAGGCGCGCCGGCTCGGAGCGTTCGCTGTCTGACGCGGTCAGGTTCCGGTGCTCGCCGACGACGACGGCGGGTTGCTCGGGCCTGGGTTCTGGGTCGCCTTCTGCCCGATCACCACGGTGATGGTGGCGTTCGTGAACGCGACCTGGTTGGCATTCGGGTTCTGGCTGATGACCTTCTTGACCTCGTCCTGGTCATTGGTGTCCTGGAGAGTGACCTTCAGCTTGTCGCCGCTGAACCCGGCCAGCGCCAGCGCCTGCCGTGCCTCGCTCTCGCTCTTTCCGACGAGGTTGGGCACCTTGCGCTGGTTGAACTTCGAGGTGTTGACGGTGATCGTCGCGTTGGGGTCGACGGCAGTGCCCGCGCCCGGTGAGGTGCTGACCACGGTGTCCTTGGGCTCGGCGCTGTCGACCTGCTGGTAGGTCCACCTCAGGCCGGCTGCGGCGAGAGTCTTCTCGACGTCGGCCTTGGACTTGCCGAGAAGATCGGGCACGGTGACCTTGTTGGGCGGCAGGCACACCTCGAAGGTGACCTCGGAGCCCTCGGAGACCTTCGAGTTCGCCGCTGGCGTCTGCTTCACGACCTTGTTGAGGTCGGCCGGCTGGCAGTCCTTGGCCTGCTGCTGCGTTCCGGTGAGACCTTCCTTGCTCAGCAGGTCGATCGCCTCGGCCGCGGTCTTGCCGGTGACGC
>NZ_BOPG01000067.1 GCF_016863635.1 Virgisporangium aurantiacum | reverse complement strand
CGGGCCCTCGGTGCGGATCGGCTGGTCGGCCTTCAGCTTGATGAACTGCCTCATGGCGATCGGCGTGCCGAAGATCGACACGATGAACGCCACCACACCGGCGACGAAGACCGCCCTCATGCGCCGGTCCTCAGCGCGTCCACTAGCTGCCAGGTGCGGTAGCGCGACCCCTTCACCAGCACCGCGTCACCGGGCCGCAGCCCGGCGGTGAGCCACGCGAGCGCGGCCTCCTGATCGGTCACCTGAACCGACTCCCCTCCCCAACGTGCCACCGACGCCGCACCGGCCGCATAGGCCGGCGCCGTCTGTCCCACCGCGATCAGATGGTCGACGCCCAGTTCGGCCGCCAGCCGCCCGACCTCTTCGTGACCGGACCGCTCCTGGTCACCGAGTTCGGCCATGTAGCCGAGCACCGCGACGGTACGCCGGCCGGCCCCGATCGCCGCCAGCGCGCGCAGGGCGGCGGCCATCGAATCCGGGTTGGCGTTGTACGAGTCGTCGATGACCGTCACCCCGTCGGGACGGTCGAAGACGTCCATCCGCCGCCCGGAGGCCGGCCGCAGCCCGGTGAGGGCGTCGGCCACCTCGGCCGGCGCCAGCCCGAGCCGCAGCGCCACCGCGGCGGCGAGCAGGGAGTTGCCGACCTGGTGCCGGCCGGCGGCGGCGAGCCGCACGGGCGTCGCGCCGCCCTGGTGCAGCAGCGTGTACGCGGCCCGGCCGCGCTCGTCGAGGGTGACGTCGAGCGCGCGAACGGCGGCGGCCGCCGACTCGCCCGCGAGCACCACCTCGGCCTGGGTGCGGGCCGACATCGCCCGCACCCGCGGGTCGTCGGCGTTGAGCACCGCGATGCCGGCCGGCGGGAGCGCCTCGACCAGTTCGCCCTTGGCTTCGGCGATCGCCTCGACCGAGCCGAACTCGCCGATGTGTGACACGCCCACGTTGATCACCACGCCGACGTGCGGCGGCGCGATGTCGCACAGGTACCGGATGTGCCCGACGCCCCGGGCACCCATCTCCAGCACCAGGTACCGGGTCTCGGCGGTGACCCGCAGCACCGTGTGCGGCAAACCGAGTTCGTTGTTGAACGAGCCCGCGGTGGCCACGGTCGGACCGAGCTCGCTGAGCAGCCCGGCGAGCAGGTCCTTGGTGGTGGTCTTGCCGGACGAGCCGGTCAGCCCGATCACGGTGAGGTCGGGCAGCCGCCCCAGCACGGCGGTGGCCAGGCGGCCCATCGCCACGCGGGCGTCGTCGACGAGGATCGCCGGCGCGTCGACCTTCCTGGTCGCCAGCACGGCGACGGCACCCTGCTTGATCGCCACCTCGGCGTACTCGTGGCCGTCGACCTTGTCGCCGTCGAACGCGGCGAAGAGCCCGCCGGGGCCGACCTTGCGGGAGTCGAACTCCACCGCGCCGGTGACGGTGGCGTCGGGGTTCGCGCCGACGAGCGTGCCGTTCACGGCCGTCGCGATGTCGGCCAGCGTCATCGGGATCACGGGCGACCCCCGGTCGTCTCGGTCCCGGGCGCTGCCGCCGGCACCTCGGGTGCGGGGCCTTCCGCGGAGCCCGCCGCCGGTCCCCCGCGGGCCACCAGCGCGGCCGCGAGCTCGACGCGGTCGTCGAACGGGCGGACCACGCCGTCGATCTCCTGGCCGCTCTCGTGCCCCTTGCCGAGGAGCGCCACCACGTCACCCGGCCGCGCCAGCGCGACGGCGGCCTCGATGGCCTCCCGCCGCCCGGCGACCTCCCGGATTTCGGCGGTGCTGCCGGCCGCCCCCGCCAGCACCTCGGCCCGGATCCGGGCCGGGTCCTCGGTGCGCGGGTTGTCGTCGGTGACGATCAGGACGTCGGCACCGGCGGCCGCGGCGGCACCCATCAGCGGACGCTTGCCCCGGTCGCGGTCTCCCCCGGCGCCCACCACGCAGATCACCCGCGACCCGTCGCGGGCGACCTGGCGCAGCGCGACCAGCACGGCGGTGATCGAGTCGGGCTTGTGGGCGTAGTCGACCACGCCGAGCACCGGCCCGAGCTGGCCGACGCGCTCCATCCGGCCGGGCACGCCCGGACAGGCGCCGACGCCGTCGGCGGCCAGTTGGGGGTCGATGCCGGCCGCGGCGAGGATGGCGATCGCGAGCAGCGCGTTGGCCACGTTGTGCCGGCCCGGCAGGCCGACCCGGGCGGAGACGGCACCGGCCGGGCCGAGCGCGGTGAACCGCTGCCCGTACCCGTCGGGCGTGACGTCGACCGCGCGCCAGGTCGCCCTCGCGTCGCCGAGGGCCGAGTAGGTGACCGTCGTCGGGCGCACCAGCGGCGCCTGCGCCGGGTCGTCGAGGTTGAGCACCTCGACGCTGCTGCGCCCGTCGAAGAGCCTGGCCTTGGACGCGAAGTAGTCCTCGACGCCGGGGTGGAAGT
Source organism: Virgisporangium aurantiacum (assembly GCF_016863635.1). Taxonomy (GTDB): domain Bacteria; phylum Actinomycetota; class Actinomycetes; order Mycobacteriales; family Micromonosporaceae; genus Virgisporangium; species Virgisporangium aurantiacum. The sequence goes on along the minus strand of NZ_BOPG01000067.1, from coordinate 156,436 downwards.
CGAGGTGGTCGACGCCGAAGTTGGTGAACCCGCCGACCGCGAACCGCACCCCGCCCACCCGGCCGAGTTTCAGCGCGTGGCTGGAGACCTCCATCGCCACCGCCCGGACGCCGCGCTCGACCGCCACCGCGAACAGCGCGTGCAGGTCGGTGGCCTCCGGGGTGGTGCGGGCGCTCGGGATCGTGACGTCGCCCAGCCGGGTCTCGACGGTGCCGATCAGCCCGGCCGGCACCCCGGCCGCGCGCAGCCCCGACTCCAGCAGGTACACCACCGAGGTCTTGCCGGCGGTGCCGGTGACGCCGAGGACGCTGAGGTGCTCGCTCGGCGCGCCGTACACGCGGGCGGCCACGGCGCCGACCGCGTCGCGCGGGTCGTCGACCACCAGGGTCGGAATCCCGACATCAACGATCATGGCCGCGCCCGCCGGGTCGGTGAGCACCGCGACCGCGCCGCCCGCCACCGCCTGCGCGACGAACTCGGCCCCGTGCCGCCGGCTGCCCGGCAGCGCCGCGTACAGGTCGCCCGGACGCACCTCGGCGCTGGCCAGGGACACACCGGTGACCTCCGCGTCGTCATCCGCCGACGCTCCGACGGGAGCGGCTCCGATGAAAGCGACGAGGTCGCGCAGCCGCGTGGGCGGTACGCCAGCGGGTCGCGGATAGCCGGGCACGGGGTCAGACCATACCGGCCCGCCGACGGTTCGTTGAGCACTGGACACTCTTGTTACGGGTACACCTTGATCTCGGGCGCCGGCGCTCCGGTCGGCGGGACCTTGTAGCGGGTCAGCGTGTACCGCATCATGTCGCGGAACGCCGGTGCCATGGACGCGCCGGTGATGTCGAGCCCGTACGAGTACACGGCCACCACGAACCGGGGCGCGTCGGCCGGCGCCATCCCGATGAACGACGCGACGTAACCGTCGGTGTACTTACCGTCGACCACGCGGCCGCCGGTGCCGGTCTTGCCGGCCACCCGGTACCCCTCGATCGCGGCCTGGTTACCGGTACCGCCCTTGACCACCACCGGCGCCTCCAGCAGTTCCCGGAGTTCGGCGGCGTGCTGCGGGTCGAGCACCTGCCGGGTCAGCGGCGGCGCCGCCGCGGTGACCACGCCGTTGGCGACGGTGCCCTTCACCAGGTGCGGCTGGATCCAGGTGCCGTTGTTGGCGATCGCCGCGTACGCGGCGGCCATCTGCAGCGGGGTGGTCGACACGCCGTTGCCGATCGGGATCGTGCCGCGGCTGGTGCCGCTCCAGTCCTTCGGCGCCCGCACCACGCCCGCCACCTCGCCGGGCAGGCCGACGCCGGTCGGCTCGCCCAGCCCGAACTTGCGCTGGTACTCGTACAGCTTGTCGGGGCCGAGCTGGTCGGCCACCCGGATCGTGCCGACGTTCGACGAGTACGCCATGATGCCGGCGAGCGTCATCGCGGTGTCCGTCTTCATCGGGTGCGAGTCGACGAACTCCCGGTCGCCCTTGACGATCTTCGGCCCGACGATCACCGTGGTCGACGGGACCACCTTCCCCTCCTGCAGCGCGGCGCCCATCACGATCGCCTTGTGCGTCGAGCCGGGGTCGACCAGCAGCCCGCTGCTCGTGTCGAGCCACAGCTGGCCGTCGGCCGGCGGGTCGGCGGCGTCGAAGCCGGGGAAGCTGGCCTGCGCGAGCACCTCGCCGGTCTTGATGTCCATCACCACCGCGGCGCCGATCGACGCCTTCACCGCCCGTAGCCGTTCGGCCAGGATCTGCTGCACCTCGAACTGCACGAACCGGTCGATGGTGAGCTCCAGCGACGCGCCCGGCCGGGGCGGCGTGGCGCTGCGCAGGCTGCCGGGGATCTCCCGGTCGAGCTTGCCCTGGCCGGACTCGAAGACCCGCTCGCCGTCGACGCCGGTGAGCACCTGGTTGTACTTCAGCTCCAGACCGGTGCGGCCCTTCAGGTCGCCCCCGGTGAACCCGATGACCGACGCGGCCAGGTCGTGCCCGGGCACCTCCCGGCGCTCGTCGCGGCGCGCGAACACGCCGCCGAGGTTCAACGCGGCGACGGCGTCACCGATCTCGATGTCGACGCCGCGCGCGAGGTACTCGAACATCACCGGCCGGCCGCTGTTGTTCTTGTGCGGCGTCAGCTTCGGGATCAGCTCCGACTTCGGGATCCCGATCTGCCCGAGCACCGGTGCCAGCGCGTTGGCGGTCTTCTCGACGTCCTGCACCTGCGTCGGGTCGGCGTAGATGTAGCGCGCCTCGACGCTGTGGGCCAGTTGCTTGCCGTCGCGGTCGAGGATGTCGCCGCGCGGCGCCGGGATGACCTCGCTCTTGATCCGCTGCTTCAGCCCGTTGGCCGCGTACGCGGGCGCGTCGGTGAACTGCAGTACCACCAGGCGCCCGGCGATCACGGTGAACAGCGCGAGCGCGATCACCGTGGCGATCCGCAGCCGCCGCTGTGGTCGGCCCGGTCGCGGCGGCGCCAGGCCACGGTTGATCTTCGGACGGACGGGGGGACGCTGGCCGGTGGCGCCGGCCCGCGCCGCGCGTCCGCCGGTCGGGGTGCGACGGGGCGCGCCCGCCCCGCGTCCGGTTGCCGTCGACGCGCGACCGGCCGAGCCGGCCGAACGGCCCGGCGTGCCCGCCGAACGCCGCGCCGGCGGTTCTCCGCCGGTCCTCCCGGCGCGCCGGTCCTGATCGGCCCGACCCTGCGCCGACCGGGCCTGTGCCGACCGCCCCTGCCCGGAACGGCCCTCAGCCGACCGGTCCTGCGCCGACCGGCCCTCAGCCGACCGGGTCTGCGCGGACCGGTCCTGCGCCGACCGGGTCTGGGCGGACCGCGCCTGTGCCGAACGGTCCTGCGCGGACCGGGGTTGGGCCGACCGGCCGCCGGAGAGGACCTGCAGCGCCGGGCGGAACGGGTCGCGGCCGGCACGTTCGGCCGCGCTCTCCCGGACGGTGCGACCGCGTGGCGTGTACCGGCGTGCGTCGGCGAGTCCGCCGCGCTCGCTCGCACCGGTACGCCGGCGCGGCTCATCCCTCGGTGGGTCGTTGCTCGGCACGATTCAGCCTCCGGTCGGGGCGGGGAGCCTCGGATCCGTCGAGGCCCAGGGCCCGGAACCGGACCCTGAGCCTCCACATCGGTCTTGCCGGATCAGCCGGTGGGCTGGCCGGCGACGCTCGCCGGACCGGTGGCCGGCTTCGGGACGCCGAGCTGGCGCCCGTCGGGCAGCCGCAGGAACGCGGGCGACTCGGCCCGCACCAGCCCGAGCTGGCGGGCCGCCGCGGCCAGGTTGCCCGGGCTCTCCTTCTCGGCGATCTCCCGCTCGAGCCGCTGCTCGTGCTGGTCGAGGTTGCCCTGCTGCGCCTTCAGCTCGTGCAGCTGGAACGCGCCCTCGTTGATCTTCGTGTTGATCACGAGGATGCCCAGCACGCCGACCACCACCACCGACAGCACCAGCGCCACGAACGGGGCCCGCGGCGTCGACACCGGCAGCGGCGGCACCACCGAGATCCCGGCGCGCCCGCCGTTGCCCTCGGCCGGGGCCGACCGCCGGGCCCGTCCGCCGGCCCGCTGGCTGCCCTGGGCGAACCGGTCGGGCAGGCTGCTCTCCACCTCGACCTCGTGGACGAGCTCGTCCTGCTCCGGCTCCGGCGCGACGTCGCGGACCGGCGGCTCGGGTGGACGGCCGGGGCGACGCCGGCGGGTCGGCTCGACGGCGGGCGACAGCTGCAGCGCGGTTGCCCCGCGGGTCGCGGCCAGCGCTTCCCGGCCACGGCCGCGCACGTCGTCGATGGAACGTCCGGTGCCGCGGTGCGAGTAACCCGTGGACCGGCCCCGATCGACCGCGCGATCGACGATCCGCTCACTGATGCGGTCGCCGACCCGGTCGACGGCGCGGTCACCCCGGGCGGCTCTTCCCGCCCGGTTGTTGCCCGGCTCAACCCTCGTCATTGCTGTTCACCCCTTCCGTCGTGCGGTGTTCCGCGGTCACGTCGCCGTTGCTGTGCCGGCGGCGCCGGCCCGTAACGGGCCTGGTCACCGGTTGATGCATCCCCTTCACCTGTCTGGGCGGCCGGCCGGGCGGAGGGATCCGCTCGGCTGCCCGCAGGCGCGCCGAGGCCGCTCGCGGATTGGTGGCCGTCTCCGCGTCACCCGGCACTTCGGCTCCTCTGGTGAGGAGCCGAAGCGTCGGCGCGGACCCGGCCGGTTCAATCGGCAGCTCGATCGGTGCGCTCGACCGCGCCCGCTCGGCGAACGCCTGCTTGACCAGGCGGTCTTCGAGCGAGTGGTAGGACAGGACCGCGATCCGACCCTCGGGCGCGAGCGCGTCGAGGGCCGCCGGTACCGCCTCTTCCAGCACGGACAGTTCGCCATTTACCTCAATGCGCAACGCCTGAAACGTTCTCTTCGCGGGGTTTCCCCCGGTTCGCCGGGCCGGCGCGGGGATCGAGCTCCGCACCAGGTCGGCGAGCCGTGCCGTCCGGGTGAACGGCTCCTTCGCCCGCTCGCGCACGATCGCCGACGCGATCCGCGGCGCGAACTTCTCCTCGCCGTAGACCCGCAGGATCCGGGTGAGGTCGCCGGCCGGGTACGTGTTCACCACGTCGGCCGCGGTGATCCCCGTCGTGGGGTCCATCCGCATGTCGAGCGGCGCGTCCTGGCTGTAGGCGAAACCCCGGCCCGCCTCGTCGAGTTGCAGGGAGGAGACGCCGAGGTCGAACAGCACCCCGTTGACCTCGGTGATCCCCAGCGAGTCCAGAACCGGGCCCAGCTCGTTGTAGACGGCGTGCACGAGGTGCGTTCGATCGGCATGACCCGCGAGCCGGTCCCCCGCCAGTGCGAGGGCCTGCGGATCGCGGTCGATGCCGACGAGCGTCACCTGCGGAAACGCGTCGAGCACCGCTTCCGCGTGCCCGCCGAGGCCGAGGGTGGCGTCGACGTGCACCGCGCCGGGGCCCTCCAGGGCGGGGCGCAGCAGCTCGAGGCACCGCTCGAGCAGAACGGGTACGTGGATCCCCCGCGCCATGGCCGACCCCCTTGTAACGGCCCGGGTTCGCGGCCCGGACCGTGTCATCGCCCCGCCGGATGCCGTCAGGAGGCGCGCGTGACCGCGCGCTGCCCCGGAATCGGTTCCGGTGAGCCCGCACCCGGTTTCGCGGACCGGTGCGGTGTTTCCCCCGTTGCATTGCTTCAGTCGTCGGCGTGGCGAGTTGATTTCTCGGCCGACCCCGGTGACCATGACGCCGTACCGCCAGATCCCCATCCGCTCTCTCGCCTGCCGCCGGGGAAGTGGCGTCAGGAGTGGAGCGGAGGGAGATCTCGCGGTACGGCGTGAACTGCTACCCCGCAACTACAACCCGCCCGGGAGAACCCCCTCTTCGATGTCAGCGAATTCGTCTTCGCTCTCCGCGAGGTATGTGTCCCAGGCCAACTTGTCCCAGATCTCCACCCGAGTACTGGCGCCGATGACGACGAGATCGCGGCCCAGCCCGGCGTATTCACGCAGGTGGCCAGGGATGGTGACCCGACCTTGCTTGTCGGGCACCTCGTCGTGCGCACTGGCGAAGAACACCCGGCTGTATGCCCGGGCCGCCTTGTGCGTCATCGGCGTCTCACGCAGTTGTGCCGCGATGCGACCGAACTCGGAGGTGGGGAACACGTAGAGGCAGCGCTCCTGACCCTTAGTGATCACAACACCTCCCGCCAGTTCATCACGGAACTTGGCCGGAAGGATTAACCGGCCCTTCTCGTCGAGACGGGGCGTGTGCGTTCCGAGAAACACGCACTGCACCCCCTCCCCGGGGCCGGTGGGCCCCCCGACCCACCAACGCGCTCCACTGTACTCCACTTCCCTCCACCCGCAACCGGAAACTCGGGATAGGCGGCGCGAGCCTGCCCGGAAAACCCCAGGTCAGACGCGGTGGGGCGGGGTGGAGGGCGAAGGCTGGCACACTGCGTCCAGATCAAGACAGTGCCGATTCACCCGTTAGATAAGCATGACAAAACGGTCACCCAGGCACGTGCCGGGCGCCCCCGGGCCCGAAATGGAGCCCCGGTGGAGCGATGTGGTGGACCGGGTGGAGCCCTCCACCCCTTTCGCACACCCTTTCCCCCACCCCGCCCGCGGCGGCACCCCCCGATCCCGTCGATCTTGCACTTGTGGTGCCCGGGTTGTTCCTGTTCGGACCCGTTTGGGTGCCACCACAACTGCAAGATCGACGCGCCGGGTGGCGGGAGGAGAGTGGAGGGGACCGGGCAAGGGCAGCGGGGACGCGGCACGCTTTACAGCCGCCGATACCGTGACGCGCGTGACCCCCACCGTGAGCCACCGGCTCGGGATCGATTTCGGCACCACCCACACCGTCGCCTACCTCGAAGCAGCCGACGGCGGAGCTGTCAACAGAGCCCAGCCGTTGCTGTTCGACTCGTCGCCGCTGCTGTCGTCGGCCGTGTTCGCCGACCCCAGCGGCAGGCTTCTCACCGGCCGCGACGGTGACCGCAGCGCCCGACTCGACCCGACCCGGTACGAACCGAACCCGAAGCGTCGCATCGACGAGGCCATCATTCTGCTCGGCAACGACGAGTTCCCGGTGGCCCGCGTGATCTCCGCCGTGCTCGCCCGCGTCGCCGCCGAAGCCGTCCGGAACGCCGGTGGCCCGCCGGCGCAGACCGTGCTCACCCATCCCGCCAACTGGGGAACGCACCGCAAGGACGTCCTGGTCAACGCCGCCGCCGCGGCCGGGCTCACGGCCGTCACCGTGGTGCCGGAGCCGGTGGCGGCCGCCGCGCACTTCACCGGCGTGCTCGGCCGCACGGTCGAGCCCGGTGAGGCGCTCGCCGTCTACGACTTCGGCGCGGGCACGTTCGACGCGTCGCTCGTGCGCCGGCGTCCGGACGGGGCCTGGGAACTGGTCGCGAGCGAGGGCCTCGGCGACGTCGGCGGCCTCGATCTCGACGCGGTGCTCGTCGAGCTCATCGGCCGCGTGGTCGTGCAGCGTGATCCGCAGCGGTGGCACCAGTTGGCGAATCCGTCGGATACGTACGGCCGCCGGGCGTCGCGAACTTTCTGGGACGACGTGCGCGCCGCCAAGGAACAACTGTCGCGGACGCCCACCGCCGCGGTGCACGTCCCGCTGTTCGACACCGACACCCACCTGACCCGCGAGGAGTTCGAGGCCGCCGCCCGTCCGCTGCTCGACCGCACCGTGGAGCTGACGGCGTCCCTGGTCGGCCGGGCCGGTCCGACCCGCCTGGCCGGTCTGTACCTGGTCGGCGGCTCCAGCCGCATCCCGCTGATCGCCACCCTGCTCCACCAGCGGTTGGGCGTCGCGCCGACGTTGATCGACACCCCGGAACTGCTGGTCGCGCAGGGCAGCCTGCGCGCCGTTCCGGCGCCGGCACGGGGACCCGCGCCGGCGTACGCGCCCTGGGGAGCGGCGGCGGCAGCGCCCATGGGGTGGGAGGCACCGGCCGCGCCGGTCAGCACTCCCCCGGGTGGGCCGGTCAGCGCGCCGAGCCTCGGAATCCCGACCAGTTCCATTCCCAGCAGCGGCCCGCCCCGCCCCACCAGCGGCGCGCCGGGTGATCCGGCCGGGCTACCACCGGTCCCCTCGGGAATGCCGCTCTGGGGAGACACGTCCGCGTACGGCGCGCCCGGGTTGCCCGACCCGACCCGCCGGCCGGCCGCGCCGCCGCGCCGCCGCCCGATCGGCTGGATCGTCGCCGCGGCCGCCGCGCTCGTGCTGCTCGCCGGCGGCGGCGCCGTCGCGGCGAAGATGCTCACCGACGACGGCGACAAGGGCCGCGACACCGGGTCGAACTCGACCGGCACCGGCGGCATCCAGCCCCAGGGCGGCGGCGCCAAGGTCGGTGACGGCGGAGCCGCGCAGACCGGCACCTACAAGGTCGACCGGGCGGTCTTCTATCAGGGCCTCAAGGTCACCGTGAAGACGGTCTCGTACGACCCGGCCGTCAAGGACAACCCGCTGTCGATGGACGTCACCATCGAGAACCTGGGCACCGACGGCCAGGACAACGTCCGCTACACCGAGGTGTACTTCACCTACGACGGCGCGATCACCGAGGGCGACGTCAAGGAGGTACAGAGCCTCCCCGGCAAGGCGACCACGAACGGCAAGTTCGTGTTCAAGCCGGAGAAGCAGGTCACCGACCTGCGCAAGGGCGAGTTGAGCATCGGCCGCGACGACGTGGTGCAGCCGAAGATCCCGTTCGGCGACCTGGACAAGACGGTGACGCTGGAGCCGAAGAAGGTCGCCGGCCCGGTCGACGAGAAGCGCAGCGGCGTGCTCGGCATGAAGCTGAACCAGTGCGAGCAGCGGGTCGACTACCCCGCCGAACACCAGCAGGCCAAGAAGGGCTACATGATGGTGGTCTGCGACGCCGACTTCAAGTCGTACAAGCAGAGCATCTACGACCACGGCGTCTGGAAGGGCAACCTCCGCCTCAAGCTGCCCGACGGCACCACCACGAGCCCCGACCAGCTGAACGCCGTCCTGCTCAACCAGGGCGACCTGGAGCAGGGCGTTCCGTTCAACTTCATCATCCGGGCGCCCGCGCCCGGCGCCTACGTGCTGCAGTTCTACGACGCCGGCCGGCTGGGGAACGAGCCGGTGGCCGCCGACCGCCCGCTCGTCGAGGTGCCGATGACGCTCACCTGAGCCGGGCCGGTAACGGGTATTGTCGCCACGAACTCACGACCACGTACGAGAGAGCGAAGGATGACGGAACCCAGATACTCCCTTCGCACCCGCCTGGCCAGCGGTCTCACCAAGAGCGCCGCGGCCCTGTCGCGGGCAACCGGGCGCGGCGACGGCGCGGTGATCGGCGGGCGGGTCGGTCAGATGATCGACCCGGAGTTTCTCGCGAACCTGGCCGCCGGCCGGCGGATCGCGCTGATCTCCGGCACCAACGGCAAGACGACGACCACCCGGCTCACCGCCGCGGCCCTCGGCGTGCTCGGCAACGTGGCGACCAACTCGCTCGGCGCCAACATGCCGCACGGGCACATGTCGGCGCTGGTGAAGGCGGGCGCGACGCCGTTCGCGGTGCTCGAGGTCGACGAGCACTACCTGGCCGACGTCCTCAAGAAGACGAAGGCCGAGCTGGTCGCGCTGCTGAACCTGAGCCGCGACCAGTTGGATCGGGCGCAGGAGGTGGCGACGGTCGCGGCCAAGTGGCGCACGATGCTCACCGGGGCGCCGGAGGTGCACGTCATCGCGAACTGCGACGACCCGATGGTCACCTGGGCGGCGTCGGCCGCGACGCAGGTCACCTGGGTCGCCGCCGGCCAACGCTGGCTCGACGACTCGTGGGTGTGCCCCGAGTGCGGCTCCCGCATCGAGCGGCACGGCGAGCAGTGGTTCTGCGTCAACGGCGACCTCACCCGGCCGATGCCGCAGTGGCAGGTCGAGGGCGACGGCGTGGTCGACCCGACCGGCGTCTTCCACGAGGTCCACCTGCAGTTGCCCGGCCGCGTCAACAAGGCCAACGCCGCGACGGCGCTGGCCGTCGCGGCGTATTTCGGCGCGCCGACGCTGCGCTCGCTGCCGAAGCTGGCCGAGGTGACCTCGATCGCCGGCCGGTACGCGACGGTGGTGCGCGACGACCGGGTGATCCGCCTGCTGCTGTCGAAGAACCCGGCCGGCTGGCTGGAGGCCTTCGACATGGCGGAGGACGCGCCGACGCTGCTCGCGATCAACGCGCGCGACCCCGACGGCCTCGACACGTCGTGGCTGTACGACGTCGACTTCTCCCCGGTCCGTGGCCGGCGGGTGCTGATCACCGGCGACCGGGCGATGGACCTGGCCGTGCGGCTGGAGGTCAACGAGGTGCCGTTCGAGCACGTGACGTCGTTCGAGAAGGCCCTGGCCGCGATACCGCCCGGCCGGCTCGAAGTGATCGCCAACTACACCGCGTTCCAGGACATCCGGGCGGAGCTCGACCGTGTCAACTGAGTCCCTGCGCATCATCTGGATCTACCCCGACCTCATGTCGACCTACGGCGACCGGGGCAACATGCTCATCCTGGCCCGGCGGGCCGCGTTGCGGGGCATCGCGTCGGAGTGCGTCGAGGTCCAGTCCGACCAGGCGATCCCCCAGGACGGCGACATCTACCTGCTGGCCGGCGGCGAAGACGGCCCGCAGGCACTGGCCGCCGAGCGCCTCATCGCCGACGGCGGGCTGAACCGCGCCGCGGCCAACGGCGCCGTCGTGTTCGCGGTGTGCGCCGGCTACCAGCTGCTCGGGACGTCGTTCTACGCCAAGGGCGCGAAGTGCACGGGCCTCGGCCTGCTCGACATGCAGTCCGACCGCGGCGAGACCCGCGCGGTCGGCGAGCTGGCCGGCCCGGTCGACCCGGTGCTCGGCCTGCCGCCGTTGACCGGCTTCGAGAACCACGGCGGCCGCACCCACCTGGGCGCGGCGGCGAAGCCGCTGGTCACGGTGCGGGTAGGCATCGGCAACGACGGCACGACCGAGGGCGCCTGGGCCGGCAAGCTGCTCGGCACCTACGCCCACGGCCCCGCCCTGGCGAGGAACCCCGCCCTGGCCGACCTCCTGGTCGGCTGGGCGGTGGGCTCCCCGCTCCCGCCGGCGGACGACGCCTGGCCCGACCGCCTGCGGGCCGAACGCCTGTCTGCGGTGGGGATGCGCTAGACGACCACGCTGACCATGCGGCCGGCGACCACGATGACCTTGCGGGGCTCCTTGCCGTCCAGGTGCGGGGCCACCGCCTCCAGCGCCCGGGCGCGGACCTCGCCTTCGGCCAGGTCGGTCGGGATCTCGATGCGGCCCCGGACCTTGCCGTTGACCTGCACCGGCAGCGTCACCGACTCGGCGACCAGCAGGGCCGGGTCGGCCTCGGGGAACGCCTCGTACGCGATCGTCGTCGTGCGGCCCAGTTTGCGCCACAGCTCCTCGGCCAGGTGCGGCGCGAACGGCGACGTCATCAGCACCAGCGGCTCGACCACCTCGCGGGTCGGACCCGCCTGGGTGGCCCGGTTCGTCAGCTCGATCAGCTTGGCGATCGCGGTGTTGAACCGCAGCTCCTCCATCTCGGTGCGGACGCCGTCGATCACGCGGTGCAGCAGCCGGCGGGTCTGCTCGTCGGCCGGGTCGTCGGTGACGCGCACCGCGCCGGTCTGCTCGTCGACGACCAGCCGCCACAGCCGCTGCAGGAACCGGAACGAGCCGATGACCGCCCGGGTGTCCCAGGGCCGGGACACGTCCAGCGGACCCATCGACATCTCGTACACCCGGAACGTGTCGGCGCCGTAGTCGGCGCACATGTCGTCGGGCGTCACGACGTTCTTCAGGCTCTTGCCGATCTTGCCGTACTCGCGGTTGACCGGCTCGTCGTTGTAGAAGAACCGGCCCGGCTCGCGCTCGACGACCTCCTCGGCCGGCACGTACACACCGCGCGCGTCGGTGTACGCGTAGGCCTGGATGTAGCCCTGGTTGAACAGCTTCCGGAACGGCTCGAAGCTGCTGATGTGGCCCAGGTCGAACAGCACCTTGTGCCAGAACCGCGCGTACAGCAGGTGCAGCACGGCGTGCTCCACGCCGCCGACGTACAGGTCGACGCCGCCGCAGTCGGCCGCGTCGCGCGGGCCCATCCAGTACCGCTCGTTCTCGGCGCCGACCAGTTCGGTGGCGTTGTGCGGGTCCAGGTAGCGCAGCTCGTACCAGCTCGACCCGGCCCACTGCGGCATCACGTTGGTGTCGCGGGTGTACCGCTTCGGGCCGTCGCCCAGGTCCAGCTCGACCTCGACCCACTCGCGGGCGCGCGACAGCGGCGTCTCCGGCATCGAGCCGGCGTCGTCGATGTCGAACGTGCGCGGCGAGAAGTCGTCGACCTCGGGCAGCTCGACCGGCAGCAGGTCGTACGGGATCGCCACCGGCAGCCCGGTCTCGTCGTAGACGATCGGCATCGGCTCGCCCCAGTACCGCTGCCGGCTGAACAGCCAGTCACGCAGCCGGTACGTCACCGCGCCGACCCCGGCGCCGTTCGCCTCCAGCCACTCGATGATCTTCGCCTTGGCGTCGGCGATCTCCAGCCCGTCCAGGAACGAGCTGTTGATGGCCGGACCCTCGCCGGTGTACGCCTTCCCGTCGAAACCCTCGGACGGCTGCACGGTCCGGATGATCGGCAGGTCGAAGACCTCGGCGAACTCCCAGTCGCGCTCGTCCTGGCCGGGAACGGCCATGATCGCGCCGGTGCCGTAGCCGGCCAGCACGTAGTCGGCGATGAACACCGGGATGCGCTCGCCGTTCACCGGGTTCGTGGCGTACGAGCCCACGAACACACCGGTCTTCTCCTTGTCGGCCTGCCGCTCGATGTCGGTCTTCGCGGCGGCCCGCCGCCGGTAGTCGGCCACGGCTTCCTCGGGCGTCGCGAACCCGCCGGTCCAGGCGTCCTTCGTCCCGTCGGGCCACGCGTCGGCGGTCAGCGCCGAGACCAGGTCGTGCTCCGGCGCCAGCACCATGTACGTCGCGCCGAACAGGGTGTCGGGCCGGGTGGTGAACACCCGGATCTCCCCCGCGTCGCTCGCGAACGAGACGTGCGCGCCGCGCGACCGGCCGATCCAGTTGCGCTGCATGGCCTTGACCTTCTCCGGCCACTCCAGCGTGTCCAGGTCGGCCAGCAGGCGGTCGCCGTACGCGGTGATCCGCATCATCCACTGCTTCAGGTTGCGCTTGAAGACCGGGAAGTTGCCGCGCTCGCTGCGCCCGTCGGCGGTGACCTCCTCGTTCGCCAGCACCGTCCCCAGCCCGGGGCACCAGTTCACCGGCGCCTCCGACACGTAGGCCAGGCGGTGGTCGTCGATGATCGTGCGCTTCTCGGTGGAGGACAGCGACGACCAGGAAGCGCCGTCGGGCGCGGGCCGCGCGCCCGACTCCAGCTCCGCGATCAGCTCGTCGATGGGACGCGCCTTGCGCTGCTCCGGATCGAACCAGGAGTTGAAGATCGTCAGGAAGATCCACTGGGTCCACGTGTAGAACCCGACGTCGGTGGTCGACAGCGAGCGCCGGTTGTCGTACGCCAGACCCAGCCGGCGCAGCTGCCCGCGGTAGCGCTCGACGTTCTCCTCGGTGGTCTTGCGCGGGTGCGTTCCGGTCTGCACCGCGTACTGCTCGGCCGGCAGGCCGAACGCGTCGAAGCCCATCGGGTGCAGCACGTTGAACCCGATCATGCGGGCGTACCGGGTGTAGCTGTCGGTGCCGATGTAACCCAGCGGGTGGCCGACGTGCAGGCCCGCCCCCGACGGGTACGGGAACATGTCCATCACGTACAGCTTCGGCGCGCCGGCCCGCGGGTGGTCGGGTTCGCTGAGCGGGCCGCTGGGGTTCGGCGCGTTGAACGTGCCGTTCTTGTCCCAGAAGTCCTGCCACCGCTCCTCGATCTCGCCGGCCAGCGCGGCCGTGTACCGGTACGGGGGAATGTCCTCGCTCATGCTCGCCACCTCAGAATCGATTCCGGACATGAAAAAACCCCTCACGCAGGAGGGGCCGCCGTGCGGACGAGCCTTGTTCGACAGAACAGCGCTACGTCAGCACGGCCATGTAAGAAGCCGGAATGCCCGGAACATGGGATCCAGCGTACCGGATCCCCGGTCGAGGCGCGTTCCGCGCCCCGACCGGGATCCCGACCCTTCACATGTGGAGGTCTTCCTCGATCCTGCGGACCTGGTGACGGGCCATGGCCAGGTTCGCGCGCGACTTCTGCAGCGCCAGGTAGATGAACAGGCCCTGCCCGCCGCGGCTGCGCAGCGGCCGGATCAGGTGGTACTGGCTGCCCAGCGTGATCAGGATGTCCTCGATCTCGTCCTTCATCTTGAGCAGGTCCAGCGTGCGCATCTTCGCGCGGACCACGTCGGTGTTGCCCGCCGCGGCGACCGTGAGGTCGAGTTCCTTGGTGCTGCCCAGCGTGCCCAGCGCCATGCCGCTGGTGTAGTCGACGAGCGCGACACCGATGGCGCCCTCGATCTGCATCGCTTCCTTGAGTGCCGTATCCATGTCAGGCATGGAGTCCTCCTGCTTTCGCGGTTGGGGAAGTAGTCGTTTCGGTCCTGGTGCTCGTGCAGTTGAGGACGGCGTCACCTCTCTTCCTTACGCCTTTCGCGGCCGGTCATCCTTGGCCGGCCGCGACGAGTTCGCCCACCCGGGTGGCCACCGGCCGCGCCTCGTGGTGCAGTAGGCCGAGGTTGATTCCCGCGTCGGCCAGCACGGTGAGCAGCGCGTGGGTGCCGGCGGCGAAGGTCGCCACGTACCCACCCGTCGCCCGGGTCACGGTCTCCTGGAACTCGCCGTAGTCGGCGCCCTTCGCGATCTGCTGGGCGAGTCCCAGGTAGGCCGCCGACATCGCGGCCATGGTCTCGGCTTCCACCCCGGCGGCGTCCTCGGCCACGAGCAGGCCGTCGGCACTGGCGACGAGCAGTCCTTGCACCTGCGGAAGCTTGTGCCGCAGCCGGCCCAACTCGGCCAGTACGTCCTGCTCCACCCCCACCAACCTTCTCCTCCCGGTCCTGGCCGCGGTCTGCGTCGCCGCGGTGCGGACGAACTCTCTGATCCGGGCCGTCGTCGTGGTGCCCATCGGCCGTTGCCCCCGTTGACGGAACTTCATCGCAACGCCCGGAGCGCCCGCTGGATCCGCATGAGCGTGCTGTCGGAGCACTCCTCCACGACCCGGCCGTCGTCGACCGGGTTCGCCGGCCAGCGCCGGGGTTCGGCCGCCCGGCGGCGGGGCAGCGGCACCGGCGCGGCGGGTTCGCGCAGGCTGAGGTCGTCGGCCGCCGGCGGGGCCAGCGGCACGGTCATCGGGGTGACGCCCGCAGCGGCGGCCGCGGGCACGACGGCCGACCCGCGCGCGGGTGGGGCCAGCACGGCCTCGACCCGCTGATCCGGGAACCGCTGATCCGGGATCCGCTGGTCGAGCTCCCGGTCGACCCGCTGGTCCGGGACCCGGACCAGCGCCGCCGCCGTCCGGGCCCGCACCGCCGCGACCGATTCGGCCACCGCGGACCCGCCCGGGCGGCCCGGTTCGATCAGGCCCGAGCGCGCCAGCCGGCGGGCCTCGAGCAGCATCACGAACGTCTCCCGCCCGAGCAGCCGGGCCAGGTCGGCCGGGCTGCGCCGGCGGTCGGCGTTCGCGACGATCTCCCACTGCGCCGCGGTCAGCGAGACCTGGTGCCCGCGCAACCGGCGGGACGGTACCACCGCCGCGGTGTCGATCGCCGGGTCCGGCCAGACGTCGGCCAGCAGCCGGCGCCGCCGGTCGACCTCCAGACAGACCGCCGCGAACTCCAGTTCGCAGAACGTGCCCAGCGGGTTGACCGCGTCCGGTTCGAACTGCGCGGTGACCGCGGCGTCGAAGAGGAAGAACGCCGCGTCCATCAGCGCCGACAGGGCGGACAGGGCCAACTCGTTGCGGCTGATGTGCCCGTCGGCGATCAGCGTGTCGCCGATCCGACCGGTCGAGCGGCCCGCCGCCACCGCCGCCCGCCACACGTCGGCCGGCACCCGCCCGGACGCGGTGAGCAGCTTGTCGACGCCGCTGACCAGCCCGCACTCGGCGAAACTGAGCCGGCCGTCGACGATGTAGATCGCCCCGCCGGGCGGATCCTCCACCCGGAGGGCGCCGGTCGCGCCGACGGCGCACCACGGCTCAAGTGCCCCTCGCAGGGTGGACGGTACGGATGCCCCCACGCGCTGAACCTCTCGCGGTCGGTTCGGTTGGGTTGCCTGCTGTCTGGGTGCCGCACGCCCGGTCAGGCGGCGACCAGGTGCTGGCCGAGGTTGCGCAACGACCGCTGCGTCATGGCGAGGTTGCCGACCAACCGGTCGAGCCACACGTAGAGCACCAGGCGCGCGTCGAAGTCCGTCACCACGAAGTGGATGAGGTGGTAGCCGTTCGCGGACGTGACCACGATGTCCTCGACGTAGCCGGGCGTGGCCGGCGCGACGAACGCGGGGCTGTTGACGGTGGCCCGGATGATGTCCATCGGACCGGTGTCACCGTCGGGTTCCCAGCGCGGCTCCGCGTGACGGCCGGGACGGCCGGGTTCGCTGCCGGGCGGAGGGTGGCTGTCGTCTCCTCCGTCGACACTGCGACCGAGGGCGGCCACGGTCATGCCGCTGGAATGATCGATCAGTGCGGCACGCAGGGTGCCACGGATGGCCATGACCTGCCTGAGCAGGTCTTCGAAATCGGGCACATCAGCTCCTTGAGACTCTGGGTCTCGTCAGGGATCTCTCCGATGTCCCCGTTCCCGCGCTCCGGCCAGAGCGTGAACGAAGATGTTCTGTTGTCGTACGTGGACGGTCGAAATACTCACCGCCGCAATTACGCTACCTGGCGCAACGGATCGGCGAAGTCGCCCCGAGGATGACGATCAGACCGGTTGTGTCGGCCGATCGGACGGTTGTGCCCTCGCTGTCCGTTCCACTCATCTGCAACATGCAGATTTTGCAAGACGTCGCGTCATGACCACAACCCGATGCGGGAATCCGCGCTCGGTTGGGGATTAACGTCTGCTTATCGACGGTTTTGCGGTGTCGGCGGTTCCGGTGTGGTGCGGATAACCTGTGAACACGCCGATGGTCGCTCACATTCAGGAATCTCCGGTCCGCCGGCGCAACCTGGCGCACACCAGCGGTGTCCTAAAGATGGGCGCAGACGCCACGGCGCGGAACGAAGGAGACCCGTTGACGACCAAGCGAATGTACGAGGACCTCGGCAGCCCGCTTCCGCCGAACGAGTTCCGCGCCGCCGCTGACGCGATCGTCAGCAACATCGAGCAGGTCATCGAGGGCAAGACGGCCACCGTCCGGCTGGCGCTCGCCGTCCTCCTGGCCGAGGGCCACCTGCTCATCGAAGACGTGCCCGGCGTCGGCAAGACCAAACTCGCCAAGGCGCTGGCCCGGTCGATCGACTGCTCGGTGCGCCGGATCCAGTTCACCCCCGACCTGCTGCCCAGCGACGTCACCGGGGTGAGCGTCTACAACCAGGAGAGCCGCGACTTCGAGTTCAAGCCGGGCGCGGTGTTCGCGAACATCGTCGTCGGCGACGAGATCAACCGCGCCTCGCCGAAGACCCAGTCGGCGCTGCTGGAGTGCATGGAGGAGAAGCAGGTCACCGTCGACGGGGTCACCTACCCGTTGCAGACGCCCTTCATGGTGGTGGCCACGCAGAACCCCATCGAGATGGAGGGGACCTATCCGCTGCCCGAGGCGCAGCGCGACCGGTTCACCGCCCGCATCGCGATGGGCTACCCCGACGCCGGCGCCGAACTGGCGATGCTCGACGTGCACGGCGCCCACGACCCGCTGCACGACCTGCGCGCGGTCGCCGACGCCAACGTGGTGCGGCGGATGATCGCCACCGCGCGCGACGTACACGTCGCCGACGCCGTCAAGCAGTACGCCGTCGACCTGGTCACCGCCACGCGCGAGTCGCCCGACCTGCGCCTCGGCGCCTCGCCGCGAGCAACGCTGCAGTTGATCCGCACCGCCCGCGCGGTCGCCGCCCTGGAGTCGCGCGACTACGTGGTGCCCGACGACCTGCAGAACCTCGCCGTCCCGGTGATGGCGCACCGCATCATCCCCACCGCCGAGGCCCAACTGGCCCGGCGCACCACCGACTCGATCGTCGCCGACCTCGTCACCCGGCTGGCCCTGCCGTCCGACCGGCACCGTTCGCCGTACGACACGCGCACCCGCCAGCAGCAGCAGAGCACCGCCAACCCGTACGACCAGCGGAGGCGGTGAGCGTGCGCGAGGCGCTGCGGGGGCTGACGTCCCGGGGACGGTGGTTCTTCGGCGGGGCGGCCGTGTTCGCCGTGTCGGCGTTGATCTTCGGGGAGAAGGACCTGCTGCGCGTCGCGATCCTGCTCGGCGCGCTGCCGCTGCTCGCGGCCGGCTACGTCGGCCGCACCCGGTACAAGTTGTCGTGCAGCCGCTCGCTGCAGCCGCACCGCGCCCAGGTCGGCGGCAGTTCGCGGGTGGTGCTGCGGTTGCAGAACCTCAGCCGGCTGCCCACCGGCACCATGCTGCTGGAAGACCGGCTGCCGTACGCGCTGGGCAGCCGCCCGCGGCTGGTCCTCGAGCGGCTCGGGCCGCACCAGGCCAGCTCGGTGGCGTACACCGTGCGGGCCGACGTGCGCGGCCGGTACGAGGTGGGTCCGCTGGTCGTGCGGCTCACCGACCCGTTCGGCCTGTGTGAACTGGTGCGGGCGTTCCCGTCGATCGACAAGCTCACCGTGATACCGCAGGTCGTCCCGCTGCCGTCGGTGCGGCTGGCCGGCGAGTACGCGGGCGCCGGCGAGAGCCGCGCCCGCTCGGTGGCCGTCCACGGTGAGGACGACGCCGCGACCCGTGAGTACCGCTACGGCGACGACCTGCGCCGCGTGCACTGGCGGTCGACCGCCCGCGTCGGCGAGCTGATGGTGCGCCGCGAGGAGCAGCCGTGGGAGAGCCGGGCCACGGTCGTGCTCGACACCCGCAGCTTCGCCCACCGCGGCGAGGGGCCCACGGCGAGCTTCGAGTGGGCCGTGTCGGCGGCGGCGAGCGTCGCGCTGCACCTGCGGCACAACGGTTACAAGCTGCGGCTGGTCACCGACTCCGGCATCGACGTCGACGCGTCCGAGGGCGGCGGCGAGGGCCTGCTGCTCGACCACCTGGCCGAGGTCAAACTGGCGCAGCAGGGCGGCGGCATCGCCCAACTCGTCGACCGGGTGAAGCACCGCACCGACGGCGGGCTGATCATCGGCGTGTTCGGCCTGATCACGCCCCAGGAGGCGGAACTGCTCACCGCGTTGCGCACCAGCGGCGCCACCTGCATGGCCCTGCTGATCGACAGCACCACCTGGTTGAACCTGCCGACGGCCGCCCGCGAGGAGGCCGACCGGGCGCACGGCGTCGCGGCGCTCGCGCTGCTGCGTACCGGCTGGCGGGTGGTCGGCGTCCCGCACGGTGCGAAGCTCGCGGCGCTGTGGCCCGAGGCCGCCCGCGGCTCGCGCGGGTTCAGCTGGCGGGCCGCGATGGCGGAAACCGTCTCCGGGAGCCTGTCATGACCCAGCGGCGCCACATCACGTTGGTGGCGGCGGGCGCCACCATGATCGCTGCGCTGCCCCTGTCGTCGGTGTTCGAGAAGTGGACGTGGCTGGTCGGCGCGCTGCTCGTCGTGGGCACGATGACCGCGGCCGCGGTGGCGCTGCGCAGCGTCCGGGCGCCGATCTGGCTGCCGACGTTCGCGATGATCGCCTGCTACGTGGTGACGCTGACCTGGCTCTACAGCGACGGTCACGCGGTGCTCGGCATCATTCCGACCGCCGAGACGTTCACGCACTTCAACAAGCTGCTGGTCGACGCCGGCGTCACCATCCGCGACAGCGGGGTGCCCGTCGAAGACCAGGACGGCCTGCTGTTCCTCGCCGGGCTCGGCGTCGGCGCCGTCTATCTCGCGGTCGACCTGGCCGCCGTGGTCGCGCGGCGGCCGGCGATCGCCGGCATCCCGATGGTCGCCGTGTACCTGGTGCCGGTCGGCACGCACACGAGGAGCGTCAGCTTCCTCGCCTTCATCTGCACGGCGGCCGCGTTCCTCTGGCTGCTCGCCACCGACAACGTCGACCGGGTGCGGCGGTTCGGCCGGCGGTTCAGCGGCGACGGGCGCGACATCGACGTCTGGGAGCCGTCGCCGCTGGCCGCGGCCGGCCGCCGGCTCGCCGTGATCGGCGTCGTCGTCGCGGTGATCCTGCCGCTGGCGGTGCCCGGCATGACCACCGGCCTGCTCGACCGCTTCGGCACCGGGGTCGGCGACGGCTCGGGCGCCGGCAACGGGCCGGGCCGGTCCGGCAACGTCAACCTGTTCTCGTTCCTGTCCGGCTCGCTGGTCCGCGAGACCTCCTACGACATGGTCAAGGTCAGCACCGACGATCCGAGCCCGTTCTACCTGCGGTTCGGCACCGCCGAAGACCTCACCTCGCAGGGCTTCGTCAACCGCTCGTGGGGGCAGGCGACGCCGCTGTCGAAGCTGGAGGAGCCGCAACGGCTCACCGTCCCCGGGGTCAACTACAAGAGCAACGCGGCCGTGGTCGAGGTCCTCGAGTTCAACGAGCGGTTGCTGCCGCTCTACGAGCAGGTCACCAAGATCGACCGGCTCGACGGGTCGTGGGGCTTCGACCGGCGGTCCGGCGTCATCTACTCGGGCCGTAACACCGCGAAGGGCCGCAAGTACATCGTCCACTACACGCGTCCGGAGTACACGCCCGAGGCGCTGCGCACCGCCCGCGACCTCAACGAGGGCGACCAGATCCGCAACAGCAACACCCGCAAGCCCACCGACGTCCCGGAGATCAAGGCCATCGCCGACAAGCTCGTCGCGGGCAAGACCAACCAGTACGACCGGGTCCGGGCCGTCTACGACTTCTTCGGGCCGTCCAACGGCTTCAAGTACAGCCTGGAGACGAAGGCCGGCAACAGCGGCAGCGCCATGGTCGACTTCCTGCGCGAGGGCAACCGGCAGGGCTACTGCGAGCAGTACGCCGCCGCGATGGCCTGGCTGCTGCGGACGGTCAACATCCCGGCGCGGGTCGCCTTCGGGTTCACCAAGGGCAACAACCGCAACGGCAACACCTACACGCTGTCGAACTTCAACCTGCACGCCTGGACCGAGGTCTACTTCGACGGCTTCGGCTGGGTGCCGTTCGACGCCACCCCGCCCAGCGGCTTCTCGGGTTCGGTGTCGAGCGCGTGGGCACCCGACCCGAACCAGCCCACCGGCAACTCCGGCAGCACCCCCGAAGACGACCTACGCCCCGGCGAGAGCGTCAGCGGCGGTGCCTCGGCGGCCGCCACCAACCCGTACGGCCCGAACGACCCGGGCATCACCGGTGGCGCGTCGTCCTCGGAGAACTCGTCGACGTGGCCGTGGTACCTCCTCGGCGCCGCGGTCGTGCTGCTGGTGCTGCTCGTCCTGCCGGCGCTGCGCCGGGTGGCCGTCCGCCGCCGCCGGTTGGCCGGCACCGGCGCGGCGGCAACCGGATCCGCGTCCGGGCCGGTACCGGCCGGTGCGGCGGCGTCCGTCGACGTGACCCCGGGCGGCGACGCCACGGCCGCCCAGGCCGCCGGCCTGGGCCGGGCCAGACGCGACGCGCACGCCGCCTGGGACGAACTGCTCGACACCATGATCGACTACCGGGTCGAGATCGATCCGGCCGAGACGCCGAGGCTCACCGGCGAGCGCCTGATCACCGAGGCCCGGCTGCCCGAGGCCGCTGCCAGCGGCGTGCAGGTGCTGAGCCGGGCCGAGGAGCGGGCCAGGTACGCCCGGAGCCCGCTCACCGACGTCGAGCTGGGCGGGCCGTTGCGCGACGTCCGCACCGCCCTCCGCGAGGGCGTTTCGCTCCGCACGAGGCTGCAGGCCTCCCTGATGCCCCCGTCGGTCCTGGCCAGGTGGCGCACCACGGCCAGCACCAGATACCTGTCCTTCTCCACCGCGGCCGCCCACCGCCGCGAGTCACTGCTCCGGGCGACCAGCCCCAGGCGCCTGCTGACCCGCAACCGCTAGGCACCCCGGGCGCCGCTGGGTACCCCGCCCGGTTTGCGGATCTTGGACTGCACGAGGTGCCATAGGCCCTCCAGGAGTCCAAGATCCGCATTCGCCTGCCGGCGCCCTGCCGCGTGGTGGTTGACGCGCTCGCCTCAACGGGGAAGCCGGCATATGCGTACAAAAAGGCGCGCCGCACACCCAGTTCGGGTGCGCGGCGCGCTTTTGGCGCGAAGCGCTAGATGTCGCCCTCGGGGCGACGGCGCCAGCGGTCTTCGAGGCGGTCGATGAACCCGCCGCGGCGGCCGCCCGACCGCGTGCGACGAGTGGCGGTGCCGTCGACGGCGCGCAGGTCGGTGCTCTGCCCGCGGCGGTACGCCTGCATACCGAAGACGACGGAGCCCAGCATCACCACGAACCCGCCCACACCGAGCAGGGGTTGGTTGCCCATGACTCCATAGACAAGAAGCGCCATTCCGCCTACGAGGAGGACGGCAGCTACCAGAATGCGACGCCGAGCGTGAAAGCGCGGATCACTGGCGCGCACCGCCGAGGCGAACTTGGGGTCCTCGGCAAGCGACCGCTCGATCTGCTCGAACAGCCGCTGCTCATGCTCCGAGAGCGGCACGGCACTCCTCCCCGGTCATCGACGGCCGGCCCGGTTGGACCGGCGCGACCGCCGCAGCCGAATGGCTACGTGTCTACGAGTCTACGAGCGGGTCAGCGGGTCGGAAAGCGGGACGATGGTCCCGCCGTGCCGATTTTCCGGTGATCATACGTCGCCGGGAGGTTGGCTTGCCCGTCACCCGCTCGTAACGCGTGCCACCAAAGCTACCTCGTGTTGTCATGATCGATGCGCGAGGGCGGCCCGGCAGCGGGTCGTTCGGGCAGCTTGAGCAGGCTGGCCGGGCGTATCACGCCGGCGCCGAAACGGGCCGCCAGGGCGTCGGCCGCCCGCTCGGCCTCGCGCCACCCGGTTTCACGTTCGCCCAGGCTGAGCTGGTGCGGAGCGTCGTCGGCGAGGGCGAGGCCGTCGACCCGGACGCCGACCAGACGGATCCGCTCACCGGGCTGGAGGATCTCGAAGAGCGCCCACGCGGTCTGGAAAATCTCCCGACCGACGTCGGTGGCCGCCCCGAGGGTACGGGACCGGTTCAAAGTACGGAAATCAGACAGTCGCACCTTCAGCGTGACGGTGCGGCCGGCCTGCCCGGCGCGACGGAGCCGGCCGGCGGTCTTCTCGCTCATCGCCAGCAACGCCTCCCGGATGACCCGCGGGTCGTCGACGTCGACGTCGAACGTGGTTTCGGCGCCGATCGACTTCTCGGGCTGGTGCGGCACCACCGGCCGGGGGTCGCGCCCGGCGGACAGCTCCCGCAGGTGGACGGCGGCCGCCTCGCCGAGCGCCCGGCGCAGCAGCCCGAGCGGCGCGGCGGCCACATCGCCCACGGTGCGCAGCCCGAGCCGGTGCAGCGCCTCGGCCGACTTCTCCCCCACGCCCCACAGCGCGTCGACCGGCAACGGGTGCAGGTACTCCAGGACCCGATCGGCCGGCACCACCTCGAGCCCGTTCGGCTTCGCCCGGGTGGACCCGAGCTTGGCGATGAACTTCGTGGGGGCCACCCCGACCGAGCAGGTGAGCCGCTCCTCCTCGGACACCCGCCGGCGGATGCCCGCGGCGATCTCGGCCGGCCGGCCGAGCAGCCGGACGGCGCCCGCCACGTCGAGGAACGCCTCGTCCATCGACAGCGGCTCGACCAGCGGGGTGACGTCGCGGAAGATCGCCATCACCGCGCGGGAGGCGGCGGCGTACGCGTCGAAGTCGGGCGGCAGGAAGACGGCGTGCGGGCACAGCCGCCTGGCCCGCGCGCCGGGCATCGCGCTGCGCACCCCGTACTTTCGTGCCTCGTAGCTGGCCGCCGACACCACCCCGCGCGGACCGGCGCCGCCCACGATGACCGGCTTCCCGCGAAGCTCGGGCCGGCGGCGCACCTCGACCGTCGCGTAGAAGGCATCCATGTCGACGTGCAGGATCGTGCACCCCGTGTCGTCGGAGTCGGGCCCGAAGCCACCCCCGCGCGGTAAACCCTGGCTACGCCCCACGAGGCGACACGCTAGCCGCCCCGTACGACAAGAAGCGGGATCTCCATCTCCGCGGCCGTGTACGACCCGTGAAAAGCGACCATCCGCGCGATCGGGGCGGGCTCCAGGCCGGTGGCGAGCACGACCCAGTCGTCGTGGCAGATGGCCACCACGTCGCCGATCCGGTCGGAGAAGGACGGCGAGACGGGCCCGAACCGGCCGGTCGAGATCGCCTCCTCGCGGGTGCCGACCCAGGCCGCCGGCCCGAGGACGGTGCGCCAGGCGGCCAGCACGTCCGGAGCGGCGCCGGGAGCGGTGTGCAGGTACCGGACCCGCGGCTCGCCGGCCACCACCGCCACGCCGGCCCGCAGTCGCGGGTCGTCGGCCATGTCGATCCGCCGGTCGGCGGGGATGTTCAGCTGCCCGTGGTCGGCGGTGACCAGCAGCACGGCGTCCGACGGCAGCCCTTCCGCGATCATCCGGACGAGCCGGTCGACCCCGGCGACCGCCTCCCGCCACTGCGGCGAGTCGATGCCGAAGTCGTGGCCGGTGCGGTCGACGTCGCCGTGGTAGGCGTACACGAGCGCGCGCGGCGATTCCGACAAAGCATGCAGGACGGCCGCGGACACCTCGTCGGGCCCGGTCGCGCCCCGGAACTCGGCTCCCCGGTAGGCAGCCACGGTGAGCCCGCTGCCCTCGAACTCGGGCCGGCTCACGACCACGGAGCGGATCCCGGCTTGAACGGCCCGCACGAACACCGGGTCGACGGGCTGCCAGGTCGTGGGCGGCGGGTCGGAGTCCCACCGGATGTGGCTGAGCACCCGGTCGGTGCCCGGAACGTTCAGGAAGAACCCGAGCACCCCGTGCGCGCCGGGCGGCACGCCGGTGCCGAGGGTCACCAGGCTGGTCGGTGTGGTCGACGGGAACCCGGCGGTCAGCGGCCGCCCCTCGAGAGCAGCCAGGGTCGGCGCGTGCGGCGCCGCGATCGGCAACTGGTGCCAGCCCAGCCCGTCCACCAGAAGAACCGCGACCCGGCGCGGCGCCCCCAGCGCCGCGCGGAGCCCGAGCGGATCGGGCCCGGAGACGCCGACCGCGGCGAGCGCGCTGGGCAGGACGTCGGCCAGCGAGCCCGCACCGTAGTTCGGCCGGACGTCGGAGAAAAGGGTCATAGCCGGGCCAGGAGGTGCAGCTGGGTTGCCACGTCCCGGTACGGCGGCAGCGTCGCCGCCAGGGTCTCGATCGCGCGCACCTGCTCATGTTCGCTGTCGAGGGTGACGCCCGGCACCAGATCGGCGATCACGCGTACGCCGTGGATCTGCTCCACGGCGAGGTTCGCCGACGCGAGCAGCGCCGACGCCGAGGCGGCGTCGAACCGCCGGCGGAGCCGGTCGGTGCCACCGGTGCTGCCGGTGGGGCTGGTGAGCAGCGCGTGCGCGGCGTCGAGGTGACCGTTGATCGCGCGGGCGAGCACGGCCGCCGCCCGGTTCGCGACGACGACACTGGCCGCGCCGCCCGGTCGCAGCGCGGCGGCGATCGCCTTCACCGCCGTGGCCGGGTCGTCGACGACCTCCAGCACGCTGTGGCAGAGCACGAGGTCGGCGCTGCCGGGCTCCACGACGTCACCGAGCGTGTCGACGTCGCCCTGCACGGCGCTGATGCCGCCGCTGTGCACCTTCCCCGTGTCTTCGGCGACGCGGCGGGTGAGGGCGGCCAGCGCGTCGGGGCTCGCGTCGACCACGGTGACGCGGTGCCCGGCCCGGGCCAGCGGCACCGCGAACCCGCCGGTGCCGCCGCCGACGTCGACGATCGCGAGCGGCCGGGCCGCCCGGTCGAGTTCCTGCCGCAGCACCGCCCACACGACGCTGTTGGTTCGGTCCACGCTGGCAGCCTAGTGGTCGGTTGCGGTGGGCCACCCCAACGGGCCGTGGCCCGATCCGATCTGCCAGGCCGCGCCGCGCTCCAGCGCGGCCTGCACGTAACGCTTCGCCCGGTCAAGGGCATCCTGGACGGGGACGCGCTGCGCGAGCAGGGCCGCTGTCGTGGCGGCGAACGTGCACCCGGTGCCGTGGTTGTTCCGCGTACCGACCCACGGAGACCGCAGGAACCGCACGGAGCCCTCGTGCCACACGGCGTCGACCGCCTCGATCCCGGGCCGGCCGCCACCCTTGACCACCACGCACCCCGCCCCGGTGGCGGCCAGTTCGGTGGCGGCGGCGGCCATGTCGTCGTCCGAAATGATCTTCCGGCCGGTGAGCAGCGACGCCTCGCGCAGGTTCGGGGTGATCACCGCCGCGTGGGGGAAGAGTCCCTCCAGGTACGCACTGTCCACAGTGGACGGAAACAGCTGGACACCGTCGGAGTTGACGAGCACCGGGTCGACCACGAGGTTCGGCAGCCGCGGCGCGTACCCGGCCACCGCCCGTACCGTCTCCTCGCTCGCGAGCATGCCCGTCTTGACCGCCGCGACCGGCAGGTCGGCCAGCACCGCGTCCAGCTGAGCGGTGACGAACGCGGCCGGTACCTTCTCGATGGCCCGGATCTCGGCGGAGTTCTGCGCCGTGAGCACGGTGACCACGCTGGTGCCGAACACGCCGTTCAGCGCGAACGCCTTGAGGTCGGCCTGGAGGCCGGCGCCGCCGCCGGAGTCGGAGCCGGCGATGGTGAGCACGGTTGCGGGCTGCATCATCGGAAATCTCTCGACGCTGATCTTGTGGGCATCGCCAATGCTTGCACGTGATCGGCCCGCAGGTTCAGCACGCCCTCGACGTTCTCCAGGATTCCCCGGATCACCAGCGCGTTCGACAGCCGCACCACCTTGCGGAAGCGCAGCCACAGCCCCGGCGTGCAGGTGACGTTCAGCATGCCGGTCTCGTCCTCCAGGTTGATGAACGTGACCCCGCCCGCGGTGGCCGGCCGCTGCCGGTGGGTGACGATGCCGCCGACGTGCACCCGCCGGCCGTGGCCGATCCCGGTGAGGTCCTGGATCGACAGCACCCCGCCGGCGGTCAGGTGCTCCCGCACGAACTGCACCGGGTGCGCGTCGGGAGACAGGCCGGTGGCCCACACGTCGGCCATCAGGCCCTCCACCGGGTCCATCCCCGGCAGCGTCGGCGCGTCGAGGCCGGTGGTGGTGCCGGGCAGGCGTCCACTCTTCTCCTGTGCGGCCGCGCCGGCCGCCCACAACGCCTCCCGGCGGCTCAGCCCGAAGCAGGCGAACGCGTCGGCGGTCGCCAGCGCCTCCAGGTGGGCGGTGGACAGGTCGGCCCGGCGAGACAGGTCGGCCATGTCCTCGTACGGACCGTTCGCCTCGATCTTTTCTGCCACCTCCGCGCCGATGGTGCGCACGCTCTCCAGGCCGAGCCTGACGACCGGGCCGCCGACGCCCCAGTACTGCGGCGGCTCCTTCTTCCCGTTGCGCGCTCCTCCTTCCTGGAGCGGCGGCTCCAGGACGGCTTTGGCCCTGCTGGCGTTGATGTCGGGGCGTCTTACCGTGACGCCGTGCCGACGGGCGTCGTCAACCAGCGACTGCGGCGAGTAGAAGCCCATCGGCTGGGCGTTGAGCAGCGCGGCGCAGAACGCGGCCGGGTGGTACCGCTTCAGCCACGCACTCGCGAACACCAGGTAGGCGAAGCTCATCGCGTGGCTCTCCGGGAAGCCGTAGTTCGCGAACGCGGCGAGCTTGGTGTAGAGGTCGTCGGCGAGCGGGCCGGTGATGCCGTTGGCCGCCATGCCCGTGTAGAGGCGCTCGCGCACCTTGGCCATCTTCTCCATCGACCGCTTGGATCCCATGGCCCGGCGCAGTTCGTCGGACTCGGCCGGGCTGAACCCGGCGACGTCGATGGCCATCTGCATGAGCTGTTCCTGGAACAGCGGGACGCCCAGGGTTCTCCTGAGCGTCTTCTCCAGCTTCTCGTGCGGGAAGGTGACCTCTTCGAGACCGTTCTTGCGGCGGATGTAGGGGTGCACCGAGCCGCCCTGGATCGGGCCGGGACGGATGAGGGCCACCTCGATCACCAGGTCGTAGAACACCCTCGGCTTGAGGCGCGGGAGCGTGGCCATCTGGGCCCGGCTCTCGACCTGGAAGACACCGACGGAATCGGCCCGGCACAGCATGTCGTAGACCTCGGTGTCCTCCAGCGGCATGTTGTCGAGATGGAGGACCGAGTCGATCATGTCGAACGCGTAGTGCAGGGCTGACAGCATGCCGAGGCCGAGCAGGTCGAACTTGACCAGGCCGACGCTGGCGCAGTCGTCCTTGTCCCACTGCAGCACGCTCCGGTTGGGCATCCGGCCCCACTCCACCGGGCACACCTCGACCACCGGACGGTCGCAGATCACCATGCCGCCGGAGTGGATGCCGAGGTGCCGCGGGAACGTCTGCACCTCGGTGGCGAACTCCACCACCTGCGGCGGGATGCCCTCGGCGTCGGCCCGGTTGCCCCACCGGTCGATCTGCTTGCTCCAGGCGTCCTGCTGGCCGGGCGGGTAGCCGAACGCCTTGGCGACGTCGCGCACCGCCGACCGCGGCCGGTACGAGATCACGTTGGCCACCTGCGCGGTGTGCCGCCGTCCGTACTTCTCGAAGACGTGCTGGATGGCCTCCTCGCGCCGGTCGCTCTCGATGTCGACGTCGATGTCGGGCGGGCCGTCGCGCTCCGGCGACAGGAACCGCTCGAACAGCAGGCCGTGCTTCACCGAGTCGACGTTCGTGATGCCCAGCGCGTAGCAGACCGCCGAGTTCGCCGCCGAGCCCCGGCCCTGGCAGTAGATGTCCTTGTCCTTGCAGAACTTCACGATGTCGTAGACCACCAGGAAGTAGCCCGGGAAGTTCATCGTCTCGATCATCGCGAGCTCGTGTTCGATCTGTTTGAAGGCTTTCGGGTTTTCTCCGTAGCGTTTGCGAGCCCCCTCGTAGGTGAGCTTGCGCAGCCAGCTCATCTCGGTGTGGTCCTTCGCCTTGTCCTGGTACGGCGGCAGGCTGGGCGCGAGCAGGTTGAGGTCGAAGGCGAGCTGCGCGCCCAGTTCGGCGGCGGTGGGGACGGCGTCGGGGAACGCGGCGAACCGCTCGGCCATCTCGGCGCCGCCGCGCAGGTGGGCGCCGGCGGCCGCGGGCAGCCACCCGTCGATCTCGTCCAGGCTCCGGCGGGCCCGCACCGCGGCCAGCGCCGTCGCGAGCTTGCGCCGCGCCGGCGTCGCATAGTGGACGTTGTTCGTCGCGACCACCCGCAGCCCCTTCTCCTTCGCGAGGATGGCCAGGGCGTCGTTGCGCTCGTCGTCGTCGGGCAGGCCGTGGTCGGTCAGTTCCACGGTGACGGCGTCGGCGCCGAACAGGTGCGTCAGCCGGTCGAGTTCCTTCCTGGCTTCTGCCCAGCCCTGCGTCGTGAGCGCTCGCGGCACCAGGCCCTTCCGGCAACCGGTGAGCACCTGGACGTGCCCGTGCAACTGGGCGCTGAGCAGATCGAGGTTGTAGACGGGCCGGCCCTTCTCGCCGCCGACGAAGTGGGCCTGCGAGATGGCGCTGCTCAGCCTGGCGTAGCCGTCGGCGCCGCGGGCGAGCAGGAGGAGGTGGCGACCGACCGGGTCGGGCTCCCCGTTCTGCGGGCCGGGCAGGTCGAGCGACAGTTCGGCGCCGAAGACGGTGGGCAGGTTCAGTTGACGCGCGGCCTGGCTGAACCGCACCACCCCGTAGAAGCCGTCGTGGTCGGTGACGGCGAGCGCGGTGAGCCCGAGTTTCCTCGCCTCCTCGGCGAGCTCCTCCGGGTGGCTGGCGCCGTCGAGGAAGCTGAAGTTGGTGTGGCAGTGGAGTTCGGCGTAGGGGACGGCGTCTTCCACGGGCGCGATGTCGGGCGCCTCGTACCCGGGGCGCTTGCGGCCCCACGCGGGGGCGTCACCGCCGTCGGCGTCGGCCACGATCGGGTCGACCACGAGCGGCGCGTCGGGTATACCGGTTCCCCAGCCGTCGGTCCCCTTGCCGGGCTTGCCGGGTTCCCGGCCGGAGAGCCGCCGCTCCAGCTCGTGCCACGGAATGTCGGGGTTGCTAAAGCCCATGGTGTCCTCAGTCGTAGAGCGCCGTGATGTGCCAGGTGCCGCGCGACAGCTCGGCCAGCACCGCGCGGCCGTCGTCGAGGACCAGCTGGAAGCGGGCCGCCCGGTAGGCCTCGGCCGGCGCCCACCAGCGCTCGTCGACGGGCCACGGGCCGGCCCAGTCGACGACCTCGACGTCGTCGGTGCCGGTCACCAGGCGGGCCGGCGGCGCCGACAGCGCCAGCCGGCCGCTGACCGTCACCGGCGCGCCGGCGGCGTCGCGGACCTCGGCGGGGAGCGGGTCGGGGTAGACCGTCGCCGGGGCGGGCGCCGGGATCCGGCCCGGCCACGGCGGTTCGACGGGACGCTCGGGCAGCCGCTCGTCGCCCCACGGCACGAAGCGCACCGCCTCGGCCGGCGACCGCCCGCCGCTCGGCACCGCCATGAGCACGGCGGCGGGTCCGAGGAGGCCCTGCACCCGGGTCATCGCCCGGTGGGCCCGGTCGCGTTCGGCACCGGCGTCGCCCCACAGGCCCAGTTGCAGGCCGCCGTCGGCGAGGACGCCGTCGGGGATCAGGCGCAGGTGGACGATGCCGGCGGTGGGTCTCGCGCTCATGCCGGCGCCGGCTTCGCCGCGCCGGCCGGTGCCGGTGAGCCAGCCGTCGAGCTGCCAGCGGACCCGGTCGGCGATCGCGGCGGCGGAGAGCAGACCGTCGTGCCGCCAGGTGCGGTGCAGTTCCTCGCCGGCCTCGGTGCGCGCCTCGATGCCGAGCCGGGTACAGGCCAGCCCGTGCCCGGCCAACCCGGCGTGCAGCCGTTCGGCGAGCGCCCGGGCGGCGAAGGCGGCCGCGTCGACCCGCTCGACGGGCTCGTCGAACGTCTCGGACACCGCCAGTTCGGGCGGCGGCTGCCGGGGGGCGAGCGGCAGGTCGTCGTCGCCGGCCGCGTGGCGGTGGGCGAGCGCCGCGTCGAACCCGAACCGGGCCAGGACGTCGGCCGCGGGCAGGGCGGCGAACTCGCCGAGGGTGCGGATGCCCAGCCGCCGCAACAGGTCGACCAGCGCCGGCCGGCCGATCGCGGCCACGTTCAGGTCGGCGAGGAACGCGGCCGTCTCCCCCGACCCGACGATCCGGCCGGCGCGGGCGGCGAGCACCGCGGCGAACGTGCCGTCGGCGATGCCCACCTGGGCCTCCACCCCGCACTCCTGGGCGACGTGCTCCACCAGCCGCTCGGCCGCGACCTCCGCGCCGCCGTAGTAACGCACCGGCCCGCGGGCGGCGAGCACCAGCACGCCCGGCCGCACCACCTCGACCCCCGGCGCCAAGTCGGCCACCGCACCCACCACGGGTTCGAACGCCCGGGCATCCCGGTTCGGGTCATGCTCGACTACGACGAGGTCCGGACACCGCCCCTGCGCCTCCCGCTTGCGCAGCCCCCGGAACACGCCTTCCTCGCGGGCCGCCGGCGACGCCACGAGCACCCGGTTGGCATGCATGACCGCCACCATCCCGGTGGCCGCCACCCCGTCGACGATCTCGGCGGCGATCACCGGCCAGTCGGGGCACCAGACGGCGAGCGTGCGGGCCGCCGTCACCCGGCCTCCTCATGCGCGCGGAGGTGATGCACCGTCGCCAGGTCACCGCTGGCCGGACGCAGTTCGCCGCTCGGTGGGGGCAGGATGCCGCTGGGCTGCGGCAGCCAGAGGTGGGTCAGGCGCGGGGCGCTGGCCGCACCGCGTCCACGGGCGGTGACGGTGAGCTGGCGCCCCCGGAGCCGGCCGCGGCCGGTCTCGATGCCGTGCCACGCCGGGTCGGACGCGTCGAGGGTCAGGTCGACGGCGGGCCAGGCCCCGTACGGCATCAGGACGGCGCCGCGTTGCCGGGCCCGCGCCGCGAGCCGGCCGGCAATGGCCGGCGCGATCGTTCCCGGCGCGCTCGCCACGACGATGTCGAAGCCGTCGAGCAGCGCGGCCACCACCGTGGGCCACTCGGGCCCGGGGTTGGGGACGAACGCCAGCCGATCGAGCGCCACCCCGAGCTCCGCGGCGGCGCCCGCCCCGAGCGTGGGAACCCCCACGATCGCGCACCACGACCCCGCCTTCGACGCCTCGGCGAGCACCGACAGCAGCAACGACGTCGCCGCCGGACGCACGACGACCTCTGCGGCCCGCTCACCCGAACGCCCAACGGCACGCCCGGCGAACGCCCCGGCGGCACGATCCGCGAACGGCCCAGAGGCCGGCCCCGCCGACCGCCCGGCAAGCGGCCCGACTGACTGTCCGCTGAGCGGCGCGGCCGTGGCGACCGCGATGACGCTGCCGCGCCGCAAGCCGCCACCGGGGAACAACGGCCGCAGCTCCGGACGCACCGGCAGCACCCGCTGGCTGCCCAACTCGCCCGGGGCGTGCTCGCTCCCGGGGCGGACCAGGTCTCCCAGGCCCGCCTCGCGGACAAGTTGCAGCGCCGCAATACCCCCGGACATTTAGTGCCCTGTTTCCGCTGTGCCGTTGAATGTGCCGTCGATGTATGAACCCGCCGGAACGCGGGTCAGCTCGCGAGGCCCTCCAGGATCGGCTGGTAGGCGAAGCCGAGGCCGACCTCGACCACCGCGATGAACTGCTCGGCCGAACGCATCAGGTCGTCGGCCTCGCGGGCGGTGACCACGCGCGGGATGCCCGCCTCGGCGGCGGCCCGCTTGGCGGCACCCGCCGCGAAGAACGCGGCCCAGTCGCGCAGTTCGGGGGCGACCATCACGACCAGGGTCCACACGCTGGTGGGCCGGCTGCGGCGCACACCCGGCGACGGGATGGCCCGCGCGGCGAGCACAGCCGCCGCGGCGCGCAGTGCGGCCAGGTGGGCGGTGGCGTAACGCAGGCCGTCGGGCCGCATGGTGGCGGCCTCCTCCAGCCCACGCCGGGCCATGGTGAGCAGCTCGCGCGGGGTGCGCTGCGGCAGGGCGTGAGCGGGCACCGGCAACTCCTGACGGATGGGGGCGATGGGAGCGGCGCCTGGTGGCACCGCCGGACCGCCCGCCGGGAACGGGCTCTGCGCTGGACTGTCTGCCGGCACGGCTGACAACGGAGCGGATGATCGCCTGGTCGCCATGGTGTGCGCCTCCCTCACCCCCGTGTGTTGCCCGGCTCGCGACCGAGGGCGCGCCGGCCGGGGTGGTGCTTCCCCACACCACGCCCGGCCGGCCAGGTCCTCACCCACCGCCCGGGGGTCGGGGGAGGTGGGTGAGGACCCCACCATCTGGGCCGGACCCGCGAAAATCCGGCCGTGCGGTCGCGAACCGCAGGCTCGGGACGACTGGCGCCGCGAATCGCCGCCTCCCGAGATTCATTCGAACAGTCGTTCGAACACGGATAACAGTACACCCCGGGTACGACAAAAAAGCAACGCGACACTCGAACGCGCGTTCTAGTGTCGCGCGTCAACGGATCATTGACATAATGGGACGGTGTCCGACCATCGCGCCCTGATCGCGGCGCTCCGCCGTCCACCGTCCTCGCGAGCCGCGGCGATTGACGCCCTTGGCGACGTCCCGCTCCTGCGTGCGGCGCTCGACGAGTTCGAACGGTCCACGATCGACACCGCCCGCGCCGGCGGCGCGAGCTGGGCCGAGATCGCGGCGGCACTGGGCCTGGCCAGCCGCCAGGCGGCCGAGCAGCGCCGGGCCCGATTGGGCGGCACCCCTGGCCAGCGTCAACAAGGCGTTGACAAACTCCACCGAGCCCTCGACACCCTCGCCCACCTGCTCGACAACGCCACCGACACCCACGGGAACGGCCGCGTCGCGCTCGCCCGGGACACCGTCCGGCTCGCCCTCGACGCCCCTCCCGGCCAGCAGATAGACCTGGCCAGGCTGGCCATAGAGGACCTACGGGACTACGCCCGGGAACGGCCGAGGATCGCGGCCGCCGTCCGCCGGGTCGCCGTCCTCACCCGGCATTGACAGCGCTCAGCGCATCCCCAAAGATGAGCCGATGAGGCTCAAGAAGTGAGAGACTTCCGGCGGCTCTGGCTCGGGCACACAATCAGCCAGTTCGGTACGCAGATCGGGATGCTCGCGCTCCCCCTCACCGCGGCCGTCACGCTCGACGCGGGCACCTTCCAGATGGGCGCGCTCACCGCGGCCGAGTACGCGGCGTTCCTGCTCGTCGGGTTGCCCGCCGGCGCCTGGGTCGACCGGATGCGCCGCCGCCCCGTCCTCGTCGCCGCCGACCTCGCCCGCGCGGCGCTGATCGCGTCGATCCCCGCGGCCGTCCTCGGCGACGTGCTGACCCTGGCCCACCTCTACGTCGTGGTCTTCGCCGTCGGGGTGGCCACGGTGTTCTTCGACGTCGCCGGCCAGTCCTACCTGCCGAACCTGGTCGGCAGGGACGCGCTGACGACGGCGAACAGCCGCATGGAACTCAGTCGCAGCGCCGCCTACACCGCCGGCCCGTCGGTGGCCGGCGCCGCTGTCCAGGTGCTCACGGCACCCGTCGCCCTGCTCGTCGACGCCGCCAGCTTCGCCTGGTCGGCCGTCTGCATCCGAACCATCCGCCGGACGGAGCCCACGCCCACGGCACAGCCGCGGAACCTGCGGAAAGAGATAGCGGACGGGCTCCGCCTGGTACTCGGTCACCCGGTGCTGCGCGCGCTCACGGTCTACAGCACCTGGACGGTCCTGTTCTGGTCGATGGAGCGCGCCCTCCACGTGATCTTCCTGCTGCGGGTGGTCGGCCTGGACGCCGCCGTCATCGGGGTCCTCGGCACGGTCACCGGCCTGGGTGGGCTCGCCGGCGTGTTCGCGGTCGGCCCGCTCACCCGCCGGTTCGGCGTGGCCCGCCCGCTCGTCGGCGCCGCCGTCGCGTCCCATCTGGGTCTTCTCCTGGTCCCGCTCACCACGAGCGGTACCGGCCTGATCTGCTACGTCGCCGGCACGGGCCTGTCGGCGGCGGGGATCATCGCGTTCAACGTCGTGTCCGTCACGTTGCGCCAGCGGATCTGCCCCGACCACCTCCTCGGCCGGATGAACGCCACCATGCGCTTCGCCGCGTGGGGGCCGATCCCGTTCGGTGCCCTGCTCGGCGGCGCGGTGGGCACGGCCCTCGGCGTGCGGGCGGCGATCTGGCTGGGCGCGGGCGTCGCGACGCTGTCGCTCGCCGCGCTGGTGCGGCCATCGGTGGTCGCGGCGATCGCGGCCGTGCCGGCCATCGAGGGGACGCGGGGACGACGTACCGAATTGGAACCCGCCCCTCCCCCATCGTTCAGCTGAGAAAAGGCAGGATTGCTGCCATGCCGGTCCATCCCAACGTGCAGGCCGTTCAGGATGCCCTCGACGCCGCCGGTGCCCGTCGCACCGACGGCTCGCCGTCGCGGGTCCGTACCCTTCCCTCCGCCGTGCACACGGCGGTGGCCGCCGCCGCGGCGCTCGGGGTCGAGGTCGGGCAGATCGCGAACTCACTCATCTTCGACGCCGACGGGGCACCGCTGCTGGTGCTCACGTCCGGCGCCCACCGCGCCAACACGGCCCGGCTGGCCGAGGTGGCCGGTGTCACGGTCGTCCGGCGGGCCGCCCCGGACTTCGTCCGCCGGCACACCGGCCAGGTCATCGGCGGGGTCGCCCCGGTCCATCCGACCGTCGAGGGCACGCAGATGCGCACGCTGATCGACAAGGCGCTCTTCGAGTACGACGAGGTGTGGGCGGCGGGCGGCATTCCCCAGGCCGTGTTCCCCATCACGCCCGACGAGCTGCGCCGGCTCACCACCGGCGACCTCACCGACGTCACCTGATCTGGCGTCACCCGATCTGGGCGGCAACGATCGCCGACGACAGCAGCACCATCGGCAGGCCGCCGCCGGGATGGACGGAGCCGCCCACCAGGAACAGCCCCCGCACGGGTCCCCGGTTGGCCGGGCGGAGCAGCCCGGTGAGGCCGTGTGCCGCCGTGCCGTAGATCGTGCCGCCCGGCGCCCCGGCCCGGTCGCGCAGGTCGGCCGGCGTGCGCACCGCACGGAACAGCACGCGGTCGCGGACGTCGGCGCCGCGCTCGGCGAGCAGGTCGAGGATCCGGTCGGCGTACGCGTCGGCCCGGCCCGGAACGGTCCAGTCGACCGCGCCCTGCGGCGCGGCGTTCACCAGCACGAACCAGCCCTCGTGGCCGGGCGGGCGCACGGCGTCGTCGGCGGCCGCGGTCACGAAGACCGTGGGGTCGGCCGGGATGCGGCCACCGAAGACGGCGTCGAACTCGGCGTCGTAGTCCGCCGGGAAGTACACCGTGTGGTGGGCGGCGTCGGAGGTGCCGCGCAGCCCGAGCAGCACCACGAAGCCGGCCAGGCTGCGGTCGGCCAGCTTCGCCAGGCGGGCCGGCGTCGGGAGCAGGTCGCGGTAGACGTGTTCCGCGTCGGCGTTCGCCACCACCACGTCGGCCGGCACCCGGGTCCCGTCGGCGAGCGTGACGCCGCACGCGCGTCCCCCCGCCGTTTCGATCCGGGCGACGGCCGTACGCAGGCGTACGGCCACGCCCCGCGACTGCGCCGCCGCCAGCAGCGCGTCGGCGATGCGGGCCAGGCCGCCCGGCACGTACCAGCCCCCGAAGTGCAGCTCGGCGTAGGGGATCGCGACCAGCGCGGCCGGCGCCCGGCGCGGATCGGCGCCGGCGTAGGTCGCGTAGCGGTCCAGGAGCATGCGCAGCCGGTGGTCGCGCAGCGTCGACCGGCCCAGGCCGCGCAGGGTCCGGCCGGGGGCGACCGCGGCCAGGTCGCGCAGGCGCCAGGCCAGCCGGCCCACGTCGAGCGGTGACGTGAGGGGACGCGTCAGGATGTGCCGCCACGACGTGTCCCACACCCGGGCCGCCCGCCGCCACAGGCGACGCCAGTCGTCGGCGGCGTCCGGGCCGGCGAGCGCGCCGATGCGGGTGGCGAACTCGTCCGGGTCGCGGCACGAGTCCAGTTCGGAGCCGTCGGGAAAGCGGTGGCGCACGATCGGGTCGAGTTCGACGAGGTCGAGGTCGGGCAGGACGTCGGCGAACACGTGCGGGAGGGTCACCAGGCTGGGGCCGGTGTCGAAGCGGAACTCACCGGAGCCGGTCGGTACCACGAGCCGGCCGAGCTTGCCGCCGACCTCGTCGGCCTGCTCGAACACCGTCACCGTGTGGCCGGCCGCGGCCAGGCGCACGGCCGTGGCCAGGCCGCCGACGCCGGCACCGATGATCACCACGTTCGTCACGTGATCCGCCGGCCCTTCCAGGTGACGCTGTGCCGGCGCCGGAACGAGCGGGCGACCAGCCAGCCGAACAGCAGCACGGACGCGGGGTGGCCGAGCGCGTCGGGCCAGGCCCGGCCGCCGGTGGCGCGGGCGGCGACCACCCGCGACAGCACACCGGCCAATACCCCGAAAGATGCGTATATAGGCGACATGAGAAGACCGACCACCGGGACCACGAACAGCGCGACCAGCATCGCCACCACCCCGACGGCACCGGCCGCCGACCCGAACGACGCCCACAACGACTTCGTGTAGCCGTCGACCAGTTGCGGCCACGAGTCGTACATGCGGCAGGTTGCCACCGCCGACCCGTCGGCGAGCGCGATCCGGCCACCGGACCGCTTCACCGCCCGCGCCAGCTCCACGTCCTCCAGCACCGCGGACCGCACCGCCGCGTGCCCGCCCGCGGACACGTACGCCGACCGGCGCACGACGAGGAACTGCCCCCCGGCGGCCGCGAGCGACGGGCGGCGCGAGCGCTCCATCGCCCGCAGCGGCAGGAACGCGAGCCACGACCATTGCAGCAACGGCTGCACGAGCCGCTGCCCGAGCCCGGTGGCGACGATCCGCGGGTACGGCGTGAGCAGGTCGAAGCCGTCCAGGCCGGCCACCGCGCGGGTCACCGCGTCGGTCGTCAGCACCACATCGGCGTCGACGAACACGAGGACGTCGGCGTCGGTGGCCCGCGCGAGCTGGTGGCACGCGTGCGGCTTGCCGAGCCAGCCGGCCGGGAGCGGGTCGCCGTCGATCACCCGGATCCCGAGGCTGCGGACCAGGTCGCCGGTGCCGTCGGTGGAGCCGTCGTCGAGAACGAGGAGCTCCGGGCCGCCGTCGAGCGCGAGCAGGGAGCGCAGGCACGGCCCGACGCGGTCGGCCTCGTCGCGGACCGGCAGCAGCACGGCGACACTGGCGGCGGCACTGGCGGCCGCGCTTTCGGCGGCGCTTTCGGCCGTGCTTTCGGACATGGGCAATCGACGCAACAGCCGCGCGTTCACGACGACGTGCAGGGCGACCAGCACCGCCAGCCCCGAGCAGACCGCTACGACCGTGGACGCCACAGCCGCACCCCCAACGGCACCGCCACCAGCCCCATCCCGAGCCCGCCCCACAGCGCCGACCAGGGCAGCCCGAGGAACACCGCGTGCGCCAGCACGGAGGAGCCGTACGTCCACAGGTAGAGGGCGTGCATCGGCCGGTCGTCGCCATCACCCGTCGCACCGGACAGGAGCGCCATCATCACCACGGCGACCAGCAGCCAGCCGAGGTAGTTACGCACCGGAACGTCGGGCACCCCCGGCAGCCCGGTGAACGACCCCGACCACACCCAGTACCGCTCGGCCACCATCTGCGGGTCGAGGAACAGGTCCCACGCGGCCAGCCCCACGCCGGCCACCAACGCCCGGACCGGCCGCGAGCGGGCCAGCACCCCGGCCGCCAGCCACGCCGGCCACGCCATCCAGGTCCAGGCCAGCGGGATCACCCACGGCACGCCGGCCAGCTTCGGGCCCAGGGCGTCGCCGTAGTCGTAGTGGCCGAACGGCACGCCGGTGGCGACACCGAGCGCCTCTGTCGCGAGTCCACCCAGGCACGTGACCACGACGAGCAGTGCCGCCACGCGCGGACCGCGCGTGGCCGCGGCATGGCCCACGCTCAACCCGAACCCCGCGACCACGGTGACCATCACCAGCGCGGCCCGGGTTCCGCCGGACACCAGCGGATAGCCGATCTGCAGCAGCACCAGGAAAGCCAGCAGCAGCCAGGGCCACCGCCGGGCCGCAAAGATCACGAAGGCAGATCGCTGAGCGGCAACTGCCGGCCGAGCACCGCGAACGGGCGGTCGTCGCCGGGAAAGTAGAAGTGCCGGAGCACGTCGGAGAAGAAGAACCGGCGGTACAGCCGCCACGCGCGGGACCGCGTCTCGTCGGCCTCCGGCGTCGACAGCACCACGGTGCGCTGCCGCGGCCCGGTGAGCAGCGCGGCCAACTGGCGCGCGCCGAGGCCGTGCCCCTGCGCGTCGGGACGCACGTGCAGCTCGACCAGCTCGAAGCAGTCGGTGAGCCACCAGCGCCGCTGCTCCCGGCGCAGCGCGCCGGCGACCTGGTCGTGCCACCACTGGCCGGGCGCCGACAGGTAGCCGTACCCGAAGCCGAGCAGCTCGTCGCCCTCGCCGAGGGTGGCGACCGCCCGGAAGTCGGGCCGGTGGGCATGCGCGGCGACGTAGCCCTTGCGGGTCTCCAGCAGGTCTTGCGGGTAGCCCATGGCCTGCCCGTAGACGCTGATCGCGGCGTCGAGGTGGCGCAGCAGGTCGGCAGCCTGCCAGGCGACCAGTCTCATGCCTGCTCCGCGCTCCAACCGATCACCTCCCGTTCGCCCGTGACCTCCGTCACTTCGAGGCGGGCGAACAGCTCTTCCGCGTACCACCGGCGGACCGGTGTCGTGCGTACCACCTCGGCATGCTCGGCCGTACGGTACGCGAACGCGTTGACCTGCCGGCCGCCGGCCCAGATGCTCACCGTGCCCTGGAAGCCTATCGGCGCCTCGCCGATTCCGAAGGCCGTGAGCAGACCATCTGCGTCGTTTAGTGTCGCGGCGACCGGTCCGATGGTCCGCCAGAACGTCGCGGCGCGCGTCGGCCGCAGCCGGGCCCGGGTGAGCACGAGCACCGGCCGGTCCCCCTTCGCCGCCTCGACGGTGAACGGTTCGCGGCCGGCCCACCGGCCGCGGGACGCCGTCGGGCGCAAGGTGAGCCGCACGTGCGCGGCCGCGATCCGGTCGAAAGCGTCGATGGGACGCGCGTGAGCGTTCCACACCGTGAGCGCCGCCCACCGCACCGGGTCCGCCGCGGCGACGCCGAAGCCGCGGGCGGTGCCGAGCAACTTGACGAATGAGACGTCCCGCCGCCGGCGCAGTGCCCAGGGCAGCCACGCCATCCGGAGCAGCGCCCGCGGCACGGCCCGACGCGGCACCCGCCACACGTCGAGCGTCACGACCTGGTTGCCGGGCATCTCAGCGGAGCTCGCGGACGACGGCCGCCGACAGGTGCGCCAGGCCGGCGGTGCCGAGGGCCGCCCACACCGCGGCCGTCACCGTGGCGGTGGTCCCGGTGTGGGCGGGGGCGACCAGGGCGGCGACGCCCACGGCCAGGAGGCCGAACAGGGTCAGCAGGACGCGGGTGGGGCGCTCGGCCACCGTCACCGCGCCGATTCCTTCCATGCCCGCCACGGTGGCACGGGCCCGGACGTACTCGTGCAGCCAGGTGACGCCCAGGCAGCCGGCCACCAGCCAGCCCGGCGCGCCCAGCAGGAACAGGGCCACCAGCCAGGCCGCCTCCGAGACGCGGTCGGCCGCGGAGTCGTAGACCCGGCCCAGCCGCGTCTCCCGGCCGGCCACCACGGCCAGTGCCCCGTCGGCGGAGTCGGCCACGGCGCCGAGGAGGACCAGCAGTGCTCCCACCGGTCCCCATGACGCACCGAACCCCGCGACCACCGGAACCGCGACCGCGACCGCGACCCCCGCGGACGTCACCGCCGACGGGCGGACACCCCTGGCCGCCAGCGGCCGCGCCACGACATACGCCAACCGGAGCCAGCCGCGCACCAGCACCCCGGCCGCGCGCGGATCGTAGCCGCCGTGCAGGGCCGACCACTGCCGCGCGTAGCCGTTCCAGTCGGTCACCCGATGGCGCTGAGGCTCAGCTGCTGCCATATCTCGCGGGTGGCGGTGGACCGGTTCAGGGTGATGAAGTGGATGCCCGGCACGCCCTCCGCCAGCAACCGGTCGCACATCGCACACATCTGCTCGAGACCCAGCGCCCGCACGGCGGCCGGGTCGTCGGCCACCCGCTCGAACTGCTCGGCCAGGTGCCGCGGGAACGGCGCGCCGGAGAGCTGCGACGACCGCTCGATGGTGCTCATCGTGGTCACCGGCATGACGCCGGCCACGATCGGCGTGTCGCACCCGGCCGCCGCCACGCGGTCGCGCAGGCGCAGGTAGTCGTCGCCGTCGAAGAACATCTGGGTGATCGCGAAGTCGGCGCCGGCCCGGCACTTCGCGACGAACTGGGCCGTGTCGGCCTCCGTGTCGGCCGACCGCGGGTGCTTGTACGGGAACGCGGCGACGCCCACCGTGAAGTCGCCCAGCTCCTTGACCAGGCGTACCAGGTCGGCCGCATACAGGACGCCCTCCGGGTGCCGCACCCAGTCGCCCTGCGGGTTGCCCGGCGGGTCGCCGCGCACGGCGAGGATGTCGTGGACGCCGGCCGCCGCCAGCCGGCCGATGACGTGCCGCAGCTCGGCCACCGAGTGGTTCACGGCGGTGAGGTGGGCCATCGGCAGCAGGGTGGTCTCGGTGGCGACCCGCTCGGTGAGGGCCACCGTGGTGTCCCGGGTGGACCCGCCGGCGCCGTAGGTGATCGACACGAACGACGGGCGCAACGGCTCCAGGTCGCGGATCGCCTGCCACAGCAGGGTCTCGCCCGCCGGGGTCTTCGGTGGGAAGAACTCGAACGAGAACGTCGGTTCGGCCGCGTGCACCAGCTCCGCGATGGAGGGATGCCGGCGGGGAAGAACCGAGGGTAGACCGAGCGCCACGCACCGAACTGTATCGGGCCTTGTCCGGATGGTGGCAGGGCTGTGGGGGTTGGGCGGGGAAAGTGTCGTAGGGGTGGGGTATTGGTGGGTGAGGTGTGGTGAGGGTCGCGGGGGTGGCCGATGGCAACGTCGTCTCAGGTGTCGATCGATGGTGAGTCGCTGGGTGCCCGGCTGGCGCGGTTGCGGGTCGCCCGGGGGCGCACGCAGCTGCGGATGGCCGAGCTGCTCTGCGCGGCGTCCGGTACGGCCACGGTCACCCGGCACGAGGTCAGCCGGTGGGAGCGCGAGCACCGCGTGCCCAACGCGTACTGGTTGCGGTGGCTCGCGGTCGTCCTGGAGGTTCCGCTGGGCGAGCTGGAACAGGCCGCGGCCGTCGCGCGGGGCGGCCGGTCCGCCGGGCGCCGGGCGGAGCCGGCGGTCCCGGCCGACGACTGGCGGTACTGGCCCGAGGTCAGCGCGCCCGGTGGCGGCCGGGAGTGGACGCTCGCGGAGCTGCGCCGGCTCGACGACCTGATGGGCGGCGCCGACCTCAGCCCGCTGGTCAACCACGTGCTCCAGGTGGCGGGTGCCCGCCGCGATCCCGGGCCGGGCGGGCTCGCGGCGGTCGCCGGGCTGGCGCAGCTGGCCGGCTGGGTCAACGGCGACGGCGGCCATGACGCCGCCGCCCGGGCGGCGCACCGGCTCGGGCTGCGGGCGGCGCGGGCGGCCGACGATCCGGCGCTCGTCGGCCATCTCCTGGGCAGCGCCGCGCAGGTCACCGCCGATCCGGCCCGCGCGGTCGCGCTGGCCCGGGCCGGCGCGGTCGAGAGTGCCCGCGCCGCTCCGGCCGGTGCGCGGGCGCTCGCGCTGCAGCGGGTGGCGTACGCGGCGGCCCGGGCCGGCGACGCCCGCGGGTGCGAGCGGGCCATCGCCGCGGCCGATCGGCAGTACGGCCGGCGCGACCCGGCCGACGAGCCGCCGTGGCTGTACTGGCTCACCGACTCCGAGTACGCCGCGCTCTCCGGCCGGTGCTACGCGGTGCTGCACCGGCCGCAGCTGGCCGTCCCGCTGCTCAGCCACGGGCTGGCCGGCATCCGGCAGCCCCGCCCGGTGGCGCTGTACACCACCTGGCTGGCCGAGGCGCACCTCGACGCGGGCGCACCCGAGCGGGCGGCCGAGCTGGCCATCGAGGCGCTGCCGGCGGCGGTGCG
The DNA here is from genome assembly GCF_016863635.1 of Virgisporangium aurantiacum. GTDB lineage: Bacteria > Actinomycetota > Actinomycetes > Mycobacteriales > Micromonosporaceae > Virgisporangium > Virgisporangium aurantiacum. Next base: position 113,748 of record NZ_BOPG01000067.1, on the reverse strand, counting down.
GTCGGGGTCGGTGCGGGCCGCCGCGCGGGTCCGCTCCCTGCACAGCCGGCTGGCCGCCCTCCCCCGGTCGGTGGTCGACCGCTACCTGCGGGTCGCCACCGAGGGCCTGAGCTACCTGGCCGATGTCACAGGGTCCGCTGCTGCGGTGGCCGCCGGATCCGGCTAGCGTCGCTGATCGTGACGTCCCCTGAAAGAGGTTCGGCTGTGCTCGACCGGGCCGGGCTGCGGGTCCGGGTCCACGAGACGCTGGCCGCCTTCCTCGCCCGCCAGCAGGAGCGGTTCGTCGGCATCGAGCCCGACGCGCTGGCGCCGGTCCTCGCCGCCGCGCGGTCGCTGGTGCTCGGCGGCGGCAAGCGGCTCCGGCCGGCGTTCGCCTACTGGGGGTACCGGGGCGCCGGCGGGGTCGACCGGCCCGAGGTGCTGGCCGCCGTGTCCGCGCTCGAGCTCGTGCAGGCGAGCGCGCTGATCCACGACGACGTCATGGACGGGTCCGACACCCGGCGCGGTGAGCCGGCCGCGCACCGCCGGTTCGCCGCCCTGCACGCCGACGGCGACTGGCTCGGCGACCGGGAGGCGTTCGGACGGGCGGCCGCGATCCTGCTCGGTGACCTGTGCCTGGTGTGGTCCGACGAACTGCTGCACACCAGCGGCGTCGACGGGGCGGCCCTGGCCCGGGTGCGTCCGGTGTTCGACGAGATGCGCACCGAGGTCACCGTCGGTCAGTACCTCGACGTGCAGGCCCAGGCCACCGGCGACTCGTCGGTGCGCCGGGCGAGCCTGGTGGCCCGGTTCAAGTCGGGCAAGTACACGATCGAGCGGCCGCTGCTGATGGGCGCCGCGCTGGCCGGTGCCGGTGCCGACGTCGTGGCCGCGTACTCCGGGTACGGGCTGCCGCTCGGTGAGGCGTTCCAGCTGCGCGACGACGTGCTCGGCGTCTTCGGCGACCCCGCGGTCACCGGGAAGCCGGCCGGCGACGACCTGCGCGAGGGCAAGCGCACGTTCCTGGTCGCCGCCACCCTGGAAGCGGTCGACGCGGGCACGGCCGCCGCGTTCGAGAAGCGGCTCGGCGACCCGGCCCTCGACGCGGCCGGCGTGGCCGAACTGCGCGACACCATCACCGCCAGCGGCGCCCTGGCCCGCACCGAGAGCCGCATCGCCGACCTCACCGCCGCGGCGGTCGACGCGCTCGGCGCGGTCACCCTCGATCCGGAGGCGGCCGAGGTGCTGCGGGCGCTGGCCGCCGCGGCGACCCGCCGTCGGGACTAGCCCGGGTCCGGCGGATCCACGCCGCGCCGGCCCCACCACACCCACGTCGACAGCGACGCGAGGACGAGCGCGAACCCGAACACCAGGTCCTCCACCGGCGCGTAGGCGATCCGGACGCCGATGATCGCGTCCGGGTCGTAGCGCACCACGCCGCGCCCGGTGAGGATCCCGTTCGACAGCAGCTGGAACCCGATGATGATCGGGTAGGTGGCCCAGAAGAGGCCGCGCGCGAGCAGCCGGGTCCGCAGGACGAACAGGTCGACGCCCACCGCCGCCAGCGCGCCGAGCACGGCGGCGACCGTATACGTCACTCGTCTCCGGCCTTCCAGCGCAGGACCCGGCGGACCGCCTCGAAACCGAGGATCGCGCACACCGGTACCACGAGGAAGAACAGCAGTTCGTCCAGCGGCAGCCGGCCGGGCAGCACGATCCCGGTGGTCTGTTCGGGGTCGAAGTCCCAGTGGCCGGCGGCGATCGCGGCCAGGTCCCACAGCACGAACACGACCGCCACCGGCACGACGGTGAGCACCAGCCGGCGCCAGCGCCGCAGCACGCCGACCCGCAGGAACGGCTCCAGCCAGAGGGCGCCGGCCAGGCAGCCACCGAGCACGGCGAGATAGGTCAGGTGCCGCACACCGCTAGAAGCCGAGCGCCTGGGCGCGCCGCTTCACCTCGGTGGCCGCGGCCCCGTCGAGCGCCGCCGCGGGCGTACCACCCGGAAGGGAGTCGTCTTTGGTGTACAGCCACCGCATGGCCTCTTCGTCGTTGTACCCAGCGTCGAAGAGCACGGTCAGCACCCCGGGGAGGTGCTTGAGAACGCCTTTACCGGCAACGAGTTCCGCGGGTATCCGGAGCACGCCGTCGCGGCGCACGGCCAGCAGATGGTGGTCGCGCAGCATCTGGTGCACCCGGGTGACGGGCACCTCCAGCCGTTCCGCGAGATCCGGGACAGTAATCCACCCTGCTGGTTCGACGGGCTCTTCGGTCACCGCACCAGGGTGCCATGTCCCCCACCCGGCGGCGAAGCGACAGCGCCGACCACCGACCGAGTAGACACCGATGGAAGGACGATCGTTGAACCTGTGGCACGCGCTGCGGCAAGAGTGCGTCGGGGCGTGGCGCTCCGCGCGCTACGACCTCGCCTCGCACCGCGCGACCAAGCTCGGGGGCGCGTTCACCGAGGAGTTCGAGCCCACCGCCCCGTCGGTGCGGCCGCCGTCGCGGGTGGTGCCGCTCACGGGCGTCACCCTGCTGCTCGCCGGCGGCGCGGCCGGCGCGTTCCTCGCGATCAGCGGCGGCCTCGCCGCCGTCGGCGATCCGGACGGGCCGCCGCTCACGCAGGGGTACGCCGCCACCGCGACCGCACCGGCCGGTACGGCGGCAGCCGGCGGGACGGGCGGCGGCGCGACCCCGGTGACCCCGCGGCTGCCCGCGGCGCCCCGCCCGTCGCAGTCGCCGGTGCCGGGGTCGACCACCCCACCCCCACCGCCACCGCCGCCGGTCACCGAGGGCAGTTCGCTGCCCCCGTCGAGCGCCCCCGCCAGTGCCAGTTCCTCCGACCCGGCACCATCGGCATCGCAGAGTAGCCAGAGCGATACCGACGGTTCTCGATCACGTGGTCACCGCGGCAGGCGGTGAAATGTACGGCCGTGCGGCCGTACACTCGCCTGCGATGGACACCTCAGTCGCCGACGCGATGCTCGGTTCGCTCTTCGACGGGCGCTACCGGGTGAAGTCACGCGTCGCCCGGGGCGGCATGGCGACCGTGTACATGGCGGTCGACGAACGCCTCGAACGCACGGTGGCGGTGAAGATAATCCACCCCACCCAGGCCGATGACCCGCGGTTCCTCAGCCGGTTCATCGACGAGGCGAAGACGATCGCCCGCCTCACCCACCCGAACGTGGTCGCGGTCTACGACCAGGGCACCTTCAACGGCCTGCCGTACCTCGTCATGGAGTACGTGCGCGGCCACACCCTGCGCGAGGTGCTCGCCGACCGGCGGCGCCTGCAACCGGTCGAGGCGCTCGCCGTGATGGAGCAGGTGCTCGCCGCGGTCGCCGCGGCCCACCGGGCCGGGCTGGTGCACCGCGACATCAAGCCCGAGAACGTGCTCGTCGCCGAGGCTCCGGGCGGCAGCGCCAACAGCATCGTCGACGGCGTGGTGAAGGTGGCCGACTTCGGCCTCGCCCGCGCGGTCGAGAAGGCCGACGAGAGCGGCGGCGGCCAACTGCTGGCGACCGCCGCGTACGTGGCGCCCGAACTGGTCACCGACGGCCACGCCGACCCGCGTACCGACGTGTACTCGGCCGGCATCGTGCTGTTCGAGATGCTCACCGGCCGGGTACCGTACGACGCCCCGCGCCCGGTCGACGTCGCGTGGCAGCACGTGCAGCACGACGTCCCGGCGCCGTCGCGGTTCACCCCGGGCCTGCCGCCGGTGCTCGACGACCTCGTCGCCCGGGCCACCCGCCGCGACCCGGGCGGCCGGCCCACCGACGCCGGTGCCATGCTCGCCGAGGTGCAGTCGGCCCGGGAGGACGTGGGGCTCGCGGTCAGCACCCGGTCGGCCCCGATGGCCGGCCCGACCGTCGCGGTGCCACGGATCGACCCGACCGGCGTGTACGGCGACACCACGATCGTCCCGAGCCTCCACCCCGACCGGCCGGGCTGGGCGCGGCTGCCCGGCGACCGGCCGCAGCCCCGGCGGCGCGCCGCGACCGGTGCGGGCGCCGGCGGCCTCGCCGGCCTGATCGCCGCCGTCAACGCGCATCCGCGCGGCCGGCTGGGGCTGGCCGCGGCGCTGGTGGCGATGGGCCTGCTGGCCGCGATCGGCGGCTACTGGTTCGGCATCGGCCGCTACACCGAGGCGCCCGACCTCGTCGCGAAGACGAAGGCACAGGCGGAGGCCACGGCCAAGGAGGGCGGCTTCACCGTCAAGTACGGGCCGCCCCGGTACGACGAGAAGCAGGCCAAGGACACGGTCATCGGCCAGGATCCCGCCCCGGGCGCCCGCATCGTCGGCGGCGGCCAGGTCACGCTGACCCTGTCGCTGGGCCGCGAGCGCTACACGATCCCCGACGTCATCGGCAAGAAGATCGACGACGCGACCGGCGACCTGCAGGCGAAGAAGATGATCGTCGAACGGGCGCTGGAGTACAGCGACCTGTACGAGGTGGACCTGGTGATCAAGACCGACCCGCCGGCCGGCGGCGAGGTCGGGCCGAACACCAAGATCACGGTCACGGTCAGCAAGGGGCCGGCACCGATCAAGGTCCCGAACGTCGTCGGCAAGAACGTCGACCAGGCCACGCGCGAGCTGGAGAAGCTCAAGCTCAAGGTGAAGACCGAGGAGCGCGAGGACGACAAGCCGGCCGGCACCGTCGTCGCGCAGAGCCCCGACGAGGGCGCCGGGCTCGAAGAGGGCAACGAGGTCACGCTCACCGTGAGCAAGGGCCCGCCGGTCGTCAGTGTGCCCGAGGTGCGCGGCCAGTCGGCGGCGGACGCGAAGCGGATCCTCGAGGCCGCCGGCTTCAAGGTGCGCGTGTTCGGCAACGACAACGGCCGCGTGGTCATCCAGGACCCCGGCGGAGGCGCCCAGCTCAAGAAGGGCGAGGAGGTCCGGATCCTGTGCGGCTAGCCGACGGGTCACGGTCGCCCGCGACCGCGACGCGTCGGCGGGTCGGCGGGCACGCCACCGCTGCCGGTGGACTGGCGAAGGGCGTCACCGGATACGTCGACGCCACGTCGGCAGACGTCGTCCAGGTGTACGTGTCGAATCCGCGCGGCTGGGCCCGTCCCGACGGCTCGCCCGAGCAGGACGAGGCGTTCCGGGCCCTGTGCGCCGAGCGCGACGTCGAGGCGTGGGTGCACGCCTGCCTGCTGGTCAACCTCGGTTCGCCGACGCCGGCCACGGTCGCCCAGTCCGCCGAGACGTTGCGGCACGCGCTGCGCCGGGCCGGTGAGATCGGCGCGCGCGGGGTGGTCTTCCACGCCGGCAGCGCCGTCGACGCACCGCGCGACGCGGCGATCCGGCAGGCCGGCGAGGTGCTGCTCCCGATCCTCGACGGCCTCGACCCCGACGGTCCGCTGCTGCTGGTCGAGCCCAGCGCCGGCGGCGGCCAGTGCCTGGCGAAGCGGGTCGAGGACCTCGGCCCGTACTTCGACGCGGTCGGCCGGCACCCGATGCTCGGCGTCTGCTTCGACACCTGCCACGCCTGGGCCGCCGGCCACGACCTCGCCGCTCCCGGCGGGGCCGCCGCCACGATGGACGCGCTGGTCGACACCGTCGGCCCGGGCCGCCTCCGGCTGGTGCACGCCAACGACTCGAAGGACGCCTGCGGCTCCACCCGCGACCGGCACGAGAACGTCGGCGCCGGCGCGATCGGGCTCGACCCGTTCGCCGCGCTGCTCGCCCACCCGGCCACCCGGGGCGTCCCGGTGATCGTGGAGACCCCGAGCGCCCCGGTGCACGAGGGCCACGCCAAGGACATCGCCGCGCTGCGGACCCTCGTCTAGGCGGGGACCAGGACCGCTTCCTTGAGCAGGCGGCGGGCCAGCACCAGCGCGTCGTCGACCTCGTCGAGGCCGGGCGTGTCGGCGACCCGGCGGACCGGTCCGGCCAGCAGCCACTCCAGTGCCGGCGCGCATCCGGCCGGCATGGTGAGCGTGCGGTCGAACGTCCGCAGCGTCACCGTCCGCGGGTCGTCGTGCTCCAGCCGCCAGCGCAGGCCGGGCCGCGCCGTCACCAGGCTGTCGCGGTCGAGTCCGGCGCGGAACGCGGCCTGGGCCAGCGGACGCAGCGGGGCCGGCCGGTCCCCCGGCCAGAACCGCTCCCGCAGCCGGCCGGCGACCTCGGCCGGGTCGACGGTGGTCAGCCAGTCGCGCAGCGCCGCAACGGTGGCGGCCAGTTCCGGCTCCACGGCGGCCGGGTCGGCCACGTCGACGCCGAACGGCAGCGACGCCCGCAGCGGCTGGGCGCCCACCGCCATCGCCAGCATCTCCTCGACCAGCGCGTACCGGGTGACGGTGCGGATCCCGATGGTCAGGTGGACCGACAGCTCACCCACGGCCTCCGCCGAGTGCAGCCAGCCGCGCGGCAGGTAGAGCGCGTCGCCCGGGGTGAACACCCGGTCGATCGCGGCCGGTCCGGACGCCGCGGCCGCCACCTCGTCGGACCGGCCGCCCCAGGCCTGCAGGGGCAGCGGGTCGACCATCACCGGCGGGTGGATCGTCCACCGCTTGCGGCCGGCGATCTGCAGCACGAAGACGTCGTGGGTGTCGTAGTGGGTGGCGAACCCGCGGTTGCCGGCCGGCGTGACGTACGCGTTGATCTGCACCGGGTGCCCGAGATCGTGATGCAGCCGCGCGGTGAAGGACGCCAGCGGCGCCCAGGTGCGGTGCAGGCCCTGAAGCACGATCGTGGCCCCATCGCACAGCAGGCCGAGCACCTTCTCGTCGAGCACCTGGTCGCCGATCTCCGCGCCCGCGCCGCCGCTGCCGGTGAACTCGGCCTTCGGCAGCACCGTGCCGTCGCGGGCCACCCGCACGAACGGGGTCCGCAGGCCGTGCGTGCTCAGCAGTTCGTCGACCGCGTCGAGCCCGAACAGGTCGGCGAAGCCGCCCGGCGGACGGGACAGCAGCGGCGCCTGCCCCCAGTGCTTCGAGACGAACTCGTCGACGGGGATCCCGACACAGCGCCGGAGAGCGGGCCGGACGTCGGCCCGCTCCACCACACCCGTCATTACCGGGCGGTGCCGTCGGCGCCGCCGTCCTCGGCGTCGGGGCCGGTGTTGGCGCCGCCGTCGGCCACGCCCTCGGCGGCGCCGTCGGCTCCGCCGTCCTCGGCGTCGGGAGCGGTGTTGGCGCCGCCGTCGGCGACACCCTCGTCGGCGATGGTGCCGTCGGCGGCGCCGTCGTGCTCGTGGGCGTTGGCCCCGCCGTCGGCGGGACCCTCGTTGGCTCCGCCCGGGCCACCAGAGACGATGTCGTCGTCGTTGAGTCGCATATTTCCTCCACCATGGCGGGCGCCCGGCGGGCGCGGTGAGTGATCGTCGAACCGGTCACCTACCCGCGCCGCGCGGGGCGAATCCCTATCCGCGGAGGATCACCGAAATTGCGTCGATCGCGCGCTCCACCCCGGCGTCGTCGAGGTCGAGGTGGGTCACGAGGCGCGCGGTCCGCGGCCCGAGAACAGACACGAGGACGCCGTACGCGCGGGCCTTCTCGCCGAGCGTCGGCGCGTCGACGGGCGCCTTGGCCAGATCCAACGGGACGATGTTGGTGCGCACGTCGGCGACGTCGACCACCCCGGTGGGCGCGAGCGCCTCGGCCAGCCGCCTCGCCCGCGCGTGGTCGTCGGCGAGCCGGGCGATGTGGTGGCGCAGCGCGTACTGCCCGGCCGCCGCGAGGATGCCGACCTGACGCATGCCGGCGCCCAGCCGCTTGCGGAGCACCCGGGCGGTGGCGATCTTCTCCGTCGACCCGATCACGAGCGACCCCACCGGCGCCCCGAGCCCCTTGGACAGGCACACCGAGAGCGTGTCGAACAGGGCGCCGTAGGTGCTCAGCGCCACCCCGTCGGCGATGTGCGCGTGCCAGATGCGGGCACCGTCGCAGTGCAGCGCGGCACCGGCCTCGTCGGCCACCCCGCGCAGCGCGGTGAGCGTCTCGACCGGGATCACGGCGCCGCCGGCCCGGTTGTGCGTCTGCTCGACGGCGATCAGCGTCGTCGGGACGGCGTGGAAGCCGGCCGGGCGCACCATCGCCGCCACCGCGCCGGGGTCGATGCGGGCACCGCAGGTGGGCCAGGTGCGGCTGCTGATCCCGCCGTACGCGGCGGCCGCGCCAGACTCGTAGGTGACCACGTGCGCGTCGGCGTCGCACAGCAGCTCGGCGCCCGGACCGGCACCGAGTTGCAGCGCGATCTGGTTGGCCATCGAGCCGGTCGGCGTGAACAGCGCCGCCTGGTGCCCGAACAGCGCGGCGACCTCCGCCTCCAGCGCGTTGACCGTCGGGTCCTCGCCGTAGACGTCGTCGCCGACCTCGGCGGCGGCGATGGCCTCCCGCATGCCCGGTGTCGGCCGGGTGACCGTGTCGGACCGGAGATCGACGGGACGGTCGCCCAGCGGCTCAGCCACGGAGCATCTCCGCCACCAGGAAGGCCAGTTCCAGCGACTGCTGGGTGTTCAGCCGCGGGTCGCACGCCGTCTCGTAACGGCGTTCGAGGTCGGCGTCGGCGATCTCCTGCGCGCCGCCGAGGCACTCGGTGACGTCTTCACCGGTGAGCTCGACGTGCAACCCGCCCGGATGGGTGCCGAGCTGGCGGTGCACCTCGAAGTAGCCGAGCACCTCGTCGACGATCCGGTCGAAGTGGCGGGTCTTGTAGCCCTTGAGCGACTCGACCGTGTTGCCGTGCATCGGGTCGCACTGCCACACCACCCGCTGGCCGGCCGCGGTGACCTTCTCGACGATCGACGGCAGCGCGTCACGGACCTTGTCGTTGCCCATGCGGCTGATCAGCGTGAGCCGGCCGGGCACGTTGCCGGGGTTGAGCCGCTCGCACAGCTCGATCGCCAGTTCCGGCGTGGTGGTGGGGCCGAGCTTGACGCCGATCGGGTTGGCGATGCGGGACATGTAGTCGACGTGCGCGCCGTCGAGCTGCTTGGTGCGCTCGCCGATCCACAGGAAATGGCCCGACAGCCCGTACGCGCGCTCGCCGACCACCCGGGTGAGCGGCCGCTCGTACTCCAGCGCGAGCGCCTCGTGCGAGCAGAACACGTCGGCGGTGCGCAGCGCCGAGTCGTCGACGCCGCAGGCCTGCATGAAGCCGATCGCACGGTCGATCTCGCGGGCGATCGCCTCGTACCGCTGGCCGGCGGCGGACGTGCGCACGAAGCCCTTGTTCCAGTCGTGCACCGCGTGCAGGTCGGCCATGCCGCCGTGGAGGTAGGCGCGCAGCATGTTCATCGCGCTCGACGAGTTGGCGTACACGCGGATCATGCGCTGCGGGTCGGCGACCCGGGCCTCGGGCGTCGGCTCCAGCGAGTTGATCATGTCGCCGCGGTAGGCGGGCAGCCCGAGCGCGTCGAGCGGCTTCGAGCGCGGCTTGGTGTACTGCCCGGCGACCCGGCTCACCTTGATCACCGGCAGCGACGCGCCGTACGTGAGCACCACGGCCATCTGCAGCAGCGTGCGGGCGTTGGCGAGCAGGTGCTCCGACGTGTTGTCGGCGAACGTCTCCGCGCAGTCGCCGCCCTGGAGCAGGAACGCCTTGCCGTCGGCGACCAGGGCGAGCTTCTCGCGCATGTGGTCGACCTCGTACGGTGCCACGATCGGCGGGACGACGTTGAGCACCTTCATGACGTCGTCGACCGCCGCCTGGTCGGGCCACGGCGGGGTCTGCGCCCGCGGGAGGCTACGCCAGCGGTCCAGGTCTACCGACCCGTCGTCGACGGACTGCCCGATCTCCGGGCCGGGGAACTGGAAGTGATGCCATTCCTGACGCATGGCGTCAAGCCTACGATCGCGGTCGAGCGGCAGGGTGTCGGGTGGCCGCTATTCCAGCCACCGGTAGAGCGTTCCCGGCCCGACGGCCGAGGCGCCCACCGCGGCGACGCGTTCCCGCAGGCCACGGTCGGCGGTGACCACCGTCACCGGGCCGGCCCCGGTGCCGGCCGCCGCGCCGGCGACCTCGACGATCGTGTCGTCGCCGCTGCCCGGAGAGGACACCACGCGTATCCCCTCGGTCGTCCCGATGTCGCGGGCCCTGCCCTCCACGACCAGAACGACCTCGACGGCGGCCAGGACCCCGCCCTCGACGGCGGCCGCGGCGAGCCGGTCGCGCAGCCGCGCGGCGGCACCGGCCCGGTCACGCCACCACCCGTCGGGAACCGACCCGACGACGTTCGCGCCGTCGACAATCAGCACGCCGCCGGGCGGAGGGTTGTCTATCGTCACGACCGTGATTGTCGTCCTGAACGGCGCGTCGAGCGCGGGAAAGACCACGCTGGCCCGGGCGCTGCAGGAGGCGTGGGCCGAGCCGGCCCTCGTCTGGGGGATCGACACGGTGGTCACCGCGCTGCCCGAGCGGTACCTGAATGCCCTGTGGTCGACCGAGATGTACCGGTACGAGTACGGGTCGGACGGCACGGTGACCGCGATCTCGCCCGGGCCGTACGGCGACCGCGTGGTGCGCGCCCTGCACCGCGCGGTGGCGGCGCTGGCGGCCGGTGGAGTCAACGTGATCGTCGACCAGGTGCTGCTGACCCGGGCGTGGGGCGACGACCTCCGCGCGGCGTGTGCGGGCCAGGATTTGTTGATTGTTCACGTGACCTGTCCGCCGCGGGTGCTGACGCAACGTGAACGCGATCGCGGCGACCGGACGCTCGGACAGGCGCTCGCGCAGCACACGGCCGTCGCCCGATCGATCGATCACGATCTGGTGATCGACACGTCGGAGCTTGATCCTTCCGGAGCGGCGACGGACGTACTTGCGGCAATCGCACAAACACGCACAGTGAGTCCGTCGCACCGGTGACCACGCTAGCCACGGGCAACGGGCCGGCGCTAGTGTCCTTGTCACGATTCAACTATCCGGTCCACGAGACCGGCTTTTACGTACTTCGTTGTCCGGAAGGCGGTAAGAGGGCGTCGTGACCTCCAGCGCCCGGTTCGTTCATGATGCGCTGCTCTACGGCACCGAGCGTGAGTATCTCGCCGCGACGGTGCCGTTCCTCAGCGACTCCCTGGCGGCCGGAACTCCCACGCTGATCGCGGCGCCGCCCCGCAACACCGCCTGGGTCACCCGCGCACTCGGCGCCGTCGCCGAGAAGGTGCAGATCGTCGACATGACGATCGACGGACGCAACCCGAACCGGATCATCCCCGCGGTGATCCGCTCCTTCGTCGACGAGCACGCCGGCCAGCCGTTCGCGATCGTGGCCGAGGCCCTCTGGCCCGGACGCAGCGACGCCGAGTACCCCGTGTGCATCCAGCACGAGGCGATGGTCAACGTGATGTTCGCCGCGGCGGCCGGCACGATGCTGTGCCCGTGCGACCGTGCCCTGGAGCCCGAGGCGCTGGCCGACATCTGCCGCACCCACCCGATGGTCATCGTGGGCGGCGAGCGCGGTCCCAGCCGCAGCTACGCCGAACCGGCCACCGTCGTGGCCGAGTTCAACACGCCGCTCCCCCGGCCCGACTGCACCCTCCCGGTGATGAACTTCGCCGACATCGACGACCTCCCCCGGCTCCGCGAGTTCGTCGGGCGGCACGCGGGCGCGGCGGGCCTGGTCCACGACCGCTCGATCGACCTCCAGATGGCGGCGAACGAGATCGCGACCAACACGATCCGCCACGCGGGCGGCCCCGGCGAGGCGCGGGTCTGGGTCCGGGAGGGCCACGTGATCTGCGAGATCACCGACGCCGGCCACATCGCCGACCCGCTGGCCGGGCGGCAGGCACCGCCGCTGACCAGCGAGGCCGGCCGCGGGCTGCTGGTGATCAACTACCTGTGCGACCTGGTGCGCGGGTACAGCGTCCCGGGCGTCACGGTGATCCAGATGTTCATGCGTCTGAACTAACGGTTGTCGCGCGGCATCCGGATCGCGATCGTCGGTGCGTCGGCCATCACCGAACCGGGCGCGGTCGCGTCGCTCGACCCGGCCGCCGTACCCGCCCGGGCCACCTCGACCCCGTCGGTGAGTTCGAGGATGTCGCGCTCACCCAGCCGGCGGGCCTGCCCGCCCGGCAGCCGCCCGCGACCGTCCGGGCCGACCACCACGGTGCCGTTGGTGCTCATGTCGGTGGCGTAGACCCCGTCGGGACGCAGTTCCAGCGCGACGTGCTTGCGGCTGACCCAGGTGCGGGCCTCCTCGTCGAGGAGCGGACCGAGCGCGACCGAGCCGTGCTGGTCGGGAGCGCGGCCGACCACCACCGGCGTGCCGGCCGCCACCGCGAACCGCTGCCGCACCAGGCCGCCGATCCGCACCACGAGGGCGACCACCGATGGCCGGGCACCCGCGTCGGAGAGGCGCTCGCCGTGCCGGGGGCACATGGGGACGCCCTGGGCGAGTTGGGGAGGCGGCTGCCCGACGCCCGGACGGCCGTAGCTCGGACAGTCGGGAACCGGACACCTCCACATTCGGGTGAGGGCCCGCAGCGCCTGGTCGGGCACGGGGCTCGGACCCGGCCCCACCGGCACCAGTTGCACCGAGCCGCCCCCGCCGGGCGTCGGCCGCAACGCGTAGCCGCGGATCTGCGCCCGGGTGAGCACGGGTTGGCCGGTGAGCGCCGACACCTCGCCGGCCCGGGCCAGCGCCGGCGCGCCGGGCGGCAGGATCTCCAGCAGCCCGTCGTCGGACCAGCGGCGCAGCACCATGCGCTCGTTGGAGGTGAGTTCGGTGTCGCTGAGCAGGCCGCGCTCGGCCACCGGGTACAGCGCCACCCCGCCGTCGCCGAGCAGTCTGGCCAGCCCGTCCACCAGCAGGCCGAGCCGGAGCAGGGACGCTTCCTTGCCGCTGTCGAGGTCGGCGAAGCGCACCACTTCGGACACCTCGACGATCCCGCCGGTGCGCAGGGGGTCGGTGGCGAGGCGACGCTCAATGGCGTCCAGGGCACGGTGCTGGTCGAATCGCACCTGCACATTCTGCGTCACGCCGGGAAAAGACTTGGACGGAGGCGGTGTTGGCGTCACCGCCTCCGTCCGTTTCCTGGGTCGGCCCCCCAACCACTGGTTCGTAAAAGGTATGGGATCGACTACCTAACGCGACAGTGTGAACGCGTGAGTGAATCGACGACGAGGGATCAGACCTCGTTGGCGGCGATTTCCTGGGCCCGGTTGCGGGCCGCCTCCAGGGCGCCGAGCAGCGCCGCCCGGACGCCGTGGTTCTCCAGTTCGCGGATCGCCGCGATGGTGGTGCCGGCCGGCGAGGTGACCGCCTCCCGCAGCTTGACCGGGTGCTCCCCCGACTCGCGGAGCATCACCGCCGAACCGATCGCCGTCTGGACGATCAGGTCGTGCGCCACCTGCCGGGGCAGGCCCAGCAGGATGCCCGCGTCGGTCATCGCCTCGACCAGGTAGAAGAAGTACGCCGGGCCGGAGCCGCTCAACGCCGTGACCGCGTCCTGCTGCGACTCGGGCAGGCGCAGCGTGCGTCCCAGCGGGGTGAACATCTCCTCGGCCAGCGCCAGGTGCTCGGCGGTGGCGTGCGGGCCGGCCGAGATGGCGGTCATCGCCTCGTCGACCAGCGCCGGTGTGTTCGTCATCACCCGCACCACCGGGGTTCCGGCGGCGAGGAACCGGGCGAAGAACGACGTCGGCAGGCCGGCGCACAGCGAAATCACCAGCTTGCCGGCCGGCACCTTCGGACCGAGGTCGGTCATCAGCGCCTCGGCGTCCTGCGGCTTGACGGCGACGGCCAGCACATCCGCCTCGGCCGCCGCCGCCTCGTTCGGCAGCACCCGGACGCCGTACCGGTCGGCCAGTTCCCGGCCCCGCTCGGGCCGGCGGGCGGTCGCGATCAACCGCCCGACCGGCCACCCGGCCCGGACCAGCCCGGACAGCAGGACCTCACCGATCTTGCCCGCGCCGATCACGGCAACCGTGTGCGTCATCGAAACTCCTAGTTGCCGAAGAAGACCTCTACCTCGTCGTACCGCTCGACCGGCACGGTCTTCAGCTCGCGGGTGGCCTCCTGGAGCGGCACCCGGACGATCTCGGTGCCCCGGAGCGCGACCATCTTGCCGAAGTCGCCGGCGTGCACCGCGTCGATCGCGCCCAGGCCGAAGCGGGTGGCGAGCACCCGGTCGAACGCCGTCGGCGTGCCGCCCCGCTGGATGTGCCCGAGCACCACGGTGCGGGCCTCCTTGCCGGTGCGCTTCTCGATCTCGCCGGCCAGCCACTGGCCGATGCCGCCCAGCCGCACGTGCCCGAACGCGTCGACCTCGCCGCTCTGCAGCGTCATGTCGCCCTCGTCCGGAATCGCGCCCTCGGACACGACCACGATCGGCGCGTACTGGATCTCGAAGCGCTTCTCGACGTAGGCGCACACCTGGTCGATGTCGAACTTGCGCTCCGGCAGGAGGATCACGTTGGCGCCGCCGGCGAGGCCGGAGTGCAGGGCGATCCAGCCGGCGTGCCGACCCATGACCTCGACCACGAGGCAACGGTGGTGGCTCTCGGCGGTGGTGTGCAGCCGGTCGATCGCCTCCATGGCGATGTTGACGGCGGTGTCGAAACCGAAGGTGTAGTCGGTGGCGCCGAGATCGTTGTCGATCGTCTTCGGCACGCCGACGACGTTGACGCCGAGGTCGGTGAGCTTCGAGGCGACGCCGAGGGTGTCCTCGCCACCGATGGCGACCAGGGCGTCGATGCCCAGCTCGGCCAGGTTGTTCTTGATCTGCTCGACGCCGTTCTCGATCTTGAACGGGTTGGTCCGGGACGAACCGAGGATGGTGCCGCCACGCGGCAGGATCCCGCGCACCTCGGGCACGCCGAGCGGCCGGGTGAGGCCCTGCAGCGGGCCCTTCCAGCCGTCGCGGAACCCGACGAACTCGTGGCCGTAGGTCTGCACGCCCTTGCGGACGACGCCGCGGATGACCGCGTTCAGGCCGGGGCAGTCGCCGCCGCCGGTAAGCACGCCGATACGCATGCTGATTCCTTCCGCATTCTGAATTTTGTGAAGAGGCGCCGGCTCGCGGCGACAGTGCCTGCGGCGCTTAAGGTCCGGGCGAAACCATATCGCTACCGAAGACTCCGCCCGGCGGCGGATTCCTCCATCGCGTTCCAGCGCATCAGGTTGTGTCGGGCGTCCACCAGGGCGTCGTGCCGTCCGGTGGCCGTCGGCAGCGGCGGTTGACCCAGGTCGTCCCAGCGTTGGCGCAGGTCCTTCGTGTACCGGGGGATCTCCCGGGGCAGGGCCGGCATGGCGCCCCAGAGCTGGGCGAGCGCCACGTGGTCGTAGGCCGCGTACCAGGCCCAGAGCTCGATCTCTTCGCCCGGTTCGGTCATGAACGCGTAGATGTCCTCGCGGATCCGTTCGCGCGACCGCCAGGCGCGGTCGGCCGGCGAGGGCAGCTTGTCGAGCACGTTGCGGCGCACCCACGGCAGGGCACGGCTGTCGTCGAACTCGGTGCTGACGGCGTAGAACTCGCGCCCACGCTCGTCGACCATCCCGATCGACACCAGGTCGATCAGGTGGCCGTCCTCGATGAACTCGCAGTCGTAGAAGTATCGGTACGGCATCGGGGTCCACTATGCCGTCTCGAAGAACTTTCGTGCGTGCAGAAGGCCCGTCAGGTTCCCTTCCGGTCCGTCGATGCCGCGCCGGTCGTCGACCCAGATGCGGTGGGCGAAGTAGAACGCCTGTACGGCGTACCGGAAGCGCAGCATCGTGGGCAGGGTCGCCTCCAGCTCGTCGCGGCCGACCGGCCCGGCCGCCAGGTAGGCCTCGATCAGGTCGCCGGCGGCCGGCGGCCCGCCGGCGTACATGACGGCGGACGCGATGTCGTACATGAGCGGGCCGCTGCCCGCCGAGCCCCAGTCGATGATCCCGGTGCGTCCGGTGTCGAGGTCGAACCGGAACGCGTCGGGTGACGGGTCGCCGTGCGAGGTGCCGTAGGTGAGCTGGTCGGTCACCGTGAGCCGGGCCATCGCGGCCATGGCGTCGGCGACCGCGGGACGCACCCAGTCCTCCACCGCGAGGTGCGGGCCGTCGGTCCGCAGCAGGTGGAAGCGGGACAGCCCGGCGTGGCTGAAGCGGGCCAACGCCCGGTGGGCGGCCCCCAGCGCGTCGCCCCACCAGTGCTGGTCGAGCGGGTCGTCGCGGACCAGCGGCCGGCCCGGTACGAACTCGAGCAGGGCGACGGTGGAGTGGTCGGTGCGCACCGAGAGCGCCCCGTCGGCGGCCCGGATCGGCCGGCCAGCGGCGATCCCACCGACGCTCAGGTGCTCGGCCGCCGCCAGGCCCGCCTCGAACGGCCGCCGCTCCGCGGCCGTGACCGCCTTGGCCACGCACCGCCGATCATCCAAGGTGACCAACCAGGCCAGCGAGTTCATGCCGCCGTCGAGGACCGTGCAGGAGATCACGTTGGCGTGCCAGCTCGTGCGGAGCAGCGTGCGAACCTCGTCGATGCCCATCACGAGCGAAATTATCTGGTACGTGAATCCGCGATCACACTCGGTTTACGGCGATGCCACCCGTGGGTGGGCGTGTCCCGAGCCGGGTCGGGCGCCGACGCGGCCCCCTCGTCCCGCGTCGACGCCCTCCACACCCGGACCCTGCTTGATGCGCGCCTGGGACCTTTCGTTGCCGGCCCCAGACCGTTATCAATGCCTCGCCGTGGCGTCCCCCGGCGATCGGTCCGTTGGCTGTAGCCTGCTGGCTGCCTCAGATACGTTCTGTCGGCCACCCGCCGGAAGGGGTGTACAGGCCGCGACACCCACGACATGATCTGTAGCAGACCTTTTGGAAATCTTTAGAGACGGCCGGGGAGGAGTGGACCGGTGGAGGCTCGGCTGCCGGATCCCGGCGACGCGCTGAGTGGCGTCGACATGTTCGCGACCCTCGAACCGGAAATCCGGCAACGGGTCGTGGCCGCGGCGGTGCCCCGCACCTACCGCAAGGGCCAACTGCTGTTCGTCGAGAACGATCCCGGCGAATCGCTGATCGTGCTGCGGCGTGGCGCGATCATGGTGTTCCGCACGGCGCCCACGGGCGAGCGCGCGGTGCTCTCCGTCATGCGCCCGCCGGAGGTGCTGGGCGAGGTGTCCCTGCTCGACGGCCTGCCCAGGTCGTTGTCGGCGGAGGCGATCGAAGACACGACGGCGCTGGCGTTGTCGCGCGGTGCGTTCATCGAACTGCTGCACCTGAACCCGCGCATCCTCGACGCGGTGATGCGCTCGTTCGGTGCGCTGGTGCGCCGGCTCACCGAGCAGAACGCCGACCACGTGTTCCTCGACCTGCCCGGCCGGGTGGCCAAGACGCTGGTGCGCCTCGCCGGCGACAGCTCGGCGCCGATGGTCACCATCGAGCTCAACCAGAGCCAGTTGGCCGAGATGGCCGGCGGTTCGCGGCAGAGCGTGAACCAGGCGATCGGCTCGTTCTCCAGCCGCGGGTGGCTGCGCACCGAGGGCCGGCGGATCGTGGTCACCGACCTGCCCGCGCTGCGCCGGCGGGCCGGAATGACGGATCGCTAGCGGTCTTCGTCCGAGCTTTCGGTATCACTGGGTGAATCGGTGGACTCCCAGCAGGTGACGACCCCGCACGCCTCGAGTTTCGCGAGCGTGATCGCATCGACGTCGACGAAATCGCCGGCCCGGTGCACCGAGCCGCCGTATCCCACCCATCCCCGTGCCAGGCGAACCGCGACCATCGCTCACCCTCCCTCGTCCATTAAGCCGAACTGTAGCGACCGAACGGCTACTGATACATGCCGCTTCGTGACAGTGTCGCGTATGAGACGGGCTGGCGAACAGGCGGTGCAAAGGTAACGATACTGACCATAACCCGACCTACGGACTCAAGGAGGAACGGCCATCGGTACGGCGTGCCCGCGGTGCGGCCGACCGTCAGCCGCCGATGACCGGTTCTGCGGCGGTTGCGGTTCCGCGCTGCCGCGCGCCTGCTCCCAGTGCGGGCGTCCGCTCGCTGCCGACGCCTCCTTCTGCACCGGTTGTGGTACCCGCGTCGCGAGCAACGAAACGACCCGGTCGGAGGACCGGCGCCGCGTCTCCGTGCTGTTCGTCGACCTGATCGACTTCACCCCGTACGTCGAGCGCACCGATCCCGAGCAGGTACGCGACCTGCAGACGGCGTTCTTCGCCGCCGCGCGCCGGGTGATCACGCAGTACGGCGGCGTCGTGGAGAAGTACATCGGTGACGCCGTGATGGCGCTGTTCGGCGCGCCGGTGGCCACCGAGACCGACGCCGTGAAGTGCGTCCGCGCGGGGCTGGAGTTGCAGCGGGTGCTCGACCGGTACGCCGATGGCGGGCTGCGCTGCCGGGTGGGCGTCACCACCGGCGAGGCCCTGGTCGACGTGGCCGCCGCACGCGACGGCGGCCAGGCCATCGTGGCCGGCGACGTGGTCAACATCGCCGCCCGGCTGCAGTCGGTCGCGCCGCCCGGCGGGGTGCTGGTCAGCGGGGCCACCTACGCCGCCACCAAGAGCGTCATCCGGTATGCCGCCCAGCCACCGGTGACGCTGCGCGGGCGCAGCCAACCCACCGAGGTGTGGCTGGCGATCGCGCCGATGCAGCGGGTGCACCCCGACCGGGAGATCGGCGCGACGCCGCTGGTGAACCGCACCCACGAGCTGTCCATGCTGGTCAACGCGCTCGACCGGGCGGTCGCCGATCGCGTCCCGCAGGTGGTCACCGTGCTCGGGCACGCCGGCATCGGCAAGAGCCGGCTGGTGCGCGAGTTGTACCAGCACAGTCAGCGCCTCTCCGGCGTCGACCCGGTCGTCTGGTACACCGGCCGCTGCCCGCCGTTCGGCGAGAACGTGACGTACTCGGCGCTGGCCGACATCGTCAAGGCGCACGCGTCGATCCTCGACTCCGACTCGGCCGGCACCGCCCGCTCGCGCCTCGACGACGCGCTGGAGGACCTGGTCGGCCCGGCCGAGGCGGCCCGGCTCAGCGACGCGATCGGCCCGCTCGTCGGCCTGCCCGGCTCGCAGCTCGCCGCCGAGGAGGCCGAGTCGGCGTGGCGCCGGTTCGTCGGCGCGCTCGCCGCCCGCCAGCCGACCGTGCTGGTGATCGAGGACCTGCACTGGGCCGACGACTCGATGCTGCGCTTCGTCGACCTGCTGGGCGCCTCGATCCGCGACGTCCCGTTGCTGCTGCTCGCGACGGCCCGGCCGGAGCTCGCGGAGCGCAATCCCGGCTGGTCGAACACGATCTCCGGCGCCCTGACGATCACCCTGCCGCCGCTGCGCGACCAGGAGATCGCCACCATGTACGCGCACCTGCTCGGCAAGGCGACCTACTCCCCCGAGTCGCTGGAGCCGCTGGTCGAACTGGCCGACGGCAACCCGCTCTACGCGCACGAGTACACCCGCATGCTGATCGAGCAGGGCGCGCTGCGGCCGACCGTCCCGCTCGGCGACGCGGCGCCGCTGCCCATGCCCGACAGCGTGCACGCGGTGATCGCGAACCGGGTCGACCTCCTCGACGCCGCCGACCGGGCCGTTCTCCAGGCGGCCGCCGTCGTGGGCATGCAGTTCTGGCCGGGCGCGGTCGCGGCGGCGCTTGGCCGCCCGGTCGAGGCCATCGAGCGGACGCTGCGCCGGCTGGAACAGCGCGACCTGGTGCACGAGCAGGAGACCTCCACGATGGAGGGCCAGCTGGAGTACCGGTTCGGCCACCTGCTCGTCCGCGACGTCTGCTACCAGCGGCTGCCCCGCAGCGAGCGGGTCGCGCGGCACAAGCGCACCGGCGACTGGCTCGACCGCATCGCGTCCAGCCGCGACACCGACCTCGCCGAGGTGCTCGCCCACCACCGGTTCACCGCCTACGAGATCGCCCGCACGCTGGGCAGCGACGCCGTGCGTTACGCGCCGGCAGCCCGGTCGGCCCTGTACCGGGCCGCCCGCCGGGCCTACGCGTTGCGGGCGCTCGACACCGCCGCCGCGCAGGCCGAGCGGGCCCGGGTGCTGTGCGACGACGCCACCCCGCGGGCCGAGCGGCTGCGGATCGAACTGCTCGCCGCCGAGATCGCCTTCTACGCCGACGGTGACGCCTTCCTCGCGTCCGGCGGCGTCGACCGGCTGTCGGCGGTGGCCGACCGGTTGCAGCAGGCCGGCGAGCAGAGCGGCGCCGCCCGCGCCTGGACGCTGCTCGGCCAGGCGGCCTGGCTGCGGGCCGACCGCACCACCGGCCTCGCCTGCCTCGACCGCGCCGTCGAGCTGTTCGACGACCTGCCCGACACACCGGAGAAGGCCGACGCGTACGCCGAACTCGGCCGGCTGCACATGCTCAACCTCGAGGACGGTCCGGCGATCGCCGCCGCCGGCGCGGCCGCGGAGATCGCGTCGCAGCTCCGGCTGGTCGAGGCGGCCGCCAACGCCCGGATCACCATCGGCACCGCGCAGTACCAGGCGGGCGACCGCCGCGGGCTGGCCGAGCTGCAGTCCGTGATGGACCTGTGCCGCCAGCAGCGCCTGCTCGCCCTGCCCCGGGTCGCCCGCAACCTCTCCTACACGCTGATGGAGGAGGGCGACTGGCCGGCGTCGAAGGCGGTGCGCGAGGAGGGCCTGGCGAGCGGGCCCGGCGGGAATATGCTCGTCACCGGGTACCTCCCCGTCGCGCAGGAGGCCTACTTCTCCGGCGACTGGACGGAGCTGCTGGCCGCCGTCGACGAGGCCGGTGCACCCACCTGGGATCTGCACAGCCTCGGCGTGTCCCGCTGGATGCGGCTGCTACGCGGCGACGACGTGCCCGACGAGGCCATCGACGAGCTCGTCGCCGTCGGCCGGCGCAGCGGGTTCCACCGGCTCCTGTGGACCGGGCTGGGCCAGGCCGCCCTGTGCCACGCCCTCCGCGGCCGGCGCGAGGTGGCCCGGAACGTGCTCGCCGAGCTGGGCGAGAGCTGGCAGAAGATCCGGACGATCGCGAGCGGCGAGTGGCTGCACGCGGCCGCGCACACGGCGGTCCTGATCGGGCGGCCGGCCGCGGTGGCGCTGCGCGAGCTGCTGACCGAGGTGCCGCACCGCACCCTGTGGGTCGACGCGGCGTTGCGCGGGGTCACCGGCGCGGTGGCGGCGGCTGACGGCGACCCGGCCCGGGCGGCGGCCCTGCACCTGGCGGCGGCCGAGATCTACAGCGAGATCCCGAACCAGACCAACCGGATCCTGTCGCTCGCCGCCGCGGTGAAGGCCGACCCGGCCCTGACCGCGGTGGCCACCGAGCTACGCGAGTTCGCCCGCCACCACGAGGTGCCCGGCCTGCTCCGGATCGCCGGCCTCTAAGCCGCGGCGGCCGCGGGTTCCGGGTCGGGGGTCGTCGGCGCGGCGGTCTTCGCCTTCTGGGCGTAGATGTCGATGTACTCGCGGCCCGACAGCTGCATCAGCTCGTACATGATCTCGTCGGTCACCGCGCGTTCGATGAAGCGGTCGCCCGACATGCCGTGGTAGCGGGAGAAGTCCAGCGGACGCCCGAACACGATCTTCGGCCGCCGAAGGTTCGGAATGATCTGCCCGGTCGGCTGAATCTCGTCGGAGTTGAGCATGGCGACGGGGATCACCGGCGCGCCGCTCTCCAGCGCCATCCGGGCCACCCCGGTCTTGCCCCGGTACAGCCGGCCGTCGGGCGAGCGGGTGCCCTCCGGATAGATGCCGAAGATGTTCCCCTCGCGCAGCACCCGCATTCCGGTGTCGATCGCCGCCTGGGCGGCCCGGCCACCCGACCGGTCGACCGGGATGCAGCCGGTGCCCACGAAGAACATCTTCGTCAGCCAGCCCTTGAGACCCTTACCGGTGAAATACTCCTGTTTGGCCACGAACGTGACCCGCCGTTTGACCATGAGCGGCATGAAGATCGAGTCGGAGAACGACAGGTGGTTGCTGGCGATTATCGCCGGCCCGCCGTCGGGAACGTTGTCGCGGCCCTCGACCTGCGGCCGGAAGACCAGCTTCAGCAGAGGACCCAGAATCACGTACTTGAGCAGCCAGTAGAGCATGCTCGTCCTTCCACCCGCCGCACACCGGTACACCCGGCGACACAGAGCCTACGGATCTGGAATACCTCACAGCAACGCGCGGCACACACTCGCACTGCCGCCCACGGGTGCCGACGTGTCAGGATTCTTCCCGAGACTGAAACATTCCGGCGGGAGGTGGCGCGGCGTGCCAACGACGGGCGGCCGGCGTGGTCGGCGCGACAACGGGCTGATGGCGTCCGCCTACGAATCGGTCGGCGACATCGATCCGCGGGTCGGCGAGCACCTGCTCGACGTGCTCGGTGCCCGCGGGATCGCGGCGTACCTGCAGCCGTCGACCGACCTGCACCCGATCACGCGCACCACGAGCCTGCCCGCCCGCCCGACCGACCGGCTGTTCGTCGACCGGGAGCACGTCGAGACGGCGCGCGGCTTCGTCCGGCGGGTCACGGCCGAGCAGGCCGCGGAGCAGGCTGTAGAGCGCGGCAGCGGCCAGGCGGAGCGTGGCAGCGGCCAGCCCGCGGCCGAACCGGCCGAGGCCGGGGCGGAGACCGAGGAGACGGGCACCGCCCAGGAGACGCCCACGGCCGAGCCCGAGGTGTCCGAGGACCCCACCCACCGCCGCCGCGACCAGTCCCGCCGCCACCAGCGGCGCCGTACCGATCCGAAGCCGCCCGGCCGGGCGGGTGACCCGGGCGAGCCCGACGTCGACTCGGCGTGGGCCGCCATCGTCGCCGGGTACCACCTGACCGCCGACCCCGACGTCACCCCGACGTTGACCCTCGGCGAGCCGCGACTGCTGCCCAGGATCGACCCGAACGCCGAGCCGCGGCCGCGCGTGGACGAGCCCGAGCCGTCGCTCCTCGACGCCCTGGACACGTTCGGCGCGACGCTGCCCGACGTCGACGAGGACGACGAGGGCTACACGCCGCCGCCGGCACCGCCGCTGCCCCGGATCTCGGCCGCGGCCGCGTTGAGCGTCGCCGCGATCGTGGGCGGCCTGCTGCTGTTCGTGTGGCCCGATCTGCTGCCGCTGGCCCGCAACACGGTGCTCGTGCTCGCGTTCGGCCTCATCGTGGCCGGGTTCGGGACCCTGATCTGGCGCCTGCGCCCCGGCGACGACGAGGACGACGACGACTTCGACGACGGCGCCCGGATCTGACGGGTGGGCGGAATTATGCGGCGGTGGCCGTGTAGGCCGTGACGTACGTCAGCGTCTGCGCGGCGATCAGCCCCTCGCGCATCACGAAGGACTCCGTCGCCTCGATCGTCATCGTGTCGGTGCGCCCGCCGCGCCCGGACCACTCCAGGACACCGATCTCGCCCGACGTCAGCACCCGGTGGCACCGGAACTCGCTGTCGCTCTGGTAGCGGGACAGCCGGTCGGCCACCCAGCGGACACCGTCGTGACCGAAGGCCTCGCCGTCGGGGTGGAGCACGATCACATCGGGTGCGTAGTTTGCCAGGAGATCGCCGTCGAGGTCGCCGGCGGCCCGCCGGCGTAGGTGGTCGTCAAGGATGTCCCGAGTTGACCGGTGCCGCATGAGAGATGCCGCCTAACCAGAGGTGGGGGGTTGCATTATCTACCCGAAACCACCATTGAGTAAACGACTTCCTACGATCTGTCACATCCACCGCAAGATTTCAGGCGTTCTTCTCCAGCCAGTCGAGGATCGCGTCGAGCGGCTCCGCCCACCGGGCGTCGAGCATCAGGTCGTGACCCATTCCCGGGAACAACAGCGGCGCGCCCTGGTAGCGGCGGGCCACCCGGTCCAGGTCGGCCCGCGACACCAGGCCGTCGTCGGGGCTGCCGACCACGAGGACGGGGGGCGCGCCGACCGGCTCCTCCGGCGCGCGGACCTGGCACAGCTGCCACTGGGCGCGCGCCGACGCCCGACCGCGCCGGGCCAGGTAGTTCCGCTGCTCCTCGGCCGGCAGGTCGGAGCTGAACAGTTGACCGCGCCGGGGGCGGAGCCGCCCACCGAACGCCGCCGGTAGCACGCCGAGCGGGTTGCGGGCGCACGCCGTCACCGCGGCCAACGGCCCGCCGAAGACCGGCGCGACCAGCGCCGCGGCCTTGACCGGATACCGCGCCAGCGCCATCGCGACGACCAGCGCGCCGGCGCCGTGCCCGATCAGCACGGCCTGGCGCGGCAGCCCGGCGGCGACCTGGGTGACGTCGTGGACGTAGGCGCGCAGGCCGGACTTCGGCGCGCTGCCGCTGGCCCCGTGGCCGCGCAGGCTCATCGCGTACGCCGGGAAGCCGCGGGCGGCGGTGCGCTCCAGCCAGTGCTCGGCGTACACCCAGGCGCCCTGCCCGAAGCCGGGCACGAACAGCACCGGCGGACCGGTCGCCGGCCCCTCCGGCTGGACGCCGATGACCTCGCGTTTCACCGACGGCGGCGGGTCGGACCACTCGTCCGGACGGATCACCCGCGTCGTCATGAGGCGACCTTCTCGCTGGTCAGGGAGTTGATCGCGCGTTGCAGGGCCTTGAGGTAGACGAAGTGGCTGACCTCGAGCCAGTGCCGGCTGGAGTCCTTGACGTCGGCGTCGGAGTATTTTCCGCCCGGCTCGGCCGCCTTCTGCCACCAGGCCGCCGCCCGGTCGGGGGTCGACTCGGCCAGGCGCAGCCAGGCCGCGGCCAGCTCGCTCTGCCAGTGGCAGATCGTGAAGATGCCCGAGTCGGGCTGCACCAGCCCGACGAAGGAGAGGGTCGGGTGGTTCGGCGAGAAGATCTGCCAGCGCAGGTGCGGCCGCCCCCGGTCGTCGCCGCCGAAGAACGCCGGCGGGAGGAACTCGAACCGGGGCAGGTAGCCGGTGGCGAGCACGACCACGTCCGGGTCGGCCGTGCGGCCGTCGCTGAACACCACCTGGTTGCGCTCGAACCGCTCGATGTCGGGCACCGGCGTGATCCCGCCGTGCCCCACGTGGTAGACGAGCTGGCTGTTCGCGATCGGGTGGGTCTCGTAGATCCGGTGGTCGGGCCTGGGCAGGCCGAACCGTTCCAGGTCGCCGACGGTGAGCCGCATCGTGAGGTGGAACAGCCACTGGCGCAGCTTGAGCGGCAGCCCCAGGCCGAGCACCCGGTCGTTGACCTGGTCGGACGGCTTGCCGAAGGCGTACTTCGGCGCGTACCAGTAGCCGCGCCGGCTGGAGTGCCAGCACTTGGTCCCCTGCTGCGCCGCCTCGACGGCGATGTCGCAGCCGGTGTTGCCCGCGCCGACCACCAGCACCCGCTTGCCCCGGATCTGCGCCGCGTCCTTGTAGGCGCTGGCGTGCAGGACGGTGCCGCCGAACGTGTCGAGGCCCGGGTAGTTGGGCAGCTTCGGTGCCCAGTTGTGCCCGTTCGCCACCACCACGGCGGCGTACCGCAGCGTCTTCTCCGAACCGCCACGCACCCCGCGGACCGTCACGTCCCACGAGGTCCTCGGGTCGCCCTCCCGGGTCGGCGTCACCTTGACCACCTCGGTGCCGAACCAGATGTGGTCGCGCAGCCCGAAGTGGTCGGTGTAGCGCTCGAAGTAGGCGAGCAGGCTGGAGTGGTGCGGGTAGTCCGGCCAGTCGTCGGGCATCGGGAAGTCGGGGAACTGGGTGAACGGCTTGCTGGAGATGAGGTGCGTGCTGGCGTACACGGGGCTGCGCTCGTGCCGCCAGTTCCAGGCGCCGCCGACGCCGGTCTCCCGCTCGTAGCAGTCGACGTCGAACCCGAACTGCTTGAAGTTCTTGATCGCGGCCAGGCCGCTGCCGCCCGCGCCGATCACGCAGACGGCCTCACCCCGGTCGGAGATGTCCGCCGTGCGCCCGGCCGTACCGGCCGCGCGCTGGTCGGGCAGTTTCGGTTGGCCGCTGCGCGGCGCGGGGACGGCCGGAGAGGCCCCCGGCACCGACGGCCACTCCTTGGGGACGGCGGGGGTACCGGGCTGCTGCCCCGCTGGTCGCGTTGCCGCCACCTCATCACCCACCGCGTTCTCCCCAATGCGAATAGCCCCGGCGGGAATCTTCGCCAACTACCGATCGATTTGTCCAGCGGGACTATTCGGGGAGCGCCAGGTCGACCACGAGCGGGAAGTGGTCGCTCGCGGCCTTCGCCAGGTCGGAGTCGATCAAGCGGTAGTCGAGGACGTCGATCCTCGGGTCGACGAAGACGCCGTCGATGCGGCGCCGGGGCGACGCGCACGAGTACGTGAAGATGTCGCCGCACTCCTTGGCGTCGGCCGCGTCGACGAGGCCGTCGGCCAGCGTGCGCCAGCCACCGCCGCCGGGCTCCTCGTTCAGGTCACCGGCCACCACGTACGGCTCGTCGAGCCCGGCCAGGTGCTCCTTCAGCAACTGGGCCTGCGACACCCGCTCGGTCGCGTCGAGCGACAGGTGCGTCCCGACGGCGATGAACCTGCTGCGGCCGACCGTGCACCGCACGAACACGGCCCCGCGCATGTGCCGGCCCGGCGTGAGCGGGAACTGGACGTCCCAGGTCTCCCGGACGCCCACCCGCAGCGTGGTGAACGCCGAGTTCCCGAGCGCCCACAGGCCGCCGCCGGCGTGCAGCATCCCCCACCGGCGGGCGAGGGACGCGTTCTTGCCGCGCCAGCGGAACCGCCGCGGCGCCTCCTGCACCAGCAGGAGGTCGGGCTCCTCGGCCCGCACGACGGCGCCGAGCGCGCGCAGGTCGTCCCGGGAGCTGTGGATGTTGTACGACATCACGCGGATCTTGTGCACGAGAGCCTCTCTCAGCGGCGCCGGGCGAGATCGGCCGCACCGATCACACCGGCCTTGTTCCCCATCAGCGCCGGCCGCACCTCGCCGACCGGCAACCGGCCGCGCTGTGCCAGCGCCTCGTCGAAGTGCCGGCGCACCGGCGCCAGCAACAGGTCGCCGGACTCGACGACCCCGCCGCCGATCACCAGCACCTGCGGATCGAAGATCTGCACCAGGTCGGCGAGCCCGGTGCCGAGCCAGAAGGCGATCTGGTCGAACGCCGCCAGCGCGGCCTGGTCACCCGCCTTGGCCGCCTGGGTGACCAGCGGACCGTTGATCGCCTCCACCGACCCCGCCGCCTTGAGCATCTGCTTCGCGACGTCGGGGTCGTCGGTGGCCGCCTGCCGGGCGAACCGCACGAGCGCGCTGCCGCTGGCGTACTGCTCCAGGCACCCGAGCCGGCCGCAGCCGCACAGGTGTCCACCGGGTACCGAGGTGACGTGGCCGACCTCGCCGGCGATCCCGTGCGAGCCCCGGATCAGCTGCCCGCCGATGACGATGCCGGACCCGATCCCGGTGCCCACCGCTACGAGCACCATCGAGTCGTCGGCGTCGCGTCCGGCGCCGTACAGGAACTCGGCCCACGCCGCCACGTTGCCGTCGTTCTCCACCACCACCGGGATGTCGACCTTCGCGGCGAGCAGGTCGCGCAGCGGCTCGTTGCGCCAGGCCAGGTTCGGGGCGTAGAGCACGTTCGCCCGGGCCGCGTCGATCCAGCCGGCCGCGCCGATCCCGACCGCGGCGACGTCGTGGGCCGCCCGCAGTTCCTCGATCACCGCCACGGTGCGGTCGACGATCGCCCCGGTGTCGAGGGCCGGCGTGTCGCGCCGGGTCTGTGCCAGCACCTCGCCGTTCTCGTCGACGACGGCCCCGAGGACCTTGGTTCCGCCGATGTCCACCCCGATGGTGAGTGTCACGTGTGCTATCGCTCCTCGTCCGTCTCCGACGGAGTGTCGACGGGTTCCACGGGGGGCTCAGCGGGAGGCTCGGTGAGGGGCTCGGCGGCTGTCGCGGTGGGAGGTTCGGCGGGCGCCTTCGGCTTGACGGCCTTCTTCGCCATCGGCCGCGGCGGGTTCGGCGGGGCCGCCGGCTCCGCGGCACCCGGTGCGGCCGGCTTGTCGGTGGGGCCGGGCGCGGGCTTTTCGGTGACGCCGGCCTCGGCCTCGGCGGCCGCCCGGGTGGCGGTGGCCCACGGGTCCTCGGTTGCGGTTCCGGCCGACGCCCTGGGCGCCGAGTCGCCCGAGCTGCCCGCGCCACCCGAACCCGAGGAACCGAAGTCACTCGCGGCCCGGGCCATCGTGCGCAGGAGGTTCGCCACGCCCGACGCGAGATCGCCCGCGCCGGTGGCGAGCCGCTCCGCCACCTGCGGGTTCGGCTCCCGCGCCGCGGCGATCGCCTTGCACACCGGGCACACGCAGCACTCGGCCGACCCGGTGGCGAAGCCGCTCAGGTTCTCGGCCGCCACCGACGCGCTCCCGAGCACCGACGCGATGAGCCGCTCGGCCTCTTCCCGTGGATCTTTCGGATCAGTCATTTCGAAAGACTTTCTACCCGACGTTTGAGGTCCCGAAGAGCGAAATCCATGATGGCTTTCTCCGCCTTGCTCCGGAACATTCCGAACATGCCCAGGTTCACGTCGACCGCGAGCGTGTAGGTCACCAGCGTCGAGCCGTCCGGGCCCGGCGCGATGTCGTACGCCCCGTCCTGCCGTTTCTGCAGTTTCGTCGGCTCCGCCAGGTGCCACTCGATGCGCGAGATGTCCTCGGCGTACTCGTACTTCAGGGTGTACTCGTCGGTGAGCACGCCCGCGTCGAGGCTGAACCGCACCTGACTCGCGTACCCGTCCTCATACTCTTCGATCACCTTTACCGACTTCATCGCCGACACCCACTCGGGATACCGGGCGAAGTCGCAGATCACCTCGGCGACCTTCGCGGGCGGCGCGGCGATCGTGATCGACTGCGTCGACGTGTCCGTCATGGTGGGCAGGCTACCTGGTGAACGCCGATACCCGGCGGGGCGCGGTAGCGTCACGCACAACCCCACGGACAAAGGAGACACCATGCGCGAGGTCGCGGTCCCACCCGTCGCCTCGATCGACGACGACGCCACCCTCGCCGACGCGGTCTGGGCCAACGCCGAGCAGACGCCGGACTTCGTCCAGTTCCACCGCCGCACGGCGGACGGCTGGGCCGACGTCACCTGTGCGCAGTTCCGCGACGACGTGACGGCCGTCGCGAACGGCCTGATCGCGAGCGGCGTCGAGCGGGGCGACCGGGTCGCGCTGATGAGCCGGACGCGCTACGAGTGGACGCTGGTCGACTACGCGATCTGGGCCGTGGGCGCGGTCACCGTGCCCATCTACGACAGTTCCAGCGCCGAGCAGGTGGCGTGGATCATCGAGGACTCGGACGCGGTCGCGTGCGTCGTGGAGACGAACGATCACCGTGCGCACGTCACGTCCACCGGTCTTGAAAAAATGTGGGCGATCGAGGGTGCCGGGCCGACGCTCGCCGACCTGCGCGGCGCCGGCGCCCCCGCCGAAAAGACGGAGGCACTGGCGGAGCGGCGGCGCGCCGGGCGCGCCGACGACCTCGCCACCATCATCTACACCAGCGGCACCACGGGACGCCCGAAGGGCTGCGTGCTCACCCACCGGAACATCGACTTCAACGCCGCCAACGCCCTCAAGGGCCTCGACGACTACGTGAACCGGCGCGGGCGGACGCTGCTGTTCCTGCCGCTGGCGCACTCGTTCGCGCGGCTGATCCAGGTGGCGGTGGTGCGCACCCCGTGCCTGATGCGGCCCGACGCCGACATCAAGAACCTGTCGAACGCCATGCGCCAGTTCAGGCCCACATTCCTGCTCGCGATGCCGCGCATCTTCGAGAAGGTCTTCACGGCCGCGAAACTGCGCGCGCACGCCGACGGCCTGGGCGCCATTTTCGACCGCGCCGAGAAGATCGCGATCGACCACAGCGCGGCCGAGGGGAAAGCGGGCCTGTTCCTACGGGCCCAGCACGCCGCCTTCGACCGCCTCGTGTACTCGAAGATCCGGGCCGCGCTGGGCGGCGAGTGCGAGATGAGCATCTCCGGCGGCGCGCCGCTCGGCGACCGGCTGGGGCACTTCTTCCGCGGGGTCGGTGTGACGATCTACGAGGGGTACGGGCTCACCGAGACCGCGCCGGGCGTCGCCATCAACCTGCAGAACGCCATCCGCGTCGGCACCGTCGGCCGGCCGCTGCCGGGCGTCACCGTGCGGATCGCCGACGACGGCGAGATCCTCGTGCGCGGCGGCAACGTGTTCCAGGGCTACTGGAAGAACGAGAAGGCCACCGCCGAGGTCCTCCAGGACGGCTGGTTCCACACCGGCGACCTCGGGAGCCTCGACGAGGACGGGTACCTGCGCATCACCGGGCGCAAGAAGGAGATCATCGTGACCGCCGGCGGCAAGAACGTCGCGCCCGCGGTGCTCGAGGACCGCCTACAGGCTCACCCGCTCGTCAGCCAGAGCATGGTGGTCGGTGACGGCAAACCGTTCATCGCGGCGCTCGTGACGATCGACCAGGACGCATTCGCCAACTGGCTGGCCGACAACGGAAAGCCGGCATCGGCGACCGTCGAAACTCTACAGAGTGACGGTGACCTGCGCGGCGAGGTGCAGAAGGCGGTTGATGCCGCTAACCTCGCCGTGTCCAAGGCCGAAGCCATCAAGGAGTTCCGGATTCTCCCCCGTGAATTCACCGAAGAGGCCGGTGAGATGACACCGTCCCTGAAGATCAAACGGAATGTGGTCCTGAAGGAGTACGCCGACGAAATCGCTGCGATCTATGGCGGGTGAAAGCGGCTGGCAGACGGTCCACACCGAGAGCGGCTCGTGGCGGGCGATCCCGCCGGAGGCCCGGGTGCGTACGCCCCCGCCGTGGCCGCGGATCCACGCGTTGCCGGTTGCCAGCCGGGCGACGTTGCTGGCGATGGCCACCGTCCTGTCGCTGTGGGCCACCGACGACGCGCGGGTGCTCGGCTGGCTCGGTCTGCTCACGCTGGCCGCCGTGCCGTCGCTGCTCGGCGCCGCCCACCCGGTGATCGGACCGCTGTCGCGGCTCGCCGAGGTGGTGCTGTGCGGGCTGGCCGCGGCCGCGGTCGCGGCGGAGTCCGAGCCGGCGATGGCCGCCGCGGTGCTGCCGTACCTGACGGTGCCGGTGGTCGTCGCGGTGCTCTACGGCCACCGGATCGAGTCGTTCGCGCTGATCGCCGGCGCCGCCGGCGTGCTCACCGGCGCCGGGCTCACCGACGGACTGGCCGGCGAAGCCGGCTACCTCCTCGCCTGCGCGCAGTGGCTGGTGGTCAGCGTGCTCGCCGGCGAGGTCATCGGCGCCATGCGGCGGCGGATGCAGAACCGGCGGGTCGCCCCGCAGCCGTACGCCGAGGCGGCCCGGCTGCTCACCCAGTTGCGCAGCGTCGCCCGTCAGCTGCCCGGCGCCACCCTCGACCCCGGCGGCCTCGCCGAGCACCTGATCGAGGAGGTGCGCGCGCTGGTGCCGGTGGAGCGGTCGGCGGTGCTGTCGGCCAGCGGCGGCGGGCGGTTGGTCGTCCTCGCCCAGCACGGCACCGACCGGGTCGACTGGGAGACGGCGCTCGACGCCGACTCGGCCATCGCCGACGCGTGGGCCAGCCAGCAGCCACAGACGTCGGCCCGCTCGCAGAGCCGGACCACCGTGCCGGCCGGTACCGAGGTGTCGGCACTCGTAGTGCCGCTGGTCGCGGGCGTCCGCACGATCGGCCTGGTCGCGATGGAGACCGACAGCGCGGGCGCCTACCCGCAGCCGGTGATCAAGCGGGTGGTCGACGTGGTCGGCCCGGCCGCGATCCGGCTGGAGGCCGCACTGCTCTTCGACGAGGTCCGCACGATCGCCACCACCGAGGAGCGGCAGCGACTTGCCCGCGAGATCCACGACGGCGTGGCGCAGGAACTGGTGATGGTCGGGTACGGCATCGACAACACGCTGGCCGCACTGCCCGACACCCCCGACTCGGCGCCGGCCGTGGAGGAGCTGCGGGTGCTGCGGGCCGAGGTCACCCGGGTCATCACCGAACTCCGTCTCTCGCTGTTCGAACTGCGCAGCGAGGTCGACCGGTACGGCGGTCTCACCGCCGCGGTCGCCGATTACGCCCGCACGATCGCCGCGACCGGCGGGCTGCGGGTGCACTTCACGCTCAACGAGTCGACGGCGCGGCTGCCCGCGGCCGTCGAGGCCGAACTGCTGCGAATCGCACAGGAGGCCATCACCAACGCGAGAAAGCACGCGGGTGCCGAGAATCTGTGGGTCACCTGCGTCGTTGATCCGCCGTACGCGAATATCGAAGTCTCCGATGATGGGTCCGGTATCGGAGATTCGCGTCCGGACGGGCGGTACGGTCTTGCGATCATGAAAGAACGAGCAGACCGTATCCGCGGGCGCCTCGAGATCAAGCCGCGGAATCCGACGGGTACGACGGTCGCCGTCGTGCTCGGTACGGCCACCCGACGCGGTAGCGTGTGACATCACGAAAGGGAGAGAGCACCGCGTATGACCACCACCAACGCGACCCCGACGACGCGCACGAAGGTGCTGCTCGTCGACGACCACGACCTGATCCGTCGCGGCCTGCGGCACGCCTTCGAGCGTGACCGCCAGTTCGAGGTGGTCGGGGAGGCCTCGACTGCTGCCGAGGCGATCCGGCTGGCCGGAGCGTTACAGCCCGAGGTCGTGATCATGGACCTGCGGCTGCCCGACGGCAGCGGCCTGGAGGCGACCCGCGCGTTACGGAAGAACAGCGCGACGATCGGCATCGTCGTCCTGACCATGTACGCCGGTGACGACCAGTTGTTCGGTGCGCTGGAGGCGGGCGCGAGCGCGTTCGTCCCGAAGACCGCCCCGGCCGACGAGGTCGTGGCCGCCGCCCGGCACGCCGCCTCGGCGCCGTCGGCGTTCACCGCCGCCGACCTGGCCGAGGCGATGAAGCGGCGGCTGGCGCCGCAGGGTCCGCAGTTGTCGCCGCGCGAGGGCCAGGTGCTGCGCCTGCTCGCCGACGGCATGAGCGTGGCCGGCATCGCCAAGCAGCTGTTCGTCTCCGAGTCCACCGCGAAGACCCACATCTCGAAGCTCTACGAGAAGCTCGGCGCGGCCAACCGCGCCCAGGCTCTGATGACCGCCCTGCGCCTCGGTCTGCTGGAAGCGCCGGACGCCCCGAAGTTCTAGCGTTTCGCTCGTGGACCCCTTCCGTCGGAAGGGGTCCACGATCGTTCACGGGTGCAGCAGCTGCGCGAGGCGGTCGGCCTGCGTGTCCCACTGCCACTGCTTCTCCACCCAGGCGCGGCCGGCCTGTCCCATCCGGCGCGCGAGGTCGCGGTCGAGCAGCAGGGTGGTGAGGCGGTCGGCGATCGCCGCGACGTCGCGCCCGTCGACCACGTAGCCGGTCTCGCCTTTGAGGACGGCGTCGGGCGCCCCACCGCTGTCGCCGGCCACCACCGGCAGGCCGGTCGCGGACGCCTCCAGGTAGACGATGCCGAGCCCTTCGACGTCGAGACCCCGTCGTCTCGTGCGGCACGGCATCGCGTAGACGTCGCCGGCCGCGTAGTGCTCGGGCAGCGCCGTCCACGGCACCGAACCGGTGAAGACGACGTCCTTCTCCTGCCCTTTCGCCAGCGTGCCGAGGCGATCGCGGTCCGGGCCGCCGCTGACGATCAGCAGCGCCGCGTCGGGGACCTTCGCCCGGACCAGCGGCAGGGCCCGGATCAGCATGTCCTGGCCCTTGCGCGGCACCAGCCGGGACACGCAGACGATCACCGGCCGGTCACCCAGCCCGTACTTCGCGCGGACCGTGCTGCCGTCGACGTCGGGGTGGAACGTGTCGGTGTCGACGCCGGGTGTGAGCCGTTCGAGGTTCCTGAGCAGGGGCGCCAGCCGCACCCGCTGGTACTCGCTGAGGTAGGTCGAGACGTCGACGTGCCGGCCGATGCGTCCGAGCATCTGCCGCGCGCCGGGCAGCGCCGCCCAGCCGACCTCGTGCCCGTGCGTCAGCGCGACCGCCCGTTCGATCCCCTTCTTCTTCAGGCCGGCCGCGAGCAGGCCCAGCGGTGCCGCGGCGCCGAACCAGACCGCGTCGCAGCCGTGCGCCCGGGCGAGGTCCGCGGCGCGGCGGGCCACCCGCGGGGTCGGCAGGAGGACGGACGTGCGGTCGCGCACCACCTCGAACGGCTGCTCGGCGTCGAACTCCCGGGCGCCCTTCCAGCTGGACGCGTAGACCACGAGGTCGTCCTTCGGCAGCCGCACCGCGAGCTTGTGCACGAAGATCTGGATGCCGCCCGGTCGCGGCGGAAAATCATTGGTGACGAGGAGCGTGCGGCCCATCAGTGCGCCCGTGCCCAGGCGCGGGCCATCGCGATGCGCTCGACCGCCGTGGGGTGCGAGCCGGTGAGGGCCTGCTCGACCGGGTTCGGGTCGGGATCGCTGAGGTTGACCGTGGCCAGCCGGGTCATCATCGACTCGTAGGTGGCCGGGTCGCCGGTGAGCTCGAGCGCGTGCGTGTCGGCCCGGCTCTCGACCTTGCGCGAGACGAACCCCTGCGCCGGCCCGGCCAGCAGCCCACCGATGGTGCCGATCACCAGCAGCAACGCGATCGCCCGCGGCTCACCGATGTCGTCGACGCCGGCCCGCCGGAGCAGCGGCGTCCACGCGCCGAGCAGGTAGATCATCAGGACGGCGCTGGCCGCCCCGAGCGCGCTGACCAGGGTGCCGGTGAGCACGTCGTTCGACTTGGCATGGCTCAGCTCGTGGGCGACGACGCTGCGCACCTCGGCCTCCGACACCTCGGCCAGGAGCGTGTCGTAGACGACGATCCGCCGGGTGGCCCCGTACCCCGAGACGTACGCGTTCACCGCCCGCGTCCGCCGGGACGCGTCGGCCACCAGCACGTCCTTGACCGGCACGCCGTCGCGTTCGGCGAGGGCGAGCAGGTCGGTACGCAGTTGGCCCGCCTCCATCGGGGTGAACTTGTTGAACACCGGCTCGACCAGCACCGGGAACACGAACGTCAGCACCATCATCAGCACCGCGGCCCCGACCGCACCGACCGCCCACCACCAGCGCGGGAACAGTTTGGTGACGGTGAAGAACCCGACCAGCGCCACTCCCCCGATCACCGCGCCGACCGCGTACCCCTTGAGCAGGTCGACCAGCCATCCACCCCACGTCTGGGTCGACAGCCCGTACTCCCTGACGACGCTCTGCCGCCACGCCGCGAACGGCAGCGTGACCAGTTCCCCGATGAGCACGATCGCCAGCCCGCCGAGGAGCGCCTGAGCCAGCCAGTGCCCGCCGAACGGCCGCCCGACCAGCTCGACCAGCCGCGCACCGAGCGGGGTGAGCCCGAGCACCACCGCGAACAGCAGCGCCACCACGAGCGCCCCGTACGTGCCCGGCCGCAGCGCCGAGTGGAACGCCCGGCCCTTGGCCACGGCGTCGGCCGGCAGACTCTGCAGGGCCGCCACCTGATCCGCCCGCGGCGCCGGCGCACTGCTCCACGGCACCCTGAGCACGAGCACGGTCGCCAACGCCACCAGCAGCAACCCGAGCACAGACGCGGCCAACACCCGATGAGACATCGCCGGCCATCCTATGGGGCCGGCCGTCCCGTGGGAGGCGCCGCCCGACCCTAGGGAAGGCGGCGCCCCACCCGACGACGAACCGCGACAGGTCAGGCCGCCGCGCCACCACCACGAACGAGACGCAACGGCGGCGGCCCCTGCTCCGCCACCGGTGCGCTCACCGACGGTGGCTCCAGCAGGGTCACCTCGAACCCCGCCCGGGCCAGCGTCTCGATCGCCCAGAGTTCGTCACGGTCGAGCAGTTCGACCTCGGGCGGCGGCTCGTACAACGCCGCCACCAGGCAACCGTCGCAGCCAGTTCCGCGACGGGGGCACTTCGTGCAGTCGACGAGCATCGCTCCTCCTCCGCGATCGCCATCTGCACCGCACGTTACGTGGGGGGTATGACAAAACCGCGTGACGCCGAGGTGATATGGCCGCTACGTGCGGCCCAACCGGCGGAGGAGGGCGTTGGAGCTCAGCGGATACGCACCGTGGCGGCGGACGCCGTCGGCCACTTCGCGGTCGGAGGAAATGACGACGACGGGGCGGCCGGCCGGCTCGGCGCGAACCAGGCGCCGGATCAAGTCGTCGGCGGTTTCGCCCTTCTTGGAGAAGAGGACGCGCACGCCGCGTGGGGCCGGTGGCAGGCCCACGATGCGTTCGGCCCCGTCGAAGACGACCGTGACCTCGGCCCGCGTCTGTGCGGCGATGCCGCCCAGCCCGGTGATCAGGCGGCTGCGCTGCTGTTCGAGCGACAGCTCGCCGTACCCGGCCTTGGTGACGTTGTAGCCGTCGACCACGAGGTGCGCCTTCGGCAGGTCGAGCAGCTGGTCGAGGCGGGCCGGGTCGTTGGCGTCGAGGGCGCGGGCCCGCGCCGGCATGGCCCCCTCGGGGCGGTCGGCGGCGGTGTCGGCGACGAAATCGGCGGGCAGCCGGTCGGTGGGTTCGAGAGCCAGCTCGCGGCGCAGCCCGACGGCCGCCTGGCCGATCGTCTCCAAAAGGAGCCACAGGCGGGCGTCGTCGTTGGCGCGGGCCTCCTTGGCGCTGATGCGGGCGGCGCCGGCCTGCGACTCGGCCTCGGCCAGCCGGGCGCGGAGGCGCCGCACCTCGGCGTCGTGGTCGGCGGTGGCGCGCGTCGCGCGTCCCTTCTCGGTGGCCAGCAGATCGGCGGCCTTGCGCTCGCGCTGTTCGAGCTCGCGGACCGACCGGGTGAGGCGCCGGACGTCGTCACGCAGGCCGCCGGCCTCCTCGCGGAGGCGGGCCAGCTCGTCGCGGAGCTTCTCGGCCTCGGTGCGGGCGACGGTGCGGTCGTGCTCGGCGCGACCGACCCGCTGCTCCAGCTCGCGCACCTGGGCGGCGGCGAGCGCCTGCTCGGCCTCGGCGCGCATGGCGTCGGTGGCGGTGCCGATCAGCTCGCGCCACGCGGGTGGCCGGCACAGATATGCCAGGGCGGCGACCTCGGTGGGGTCGGCCGCTCCGGGCGGCGTCCCCTCGGCCACGGCCGCGCCGAGCTCACCGGCGCCCTCGACCACCTTCGTGGCCAGGCGCTGCCGGAGCAGGGAGTCGGTGGCGATCTGGGCCGCGATCAGCGGCCCGCCGAGCTTGGCCCGACGGTTCGGCGCGAACTTGGCCACCCGGCGCAGGGAGATCGGCAGCTCGTCGGCTGGCAAATTTCCCAGGACGGCCGCGGCCAGGGTGGTGACCCGTTGGCGTACCGGGTCGGGCAACACCGGGTCGGGCTCGTAGGACTCGTCGAGGACAGGATCGATCAGGCCCTGCTCAGCAGGGCCGTCAGAGCCGGTCGACGACGACATACTCCCCAGTGTCGCACCGCGAGGCCCCACACGTCCCGATCAAAAGCCGGGCAGTCCAAACGGCGCACCCGACGCAGGAATGTCGTACCCCTCGCATAACGTCCGCCCGTGCAGCTCACCCTGGACGCGCTGTTCGACGATCCGCGCGCGGCCTCCCTGTTCGCCACCACGTTCATGGTCGTCGACCTGGAGACCACCGGGGGCGCCCCCAGCGGCGGCGGCATCACCGAGATCGGGGCGGTGAAGGTCTGCGGCGGGGAGGTTCTGGGCGAGTTCGCCACATTGGTCCACCCCACCGAGCGGCTGCCACCGTTCATCACGGTCCTCACCGGCATTACCGAGGCCATGTTGTTACCTGCGCCGAAGATCGAGGAGGTTCTGCCCGGTTTCCTGCAGTTTGCCCAGGGCGCCGTCTGGGTCGCCCACAACGCGCCCTACGACACCGGCTTCCTCAAGGCCGCCTGCGCCGAGTTCGGCTACGCGTGGCCGAAGCCGTTGGTGCTCGACACCGCCCAACTGGCCCGCCGCACCCTGATCTCCGGCGAGGTGCCCAACCACAAGCTCAGCTCGCTGGCCAGGCACTTCCGGGTCCCCAACGAGCCGTGCCACCGGGCGCTGCACGACGCGCGGGCCACCGTCGACGTCCTGCACGCCCTGATCGCGCGGCTGTCGGGCCACCGGGTGCACACGCTCGGCGACGCGCTGGAGTTCGTGAAGGCGATCAGCCCCGAGCAGCGGAAGAAGAAGCACCTCGCCGAGAACCTGCCCGACAAACCGGGCGTATACGTGTTCCGGGGGAGGAAAGACCGGCCGCTGTACGTGGGGACGAGCTCGTCGATCGCCACGCGCGTCCGCAGCTACTTCACCGCCGCCGAGAAGCGGGCCCGCATCAGCGAGATGCTGGCCGCCGCCGAGCGGGTCGAGGCGATCGAGTGCGCCCACTCGCTGGAGGCGGAGATCCGCGAGTTGCGCCTGATCGCGGCGCACAAACCGCCCTACAACCGGCGGTCGAAGTTCCCCGAGCGGGTGGTCTGGCTCAAGCTGACCGTCGAGGCCTACCCACGGCTGTCGCTGGTGCGGAAGATCACCGACGACGGGGCCGCCTACCTCGGCCCGTTCGCGTCCAAGCGGTCCGCCGAGCTCGCCGCGGCCGGCGTCTACGACGCGCTGCCGATGCGCCAGTGCACCAAGAAGCTGTCGAAGAAGACCAGGTCGCCGGCCTGCGCGCTGGCCGAACTCGGTCGGTGCCCGGCGCCCTGCGAACACGGCATCTCCGTCGACGAGTACGAGGCGCGCGTCGCCGAGCCGTTCCGCAGCGCCACCCGGGAGGATCCGGCCGAGGTGGTCGAGCGGCTCATGGAACGCATCGGAAGGCTCGCGGAGAAGCAGCGGTACGAAGACGCCGCCGCGGTCCGGTCGCGGCTCATCGCGTTCCTCCGGGCGGCGGTGCGCATGCAGCGGCTGGCCGGCCTCACCGTGCTCACCGAGGTGGTCGCCGCCCGGCCGGCCGCCACCGGCGGCTGGGAGCTGTCGATCGTCCGGCGGGGCCGGCTGGTCGCGGCGGGGGTGTCGCCGGCCGGCGAGCATCCGCGCCGCACGATCGACACGCTGCTCGCCACCGCCGAGACGGTGCTGCCCGGTCCGGGTCCGGTGCCGGCCGCCACCCCGGAGGAGGGTGAGCGGATCCTGGCGTGGCTCGAACGCCCGGAGACCCGGCTGGTCCGGATCGACGAGCGGGGGTGGATGTCACCCGCACGGGGCGCGGGACGGTGGAGATCGCTCCTCGCGATGGCCGACGCGGCGATTCACGCCGGCCGTGAACATGAGTGAACCGCGGCGCGATCATGACGAATCGGGTCGATCTCACCCCTCGTAACCGGTTTGTTGCACTTATTTCGTCCACTACGGGGTGAATTACCGCCTTGAGGGTGCTTCGTGCATCCGACGTTCGCACATACGCAAATGACCGATCGGGCGCGGAGACAGTTACTACTCTGGAAGGAATTGCTGCCCGCCCCGAAACGTCGTCCGGTGCGCCCCACCCGGCCGGCACGGTGAGGAGGTGCCACCGGTGGACCCCGGAATCGCCCACAACGGCTGGCGCCTGAACACGCCTCCCGACCGGCACGACCATCGGGGCACCAGTGAGCCCGCGCGCGGACACGGTCATCACGGCGGAGACCCGTCGGTGGCCGCGACCGAACTCGGCCTCGCGGTGGCCGTCCCCGCCAAGGAGACGCCCGACGCGCCGGCACCCGCCGACGGCTCGGGCGAGAGCGCCCTCACGCGCCGGCTGAAGTCCCTGCTGCCGTGGTCGACCGACACCGATCCGGTGTCGACGCTCATCCGCACGCACCGGAGCATCCACTCCGACGCCGACCCGGGCATCGTGCGCCACGCGTACGAGACGGCCGAGCGCATGCACCGCGGCCAGATGCGCAAGAGCGGTGAGCCGTTCATCACCCACCCGGTGGCCGTCGCCGCGATCCTCTCCGACCTGGGCATGGACACCGTGACGCTGGTGGCCGCGATGCTCCACGACACGGTGGAGGACACCAGCTACACGATCGCCGCACTGGAGAGCGACTTCGGCCCCGAAGTCGCTCTCATCGTCGATGGGCTCACCAAGTTCGACAAGCTGTTCTTCGGCGAGGCCGCCGAGGCCGAAACGCTGCGGAAGCTGATCATCGCCGCCGGGCGCGACGTGCGGGTGCTGGTGATCAAGCTGGCCGACCGGTTGCACAACATGCGCACGCTCGACGCCCGGTCCACCAAGAGCCAGCAGCGCATCGCGACGGCCACCCGCGACGTGCTGGTACCGCTGTGCGACCGGCTCGGCATCCAGGTGATCAAGCGTGACCTCGAGGACTGCATCCTCAAGGCGCTCAGCCCGAGCGGGTACGCGCTGATCACCGAGTACCTCACCCAGCGCGAGGGCTGGGACGAGTACCTGGAGCGGGCGCGGTCGGCGTTCACCACGGAGCTCAAGAACGGCCGGGTCGACTGCAAGATCACCGTGCGACCCCGGCACCTGTACTCGATCTGGAAGGACACGGTGGCCGGGCGGCACTCCGAGCCGCACGACCTCCCCCGTCTGGTGGTGCAGGTCGAGGGCGACGACATGGACTGCTACGCCGCGCTCGGCATCATCCACGGCCGATGGCGGCCGGTACCCGGGCGGTTCAAGGACTTCATCGCGTCACCGAAGAACAACCTCTACCGGTCGCTGCACACCACCGTGATCGGCCCCGACGGGCGCTCGGTCGAGGTGCTCATCCGCACCCACGAGATGCACCTGAGCGCCGAGTACGGCGTCGCCGTCAACTTCCGGTACCCGCAGGGCCGGGCCGGTTTCGGGCCCGCCGCCCGCGCCGAGCAGCTGGACTGGCTGCAACGGGTGCTCGACTGGGAGAGCGCCGCCGCCGAGCCGGGCCAGTTCCTGGCGTCGCTGCGGTGCGACCTCTCCGAGGGTCAGATCATCGTGTTCACGTCGACCGGGCGGCCGGTGCTGCTGCCGTCCGACTCCACGCCGATCGACCTGGCGTACACGCTCAGCGCCGACACCGGCAACCGATGTATCGGCTCGC
Organism: Virgisporangium aurantiacum; assembly: GCF_016863635.1. Taxonomy (GTDB): domain Bacteria; phylum Actinomycetota; class Actinomycetes; order Mycobacteriales; family Micromonosporaceae; genus Virgisporangium; species Virgisporangium aurantiacum. The sequence goes on along the minus strand of NZ_BOPG01000067.1, from coordinate 73,033 downwards.
GGATCAACGGCCGGCTGGTGCCGTTGTCGTCCATCCTTGCCGACGGCGACTCGGTGGAGATCATCACCCGCGACAACGGCGCCGACGAGGGCGGCCCGTCCGAGGAGTGGCTCGACTTCGTCAAGACCCCGCACGCCCGGCTGCACATCGGCCGCTGGTTCGAGAAGCGCAGCGAGACCGTCACCATCGCCAACAAGGTGCGCCTGGGCCGCGTCGCCGTCGGCCTGGCCCTGCGCCAGCACGGCCGCGGGCTGGCCAGCGACCTTCCCCTGGTCCGGCTCGCCACCCAACTCGGCTTCCCCGATCTCGAGACGCTGCTGGTGGCCGTCGCCGATCACAAGGTCTCCGCGAACACCGTGGTCGACCGGTTGATCCGGGCGGTGGACCACTCTCCGCACTAGTCCACTACCGTTGCCCGGTGCATGTAGCTCGTAAGGCGTTCTACGCCGCGTTCTACCGGTTGCCCGGCCGGTGGCGGCGCCGCATCGTGCGGCTGCTGAAACAGCGGTTCACCGTGGGCGCCGTCGTGCTGGTGAAGACCACCGACGACAAGCTTCTGCTGCTGCGCCAGCCGCCGGGCACGGGCTGGTCGCTGCCGGCCGGCCTGATGGACCGCGGTGAGCGTCCCGTCGAGACCGCCGCCCGGGAACTGTTCGAGGAGAGCGGCATCCGGCTCGACGAGGGCGACCTGGAACCGGGGAGTCCGAACGCGATCGTGCACCGGGCCGGCTGGATCGACTGCGTGTTCTTCGCGACGGTTCCGCCCGGCACCGAGACGAACGTCGACGGCGCCGAGGTCTACGAGGCGGCGTTCCACCCGGTCGACGCGCTGCCCCCGTTGACCGTGCCCACCTCGCAACTGCTCGGCTACTACGGCATGGGCCCGTACGCCGCCTACCCGGAGACGCGGGCGTGAGCGACGTCTGCGCGGTCGTCCTGGCGGCGGGTGAGGGGACGCGGCTGCGCCCGCTCACGGCGGACCTGCCGAAGGCGCTGTGCCCCGTCGGGAACGTGCCGCTGCTCGACCGCGCGCTCGCCCGGGTCACGGCCCTCGGTCTCGACGCGGCCGTCAACGCCTGCTATCTCGGGTCGCAGGTGGTCGCGCACGTCGGCACGCGGGCGTTCGTCGGTGTCGAGCCGGGAGACCCGTGGGGGACGTCGGGCGGGCTGGCCCGGCTGCGCGACTGGATCGACGGACGCGGGGTGCTGGTCGGCAACGCCGACGCCTACCTCTCGTCGGCCACCCGGGCGCCGGGACCGGACATCGCCGGGATGGTCGACGGCTGGGACGGCGGGACGGTGCGGATCCTCGGCGTCCCGGCCGGCGACCGGCCGGCCGAGTTCGGCCCCTACCGGTTCGCCGGCTTCTCCCTGCTGCCCTGGACGGTGGTGCGCGACCTGCCGGTGGAGCGCGGCGACCTGGTGCGCACCGCGTGGCGACCGGCCGAGCGGGCCGGGCGGCTGGAGGTGGTGCCGTTCGACGGCACCTACCTCGACACCGGCACCCCGGAGACCTACCTGGCCGCGAACCTGCACGCCGCCGCGCCGGGTTCCCTGGTCGACCCCACGGCGGTGGTCACCGCGCCGGTGACGAACGCGGTGATCGGCGCGGGCGCGGTGGTGGCCGGGCCGGTGCGGTCGGCCGTGGTGTGGCCGGGGGCCGCCGTCGCGGCGGGGGAAGTGCTCGACAACGCGATCCGCGCGGGCGGCGGGCTCACGGTCGCCGTACGATGATTCGCGCCGCGCTCGCCGCCCTACTCCATGCTGAAGGAGACCTCGGGTGATCACCGCCATCGTCCTGATCAACTGTGCCACCGACGCGATCCCGGAGGTTGCCGAGAACCTCGCGAACATCGACGGGGTGAGCGAGGTCTACTCGGTGGCCGGCAGCATCGACCTGATCGCGATCGTGCGGGTCGCCAGGTTCGAGGCGATCGCCGAGGTGATCGCCGGCAACATCTCGAAGACCCCGGGTGTGACGGCCACCGACACGCACATCGCGTTCCGCGCCTACTCCCGGCACGACCTCGAAGAGGCGTTCGCGATCGGCTTCCCCGACGCGGACTGACGGCTGCCAGCCCGCGTCGGGTCGAACAGCCTCAGAGCCAGCGGTCGAACCACTCGACGATCGCGTCGAACCTGGCCACCCGGTGGCTGGGTAGGCCGGTCCGGGACATCTCGTGTCCCTCGCCGGGGAACAGGAGCATCTCCACCTCGGCACCGCGGCGCTTCAGGGCGACGAACAGGCGCTGCGCCTGCTCGACCGGGCACCGCCAGTCCTGCTCCGAGTGGATGATCAGCATCGGCGCGGTGATCCGGTCGACGTACGTCAGCGGGCTCTTGGCCGGGTCGTTGGTCCACAGCGCCTCGGTGAAGAACCAGCCGATGTCGGACGAGCCGGTGAAGCTGTCGATCGCGTTGACCGCCCGCTCCGACGCGGCCGCCTTGAACCGTTCGGGGTGCCGGGCGGCGAGCCAGGTGGTCATGAAGCCGCCGTGGGAGCCACCGAGCACGCCGACCCGGGACCCGTCCAGGTCCTCGGCCTTCAGCGCCTGGTCGAGCAGGGCCATCAGGTCGGCCCCGCACACGTCGCCGACGTCGCCGATGACGGCCCGGCCGTGCGCCTCGCCGTACCCCGACGAGCCCCGCGGGTTGCCCATCACCACCGCGTACCCGGCGCCGGCGTAGACCTGGGCCTCGTCGAACAGCCGCCAGCCGTACTGGGTGAACGGCCCACCGTGGATCATGAGGAGCACCGGGTGCGGCCCTTCGCCGGCCGGACGCACGATCCAGCCGTGCACCGGGTAGCCGTCGGGCGCGGAGCCGGTGATCTCCTCCATCGGGAACGACGTGGTGCCCTCGTTCCACGACGACAGCTTCCGCTCGCCGACGAACAGTTCACCCCAGCTGCCGGCGTCGGCCAGGGTCAGCGCCAGCGTGTCGCCGACGCGGTGGTAGCCGGCGACCTGCCGCTCGCCGCCGACCAGCACCGTCGGCTCGCCGCCGTCGTAGGGCACCAGCAGCAGTTCGACGGCGCCGCGCTGCTCGTTGGGGAACAGGACCCCGTCGTCGCCCGGCTGGACGTGTCCGCCGGGGTAGGCGATGTGGTACTTCTCCCGGTCGGTGAGCCGGCGGGCCGGTGCGCCGCCGTCGGTGGGTACGTACCAGAGGCTCTCCGTGGCGATCACCGAGTCGTCGGCCTCGGTGCCGAGGAAGCAGACGCCGGTGCCGTCGGGCGTGAACTGCGGCTGGTTGGACGAGAGCGTCCCGTCGGTGACGGCGCGAAGACCGGACCCGTCCTCGGCGCACACCCAGACGTCGGAGACGAGGTCGTCGTTCCACGTCTCGTGCCGGGCGGCGACGAACGCCAGCAGACCGCCGGCCGGCGACCAGGCGACGGCGGAGTGGTCGTACGGCCCGTCGGTGATCTTCACCGGCTCATCGGCGGGGTCGATGCCGGTGACGAAGACATGGCGCGGCCGGTCCAACAGGAATCCGAGGTCGTCGACCCGGTAGAACAGCTTGCCGATCCGGCGCGGCGGTTCCTTGCCGGCGTCGACGCCGTCCCGGGTGCCGTAGCGCCCCTCCTCGGGAACCCGCGCCACGTAGGCGATGCGGGCCGAGTCGGGCGCCCAGGTGAACTCGCCGACGCCGAGCTTCTCGTCGGTGACCTTCCGGGCCTCGCCACCCGCGGTCGGCAGGATCCACAGCTGCGGCTTGCCGGTTTCCCCGTCGTCGCCGCGCACGGCACGGAGGAACGCGATCCAGGCGCCGTCGGGCGAGTACTCGGGTGCGCCGTCGCGCCAGCCGCCGGTGAGGCGGCGGGGCGGAGCGGAGCCGTCAGCCGGAGAGATCCACAGCTGGCTCGTGTAATCGTCGGCGTCAAGATCGATGTGCGACAGGGCGACCACGACGGTGTCACCGCGTGGGTTCACTGCCGGCCGGCCCGGGATGCGGGCGGAGGCGATGTCGGCTGGCTTCATGACCGCCAAGCTATCTGGCAGCAGCTGATTTGTCGCCGACTGAGGCGACCGGCGGTGGTCGAGCTACCCAGAGGTAACCTAGGCTTCCGACGTGGAACCGACCGTCGAGACCATGCCCCGCCCGGGTGGCGACATCCTCGCCCTGCACAGCTACCCCGACGACGGCACCGCGCCGATGGCGCTGATCCTGCCGGCGATGGGCGTTCCGGCCCGGTACTACCGGCACTTCGCGGCCGAACTGCACGCGGTCGGGTTCGCGGTGCTGGCGCTCGACCTGCGCGGCAACGGCGCCAGCACGCCCCGGCCCAGTCGCGCGACGCGCTACGGCTACAGCGATCTCGTCGACGACGTCGCGGCCGTCTGCGACGCCCTCACCGAGCGCCGGGCCGGCCGTCCGCTCCTGCTCGTCGGCCACTCGCTCGGCGGGCAGCTCGGGCTGCTGCACGCCGCGAACGATCCGGCCGGCATCACGGGCGTGGTGCTGGTCGCCGCCGCGATCCCGTACTGGCGCGCGTATCCGGGCCGGCGGCGGTACGGGCTGCTCGGCATGACCCAGTACATCGCCGCGACGTCGACCGTGCTCGGAGTGTGGCCGGGGTGGGGCTTCGGCGGCCGCCAGGCCGGCCGGGTGATGACCGACTGGGCGCGCACCGCCCGCACCGGCGGATACGGCAACCTGCCCGGCGCCGACGAGGCGCTGGCCAAGCTGAGCGTGCCGGTGCTGGCGATCAGCTTCGAGGGCGACGACCTCGTGCCGGCACCCGTCGTCGACAACTACCTCGGGCTCGTCGGCGTGGCGCCCGTCGAGCGGGCGCACATCACGGCGGCCGACCTCGGCGCCCCCGGCAACCACTTCACGTGGACGCGCATGAGCGCACCCGTCGTGGCCAGGATCACCGCGTTCGGCCCGGGGGCGGGCGGCTCAGGCGACGAGTGACTTCGCGCGCGCGACCCACGCGTCCAATGTGGTTTTCGCCGCACCGGAGTCGATGGAGTTCTCGGCCCGCTTGATGCCCGCGCGCAGCGCGCCCGGCAGGTCGTCACCAAAGCCCGCGCGGGCCGCAAGCGCCGCCGCCGCGTTGACGACCACCGCGTCGCGCACCGGGCCGGTCTCGCCGTCGAGGAGCCGGCGGGCCACGCCCGCGTTGAACTCCGCGTCGGCGCCGCGCAGCGCGCTCAGGTCGGGCGCCCGCGGGATGCCGAGATCGGTCGCGTCGATCACCTGCTCGGTGACGCTGCCGCCGCTGACCGCCCACACCCGGGTGGGCGCCAGCGTGGTGAACTCGTCGAGCCCGTCCTCGCCGCGGACCAGCACCACCGTGTCGCCGCGCCGGGCGAACACCTCGGCCAGCACCGGCGCCATGGCGCGGTCGGCGCAGCCGACGGTGGCCGCGGTGGGCTGCGCCGGGTTGGTGAGCGGGCCGAGGAAGTTGAACACCGTCGGCACGCCCAACTCGCGCCGCGGCCCGCCGGTGTGCCGGTAGCTCGGGTGGAACCGGGCGGCGAAGCAGAACCCGATGCCGACGTCGGCGACGCACGTGGCCACCTCGTCGGGGCCGAGTTCCAGCGGCACGCCCAGGTACTCCAGCAGGTCGGCCGCGCCGCACGACGAGGAGGCCGCGCGGTTGCCGTGCTTGACCACCGGCACGCCGGCGCCGGCCACCACCAGCGCCGCCATCGTGGAGATGTTGACGGTGTGGCTGCGGTCGCCGCCGGTACCGACGATGTCGACCGCGCCGGTGCGCACGGTGTCGGGCAGGGTGACCCGCACCGCGTGGCCGAGCATCGCTTCGACCAGGCCGGCGATCTCGGCCGGGGTCTCCCCCTTGGACCGCAGCGCGATCGCGAAGCCCGCGATCTGCGCGCCGGTGGCGTTGCCCGACATGATCTCGTTCATGGCCCACGCGGTGTCGGCGGTCGCGAGTTCGTCGCCGCGCAGCAACGCGGCGAGCAGGTTCGGCCAGGTGCGCTCGCCCATGAGGCTTTCTCCGGGGGTTGGAGTGCTCTAACGGTTGACGGGAAGTCCTTCGGAGCGCTGACGCAGCAGGGTCGCCACGGCCTGGGTGGTGAGCACCGGGTCGAGCGGGTGCACCAGCGTCGCGTCGACCGCCGCGTACGCGGCCAGCCACCGGTCGGCGGCGCGCGCGATCACCACGCAGGTGGGCGGGCAGTCGTCGATCTCGTCCTTGAGCTGACGGGCGATGCCGAGACCGCCGGCGGGCGCGGCCTCGCCGTCGAGCACCAGCAGGTCGACGTCGTACTCGTCGACCAGGCGCACCGTGTCGGCGTACGAGTCGGACTCGACGAACTCGACTTCGAGGTCCTTCGCCGGGCGCGGACCGATCGCCAGGCGCATGCGGTCACGCACGTGCGGATCGTCGCTGTAGAGCAGCACCGTCGAAGTCATGATCGGATCGCTTTCTGTCGTGTCAACCCGCGGGGATCGTACCCGTCGTGCGTTCGGCCCGGGCGCGCTCCTCTGCCTCTTCCCGGTCGAGTTGGCGGTCGACGCGGCGCGCCTCGCGGTCGCTGGCCTTCATCCACTGCCCCACGAGGACCGCGAGCATCGTGATGCTCACCGCCTCCCCGCCGGCCCAGAGGATGCCGCCGGCGAGCTTCTGGTCCTCGAACGGGTCGGTCCAGTTCAGCCCCAGCGACGGGTACCAGTCGCCGCCGATCAGCGTGGTGCTCTGCATGATCGTGAGCCCCAGAACGGCGTGGAACGGCGTGCTGAGCACCATCAGCAGCGCCCGGGCCGGGTACGGCCACCGCCCGGGCAGCGGGTCGACCCCGATGAGCGGCCAGAAGAACAGGCAGCCGACGAGGATGAAGTGCGCGTGCACGAGTTCGTGCACCCACTCGTTCCGCACCGTGAGCTCGTACAGGCCGCTGAAGTACAGCGCGAACGGCGTGAACACGAACAACGCGTAGGCGACCAGCGGATTCGCCAGCACCCGGGCGACCCGACTGTGCAGGACGGCGCTCAGCGCGTCACGGAATCTTTTCGGCAGCACGCGGAGTGCCAGCGTGACCGGCGCCCCCAGCGCGAGGAAGATCGGCGCGACCATCGACAGCACCATGTGCTGGATCATGTGGACGCTCAGCAGCGTGGTGTCGTACGTACCCACCCCGGTGAGCGTGACCGCCGCGATGCCGCCGAGCCCCGGCCCGAGGAACGCGACGCCGCGACCGACCGGCCAGCGGTGCCCGCGGGCCCGCAGCAGCCACCATCCGTAGCAGTACAGCGCCGCTGCCGCGAGGAGCGCCAGCGCCAGCCACGAACCGGGCCGCAGCGCGAACAGGGTGGCGGCGGACGGCGGACCGAGTTCGCCGCCGTGCGCGAGAACCTCGGTGTACTCCACGTGACTCAGGTTATTCCCGTGACCACGCGGGGTCCCTCCGGGGGGAGATTGTGCGGCACGGACCTTGACATATGGCCCCCGCGCAGCCTGGGGATCTCGCAGACGACATAATGACCGCGTGACTGCGGCTCATGGCATCGCCAAGAACCAGATCCACTCGCTGACGCGGCCGAACATGGTCAGCGTCGGAACGATTGTCTGGCTCTCGAGCGAACTGATGTTCTTCGCGGCGCTGTTCGCGATGTTCTTCTCCATCCGCGCGGCGATGCCGGAGGAGTGGGCCCACCACTCCGAGACGTTGAACGTCCCGTATGCGCTCACGTTCACGGTGATCCTGGTGGCGTCGTCGATCACCTGCCAGATCGGGGTGTTCGCGGCCGAGCGCGGTGACGTGCACGGCCTGCGCCGCTGGTTCTTCCTCACGTTCGTGATGGGCCTGGCGTTCGTGCTGGGCCAGGCCAACGAGTACCGCAACCTGGTGCACGAGGGCATCAAGATCAATTCGGACGGGTTCGGGTCGATGTTCTACCTGACCACCGGGTTCCACGGCCTGCACGTGTCCGGCGGTCTGGTCGCGTTCATCTTCTACATGATCCGGACGACCATGGGCCGGTTCACCCCGGCGCAGGCAACGGCGGCGATCGTCGTCTCCTACTACTGGCACTTCGTCGACATCGTGTGGATCGCGCTCTTCTTCATGATCTACATTCTGCCGTTCATCTGACGTCACGTTTTGAAACGACGCATCGTCTCAAGTACGAGCGCGCACGTGAAAACTCCATGCCAAGGTGAGGTTATGAGCTGGAAACTGGGTCGGCGTCGGCCGGGTGAGCCCGCTGGCGGGCTCGCCGGCGACCGCGCCGGCGACCCGGGCAGCGCGCTCGCCGGCGACCGCGCCGACGAGCAGACCCCTGGGATACCGGCGTTCCGCCGGCCGCCAGGTCGGCTGCGCCGACGGCTGGGCGCCACCGTGCGCCTGCTCGCGGCGCTGACCATCGTGGGCGGCCTGTACACGGCGATGGCTCCGGGCATCACGCGGGCGGAGGACACCCCGCCGCTGTCCACCGCCGCCGAACAGGGCAAGCGCCTGTACGAGACGACCTGCGTCACCTGCCACGGCCCGCAGGCGGGAGGCGTCCCCGGGCGCGGTCCCAGCCTCATCGGCGCCGGCTCCGCCGCGGTGGAGTTCCAGGTCGGCACCGGTCGGATGCCGATGGCCCAGCAGGAGGCCCAGGCCGAGGAGAAGCCCCCGCTGTACACGTGGGACCAGGCCCGCCAGATCGGCGCCTACATCCAGGCGCTGGGCGGCGGCCCGGAGATCCCCGGCGGCGAGCTGGTCGACACCAGCGACGAGGCCATCGCCCGCGGCGGCGAGATCTTCCGCATCAACTGCTCCGCCTGCCACGGGTTCGGCCTGGGCGGCGGCGCGCTCTCCTCGGGCAAGTACGCGCCCTCGCTCGAGAACGTGTCGCCCCGCGTGCTCTACGCGGCGATGCTCACCGGTCCGCAGAACATGCCGGTGTTCGGTGACAACCAGCTCACGCCGGACGAGAAGCGGGCCGTCATCGGCTACGTGACGACGCTGCAGAAGGACAAGGATCCGGGCGGCTTCGGCCTGGCCCGGCTGGGTCCGGTGCCCGAGGCGCTGGTCATCTTCCTGGTCGGGATGGTCCTGCTGGTGTTCTCGACGCTGTGGATTGCGGGGAAGTCGTGACCGTCGACACGAAGCACAGGAACGACCCGCTGGAAGAGCCGGAGTTCGACGTCAACGACCCGAACCTGACCCGGTTCGACCTCGTGCGCGAGGGTGCCCGGCGGGACGGCGTCGAGATCGTGCACTACGCGCCCCGGTTCCCGGTGCGCGGCACCAAGGGCGAGAAGCGGGTCGAGCGCACGATCGCGTTCTTCTTCCTGCTCACCGGTGCTGCCGCCACCGCGTTCGTGGTCATCTTCGGCTGGTGGCCGTGGAAGTTCGAGCCCGGCCACGGCGAGGCCGACTACTACACGCCACTGCTGGGGCTGACCCTCGGGCTCGCGCTGCTCGGCATCGGCGCGGCGGTCATCGTCTTCGCCCGGAAGCTGCTGCCGGAGGAAGTGGCGGTGCAGGACCGGCACGACGGCGCCTCGCCCACCGACGAGCGCGTCATGACCGGCGCCACGCTGCTGAACATGGCCGATGAGACCGCCATCGGCCGCCGTCCGCTGCTCAAGGGTGCGATCGCGCTGGGCCTCGCCCCGATGGCGGTCGTGCCGGTGGTGGCCCTCGGCGGCCTGGTCAACGACCCGCACGACGAGGACATGTACCACAGCACCGGGTTCAAGCCCGGTCCCGACGGTGAGCTGATCCGCCTCGTCCGCGAGAACCAGACCCCGATCCGGCCCGAAGAAATCAGCGTCGGTGGGCAGATCACAGTGTTCCCGGGCATCCCGCACGGCGACACCAACCAGCACGCCGACTCGCCCACGCTGCTGATCCACCTGCGCCAGCAGGACGCCGAGGAACTGCGCGCCAACCTCGGCCGCATCGAGGTCAACAAGGACGCGATGTCCGGCAACTACGTCGCGTACTCCAAGATCTGCACCCACGCCGGCTGCCCCGCCAGCCTGTACGAGCAGCAGACGAACCGCCTGCTCTGCCCGTGCCACCAGTCGCAGTTCCTGATCACCGACAACGCCAAGCCGATCTTCGGCCCGGCGACGCGACGTCTGCCAATGTTGCCGATCGAGGTAGACGAGGACGGCTACTTCGTGGCGAAATCGGATTACCGGGTTCCGGTCGGCCCTGGCTTCTGGGAACGGCCATGACCATGCGGAGCCCTCGCAGTGAGCGGAGCCAGCCATGAAGAAGCGCAAGTTCGACCTCGCCGAGCTACCGGCCAAGGCGGCCGGTGAGGTCGACGACCGGCTCCAGGTGGCCACGCCCCTGCGTCGGCTGCTGAACAAGGTCTTCCCGGACCACTGGTCGTTCCTGCTCGGCGAGATCGCCCTGTACTCGTTCATCGTGCTGCTGCTCACCGGCACGTACCTGGCGCTGTTCTTCGACCCCTCCATGGAGGAGGTCGTCTACGACGGCGCCTACACCCCGCTGCGCGGCATCGAGATGTCGCGGGCGTACGAGTCGGCGCTGCACCTGTCGTTCGAGGTGCGCGGCGGCCTGTTCATGCGGCAGATGCACCACTGGGCGGCGCTGCTGTTCATGGCGGCGATCGTGCTGCACATGTTCCGGGTGTTCTTCACCGGCGCCTTCCGCAAGCCGCGCGAGCTCAACTGGATCATCGGGTCGCTGCTCTTCTGGATCGGCTTCCTGGCCGGCTTCACCGGCTACTCGCTCCCCGACGACGCGCTCTCCGGCACCGGCCTGCGCATCGCCCACGCGATCATGCTGTCGATCCCGGTGGCCGGTTCGTGGGTGGCCAGCTCGCTGTTCGGCGGCGAGTTCCCGGGTACCCAGATCCTGACCATCTTCTTCATCGCGCACGTGCTGCTGATCCCGGCCGCGCTGCTGGGGCTGATCACGGCCCACATGGGCCTCCTGGTCAAGCAGAAGCACACCCAGTTCCCGGGGCCGGGACGCACGAACCACAACGTGGTCGGCGTGCGCATGTTCCCCGGGTTCGCGTTCAAGGCCGGCGGCTTCTTCATGCTGGTGTTCGCCGTGATCGCGCTGCTCGGTGGCCTGTTCCAGATCAACCCGGTGTGGATCTTCGGCCCGTACCAGGCGGCGGTGGTCTCCTCGGCCAGCCAGCCCGACTGGTACGTCATGTTCCTCGACGGCTCGACCCGCCTGTTCCCGCCGTGGGAGATCCGGGTCCTCGACCACACGGTGCCGCCGTTGTTCTGGCCGACGGTGGCGCTGCCCGGCGTCCTCACGATGCTGCCGACGGTGTACCCGTTCATCGAGGCGCGCTTCACCAAGGACCGGGAGGCGCACCACCTGCTCCAGCGTCCGCGTGACGTGCCGTGGCGCACCGGCCTCGGTGCAATGGCGATCGCGTTCTACGTGGTGCTGACGCTCTCCGGCGCGAACGACGTGATCGCCGAGAAGTTCCACATCAGCCTGAACGCGATGACCTGGGCCGGCCGCATCGGCCTGCTGGTCCTGCCGCCGCTGGCGTACTACGTGGCCTACCGGATCGCGCTGGGGCTCCAGCAGCACGACCGCGAGGTGCTGGCGCACGGCGTCGAGACCGGCATCATCCGTCGCCTGCCCGACGGCGGCTTCGTGGAGATCCACCAGCCGCTGGCGTCCGGCGACAACGGGCACCACCCGCAGCTGGAGTACCTGGGCGCCCCGGTGCCGAAGAAGATGAACCGCCTCGGTGCGCTGCTGCCCACCGTCCGCGGCTTCTTCTACCCGATCGAGAAGCCGGCCCCGCCGGCCCAGCTGAACCGGCCCAGCGAGGCCCCCGTCTCCCCCGCGCCGGCGCGCGAGGAGATCGGCTCCGGCAGCCGCTAGGCACGAACAGAAGCACCAGGAGCGGGCCCCGGATCTTCCGGGGCCCGCTTTTCGTTGAATGCCCCGTGATGAGTGACTCGAGTTCAAGGAAGCGGATGGCCGCCGTGATCGCGGCCGTCGCGTTGACCGTGCCGCTGCTGATCGGGGCGACCAAGCTGTTCGGCTGGGGCGGCGGTGGCGACGACGGCCCGACGACGGGCACGGCGGCCGACGCGCAGGTGCTGCGGGACTTCGCCGCCGGGCTCGCCGACGGCCAGGAGTTGACCTACACGGCCGGCTACACCACCGCGAAGGGTACGGCCGTCACCGCCGTGCAGGAGGCGCCGCGCCGGGCGTACCGGAGCACCGCCGCCGTGTACCTGGCCGGGCCCGACGCGAACATCCTGTGCCGCACCCCGAACGGGGAGAAGCCCGGCTGCGTGCGCTCGGCCGGCACCGACGGGATCCCGCTCACGCACGCCAAGGCCCTCGTCGACGTGCTGGCCCCGGACTTCATCGCGCCCGAACTGATCAGCGCCTACATCAGCCGGCTGGCGGCGCGCGTGCCCGGCACCGTGACGCGGACCGCCCGCGACATCGCCGGCCGGCCGACGGACTGCGTGCAGGTGGCACGGGTGGTCACCACCTGCGCCACGGCCGAGGGGGTGCTGGCGTACTTCGAGTCGCCGGACGGGCGGCTGACGCTCACCACGTACCAGGCGACGGTGACGGACGCGGACTTCGCGTTGCCGGCCGGCGCCGTGGTCACCGACGTCGACGGCTGACGTGAGGACACGCCGGGGCCGGCCTACCGGGCCCCGGCATGTTGGAAAGTTTCATCGATCAACGTCTGTACGTCGGACGATCTCGGCCGGAAAATGGCGGCACATGGCCCTACCCGGGCCCGGCCATACGAGGTGACCCCATGAAACGCCGCCTTGCCGCCATTGTCACCGCTCCCCTCCTCGGACTGCTCGCGCTCGGCGCCATCGCCACACCGGCGACGGCCGCCGCCGCCGTGACGCCCGCGGAGAAGCTGTCGGTCATGAGCCAGTTCAGCCAGACCAGTGCCACCAGCCAGTCCGCCTGGAACTCGGCCCGCCTCAACCAGGGCGCCTGGGCCGCCTACGCGTTCGACTGGAGCACCGACGGCTGCTCGGCCAGCCCGGACCAGCCCGTCGGCTTCGACTTCCGCCTGTCCTGCCACCGCCACGACTGGGGTTACCGCAACTACAAGGTGATGGGCCAGTTCCCCGCCAACAAGGCCCGCATCGACAGCGCGTTCTACGAGGACCTGAAGCGCAAGTGCGCCACCTACAACGCGATCGTCCGCCCGGTCTGCTACGGGCTCGCCTGGACCTACTACGAGGCCGTCAGCACGTTCGGCAGCCTCGCGGTGTCGAAGGAGACCATCGACAGTTACGCCGCGAAGAAGGCGCAGGCCGAGGCCCGCGCCGCCACCACGGCCAAGGGCGCCAGCTAGGCCGAGACAAAGGACGCCCCCGGCCAGGACCTGGCCGGGGGCGTCTTCGCGTAGGTGCTACTCGGCGACCCGACGGGAGCCCGTGTAGTACTCGAACAGCAGGCCGCCGGTGGCGAAGATGATCGCCACCGCGCCGACCAGGATCAGCCAGATCTGCATGTACACCAGCCCGAGCGCCGCGACGAACGCGGAGAGCGCCAGGCCGAACGGCCAGTAGCTGCCGGGGCTGAAGAAGCCCAGGTCGCCGACGCCCTCGGCGATCTCGCCGTCGGACCGGTCCTCCGGGCGCGGCTCGATGCGGCGCGACACCACCAGGAAGAACCCGCCGCACATGAGCGTGAGCAGGCCGGTGAGGATCAGGCCGACCGTGCCGACCCACTCGACGCCGAGATCGGCCGGTGACATCTCCTTCGTCCACCAGGCGTAGATCCCGGCGACAATGAAGCAGAAGGCCGTGATGATTCCGAAAAGCCGCCACTCGCTTCTCATCGGGTCACCCCTTTCCCTCGTGCTGCTCCGGCTCGCGGTTGAACGGCTTCGTCGACGTGGCGTACCCGGGCTCGCCGATCGCCTCCAGCGCCTCCGGCGTGCTCTTGCCGTCCTTGCGGAGCTGGATGTACCGGTCGAACTCGCTCTGGCTCACCGCGCGCAGTTCGAAGTTCATCATCGAGTGGTAGGCGCCGCACAGTTCCGCGCAGCGGCCGACGAACGCACCCTCGCGCTCGATGGTGACCTGGAACTTGTTCTCGATGCTGCCCGGGAACACGTCGCGCTTGAACAGCATCTCCGGCACCCAGAACGAGTGCACGACGTCTTCGGAGTGCTCGACGAACTCGATGCGCCGGCCGGTGGGCAGCACCAGCACCGGGATGTAGTCGCTGGCGCCGATCGTGGTGATCTCCTGACCGCCCTGGCCGGTGACCTCGGTGCCGTCGATCTGGGCGTGCCGGAACTTCCAGTTCCACTTGAACGCCGTGACCTCGACGGTGACGTCGGGGTTCGGCACCCGCTTGTCGACGTAGGTCTGCACGATCGCCGTGTAGTAGAAGAGCACGCTCACGATCAGGATCGGGACGACCGTGTACAGGAACTCCAGCGGCATGTTGAACCGGGTCTGCGGCGGCAGCTCGTCGCCCCGCTTGCGGTAGCGCACCACGCACCAGAAGATCAGGCCCCACACGAAGACGCCGACCACCAGCGCGGCGATGCACGCGGCGATCCACAACTCGTACATGCGGCGGCCCTCGGGCGTGATGCCCTTGAACCAGCCGAAGCCCCGCACGCTCTCGTCGAAAGAGCAGCCCGAGAGCAGCACCGCGACGGTGACTCCCAGGCCGGCGAGCCGGGCCAGGCGCCACCCGCGTTCCCTTGCCAACACCTGAGAGCTCCTGCCTTTGACGGCAAACAACCGATCAAGTCCGCACATTACTCGACGTCGTCGTCCGGTTTGGCGTGGGGGCCGAACGTACCGTTGTGTCGTGATCGGTTATTTCGACGCCGCAACGGCCACCCCCCTGCATCCGGTGGCGCGGGAGGCCATGCTCGCCGCTCAGGACGCCGGCTGGGCCGACCCCGGCAAGCTCTATCCGGTCGCGCGGCAGGCCCGCCAGCTGCTCGACGCGTCGTGCGAGGTGCTGGCCGGCGCGGTGGGCGCGCGCCCCGACGAACTGGTCCTCACCTCCGGCGGCACCGAGGCCGCCCACCTCGCCATCAACGGCGTCGTGCGCGACGGTGCGGTGGTGCACTCGGCCGTCGAGCACTCCGCTGTCATCAAGGCCGCCGGAAAGCGTGCTCACGGCGTCGTCGTGGATCGTCTCGGCCGGGTCGATGCCGGCGCCTTCGCCGCGGCCGTGCGCACCACGGACGCCGCCGTGGCCGCGCTGCAGAGCGCCAACCACGAGGTGGGCACGACGCAGCCCGTCGCGGCGGTGGCGGAGGCGTGTCGCGAGGCGGGTGTGCCGTTGTACGTCGACGCGGCGCAGTCCGTGGGGCGGCACGCCGTACCCGCGGGGTGGTCGCTGTTGTCGGCGAGCGCGCGCAAGTGGGGCGGACCCGCGGGGGTGGGGTTCCTGGTGGTGCGCAAGGGCGCCAGCTGGGCCGACCGGCGGCCGATGGCGCCGCCGGTGAACATCCCGCTGGTCGTCGGGGCCGCCGCCGCACTGCGCGCGGTGATCGCGGACGCTGCGGCCGAGTCGTCGCGTTTAAGTGCCTTGGTGGACCGCGTGCGCGCGGCCCTGTCCACGTCGGTGCCGGACGTCGAGGTGGTGGGCGACCCGGTCGACCGGTTGCCGCACATCGTCACGTTCTCCTGCTTGTACGTCGACGGCGAGGCGCTGCTGCACGGCCTGGCGCGGGAGGGGTTCGCGGTGTCGTCGGGGTCGGCGTGCACGGCCGACACGCTGCGGCCGTCGCACGTACTGGCGGCGATGGGCGTGCTGACGCACGGGAACGTGCGGCTGTCGTTCCACCGGGACACCACCGAGGGGGAGGTCGACCGCTTCCTGGCGGTGCTGCCGGGCGTGGTCGAGCGGCTGCGGGCGGAGGCCGGGGTGACGGGGCTGTGATGGTGCTGGACTGCCGGGGCAAGCGGTGCCCGCTGCCGGTGATCGAGCTGGCCCGCCTGGTGCCCGACGTCGACATCGGTTCCGTGGTGCGGGTTCTGGCCGACGACCCGGCGGCGGCCGTCGACATCCCCGCGTGGTGCCGGATGCGCGGCCAGGAGTTCGTCGGCGCCGTCGACGAGGGGTACGACGTGCGCCGGTTGCGTTAGGCCTTCCGCGCCCGGGCCAGCAGCAGGTACACCTCGCACCCGAGGCAGAGCCCGAACACGGCGTTGAGGAACGCGGCCGCCAGGCCGAACCCGGCGAACGTCACGCCCAGCGCGGTGAGTCCGCTCAGGTAACCGGCCGTCGCCACGGCGAGGAACACGAATCCGACCCGCTGCGCGAACCGCACCGGCGCCGCGTCCTCCCGCTCGGCCGGCGGGCCCAGGCGGGGCTGCACGAGCCACCGGTACGCGAGGGCGTACGGGTTCCAGCGCGGGTCGACGGAACCGGCCGCGAAGACCGCCGTCTGCGCGAGGGCCAGCCAGCCGCTCCCGGTGACGAGCACCACGACGAGCACCACGGTGGTGACCGCCGCGACGAAGCGCGGCCCACGCGGGTCCAGCTTCATCTGGTCGCTCCCGCGACGGCCGCGACCAGCTCGTCCCGGTCCGGAACACCGGTGGCCCGCCAGACGGGGACGCCCGCGCCGTCGATCACGAACAGGGTCGGCGCGCGCCACACGTCGAAGGCGCGGGCCCGATCGACCTCGACGGAGGCGTCAACCTCCTCGTACCCGACGCCGACGGTGGCGCACAGTTCCCGCACCCGGTGGCACGACGTGCAGGTGGGCGTGGTGAACAGCAGCAACGTGCCCGCGCCGGCCGCCGCAGACGTGCCAACGGCCGTGCCGACCGCCGTGAACCGCCCCTGCCGCCGGCGCCACCAGACGCCGAGGATCGTGGCGGCCCCCAGCACGGCGGCCGCCACGATCCATCCACTCCCGGAAACTCCCACCGATCAGGAATTTAGCCGCCGCCGGCCGGAAAAACCATCCTCTCCTACTGCTCAAGTAGGAGATTCCGCTCACGGGAGGAGCGCGCGGACCTCGTCGGCGGCCTGGTCGCCGTACGACTCGGCCAGGCGCTTGGCGAACTCGTCGCCGCGGACGGTGTACTCCTGGCCGCCGAACGCCTCCAGCACCAGCGTCGCCAGCAGCGCGCCGACCTGGGCCGACCGCTCCAGCGACAGCCCCCACGACACGCCGGCGAAGAACCCGGCCCGGAAGCCGTCGCCGACGCCGGTCGGGTCGAGGATCTGCACCTCGCGGGCCGCCGGGACCTCGATCGGGGCCGGCAGGTCCGTGCCGACGATCCGCACGCCCTGCGCGCCCAGCGTGGTGACCTGCACCCCGACCAGCCCGAGCAGGTCGCTGTCGGTGAGGCCGGTCTTCGAGCGCAGCAGGTCGGCCTCGTAGTCATTGGTGATCAGGTACGCGGCGCCGTCGATGAGCTGGCGGGCCTCCTCGCCCGACATGCGGGCCAGCTGCTGCGACGGGTCGGCGACGAACGGGAAGCCGCGCTGGCGGCACTCCTCGGTATGGCGGAACATCGCCACCGGGTCGTTCGGGCTGACCAGCACCAGGTCGAGCCCGCCGAGCCGATCGGCGGTGGGTGCCAGCTCGATGTTGCGGGCCTCGGACATCGCACCGGCGTAGAACGACGCGATCTGGCACAGGTCGTCGTCGGTGGTGCAGACGAACCGGGCGGTGTGGGCCGTCTCACTCACGAGCACCGACCCGCAGTCGACGCCGTGGCGCTCGAGCCACGACCGGTACTCGGCGAAGTCGGACCCGACCGCGCCCACCAGCGAGGCCGGCACACCGAGCTGGGCCAGGCCGAAGCAGATGTTGGGGCCGATGCCACCGCGGCGGACCACCAGATCGTCGACGAGGAACGACAGCGACACCTTGTGCAGCTGGTCGGGGAGCAACTGCTCGGCGAAGC
Organism: Virgisporangium aurantiacum; assembly: GCF_016863635.1. Classification (GTDB taxonomy): domain Bacteria; phylum Actinomycetota; class Actinomycetes; order Mycobacteriales; family Micromonosporaceae; genus Virgisporangium; species Virgisporangium aurantiacum. Next base: position 55,221 of record NZ_BOPG01000067.1, on the reverse strand, counting down.
GACCAGGGAAATGCATGAGGTGGTCGGTGGCGATCGAGCCGGTGACGGCGATCTTCATAGGGGAACCCCAGATGGACGGAGGGCGAAATTCCGGCAGCGTCAGCGTACCGAGATGACGATGGCCCTACCGGACGGGTCCGGTAGGGCCATCGAACACGAAAGATCTAGTGGAACGAGTCGCCGCAGGCGCACGAGCCCTGGGCGTTGGGGTTCTCGATGACGAAACCCTGGGCGTCGATGCGGTCGAGGTGGTCGATACTGGCACCGGACAGGTACGGGATGCTCATCCGGTCGACCACGAACTCGAACCCGTCGTAGGCGTCGACCTTGTCACCGTCGAGCGGGCGGTCGCACCAGAACAGTTCGTACCGCAGGCCGGAACAACCACCCGGCTGCACGCGGACGCGCAGCCGAAGGTCGTCGCGACCCTCCTGAGCCAGAAGAGCCTTGGCCTTCGCCAAGGCGGAGTCGGTGAGGGTCACGCCGGTGTTCTTCGCGGCGCCTTCCTTGACTTCTTCGGTGTGCGAAGCGGTCACGATGTGGTGCTCCTTGGCGCTTGAAATTTGGGACACGTCGTGGTGGTCAACACGCGTCGCCACGGACAGCATTCCCAGTATCTCACGCTCTCAGGAACCGGCCCACTGTCCGGCGAGCCGTGATGCGAGTCTCCGCAGCCCCTCCTCGGGGCGGGCCATCGCCGCGTTGACCCCACCCAGCTCGTCGACCAGGGAAAACGTCTCGGTGACGCCCGCCGCGGCCGCCTCCCGGCGCCCGGCGCTCACGCGTCCCGCCAGAACCACGCACGCGAGCCCGCGGTCGCGCGCACCGGCCGCGACGCCCGACACCACCTTGCCGCGCAGCGACTGGTGGTCGAACGAGCCCTCGCCGGTGATCACCAGGTCGGAGTCGTCGAGCGCGGCGTCCAGGCCGACGGCCGCGCGCACCAGTCCGATCCCGGACTCGACCGTCGCGCCGAGCGCCAGCAGCGCGGCGCCGAGGCCGCCGGCAGCGCCGGCTCCGGGCCGCGCGGCGAGCTCCGCGGGAACGTCTGGAAGATCTTTTTCGAGGACGCCCGCAAAGCGCTCCAACGCGGCGTCGAGCCGCATGACGTCCTCCAGCGAGGCGCCCTTCTGCGGTCCGAAGATCGCGCTCGCGCCGTGCAGGCCGGTCAGCGGGTTGTCGACGTCGGTCGCCGCGACCAGCGCCACGCCCGGCCGCAGCCGCGGCGGGCCGGAGAGGCCGGCGCAGCCGATCAGCGCGGCGCCGCCGTACGGCAGCACCAGGCCCGCGTCGTCGACCGGTGCCGCGCCGAGCGCGGCGAGCATGCCGGCACCGGCGTCGTTGGTGGCCGATCCGCCGAGGCCGACCACCACCCGGCGGACACCCGACTCCATCGCGGCCACCAGCAGCACGCCCAGCCCGTACGAGGTGGCCCGGTTCGGGTCGCGCTCGCCCGGGTCGAGCAGGTGCAGGCCGCACGCCTGCGCGCTCTCGACGTACGCGGTGTCGCCGCTGACCAGCACCTCGCCGGCGACCCGGCGGCCGAGCGGGTCGATCGTCGGCACCGGGAGCCGGTGACCGCCGAGCGCGGCGTGCAGCACCTCGACGAACCCGGGTCCGCCGTCGGCCAGCGGGAGCGTCACCACCTCGTCGCGCGGGGCCTGCGCCCGCCAGCCGGCCTCGACCGCGGCGGCGACCTCGACGGCCGACAGCGTGCCGGCGAACTTGTCCGGACAGATGAGCACCCGCATGCAGCGGAGTCTTCCAGGTCACAACCCGCGGCCGGGAATAGGCGGCCGGCGCCGTGCAATTATTATCAACGTGAGCTTTACTGAGCCGTCACCCACCGCCACCGCCCTGTTGCTGCTCGGCCGCGGTAGCGATCCGTCGAGCGAGCGTGGTGTCGACTGTCCGGGCGAGCTGCCCTCGCCCAGCGACCCCGACCTGGTCACCCGGGCCGCCGCCGCCAAGGCCGCGCTCGGCGACCGGCTCTTCATCCTGGGGCACCACTACCAGCGCGACGAGGTCATCCAGTTCGCCGACGTCACCGGCGACTCGTTCAAGCTCGCCCGCGACGCGGCGGCCCGCCCCGAGGCGAAGTACATCGTGTTCTGCGGCGTGCACTTCATGGCCGAGTCGGCCGACATCCTCACCGGTCCCGAGCAGAAGGTGATCCTGCCCGACCTCGCCGCCGGCTGCTCGATGGCCGACATGGCCGTGCTCGGCCAGGTCGAGGCCGCCTGGGACCGGCTCACCGAGCTGGGCCTGGCCGCCACGACGGTGCCGATCACCTACATGAACTCCAGCGCCGACATCAAGGGCTTCGTCGGGCGCAACGGCGGCACGGTGTGCACGTCGTCGAACGCCGAGCGGGCGCTGAAGTGGGCGTTCGAGCGCGGCGAGCGGGTCATCTTCCTGCCCGACCAGCATCTCGGCCGCAACACCGCCGTGCTCGAACTCGGGCTGAGCCTCGACGACTGCGTGCTGTACGACCCGCACAAGCCGAGCGGTGGCCTCACCGAGGAGCAGTTGCGCGACGCGAAGATGATCCTCTGGCGCGGGCACTGCTCCGTGCACGGCCGGTTCACGCTCGACAGCGTCCGTGAGGTGCGCGAGCGGGTGCCGGGCGTCAACGTGCTGGTGCACCCGGAGTGCCGCCACGACGTCGTGCTCGCCGCCGACCAGGTCGGGTCGACCGAATACATCATCAAGGCCATCGAGGCGGCGCCGGCCGGCAGCAAGTGGGCCATCGGCACCGAGCTGAACCTCGTGCGGCGGCTCGGCAACGCGCACCCCGACAAGCAGATCATGTTCCTCGATCGAACCGTCTGCTACTGCTCGACGATGAACCGCATCGATCTCCCGCACCTCGTGTGGGCGCTCGAAGAGCTGGTCGCGGGCCGCGTGGTCAACGAGATCACGGTCGATGCCGACACCGCGCACCACGCCCGCGTGGCCCTCGCGCAGATGCTCGCCCTCCCATAGCCGTCACTCTGAGTAATCGCGTAACTCCCTCACGGCTTCGTGCCAGGTCAGCGCCTCGGTCGATTCGCAGGTGATGGTCTTGTGGTTATGCTGCGCGGGCAACGTCACGGATCAGGTCCAAAATCGATCCGTTCGACTACCGACAGTCATCCACACACTTTCCGGTTGGAGGCCGCGTTGACCACCGACGTCCTCGTCGTGCACGGCGGCTCGCCGTTGCGCGGACAGATCCGCGTACGCGGAGCCAAGAACCTCGTCTCGAAGGCGATGGTCGCGGCGCTCCTCGGCGACACGCCGAGCCGCCTCTACGACGTGCCGGCGATCCGGGACGTCGAGATCGTGCGCGGTCTCCTCGAACTGCACGGCGTCCGGGTCACCGACGGCGAGCTGCCCGGTGAACTGAGCTTCGACCCGTCGAACGTCGAGCGGGCCAACGTCGACGAGATCAACGTCCACGCCGGATCCAGCCGGATCCCGATCCTGTTCTGCGGGCCGCTGCTGCACAAGCTCGGCCACGCGTTCATCCCCGACCTGGGCGGCTGCAACATCGGCGGCCGGCCGATCGACTTCCACCTGCAGGCGCTGCGCGAGATGGGCGCGGTCGTCGACAAGACGCCGTCCGGGCTCGACATCACCGCGCCGAACGGGTTGCAGGGCACCAAGTTCGAGCTGCCCTACCCGAGCGTGGGCGCCACCGAGCAGGTGCTGCTCGCGGCGGTGCGGGCGCACGGCGTCACCGAACTGCGCAACGCGGCCGTCGAGCCGGAGATCATGGACCTGATCGCGATCCTGCAGAAGATGGGCGCGATCATCAACGTCCACACCGACCGCGTGATCGAGATCGAGGGCGTCGACCGCCTGCGCGGCTACACCCACCGGCCGATCCCCGACCGGATCGAGACCGCGAGCTGGGCGGCCGCGGCGCTGGCCACCGGCGGCGACGTCTACGTGCAGGGCGCCCGCCAGGCCGACATGATGACGTTCCTGAACCTGTACACCAAGGTCGGCGGCGCCTTCGACATCGACGACTCCCCCACCGGGGGCATCCGGTTCTGGCACCCCGGCGGCGAGCTCAAGGCCGTGCTGCTGGAGACCGACGTGCACCCCGGCTTCATGACCGACTGGCAGCAGCCGATGGTGGTCGCCCTCACGCAGGCGCGCGGCCTGTCGATCGTCCACGAGACCGTGTACGAGCGGCGGCTGGGCTACACCGACGCGCTGAACCAGATGGGCGCGACGATCCAGACCTACCGCGAGTGCCTGGGCGGCACGCCGTGCCGGTTCGGCCGGCGCAACTTCACCCACTCCGCGGTGATCGCCGGTCCGTCGAAGCTGATCGCCCACGACGTGGTGATCCCCGACCTGCGGGCCGGGTTCAGCCACCTGATCGCGGCGCTCGCGGCCGAGGGCACCTCGAAGGTCTACGGCGTGGAGCTGATCCGGCGCGGCTACGAGGACTTCGAGGCCAAGCTTGCCGCTTTGGGAGCCTCGGTCGAGAAAGGCTGAACCGGCGGACGCGCGGCTGAATACACCTCGGTTACCCTGACTGCGTGCCGTCGCTGTTCAAACGCAAAACCGTCGAAGAAGCCGCGCCCGAGCCGGAAACCCCGGACGAGGGCGAGGTGCGCCCCCGTGGGCGCACCTTGAGCAAGCGCGAGCTCGGCCAGCAGACGAAGAAGCGGCCCAGCGCCAACCCGCGCACCGGCTCCACGGCGCCGCCGGCCGACCGCAAGGAGGCCCTCAAGCGCTCCCGCGAGAAGGCCCGGGAGGACCGGGCCGAGCGGCGCGCCGCGATGATGGCCGGCGACGACCGGTACCTGCTCGCCCGCGACAAGGGTCCCGAGCGCGCCATGGTGCGCGACGTGGTCGACCGCCGGCTCACCATCGGCACCTGGTTCTTCGGTGGCGCGCTGATCGTGCTCATCGGGTCGTCGGCCGCGATGCCGGCGATCGTCCAGCGGGTGTCCAACCTGCTGTGGGCGCTGCTCGCGCTCGGCACGCTGGTCGACAGCATCCTGCTGGGCCGCGAGGTCAAGCGCCGGATGCGCGAGCAGTTCCCGAAGAGCACCGCGAAGCTCACCTCGCTGTACCTGTACGCCTCGATGCGCGGCCTGACGTTCCGCCGGCTGCGCGTCCCGAAGCCGCGCGTCAAGATCGGCCAGAAGCTCGACTAGTTCCGGTCGTGTACAGCTTCGCCACCACGTCTTCGATCTCGGGCTCCACGAACGCGACGTCGCGGAGGCGGCCGGTGCCGGCCAGCGCCGCCAGCAGCGGACCGGGCGGGCCGGACAACGCGTAGGTCAGGCGGCGGCCGCCGCTCTCGGTGGCCTCCAGGACCGCGCCGGTGACCTGGGGTTCCACCTCCACCGGCTCGTCGAGGTCGACGACCACGCGCCGCTGCGAGCCGTACCGGGAGTGCAGGTCGTCGAGGGTGCCGTCGTGCACGATGCGGCCGGCGTCGACCACCACCAGGCGGCGGCACAACCGCTCGATGTCGGCCAGGTCGTGGGTGGTCAGCACGAGCGTGGTGTCGCCGGCGGCACCGAGGTCGGCGAGGAACCCGCGCACCGCCTGCTTGCTCACGACGTCGAGGCCGATCGTCGGTTCGTCGAGGAACAGCACGCTCGGGCCGTGCAGCAGCGCGGCGGTCAACTCGCCGCGCATCCGCTGCCCCAGGGACAACTGGCGGACCGGCTGGTCGATGAACCCGTCGAGATCGAGGAGACGCCGGCAGCGGGCCAGCCGCGCGGCATGGTCGCCCGCCGGCACGCGGTAGATGTGCCGGAGCAGGTCGAACGAGTCGCCGAGGGGCAGGTCCCACCACAGCTGGGAGCGCTGGCCGAACACCACCCCGATCCGCCGGGCCATCGCGACCCGCTGCGGCACCGGCTCGAACCCGCACACCCGCACGTACCCGGCCGACGGGTAGAGCACGCCGGTGAACATCTTCAACGTGGTGGACTTGCCGGCGCCGTTGGGTCCGATGTAGCCGAGCATCTCCCCCGCCTCGACCGTGAGATCGAGGCCGTCGACGGCCGGCACGACCCGTTTCTCCCGCCGGAACCGCCCCGTACGCCGACGTATGGTGAAGTCCTTGCGCAGGTCGCGAGCCTCGATGACGGCCATGTCACTCCTCCTACGAGCCGGTACTGCGGTACCGGCGCACGCCGGCCCGCCACAGCAGTGCGGCCAGCCCGCAGGCCACCACTCCGACCGGCACGCTCAGCCAGCCGAACCAGTCCGGCGCGCCGAGCGGGTCGGGCCGGCGGAGCAGCACGAGCGCCGGGTAGTACCCGGTGAACCCGAGCCCGAGCCCGAACGCGAAGAGATTCCGGAACGCCGGACCGTACACGGTGATCGGGAACGACGCGAAGTCGCGGCCGCCGTAGGTGAAGCTGTTGCCGAACTCGCCGGACTCGATCAGCCAGAACGCCACCGTGCCGGTGCCGATGAAGATCGCGCTGAACAGGAGGCTCCCGCCCACCATCGCCAGGAGCAGGCAGGCCGCCGCGGTGGGCGTCCACTGAACCCCCGCCCAGGCCGCGGCGACCGGAACCAGGGCGACCGCGACGAGCAACCGCCCGGCCCGGCGCGGCGCGAACTCCGTGGCGACCAGCTGGCCCAGCGCGCCGAGCGGGCGCAGCAGCACGGCGTCCATGCGGCCGGTGCGCACCAGGTGCCGGATGGTGTCCATGTTGCCGACGACCAGGTCGGCGGTGGCGAACCCGACCGTCGCGACGGACGCGACCAGCAGCGCCTCGGCCGTGGTGAACCCGGCCACCACGCCACCGGCCTGGAACAGCACGACCACCGCCGTGAGGTCGAGCGCGCCGATCACCACCGAGCCGATCAGGTCGAGCCAGAATGACATCCGGTACTGCGCCTGCGCCCGGGCCTGCGCGGCGAACAGTCGGAGGTACGGCGCCAGTTCAGCCACCCTGCACCACCAGTTTCCGCTCGGCGCGGCGCTGCACGGACCGACCGATCGACACGATCACCACCGCCCAGAACGCCTGGACGAGAACGGTCAGGTACGGGTGGTCCGACCGCTCCACGAGGATGTCCATCGGCACCTGGACGATCGACGCGAACGGCAACGCGTAGACCGCGAGCGTCGACCACGGCTCGGGCACCAGCCACAACGGGAAGAACAGGCCCGACCCGAGGCCGGAGAGCAGCAGCCACAGCACCATCGGCCCGCGGATGTCGAGCGTCCAGTACGCGGCGCACTGGACGATGAACCGGCAGGCGAAGCACACCGCGACCGCCAGCGCGAGCGACACCACGAACAGCGGGTACGTCACCGCCCGCCGCGGCAGGTACATGTCGGTGAACACGAGCCCGGCCAGCACCGGCAGGGTGAACCGGGTCATCAGGTGGTAGGTGGCCCGGCCGGCCTCACCGGCGAGTTGATGCCACACCGGGTCGATCGGGCGCAGCAGGTCGACCACCACGTCGCCGGTGCGGATGCGCTCGGCCCGCTCGCCGATGTCGCCCCACAGCGACACCACGGCGAGGATCCCCTGGCTGCACCAGACGTAGGTGGCGAGCTTCGGCCCGTCGTACCCCGCGACGGTGCCGCCGGCCGAGACGGCGACCGCCAGGAGCGTGTAGTACCGCAGGAATCCGAACGTGACGTTGGTGGTGGCACCGGCGAGGGTGGCGATGCGGTAGGTGGCGTGCCGACGGAAGCCCGCTTTGGCGAGCGCAAGATACACAGGGTTCTCCCAACGGCCAGAGACCGCGAAGAATGTAGTCCGGCGCCGGCCCCCGGCGCACCCGACTTTCGCGGGAGGCGTTACCGGATGGGTGAACGTGATCCGGAACGGATGCTGGCGGAGTACCCGTGGCGGTTCGACCCCGACACGCTGCGGGAGATCCTCGACGAGGCCGACACCGCCCTGTTCCACGAGATCCGCGCCGGGCTGTCCGAGCGGTTGGCCACCGCTGGGGATGACAGGTCCCGCGCGCGGTTGCTCAGCATGCGTGCGGCGGTCTCCCGGAGCCTGGGCGATCTGGACCCGGCGAAAGCCGACGGCGTGCGCGCGCTCGCCTATGCCGAGGCGGTCGGCGACCTGCGCCTGCTCTCGACCGTTCGGACCCGGGTGGCGCACGTGTTGCAGTGGCGCCGCGAGTTCGAGGCGGCCGACCGGCTGTTCGCCCTGGCCGACTCGCCGGAACTGCCCGACCGGGCGCGCGCATTCGTGTACCAGCACGCCGGCAAGTGCGTGTTCGACCAGGGCCGCTACATCGAGGCCGTCAACCACTTCGAACGCGCGCTGGACCTGCGTCGCGACGACCCGGACCCGCGGCTGCTGGCAAGCACGGAACTCGCGCTCGACGGCGTGTTCCGGAAGGTCGCGGCGCACGGATGGGGCCCGTACCCGCGTCCGATGGAAGAAATTCTGGGGACGCGGGCCGCACCCGAACCCGCCCACGACGCCCGCGACGGGCCACCCTCCTGATCGGCCCGTCGGCCGGCCTCGACGACGTGCGCCCGAGCCGGACGAGCCTCGACCCACTTCTGATCAGGCAAGGTAAGTAAGGTCTACAGACTATGGAATTCCGACACCTTGGCCGCTCCGGGATGATGGTCAGCGCCATCTCGTACGGCAACTGGATCACGCACGGCTCCCAGGTCGAGGAGGACGCCGCGACGTCCTGTGTGCGCGCCGCGCTCGATCTGGGCATCACCACGTTCGACACCGCCGACGTCTACGCCGGCACCCGGGCCGAGTCCGTGCTCGGCCGGGCGCTGAAGGGCGAGCGCCGGGAAGGGCTGGAGATCTTCACCAAGGTCTACTGGCCCACCGGTCCCGGCCGCAACGACCGGGGGCTCAGCCGCAAGCACATCATGGAGTCGATCAACGGCTCGCTGACCCGGCTGCAGACCGACTACGTCGACCTCTACCAGGCCCACCGGTACGACAACTTCACGCCGCTCGAGGAGACGATGGAGGCGTTCGCCGACGTCGTGCACAGCGGCAAGGCGCACTACATCGGCGTCTCGGAGTGGCGGGCCGAGCACATCCGGGCCGCGCACGAACTGGCCCGCGACCTGAAGATCCACCTGGTGTCCTCGCAGCCGCAGTACTCGATGCTGTGGCGGGTCATCGAGGCCGAGGTCATACCGACGTGCGAGGAGCTGGGCATCGGCCAGATCGTCTGGTCGCCGCTCGCGCAGGGTGTGCTCACCGGCAAGTACCTGCCGGGTCAGGCACCGCCGGCCGGGTCGCGGGCCACCGACGACCAGGGCGGCGCCAACATGATCAGGTCGTGGCTGCGCGACGAGGTGCTCACGGCCGTGCAGAAGCTCAAGCCGCTCGCCGAGCAGGCCGGGTGCACCCCGGCGCAGCTGGCCGTGGCGTGGGTGCTGAACAACAGCAACGTGTCGTCGGCGATCGTCGGCGCCACCCGGCCGGAGCAGTTGCAGGACAACGTCAAGGCCCTCGACGTCAAGCTCGACGCCGACCTCCTGGCGGCGATCGACGCCGCGCTGGACGGCGTGGTCACCACCGACCCGGAGAAGACGCAGGCGCCCGAGCAGCGCCCGTAACGCTCGTGGTTCCGGTTCTGGCTGGCTACAGCCAGAACCGGAACAGGCGGAAGCCGTCGCCGTAGAGGCCCTCGGGCAGGCCCAGCGCGTTCGAGATTCCGAACACCACGTTGAAGAACAGCCGGTTGATCCGGGGCTCCCAGAGCAGCGCGAACAGCAGCAGGAAGCCGAACGGCGCCACCTTCGCGAAGCCGCGCTGCCAGTCGGGCGGCAGCCACGGCTCGACCAGGTTCCCGCCGTCGATGCCGGGAATCGGAAGCAGGTTCAGCAGCGACGCGGTGATCTGCAGGAACGCCAGGAACGCCACCGCGGCCCAGAACTCGAAGTGGGCGTCGAGGTCGACACCGATCGCGAACGGGACCGTCAGGACGAGCGCGAACAGGATGTTCATCGCCGGCCCGGCGAAGCTGACGAAGCTGTCCCAGCCCTTGCCGCGCAGCCGGTGCTTGTCGACCCACACCGCGCCGCCCGGCAGCCCGATGCCGCCGAGGATCACGAAAAGCACGGGCAGAATCACCGACAGCAGCACGTGCGAGTACTTGAGCGGGTTGAGCGTCAGGTAGCCGCGGCCGGCGACGCCGTGGTCGCCGCCCCGGTACGCGGTGAGCGCGTGCGCGTACTCGTGCAGGCACAGCGACACCAGCCAGCCGGCCACCACGAACAGGAACACGTTGATGCCGCTGTGGCCGAAACCCATCCACAGCATGACCCCGGCCGTCGCGAAGAGAGCGACGATCGCCAGGAAGATGGCCGACGGCCGGAACGCGGCCCGCGGCACGTTGACCTGATACATCACTCAGTGGTCACCGGAGTGAGCGGCATGCGGTACTCGAGGCGGTTCTCCTCGTACAGCGCCACCTTCAGGACCCCGCTCGCGCTGAGATCACGCCAGCTCTGGCCGATCCAGCTCTCGGCATCGGACTGGCTGGCGAACGCCTCGTTCGGGCCGTCGACCGCCCCGCCCTGTGCGTCTTCGTACCGCCACGTCCACGCCATGCCCACGCTCCTGTGCCCGCCCATCGGCCGCCATGGCCGATTCTGCCCAAGGGTACCGGGGCCGGCAGGTACAGCCGCTGCGCGGGCCATAGGCTAGCGGGCATGTCCACCACGCGCGTCCTGGTTCTGGGCGGGTTCGACGCCGGCCAGGCGGAGTTCGCCGAGACACTGCTCGGCCCGGCGGAACGGGTCACGAGGCTCGACGTCACCGAGCCCGACGCCGTCGCGGCCGGCCTCGCCGGTGCCGCGGCCGGCGACGTGGTGCTCATCGCCGAGCTCGACGACTGGGTCACCGAACTGCTCGACGCCGTGTCCGGCTGGACCGACCGTTCGCACGCCGACGACGCGATCCGGGCGCTGGCCGACGCCGTCGCCGCCACCGCCGCGCGGCGCGTGGTGCTGGTGAGCCGCGAGGTGGGCCTGGCGCAGCCGGCCGGCGGCCGGGAGACGGTGTTCGTCGGCACGCTGGCCAAGCTGAACCGGGCGCTGGCCGCGGTGTGCGACCGGGTCGCGCTGGTCGTGGCCGGCGAGGCCGCGTGGTTCAAGGGCGGTGACGCGGGTGCGCTGGCACCGATCGTCACCGGCCGGTCGGCGACGCCGGCGGTGCCCGTCGACACCACGGCCGGCATCCCCGAGCGGCCCGACCTGCAGGTGCCCGACGAGACCGCGGCCGCCGCGGCCGGCCTGCAACTGCAGGGGCTCGACCTCGTCGGCGCCGGCCTCGGCGCGCTCACCGACACCGTCCGGTTCGCCGGCGGCACCCAGGGGCGGGCCGTGCCGCAGCCGTGGCAGTCGGTGCGCGTCCTGCTGCTGCACGGCGTCCACGCGGGTGCTGCCGCGGCGGGTGACGACCGCGACTCCGTCGACCGGCGGGTCGAGCAGGCCCACGAGGGCGTCGGCGCACTGGCCCTGCTCGCCGAGGCGGCCGGCGCCACGATCGGCACCGTCGAGTGCCCGGCGTCGGCGGCGATGGAGACCGGCGACGCGCTCACCGCGCAGGAGGTCGAGGCCGCGCTGGCGCAGGGCTGGAAGCTCGCCGAGGCGGCGGTCGACGAGGGCGCCGACGCGATCGTGCTCGCCACGCTCGGCACCGGTTCCGAGGCGGCCGCGGTCGCCCTCACCGCCCTCACGGCCGGCGGCGAGGCGGCGGCCCTGCTCGACCGGGTGGTGAACGCGGCCGGCTCGATCGACGACATCGCCTGGATGACCCGCTGCATCGCCGTCCGCGACGCCCTGCACCGGGTGCGGACCCGGCCCCGCGACCCGCGCAGTCTGCTGGCGATGGTCGGCGGCGGCGACATCGCGGTGGCCACCGGCATCATCCTCGGCGCCACCTACCGCCACACCCCGGTGCTCATCGACGGTCCGGTCGGCGTCGCGGCCGGGCTCGCCGCCCGCGACATCGGCACCCAGAGCCGGCTGTGGCTGTCGCTGCCCGACCACGGCGGCCACCCGCTGGTGCGGTTCGCCGGCGACGTGCTCGGCCTGCAGTCGGTGCTGCACCTACGGATGCGGCTCGGCGAGGGCGCCACCGCCTTGGCGGCCGTCCCGTTGCTGCGGGCCGCCCTCACGGTGGCCGCCGGCACCCCGCAGCGCCCGCAGCCGCCGCTCACCGAGGACTCCCCGCGCTGGGAGGTCTCCGACTTCCCGACCGCCGAGCTCCCGCTGGTCAAACAGGACCCGAGCTAGCCGGCCTCGCGGGGTCATTCGGAGCACCTGAGAGGTTCCATGATCGGCCCGGCCGCGGCTCCCGCCCAGGCCGCACCCGCGGCCGAGGGACCCGTGGCCGCTCCCATGTACTGGAGTTACGCCTGTGACTACGGGCGCGCCTGCCTGCGACACAGGATCCCGGTGGAAAACAGTTATCTGAACCTGGAGCACTGTGGCGACAACCCGGTCCACGACTATTACGACTGGGGCAGGGCACAAGGCAACCCCTTCGTCGTTTTCTACAAGGACGGCAGATGGGACTTCGTGAACGCGTGGTCGCAGCGAACGCTTGACGGCACCAATCTGGCCGTTGTCGTCCACGTCTACTGCTGAACGGTCGAACGGCACCGTGCCCGGCGCGGTGCCGTCCTACCGGGTGTGGTTCGCCACGAAGGGCGGCTTGACGACCTTCATCGGCGCCCGGCGTCCGCGCACGTCGACCTCGACCTCGACACCCTCGTGCCAGTCGTAGTCCTCCTGCAGCAGGGCCAGCGCGATCCCGAGCCGGCGGGTCGGCGAGAACGTGCCGCTGGTGACCTCGCCGGCGGGCACGCCCTGCCGGAGCACGATCATGTGCGGACGCGGGATCGCCCGGTCGAGCGCCTCCAGGCCCCACATCGTGCGCCGGGCACCGCCGGCCTTCTCCTGCTCCAGCGCCTCCTTGCCCCAGAAGCGCTCCTTCTTCCAGCCGACCGCCCAGCCCGACCGGGCCATCACCGGCGTGATGGACGGCGACAGGTCCTGCCCGTGGAGGGCGTAGCCCATCTCGGTGCGCAGGGTGTCGCGGGCACCCAGGCCGCACGGACGCACGTCGGCGGCGATCAGCGCGTCCCACAGCGCCGGCGCGGCGGCGTTCGGGGCGATCAGCTCGTAGCCGCGCTCGCCGGTGTAGCCGGTGCGGCACACCGTGACGTCCGCGCCCTCGAACCGGGCGACCTGGAACCGCATGTAATCGTGGTCGTTCGGCAGGCCGAGCGCCGCCAGCGCGGCCGGCGAGCCGGGGCCCTGCACGGCGAGCACCACGTAGTCCTGGTGCTGGCCGAGCACCGTCACCAGCGGGGGCGCCGCCTGCTGCAGCCGGTCGAGGAGGCCGGCGGTGTTGGCCGCGTTCGGCACCAGGAACACGTCGTCGTCGCCGAAGCGGTAGGCGATCAGGTCGTCGACCACGCCACCGGTCGCGTCGTCGCAGCACATCGTGTACTGGGCCTGGCCGGTACCGATGCGGTCGAGGTCGTTGGTGAGGCACCGGTTGAGGAAGTCGGCCGCGCCGGGCCCGCGGACCGACACCTTGCCCAGGTGCGTCACGTCGAAGACGCCCACGCCCTCCCGGACCGCCGCGTGCTCCTTCAGGACACCGCCGCCGGCATACTCCAGCGGCATGTCCCACCCGCCGAAGCGGGAGAACTTCGCCCGCAACGACTCGTGGCGGTCATGTAGCGGGGATTGCCGCACCGGCGATGTCATGGGTGGGAACATACCGCTCTTCGGTGTGGTCGGCCGCCGGTGGCCGACCACCCGCGTCCGACGTGGATCGGCTACCCCCGCACGCCGCAACGGCGTGTTCGGCAGGTGGCGATGCTCGGATGGTGGTTAGGTTCGATGTGTGACGGGGGTCAGGCATCGAGGACCAGGCAAGGCGCCGTTGTGGCGTCAGGATGGTCCGGTCTCGGTGTTCCGGTTGCCGGTGGATGTGCATGATCCCCGAACTCGTCGTCAGGTGGAGCGGCTGTATTCGGCGGCGTTCTCGGTGCGGCGGGCGGTACAGCGCGATGCCCGATCCCGAGTCGACGCCTACTGGGCCGCGCACAGGGCAAGGACCGCAACCGGTGGCTCGGCGGCGGTACGCGACCGGTTGGGGTTGTCCCGGGGCGGGCTGGAACGGGCCGCGTACAGGCATCTGGACGGAGCGACGCACCTGCGGCGGCACCTGACGAAGGCGTTGGCGATGCATCTGGCTGACGGGGTGTGGGAGTCCACGGAGCGACATCTGTTCGCGGACCGGTCGGGGCGGCGGCAAGGTCGACCGCGTCCTGGGAGGTGGTGGGACTTCCGGACGATCCCGGGTCGGGCTCGTTCACATACCCGACCGCGGAAGTGGGAATCATTTCGGCTGGTCGGCTCGTTGGACGGCCACCTGGCCGCCTTCGGGCACAGCGTTCCGACCGGCGGTGGTGGCGGAACCGGCGATGATCGATTGTGGCAGCCCCGGCGGATGCCGGCCGTGCGGGCCACTACTGCGGCGGGGCTGCCGGTGCGGTCGTGGTGGGACCATGACGGACCGCTGGCCGTCGTCCTGGCCGGTATCGGCGATCGGGACCTGGTCCTGCCGGTGCGCCTGCCGCAGGGGCCAGGTCGTCGACCGGTCCTGGATCACTATCTGGGCGACCCGCAGCGGTGGCACAAGATCGATCTGGTCCGCCACCACGATCCGGCGGCCCCGGGTGGGTGGCGGTACGAGGCACATCTGATGATCCTCGGCACCGGTCACACCTCGGCCGCGGTGCTTACCCGCCGGCAGACCGCCGGCCAGATCAAGCGCCGCGGCGGCGTCGACGTCAACGTCTCCAACCTGTCTGTCGTCTCCCTCCCCACCGACTCCGACCCCGATCCAGGTGAGCGTGCGAGCGGGTTGATGGCGTCGCGGGTGGCCTGCGCCAGGCAGCCGGATGAGGCGCTGACCGTCGAGCGATTGCGGCAACGGCGCCGTAACCGGGCGTTGCAGCGATCCCGTCGCGCCTCGAACCCCACCCAGTATCGGCTGTCGAAACGGCAGCAGCGCCGGGCCGACCGCCGCCACGCCGCTGGTCTGGCAGCGGTGCAGGTCATGGTGCCCGGCGGGCCACGCCTGGTCGACACCGCCGGTGTCCCGGTGAGGGCGTATCGGCGTGATGACCTGTCCAACACCTATCGATCCCTCCGCGGCCGGGTCGCCGTGAACGGCGCGGCTCGGACCGCCGCAGGGCGTACCCGCGCCCGCACCACCGCCGCGGCTCTGGTCGCCGTCCACGGCCCGGACCTGACCGTCGAAGACAGCGACATCCGAAACTGGGCCCGCCGGTGGGGCCGCCGGCTCCACATCTTCACCCCCGGCATGCTCCTCAACGCCCTCAAGCACGAGACCGAAGCCGTCACCGCCCTACGCCGCCAACATCTCGACAGGGCACACACCACCCCCAACTCGACTGCGGACGCGGGCATGCACATCCGCGTGGGGCTGGTACGTGCAGGTACCTGGCACACCGCCTGGAGCCAACACTGTCTGTGCGGGCGACGCACACCCAAACACCTGCGCGAGCGCCGCCACCACTGCCCGGAATGCGGTCTGGCCGGCGACCGCGATCTGGTCGCTGCCCTCATCGGCGCCCACACCACCCTCACCGATCCGGCCCGACCCGACACTGCCCGCGTCGACTGGACCGCCGCCCGCATCACCCTCGACCACTACGGCGTCGCAACGATCAACCGCGCTCTTGATGAAGGGCTGCAAGGAGCCCTGACCGAGTCAACCGGAACCCACCGCCCCGACCGGCACCGCACCGGTGCCCGGCCCCGGCGGCCGCAACGCAGCACCGCCCCACCGGCCACACTGGCCGGAGAGGACGGCGGCGGCGTGCTCGGCGAATTGCCGGTACGAGCCACCCATCCTTGCCACTCGGCGCCGGGATGTGGCCCGGTGCACCCGACAACCCCGGATGAGACCCGGCCCGCAAAGGCCAGGACCACGCCGGAACGACGACGACGCACACCCCGGACTGTTGGACAAACCCGCAACCACAGCGGACCCCGCCAAACAGGCCTTAGCATCGGTCCCAATATCATGATCCGATCCGGCATACGTCCCAGAACCCGACACGGGGAGAATCAGCCGTGACAACGCTCAACCTGGCCGACGGCGACCCGGCCACCGCAGCCGTCGACGCGGTCGTCGTCGGCGTCTACGACGACGGCGACGGGGCTCCCGTGCTCGCGCCCGGCGCCGAGGCGGTGTCGGCGGCCCTCAACGGGGGTCTCGTCGACGCCCTCACGCGGCTCGGTGCCACCGGCTCGGCCGGCGAGGTCACGAAGCTCGCCACGTTCGGCGCCATCAAGGCACCGGTGCTCGTCGCGGTCGGCCTGGGCACGAAGGGCGACGGCGCGACGGGCGACGGCGCGACGGGCGACGGCGCGACGGGCGACGGCGCGACGGGCGACGAGGTGCCGGCCGAGACCCTGCGCCGGGCCGCGGGCGCGGCCACCCGTGCGCTCGCCGGCTCCGACCGGATCGTGCTGGCGCTGCCCGGGTCGCTGCGCGCGGTGGCCGAGGGAGCTCTGCTCGGCGCCTACCGGTTCGCCGGCTACCGCACCCGGCCGCAGGCCGGCCGGCGGGACGCCGTCCGCACCGTCTCGGTCGTCGACGCCGAGGGCAGCCCGGCGAGAACGGCCCGGGCCGAGCTCAAGCGCGCGACCACGGTCACCCAGGCGGTGGCGCAGGCCCGCGACTGGATCAACACCGCGCCCAACGAACTGCGCCCGCCCTCGTTCGCCGACGCGATCGCCGCGGTGGCCGGCAAGGCCGGGCTCGACGTCGAGGTGCTCGACGAGAAGGCGCTGAAGAAGGGCGGCTACGGCGGCATCCTCGCCGTGGGGCAGGGCTCGGCGGCGCCGCCGCGGTTCGTGCGGCTGGCCTACACGGCGCGCGGGGCGAAGACGCGGCTGGCGCTCGTCGGCAAGGGCATCACGTTCGACACCGGCGGCGTCTCGATCAAGCCAGCCGCGAACATGTGGGAGATGAAGAGCGACATGTCGGGGGCGGCCGCGGTGGCCGCGGCGACGCTCGCGCTCGCGGCGCTCGGGCCGAAGGTCAACGTGACGGCGTACATCCCGATCGCCGAGAACATGCCCTCGGGGACGTCGTACCGCCCCGGCGACGTCGTGACCATGCGCGACGGCACGCGCGTCGAGGTCCTCAACACCGACGCCGAGGGCCGGATGGTTCTCGCCGACGCGATGTCCCGCGCGATCGAGGACGGCACCGACTACCTGCTGGAGACGTCGACGCTCACCGGCGGGCAGGTCATCGCGCTGGGCAAGCGGGTGTCGGGGCTCATGGGTACCGAGGAGTTCTGCAACCGCGTCCGCGACATCGGCGCCCGCGTCGGCGAGCCGGCCTGGCCGATGCCGATGCCCGACGACGTGCGCAAGGGCATGGACTCCGAGGTCGCCGACATCTCGCAGGTCAACGCGGGCATGGATCGGGCCGGGCACATGCTGCAGGGCGGCGTGTTCCTGAGCCACTTCATGCCCGACGACCTGCCGTGGGCACACCTCGACATCGCCGGGCCGGCGTACAACGCCGGCGAGCCGACGGGCTACCTGCCCAAGGGCGGCACCGGCGTGCCGGTGCGCACGCTGATCGAGCTGGCCGAGGACATCGCGGCCGACGGTTAGTCCTTGTGGCGGCGGTTGTACTCGCGCATGCGGTTCGGGTAGCCGACCAGAGCGGTGTCGTACACCGGAATCCCCTGCTTGGCCGCGAACTGGCGGGCCGCGGCCGGGCTGGCCACCCGCCGCCTGGTCCACTCGCCGTCGTGCGCGATCAGGATCACCGTGTTCTCGGTGACGGCCGTGCGGGGTTCGAGGTACGCCTCCACCCCCTGGCGGGAGCGGACGAACTCGGCCAGGTGGTCCATGTCCTCACGGGACGCGGACCGACCACCGGCCGGAGCCGGCCGCCGGCGCCGGAACAGACCCACGACTCCTCCTCGGGTGTGAATGGCGCCCAGGGTACGGGGAAAACCTGGAATCTCGGTGTCCTTAGGCACCTCGCTTCGCACCCGGCCGCACAGAGTGACAAGATGACGAAGGATCGTCGGGCCCGCCTATCACCCCTGGCGCGCCCTGTGACCTCGCCTTGGAGCGTGCCCGGTATGAAGCGTGACCCGCGTGCCGGGCGCACCTCGACCTTTGGAGTAATGACGTGAGCGAGACTTCCAGTCACGATGTCGTCGTTCTGGGTGGCGGCAGCGGTGGTTACGCCACCGCGTTCCGGGCCACCGAGCTCGGCCTGTCCGTCCTTCTCGTCGAGAAGGACAAGGTCGGCGGCACGTGCCTGCACCGTGGCTGCATCCCCACCAAGGCGCTGCTGCACGCCGGTGAGGTCGCCGACAACACGCGCGAGGCGGAGTCCTTCGGCGTGCAGGCCACCTTCAACGGCGTCGACTTCAAGGCGGTGAACGCCTACAAGGACGGCGTGGTCTCCCGCCTGTACAAGGGCCTGCAGGGCCTGGTCAAGGCGCACAAGATCACCTACGTCGAGGGCGAAGGAAAGCTCGTCGCGCCGAACGCCGTCGAGGTGAACGGAACCCGCTACGAGGGCCGCCACATCGTGCTGGCCACCGGCTCCTACTCGAAGTCGCTGCCCGGCCTGGAGATCGACGGCACGAAGGTCATCACCTCCGAGCACGCGCTGAGCCTCGACACCGCGCCGGCAAGCGCGATCGTGCTCGGCGGCGGCGTGATCGGCTGCGAGTTCGCGAGCGCCTGGAAGTCGCTCGGCGTCGACGTGACGATCGTCGAGGCGCTCCCCCGGCTGCTGGCGGTCGAGGACGAGGCGTCGTCGAAGATGGTCGAGCGGGCGTTCCGCAAGCGCAAGATCGCGTTCAAGGTCGGCAAGCCGTTCGAGCAGGTCGAGCACACCGGCAACGGCGTCAAGGTCACGCTCAAGGGCGGCGAGACGCTCGAGGCCGAGGTCCTGCTGGTGGCGGTCGGCCGCGGCCCGGTCACCGCGAACCTCGGGTACGAGGAGCAGGGCGTCAAACTCGACCGCGGTTTCGTCATCACCGACGAGCGGCTGCGCACCGGCGTGCCGAACGTGTACGCCGTCGGCGACATCGTGCCCGGCCTCCAGCTCGCCCACCGCGGTTTCCAGCAGGGCATCTTCGTGGCCGAGGAGATCGCCGGGCTGAACCCGCCGGTCATCGACGAGAACGGCATCCCGCGGGTGACCTACTGCGACCCGGAGGTCGCGTCGATGGGTCTCAACGAGGCGAAGGCCCGCGAGGTGTACGGCGACAAGGTGGAGACGTTCACCTACGACCTGGCCGGCAACGGCAAGAGCCAGATCCTCAAGACCCAGGGCTTCGTGAAGCTCGTGCGCGCGCCCGAGGGGCCGGTCGTCGGCATCCACATGGTCGGCAGCCGCGTCAGCGAACTGGTCGGCGAGGCTCAGCTGATCTACAACTGGGAGGCGTACCCGGCCGACGTCGCCGCCCTCGTCCACGGTCACCCGACCCAGTCCGAGGCACTGGGTGAGGCCTTCCTCGCCCTGGCCGGCAAGCCGCTGCACGTCCACGGTTAGAAGGAGCGAGAACGACATGCCGGTATCGGTCACCATGCCCCGGCTCGGCGAGAGCGTCACCGAGGGCACCGTCACCCGCTGGTTGAAGCAGGAGGGTGACCACGTCGAGGCCGACGAGCCGTTGCTCGAGGTCTCCACCGACAAGGTCGACACCGAGATCCCGTCACCCGCCGCCGGGGTGCTGCAGCGAATCGTCGTGGCCGAGGACGAGACGGCCGAGGTCGGTTCGGAACTCGCGGTGATCGCCGGTGAGGGTGAAGATTCCGGTGACGCGGGGAGCAGCGCTCCCGCGCAGGAAGCCGAAGCCCAGCCGGAGCAGGAAGCCGAGCCGGAAGCCGAGCCCGAGCCGGAGGCCCAGGCGGAACCGGAGCCCGAGCCCGAGCCGGAGCCCGTGAAGGCCGAGGCCGCGCCGGCGAAGAAGCAGGACGGCGGTTCGGGGACCCCGATCAAGATGCCCGCGCTCGGTGAGAGCGTCACCGAGGGCACGGTCACCCGGTGGCTGAAGTCGGTCGGCGACACCGTCGAGGCCGACGAGCCGCTGCTGGAGGTCTCCACCGACAAGGTCGACACGGAGATCCCGTCGCCGGTGGCCGGCACGCTGCTGGAGATCAAGGTCCAGGAGGACGAGACCGTCGAGGTCGGCGCCGATCTCGCGATCATCGGCTCCGGGGATGCCGCCGGTGGCGGCGCCGAGCCCGAGTCGACCCCGTCCAAGGAGGCCGCGCAGGCCGAACCGGCAAAGGAAGAGCCCAAGCCCGAGCCCGCCAAGGCCGAGGCGAAGCCGGAGCCGAAGCCCGAGCCGAAGCCCGAGCCCGTCGCGAAGGTGGAGACCCAGGCCGCGCCCAAGGTCGAGAGCTCCGGGCAGCAGCCCGCTCCCGCCAAGGCGGAGGGCAACGGTGGCCAGTCGGCCGCCGAGTCGGCCAAGTACGCCACCCCGTTGGTGCGCAAGCTCGCCAGCGAGCACGGCGTCGACCTGGCCGCGCTGACCGGCACCGGGGTCGGCGGCCGCATCCGCAAGCAGGACGTGCTCGAGGCCGCCGAGAAGGCGAAGGCGGCAGCCAGCCGGCCGGCCCAGCCGGCCGCCGCGAAGGCCGCGCCCGCCGCGCCGAAGGCGCCGACCGCCGAGGCGAGCGCGCTGCGCGGCAAGACCGAGAAGATGACCCGGCTCCGGGCGCTCATCGCCAAGCGGATGGTCGAGTCGCTGCAGGTCTCGGCGCAGCTCACCTCCGTGGTGGAGATCGACGTCACGAAGGTCGCCCAGCTGCGCGAGCGGGCGAAGCGCGACTTCCTCGCCACCAACGGCGTGAAGCTGTCGTTCCTGCCGTTCTTCGCGCTGGCGACGATCGAGGCGATGAAGGTCCACCCGGTCGTCAACGCCACGATCAACTCCGACGAGGGCACGGTGACGTACCACGCGACGGAGAACCTCGGGATGGCGGTCGACACCGAGAACGGTCTCGTCGTCCCGGTGATCCGCAACGCCGGTGAGCTGAACCTTGTCGGCATCGCCAAGCGGATCGCCGACCTGGCCGAGCGCACCCGCAACCGCAAGCTGGAGCCCGACGACGTGTCCGGCGGCACGCTCACGCTGACCAACACCGGCAGCCGCGGCGCGCTGTTCGACACCCCGATCATCAACCAGCCGCAGGTGGCGATCCTCGGCACCGGTGCGGTCGTGAAGCGGCCGGTCGTGATCAACGACCCGACGCTCGGCGACGTGATCGTGCCGCGGTCGATGGTCTACTTCGCGCTGTCGTACGACCACCGGCTGGTCGACGGTGCCGAGGCGGCCCGGTTCCTGGTCACGATCAAGGAGCGCCTGGAGGCCGGCGCGTTCGAGGCCGAAGTCGGCCTTGCTTAATCAAAGGCGAGGCGTAACAGAAACATGCGGGTACTGACCGCCGGGGCGTCCGGCTTCCTGGGCACCCGGTTGGTCACCCGGCTCCGGGAAGCCGGGCACGACGTCGTGCGGCTGGTCCGGCGCGAGCCGGCTCCCGGGCCAGCCGGAGCCGACGAGCGTCGGTGGGACCCGTCGACCGGCACGCTCGATCCGTCCACATTGGACGGCGTCGGCGCGGTGGTGAACCTGTCCGGCGCCAACATCGGCGACAAGCGGTGGAGCGCCGACTACAAGCGGGAACTGATCGGGAGCCGCACCTCGGCCACCGGCACGCTGGCGAAGGCGGTCGCCGCGCACGCCGAGCCGATCGCGTTGCTCAGCATGTCGGGCATCCACTACTTCGGCGACGGGCACGACCGCGTCCTCACCGAGGCCGACGACCCCGGCGAGGGTTTTCTCAGCGAGATGACGCGTGCCTGGGAGGCCGCGACGGCGCCCGCACGCGTCGCCGGCCGGCGGGTGGTGCTCATGCGCACCGGCCTGCCGCTGCACCCGGCGGGCGGCGTGCTGCAGCCGCTGCTGCTGCCGTTCCGGCTCGGCGTCGGCGGGCCGTTGGGCAACGGCCGGAGCTGGGTGCCGTGGATCTCGATGCGCGACTGCCTGGCCGCCATGGAGTTCCTCGTCGAGCGCGACGACATCGCCGGTCCGGTCATCCTCGCCGGGCCGGAACCGGCGCGGTGGAAGGAACTCGCCACGGCCCTCGGTCGGCAGCTGCACCGGCCGGCGGTGTTCCCGGTGCCGAAGATCGCGCTGAACGTCGTCGCCGGCACCGAGTTCGCCACCGAGATGCTGATGAGCCAGCGGGCCCTACCGGCGGTGCTGTCCGAACACGGCTTTGCTTTCGCTGACCGCACCGTCGGCTCGGCTGTGGCGGCCGCCTTCCAGCGCTAGCCGCGCGCGCCGCACCGGGGCGTTCGACAGCCGGCCCGGCCACCACGCCCAGCGGCCCAGCTCGACCGTCACCGCGGGCACCAGCAACGAGCGGACGATCAGCGTGTCGAGCAGGACGCCGAACGCCACTGTGAACGCCAGTTCGGCGAGGAACACCAGCGGCAGCACGCCCAACGCCGCGAACGTGGCCGCCAGCACGACGCCCGCCGAGGTGATCACGCCGCCGGTGACGGACAGCCCCAGCAGCGTCCCCTCGCGGTGACCGCGGCGGCCGGCCTCCTCACGGATGCGGGTCATCAGGAAGATGTTGTAGTCGATGCCGAGTGCCACCAGGAACACGAACGCGAACAGCGGATACGACGAGTCGGCGCCGGCGAAGCCGAGCACGTCGCGGAACATCACGCCGCTGACGCCGAGCGTGGCCAGGAACGACAGCACCACGGTGGCGATCAGCAGCACCGGCGCCACCACCGAGCGCAGCAGCAGCAT
This sequence comes from Virgisporangium aurantiacum, assembly GCF_016863635.1. GTDB lineage: Bacteria > Actinomycetota > Actinomycetes > Mycobacteriales > Micromonosporaceae > Virgisporangium > Virgisporangium aurantiacum. Next base: position 32,358 of record NZ_BOPG01000067.1, on the reverse strand, counting down.
CAGGATCAGGAACACCACGACCAGCACCACCGGGATGATCACCGTGCGGTCGCGTCGCGCGGTGTCCTGCACGTCGAGGTTGATCGCGGTGAACCCGCCCACCTTCGCGTCGGCGCCGGCGATCCCGTGCGCCACCCGGCGCAGTTCGCGCACCGCGGCGTCGGCCGCCGGCGAGTCGGGGGCCGCCCGCAGCGTCACGTCGAGCCGCACGTACCCGTCGACCATCATCGGCGCCGGCGTCGTGTCGCCGGCGGGGGTGCCGGTGAACGGGACGACCGCGGCGACCCCGTCGACGCGACGCACGGCGAACACCACCTGCTCCGACCGCTCGGCCCGGACGAGGATGATCGCCGGGCTGCCGGCGCCGGCCGGGAAGTGCTCGCCGAGCACCCGCTGCCCGTCCTGCGAGTCGGTCTGCCCCACGAACGACTCGGTCTGCGGGATGCCGCTCGCCTCCAACCGGAAGAGCCCGAGGGAGAGGACGGCCAGCACCACGACGGTCAGTGCCCAGACCGCGCGCGACCGCCGCCCGACGAGCGCGGCCACCCGCGCCCAGATGCCCGCGTCCCCGGCCGACCACGGCCGGTGTGCCGGTGGGAACGGCCAGAACACCACCCGGCCGGCCAGCGCCAGCACCGCCGGCAGGAACACCAGCATCGACAGCAACGCGCACGCGATGCCGATGCCCGCGACCGGGCCCAGACCGCGGTTCGACGCCAGGTCGGAGATCAGCAGGCAGAGCAGGCCGAGGATGACGGTGCCGCCGCTGGCCAGGACCGGCTCGACCGACGCCCGCCAGGCCACCCGCATCGCGTCGAACCGGTTCTCGTGCCGGCGCAGTTCCTCCCGGTAGCGGGAGACCACCAGCAGCGCGTAGTCGGTGCCGGCGCCGAGCACCAGCACGTCGAGGATGCCCTGGGTCTGGCCCGAGAGCGTGACCAGGTCGTTCTTCGCCAGCAGGTAGACGGTGCCGTTGGCCAGGCCCAGCGCGGCGCCGGCGCTGACGAGCACCAGCAGCGGCAGCAGCGGGCTGCGGTAGACGGCCACCAGGATCAGCAGCACCACGCCGGCGGTGACCGCCAGCAGCACGCCGTTGATCGTGTCGAACACCACGAGCAGGTCGGCGAGCACGCCGCCCGGGCCGGTGACGTGCGCGGTCAGCTCCTCGTGGCCGTGCACCCGGTCACGCACCCAGCCGATGTCGCCGCGGACCTTCTCCGGGTCGTCGCCGGCGTACTCGACGATCACCTGGGCGGCCCGGCCGTCCTCGGAGAACACCGGGCCGACCGGCGGGCCGGCCAGCACGGGCAACTGGTTCGCGTAGATCGCGTCGACGTCGCGGGAGACCACCGAGCGGTCCGTCTCGGTCAGCGCCCCGCCGTCGGACCTCGTGTAGACGATCACCGCGGGCAGCGTCGTGCCGCCGGCGAACCCGTCGAGCCGGCGGTCGACCTGGGTCGACTCGGCGCTGGTCGGCAGGTACGCGGCGTTGTCGTTCTCCTGGACCTCGGCGGTTCTGCCGGCCAACGACCCGATCGGCCCGGCTAACGCAAGGAACGCCACCACCAGCAACGCCGGCAACAGCCACCGGAACCGGGATACGCTCGCAGACGTGACCACCGTGGTTCCCCTCGCAGTCATCAGATCAGGACTTGTCGATTACCGCACGGCCTGGGCCGAGCAGCAGCGTATCCACGCCGGTGTGGTCGCCGACACGGAGCCCGGCACCGTTCTGCTCTTGGAGCACCCGAGCGTCTACACCGCCGGGAAACGCACCCAGCCGCTCGACCGTCCCGTCGACGGATCCGAGGTGATCGATGTCGACCGGGGCGGGCGGATCACCTGGCACGGGCCGGGCCAGCTCGTCGGGTACCCCATCGTGCGGCTGCCCGACCCGGTCGACGTGGTCGCGTACGTGCGGCGCGTCGAGCAGGTGCTCATCGACGTGTGCGCCGAGTTCGGCGTCGCGACCACCCGGTTCACCGACCGCGGCCCGTCCTGGAGCGGCGTCTGGATCCCGGCCGACGACAGGGGCGGCGACCGGAAGATCGGCGCGATCGGCATCCGGGTGGCCCGCGGCGTCACGCAGCACGGCTTCGCCCTGAACTGCGACTGCGACCTCACCGCCTACGACCGGATCGTCCCGTGCGGCATCCGCGAGGCCGGCGTCACCTCCCTCTCGGCCGAGCTGGGCCGCACCGTGCCGGTGGCCGATGTGCTCCCGGTGGTGGAGAAGATGCTCATCCGCGATCTGGGCGTCCGCTAGCGGCGCCGCCGGCCGCCACCCGGGTGCCCGCGCCGCCGGCGATCAGGAGGACGCCGGTCAGCAGGATCGTCGCGATCGGCGCGCCGGTGGCCGCGAGCCCGCTGTCGTCGGCGGCGGCGGCCAGCGTCACCGCGGCGACGGTGATCCCGAGCGCCAGCACCCGCGGGTCGCCGTCGGGGTCGACGCCGAACGACGTCACCGTGTGGGAGCCGCTCAGGCTCGACGGGATGACCACGGCCCGGCTGAACGACCCGTCCGCCGCCGTGGTCGCCGTGCCGAGGCTCCGCGGCGACGAGTAGATCACCAGCTCCACCCGGCTGTTCGGGGCGAACCCGGTGCCGCTGACCGTGATGGTCCCGCCCGGTTCGGGCGTCGTCGCGCCGGCCGGCGCCGACAGGGCGTCGTCGGGTTCCGGCGCGGTGTCCGGGATCGTGGCCGGCGCCGACGGCGTCACCGGGACGGCCGCGCTGTCCCGCACCGTGCCCTCGCCGAGCACGGCCTTCACCGTGACCGAGTAGGTGGCGCCGTTCTCCAGGCCGGTCAGCTCGCGGCTGTGCGCGGCGGCACCCGGCACCTGGGCGGTCTGCGCCTGGCCGCCCTCCCTCGTGTAGGTGACGGTGTAGCCGGTGATGCCGGTGGCCGGCGTGATCGCCGTCCAGGTCACGGTCGCCGTGGCGTTGCCGGGCGTGGCCGCGACGTCGTGCGGGCCGGCGAGGGCCGGCACGGTGCCGGTGCCGGTGCCCGCGAGGTCGGACGTGCCGACGCTGTTGCGCGCCTTGACGCTCGCCGTGTACGTCGCGCCCGGTACACCGGTGAAGGTGCACGAGCTGCCCGTGTACAGGCTGCTCCACTCGCCCTGGCCCTGTTGACCGGCGCACGGAACCGGTCCCGGCTGACCCTCGCGGTGCACCGTCACCAGGTAGCCCTGGATCGGCGCGCCGCCGGTGCCGTGCGGCGTCCAGGAGACGGTCACCGCGCGGCCGTCGACCGCGACCAACGCGGTCGGCGGTCCCGGCCTGCCCGCCGCCACCGTCGCGGTCTTCTCGTTGGACGCCGGGCCCTCGCCCTCGGAGTTCCACGCGGTGACGGTCGCCGTGTACCCGACGCCGGCCGTGCCGGTGATCGTGCAGGTGGTGGACGTGCGGCCCTGCGGTTGCTCGCACGGCACCGGGTGGTCGTCGCCCGACCGCACGGTGGTGACCGTGTAGCCGAGGATCGCCAGGCCGCCGTCGTCGCCCGGCGCGTCCCAGGTCAGCGTCAGCGTGTCGCCGTCGACCCCGATGTCGTGGAGGGTCGGCGCGCCGGGCACCGTGACCTGCGTGTTCCGCGGGGTCGCCCACCAGGCCTGGCTGTACGCCGGTTCCGTCCCGGTGTGGTTCGCCGCGACCTCGACCGCGTACGAGGTCTCGTTCTCCAGCCCGGTGTCGACGGTGCAGGTGTGCGTGCCGGCCGGGATCTCGTCGCAGCCGGAGTCGGGGACCTCGCCGCCGACCCAGACGGTGTAGCTGGTGGGTGCGTCGCCGTCGGGCGGGTCCCAGGTGACGGTCAGCTCCCCGTCCCCCTCGACGACGCCGGTGATCACCGGCTGCTCGGGCGGGGCCGACGCCGAGTTGTCCGGGTCGGGCGTCGACTCGATGCCCGGGACCCCGGCGCGCGATCCCGACGCGCCGTCCGGCGTGGCGAGAGCCGGGCCGGTGAGCCCGGCTCCCAGAACCACGCCGACGGCGATCAATACCGCACCTCGTGAACCGATCACAGGCGCAATCTACGGAAAAGTGAGGGCCTTTCGGACAAAAACGGCGAAGGTCACGGTTCCAGGCGGGTGCGGTCCCGCGGGAACGCCGTGGCCTCCCGGACGTTGGCCAGCCCCAGGAGGCGGGCCACGAAGCGCTCCAGGCCGATCGCGAAGCCGCCGTGCGGCGGGATGCCGTAGCGGAACGCGTCGACGTAGGAGCGGTACGGCTCCACCGGCTGGCCGCGGGCCGCCAGGGCGGCCAGGTAGTCCCCGTGCCGGTGCAGGCGTTGGCCGCCGGTGACCAGTTCGACCCCGCGGAACAGCAGGTCGAAGCTGTTCGACCAGCGTGCGTCGGCCGGGTCGGGATGGGTGTAGAACGGGCGCTTGACCATCGGGTAGCCGGTGACGAACAGGAAGTCGCTGCCGTGCTCCCGCCGGGCCCACTCCCCCAGTGCCCGTTCGTCGGCCGGGGACAGGTCCGGCTCGTCCGGACGGGCGCCGGCCACGCGCAGGGCGTCCGGGAAATGGATGTCGGGGATGTCGATCGGGACGTCCAGACCCGGCGCCGCCGCCTCGACCATGCCCGCGATCGCCTCCCGGACCACGGCCATCACGTCGCGGTGGTCCTCGATGAAGCCGAGCTCGGCGTCGAGCGACGTGTACTGGGCCAGGTGCCGGCCGGTGTCGTGCGGCTCGGCGCGGAACACCGGGCCGACCTCGAACACCCGCTCGAACACCCCGACCATGAGCTGCTTGTAGAACTGCGGGCTCTGGGCGAGGTAGGCCGTGCGGCCGAAGTAGTCGACCGGGAAGACGTTCGCGCCGCTCTCGGTGGCCGTGGCCACCAGTTTCGGCGTGAAGATCTCGGTGAAACCGCTCTTCTCCAGCGCGGTCCGGAAGCCTCGGGTGGCGGCCGCCGCGGTTTCGAGTGCCGTGCGGGTGCCCGGGTGGCGGAACGCCAGCGGCGCGGCGTCGAGCCGGGTCGACAGGCCCGCTGCCAGGTCGGGGCGGAACAGCTCGAACGGCGGCGTTTCGGCCGCTGCCAGCGCGTCCACGGTGGGTTTCACCACCTCGACGCCCGCCGGCGCCGCCGGGTTCGCGACCACCGTACCCACGACGGCGACGGCCGATTCCTCGGGTGTTTCGACCGGTTCCGGCATGACGACCTGGGCCAGGCCGGCCCGGTCGCGCACGATCAGGAAGGAAACGCTCTTGAGGGATCTCCGCCGATGAACCCAGCCGCGCAGGAGCACGGTTTCGCCCACGTGGGCGGGGAGTTCGGAGGAGAGGACGCGTTGCGGCATGATCGGCACCTCCTGTTCGACTGCAACGCCGTCCCAGGGGGTGCGGACGAGTGGGGCCTCGCGGTACCACCGCACCTTTACCCGTGATTCACGGGCCTCTTGCACTGCTCCGGCTCGGGAGTGTCTTCACACCCGGGACGCCAGACCGCCCTCCCAGCTACCGGCGGCTCTCTCGACTGGCGCGACCCGGAGCTACTCGGTTCCGTCGTCGCCGTTGACCTGGGATGGTACCGAGCCGGTGTTAGCTGTGTCGCGTTGAAATCCTTCTGAACGTCGGGCGACGTAGGCTGGCGGGGTGACCTCCGCCGCACCTTCCGCCGCATCCTCCGCCGCCCCCGAGGGCCGCCGGATGCTGCGCATCGAGGCCCGGAACGCGCAGACCCCCATCGAGCGCAAGCCGCCGTGGATCAAGGTCAAGGCGACGATGGGCCCGGAGTTCACGCAGCTGCACGGGCTGGTGAAGCGCGAGGGTCTGCACACGGTCTGCCAGGCGGCCGGCTGTCCCAACATCTACGAGTGTTGGGAAGACCGGGAGGCGACCTTCCTCATCGGCGGCGACCAGTGCACCCGCCGGTGCGACTTCTGCCAGATCGACACCGGCAAGCCGGCCGAGTTCGACGCCGACGAGCCGCGCCGGGTCGCCGAGTCGGTGCGGCAGATGGGGCTCAAGTACGCGACGATCACGGGCGTCGCCCGCGACGATCTTCCCGACGGCGGCGCGTGGCTCTATGCCGAGACGGTGCGCCAGATCCACAATCTGCTTCCGGGCTGCGGGGTCGAACTTCTCATTCCGGACTTCAACGCCGATCCGGCGCAGCTTCGTGAGGTCTTCGGTTCCGCTCCGGAGGTTCTCGCGCACAACATCGAGACCGTGCCGCGGATCTTCAAGCGGATCCGGCCGGCGTTCCGGTACGAGCGGTCTCTCGACGTGATCACCCGGGCCCGCGCCGCGGGGCTGGTGACGAAGTCGAACCTCATCCTGGGCATGGGCGAGGAGCGCGCCGAGGTGTCGCAGGCCCTGCGTGACCTGCACTCGGCGGGCTGCGAACTGCTGACGATCACCCAGTACCTGCGGCCGACGCCCCGGCACCACCCGGTGGAACGGTGGGTCAAGCCGGAGGAGTTCGTGGAGTTGCGGGAAGAGGCCGAGGAGATCGGCTTCGCCGGCGTGATGAGCGGACCGCTGGTGCGGTCGTCGTACCGGGCCGGGCGGCTGTACAACCAGGCAGTTGAGGCACGGGCTGCGGTCGGCGCGGAGGCCGCGGCCATCTAGGATTCTGTGTATGGCGAATGCGCAGCCGGAGAAGCCGTCGTTCCTCCAGGGTCTCAAGCAACTTCCCGTCGCGATGAAGTTCACCGCGCAGCGGGACAAGTTGTTCGTTCCGCTCGCGCTCGTCGCATCCCTGGTGCCGCTCGCGGCCGGCGTGGTGCTCGGCGTGCTCGGGTTCGGCTGGCTGTGGATGATCGCCGCGGTGATGATGGCGCTGCTCGGCATCATGATCGTCCTGAACCTGCGGGCCAACAAGGCGATGATGGCCGAGTACGAGGGTCAGCCCGGCGCCGCTGCCCAGGTGGTGCAGACGATGCGGGGCGACTGGCGGGTGCGGCCCGCGTTCGCCAGCACCACGTCGATGGACATGGTGCACGTGGTGATCGGCCGGCCCGGTCTGATCCTGCTCGGCGAGGGCAACCCGCAGAAGGTCCGGTCGATGCTCGGCCAGGAGAAGCGGCGTCTCGCGAAGATCATCGGGTCCGTCGACATGCGCGAGTACATCGTCGGCAGCGACGAGGGTCAGCTTCCGTTGAAGAAGATCCGCACCACGTTCATGAAGCTGCCGCGCACCATCACCGGCAAAGAGGTCAACGCGCTGGAGACGAGGCTCACCGCCCTCGCCGCGCGCACCCAGCTGCCCAAGGGCGCGATTCCCAAGAACATGCGGCCGCCGAAAGGTGCATTCCGCGCGATGCGCGGCCGGTGATCGGCTCACCGATTTAAGATCGGGTCGCTGAAACACGGTCGAAACAATCGAGACACGGCCGGGCAACGCCTCCGCCATAGCTTTCAAGCAGCTGGTTTGTCGCCGAGCGAGGCGACGAGCCGGGTCAGATTGAGTTCACCTACGAGCACGAAGCCTGGAGGACCGCGTGTTCGCCAATTCCGACGAGCTCCTCAGATACATCAAGGACGAAGGCGTCCGTTTCGTCGACGTTCGGTTCTGCGACCTGCCCGGCGTCATGCAGCACTTCAACGTGCCGGTCGAATCGTTCGACGAGAAAGTCTTCAGCGACGGTCTTGCCTTCGACGGCTCGTCCATCCGCGGCTTCCAGCAGATCCACGAGTCCGACATGCTGCTGCTCCCCGACGTGGCGAGCGCGTTCGTCGACCCGTTCCGCACCGAGAAGACCGTGGCGCTGAACTTCTTCATCCACGACCCGTTCACGCGGGAGGCCTACTCGCGCGACCCGCGTAACGTGGCGAAGAAGGCGGAGGCCTATCTCGCGGCCAGCGGCATCGCCGACACCGCGTACTTCGGCCCGGAGGCGGAGTTCTACATCTTCGACTCCATCCGGCACGAAACAAGCCCGCACCAGGCGTTCTACTACATCGACTCGGTCGAGGGCTGGTGGAACACCGGTCGCGAGGAGTCGGGCGGCAACCGCGGCTACAAGACCACCTACAAGGGCGGCTACTTCCCGGTTCCGCCGGTCGACCACTACGCCGACCTGCGCGACCAGATCGTTCAGCGGTTGATCCAGGTCGGCTACACGGTCGAGCGTTCGCACCACGAGGTGGGCACCGCCGGCCAGGCCGAGATCAACTACAAGTTCTCGACGCTGCTGCACGCCGGTGACCAGCTGCAGCTGTTCAAGTACATCGTCAAGAACACCGCGTGGCACGCCGGCAAGACCGCGACGTTCATGCCGAAGCCGCTGTTCGGCGACAACGGCTCGGGCATGCACACGCACCAGTCGCTGTGGCTGGGCGGCGAGCCGCTGTTCTACGACGAGACCGGCTACGCCGGCCTGAGCGACATGGCCCGCTGGTACATCGGCGGCCTGCTGAAGCACGCGCCGTCGCTCTGCGCGTTCACCAACCCGACCGTCAACTCGTACCGCCGGCTGGTGCCGGGCTTCGAGGCGCCGGTCAACCTGGTCTACTCGCAGCGCAACCGCTCGGCCTGCACCCGCATCCCGGTCACGGGCAGCAACGCCAAGGCCAAGCGCGTCGAGTTCCGCGTGCCCGACCCGTCGGCCAACCCGTACCTCGCCTTCTCGGCGATGATGATGGCCGGCCTCGACGGCATCAAGAACAAGATCGAGCCGCCGGAGCCGATCGACAAGGACCTGTACGACCTGCCCCCGGACGAGTTCGCCAACGTGAAGACCATCCCGGGTTCGCTCACCGAGGTGCTCGACTCGCTCGAGGCCGACCACAACTTCCTGCTCGAGGGCGGCGTGTTCACGCCCGACCTGATCGAGACGTGGGTCGGCTACAAGCGCGACAACGAGGTCGACCCGGTCCGACTCCGGCCGACGCCGCACGAGTTCGCGATGTACTTCGACGTCTGATCCTGCTTTCCCAGCGGCGGTCATGCCGGTCTCCGGACCGGGGTGGCCGCCGCTTCGGTCATCCGCCGGGACCCATTCCCCCCAGCCCGGTCATTCCTCCGCCGAAATCGTCGAGCTTGCCGCAACGCCGGCAGACCCGCGCATTCGGGTCGGGCGTGTCGTGTCGCCGGACCCACGAATGCCACCCGAGCCGGCATGCCCAGGGCCTTCTCATGTCCCCGGAGGCTACGCCCTTTCACCGCGGGCGCCTCATGATCGACCGTGGGGTCCGGCCGCCAAGATCGGCAATATACGCTGCAATCGTGACGATTGAGATCCGGCGGGCCAGCATTGTCGACTGGCCGGCGGTGTGGCCGCTCTGGCAGGCCATCGTCTCCGCCCAGGAGACGTACATGTACGACCCGTTCACGTCGGCCGAGCAGGCCCAGCGGATCTGGTTCCCGGATCCGCCCGCCGAGACGTACGTGGCCGTCGATACCGGCTCGGTCGTCGGGACCTACCTGCTCAAGCCGAACGCGGTGGGGCCGGGGGCGCACATCGCCAACGCCGGGTTCATGGTGGCGCCGGCGACGCGCGGCCAGGGTGTCGGGCGCCAGCTGGCCGAGCACTGCCTGCGCCGGGCCACCGAACTGAAGTACGTGGCGATGCAGTTCAACGCCGTCGTGTCGACCAACACCGGCGCGATCGCCCTGTGGAAGTCACTCGGGTTCTCGATCGTCGGCACCGTGCCGCAGGCCTACCACCACCGCACGAACGGCCTGGTCGACATCCACATCATGCACCGCACGCTGTAGGCCGGGCGCACGCTCGCACTGCGACGGCACGCTTTGCGGATCTTGGACTCCCGGAGGGGCTATGGCACCTCGCGCAGTCCAAGATCCGGAATTCCGAGCCCACGGTTGCCGGGGCGGCCCCTCGCGTGCCGAACCTAGGTCGTGGCCAGGGCGAAGATGACGAACGCGACCAGCAGCGTCAGGACCACCCCCACCAGCGTGCCGACGATGCCGCCCGGGCGGGCCAGCACGCGCGGGCCGGGATCGAGCGGTCGGGGCGACAGCGCGGCGACGCCCGGCGTCGGCTGGGGCGGGCCCAACCGGAGGGCGGGGCGCATGCGCAGCCGGTTGGCGAGGACGACGACCGGGCCGCCGATCACGCCGACGCCCCACCAGCAGCCGAGCAGGGTGCGGGCGGTGAGGTGCCGGTAGGTGGCGAGCGCGCAGTCGCGGCACCGCCAGCCACGCTCGGCCGAGGTCCAGTGGAACACCGCGGCGCTGACGACGGACTGCAGGACGACGAACGACGCCGGGGCGCTGCCGCAGACGGCGCACTCACCCTCGGCCGGCGCGCGGCGGTCGCCGTAGGAGGCCGGCGCCCCGCCGAACTGCTCGACAAAAGCGGTCGCGCCCGCCGCGCCGGTGACCGTCTCCAGCGCGGGCGTGTACCGGCGCAGCCCGGCGACGATCTGCTCCGCCGACTCCACCAGTTCGCCGACCTCGGCCAGCCGGTAGCCGGCCAGCCCCTGCAGTTCGACGTCGGGATCGCCGGCACCCGGCAGCGGGTGGCGCAGCCACAACGTGAGGTGTTTCGGCTTCACCCGGGGCGCGTCGTCGGGCTTCTTCTCCAGGCCGAACCGCACCACGTCGTGCCACGGCACGGCGCCGTGCGCGTTACTGACGCGCCACACCACGCCGGTCTCGTCGAACCGGAGCAGGTACGGCTTGCTGTGGTCGCGGATCGTGTACGCACCGATCAGCAGCAGCACCGCACCGGCCGGGTAGGCGATCCAGTTGCCGACGAAGAACTCGTACCGGAGCGCCGGCAGGATCAGCGTGGGCGCGAGAAAGCACCCGATCGCCACCAGGATCCACAGTGGACCGTAGAGGCCCGTCTTCCAGTGCCGGTGAAGCTCCATCGCGCCGCCCTCCCCCGTCGATGCCGCCGGCACGATATCAGGCAGGTGGCTACGAGTCGATGCGGTACCGTCCGGGAACCGTTGCCACCAAACGGGTCCAGCCGGCAGGACCAGGTTCCAACCGGGCGTTCCGGGCATCATCCACCCGGAGCCACCCGGAATAGCGGATTTTGACCACCGTCGATCCGGCGGGCACGTCGACGGTCACCGAGCCGGCGTCCGTCGCCACGAGGGTGCCACCGTCCACGATGGACGGGCGACCGTCCACTTCGTACAGTGTCCAGTCGTCGCCGCGCCACACCTCGGTCAGGTACGGCAGTCCGCCGCGCACCAGCGCCGCCTCGCGGCGGCCCACCCACGAGAAGTCCGCGGCGTCGATCGTGGGCAGGGCGACGTACGACACTCCCTGCTCGCGCAGCCAGGCCTCGTAATCGGACGCGCTGAGCGCACCCGTGAAGAACAACGGGTTCCGGGCGAGGTCGGCCTGCCGCAGCCAGCCGCGGGCCAGGTGCACGTCGCGGGCGGCGTACGCCGCCTCCCAGTAGTCGCGCGTGGGCGGGATCTCGACCCGGCCCACCGGTCGACGCGAGCGCAACTCGGCCAGCAGGGGCGCGAAGTACGCGCGGTCCGCGGTGGGATTGCCGGCGTCGCGCAGGTCGGCCACGATCAGCGGGGGCTGCCACACCGCCACGACGGCGAGGCCCGCGGCGCCCGCGAAACGCGAGCCGAGGCCCGGGCGGGGCAGCGGGACGTACGCCGCCAGCACCGGCACCGCGAACATCGTCGCCAGCCGGGTGGCGTTCAGGCCCACCGGCGTGTGGACGAGGAACGCCGCCAGCACCCCCGCCGCCGCCAGCAGGCCGCCGACCCGCACCGGCCGTCGCGGCACCAGCGCCGCCACGAGCAGCCCGGTGACGCAGGCCCGCACGGTGTCGGTCGCCGCGAGGTTCATCCATCCGTCCACATCGGACAGCAGCGTCGTCGGGACCAGCCCGACGGCCGCGGAGCCGGCGAGCACCACGCCGTCCCACCGGCGCGCGGCATCGCGCCAGCAGCCGGCGGCCAAGGCGACACCGGCGAGGCCGGCGAAGAGACCGGCGACCGGGCTGGTGGTCGCCGCCAGCACCACGGCGGTGGCGGCGCACCCCCACCGCCACCCGACCCGCCACGGCGCGGTGAGCGCGAGCAACCCGAGGAGGCCGAACGCGACGCCGAGCGCGAACGTCGTACGCCCCGACACCAGGTTTCCGGCGAAGCACAGCCCGCCCAGCGCCATACCGAGCCGCGGGCGGATCGCGCCGGTGCGCCGCAGCAGTACGGCGAACGCCACCGTCGACACCACGAGCGCCAAGGCACCCGTGACCCGCACGCCGAGAAGCGCCATCACCGCGGGCGCGACGATGCTGTATCCATATTGGACGGTGCCGCCGTACCAGCGGAGGTCGACCGGCGCGAAGCCCGCGTCGCGAATGAAGTCGGCGCGGGCCACCTGCGCCGCGAGATCGGTGCCCACGGTCGGCAGCAGAAGGTAGCCGCCCGCGAGCACCACAGCGTAGGCGACTACCCGGACATCAACCCGCATCGAACGTGCGCTCCACCACCTGGCGGGCCCGGCGCATCGTGCGGAGGTACTCGTCGACGAACTCGCCGGTGCTGACGCTCGCGGGCCGGCCGAGCGCCCGTGCGACGGCCGTGACCTCGGCACCCTGGCGCGGCAACTGGTCCTGCTGCCGGCCGCGTACCAGCGTCAGCGCGTTGCGGACCTGGGTGGCGAGCACCCACGCCGCCTCCAGCGCGCCGGCATCCACAGTGGACAGCAGCTCGACGGACGCGGCCGCCCGCAACGCCTCCAGCGTCCGCGTGGTGCGCAGCCCGGCGTGCTCGTGGCCGTGGCGCAGTTGGAGCAGCTGCACCGTCCACTCCACGTCGGCCAGCCCGCCGCGGCCGAGCTTGGTGTGCAGGGCCGGATCGGCACCGCGCGGCAGCCGCTCGTTGTCGACGCGGGCCTTGATCCGCCGGATCTCGGTGACCTGTTCGCGGGTCAGGCCGCCGGCCGGGTACCGCATCCGGTCGGCCAGGGCCAGGAACCGCTCCCCCAGCCCCTCGTCGCCGGCCACGAACCGGGCCCGCAGCAACGCCTGCGCCTCCCACACCTTCGACCACCGGTCGTAGTACTGGCCGTAGGCGGCGAGCGTACGCACCAGTGGCCCCTGCCGGCCCTCCGGACGCAGGTCGGCGTCGATGCCCAGCGGCGGGTCGGGCGTCGGCATCGAGAGCAGCTTCCGCAGTTCCTCGGCCATCGCGTGCGCGGCCTGCGCAGCGCGGTCGTCGGGCATGCCCGGACCGGGTTCGTACACGAACAGCACGTCGGCGTCGGACGGGTAGTTCATCTCGCAGGAACCGAGGCGACCCATGCCGATGATCGCGAAGCTCAGCCCGCCCGGGTCGACCGCCGCGAGCGCACCCGCCAGGGTGGCGTCGGTGACCTGCGCGAGCGCGTCACACACCTGGTACACGTCGACCAGGCCGAGCAGATCGGCGGCGGCGATCCGGAACAGTTCGCGGCGGCGGCGCGCGCGGACCGCGGTGACCGCCTTCACCGGATCGCCCGCGTGGCGCTTCACCGTGGCCGTGAAGTCGACCGGCCGCGGCTGCAGCTCGGCGTCGTCGGCGAGCAGCCGCAACGCTTCCGGGTCGCGGGTCAGCAGGTCGGTGAGGTACCGGGACAGGGCGAGCAGCCGCGCGAGGCGCAGCGCCACCGGTCCCTCGTCGCGCAGCAGCCGCAGGTACCACGGCGTGCTGCCGAGCTTGTCGGACACCTGCCGGTAGGCGAGCAGGCCGCGGTCGGGCTCCGGCGCGTCGGCGAACTCGCTCAGCAGCACGGGCAGCAGCGTCCGCTGGATCGCCGCGGTGCGCGACACACCGCCGGTAAGGGCTTCTATGTGACGGAGTGCGCCCGCCGGATCGGCGAAACCGAGCACCTCCAGCCGGGCCTTCGCCGACTCCGGGTACATCCGCATCTCCTGCGACGGCACCTTGGCCACGGCCTCCAGCAACGGCCGGTACAGCAGTTTGGCGTGCAGCCGCCGCACCTCCGTCGCGTGGCTGGCCCAGTCGGCCTGGAACGCCTCGACGGCCGTGCGCTGCGCGTTGGCCCGGTACCCCAACGCCTGCGCCAGCCACCGCAGCTCGTCGGGATCGGCCGGGACGGTGTGCGTTCGGCGCAGCCGTTGCAACTGCAGCCGGTGCTCCACCATCCGCAGGTACCGGTACGCCCGCAGCAGCGCCTCGCCGTCGGCGCGACCGACGTAGCCGCCCAGCGCCAGCTCGCGCAGCGCCACCACGGTGGACGGCGAGCGCAGTTTCTCGTCGGCCCGCCCGTGCACGAGTTGCAGCAACTGCACCGCGAACTCGATGTCGCGCAGCCCGCCCGGCCCCCGCTTGATCTCACGGTCCACTTCGGACCGTGGGATCGCGTCGACGATGCGCCGGCGCATCGCGCGGATGTCCTCGACGGCCTCGGGGCGCTCCGCGGCCGTCCAGATGAAGGGTTGTACGGCGGCGAGCCATTCCTCGCCGAGTTCGCGGTCGCCGGCCGCGAACCGCGACTTCAGCAACGCCTGGAACTCCCAGGTCTTCGCCCACTTCGTGTAGTAGGCGACGTACGACGCGAGGGTGCGGGTGAGCGGGCCGTGCCCGCCCTCGGGCCGCAGCGCCGCGTCGACCGGCCAGGCGACCATCGCGCAGATCGTCATCGTGCGGGCGGCGAGGACGGCGCCGGCGCGCTGCGCCGCCTCGACATCACCATCGTCGACCGCGGGCTCGGCCACGAACACCACGTCGACGTCGCTGACGTAGTTGAGCTCCCGTCCGCCACACTTGCCCATCGCGATCACCGCGAGCCGGCACGCCGCCGCCTCGGCCGCCCGTTCGGCGCGGGCGAACCCAAGCGCCGCCGCCAGCGTGCGGTCGGCCAGGTCGGACAGCGCCGCCATCGTCTCTTCGAGCTGGTACGCGCCGGTGAGGTCGGCGGCGACGATGCGCAGCAGCGTGCGCCGGTACGCCAGCCGCAGGGCGGGAACGTCGGCGACCTCCTCCAGCGTGCCGCCGTTGACCGGCCGGCCGAGCAGCTTCCAGTCGTCGGGGTTCGCGATGAGGTGGTCGCCGAGCACCGTCGACGCGCCGAGGACGGCGAGCAGCCGCCGCCACATCGCGAAGTCGTTCACCGCGGCGGCGACCGGCGCGTCGCCGGCCTTCTCGCACAACCGTTGCAGCTGCTGCGCGGCGAGGTCGGCGTCGGCCACCGAGGCGAACACCTCGAGCAGCTCCCCGGCCGGGTCGTTCACCGGCTGGTTGGCGTCCCACAGGTTGGCGCCGTCGGGGCCGAGCCGCTCGGCGGCCTTGCGGGTGTCGACGAAGCCGTAGCGCAGGAGCTGCCGCATCAGGCCCCCAGCAACGGCAGCGACCGCGGGCCGCCGGTGGCCACCGGGATCGATCCGAGCGCCACCCCCGCGAAGCGCAGCGCGAACGGCCGCCACACCTCTTCGAGGTCGGGCATCGCCGCGTCGACGGCGGTGAGCAGCGCCACCGCGTCGATGCCGAGGTCGACCAGCGTCTGCGCGCCGTCGTAGGCCCAGGAGGCGAACATCGCCATGTCGCACTCGATGTGGAACTGCACCCCCCAGGCCGCCGGGCCGAGCCGGAACGCCTGGTGCGGGTAGTGCGTCGACGCGGCGAGCAGCACGGCGCCGACGGGCAGCCGGGTGATCTCGTCGCGGTGCCACTGCAACACGTCGGGCGCCATCGGCACCTCGGCGAACAACGGGTCGTCGGTGGCCTTGTCGCGGCGGGCGACCAGCGTCGGCCCGATCTCCGGACCGGCGGTGCTGCGCTCGACCGCGCCGGCGTTGGCGCTGGCCAGCAACTGGGCGCCGAGGCACACGCCCAGCGTGGGGACCTTGTACCGCACCGCCCGGCGCAGCAGTTTCTCCAGCGCCGGGAACCACGGCGCGCCGGGTGTTCCGTCGGGCGCGGGGTACGCGTTCTGCTCGCCGCCGAGCACCACCAGGGCCGCGTACCCGTCGAGGTCGGCCGGGAGCACGCCGGTTCCATCGGCAGCATCGTGGGCGCGCACCACGTCGAGTTCCAGGCCGCCCTCGACCAGCCAGTCACCGAGGAGACGGACGTCGTCGGTGGGGTCGTTCTCGACGACGAGCACACGCCGTCCGCGCGGGGAGGTCACCCGCCCACGTTAGCGGGTGACGCGGTCGAAGGCCGCTCACCGGTGGTGAGCGGCCTTCGTTCGGTGGAACCTACTTGGTCATGGCCGACGCGGCGACGAACGTGTAGCCCAGGCCCTGGATGCCCTCGACGGACTGCTTCAGGTAGGCGGTGCCGAGGTACGGGTGGTAGAAGAAGCTCGCCACGCCGTCGCGCACCACGAGGTTGCGCTTGGCCGAGGCGATCAGGTCGGCCGGCAGCCGCACCGGGTGCGTGTTGTACGCCTCCGGTTCGATGTTGCCGATGTTCTCCGGGATCACGACCGAGCCGTAGACGTCGCGCACCGCGTACGGGAAGAACTGGCCCGACAGGTGGGAGTAGTCGGCGGCCTTGCCGCGCAGCGTCCCCGGGAAGTACAGGCCGCGCTCGTAGCGGACGCCGAACAGCGAGTTCACCGCCGCGTAGTCGGCCGCGCTGCCCGCGTAGTGCGGGAACTCGAAGATGGTCGGCTGGGTGAGCCCGGCCCGGGCGAACTCCAGCTTGCTCGCGGCGATGCGGGACGTGGCCCACGCCGCCGAGTCGCCGACCACCGGACCGTCGTAGATCACCCGGTCGGCCTCGTCGACGTGCGCCCGGTAGAACTCGAAGTCGTTGCCGCTCACGCCGTCGTACGGGTTGTTCTCCGCGTTCAGCTGGTGCGTGTAGCCGTGCATCAGGAGGGTGCCGCCCTTCTGCTGCATGTACTTCAGCGCCTTCACCACCTCCGGCCGCTTGGCCAGCGTGTAGTCCTCGGCCTTGCCGCCGGTGAGCGCGCCCTTCGGGTCGCGGTAGCGGGTGTAGACGGCCACCGTGAACGGGACCTTCTTGCTGCTCAGCAGGTCGGCGACCGCGCGCAGTTCGGCCGGGTCGGCGTCGGGGCCGACGTCTTCGATGCGCACCAGGGCGCGGTGGCGCTCCGCGGTCGACGGCGCGAGCACGCCGGTGAGCAGGTCGGCGAACGCGAGGTACCGGTCGTCGTGGGTCACGTAGGCGTACGGGATCTCGCCGAGGTACGTGAGGTTCGCCGACTTCAGCGCCCACGGGAACGTGGTGCCGTCGGGGCGCACCGCGTCGCCGAGCACGGTGACCTTGGACGCGTCGGTGATGGTCTGGTCCATGATGCCGGAGCCGTTGACGGTGTCGCGGGTCAGCGACTGGCCGTCGTAGCGCACCTCGGCCACCGCGGAGGTGTCGAACTGCTTCCACATGTAGCCGTACCGGGTCGCGAAGTCGGCGCCGGTGGCCGCGGCCCGCGCGGAGAGCTGCCAGATGTTGTCGTACATCCACAGCACCGGCTTGCTCGTACCGAGCACGTCGTCGAGGAACGACACCGGAAGCGGTTCGTCGTAGGTGGAGCCGACGTACACGACCGCCGAGTACGCGGCCAGTTCGCCGGTCTGGTACCCGCTCGCCGGGTGAACGGTCCAGGAACCGTAGTGCGACACCAGGTTCGCGGTCTGCTCCGCGTACACCTCGCCGAGCCACGCGTACGGGCCGGTCTCGTCGTACAGCACCAGCGTCTTCGCGGTGCCGCCGCCGGGTGCGGCCTTGCCGGTGACGGTGTTCGGGATCGCGGTGACGGCCTTCGCGGTCGACCGCGCGTTGGTCGACGACCGGCCCGAGGCCGTGCCGGGGGCGATGACCCGCTGGTCCGGCTTCTTCTTCACCGGGCTGGGCGGCGCCGGAATCTGGGCGTCGGCGCTGTGCCCGTCACCGTGATTTTCGACCTTGCCGGGCGCGGCCATCGCGCCCTGCGGCGCGATCACCGCGCCACCGCCGATGAAGGCCGCGGCGGTCAGGGCCGCGGCGAATGTGCGGCGAAGATTCATCAGGCACCAACCGAGGGGACGAGGGTGAGCACGGGACGGCGGGGAGCGGCGACGCCGAGCAGGTCGGCCACCGCTTCCTCGGTGCGGACGGCTGCTTTGCCGTCGCCGTAGGGGTTTCCGTTCGCGGTCATCGCGGCGCGCGCGACCGGGTCGTCGAGCAGACGCATCGCCTCGGCGACGATCGTCGAGGGGTTCGTGCCCACGAGGCGGGCGCAGCCGGCGGCCAGCGACTCGACCCGCTCGGTGACCTCGCGCAGCACGAGCGCCGGAACACCGAACGACGGCGCCTCCTCCTGGATGCCGCCCGAGTCGGTGAGCACCAGGTAGGCCTCGCTGAGCAGGCGGGCCAGCGTCGGGTACGGCAGCGGATCGGTGATGACGACCCGCTTCTCGCCCTTGAGCCCGGCCTCGACCTGCTCGCGCACCTTGGGGTTCGGGTGGCTGGGCAGCACGACGTTGATGTCCGGGTAGTGGTTGAGCAGCGTGCGGACCGCGGAGAGGACGCGGTCGAGCGGCTCGCCCCAGCTCTCCCGGCGGTGTGCGGTGACGAGGATCATGCGTCCCTCGGTCTGTAGCTCCTTCGGAAGCTCCGGACGGCGGCCGACCACGGTGAGCGCGGCGTCGACGACCGTGTTGCCGGTGAGGATCACGCGCTCCGGCTCGATGCCCTCGTCGAGCAGGTTCGTGGCGGCGAGCGACGTCGGCGCCAGGTGCAGGCGGGCGATCTGGCCGACGAGGCGGCGGTTGCCCTCCTCGGGGAACGGCGAGTCGAGGTCGCCGGAGCGGAGGCCGGCCTCCAGGTGGACCACCGGGATCTGGCGCCAGAACGCGGCCAGCGCGCCGGCGAGCGTCGTGGTGGTGTCGCCCTGGACGATCACCGCGCTCGGCTTGCGCTCCTCGAACAGCTTGTCGAGCTGCTCGATCAGCGCGGTCATCAGCTCGGGCTGGCTGCCGGTGACCCGCTCGACCGGCAGGGTCACGTCGGGCTCGAGGTCGAACGCGGCGAGCGCCTGCGCGACCATCGCCGGGTGCTGGCCGCTGGCGACGAGCACGGGGGTGACCCTTTTCGCCGCGCGCATGGCGATCACGACGGGGGCGAGCTTGATCGCCTCCGGGCGGGTGCCGGCGATGAGGTGAACCTCGGGGTTTTGCATGGGATTCCTTTACGCGGGGGTCTCTACGAGGCGCTCGGTCTTCGCCCAGGTGTTCCGGCGGGCGACGTGCCGGCCGATCGCCCGCCAGGTGCTCACCAGGCCGAGGATCAGGAAGTACGGGTAGACGAGGGCGGCCAGCAGCAGCCGGGGCAGCGTCTCGTCGCGGAGCTTGACCCGGTGCAGCACCGCCCACAGCAGGCCGGGTGCGAACAGCGCGCCGGTCCACACGGCGGCGGCGGTGCCGAGCTCGGCCCACGTCTTCACCAGGAACGGATCCTGCGGGCTCTCGACGAGGGTGACCGCGGCGGCCACCCAGGTGATCACGAGGGTGATCGCGCCGGCGGCGTTGAGCCAGGGTGCGAGCAGGTAGTGGACCATCTCGCCCAGTTGGGCGTTGCTGATCCTCCGGCTCGCCATCAGCTTCGGCAGGTACCGGGCGCACTGCAGGTTGCCCTGCGCCCAGCGGGTCCGCTGCCGCACCAGCCGCTTGCCGTCGACCAGGCCCTGCTGGGTGACGCTGGCGTGCGGGAGGTACCTGACCTTCGCGCCGTTGAGGTGCATGCGCAGGCCGAGTTCGAGGTCCTCGACCAGGCACTTCGACCACGGTTTGTCGCCCAGTGCCGTCAGTGCGCTGAGCCGCGCGAACTGGCCGTTGCCGCCCAGCCCGACGGTGCCGAGCGTGTCGCGCAGCGACTGGCTGGCGTCGGCGACCATGCCGAACTCCAGGTCCTGCACCGCCGCGAGGATCCTGTTCCGGTTGTGGATGCGCACCCGGCTCTGGGTGGCGCCCACCTCCGGGTTCCGCATCGCGTAGCTCACCTCGGCGAGCATGTTGGCGCTGGCCCGGCCGTCACCGTCGATGACGCCCACCGCGACGCGCCGCGGGTCTTCCTGGGCGTCCTCGGTGCGGTCGCGGATGTACCGGTAGGCCGCGTTCAGCGCCTCTCCCTTGCCCTGCCGGGCGTACGGGAGGTCGCGACGCAGGACGTGCAGGGCGAGGTGGTCGATCCCGGCCAGCACGTCCGGCGTCGCGTCGTCGGACCCGTCATCGACGACGAGCACCCGGGTACGGGTGCCCCACGGCCCGGACAGCGCGAGCGCCGACGCCACGGTGTTGGCGACGACCCGTTCCTCGTTGAGGCACGGCACGATGATCCAGAACGTGGTCGGCTGCGCCGAGTTCGGCGCGGCCAGGTCGACCCGCTGGCGGTGCCGTCCGGCCGCCGCAGCGTTGCGGGCCGACCAGACGAACAGCGCCACGGTGTAGACCGGCCACGCCACGAGCAGCGCGACGCCGACGATGATGAGTGCCATGGCGGTCTACGCCGCGCTGGTGTTCTTGTAGCGGCCGGAGCGGACCAGCAGCAACCCGACTACCACCAGCGCGATACCGGCCAGCACCATGCCGACCACACCATTTCCGGTGAGGGGCAGAGTCGCGGCAGCGGCCGAGCCGATTACCTGCGGTTGAGACATTGCGCTTCTCCCTGCGTCGTGTCTTTGGTGTGACGGGCCCGGAGGCACCCGGACCCGTCACAGACCGTGCAGGAGAAAAGCTACGTACGCTCACGCCGCGTAATCAATGGCGCTCCGTCAACGGCGGCCAACTTCAGCCTGACCGCCCGACAGAACAAGGTTCACCAGCGCATTCGCTGGTCACAACCGGATGAATCCGACTTCGCCTCTCGGCGGCTCACATGCCCGATTCCGGTGACTCACAGTAACCCCGCGGTTGGCAACTCTGAGTAACCGAATGTGCCGGAAAGTAGCGACCAGGGTGCCACTCGGTTGCCGGTTGCGTGCGCGGCGCCCCCGGCTACAGGGAGCGGAGGTACCTGCGGCGTTCGAAGGGGGTGACCTCGCGCCGGTACTCTTCCCACTCGCTCCGCTTGTTGCGGATGAAGAAGTCGAACACGTGCTCGCCCAGTACCTCGGCCACGAACTCGCTCTTGGCCAGCACGTCGATCGCCTCGGAGAGGTTCTCGGGCAGGGTCTGGTAGCCCATCGCCCGGCGTTCGGCGTCGGACAGCGACCACACGTCGTCCTCCGCGCCGGGCGGAAGCTCGTAGCCCTCCTCGATGCCCTTCATTCCGGCGCCCAGGAGAATCGCGAAGGCCAGGTACGGGTTGCACGCGGAGTCGAGCGAGCGGATCTCCACCCGAGCGGAGTTGGGCTTGCCGTAGGCCGGCACCCGCACCAGCGCCGAGCGGTTCAGGTGGCCCCAGCACACGTACGCCGGCGACTCGGTGATCCGGTCGGGCAGTGCCTGCGGGAACAACCGCTTGTACGAGTTGACCCACTGGTTGGTGATCGCCGTGTACTCGCGGGCGTGCACCAGCAGGCCGGCGATGAACGCCTTGCCGACCTTCGACAGCTTCGTCGGGTCGCCCGGGTCGTGGAACGCGTTGCGCTCGCCCTCGAACAGTGACAGGTGGGTGTGCATGCCGCTGCCGGGCTGGTCGGTGAACGGCTTCGGCATGAACGTGGCGTGCACGCCGTGCGAGACCGCCACCTCCTTGACCACGTGCCGGAACGTCATGATGTTGTCGGCCGTGGTGAGGGCGTCGGCGTAGCGCAGGTCGATCTCCTGCTGGCCGGGCGCGACCTCGTGGTGGCTGAACTCCACCGAGATCCCGATGCGCTCCAGCGACAGCACGGCCTGGCGACGGAAGTCACGGGCCACGGCGTGGGTGGTGTGATCGAAGTAACCACCCGCGTCGACCGGGGTGGGCACGTCGCCGTCGGCCGGCACGTCGGAGAGCAGGAAGAACTCGATCTCCGGGTGGGTGTAGAACGTGAAGCCCTTCTCGGCCGCCTTCGACAGGGCCCGGCGCAGCACGTGCCGCGGGTCGGCCCACGAGTCGGACCCGTCGGGCTGCCGGATGTCGCAGAACATCCGGGCGCTCTCGGGACCGGCGCTGTGCAGGCCGCCGCCCTCGAACGGGAAGACCTGGAACGTGGCGGGGTCGGGCATCGCCACCATGTCGGACTCGAAGACGCGGGCGAAGCCCTCGATCGCCGAGCCGTCGAAGCCGATGCCCTCCTCGAAGGCGGCCTCCAGCTCGGCCGGAGCCACCGACACGCTCTTGAGCGTGCCCAACACGTCGGTGAACCACAGCCGGACGAAGCGGATGTCGCGCTCCTCCAGCGTGCGAAGCACGAACTCCTGCTGACGGTTCACGGCTTCCCCTCCAACAATCCGGGCAAAGTGTTCCCCGGCGGTATTTCGACCACGTTACCGCCAGCTGTACGTCGGCCGTCATGGTGTCGCGACGCACGCCCCGGACGGCAAGATCCCAAAATAGGATGACCGGCATGCCAACGCTGCGGATCGCCCTCGCCCAGGTGAACTCGACCGTCGGTGACATCGTCGGCAACACGGCCACGGTGCACGGCTGGGTCCGGCGCGCCGCCGAAAAAGGTGCGCACCTCGTCGCCTTCCCGGAGATGATGATCACCGGCTACCCGGTCGAGGACCTGACGTTCCGCGAGTCGTTCGTCACCGCGTCCCGGAACCACCTGGAGCGTCTCGCCGCCGACCTCGACCAGGACGGCCTCGGCGGCATCGCCGCCGTCGTGGGTTACCTCGACGCCGACGGCCCGGCCCGGCTCGGCGCCGACGCGGCCGCCGAGCACGGGCCCCGCGACGCCCTCGCGCTGCTTCTCGGTGGACGCGTGGTGGCCCGCTACTACAAGCACCACCTGCCCAACTACGGCGTGTTCGACGAGGACCGCTACTTCGTCGCCGGCGACACGCTGCAGATCGTGCGCCTCGGCGGTGTCGACATCGCGCTCACCGTGTGCGAGGACATCTGGCAGCCCGGCGGCCCGTTCGCGGTGGCCGGTCAGGCCGGGGTCGGGCTGGTCGTCAGCATCAACGCGTCGCCGTACGAGCTGAACAAGGACGACGTGCGCCTGCCCCTGGTGCGCCGGCGCGGCGCCGAGGCGGGTGCGGCGGTGGCCTACGTGAACATGGTCGGCGGCCAGGACGAGCTGGTCTTCGACGGCGACTCGATGGTGGTCGCCGCCGACGGCACGCTCATCAGCCGGGCGTCGCAGTTCGGCGAGCAGCTCCTCGTCACCGATCTTGATCTTCCCGAAGCCGACAGTGACCGCGCCGGCGACCTCGGGGAAATGAAGGTCGCGCGCCTTTCTCTTGATCTTTCCCTGTCTGCTCTGGCCGAGCCGGCGCCGGCTTTGATCACCGACCGCCTGGGCGACGACGAGGAGGTCTGGACCGCGCTGGTGGTCGGGCTGCGCGACTACGTGCGGAAGAACGGGTTCCGGTCGGTCGTGTTCGGGCTCTCCGGCGGCATCGACTCGGCCGTGGTGGCGGCAATTTCGGTGGACGCGCTGGGAGCCGACCGGGTCGTGGGTGTGTCGATGCCCAGCGGCTACTCGTCGGACCATTCGAGGGACGACGCGGCCGACCTGGCCCGCCGCACCGGCCTCGACTACCGGGTGGAGCCGATCCAGGGCATGGTCGACGCGTACCTGGGGCAGCTCAAACTCGACGGGCTGGCGGTGGAGAACCTGCAGGCCCGGGTGCGCGGCGTGCTGCTGATGGCGCTGTCGAACCAGGAGGGGCACCTGGTGCTCACCACCGGCAACAAGAGCGAACTGGCGGTGGGCTACTCGACGCTGTACGGCGACTCGGTGGGCGGCTACAACCCGATCAAGGACGTCTGGAAGACGCGGGTGTGGCAGCTGGCCCGGTGGCGGAACGCCGCCGCCGCTGCCCGCGGTGAGGTCGAGCCGATTCCCGCGAACTCCATCGAGAAGCCGCCGAGCGCGGAACTGCGTCCCGGCCAGCTCGACACGGATTCGCTGCCCGACTACCCGGTTCTGGACGCCGTACTCACCGGCTACGTCGACGGCGACCAGGGCCGCGACGACCTGGTGTCGGCCGGCCACGACCCGATTCTGGTCGACCGGGTGCTCCGGATGGTCGACGTCGCCGAGTACAAGCGGCGGCAGTCGGCGCCGGGAACGAAGATCTCGTTCAAGGCGTTCGGCCGCGACCGGCGTCTTCCCATCACGAACCGCTTCCGCGAGGGGTTGTGAAATATTGCATTGACGTTACGGGCTTGTGTGGCATTGGTGCGACCATCGACTTCTAGACCCGGGGACCGCGAGGGCGGCCTCGAGGCGAAGGGAGAGGTCCAATGTCGGAAATCCCATCCCTGTACGGCGGCCCCGCCACGCGCCGGGTCCGTGCCCGTGAGCTGACCCTGGCCAAGGAGCGTGGCGAGAAGTGGCCCATGCTCACCAGCTACGACCAGTACACGGCCGCGCTGTTCGACCAGGCCGGCATCCCCGTACTTCTGGTCGGTGACTCGGCCGCGAACAACGTCTTCGGTCACGAGACGACCCTGCCGGTGACCGTCGACGAGCTGATGCCGCTGGTACGCGCGGTGGTCCGGGCGACCCGTCGGGCGCTCGTGGTCGCCGACATGCCGTTCGGCTCGTACGAGGAGGGGCCCACGCAGGCCCTGCGTACCGCGGTGCGGTTCATGAAGGAGAGCGGGGCGCTCGCCGTCAAGCTGGAGGGCGGGCGGAGTGTCGTCCCGCAGATCGAGGCGCTCACCCAGGCCGGAATCCCGGTGATGGCGCACGTCGGGTTCACCCCGCAACGCGAACACACGCTGGGCGGCTACCGGGTGCAGGGCCGCGGCGACCAGGGCGAAGAGGTCTTCGCCGACGCGGTGGCGGTCGCTGCCGCCGGTGCCATCGCGGTGGTGCTGGAGATGGTGCCGAGTGACGTGGCCAAGCGGGTGACGGCGGAGATCGCCGTTCCCACGATCGGCATCGGCGCCGGCCCGGACACGGACGCCCAGGTGCTCGTGTGGCAGGACATGGCCGGTCTGCGCACGGGTCACATGCCGAGGTTCGTCAAGCAGTACGCCGACCTGGCCGGAGCGTTGACGAACGCGACGAAGGCGTTCGCGGAAGAGGTCCGCTCGGGCGCCTTCCCGACCGGCGACCACTCGTTCTGAGGCTTCATGGGTTGTGGACCCCCGAGCGGGGTCCACAACCATCAGTCGAATAGTTCGTCGACCGTCTCGGCCGTCGCGGCGCGGCGGATCCAGGTGCTCAGCTGCTCGATGTCGGTGCACCCGGTGATCCGGGCACGGACGTCGTCGGAGACGTCGAGGCCGCGCGCGCTCAGGACCGTGAGGAGCGCTTCGGCCTCGCCCTCGGCCTTGCCTTCGAGCTTGCCCTCGAGCTTGCCGTTGCGGAAGTGGCGGCGGCCCCAGTCGCTGACGGGGCGGTACGTCTCGGCGATGGACATGAGACTCCTCAGAATCACGCGTGCCGGGCTGGGTAGCGGCCCCAGCACAAAGTCATAGTACAAGTAGGCATGATCATCATCGACGTTCTTGAGAGCGGCCACGAACGCCTTGAGCACCGGTTCCGGCCCGGGTTTGCCGCCGTGCGCAAGCGCCGACAGCACGGCCAGTTCAGGTGAGCGCTCCGCCACCGCGATGTCGGTGATCACCGGGGCATCCTGCAGGTTGAACACACTCGGCCGCATCATGAAGTACGGCGGATCGCCGATCGTGATCGACTCCGAGCACCAGGTGGCCACCTTGTCGTTCGGGCACACCACCAGCAGGAACACCGGGTATCTGAGCCGCGAGTAGAGAGTGCCGACATACGCCGGCCACGCGAAGCGCTTGCGCTTGTCCGGGCGGCGCTGTATCTCGACGATCACCGCGGAGACGAGCTTCCGGCCGTCGATCATCTTGATCGCGACGTCGGCCCGGTACTCGGTCGGAGCGACGTTGGTCAGGTCGGCCGACATCACCTCCACCCGGTCGAACTTCGGCAACGTGAACCCCAGTTGCGACTCCAGTAGGTCGGCGGCCATCGTGGGCCGGTCACGGAACATGTCGACGATCAGCTCATGCGAGAGCGAGGGCATCGGAACGTCGACATTCAGTCGAGGGAGGTCATCGAAGTAGACATGAGATCGACCGTACACGTCTATGGACGAGTTTAGTGGTCCATGATTGTCATACTTCGATTGTCAGGTCCTTCAGGCCGCGGATGACAAAGCCGGCCTTCCACTCCGGCTCCCGCACCAACCGCAGGCCGGGTGCCTGCCTCAGGAGCGCCCCGAACGACGCGACCAGTTCGATCCGGGCCAGCGGTGCGCCCAGGCAGTAGTGGATTCCGGCGCCGAACGAGATGTGCGGGTTGTCGCGACGGGAAAGGTCCAGGCGTTCCGGGTCCGCGAACACCGCCGGGTCGTGGTTGGCCGACCCGAACAGCAGCGCGACCTCGGAACCGCGGGGGATGTCGACCCCGTGCACCGTGATGTCTTCGAGCACCCAGCGTTCGAACAGCTGCAGCGGGGTGTCGTAGCGCATCAGCTCCTCGACCGCCGTGTCCAGGAGACCGTGGTCGGCGCGCAGGCGGGCCAGCTCGTCGGGGTTGCGGAACAGCGACCACCAGCCGTTGCCCGTCACGTTGACGGTGGCCTCGTGGCCGGCGTTGAGCAGCAGCGCGCACGTGCCGATCAGCTCGTCCTCGGTGAGACCGTCGACCTGGGCCAGCGCCGTGATGAGGTCATCCTGAGGCTCGCGCGACCGCAGCCGGGCGAGGGCGCGCAGGTAGTCGCTGAACTCGACGCACGCCCGCACGGCCTTGTCGGCCACCTCGCGGGACGGGTTCAGCTCGTACATGCCGCAGATGTCCGCCGACCACGGCCGGAGCAGCGGACGGTCTTCGACGGGCACGCCGAGGAGTTCCGCGATGACGGTCACCGGCAGCGGCTCGGCGACGTCGGCGATCAGGTCTCCCCCGCCCTTCGCCACGAACGCGGAGACCAGGTCGCCCGCCAGGCGTTCCACGGTCGGCCGCAGCGCGTTGACGCGGCGCGGGGTGAACGCCGAGGACACCAGCCGACGCAGGCGGGTGTGGTCGGGCGGTTCGAGGTCGAGCATGCCGGTGCGGTTCAGGTGCCAGAACGGGGCCAGGTACTCCGGGTCCGGTGGGCGTCCCATCTCCTCATGGGTCGCGACGTGCAGGTACGTGCGGCCGAGGCGACGGTCGCGCAGCAGCGCGTTGACATCCTCGTGACGCGGGACGAGCCACTGGTTCGTCGGCTCGAACCAGCTGACCGGTGGCCCGGCGCGCAGTTCCCGGTACGCGTCGTAGGGGTACGCGACGAACTCCGGGCTCCAGGGATCAAAGGTCTGTGACGCGGACACCGGCGTGCACCTTGTAGCGCTTGTTGATCGCGATGAGGTTGGCGGTCATCGCCTCCACCTGGGCGGCGTTGCGTAGCCGGCCGGCCCACACGCCGCGCATGCCCTCCACCCGTCCCGCGATCGCCTGGACCACGGCGGCGGCCTCACGGTCGTCCCCGAGAACGAGGACGTCGAGGTCGATCCGCGCGACCTCCGGATCGGCCAGGAGCACCGCGGAGACGTGGTGGAACGCGGCGCAGACGCGTGACTCCGGCAGCAGCGCCTCGGCCTGCTGGGCCGCGCTGCCCTCGGCGACCGGCAGCGCGAACGGGCCGCGGCCGTCGAACCCGAGCGGGTTCACGCAGTCGACGACGATCTTCCCCGCGAGCTGCTCCCGGAGCGACCGCAACGTCGGCTCGTGCGCCTCCCACGGGACGGCCACGACGACGACATCCGCCGCCGCGGCGTACTCGTTGCCGCCGCCGGTCACCGCCGTCGCACCGGGCAGCTCGGACAGCTCGGTCGCCGTCCGCTCGCCGCGCTCGGCGTTCCGGGAGCCGATGCGCACCGTCAGGCCGCCGCGCGCGAACCGGTAGGCCAGGCCGCGACCCTGCGGCCCGGTGCCGCCCAGGATGCCGACCGTCACCTCGCTGACGTCGGGTAGGGCGCTTTCGTCGAAGGTCATGTGCGCAGTCTTACACCTCTGCGGGCGCGAACCGCACGGTGCGCGTCTCCGGTGTGGCTTCAATCAATTGGACGCGCGTGCGCGTGCCGAGCGCCAGCCGGCCGTCGCAGCGGGCCCGCACGGGTGGCTCGTCGAGTGCGACGGTCGATCTCTTCTCGTCGGTGTCGAGCACGGCCGCCTCGAACGTCTCCCCGACGCGACCCTGGAGGAGGACGGCCTCGACGAGGTCGACCGCGCCCCGGTCGGCGGCGTTGGCGGTGCGGTCGGTGCGGGCCATGGTCCTGGGCAGGTCCTTCAGGTTCTCCGTCGGCGGTTCCGTACCGGCGTGCAGGGCCAGGCAGATCTCGGTGGCGTAGCGGTCGGCGAGGCGGCGCAGCGGTGCCGTCACGTGGGCGTAGGGCGCCGCGACGCCGGCGTGGATCCGCTGCTCGGGTTCCTCGTTGTGGAACGCGGTGTAGGCGGCGCCCCGGAGGAGATCGGCAGCCTGCTGGACGAAGGCCGCGTCGCGGGGCTCAGCCGGCCGTAGGCGGGCGAGGAGGCGCCCGACCGACTCATCATGGGGCCAGGCGATGTCGAGCGCTGTGGCGGCCTTTCGGAGGGTGTCGACCGCTTGTTTCGGTGCCGGGGGCATCGTGCGGAGGAGCCCGGTCCCTCCGGTCAACATGATCTGGGCGGCGACCCGGCCGGTGAGCAGGGAAATCTGCGCGTTGTACTCCTCCACCCGCCGCGGGGCTTCCAGGGTCAGCCGCCAGCCGGTGCCGTCGGGCTCGATCTCCTGGTCGGGCATTGGCAGGTCGATGGCGCCGCGGGCGAGACCGCGCTCGATGAGGAGCTCGCCGATCTCCGGCAGCAGGGCGAGCGGTTCGGGCAGCGCTTCTTCGTAGTTCAGCTTCGCGCGACTGCGGACGAGTACGCGCTCCAGCGCCGTCAGCGTGGGTTCGCCGTCCTGGTCGAGGTCGATGGTCCAGAGGACGGCCGGGCGGGTCTGGTCGGGCAGCAGGCTGGCCGCGCCCTCACTGAGGACGGGCGGGTGCAGCGGCACCTTGCCGTCGGGCAGGTAGATGGTCTGGCCCCGCCGGTTGGCTTCGACGTCAAGCGGGTCACCCGGGGTGATGAACGCGCCGACGTCGGCGATCGCGTAACGGACGCGGTAGCCCTTGTTCCGCTTCTCGAGGTGGACGGCCTGGTCGAGGTCGCGGGAGGACGGCGGATCGAGGGTGACGAATCCGATGTCGGTGCGGTCCTTCCTGCCTTTGTCCTGGTCGTGCCCGCGCTGCGCCGCGGCCTGAGCAGCAAACTGCGCCGCGGCCGGGAACTCCGTGGGGAGCTCCAGCTCGCGGCGCAGCGCGGTGAAATCGATCCGGGGAGCGTGCAGACGTCGGGTGGTCACCCGACCCTTACTACCAGGGGGAGTTACGGCAGGGTAGGCGTATCACGCTCCTCGTCGGACCCGCTGCTCCCGTTCGTGGGACGGCTCGTGACCGCGTCGCCGGCCACAATCTCCCCGACGAGCACCTCACGCCCCGGGTCACTACCGTTCGAGGACCCGTTGCCGTCCGCCGGCAGAGCCTCCCCCGCCATCCCGGTCGGAATCGTCAACGGCGCGCCGAAACTGTCCACGGTGGACGGCGTCATGCCCGCCGACGGAAGACCGACGACCGGCGGGGCCGAATCGCGGTCGGCGTCCGCCGAAGGAGCGGGTGCCACCCAGACCGGCTCGACCGGTGCCGTCGGCCTGGTGGTTGCCGGGGCGGCCTGTTCCGCCTTGGCCGGTTCGGTCTTGGTCGGCTCGGTCTTGGCCGGTTCCGTCTTTGCCTGCTCCGCCTTTGCCTGCTCCGCCTTTGCCTGCTCCGCCTTGGCCGGTTCCGCCTTCTTGGCCGGTTCCGCCTTCTTGGCCGGCTCGGCCTTGGCGGGTTGCGCCTTGGCCGGGTCTGCCGTGGCCTTCACCGGTGCCGCTTTGCTCGCGGCCTTGGCGGCCGGCTTGGCCGGTTCTGCCTTGGCCGGTGTCGCCGTCGACGCTGACGTGGCGGGTGCCGCCGTGGCCGTCGCCGCGGGCTCGACCGATGCGGGGGTGGCCGTGGTCGCCTTGCTCGCGGTCGCCTTGGACGCCGCGGACTTGGCCGGTGCCGCCTTGGCCGGTGCGGACTTCGCGGCCGTGGCAGTGGCCGTGGCCTTGGCCGCTGTCGCCGTGCTCGCGGTGGCCTTGGACGCCGTGGCCTTGGACGCGGTCGCCTTGGACGCCGTGGCCTTGCTCGCCGTGGCCTTGCTCGCCGCGGACTTGGCGACGCCGGTGGCCTGACCCGCCGTCGACTTCACGGCGCGGGTCGCCTTGGTCGCGACCGAACCGGCCTTCTTGGCGACGGCGCCAGTCGCCTTAACCGCCGATTTGGCCGCCGACCGGGTTGCGGTGGCGGCCTTGGCGGCGGTCTTGGATGCTGTCTTCTTGGCTGGTGCCTTCGCGGCTGTGCGTTTGGCCGCGGTGCCGGCCGCCGACTTGGCCGGCCCGCGGGCCGCGCCCGCTCTAGCTCCGGTGGCCCGGCTTCCCGTCGCCTTCGCCCCCGTCGCCTTGGTGCCGGTGGCCTTGCGTCCCGTGGTCGACCTCGTGGTCGCCTTGGCCGGCGGCGCGGTCTTGGCCGTGGCCCGCTTCGCGACCCGAGCCGTCGACCCCGCCTTCGCCGGCGTAGCCTTGGCCGACTTCGCCGCGGTCGCCTTGGTCGCCTTCGCCGCCGACGCCTTCGTCGCCTTGGCCGCCGCTGCCGACCGCCCCGTCGACTTCACCGCAGTGGACTTGGTCGCCCTGGCCCCTGCCGACTTCGCCGCCGTCGACTTGGTCGCCGTCGACTTCGTGGCCTTGGCCGCGGTCGCCTTGGCCGCGGTCGCCTTCGCCGCCGTGGACTTGGCGGCCGTCGACTTCGTGGCCTTCGCCGCCGACGCCTTCGTCGCCTTGGCCGCCGCCGCCGACCGCGCCGTCGACTTCACCGCCGCCTTGGCCGGAGCGGCCTTGGCCCGCGTCGCCCTGGTGCCGGTCGCCTTGGTGCCGGTCGCCTTGGTGCCGGTCGCCTTGGCCCGGGTCGCCTTCGTCGCCGTGGCCTTCGTCGCCGTGGACTTGGCCGCCGTGGACTTGGCCGCCGTGGGCCTCGCCGCCGCCGACCTCGCGCCCGTGGACTTGGTCGCCGTGGACCTCGTGGCCTTGGCCGCGGTCGCCTTCGCCGCCGTGGACTTGGCGGCCGTCGACTTCGTGGCCTTCGCCGCCGACGCCTTCGTCGCCTTGGCCGCCGCCGCCGACCGCGCCGTCGACTTCACCGCCACCTTGGCCGGAGCGGCCTTGGCCCGCGTCGCCCTGGTGCCGGTCGCCTTGGCGGTCGCCTTCGCCGCCGTCGACTTCGCGGCTGTGGACCTCGCCGCAGTGGACTTCGCTGCGGTTGCCTTGGCCGCGGTCGACTTGGCCGCCGTCGACTTGGCCGCGGCCCGGCCGGTGGCCTTTGCCGTGGTGGCCTTGGCGGCGGTGGCCTTGCTGGCCGTGGCCCGCTTGGCCGGCGCGGCCTTCGCCGCCGACTTGGACGCCGGCCGCGTGGTCGACTTCGCGGCCGACCGGGTGGGCGTCGCCTTGGTGGCCTTTGCCGCCGAGGCCTTGGTCGCCCTCGCCGCCGACGCCTTCGTGGCCTTGGCGGCTGCCTTCGCCGGTGCCGCCTTGGCCGTGGTACGACCGGCCGACTTCACGGCGGTGGCCTTGCTGGCCGTGGCCCGCTTGGCCGGCGTGGCCTTCGCGGTGGTGGCCTTGGCCGTGGTGGCCTTCGCGGTCGTCCGGCCGGCCGACTTGGCCGCGGCCGAGGTGGCCTTGACCGTGGTGGCCTTCGCGGTGGACTTGCGCGCGGGTACCGCCGTAGCCGTGCTCACCTTCGCGGCGGCCTTGCGGGCCGGAACAGCCGAGGCGGTCTTCCGCACCGGCGTGGCCTTGCCGGCGGACTCGGCCGCCGGCTTGCCCACCGTCGCGCGGACGGTGGCTGCCTTACCGGTTGCCGGCTTGGCGGCCGCCACCGTGGGCTTGCGGCCCGTGGTGGGCGTGCCGGTCGACGTGACCGACATGGTGACGACGCGACGGCTCACCGCCGACGATACCGACTTCCGGCTCCTGCCGCTCGCCGAGGCCGAGGCCGCCGTGGTGCGGGCGGACGCGGGCTTCGCCGCCGCCGACGCACGTGTGGTGGTGGCCTTCACCGCCGAGGTGCGGCGGGCGGTGGCCGGCTTGGCCGCCGCGGATGACCGGGCGGTGGCGGGCTTCGCCGCCGCGGACGACTTGCGCACCGACGGCTTGGCGGCCGTCGAGCGGGTCGAGGCGGGTTTGGCCGCGGCCGCGGACTTGCGGACGGCCGGCTTCGTCGCCGACGAACGGCTGGATGCCGGCTTGGCCGCCGCCGCGGACTTGCGCGCGGCCGGCTTGGCCGCCGC
>NZ_BOPG01000066.1 GCF_016863635.1 Virgisporangium aurantiacum | reverse complement strand
TGTGTCCGGCCCGGTGCCGCGCCCACGGCACCGCCGCGACCACCACCCCGTGCTCGACACACCGCACCCGCGGCGCGTCAGCCTCCACGAACGCCTGCCGCACCCCCACATCCAGACTCCGCCACCGCCGCCGCCCCTGACCGGCGTCATAACCGGAACTGCGCCGCCCACACCGCCCGCACCGGCCCGCCGCCCGCAACGAGGGACGCACCGACACCACCACGACCGACCCGACATCCGACCCGACATCCGACCCGACATCCGACCCGACATCCGACTCGACATCGACCGACTCGACCACCACCTCCCCGCCCCCGAGCAGCCGAGCCCATACCCTCAACGAACGCACGCCGTTGCCCCCACCTAGAACCGAAGCCGTCAGACAGCTCGGAACCTAGGCCAGGCAACGGCGTGCGCCCCGTCACGACCCGCCGATCACCCACACAAGCGACCGGAGAGCCTTGTGCTCGCCTTTTCGCGGTACTTTGCCCCGTTTCTGAGCGGACACAACTGCAAGATCGACGAAAACGCAAGCGATCACGGCGCCCGAGCCGGCACCGGATACTGAAGCGCTTACGCCACAACACATCCCGAGCACCTGACAAAGCACTACCGGGGTCGGCGGCTGTCAACCGGCGCGACCGCCGATGGGTAGCGGAACTTCGACGGCAAGGCTCTTCGCTTGATGGCAATGATCAGTTGGTGCTCCGGTCCGCCGATTCGCCGGCCGGCCGGCCGCCCCGCTCACGACGGGCGATCGACCGGTAGTCGCCGAATTCCGGCACCGGTTCCCAGTTGTCGGCCACCGGCACGCTGTTGAATTCGGTGGTCTCCTTCACCTGTTCGACGCTGTCCATGACGACCCGCTTGACGTATCCGTCGGGGCGGAACGACGTATCTTCGACCTTGGTCGCGTCGCTCTGGCGCAGCTTCGGATCGTCGCTCGGGTACTCCCAGAACATCACCGTGCGCAGAAACAGCCGCTCGTCGTCGTCGACCGTGCCGAACCAGTACTTCAGATTCTGGCGGCCGTGCCGGTCGCGGAACGTCACCGTGATGACGCCGTTCTCGCCGGAGACCGTCACCAGCACCGGCTGGCGGCCGGCCTTCTCCCGCAGTACCGCGATGAACTGCTCGCCCGCGGCGTTGCGCGCCCGGGCCTCCGCCTCGCTCAACGGGACGCCGACCCGGTTACGGCGCGAATTCCACGAGTGGCAATACTCGATCTCGCCGGCGTCGCTCATCGGCGATTCCCTCCTGTGCGGCTCATTCGTCATCCTCGTCGCGCGGGGCGCTCCCGTCCTCGGTGTACGAGTCGTCGAGCTCGTAGACCTTGCCCTCCGAGTCGCGGATGGTGATATCCAGTTCTTCCGCCTTCTTGAGAACCTCGGGGGGTACATCGTTGTCCTGTGGTGGCACCTCGAGGATCATCTCACCTTCGAGTTCCGTGCCGATAAGATCGTCACCGAGATCCCGCCGGTTGGTGGGAGTATCGGCGATCTTCGTGCCAGCCTTGTACTTCTTGTCAAACTCCTCGAGATACCCGATCGCCGTCTCCGGCTGCACCTCCGACAACTGCGAATGCTTGCGGGACACAATCTCCTTACCCGGCACATACGAGTCGACCCGCGGATACTGACCCTTGTCACTCTTAGGTTCGACGTGGACCTCGTTCGCCCCGCCCCGCTCCGTGTAGAACGGCTCACGCTCCTTGTTGAACTGGTTGCCCGCCTCAACATTCTTGAGCCACTCCGGCTTCCCCGACGATTCGACATTGCCACCGTCCGCGTCGTCGCCTTTGTCGTCGCCTTTGTCGTCGGTCGAGCCGTCGCGGAGGTTGCTGTCGTCGGGGTTGTTCAGCGCCGAAGGCGGGTCGCCTTTGGGCGCCGGCGGATCGCCCTGCTTCGGACCGGGCGGGTCACCCTGCTTCGGCTCCGACGGGTCGCCCTTCGCCGCAGGCGGATCGCCCTGCTTCGGCTCCGGCGGGTCGCTCTTCGCCGCAGGCGGGTCGCCCTGCTTCGGGCCGGGCGGATCGCCCTGCTTCGGCTCCGACGGGTCGCCCTTCGCCGGAGGCGGATCGCCTTGCTTCGGGCCGGGCGGATCGCCCTGCTTCGGCTCCGGCGGATCGCCCTTCGCCGCAGGCGGATCGCCGCCCTTCGGCGCGGGCGGATCACCCTGCTTCGGTCCCGGCGGATCGCCCTTCGCGGCAGGCGAATCACCCTTCGCCGCAGGCGGATCGCCGCCCTTCGCCGCAGGCGGATCGCCGCCCTTCGCCGCAGGCGGATCGCCGCCCTTC
>NZ_BOPG01000065.1 GCF_016863635.1 Virgisporangium aurantiacum | reverse complement strand
ACCACCCTTCGCCGCAGGCGGATCACCGCCCTTCGGCCCTGGCGGATCGCCCTGCTTCGGCGCGGGCGGATCACCGCCCTTCGGGGGCTCCGGCTTGGAAGGCTCCGGACTTCGCGGTCCCTCCGGGGGACGTTCAGGCATCCGGGCCCGCGCTCAGCGCCCGGTGCACCTTCGCCACCCACGCTACCGCCGACGCCCGCCCCGTCGAGCTCCAGTTCTCGGGCGGATACTGCCTCCGCTGCGCATGCAGAAACACGCACGCCCGGTAGTCGACGGACCAGCCGGCGGGGTCGGTGCCGGGAACGGTCGGGGGTGCGGCGCCGGAGACCGATGCCAGGCGGGGTGGGAAGCCGCCCCACCACTCGTCGGAATCGTGTTCGCCGTCGTCGTTGTCTTCGAACAGATCGTCCACCGTCGCACGGCTTACCACGGACTCGGCGTGGCGGCGGAACATGCAGCGGTGGCGGCACGGGCCGCACTCCGGGAACGGCGCCAGCGCCTCGTCGACCGAGGGCTCGAAAGAGCGCCAGCGGGCGAATCGTACGGACAGGTCGTGGTTCTCGGCCAACGGGGCGTCGGCCATGCCCCGGGCGGCGGCGTCGACCGCGCGCACGTTGGGGACGGTGACGTGCACCGCCTGCTCCAGCGTGTTGTGCGACACCAGCGCCTCGAACGGCTTGAGGCCGGCGGCCGTCTTCTCCTGGTCGGCCGTGAGGCTCATGGTCTGCCCGAGCAGCCGCCGGTCGTCTTCGGCCGACGTGCGGTGCATGACCTTCAGGTTCGTGATTTTGTAGGCGTCGTCGGCGACCTTGCCCACCTGCTGGTCGATCAGAAAATACGACTGCGAATACTTGCGGTCCTCGGCCAGGCCCTGCGCGATGCGTTCCGCAGCCAGCGCCTGCGCGTTGCCCTCCTTCGAATCGCCAGAACCGGTGCCAGCAACAAAGCGCGGAAAGACCCGGTGCGCCTCCTCCAACAGCAACACGTGCGGGGTGTCGGAAGACCGCCGGTGCTGCCGGTACCAGCCGCGCATCGCGGTGATGATCAACAGGGTGATCAACGACTGTTCCTTGGCGTTGTCGCCCACGCCGGCAAGTTCAAAGATTATTGGACGCCGCATCAGCGCGCCGATGTCGTAGGAGCGCTGGCAGTTGAGGGTGGTTCCGCACGCACCCTCGATCAGTGCCTCGGCGCGCAGGCGGGCCGCCGCGTCGATGTTGGCGTGCACCTCGCCCGCGTAGCCGAGGTTCTCGACCACCTCGGTGAGCGCCGTCACGAACTCGGCCAGCACCGGCCACCGGTCGCCGTCGGCGGGTCCGGCGCGGTCGCCGGCGTGCAGGCCGCGCCGGCGGTACGTGTCGACGAGCGCCCGCCGGTAGAGGAACGGCAGCGGGTCCCACAGCCCGAACGCCGCCTCGAAGCAGGCGAGCAGGTTCGACACGTGCGACGTCACGGTCGCGCCGAACGGTACCTGGAACGGGTTGAGCCGGAACGGTGCCACGTCGTCGTCTCCGACGGTGAACACGAGCAGGTCCTCGAACTCGGGCAGCGTCGCGAGCCAGCGGTAGTCGTTGAGTTGCGCGTTGACCGGTTCGATGACCGCGAACGGCACCCCGTGGCTGCGCAGTTGCCGGCACAGGTGCAGCGCGGTGTTCGTCTTGCCGGAACCCGGTGTTCCGACGATGAACCCGTGCCGCGGCAGGTCGGCCACGGCGATCGAGACGGGTGACTCACCGTCCTGGTTGCCGAGCAGCAGCGACGGCCCGGTCGGCTGCGCCACGACGCGGGTGAAGTCGCGCGGCCGCACCACCGCGAGCCCGGGAACGTGCCCCTCCAACGCCAGCGGCAGCCGGAAGAGCGACGCCGCCTCGTCGCGGTCGACGAGCAGCCGCAGCATCCGCAGGGCGTCCCGCGGCGACGGCTGGTTGTCAGACCGCAGCGCCACGGTCAGATCCTGCGCGCCCCAGGTGGTGGGCTGCAGCGTGGTGAACGCGGCGGCGAGGGTGTCGTGTTCGGACTGGGACGCCGGCCGGGCCGCCAGGTGTCCACTGGGGACGGTCCGCGGATCGTCGCGGTTCGGCGTGGCCGCCGCGGGCGGGCTCACCGTCGCGCCGACCAGGGCGACGAGCGCGTCGGGCAACGGATCGGGCGCGGCCAGGGTGACCGCGAACCGGAACGCCCGCGCGTCGTAGCGGCGCAACGCGTCGAGGTAGAACGGTTCGATGGTCATGGCGCTCGCGTCGGCGCCGAGGCGCATCATTCCGCCGACCTCGCTCGCCTGGTCGACCGGCTTGGCCAACCGGCTGTAGCGGGTGGCCTCGACCTCCAGCATCCGCCGCACCAGCGGCGGCACGGGCCCGGCCATCAACTCGACCGAGAGCGCGAGGGACGTGGGGTGGGTGCGCAGCGCGTCCAATAAAGCGTCCCACCGCGCGGGCCGCTGTCCGAACGGCTCGACCGCGATGTAACTCGCGACCCTGGCGTCGGGTCGCGACGGCCGCGCCATCCGGATCCGCTTGTGGATCTGCGCCAGCCCGCCCGCCACCGGCGTGAACGGCGCGAGCACCGCGGCCACCTCGGCCGGGTCGCCGAGCGGGGTGAGCCGCACGTGGTCGGGCACGGTGGCGAGCGTCGTGGCGGCCGACTGCGCGCCGGCGAGCGCCTGCGGATGGCTCGGCGCCTCGACGCGCACGATCAGGTACGCGTCGAGCAGACCGGGTTGGCGGTGCACGAACCGCAGCGCGACCACGGTCGACTCGGGCAGGCCGAGCAGGTGCCCCACGTACTCGGCCTGCTCGCCGACCGCGCGGGCCAGCCGCTGCTCGGCGGTCAGGCTGGCGTAGCCCGACCGCAGCGAGATGTCGACGGCCGCGCCGATCCGGTAGGCCACCCAGCACCACACGCGGTCGGCACCCACCGACACGTACGGCGCGGGTGCCTGCGGCGGCGAGCTTGGCTCCAGGGTCATTGGGACGGCGGCGGGCCGAACGGACCCTGCGGGTACCCCGGCGGCGGCGTCGGCGGACCGCTCACCGGCGGACCGTACGGCCCGCTGGGCGGACCGCTCACCGGCGGACCGCTGGCCGGCGCCACACCGGGCTGCGGGTAGTACTGCTGCCCGGACGGGTCGGTCGGGATGGTCTGCGTCGGCGGCTGGATGGGCGGCGGCGCCACCGAGGCGACCTGTTCCAGCGACACCTCGGCGACCTGGCTGACCAGGTACGCGACCTCCGGCGGCGCCGTGACGTTGAGGACCGCCGCCTGCACGCCGAGCCGGGTGAGGCTGTGCGTGATCTCGCGCAGCGCCCGCGCGTGGGTGTTCTGCAGCGCCGACCGGTACGCCGTGCCGCCGGCGAAGATGCGGAACAGGTCACGGATGATGTGCCAGAGGACCACGATCGTGGAGCGCGACCGCCACATCGTCCAGCCGACGTAGAGGTCGGTGCCGTAGGTCTGCACCACGATCAGCGACTGCAGCCGGTCGTCGCCCAGCCGGAGCCAGTACTGGCCGGAGATGCGCACCGGGTACAACGGGAACGGCGTCGACCGGGCCTGTGCCGCCCGGAGCACGAACCCGTACGCGCTCGGCGCGGCCATCGCCCGGCCCTCGATCAGCAGCGAGTACTCGGCGATCGGCTCGCGGATGCGGAAGAAGAGGCTGACGACCCAGGCGATGTACGCCAGCGCGAGGATGGCGGAGAACGTGTAGAAACCGCTGCCGAGCGGGTTGGTGCCGGAGGTATCGAACGTCTCGTCGACGCTGGCGTTGCCCGAGATCGTGAGGCAGCCCAGGCAGCAGGCGAGAAAGAAGCCCACGACGGTGGCCAGCAGGAAACCGACGATGGTCCGGGCGATGTGCGGCCGCAGATTGACCGGCGTGATCGTGTCGTCGATGAACTCGTCGGGCTTCTCGTATCCGGTGCGCGCCGCGCGGTAGCTGGCGTTGACGTCCTGCACCGCCTCGAACAGCGGATCGCGGCCGAAATGCGGATCGGTCACGAGGTACCACCTTCGGTGTGAGAACGGGAAGCCACCCGTCTTATCACATCACGATGACCACGACCATCGAGATTGCCACCAGCGTGTCGAGCACGAAGCAGAACTCGGTCATCGAGCGCGTCACGACCGTTCCGGTGTGGTGGTGATAGGCGTCCCACCCGGCGTGGCCGAGCAGCCCCGCCGCCACCAGGTAGCCGCCGAGGTCGCCACCGACCACGAGCGTCACCGCCGCGGCCGCTCCGACCACCGCCATCGCGACCGCCTGCAGCGGCAGCCCGCCCGGGTCGCGGGCCGCGCCGCGCACCAGGCCGTACACCGCGAACAGCGCGGCGAGGCCGAGCAGGACCCACACCGAGTCGGGGCCGCCGACCGCCTTGCTGATGCCGATGACCACGAACGTCAACCAGAACATCGGCCACGCGGTGCCGGGCCGGCGCAGCGCCGCCGCGCCCAGGTACACGAAGCCGGAGGCGGCGAGCAACGGCGCCAGGTCGGCACCCTCGGCGAGCCCGACGATGTTGAGACCGGCGAAGGCCACTCCGAACGCGGCCGGCAGGTACCGGCGTGGATGGGTGGTCCGAACGTCATCCATGACAGCCATGCCGAGACAATACCCCAAGGGGGTATGGGTACACAATCAGATGGGATCGCGTCCGAAAAACTTTCGGGTATTCGACGACGCATCGACGGTGAACGGTCCGCAATAACGCTTCGAAAGCCGCCAAATCACCCGCGACAGCCGAGACATTTCCGAAATCCCAACGAAATCACACGTTGACGCCTCCAGCTAAGACATCGACAATCGCCGACACGCCCTCTGCCGCCACCCCCAGGAGCTGCGATGAGAAAGTCGATCAGGGCTGCGCTGACACTCGGCGCCGCCGCTGTTCTCGCCACGGTCGCGCTGACGATCGCCCGCCCGGCGTCGGCCGCCTCGCTGGTCGAGGTGACCAACTTCGGGACCAACCCCACCAACCTGCGGATGCACCTGTACGTGCCGGACCGGGTCGCCAGCCCCCGGCCACCGATCCTGGTGGCGGTGCACTACTGCACCGGTACCGGGCCGGCGTTCTTCTCCGGCACGCAGTTCGCGTCGCTGGCCGACCAGTACGGCTTCATCGTCATCTATCCGTCGGCCACCCGCAGCGGACAGTGCTTCGACGTGTCGTCGCCGGCGGCGTTGAGCCACAGCGGAAACAGCGACCCGGCCGGCATCGTGTCGATGGTGCGGTGGGTCGTGGCCAACCGCAACGGTGACGCGAGCCGCGTCTACGCCACCGGCGCGTCGTCCGGCGGAATGATGACCAACGTCCTGCTCGCCACGTACCCCGACGTGTTCAAGGCGGGCGCGGCGTTCATGGGCGTGCCGCACGCCTGCTTCGCCACCACCGACGGGTCGAGCTGGAACTCCCAGTGCGCCAACGGCCAGCGCATCATGACCGCCCAGCAGTGGGGCGACCTCGTCCGCAGCGCGTACCCCGGCTACACCGGCGCGCGGCCGCGGATGCAGACGTGGCACGGCACCGCCGACACCACGCTGCAGTACCCCAACTTCGGCGAACAGATCAAGCAGTGGACGAACGTCCACGGTCTCAGCCAGACGCCGAGCATGACCGACACCCCGCAGTCCGGCTGGACCCGCACCCGGTACGGCGGCACCGGCGTGCAGGCACCGGTCGAGGGCATCTCGCTGCAGGGCGTCGGCCACAACCTTCCGCTCAGCGGCCAGGCCGCGATGGCGATCGCGTTCATGGGCCTCAACACCAGCGGACCGGGACCGGACCCGTCGTCACCGTCGCCGTCGAGCCCCGGCACGCCGTCGAACCCGCAGCCGGGCGGCGCATGCTCGGCGTCGGTGTCGCTGAACCAGTGGACCGGCGGGTACGTGGCCACGGTGACGGTCACCGCCGGGTCGTCGACCATCAACGGCTGGACGGTGTCGATCCCGTCGGCGTCCGGCATCACCAACGCGTGGAACACCACCCGCAACGGCACCTCGTTCGGCAACGTGAGCTACAACGGCCGCATCAACGCCGGGCAGTCGATCCAGTTCGGCTTCCAGGGGACGGGCACCGGCCCGAGCAACTCGGGTAACACCTGCACCGCAAGCTGACCCCACGAACCGGGTGCCGTACGCAGATCTGCGTACGGCACCCGTCGTTAATTCGGCGGTACTCGATTTGTTGCTATTGCAACTACGTGATCAAGCCGGTATTTTGGGCGCCAAGAATTGGCCTCGGCCCACATCCAACTGAATCAGGAACGCTCGATACGGGGGTATCGTGGTGATTTTCCACGCGCGCGAACGGCCTGTTCAGAGGCGCTCTCAGGCAACCTCAAGACTTCCTCAATTTTCTGGCCTACTCCGGCTGGAAGTCAGTGGTTTCCGGCTGACAAAGCTCGGGGAATAACCCCGCCACAATCGTGCCGGCCGGCGGATGGCTAATTCCCCCCAACTGTCCGCCGGCCGGTACCCACGCGCGCGTGGAGGTTTACCGGAAAATGAATTCCGTGCGAAACCCGATCGCCCCTGAGGTTCCTCGTCACCGGCGAGGACAGACGCACCGCCGGGCGGCCACGGGGGCACCCGGCGGTGCGTCACTCTCGACGCCCTACCAGTCCGAGTTCGTCAGCCCGATTCCGAGCAGGAGCTGGTCGTAGGTGTTGCCGTCGTTGTCGTCGGTGTAGCAGACGGGCACCTCGCCCCACGGCGACACCGCCAGCGCGAACTGCTCCTGCCGTCCCGCCGTCACCTGGCTCATGGTCTGGTCCGGCAGCCGGCCGGTGGTCGTCCCGGTGCCGTTGAAACCGCGCACGAACACATCGAGACTCGCGGTGCGCCCGACCACGACGGAGTCCGCGTCGTCGATGCCGATCGACGCACCGGCGCCCGCGCCGACCGCCGTGTCGGGGTGCCGGGCCGCGCCGGCCGCGGTGAACGAGCGCACCCACACCTGCGCGGCGCTCTCCCACGCGACCGCGAAGTCGCCGGT
Organism: Virgisporangium aurantiacum; assembly: GCF_016863635.1. Lineage (GTDB taxonomy): Bacteria > Actinomycetota > Actinomycetes > Mycobacteriales > Micromonosporaceae > Virgisporangium > Virgisporangium aurantiacum. Next base: position 151,933 of record NZ_BOPG01000065.1, on the reverse strand, counting down.
GAGTCCCGTTGCCACGGCCGCGTTCTGCCCGTCGCCGGAGCCGTTCGCGACGCGGCGCGACAGCGTCACCGCGCCGGTCGCCTTCGCCAGCCGCACCAGTCCGACGTTGAACACGCCGTTCGCGTCGGCGTCCTCGTTCCAGACGATCGTCGCGTCACCGGCCGCCGACACACCGACGTCGGGCCGCTGGTGGGTTCCGCCGGCCTGGCTCACCTGTACCTCGTACGCCTTCGTGGTGATGTTCGTGTAGCCGGACGCGCGGATCGTCGGCGTCGCGGGAGCGGCCTGGATGTCCTCCCACACCACCGTGAACGCCACCGCCGCCGGGACGGTCGGCGTGCCGTCCGGATCGACGGCGACCTTCGGCCGGATCTGCTGGCCGGTCGAGTCGGCGTTGGCCTGACCGGACGCGAGAATGCTCCCGCTCGGCGACACCACGCGGTACGGGATGTTGTAGTAGCCGTTGCCGTCGGGGTCGTCGGCCCACACCACCACCGCGTTGCCCTTGTCGTCGAGGCCGACGTCGGGGGTGAGGTGGCGCCAGTCGACGCCGCTGGTGCCGGCGGCCGACACCTTGATCTCGTACAGCGACGTGCCGTCCTTGTACAGGCGGAGGTAGACCTCGCTGTGGTTGTCGTTCGTCGCGGTGTCGGTGTCGCGGTCGTCCTCCCACACCACGGCGACGTGACCGGACCGGTTGGTGGCGATGGCGGCGTTGTCCTGGTCGCCGGTCGAGTTGCTGTTCGCGGAGCTCCAGGTGGGAGCGGCAAAGGCCAGGGTGACGGCGATGAGTGCGTTCAGCATCGTCACACCGCCTGCAATCCGGGGACGCCGTCCTGGACGACGAACGACTTCACCGTGGTGACCGGCGCGCCGTGTTCGGTGACGGTGGCGACGGCCCGGAAGTCGGCCCGCAACTGCGTCTGCCCGATCGTGGTGCGTACGTAGCCGCGCCGATTTGAGTAGAACTTGAGGTGCGGGTTGGTCGCCTGGTCGGGCACCGCGGTCGACGCGTCGCCGTCGCCGCCGGAACCGACCGATGTGGCGACGAGTTCGGTGCCGATCGTGGCCGACGCCGGGTTGGCGTAGTCGGCCTTGAGGTCGTTGGCCCAGGCACGGTGCACGTCGCCGGTGAGCACCACCGGATTGCGCGTGCCGCGGGCGATCCAGCCCTGCTGGATGCGGGCGCGGGAGGCGCGGTAGCCGTCCCAGGAGTCCATGCTCGCGCCGGTGCTGTTGAACCGGCGGGCGAAGAACACCTGCTGGCCGATGATGTCCCAGGTACCGAAGTGCTGGTTCAGCCCGTCGAGGAGCCAGGTTTCCTGCGGGCCGCCGGTGATCGAGCGCGACGCGAGGTCGGCGTCGGAGCACACCTTCCACCCGTCGTCGCAGGCCTGGTCGTTGCGGAACTGGCGGGTGTCGAGCATGTGGAACGTGGCCAGCCGGCCCCAGCGGATCCGCCGGAACAACGGGATCGAGGCGCCGCTGGGCGTCGACGTCGGCCGCAGCGGCATGTTCTCGTAGTACGCGCGGAAGGCGGCGGTGCGCCGCGCCGTCCACTGCGCGGCGGTCAGCGCCGGGCTGTTGCCCGACCGGGAGTTGCCGGCGACGTTGTTCTCCACCTCGTGGTCGTCGGGCACCACGACCCACGGCGCGACCGCGTGGGCGGCCTGCAGGTCCGGGTCGGACTTGTACAGCGCGTACCGGCGGCGGTAGTCGGCCAGCGAAATGATCTCGTCGCCGACGTGCAGCCGCACCCGGCCGGCGGTCGGCCCTCCCTCGTAGATGTAGTCACCGAGGTGCAGCACCAGGTCGGGCCGGTCCTCGGCCATCCGCCGGTACGCGGTGTAGTAGGCCTCCTCGTAGTGCGCGCACGACGCGAACGCCATCACGAAGTCGCGGCCGAACGTGTCGACGGCCGGGGTGGTGCGGGTGCGGCCGACCGGTGAGATGTGGCCCTGCGCCCGGAACCGGTAGTAGTACTCGGCGTCCGGGGCGAGGCCACCGGCGACGACGTGGACGGAGTGCGCGTCGGCGTACCGCGCGGTGACCGTGCCGGACCCGACGAGGGAGCCGAACAGCTCGTCCGTCGCGATCTGCCAGTCGACGGCGACATCGGCGTTGGCCATGCCGCCCTGCCCGTCGGCGTTGAGCGGTGAGGGTGCGAGCCGCGTCCACAGCACGACGCTGTCGGCGGCCGGGTCGCCGGAGGCGATCCCGAGTTTGAAGGGATAGGGGACGGCTGCCTGCGCGCTTCTCAGGGGAGTGGCGGCGACCCCCACCGTCGCAGCTCCCCCGAGAACGAACACGCGGCGACTGAACTTATTCATAGATCGGCATCGTAATGGATCGCCATCGATACCTGCCCCGGATCGACACACGGCTCGAGCGAAATACCGCCCCCGGCACCGTCCACATCGGATGATGGCGGGATGGCGGCGCCGCTCCTCACCCGGGACGCCCGTGACCTGCGCATGCTCGCGAGGCCACGGTGGCAGCGGCGACTGCTGACGTGGACGGTGCCGTTCGCCGCCCTCGCCCTCGTCGGGGTGCACGTCTCCGCCGTCGGCTCCGACGACTGCTCGGCCGGCACACCCTGCACGCCCGACCCGGTGGGCGCGGCCAGCGTCGGGCTCCTGGTCGCCGCCGCGGTCACCGGGAAGATCTACCCGCGGCTGCCCGCCTGGCTCGCCGCCGGGTTCCTGGCGACCCTCGTGGTCTCCGAGCGGCTGTTGCGGGCCAGCGCGGTGTCACCGGCCTGGACGTACCTGTGCGACGTGGCGTTCGTCGTGCTGTGCGCGGTGGTCGGTGGCGTGCGGCGGGACCGGTCGCAGCCGGCGGCGGAGCGGTGGCTCGCCGACGCACCGCGCGAGCGTCCACCGCCGCCGCCCGGCGGGCCGCCGCGGCGGGGCGCCGGCTGGCGGCTGATCGCCGGGATGTTCGCGGTGGTCGCGGTTTGTTGCGTCGGCGCCGGGTGGTACACGCAGAAGGAAGCGGACGCGCGGCAGCAGGCGGCCGACGTCGTCAGCGCGCCCGTCACCGGGCATCCGGACGGGTACACCGTCGAGGTCGACGTGCGCGGCCGGCCCACCCGCGTCGACGTTCTCGACGCCGACGCCTATCCCGTCGGCAGCCACCTCGACCTGTACGTCGACGGCCGCGGCCTGCACCAGCCGGTCGCCGAACCGTACGACGCCACCGGCTGGGTGCTGCTCGGTGTGCTGCTCGGCGGCGTGGCCGCCGCCTGTTACTTCCGCGGCGTGGAGACCTCGTTCCAGCCGCGCCGCCTGTTCGGCGACGCCCAGCCGGTCAGCGCCGTCCGGGTGCTGTGCGGCCTCGGGATCGTCGCGGTGTACGCGGCCGACGCCCGTCCCGGCGAGCCCGCGCTCGTGCACTTCCACACGCTCGTCGGCGCCGACGAGGACGACGACCCGGACGTCGGGTCGGGCTACCGGCCGGGCACCCTCTACGGCGTTCCGGCGCCGGGCCACTGGTGCGCCGTCGTCGTCGACGGGCAGCTCCTGACCCCCGCGCGTCCCGTGCCGGCCGGCCGGGTGGCCGCACCCCTGTACGGACAGATGCCGACCGACGACGACGAGGACGACGACCTGCCGATGGCGCAACCGCCGCTGCGCCCGGAGGAACTCGACGCCCTGCGCCCCGCCGACCGGTTCGCCGCTCCCGACCAGGTGCTGACCCATGTCCGCAACCCGCTCGTCGGCTACGCCTCGGCGGCCGGCATGCCCCTGGTCCTCACGGTCGCGTCCCGCGTGCTGCCCGACCTCCCCTACACCGTCTGGCTGTTCGTCGCCGGGCTGGCGCTCGCGCTGTCGTGCGCGGGCGCGTGGCGGATGTTCATGCGGGCCCGGGCCGCCTGGAACGGTCACGGCATCGCGGTGGTCGGCGCCATCAACGAGGACCGGGCGGAGTGGCGCACCGTCAGGGACATCGACCACGACGGCGAGTCCGTCACGATCATCACCGAGAATCGCGGCCTGGTCCTGAGCGCCGGCCGGTTCCTGGGCATGGCCGGCCACACCGAACGCGACGCCGAACAACTCGCCCACGCCCTGCGCTACGCCCGCGACCGCGCCACCACCGCCCCCGCCGAAGACCCGCCGAGGCTCGACCGCCCCCACCCGTCACCCGGCCTGTACGCACTCTGGGTAGTCGGCACCCCGCTGCTCGCCTGGCTCATGGACACTCTCGCGAACCACTGACGCTCAATGTCGTAGATCCGGCGCCCGGCCGCATACGCTGCCTCAATGCCCACCACTCGGCTGAGCGCGCGTCGGGCCGACCTGATCGCCCGGCTGCAGGCGCTGTTCCTGGCGGAGGGGTTCGCCGCGTTCAACATCGGCGATCTGACCGACCGGTTGCGGTGCTCCCGCACCACCCTCTACGCGCTGGCGCCGAGCAAGGAACAACTGGTGTTGACGGTGGTGCGCGCGTACTTCCGGGCCGCCGCCGAACACATCGAGGCGCGGGTGGCCGAAACCGGGGATCCACGCGAAAAACTGGCCGTGTACCTGGAGGCGGTCGCGTCGGAACTGCAGCCGGTGTCGGCCGAGTTCTTCGCCGACCTGGCCGATTTCTCCCCCGGCAACGACGTGTACCAGGAGAACACCCGCTACGCGGCCCACCGCGTACAGACGCTGGTGACCGACGGCGTCAAGGCCGGTGCGCTCCGCCCGGTCGACGCCCCGTTCGTGGGCGCCGCGGTCGCCCAGGTGATGGGCGCCATCCAACGCGGCGAACTCCAGGCCCAGACCGGCCTCGACGCGGCGACCGCCTACCGCAACCTCGCCGACCTGATCCTGAACAGCCTGTCCCGCTCCACCTGAAGCGGGCCGGGCATAGGCTTGCCAGCCATGGCGGTGCTGCTGGTGGGGTCCAATCCGGGGTTGGCTCTGCATGACGGGGACGGGCCGCCGGTGGCGTTCGTCTCGGTGTGGCGGGTGGACTGGTCGGTGCGGGGAGCCGGCACCGCGTTGGTGCTCAGCCACTCCGGGCGGGTGCGGGTGGTCACTCCGGTGCCGGAGCTCGGGCGCTGGCTCGCCGACGCGTTCAACCGGCACTTTCCCGAGGTGGCCGGCCTGCCGTGGAGCGAACCGGCGGTCACCGCGGCACCGGTGCGCCTCGACCTCGACCCGGCCACGGGCCTGACGGCCACCGCGGCGGACGTCACGGTCGAGATCTCCGGGCCGATGGACCGGCGACGGGTCGACGTGGCCGCGTTTCCCGGCAACGGCCTGCGACTGTCCACTGTGTACACGCCGTGCGCGGAGGGGCGCCTCACCATCGCCGGCCGCCGCGTCGACGGAGCTCCGCGGGTGACCGGAGCATCGTCGACGGCGTTCCTCGCCGACGCCGAAGTCTGGTCGGACTAGCGCGGGGCCATCCGGAGCGCGCCGTCCATGCGGATGGTCTCGCCGTTCAGATAGTCGTGGTCGACGATCAGCAGCACCAGTTTCGCGAACTCCGCAGCCGTGGCGAGGCGCTTCGGGAACGGGACGCCGGCCGCCAGGCCCGCCCGGAACTCGTCGGACACGGTGGCGAGCATCGGGGTGTCGACGATGCCCGGTGCGATCGTGTTGACGCGGATGCCGTACTGGGCCAGGTCGCGGGCCGCGGGCAGGGTCAACCCGACGACGCCGCCCTTCGACGACGAGTAGGCCGCCTGGCCGACCTGGCCCTCGAACGCGGCGACCGACGCCGTGTTGACGATGACGCCGCGCTGCCCGTCGGCGTCGGGTTCGGTCTGTGCGATCGCCTCCGCCGCGAGGGTGAGCACGGTGAACGTGCCGATCAGGTTGATCTGGATGACCTTCGCGTACAGGTCCAGATCGTGCACGCCCTTGCGGCCCAGGATCCGGGCGGACGGACCGATACCGGCGCAGTTCACCACCGTCCGCAACGGAACATCGGCCGTCGCGGCCGCGACGGCCGCGCGGACCTGTTCCGGGTCGGTGACGTCGGCCTCGACGTAGGTGACCCCGGCGACCTCCGGCGCGGCCTTGATGCTCGCGGCCAGATCGACGGCGTAGACCCGCGCCCCGGCTTCCGCAAGCGCATGAGCGGTCGCCCCGCCCAACCCCGACGCTCCCCCGGTGACGATCGCCGCCGTGTCGCTGACCCGCATCTAGTTCCGCCTTCCGTCGGCCGCCGCCAGCGCCCGGCTGATCACGACCCGCTGGATCTGGTTGGTTCCCTCGAAGATCTGCATGACCTTGGCCTCGCGCATGTAGCGCTCCACCGGGAAGTCCCGGGTGTAGCCGTAGCCACCGTAGACCTGCACCGCGTCGGTGGTGACGCGCATCGCGTTGTCGGTGGCCACCAGCTTCGCGATCGCCGCCTCCCGGCTGTACGGCAGGCCGTGGTCCTTGAGACGGGCCGCGTGCAGCAGCGTCGCGCGGCCGGTCTGCACCGCGACGTCCATGTCGGCCAGCAGGAACGCGAGGCCCTGGTGCTCGATGATCGGCTTGCCGAACGTCTCGCGGTCGCGGGCGTAGGCGACGGCGCCGTCGAGCGCGCCCTGCGCCAGGCCGGTCGCCACGGCGGCGATGCCCAGCCGACCCGCGTCGAGCGCGGTGAGCGCGATGCGTAGGCCGGCGCCCTCGGGGCCGAGGCGGCGGTGGGCCGGGACACGCACGCCGTCGAACCGGACGGTGGCGGTGGCCGACCCGGTGAGCCCCATCTTGCGCTCCGGCGGGTCGACGCTCAGGCCCTCGGCGTCGGCGGGGACGAGGAAGCAGGAGATGCCGGTGCGCTCGGCCGAGGTGCGGACCATCACCTGGTAGAAGTCGGCGTAACCGCCATGGGTGGTCCACGCCTTGGCACCGGTGATCACGTAGTCGTCACCGTCGCGGACGGCTTTCGTGGTCATCGCGGCCGGGTCGGAGCCCGCCTGCGGTTCGCTCAGGCAGTAGGCGCCGAGCAGGTCGCCGCCCAGCATCGCGGGAAGCCACTCCTCCTTCTGCTCCGCGGTACCGAACTGCGCCAGCCCGAAGCAGCTCAGCACGTGCACGCTGATGCCGACACCGATGCTCGCCCAGACCGCGCCGAGCTCCTCGAGCACCTGCAGGTAGACCTCGTACGGCTGGCAGCCGCCGCCGTACTCCTCGGGGTAGGGCAGGCCGAGCAGCCCGGCCGCGCCGAGCGTGCGGAAGACGTCGCGGGGGAACTCGGCCTCCGCCTCGGCCCGGTCGACCCGCGGCGCGAGTTCCCGATCGGCGATGTCGCGGACCAGTTTGATGAGGTCGGCGCTCTCGGGCGTCGGCAGTAGGCGGGTGACCGGCATCGCAATCCCCCTGGGTGTGAGCTCTGGGTGTACTCGATCCAGTACGACAGTATCATTCTCCGTACCCTCGCCGCCCCCGGAACCGCCGTCGTCGACTTCCCGAAATGGCGAAACTTTCATTTGACTTAGACGTCAATAGATGCGTTGTCGAATATTCGACGACGCCTTCGATAGGCCACAGAAATCCCTTGGGGGACTGTCCGACGTGCCCAAAGGGGCAAAGAATCCAAATCCATCGCTGTCTGGCGATTTGATCGGTTCCATTTTGGCCGCCGAGAGGTACCCCGCCATGCCTGCCAAGCCGAACGAGGACACCCATCACAGCCTGAGCCGCCGTGGGTTCATCACCACGGTGGGCGCCGGCGCCGCCGGAGCGGTTGCTCTGGGCGGCGAAGCGCTCGCCGACCCGGCGCACACCGAGGCGGCCGCCACCGCCACCGCCGAACCGGCGCTGCTCGCCACCCCCGCCGACCGGTTCGGACGCATTTTCCCTGAACTGCCGCCGTTCGTCCCCGCAGACGACCGCCGCCGCGCCGCGCTCATCGACATGGGCAAGCCCGGCGGAATCCTCGACGCCAGGGACAACCTGGCGGCCGGCCCGGTCGCGCTGGTCGCCGACCTGACGCTCTCCGCCAACAACCGGAACCACGACCTGGCGGCGGGGTTCAGCGCCGGCCTGACGTTCGTCGGCCAGTTCCTCGACCACGACATGACGTTCGACCAGACGTCGCAACTGGGCATCCCCGTCGCACCGGAGGCGTCGCCGAACAGCCGTACCCCGGCCTTCGACCTGGACTCCGTGTACGGCGCCGGCCCCTCCGGCAGCCCGAACCTGTACCAGTCCGACCGCATCAAGTTGCGGATCGAGTCCGGTGGGCTCTTCGAGGACGTGCCCCGCAACGCCAACGGATCCGCGATCATCTCCGATCCCCGCAACGACGAGAACATGATGATCTCCGGCCTCCAGGCCGCGTTCATCCTCGCGCACAACCGCACCGTCGACGACCTGCGGGCGGCCGGTACACCACAGGCCCAACTGTTCGAGCGGGCCCGGCAGCTGGTCACCTGGCACTACCAGTGGATCATCCTGACCGAGATCCTCCCGCACTTCGTCGGCCAGGACATGGTCAACGACATCCGCAACAACGGCCGGCGCTGGTACCGGCCCGAGCCTGGCCCGGCGTTCATCCCGGTGGAGTTCCAGGGTGCCGCGTACCGCTTCGGCCACAGCATGGTGCGCCCGTCGTACCGCGCCAACCGCACCGGCGACGTGGGCGGCAACCCGGCAACCGGGGCACCGCAGTTCTTCGGCATGATCTTCGATCCGGCCGGCGAGGGCCAACCCGACCCGGTCGACCTGCGCGGCGGCGCGCGAGCCCGCCGCCGGTTCATCGGGTGGGAGACGTTCTTCGACTTCGGTGGCGACATGACGCAGCACGCGCGGCCGACCAAGCGGATCGACACGAAGATCTCCACCCCGCTGTTCAACCTGCCGCTCGGAGCGATCGGGGCCGGCGCCCAACCGCCGACGTCGCTGGCGCAGCGCAACCTGCTGCGGCACGTGACGTGGGGCATCCCCGCCGGGCAGCGCATCGCGCAGACCATCGGCGCGCCGATGCTCCACCTCCAGGAACTGGCCCACTACGGCGTGGCGCTGGAGAACCAGACCCCGCTCTGGTACTACGTGCTCGCGGAGGCGGAACGGCTCCAGGACGGGCTGCGGCTCGGCCCGACCGGCGGGCGCATCGTCGGTGAGGTGTTCATCGGCCTCCTGCAGCTCGATCCGCGCAGCTTCCTGGTGGTCCAGCCGGGTTGGCGGCCCACGTTCCCGACCCAGGTGCCGGGCACGTTCAAGATGACGGATCTCCTGCGGTACGCCCGCGTCGACCCAGTGAGCCGCGGCGCGTAGGCCGGAATCAATCGATCGGGGCCGATAGATCTGGCCGATTGGCCGGGGTCACCGGGCCCACACGGTAACTACACTCATTGCACGTTTTGCACCGAATCGCTGGCCCAGGCCGGGACCCAGGGAGGACGGTGTGGAGACACCGGGCTCAACGGGCGACCCGCCTTCGCCCGAAAAGAGAACAGTCCGGATCGCCATCCGGTCGGACCGTCGACTGTTCCATGACACGCTGGCGGCCTGCCTGGCCGCGCGGCCGGACTTCTGCGTGGTCGGTCACGTCACCGCCGCGCAGGATCTGCTCGACCTGTGCCGGCTCCGGCGTCCCGAGATCGTGCTCTTCGACGCCGGAGCCGACATAGCGACCAGCACCCGGCTGCTGACCGAACTCCGCAGCCGGCACACGCCGGTCTGCCTGATCCTGACGTACGAGCACCTGACCCGGGCCGGCATCACCCTCGCGGCCCGGCTCGGGGTCGACGCGCTCGTTCCGCACTCGCACGGCCTCGACGCGCTGCAGGCGTTGCTGCAACGGCACGCCGAGGCCCTGCGGTCGAATCCCGCGCCGGCCGTCGACACCGGGCTCACCGATCAGGAACGGCAGATCATCGCGGCGCTCAGCGCCGGGCACACCGCCGACCGGGTCGCCGAGTTGCTGGAGATCAGCCGGTGCACGGTCGAGAACATCAAGCGGCGGATCTACCAGAAGATGCGGGTCAGCAACCAGAGCCACGCGATCGCGCGGGCCGCCGCGCTCGGCCTGGTCGACCGCAAGACCATCCCGCGGCCCCGCCTCGTCGAGTCCGGCACGTCCCTGCGCGTGGTGGTCTACGGACCGGAGACCACCACGCGCCGCCGGCTCGTGCTGGCCCTGCTCGACGCCCACGTGCCGCTGATCATCAACCCGGAACCCGGGCGCGCCTGGGTCGGGCCGCACCTCGACCCGGTGGTCGCGGTGCTCGCCGATCCCGGGCCCGAGCAGTGGGACGCGATCGCCGAGATCGCGGTGCCGATCCTGCTCGTCGGGTCGCGGCCGATGTCGCGCGTGGAGGCGATGACCGCGCTCGGCCGCGGCGTCGTCGGAATGATCGACGCCGACCGGCTGGAGCAGAATCTGTTGCCCGCGTTGACGTTGACCGCGACCGGCCACCTCACGGTCAGCTCCACGCTCGCCGACGGCCTGGTCGCCGGCGTGCGCGCCCGCAACGGCGACAGCGACCGCGCGCTGCCGGAACTCACGTCGCGGGAACGCGACATCCTGAAGTCGATCGCCTCCGGCGACACGGTCCGCCAGACCGCGCGGACCCTGGGCATCGCGCAGAAGACGGTCGAGAACATCCAGGCCCGGCTGTTCCGCAAGCTGGGCGTCCACAACCGGTCCGGCGCGGTCGCGTCGGCGCACTCGTTGGGACTGATGGGCGACGACGACGAGACGCTGTCCGCGGGGTAGTTCACGCGGCGACCGCAACCGGCGCGGCCGGCGGGACGGCCAGCCCGGCGCCGAACACGTTGTCCGGGTCCACCGTCGCCTTGATGCGACGCAACGTCGCCCAGTTCTCCGCCGTGAACGCGGTCGCCGTGCGCGTCGGGTCGGCGAGGAAGTTGAGGAAGCTGCTGCCGATTCCCGACCGGCCCAGCGCGGTCGCGGTCCGGTCCGACGGAACGACGTCGAGGATGACCGACAGCGCCGCGTCGCGGTGCGCCGCCGCTCCGGTGTCGCGGGCGATCCGGCCGCCCCAGTGGCGGATCTCGACGGTGCAGTCCGGCTCGGCGACCAGCGCGTCGACGAGGGCGTCGTCGAGCGTGGGCACCTGGTCGAACGTGCGGGCGGCGGTGCCGCCCATCGCGGCCTCCGCGTATCCGACGACGCGCATGCCGTCCTCCTGCACCGGACCGGCAACCGTCCACAGTGGAGCGAGCAGCGCCCGGCCGCGGTCGGCGTCGCCGGCGTACATGGCCTTGATGACGAGCGTCCCGTCGCGGTGCAGCACGATCGCGGTGCTCAGCTCGTCGGGCGTCCGCTCGATCCAGTCGCGGTAGAAGGCGAGCGTCTCGGCGGCGCGTTCGCGCGTGAAGGAAACCGCGCCCGCGTACACCGACGCCACCGGGTACAGCCGGAACTCCAGCCCGGTCACGACCCCGAACGAACCGCCACCGCCGCGCAGCGCCCACAGCAGGTCGTCGGTCGCGGTCACCACGTCGCCGTCGGCGGTGACGACCCGGGCGCCGACGACGCTGTCGGCGGCGAGCCCGTGCCTGCGGGCCAGCCAGCCGAGGCCCCCGCCCAGCGTGTAGCCGGTGACGCCGACGTCCGGCGACGAGCCCGACAGCGGCGCCAGCCCGAACGGCGCGGCCGCCGCCAGCACGTCGCGCCACCGCGCGCCCGGGCCGACGCGGGCCACCCGGCGGTCCGGGTCCACGATCACACCGGCCATCGCGCCGGTGTGCAGCAGCAGCGCGCCGTCGTGCGCGACGTGCGTCCCGTGGCCCGTCGCCTGAACGGCGAAGGGCAGGCCGCGACGGCGGGCCGCGACCACCGCGGCGCGGACGTCATCGGTGCCGGCGGCCGGGACCACGACGGCCGGGCGCGGGTCGAGGGTCGGCTTGAGGGTCTTCCGGGCGTCGTCGTAGCCAGCGTCGCCGGGGTGCAGAAACGTCGTCATGCGGGTAGGACCGGCACCCCGTGCGGAACTCATCCGTCCGGCACCGATGACTTTCCGGTCGCCGGCCGGTCCTACCTGGATGACCGTCATCAGCATCGCCGCGGACCTCGCGCGGGCCGACATCCCCGGCCTGTGCGCGGACCTCGCCGACCGCCTCCGGGGCTCCCGCGGCGACGGCTCGCTCTACGGCGGCGCCGCCCGGGGCACGGTGGTCTGCGACGTCCGGGCCGTCGTCCGGCCCGATGTGGTGACGCTCGAAGCCCTCGCCCGGTTGCGGCTGACCGCCCGCCGGCACGGGTACGCGCTCGTGATCGACGGCGCCGGGCCGCACCTGGCCGGGCTGATCGGGCTACTGGGCCTGTCCGAGGCGTTCCGGCAGCCCGAACAGCGGGAAGAGGCGGTCGGTGTCGAGGAAGTTGTTGATGCCCGCGATCCGCCCGTCTGAGATCTCCAGGACGATCACCGCCCACGGGACGTCGCCGCCGTCGTGGTACTGCCCGAACGCCGGCATGCCGTTGGCCACCAGGGGAACCAGCCGCGAGCCGCGGCAGACGTTGCCGGTGCCCAGCATCCAGGCGGCGATGTCGTCGGCGCCGTGCAGCCACAACGGCAGCGGCGGCATCGACAGCGTCGCGTCCTCGTGCAGCAACGCGGTGAGCGCGGTGATGTCGTACGCCTCGAACGCCTGCACGTAGCGGCTGAGCAGGGCCTTCTGCTCGTCGTCCAATGGCTTGTGCACGTCTCCGGCCGGCGCTGCCAGCGTCGCCCTGGCTCTCTGCAACGCGCTGTTGACGCTCGGCACCGACGTGTCGAGCAGGTCCGCGACCTCCTGGGCCGACCAGGCGAGCACCTCGCGCAGGATCAGCACCGCCCGCTGCTTCGGCGGCAGGTTCTGCAACGCGGAGACGAACGCCAGCCGGATCGACTCGCGGCCGGCGATCACGTTGGCCGGGTTCTGCGGGAGCACCCGTTCGTCGGGCACCGGGCCGATCCAGATCTCCTCGGGGAGCGGCTCGCCCGGGTTGGTGGCGTGGCCGTCGCCGGCGGGGTTGAGGTCCATCGGGCGGGCCCGCCGCTGGGCGCTGCCGAGCATGTCGAGGCAGACGTTCGTCGCGATCCGGTACAACCAGGACCGCAGGGCCGACCGTCCCTCGAACCGGTCGAAGCTCTTCCAGGCCCGGACCATCGTGTCCTGGACGGCGTCTTCCGCCTCGAACGCCGAGCCGAGCATGCGGTAGCAGTAGCCGGTCAGCTCCGACCGGTACTCCTCCAGCTGCGATTCCACGGGGGTCGTGACGCTCACGTAGCCCAACCTACCTCGGCGTGGTGAATGTCACCGGGGGGAATGCGTCCCCCGGCCGGGTGTTGACCCGCGATATGACCGTGGACGATCTGGGCACGATCTTCGAGCGGCTCCGCTGGACGGTGGCCGACTACGGTCTGCACAGAATGGGCTCCGGTGAGTCGCGGCGCGAGGCCGGCGACGCGGTCCGCTTCCACTTCGTCGCCGAGGGCACAGCGAGCGTGCGCGGCTTCTCCATCGACCTCAGCGCCGGCGACTTTCTCCTGCTGCCGCGCGGCGGTGCGCACTCCGTCGTCGCCGGCGAGGCGGGCACGCTGCTGCACACCGGCCGGTTCGACACCACGTCACCCGAGGCCCGCGCGCTCCTCGCCGCGATGCCCGCCACCGTCGTCGCGTGCTGCATGCTCAGGCGCGAACCGATGGTCGCCGCGCTCGTCGACGGCATGGCCGCCGAGGCGAGTCGCGGCCGCCCCGGCGCCGGTTCGGTCATCTCGCAACTGGCCGGCGCCGTCGCGATGACCGCGATCCGGTCGTGGATCGAGTCCGGGTGCGGCAGCACGCACCTGCTGTCTGCGCCGTTGCAGGACGCCGACCTCGGCCGGGCACTGAGCGCGATCCACGACGAACCGGGTTCACAGTGGACGGTCGATTCGCTCGCGCGGGTCGCGCTCGCGTCGAGATCGGCCTTCGCGAAAAGATTCCGGGACGCCGTGGGCGAGAGCCCGGCACGGTATCTGGCCCGGGTACGCATGGAGCACGCGAAGCAACTGCTCGGTGGGCGCACCACGGTCGCGGAGGTGGCCGTCCGCCTCGGCTACGGCTCGGAGGCCGCGTTCAGCCGCGCCTTCCGCCGGCACGCCGGAGTACCACCGACCCAGTGGCGACACACCGGCGCGCCGCCCGGCCTCGCGACCGAGCGGCACGCCGGCGCCACGGTCACACCTTTCGCGCGCTAGCGAACAGCACGCCACCGACGGCCGCCGCCGCTCCGGCGATCAGCAGCGCCACCCGCACGTCGAACACGTCCAGCAGCACGCCGCCGACCGCCGCGCCCGACGCGATCGCCACCTGGAACATGCCGGTCGCGAGGCTGCCCGCCGCCTCCAACCGGTCTGGCTCGACCCGCGCGATCCACGTCATCACCAGCGTCGGCACGCCCCCGAACGCGGCACCCCACACCGCCACCGTGACGGCCACCGCCACGTACGACCCGGCCACCAACGCGAACGCGCTCGTCGACGCGCCGATGAAGATCGGTGCGATCAGGATGCCCAGCCGCAGCCGCCGGTCCGCGATCTGTCCACTGATGACGGTCCCGACGAACGTCCCCAACCCGAAGATGGTCAGCAGCAGCGCGAGCCGCTCCGGGTCCATGTCCGGCACCAGTTCGGCGGCCGGACGCACGTAGGTGAACGCGGCGAAGTGCCCGCCGGCCACGAGCCCGATCGCGATCAGCCCGAGCGTCATCGCGCGGGTGCGCGCTGTGGCGATCACGGTGCGCAGCCCCGGTGCCCCGGACGGCGCGACCGACGGCAGCCACGCCGCCAGTGCCAGCAGCGCCACCAGCGAGAGCCCGGCGGCGAGCCAGAACACCGGCCGCCAGCCCCACGCCTCACCGAGGTACGTGCCGAGCGGCACCGCCACCACGGTCGCCAGCGACACCCCGACGTTCACGATGGTCATGCCGCGACCCATCCGGTCGGCGGGCAGGATGCTGCCGACCACCGCGAGCGCCATCGCCCAGAACCCGGCGAGCGCCGCGCCGAGCAGCACCCGGGATGCCAGCAGCAACCAGTACGACGGCGCGACGGCGACGAGCACGTTCGACAACAGGCCCAACGCCGTCAACGCGATCAGCAGGTACCGGCGGTCCAGCCGCGGCACGATGGCCGCGATCGTCGGCGCCGTCAACGCGCCCATCACCGCCGTCGCGGTCACCGCCTGGCCCGCCGCCCCCTCGGTGGTACCCATGTCGGCGGCGATGCGCGGCAGCAGGCTGGCCGGCAGGAACTCGGTGGTGACGAGCGCGAAGATCCCGAACCCGACCGCGCCGACCGCGAGCCACCCCGACCGGCCGACCGCCGTCGGCGCGCGCACCGAGGGGGCGTGGGTATCTGACTCGGCCGCCGTCGCCGTTTCTGTTGGTGTCACTGTCATGCGACAAGCCTCGCCGGCACCGCCTCCAACCACTTGATCGTGCGTCGCTGATATCTGATCGATCGTCCATCGGCCGCGGCCTACCCTGGGCCGCATGGACTGGCCCGCCGGCATCGCCCCGGTTCCGCTCGGTGCGGGCGCCCTCGCCCTCACCCACCGGCCGAAGGTGAAACTGCTCCCGGCGCTGGCGTCGGCCGGCGCCACCCACCTGGTGACCCTGTTGGCGAAACGGGAGGGTGCGCTCGCCGTGGGGTCGGCGGCCGAGGCGGCCGGGCTGCACTGGATCTGGGTCGACCTGCCCAACGGCCAGGAGCCGTCACCGGCGAGCCGCACCGGGGTCGTGACCGCGCTCACCATGCTCGCGCCGCTCGTCACCGGCGGCGCCACCGCCGTCATCCACTGTTCGGCCGGCATCCATCGCACCGGCATGTTCGCCTACGCCCTGCTCCGCACCGCGGGCCTCGACCCCGACGAGGCCACCATCACCCTCCGCCACTTGCGCACCATCACCGCCGACGGCGTCGGCGACCACCGGCTCGCCTGGGCCGAGGACCTTGCCACCCTGGCCCGCCACCGCCTCGCGCCCGGCTGACGCCGCTCGCCCCTGCCCCGCAACCGCGCCGCTGACGCCGCCCGCCCTGTCGCCCCCGCTGACGCCGGGTCGCCCTACTTCGCCCTGCTCGCGCCGGCTGACGCCGGGTCGCCTTTACTTCGCCGCCTCGCGGTCCGCTGCCTCATGGCCCGCGCGCACCGGCGCCTCCGCGGCGACCGCGCCCAGCAGGCGCAGCGCCTCCTCCGACGGGCTGCCCGGCTCCGCGTGGTACACCAGCAGCGTCTGCCCCGGCGCCGCGTTCACCGAGAACGTCTCGTAGTTCAGCACGAGCTCGCCGACCATCGGATGCGCGTACCGCTTGATGCCCGACGTCTTCACACCGACGTCGTGGCGGGCCCACAACCGCCGGAAGTCCTCGCTCTTCAACGACAGCTCGCCGACGAGGTCGGTGAGCCGCGGATCGTCGAGGTCGCCGCCGGCCGTGGCGCGCAGGGTCGCCACGGTTTCCGCCGCGACGGTGGGCCAGTCGGCGTAGATGCGCCGCGCGTCGGGGTCGAGAAAGACGACCCGCACCTGGTTCTGGCCCTTCACCGAGCAGTGGTTGACCGCGGCCGCCAACCGGTTGTTGGCCAGCACGTCGAGGTACCGGCCGACCACCATCGCCGGCGTGTCGGGCCACGCCTCCAGCAACCGCACCAGCGACGGCGCGACCCGTTCGACCCGCACCGGCCGGCGCCGCCGACGGCTCTCCGGACGCGCGAGCTTGCGCAGGTGCGCCATCCCCTCGTCGTTGAGCGCGTACACCCGCGCCAGCGCGCTGATCACGGGCTCCGACGGATGCTTGTCGCGCCCCTGCTCGAGCCGCACGTAGTAGTCGGCGCTGATGCCGGCCAGCAGCGCCACCTCCTCGCGCCGCAGCCCGGGTGTGCGGCGCCGCCCCGGCTCGGCACTCCCGGGCTGGGGGAGGCCGAAGTCCTCGGGCCGGGCGACCTCGCGCCGGGCCCGGAGGAACTCGCCGAGGCGGTTGTCGGTCTGCATGCCCACCAGGTTAGGCCGGATCCCGCGACGTAGCCTGGCCCCGTCACTCCCAGGATCGGCCCTCCCAGGAAAACCGCGCCCTGGCAACGGATTCCCGCACCGGTCACGGTGGAGCCATGACAGAAACTCTTGCTGGACGCACCGCCGTCGTCACCGGCGCCACCAGTGGAATCGGTGCGGCCACGGCGAAACGGCTCGCCGCGGAGGGCGCGTCGGTCGCGCTCATCGGTCGGCGCGAGGCCCGGCTCAAGGAACTCTCACAAGACATCGGGACGCGCGTGCTGCCCGTCGCCACCGACATCTCCGACTGGGACGCGGTGCGGGCGGCGGCCGCCACCATCCGGGCCGAACTCGGTCCCGTCGACCTCGTGGTGGCGAACGCCGGCGTGATGCTGGCCGCGCCGTTCGAGCAGGCGTCCACCGTCGAGTGGAACGAGATGGTCGGCACCAACGTCACCGGCCTGCTATACACCGGCCGGGCGTTCATCGACGACCTGCTCGCCGCCGCGGCCGCCGGCGGGCGCGCCGACCTCGTCCACATCGGCTCGATCGGCGGCCACACCGTCTTCCCGAACTACGGCGTCTACACCGCCACCAAGGCCGCGGTCGCGCACCTCACCCGCAACCTGCGCGCCGAACTCGGCCCGCGCGGCGTGCGGGTGAAGAACATCGAGCCGGGCTTCGTCGGCACCGAACTCGGCGACGGCATGCGCGACGCGGGCCAGCGCGAGCACCTCGTGCGGTGGCGCGACTCGCTGGAGATCCTCACGTCGGAAGACATCGCCGACGCGGTCGCCTACGCGGCCGCCGCACCGCGCCGCGTCAACATCGCCGAGATGATCGTCGTACCCACCCAGCAGGGCTGACCCTCACGCCCAACCGGCGGCGTTCGTGGTGGACTCGCGGGAGATGCCCGACCCGGTCTCCGCGTACTCGCCGAACCGCTCGTGGTGAAGGTGATCGAAGAAGTAGCACATCTCTTCCAACTCGGCGTCGAGCACCGCCACCGCCGGGTTCGCGACGACCGCCGCGTAGAACTCGCGCCCCAGCGCGACGATGAACCCGCGGCAGTACAGGAACCCGTCGTCGGACCCGTCGGTGTGCTCGTGGATGTCTTCCCGGTCGATCTCGTACAGCTTGCGTTCGAGCACCCGGTCGAGGTCGGTCAGTTCCGCGCTCGTCATGCCGTCGCACAGGGCGCGCAGATGCTCGAGGAACTCCTCACGGTGCTCCTCGACGGCTTCCAGGTCGCCCTCGTCGGACTCGGGATCCCTCCGCGCGAGTGCGTGCCGCGCCTCGTTCGCCGCCGGATCCAGCTGGGCCCACGCCCGCTCGATCAGGGCCCAGAATCGCGCCTCGTCCGCCTCGGTAGGAAGCACGGCGGGCAGTTTGTCGGTCACGGCGCGGATCGTATCGGGTCACGGTTGCGCGTACTTCGCCGCCGCGGCGTTGGCGGCGGGGCACCGGCCGGCGGCCCGTTCGCAGGCGGCGAGGTCGCACTGGCGGCAGATCCAGCCGCCGCCGTCCTTGCCCGCGACGACGCCGGCCATCAACCGGTCGAGCAGGCGGCCCAGGGTCTTCCGGTCGGCGGCGGAGAAGTCGCCGAGCAGGTCGCGCAGCACGGTGGCGCGGGCGGCGGCGACCTCGGCCGCGGCGGCGCGGCCCCGTTCGGTGAGCATCACCGAGCGCGACCGGCCGTCGCCGCCCGGGCCACGGGTCACCAGTCCGGCCTGGCTGAGCCGGTCGACCAGGCGCACCGCGCCCGACGGCGTGAGCCCGAGCACCAGGCGCAGCCGGTCGAGCGTCGGCCGGTCGAGGAACTGGTCGAGGGCGGTCAGCGCCGCGGCGGCCGAGGGCGACTGCCCGGTGGCGGCGGTGATGGCCGCCGTGGTGCGGTCGGTGACGGCCTGCGCCAGGGCACCCAGCACGTTCGCCTCGCGTTCGCCCGTCACCGGTCCATTGTGTAGGTGACGGTGAGCGGCATGAACGGGTAGTCGGCGTGGGTCGACACGCTCTCGGCGGTGCCGGCGATTCCGGCCAACCCGTCGGTGCCCGAGCCGGCCACGATCTCCGACGTGCCGTGCGCCGTGGTGCCGTCGTAGGCGCCCTCGCCGCGCAGCACGAACGCGCCGGTGCGGCCGCCGAGCGTCGCCTCGACGCGCATCACCGTGACGTACGAACTCGTGCCGTCGGCCCGGTAGAACATCAGCGCCTCGAAAGTCGCCGCGGTGACGTCGGTGCCCGACAGGACGACCTCGGCGCGGGTGAACTTCGTGCCGTCGGGCAGTTCCCGGTACGGCTTCTCGTCCCAATTGTCGATGGTGAGCTTGGTTTCCAGGATCTCACTCATACACCCAACATATGTGTGAGTCAGTCACATGTCAAAACACGGGCTCAGCCGTTGACGATCTCGCGCGTCGTCGCCGCCTGCTCGGTGAGCACGCCGCCGATCACCGCCTGACTCGCGTTGATGCGCTCGACGATGTTGCCGATCGCCGCCAGCACGTCGACGACGCTCGTCGCGTCGCCCTGAATCGTGTCGATGAGCTTGGTGACGTCGTCCGTGGCGCGGCTGGTGCCCTGCGCGAGATCCTTGACCTCGCTCGCCACGACGGCGAAGCCCTTGCCGGCGCTGCCCGCGCGGGCCGCCTCGATGGTCGCGTTCAGCGCCAGCAGGTTGGTCTGCTCGGCGATCGCGCTGATCACCTTGATGACCTTGCCGATCTCGTCGCTGGAGCGGGCCAGCCGGTTCACCGCCTCGTTGGCCTTGCCGGTGAGCGCCTGCGCCTCGTTCGCCACGCTGGTCGCCTGCATGACGTTGCGCTCCACCTCCTCGATGGAGGTGACCAGTTCCTGGCCCGCCGTCGACATGCGGCCGGACTCGGCGATGCGCTGCAACGCCTGTGACATCAGTTGCGCCGTGTTGCGCAGCGCGGCCTGGCGGCTGTCGCTGAGGCGCATCGCCCGCGTCGAGAAGAAGTCCATCGTGCCGACCACCTTGCCGTGGACGACCAGCGGCAGGCACACGCCCGCCTTGACCCCGGCCCGTTGCGCGGCCGGCGCCCGGACGTCGGACAGGTCGCCGAGGTCGGGCACGAACACCATGTCGCGCGCCTGCCAGGCCCGGCCGGCGAGGCCGACACCCTCCTTGAAGGACGCCGACCGCGTGACGCTGCGGAACTCGTCCCCCGCGTTGCCGGACTCCTGCGCGAACGTGAGCTCGCCCGTGGCCGGGTCGACCTTCCAGAACGAGCCGTACTGCCACCCGAAGCCCTGCCGGATCGAGTCCAGCGCGTGCCGGATCCCGGCCTCTTCCGTGGTCGCGGTCGCGAGATCGCGCAGCACCGTGTTCACCGCGCTGAGGTCGAGCGCGGCCTCCGCCTGACGCTCGGCCTCCGCGATCCGTTCCAGGGACTGGGAGACGAGCATCCCGATGGCCCGCAGCGTCTCCTTGCGGTCCTCCGACGGGTCGAGGGCCGCGGTGGAGAAGAAGTCCATGGTGCCGACGACGTTGCCCGCCTCGAAGAGCGGGAAGCACACGCCGCTGCGCATGCCCGCGCGCTGCGCGACCGGTGCCCGCACGCAGTCGGTGAGCTCGGCCAGGTCCTTGACGACCACCAGGTCGCGGCTGCGCCAGGCCCGGCCGGCCAGGCCGACCCCCTGCGCGAACGTCGCCTGCATGGCGACGTTGCGGAGTTCCTCACTGACGGTGCCGGAGTCGGTGACGAACCGCAGCACCCGCGCGTCCGGGTCGATCCGCCAGTACGACCCGTACGCCCAGCCGAAGCGGTTGCGCACGGTCTCCAGGGCGATGTCGGCGGCCTCTTCGGAACTGCTCGCGTCGGCCACGGCACTGATCACGGCGAGAATCGCGCCGACGTTGGCCCGCCCTTCGTCCGCGCCCGAGCCGCCGGAATCGGACCCGACGGCCGACTTCCCCCCACCGAACAACCCCACCTGGACCTCCTCGTCAGGTGCCTGATCGGCAGTGGCGGGTCGATCCTGAGCATCTCGACTCAGGGGTCGTACCGGCAGATCGTCCCGGTCCGCACGGTTCGGTCGAGGTGCACGCCGAGGTCGGGGTGGGCCGCGCCGATCCGGCGGATCGCGTCCCGGATGCGTGCGGTCACGGCCTTCCGGGCGCGTTCGGCCGCGGTCATCCCCAGCGGGCGCGGCGCTCCGCCCGGCCGGGTGGCCCGGCGCAGTTCCGCCCGCACCCGGTCCCGCTCGTCGGCGGCGTGGGCGAGCCCGCCCGCGTCGGACCGCGCCCGGGCCGCGGCGATGTCCTCGTCGAGGGTGCCGAGCCGGCGCCGGTACTCGGCCGCGGCCCGCCGGTCGAGCACCGGCTCGGCGCGCTCCCCGGTCGCCCCCGGCGCGATCAGGTGCAGCGCCGCGACGTCGACACCCGGCCGCGCCAGCAGCACGGCCAGGTCGTGCAGGCCCTTCGCGTCACGCACGTAGGCGGTGCGGTCGCGATAGCGGACCTCCCACATGTCACCCACCCGGCGCAGCGTGGCCGCCGCCGTGGGTTCTTTCGAGGTGACGGGCACAGCGTGCAGTCGATCCAGCGCGCCGCGCGTCTCCTCCGCCCAGGCCCGGGCGCCGAGCCGGCGGTGGGTGTCCAGCGCCCGGGTCAACCAGTGGACCGCCTCCTCGGGCCGGTCGAGTGCCGCGTACAGCAACCCCACCCGGTGTGCGTGCGCGCCCATGAAACACACGAATGCCCCGTTGACCGCGCAGGTGTCGGCGATCGGCAGCAGGTCGTCGAGCAGGGCGGCTTTCAGGTCCCGGTCGCCGAGCGCGATCGCGGCGACGACCAGTTCCCCGACGAAGATCGACCACAGGTACGAGCGGTCGCTGCGCCAGTCGTCGAGCGCGAGCACCGTGTCGACCTCCCGCCGGGCCAGCTCGAGCTCACCGGCCCGGGCCGCGAACCCGGCCGCGACCGCGTGTGCGTGCGCCGGCGCGCCCACCCACCACCGGACCGCCTCCGCCGCGGTGGCGCGCAACTCGACCGGGTCGGCCCGGGCCCGCACGACCTCCAGGCGCTGCGACATCCGGACGTTGCCGGTGTCCCGGTCGCCCACCGCCTCCCCCAGCGCGGCCGCCTCGGCGCTGAGCCGCTCGCCCCGCTCGATGTCGCCGTCGAGCAGCGCCAGCGCCGCCTGCCGGGTCCGCAGCAGGTAGGTGTGGCGCGGCTCGCGGAGCCGCTCGGTGAGGTACCGGAACTGCACCATCGACGCGCGGAAGCCCGCCGATCCGCTCTCCAGCTGCGCGTTCGCGGTCAGCAGCACCGCCTGCGCGTACCGCTCCACGTCACCGGCCCGCCGGGCGAGGTCGGCGATCTCGGCGGCGACGGCGGCCCGCTCGGTGGCCGTACCCGGCGTCCACAGCGTGTCGTGGTGGGCCAGCAGGCAGCTCGCGAGCGTCGACGGGTCGTCGAGGGCACGCGCGGTCGCCACCGCCCGCTCGGCCAGCGGCCGGGCCCGCGACCGGTCGGCCGGCACCGAGTGCTGCAGCTGGCGGGCCAGGGCGGCGGTCACGCGCGCCTCGTCCGCGTCGCGACGGTCGGCCACCGCCGCCCGGGCCGTCTCCAGGACGTCGATCAGCTCGGTGCGGGGCATCGCGAAGCGGGCGCCGACCCGCTCCAGGCCGAGCGCGACCGGGACGAGCAGGTCGGCAGTGCCGGCGGTGCCGGCGGGGCTGGCAGTGCCGGCGGTGCCGGTGCCGAGCGCGCGCGTCCAGGCCGTGTCGAGCAGTACCCGGGCCGCACCCGACGCACCGGCCCGCAGGCGCAGGTCGGCTTCGGCGGTGAGCAGGCGGATCAGGTCGGCGCCGGTCACCGTCCCACCCGCGGCGGTCACCGCGCCCCGGGCCCGGGCGAGGTGCTCCGCGGCGTCGGCGAACGCGAACCGGGCGCTGTCCGCATCGGCGGCGGCCCGGGCCCAGTGCAGCACCGTCGCCGCACCGGCCACCGCGGCCGAGGCGGCGAAGTGGCGGGCCAACTCGGCCGGGAACACCTCGCTGCCCCGCTCGTCGCGGCGCACCAACGCGAGCGCGACCCGGTGGTGCAGGTCGAGCCGGCGCGTCGGGGGCAGCCCGGTGTAGATCGTCTCCCGGTACAGGTCGTGTGCGAAGCGTTCGCCGGTCGGTGCCAGGACGCCGGCCGCGGTCGCCTCGGCGATCCGTTCCACCACCGCCGTCAGCGGTTCCCCGCCCGCGTCGGCGAGCACGTCGGGTTGGACCGTCGCCCCGGCGACCGCGGCCACGTCGAGCACCGCGGCGCAGGCGGCCGGCAACCGGGCCAGCCGCCGGGCGATGGCCTCCCGGATCGCGGTGGGCACACCGTCGGCCGGGCCACCCGCCATGATCAGGTGACACAACTCGCGGGCGAAGAACGGGTGCCCACCGCTGCGCTCGTAGACCGAGCCGGCCCAGCGCGCCGCGGCGGCGTCACCGGCGACGGTCCGCACCAGGTCGTCGACGTCGCCCGGCGGCAGCCCGCGCAGCGTCACCAGTTCGGCGGCCGCGGCGAGATCGGCGAGCGTGTCCGCCGCACCGCCGCCGAGCTCGGCCGGCCGGTACGCGCCCACGAGGAGCACCCCGCGGGCCTCGACCCGGTGCACGAGGTAGCGCATCAGGTCCACGGTGGACCGGTCGGCCCACTGGAGGTCGTCGAGGATCACCACCACGGGACCGTCGAGGGCGGCGTGGATCAGCAGCCGCGCGACCGCGTCGAAGACGGGCAGCCGAACCGTGCCGCCGGGCCCGGCACCCAGGTCGGGAACGACGGCGGCGAGCCGCGGGTCGGCGTGCGCCCGCAGGTCGTCGCGACGGTCGAGCAGGACGCGCAACGCCTGGGTCCAGGGCCACCAGGCGGGCGCCTGGTCACCGTCCCAGCAGGTCCCCCACACCACCGTTGCGCCCGCTTCCGCCGTATCGGCGGCGAACCGGGACAGCAGGGCGGTCTTCCCGATGCCGGCCTCACCGGTGACGAGCGCCAGGCCGGCGCCGCAGCCGGCGCCGGCCTCACTGCCGGCCCCAATGCCGGCGCGATAGGCCGCGGCCAGCCGCGCGAGCGGTTCCGCCCGTCCGACGAACTCCGCCATGCCGGCATTCTCGCCCCGTCACCCGGTCGCGCGGGAAGTGCCAGCCGAAATCTGACCCTCGCCAGGCCCGTTCTGGCGCGGTACCGGGTATGAACAATCAATTCGATCCCGCGAAGTACAAGACCACCACCCGCGCGCAGTGGCAGGACGCCGCCGAGGCCTGGCACCGGTGGGGCCCGGCGATCGAGTCCTGGCTCGGCCCGGCGACGGACCTGATGCTCGACGCGGCCGGTGTCACCGCCGGCAGCCGGGTGCTCGACGTGGCGGCCGGCGCCGGCGGGCAGAGCATCGCGGCGGCCCGGCGGGCCGGGCCCACCGGTCACGTCCTCGCGACGGACATCTCACCCGCGATCCTCGAGTACGCCGCGAAGGCCGCCACCGACGCGGGCCTCACCAACATCGACACCCGGGAGGTCGACGGCGAGAACCTCGACGGTGGCGCCTTCGACGCGGTCATCTCGCGCGTCGGGTTGATCTACTTCCCGAACCAGCGGGCCGCGCTCGCCGGGATGCGATCGGCGTTGCGACCGGGCGGGCGCGTCTCGTGCGTCGTCTACTCCACGGCCGACCGCAACGGCTTCTTCGCGATCCCGGTCGGCATCATCCGCCGCCGCGCCCAGTTGCCGCCGCCGGCACCAGGGCAGCCCGGCCCCTTCAGTCTCGGCGGGCCCGGCGTGGCCGAGGCCGCGCTCAGGGACGCGGGATTCAACGACGTGACCGTGACGGCGGTGCCGTCGCCGGTCCGGATGGCGAGCGCGGCCGAGTGCGTCCGGTTCGAACAGGAGTCGTTCGGCGCGCTGCACCAGATGCTCGCCGGCCTCGACCCGGACGGACGGGCGGCCGCCTGGCGGGAGATCGCCGACGCGCTCACCGCGTTCGAGGGCCCGGACGGGTTCACCGGTCCGTGCGAGATGCTCGTCGTCTCCGGAACCCGCTGAATCAGGCGGCCAGCGCGGGAATCAGCCGCATCGCGTTGCCGGCGTACATCGCGCGCAGGGTCTCGTCGTCGAGGTCGAGGCCGTCGATCGCCCACCGGCCGCTCAGCTCGTCGCCGTCGGGGTCGTGCGGGAACTTCTCGTCGGCGCTCTCCAGGAACCGGTAGTGCAGGAGGTACGAGCGTCCGTCGGGCGGGAACCGGTCGGTGCCGAACAGCACCCGGTCGCGGTGCCGGGTGAACAGGTCGCGGGCGGCCCGCGGCTGGCGGCCGAGTTCGGCCAGCCGGGCCGCGATGTCGATGTGGAAGTTCGGGTACCGGTCGAGCATGTCGCCCACCCGGCCCAGGTTCTCCGGGTAGCAGCCGCCGTGCACGCCGATGAACGTCGTGGCCGGGTTGGCCGCGACCATCGATTCAAAAGCGTCTATGAGACGTTCGAACGCCGGGAACTCGGGCCCCGCGAACGACCACTGTGGATAGCGCAGCAGTTGTTCGAGGCGCTCGTTGTGTTCGTCGATCGGGTCGAAGAACGCCTTGGGGTCGGCGGTGTGCACGGCAACGGGAATGCCCAGCGCGGCCGCCTCCGTCCACAGTGGAGCGAGCCGGTCGTCGTCGAGCAGCACCAGGTTTCCGGCGTGGTCGCGGCGGTGCAGCCCGAGGTCCTTCCAGACCTTGAGGCCCTTCGCACCCCCCGCGACCGACGCGCGCAGCCCGGCGGCGATCCGTTCGTCGAAACCGGGTGTGGTCAGTTCGGTCCAGTCGACGTGGCAGAACGTCGCGAACCGGCCCGGATGGGCCGCGTCGTACCGGGCGATGTTCTCGGCCAGTTCGGCGCCGAACCGCCCGCACAGGTTGACGATCGCGCGGACGCCGCTGCGGTCCATGAGGTCGATCAGCGCGGCCGGGTCGGGCACCATCCACGACCCGTCGTCGGTGAGCCAGCGGCCGAGGTGGTTGTGCGCGTCGATCACGGGGAACCGCGGCCCGGTCACCTCGCTCGCCGCCACCCGTAGTTGCGTTCGCGGCGTCCAGCGCCGCAACGGCAGGTCGTACAAAGGATGCGAACTGGCCGCCTCCTCGGAGGGGACCATCCCGGTCATCGCTGGTCGGGCCATGATGCGATCTTGTCATCCCGGTGTCGTCGTGCCGACACAGATGTCCGAACATCCCGCGCCGGCCCTCTGATGGAGTCGGAGGTGGCGACCATGGTGAGCAACTACGGCGTGCTGCGCGGCTCGATCGACCGCTGGGTGCGTGAGGACGGCGACGGGTCCTCGCCGCACCTGCAGATCCGGGTGCTCGACGGCACCGGCCAGCCGTGGCGGATCGCCGTCAACGTGCAGTCGAGCGACGCGTCGCACGTCGTCTACTGGTTGGTCGACCCGCTGCGCGGGCACCCGCTCCTCGCCGGGCTTCCCGTGCTGCCCACCGGGTTCACGGCCGCGCCGCCGTCGGCGACGTCCACAGTGGACTACGTGCGGGCGCCGCTGTTCGCGTGGGAGTCGGGCGTGGCGCTCCGGCCCAGCGGCGACCAGCCCGCCGACGACCTCCAGGACCTGCTGATCCTGCACCTGCGCTCGTGCGCCGAGGCCGGCGGCGAGGTGTACGCGTTCGGTTCGCGGTTCGACCGGAACCTCAACAAGCCGATCGACCGCGAGTTCGGCAACACCGACGGCCTGCACGGCATCCACAACATCCACCTGAACCAGGGCAACGTCGGCCAGTTCGCCGGCGACAACGGCGTGTTCCGCGACGGTGGGCTGATCCTCGCCCACCCCGACCGCTTCGTCGGGCTGTTCCTCGCGTTCCAGACGCAACGGGTGCCGACCACCGAGTCCGGCGCCGCCGCGGCCGGCGCGAAGACAATTCGCGAACTCATCGGCGGCGCGCTGCCCCCGGCGACGTCCACCGCCGGACCGGTCTACCTGGAACGGGCGCTGCTGAACCCGGCGGGCCCGGACGCCGGCCGGGAGGTCGTCGTCATCGGCAACCTCGCCAACGCCGAGACCCCGCTCGACGGCTGGCAACTCGTCGACCGCAACAACCGCGTCACCACGATCGCCGGCCTCACGCTGGCACCCGGCGGGTCGGTGCTGGTGCCGCTCGACGGGTCCGGCGCGCAACTGAGCAACAACGGCGGCAACCTGATGCTCCGCGATCCGGCCGGCCGGCACGTCGACGCCGTGGTGTTCACCGCCGACGACGCGAAGGGCGACGACAGGTTCGTGCGCTTCTCCCGCTGAGTGTTATCGATTCGATGCATCGATACGCTTGATGTCTGTTTTGCCGGGTCGCCACCACGCAGTCCGAAACATACGCTGCGATCATTGATGTCGACTCGACACAGGGGGATCGAGCGTTGTCGCCTTCCCGCGCCACTGGCCGGCTCATCCGGGCGGCCGCCGCGCTCACGGTCACCGTCCTCGTTCTCGCCGGGCTGCCGCGTCCCGCGCTAGCGGCCGAGACCTACGTCGGAACCTCCAGCTACCTCGGCGCGCAGGCGCTGGCCATCGGCACCGCGGGCAAGTCGGTGCCGGTCTACTACAACGCCTACAGCGTGGGCGGCGCGACGCTGCCCGCCGACGTCACCGTGAAGGTCGACACCACGAAGTCGCCCGGCATCATCGAAGCGAAGCTCGCCGCCCAGGTACCCGGGTGCTCGGCGACGAGCGGCGTGTTCACGTGCACCAAGAGCACCGGCTCCGGCTCCGGTCCCGACGGCGACTTCAACCTGGTGTTCACCGCCGGCAGCACCGCGAAGGTCGGCGACGTGGCGTCGGTCGCCGTCACGGTCACCGCAACCGGCGCGCGCACCTCGGAGCAGACCTACCAGCTCCGGATCGCCGAGCCCGGCCCCGACCTGCGCGCGCGCGACTTCACCAACGCCTCCACGCCGGGCGGCACGGTCACCTTCCGGCCGGAGTTCCGCAACCAGGGCGACCGGCCCGCCGAGACGCTCGTCGTCGGCTTCGCCACCGACCGCTTCGCCGCGCTCACCGACCGGTTCAGCAACTGCCACTACGCACCCGAGGGCACGAATCCCGCGGCGGTCTGCGTCGTCGACGCCCTGAACCTGGAGCCGGGCGAGGTCGCGACGTCCGCGGTGGCGGTGTCGGCCAAGGTCACCGCCGACGTACCGGGGCAGACGTTCGTGGCCTACCGCGCCGACGTCATCGCCAACGGCACCGACCTCGACGAACCCTGGGAGCAGTGGCCGCTGGGCACCGGCCCGGCGCTGGGCTTCCAGCGCCAGCCGGTCGGCCAGCAGGCCGCCACCGCCGACGTCGACTACACCGACAACCAGGGCAACGTGCGGATCACCACGCCGGCGAACCCGTCCGACGTCGCCGCGCAGGGCGCCACCGCCAAGGGCAAGGTCGGCGACACCGTGTCGGTGAAGGTCGGGCTCACCAACAAGGGTCCCGCCTTCATCAACGGCGTCTCCGACGGCGAGACCTCCAACCCGGAGAACCCGTACAACGCCGCGTTCGTGGTCACGTTCCCGGCCGGCGTACAGGTGACCGGCATCCAGGTCCCCGCGGGCGACGGCAACTACTGCCACGGCGTCGTCGACGGCAAGGTCGACGAGACCATGAACCAGGTCGGCAGGTCGGTGTACCGGTGCATGCGGTGGGCGATGGCCGTGAACGAGACGTACACCGTCACGTTCACGGTGAAGATCACCGGAGCCGTCAGCACCGCCGGCTCCGTCGTCGCCCGGGGCGGCTCGTCCGACCCCGACACCGCGAACAACACCGCCAAGGTCGAGTTCACCGGCGAAGACGGCCTGCCGATCACCGGTCCCAACGCCGCTCTCACGGCCACTCTCGGCGTCACCCTGATCATCATCGGTTTCGGCCTGTACTTCGCCGGTCGCCGGCCGGGCGCCAGCTGAGCACGGGCGCCGTCATCGAGTAGGCACCACCACATAGAAAGCGGGCCGGCCCTCGACGAGGACCGGCCCGCTGCTCAGTGGTGGTGATGGTAGTAGTCGCCGCGGCGCCAGATCATCACGGCCAGCATCGCCGGCAGCATCAGGACGTGGCCGACCATCATCACCGCGTCCCCGTCGACGGCGCCGAGCCAGAACGGCACGAGCACCACCAGGAACGGCACGTACATCGCGGCGCACATCTCCGCGATCCGTGGCCAGGAGTGGCGGCGGATCCGCATCCACACCGCCATGCCGATCGACATGTTCGTGGCCATGACGAGCGCGGACACGTCGGCGCGGTCGTGCACCGACGGAATCAGCCACGTCACGAGCGGACCCAGCGCGATCATCCCGACGAACATCGCGACGACCATCTCGACGTAGTGGAGGGCGAACCGCAGGTGCCCGCGGGCCCGCGATTCCGGCTTGGTGGTGGATGGCATGGCACGAATGCTGCCGCCCGCGCGCCGTGTTGTGACGTGCCGGAGGTCATGGTCTCCGGTCACGGTTCCGGCATGACCCCGCTTACAGGAGACCCAGTGACCGGGCGCGGAGCGCGGCCTGGGTGCGGTCGCGGGCGCCGAGCTTGCCGAGCACGTTGGTCACGTGGTTCTTCACCGTACCCTCGGCGAGGTGCAGCGCGTCGGCGATCTCGCGGTTGCTGCGGCCGTCGGCCAGCAGGCGCACGACGTCGAGTTCGCGGTCGCTGAGCGGCACCACGAGCGGCTGCGGGCGCGGGCGGTCGTCGGCCGGCAGTTGCGCGAACCGCGCCACCACCTTGGCCGCGACCGACGGCTGCAGCACCGACTCGTTGCGCGACGCGGCGAGGATCGCCTCCACCAACCGCGCCGACGAGACGTCCTTGAGCAGGTACCCGACGGCACCGGCGCGCAGCGCGGCGAACACGTCCTCGTCGTCGTCGAACGTCGTCAGCGCGATGACGCGCACGCCCGGTTGTTCGGCCCGCAGCCGCCGGGTCGCGGCGATGCCGTCGAGCACCGGCATCCGCAGGTCCATCAGCACCACCGACGGGGCGAGTTCGGCGCACCGCCGCACCGCCTCCTCGCCGTTGCCGGCCTCGCCCACCACCTCGATGTCGTCGCGCACGCTGAGCAGCGTCGCCAGCGCCTCGCGGAACAGCGACTGGTCGTCGACCAGCACCACCCTCACCGTCACGCCGGAACCTCGACGCTCAGCGTGGAACCCTTGCCGGGCACCGACTCCAGCGCCGCGACGCCACCGGCGTGCGCCGCCCGTTCCTCGATTCCCAGCAACCCGAAGCCCCGTTCGGTGGGTTCGTCGCCCACTCCGTCGTCCCGCACTTCCAGGCGCACCAGAGCCGCCTGCGAATAGTCCAATGTCAGCCCGGCCCGCGTCGCCCGGGCGTGCTTGCGCACGTTCGTCAAACCCTCCTGGGCGGCGCGGAACAGCGTCTCGTGGGCCTGCTCCGGCAGCTGCCGCACGGTGCCCGCGATGTCGAGCGTGGTCGGCACCCCCGCGGCCGAGGTCTCCTCCGCCAGCGCCTTCAGGGCCTCCGGCAAGGGGACGGGCGCAGCCGGCTCGCGCAGCGCCGCGACCGACCGGCGCACCTCCCGGAGCGCCTCCTCCGCCTGCTCCTGTGCCTTCGCGAGGACCTCGTCGGTCTTCTCCCGATCGGCCACGAGCACCGCGCGGGCCGCCTTGATCTGCATCTGCACCACGGTGAGCGCGTGCCCGAGCCCGTCGTGGATGTCGCGGGCGACCCGGTTGCGCTCCTCCGCCGCCGCCAGCTTCTCCGCCTGCAGCGCGTACTCGCGGAGCCGCCCGTGCGTCTCGGCCAGTTCGGTGCGGGCCCGCTGTTCCCGCACGAGCAGCGTGGTG
Organism: Virgisporangium aurantiacum; assembly: GCF_016863635.1. Classification (GTDB taxonomy): domain Bacteria; phylum Actinomycetota; class Actinomycetes; order Mycobacteriales; family Micromonosporaceae; genus Virgisporangium; species Virgisporangium aurantiacum. The sequence continues at coordinate 121,179 of NZ_BOPG01000065.1, read as the reverse complement.
ACGACGGCCGCGAACCCGGCCGCCGCGAGCAGCCCGACGCCTTCGCGCACCCCGGCCCGCCATTCCATGCCCGCGTGGAAGAACGGGATGACCGCGACGATCGCCGCCACCGCCGGCATCGGAACCAGCAGCACGCTCTGGCTCACGAGGACCACGAGCAGCAGCGTCGCGCCGACCGACGGCGAGTTGACGAAGATCGCGTACCCGAGCAGCAACTGGAAACCGACGTACGCGTAGCCGGCCCACCGCCCCGACACCCGCTCGAACCCGACGGTGGCGACCAGGACGTACACCGCGGCGAGCGCGAGCGACAGCCGCGATCCGTCGGACCCGATCGTGTCGACCGCGAGCGTCAGGAACGCTCCGACGGACAGAACGGCCAGCGCGCGTCTCACCCCATCACTGTGGCATGGCTGTCAGCCGGCTTTGTCGCCGAGGGAGGCGACGGCAGCCGGAGGCGCACCTGCACGGGCAGGTGGTCGCTCGGGAACCGGTCGCCGTCCCGGAACGGGATGACCGTCGCCTCCTCCACCGCGATGTCCGGCGTGACCAGGATCCAGTCGATGCGCGGCCCGTCGACGACCACCGGGCCGAAGCCGTGCCACGTGCCGTACGCCGGCCCGCGCCGCGCCGCGGCCGTCCAGGTGTCGACAAGTCCGCCGGTCAGCGTCTCGTACGTGGGGCTGTCGGGGCCGGCCGGCGTGTTGAAGTCACCGGCCAGCACGACAGGAATATCGGACGCTAACGCGGCGATCCGGTCGCGGATCAGCGCCGCCGACCGCTGCCGGGCGCTTTCGCTGATGTGGTCGAGGTGGGTGTTCACCGCGCAGAACTCGCCACCGGTCACCGCGTCGCGGAACCGGACCCAGGTCACCATCCGCACGCAGCGGGCGCCCCACGTGTTCGAGCCGACCACGTCGGGCGTGCCGGACAACCAGAAGACGCCGTCGCGCACCGGGGCGAGCCGCTCGATCCGGTACAGGATCGCCGTGTACTCGCCCCGCGTGCCGCCGTCTCGCCCGGTGCCGATGAACCCGTACGCCGTGCCGAGGTCGGCCATGACGTCGTCGAGTTGGCCGGCGAGCCCTTCCTGGGTGCAGATCAGGTCGGGCCGCTCGGCGGCGAGCAACGAGCGGACCAGCGGCCGCCGGTCGGGCCACGGGTGCGGACCGTCGGCGCTCGCGTACTTCAGATTGAACGTCATGACACGCAGGGGCACCGGTCAAACGGTAGTCAGGCGGCCGGCGCCGTCCAGGTGGCGGGGATCCGCCCGATCCGGACCCGTTGCGGGTGGTCACCCACGGCCACGGTCGCGACGCGTTGGCCGGTGGCGAAGCTGATCGCGGTCACCCGGTCGGAGCCCGACTCGGAGATGACGCAGTCGCGGCCGTCGCCGCTGACGGTCGCCCAGTACGGCTTGCTCGCCGTCACCAACGGACCCTCCTGCAGCGTGGTCCGGTCGACCACGGTGGCGTAGTCGTCCATGGTCCCGGCGACGCACACCTTGGTGCCGTCGGGGCTCATCGACAGGCCGTGGTGCCGGGAGTCGTTGACCCAGGTGGTGCGGTCCTCGCTGGTCGCGGGGTTCTTCGGCAGCGTCTTGACCCGGGTGATCCGGTCGGTCGCGACGTCGTACTCGGCGAACCCGTTGAAGAACGACACCTGGAAGTACAGCTTCGACTCGTCGGGGGTGAACACGGCCGGGCGCACGGCGTCGGAGAGGTCGCTGCGGCCGGCGGCGTCGAGCCGGTTCCGCATGTCGATGACCCGGGCCACCTGGAACGTCGTGGTGTCGGCGACCGTGATGCGCCGGTCGCCCTTCGTGAAGTCCAGCCACGGGTCGTCGAGGTCGGTGTTCACCTCGCCGATGGACATGTTCCACAGGTACCGCCCGCCACCGGTGAACACGTTCTCGTGCGGCTTGTCGCCGGTGGCGAACGAGCCGAGCTGTGCGCCGGTGTTGATGTTCAGGATGTGGACGGTGTTCGATGTGGACGCCGACACCGCGACCCGGGTGCCGTCGGGCGACACGGCCATGTGGTCGGACCGGTAGCCGGACACCGGGAACCGCCACCGCAGCGCGCCGGTGCGCAGGTCGATCGAGACGACGTCGGCGAAGCTCGGCCGGGACACCACGAGCGCGGTGCCGTCGGGGGTGGCGTACATGTCGTCGACGAGTTGGTCGTGCCCCTCGCCGGGGCCCTGCTGGATGCCGAGGTAGAAGGCCAGCCGGATCGGGTTGAGGTAGATCTCCCACAGGCGCTGGCTGCGGTCGGGCACCACGTTGAGCCGGCCGAGTTTGGCGTAGGTGCCGGTGGGCCGGATGACGTCGACGGTGCCGTCCCAGTTGTTGCCGACGAACATCACCTGCTGCATGGCGGGCGCGGCCAGCACCGGTGCGGGAGCGACGACGAAAACGGAGAGCAGAGTGGCGATGACGAGACTCGCGCGGGTGTGTCTCACGGGATTCTCCCAAGGCGGCGGGACGCGCAGCGAAGTTACGCTGCGGTAACCTAAGCAAACCGCTGATCGCTGCCCATCGATAGGATCCCGGACCCAACGCCGGAACCGGCGGTTGTGCCCGGGTCACAACGGGAGGCACGCCGTGACGACCGGTTCGCTGCGCCCACTCGTGCGGGAACTCCGGGCCGATCCGCGCGTCGTCGACGAGGTGGTCGCCGCCGCGCGCACGGCCGCGCCGGAGATCGCCCGGCTGCCCGACGCCGACACCCGCCGCCACGTCACCGTCCTGCTCGACGCCGGCCTGGCGGTGTTCGAACGACTGGCCGGCGCCGGCGAGCCCGACTTCGGCGAGGCCGAGCGGCTGGGCGCCGACCGTGCCGCGCAGGGGATACCGCTCGCCGCCCTGCTGTGCGGGGTCCGGGCCGGCCGCACCCGCGTGTTCGAGATCGCGATCGAGCGCGGCCGCGCGGCCGGGATCCCGCACGACGATCTCCTGACCGGCGCGCTGGCACTCGAACGCTACGCCGGCGCGATGGAGCGGCACCTCGTCGACGGCTATCACGCGGCCGAGCGCCGGCTGGCCCGCGACCGGGCCGACGCGGCGGCCCGTCTCCTGCGCCGGCTGCTGCTCCGCGAGCGCGCCGGAACCGACCCCGACGCCGACGAACTGGCCCGGTTCGGCCTGCATCCGGGCGCCCGCTACCACTGCCTCGTCTACGGCGACCCGGACGCCGAGCGCCCACCCGCGCACCGCTGCGACGGCCTGCTGGGCGCGGTCGAGGGGCGGATCGCCGGCCTCACCCCACGGCCACCGGGTCCCGCCGGCGCCGACCCGGCCACGCTGCTCGTGTTCACGCCGCCGGTGTTGCTGTCCGAGGCCGCCGACGCGTACCGGTTGTGCGTCGCGGCCTGGCTCGCGGCCGAGCGGTTCGGCCGGCGCGGCGTGCACGCGGTGACCGACCTCGCCGGCGAGACGGTGCTGGGCGGGCATCCCGACCTGGCCGGCCTGCTGCGCGACTCGCTGCTCGACCGGTTACGCCCGGCCGACGCGTTCCACCGCGAACTCGCCTCGACCGGGCTCAGCTACCTCGACCACGGCCAGCGGCTCGACCAGACGGCGGCGGCGCTCCACGTGCACCCCAACACGGTGCGGTACCGGCTGCGCCGGTTGCACGACCTCACCGGCGCGCCGGCCGACGCCGACCAGCGGCTCACCGTCCTGGAGACGCTCCGCTGGTGGTGGGCGCTGCACACCTGGCTCACGAGCCTTCCGCCACGCGGTTCTCCCACGCCCATGCGGCGATCTCCACCCGGTTCCGCAGGCCCAACTTCGTCTGGATGGTCGACACGTGACTCTTGACGGTGCTCAGTGAGATGAACAGTTCCGCGCCGACCTCCTGGTTCGTGCGTCCCCGCGCGATCTCCCGCACCACCTCGACCTCCCGCTCCGACAACGTGTTCCGGGCGTCGGCCACCGGCGACCGGACGGCGTTGAGGTGCTTGAGCAGCCGCACGGTGATCGACGGCGACACCAGCGCGTCGCCGTTGTGGGCCGCCCGCACCGCCTCGACGAGCAGCGCCGGGCCGGCGTCCTTGAGGATGAAGCCCACCGCGCCGCCGCGCAGCGCGCCGTAGACGTACTCGTCGAGGTCGAACGTCGTCACCACGATGACCCGCAACGGGTTCACCACACCCGGACCGGCCAGCGCCCGCGTGACCTCGATGCCGTCGACCCGCGGCATCCGGATGTCGACCAGGCACACGTCCGGGCGCAGCCGCCGGGCCTGCTCGACGGCGTCGACGCCGTCGACGGCCTCGCCCACCACGGTGATGTCGGGCTGATCCTCGAGGATCAGGCGCAGGCCGCCGCGGATCATCGCCTGGTCGTCGGCGATCAGCACGGAGATGGTCACGGTCGACCCACCGGGACGGGCAGCGTGGCCGACACCGTCCAGCCGCCGCCGGGACGCGGGCCCGCGTCGACGCTGCCGCCGAGGCTCGTGACCCGTTCCCGCATGCCGGTCAGCCCGAAGCCACCCCGCGACGGTTGAGCCGCCGCCGGCGCGTCGTCGGTGACCTCGACGGTGACGCCCATCGGTCCACTGTCGACGGTCACGGCGACCGACCGCGCGCCCGCCGCGTGCCGCGCCACGTTCGTGAGCGCCTCGCGCACCACCCGGTACACCGTGCTCGTCAGCTCGGGCGGCCAGCCGGCCCCATCGTCCCTTATGGACAGTCGCACCGGCGGGCCCTGCCGCTCGAACCGTTCGACGAGTTCGGCCAGGTTCTCCGGGCCGGCCGAGGCCGGCGCCGCGTCGTCGGCGTCCCGCAACAGACCGACCACCCGGCGCATCGCCGACAGCGCCTCGGTGCCGGCGGCTTCGATTCCGCCGAGTGTGGCCGGGAGAGCCGCCGGATCGCGCCGCGCCACGACCTGCGCGGCCTGCGCCTGGATCAGCATGCCGGTGATGTGATGGGCGACCACGTCGTGCAACTCCCGGGCCAGCTCCAGCCGCTCCTGCTGGCGCACCGCCCCTTCCGTGGCCGCCGCCCGCGCGTCGAGCACCCGCAGCGCCAACCCGACCGTCGTCCCGCCCAGCCACATGACCGCGGCGATGTCGGCCGCCGCACCGGACGACTCCGGCCGCACGGTGAGGAATCCGGCGACGACCACCGCCAGGCCACCACCGGCGATGGCGGCGGACCACCGCACCGGCAGCATCCGCACCGCCGACCCCACGAGTACCGCCAGCGCCAGCGCCAGCGCGGGCCCCGGCTCGGCGGGCAGTTCGGCCAGGCGGGACACCGCGATCGCGACCCCGGCGACGCCGAGGCCGGCGACCGCCGTCCAGCGACGGTCGCGACGCCGCAGCAGCGCCAGCGCGCCCGCGACGACGGCCGCGACGCCGCCGGCGATCCAGTACCGCGCGCCCCAACTCTGCGCGACCGCGACGGCTTCGATCGCGATCGCGGCGGCAAGCGCGGCCGCGAGAGCGGCCGTGAGGCCCAGGTCGGCAATCTTCATGCCACCCACGCTAGGAGAACCGGCCGCGCCGCGAACCGGTCGAAAGAACGGTCGCTCCCCTGCTTCGGACCGATGCCCGCGCCCGGGCCGGTTTCCAGGATGAGCTCATGCCACATGATGAATCACCGCCGGTGCTCCACGCCGACGGTCTGACGAAACGGTACGGGCGCCGCTACGCGCTGTCCGGCGTGATGCTCACGGTTCCGCACGGCCGGATCGTCGGCCTGGTCGGCCCGAACGGCGCGGGCAAGTCGACGCTGCTGCAGGTGGCGTGCGGGCTGATCGAGCCGACGTCGGGCACGCTGCGGGTGCTCGGTTCGCGGCCGGCCGCGAAGCTCGCGCGGGTCGGGTTCGTCGCGCAGGACACGCCGGTCTACGCGGGGTTGAGCGTCGCCGAACACCTGCGCCTCGGCGCGAAGCTCAACCCCACCTGGGACGCGGCGCTGGCGCGGCGCCGCATCGCGCAGGTCGGCCTCGACCCGGCGCAGAAGGCCGGCCGGATGTCCGGCGGCCAGCGGGCGCAACTCGCGTTGACGATCGCCGCCGCCAAGCGGCCCGAACTGCTCATCCTCGACGAGCCGGCGGCGGCGCTGGATCCGTTGGCGCGTCAGGGTTTCCTGCGCAACCTGATGGAGTTCGTCGCCGAACTCGGCGCGAGCGCGGTGCTGTCGTCGCACCTGCTCGGCGACATCGAGCAGGTGTGCGACCACGTCATCGTGCTCAGCGGCGGGCGGGTGCAGGTGGCCGGCGACGTCGGCCCGTTGCGCGCCGCCCACGGGAAGAACCTGGAGGACCTCGTGCTCGACCACCTCGGAAGGGCGGAGCGATGATCTGGCTCACCTGGCGGCAGTTCCGCGCGCCCGCGCTCCTCGGCGCCGCGCTGCTCGCCGTCGCCCTGGCCTGTCTTCTGTACCTCGGCACCGACATCCGGAGCGCCTACGACGCCTACCGCGGCCGGTGCGACGCCGGTGGCGACTGCGCGGCCGCGATGCGCCAGTTCCACGGCGACTACAACAATCTCCTGCTCTACCTCGCCGGTGCGATCGGCCTCGCGCCCGTGCTCGTCGGCGTGTTCTGGGGTGCGCCGTTGGTGGCGCGGGAACTGGAGACCGGCACCCACCGGCTGGTGTGGAACCAGAGCGTCTCCCGCCGCACCTGGTTCACCGTCAAGGTTCTGGTCGTCGCCGGTGTCGCGATGGCGTTCGGCGGCACGCTCAGCGCCGCGCTCACGTGGGCGGCGGCCCCGGTCGACCGGATCGGCGCCGACCGGTTCGAGACGGTCGTGTTCGGTGCCCGCAACCTCGCGCCGGTCGGCTACGCGGCGTTCGCGGTGGTGCTGGGAACCGTCGTCGGCATGCTGCTGCGCCGCACGCTGGCCGCGATGGCGCTGACGCTGCTCGCGGTCGTCGTCATCCAGTTCGCGGTGCCGAACCTGGTGCGGCCGCACTACCTGCCCGGCGAGCACGTCCGGATCGCGATGACCGCCGACGCGATCAACGCCGCGCGGGGGCTCGGCAGCATCACCGGCGCCGCCGTGGTCAAGGGCGTCACGGTGGACGACGCGTGGGTCACCGACGCGAGCGTGCTGCGCACCGCCGACGGGAAACCGTTGAGCCGCACCGAGTTCGACCGCTGCTTCACCGAGGCACCCCGGACCGGCGCCACCGGCACGTTCGGCGACACCGCCGCCTGCCTCGGCGCGCTCGACCTCCACGTCGACGTCGTGTACCAGCCGAACACGCGCTACTGGACGTTCCAGTGGCTCGAACTGGCGTTGTACCTGGGTGCGGGTGCGCTCCTGGTGCTGGGCGGGAGGTGGATCGTCCGCCGTCGGGTATAGATTGTTGACGTGGCACAGAACTTCTACGGCGTGGCGATCCACGACCTGCAGGGCGAGCCGTTGAACCTCGGTGAGTTCCAGGACCGGACCGTCCTGGTCGTCAACGTGGCGTCGAAGTGCGGGCTCACCCCGCAGTATCACGGGCTGGAGGCGCTGCAGAAACAGTACGCCGGCCGCGGGTTCACCGTGCTCGGCGTGCCGTGCAACCAGTTCGCCGGGCAGGAGCCGGGCACGGCCGAGGAGATCGCGGAGTTCTGCAGCGCCACCTACGGCGTCACGTTCCCGATCACCGAGAAGGTCGACGTCAACGGCGCGGGCCGGCACCCGCTCTACGACGTCCTCGTCGACACCCCCGACGCCGAGGGTCACACCGGCGACATCCGCTGGAACTTCGAGAAGTTCCTGGTGGCGCCGGGTGGGCAGGTCACCGCCCGGTTCTCGCCGCGGGTCACGCCCGACGACCCGGCGCTCGTCGCGGCCGTGGAGTCGTCGCTCACGCGGTGAGGCCACCGTCGAGCGGCAGGATCACGCCGTTGAGGAAGTCCGCTCCCGGTCCCGCCAGAAACGTGACCACGGCCGCGACGTCCGCCGCCGTGGCCAGCCGGCGGGCCGGAATCGTCGGGATCACGTCGCGCTCGATGTCGAGGAACGCCTGCACCGGCGCCGCCATCGGCCCGTCGGCCACGAGGCCGGGGTTCACCGCGTTCACCCGCACGCCGTCGGGGCCGTGCTCCTGCGCCCAACTGCGGGTCAGGTTGTCCAGCGCCGCCTTCGTCGAGTTGTAGACCGCCCCGCCGGGGAACGTCTTGATGGTCCCGATCGAGCTGACGTTGATGACCCGCCCGGCGCCGCTCGCCACCAGCGCCGGCAGCGCGGCCTGGGTCAGGAAGAACACGGCCCTGTAGTTGAGGGCGACGAGCCGGTCGAAGTCCTCCTCGGTGGCCCCGATCGCCGGCCCGAGCGCGTTGACCGCCGCGTTGTTGACGAGGATGTCGAGGCGGCCGAAGTGGTCCAGCGCCGTGTCGAGCACGCGCCGGTGGGCGTCCCGTCGGCTCAGATCCGCGGCGACGAACGTCGCCCGCGGAAGCTCCTTGGCGACGGCCGCGCCCTCCTCCTCGCGGCGCCCGACCACGACGACGGCCGCGCCCGCCGCGGCGAGACCGCGCGCGATCGCGGCGCCGATGCCGCCCGTGGAGCCGGTGACCACCGCGACCCTGCCGTCCAGATCAGTTGTCATGCGATCGACGCTAGGAGCGTCCGTTCATTAGATCAATGACTTGTTCTCGATGACTTGATAACGTGGATGCATGAAGTTCGAGCTGCGGCACCTGGAGGCGTTCGTCGCGGTCGCGGAGGAACTTCATTTCGGACGCGCGGCCGGCCGGCTGCACGTCGCCCAGCCGGCGCTGTCGCAGCAGATCCTGCGGCTGGAGTCGGCACTGGGAGTCGACCTGCTGGTGCGCTCAAAGCGGCGGACCGGCCTGAGTGAAGCCGGCCGGCTGTTCCTGGCGGAGGCCCGGCGCACGCTGTCGCAGGCGCGGGTGGCCGAGTCGGTCGCCGAGCGGGCGCGGCGCGGCGAACTGGGCCGGCTGCGGGTCGGCTACCACCCGACCGCGTCGTCGGGGCCGTTCCTCGCGGCGCTGGCCGCGTTCGAGAAGGTCGCGCCGTCGGTCGAGCTGAGCCTGCACGAGCTGGCCATGGGTGAGCTGGGTCAACCGCTGCACGAAGACGTGGTCGACGTCGCGTTCCTCAGCACGCTCGGCCAGGTCCACTGCGGGGAGCCCACGCTCGGCGTGCACGTGCTGGCGACGGAGCGGTTCGTGGTCGCGGTGCCGCCGTCCCATCCGCTGGCGGCGGCCGAGGACGTCTCCCTTGCCGATCTCGCCGGCGAGACGCTGGTGATGCTCGGCCGCGAGGTGTGCGTGTACTGGCACGACCACCTGCTGGCCATGGCCGAGCGGGGCGGCTTCACGCCGCGCACCGTGCGGTACGCCGGCGAGCTGGGTGCGCTGCTCACGCTGGTGGCCGCCGGGCTCGGCATCGCCCTGGTGCAGGAGTCGACCCGGATGCTGCGCGCCGACGGGCTGGCCTTTCTCGGTGTGCCCGACGCCGATCAGCCGGTCGTTTCCGCGGCGATGTGGCGCGCCGACGACCCGTCGCCCGTGCTGGCGCGGTTCCTCGACCTCCTCACTTGACCCTTGTTCGACAAGTCTCGATGTCATACGGTCACGTGAGCTATCGAAACGCGGCCTGAAACTTTCGCCGGACGCCTCCCCCTGGCCGCCCGCCTCGAAGGGAGCACGCCCCGTGACCGGATCCCGGCCCCCCGCCGTCCGCCTGCGCCACCTCGCCGCACCGCTGTTCGCCCTCACCGTGACCCTGGCCGCCGCCTCCCCGGCGGGCGCGTCCACCGGGCACCCGACCCCGACGATCGTCGACACCGCCCGTGGCCACGGCACCGTGGTGAGCTACACCTTCGACGACGGGCCGAACCCGGTCGACACACCGCGCCTGCTGGCCGTGCTGCGGGCGCGGCACGTGCGAGCCGTGTTCTGCGTGCAGGGTGATCATGCCCGCGAGTACCCCGCGCTGGTCCGGCGCATCGCCGCCGAGGGCCACCTGCTGTGCAACCACAGCCTGAAGCACGACGACCTGGGCACCTGGACGGTCGACCAGATCCGGGCCGACCTGCTCGCCACGAACGCCGCGATCCGCGCCGCCGTGCCGCACGCCCACATCCCGTACTTCCGGGCGCCGTTCGGTAGCTGGGGTGCGACGCCGGAGGTCGCGGCCGGACTGGGCATGCAACCGCTGGGCTGGCGCCTCGCGATCACCGACTGGGAGCCGCCCGGCACCGACGAACTGGTCCGCCGCCTGATGGACGGCATCACGCCGGGCGCCGTGGTCCTCATGCACGACGGCGGCGGCGACCGCAGCCAGACCGTCGAGGCCGTGAACCGCACGATCCCCCTGCTCAGAGCGGCCGGCTACCGCTTCACCCTCCCCGCCCGCGGCCACTGACCCACGGCGATCTTGCAGTTGTGGTGCCTCACAAACCCGGGTAGACCGGGGTGAAACTGGCACCACAACTGCAAGATCGACTCGGGTCAGCTGCTGGAGAAGGCGGCGTCGAAGGCGGCGCTCGGGGGGTCGAACGCCAGCCGGCGGACGAACTGGACGGCCTCCGCCGCGCCGACGAGGCGGTCCATTCCGGCGTCTTCCCATTCGACGGAGATGGGGCCGTCGTAGCCGATCGCGTTCAGGGCGCGGAAGCAGTCCTCCCACGGGACGTCGCCGTGGCCGGTGGAGACGAAATCCCACCCGCGGCGCATGTCGGCCCAGGGCAGGTGGGAGCTCAGTCGGCCGCGGCGACCGTCGCCGGTGCGGACCTTCGCGTCTTTGCAGTCGACGTGGTAGATGCGGTCGGCGAAGTCGAAGATGAAGTTGACCGGGTCGAGCTCCTGCCACACGAAGTGCGACGGGTCCCAGTTGAGGCCGAACGCCTCGCGGTGGCCGATCGCCTCCAGCGTGCGCGTGGTCGTGTAGTAGTCGTACGCGATCTCGCTCGGGTGCACCTCGTGCGCGAAGCGCACGCCCACCTCGTCGAACACGTCGAGGATCGGGTTCCAGCGGTTGGCGAAGTCTTCGTAGCCCTTGTCGATCATCGACGTGGGCACCGGCGGGAACATGGCCACGGTGTGCCAGATCGACGACCCGGTGAAGCCGACCACGGTGCGCACACCGAGCTTGGCCGCCGCCCGCGCGGTGTCCTTCATCTCCTCCGCGGCCCGCTGGCGCACGCCCTCGGGCTCGCCGTCGCCCCAGATGCGGGCCGGCAGGATGCCCTGGTGCCGCTCGTCGATCGGGTGGTCGCAGACGGCCTGGCCCAGCAGGTGGTTGGAGATGGCGTAGACGTGCAGGTTGTACTTGGCCAATGTCTCCAGCTTGCGATCGACGTAGGACTCGTCGGAGATCGCCTTGTCGACCTCGAAGTGGTCGCCCCAGCAGGCGATCTCGAGGCCGTCGTAGCCCCACTCGGAGGCGTGCTGGCACACCGTTTCGAATGGCAGGTCGGCCCACTGGCCGGTGAACAACGTGATCGGACGCGCCATCGACTGCTCCTCAGACGGTTCGTAACAAGAAGTCAGGCGGGGACTGCGCCTCCCCAGGAACACCCTATGCCCTGTACCGCACCAGGAAAAGTGGACCGGGTGAGCGGGCCGGTCGGCGTCGCGACCCGCTCACCCGGCGTCTAGGGGTTACGCGGGAAACACCCAGCGCTGGTTGGCGCCGTTGTTGCAGTCCCAGATCCGCAACGCCGTGCCGTCGCCGGTCTGGCCGCCCGGTGACTCCAGGCACCGGTTCGACTGCGGATTACGGACTTGAGTCGCTCCGGAACCGGTCGACTCGACGACCCAGTTCTGCGCTCCCGTGTTGTTGCACGTCCACAACTGCACGCGGGTGCCGTTGGCGGTGCCGCCACCGGACACGTCGAGGCACTTGCCCAGCGCGCGGATCGTCTGGCCGGTGCGGGTCCAGTTCTGGGCACCGGTGTTGTTGCAGGTCCACAGCTGCACCTGGGTGCCGTCGGCGGTGTTGGAGCCGCTGACGTCCATGCACTTGCCGTTGATGCCCTTCACCGGGCCGGGCCCCGGATTCGGGTTGGTGCCGCCGAGTTCCTTGATCCGGATGTTCCGGAACGCCACCTCGTCGTCGGCGCCGTGGTTCTGGATGCCGATGTGACCGGAGGTGAGGCTGCGCACGGGGTCGGCGTTCGTGAAGTCGTTCACCTGGACGCCGTTCAGGTAGATGCGCACCCGCTCGCCCTCGACGAGCAGTTCGAACGTGTTCCACTCCCCCGGCGGGTTCAGCGCGGCGTCGCGGGCCGCCGTGTCGGCGCCCTTGAACCCGTACACCGACCCGGTGGTGCGGTCGGGGGTGTCGGTCGCGTCGATCTGGATCTCGTAGCCGTTGTTGACCGCCGACCACGGGTCGCTCGACGGCGGGAAGCCGATGAAGATGCCGGAGTTGTCGTCGCCGGCCATCCGCCAGTCGGCCTTCAGCGAGTAGGACCGGAACTCCTTCGCCGAATACCACAGCATGCCCATGCCACCGGTCGACGTGAGCGTGCCGTCGACGTTGGTGAACGAGCCCGGGCCGGCCTGCGACCACCCGGTGGTGGACCCGTTGTACAGCGCGGTGTACCCGGTCTCCGGCCGGCAGTCGGCGTTCGCCTGACCGGCCGCGTACCGGATGCCGCCGAGGATCACCTGTCGCACGGCCGGGTCGGCGTACGACTCCTGGGTGTGCCCGAACCCGGTGTAGAACGACCGGCCGCCGTTCAGGCCCTTGCACCAGGTGATCGGGTGGTCGCCCATGCCTCCGCCGGAGTAGCTGGACTCGTCGAGGGACGCGAGCACGTGCGCCGTCGAGCGGGGGTTCGTGCGGAAGCTGTACCACTCGTCGGTGCGGGTCCATTGTGGACCGAGGTGCGCGGTGGCCGGATGCGCCCGGTCCTCGATCACCACCCGCGCGGGCTGGATCGCCGGGTGCTGCTGGAACCACGCGCCGACCAGGTTTCCGTAGAACGGCCAGTCGTACTCGGTGTCGGCCGCCGCGTGCACGCCGACGTACCCGTTTCCTGCGCCGATGTAGGACTCGAACGCCGTCTGCTGCGCGGCGTTCAGCACGTCGCCGGTGGTGTTGAGGAACACCACCGCGTCGTACTGGTTCAGGTTCGCGGTGGTGAACGCCGCCGCGTCCTCGGTGGCCGTCACCGAGAAGCCGTTGGCCGCGCCCAGATCGCGGATCGCCTGCGTGCCCACCGCGATGGAGTCGTGACGGAAGCCGGCGGTCTTCGAGAAGACGAGTACGGAGTAGGGGTCGTCGGCTGAGCTTTCAGCCGCACAGGCGGTCGAGGTCACGCCGGCGACGATCGTCACCAGCGCGGTCGCCACTACGGCCAAGCGTCCCATCAGTGTTCTCATCGTATGCCTCCCCAGGTCTATGAGAATGTCCAACGTTGGTTGGTACCGGCGTTGCAGTCCCAGATCCGCAACGGCGTGCCGTCGGCGGTCTGGCCGCCCGGCGCCTCCAGGCACCGGTTCGACTGCGGATTGCGAACGGCGCCACCCGCTTCCACGACCCAGTTCTGCGCTCCCGTGTTGTTGCATGTCCACAACTGCACCTTCGTGCCGTTGGCGGTGCCGCCGCCGGAGATGTCGAGGCACTTGCCGAGCGCGCGGATCGTCTGCCCGGTGCGGGTCCACGACTGCGCCGAGGTGTTGTTGCAGGTGTACAGCTGCACGGCCGTGCCGTCGGTCGAGACCGCGCCGGCGACGTCCATGCACTTGCCGCCGGCCCCGGTGACCCGCCCCGGCACGCCGGTGGTGAACGCGAAGTCGTCGACGTCGAACAGCGCTCCCGTTCCGCCGGTGAACACGAGGTACAGCCGGATCGTCCCGGACGGCACGGCGCTCAACACGCCATTGACGTTGACGAACGTCTCCCAGCCGCCGGTGACCGGCACGGTGGCCGTACCGATGACCTGGCCGGTCGGTGAACCGGCCCGCAGCGTCAGCGTTCCGCCGATCCCGCCCGACGCGACCCGCGCCGAGAAGCCGGTCGCGGTCGACACGTTGTAGCGGTCGAACGCGATCCAGTCTCCGTTGTGGATGTCGCCGACCGCGCGGCCGCCGTGCGCGGCGGCCTTGTCGAAGACGGTGACGCCCTGCGCGGCCGAGAAGTGCTCACCCTGCCGCGTACGCGGCTGCGTGACGTTCTGCGTGTGCGACGTCGCACCGCCGTTGTCGGTGTACTCCGCGTCGAAGACGCCGAAGATGTTCGCCGCGGCGTCGTGCTCGCCGTCGACGGGCACCGCGATCGTGCCGTTGCACCCGGTGGCCGACGTGATCTCGTGCGCGTGCGAGTCGTGCCCGAGCAGGTACCGCACCTTCACCCGCGAGCAGTCGATCGACGCGTCCTCCGGATCGGTGACCCGCACCTGGAACGGCACGGTGTCGCCGAAGGAGAACAACTGCCCGTCGAGCGGTGCCAGCAGCGTCACCGTCGGCGCCGTGTTCCCGACGGTGATCGGGACGCTCGCGGTGGCCGTCAGGTTCTGCGGGTCGCGGACGGTCAGCGTCGCGGTGAAGGTCCCGTTGGACGTGTACGTGTGCGACGGGTTCGCCGCGGTCGACGTGCCGCCGTCGCCGAACGTCCACGAGTACGTGAGCGCGCCGCCCTCCGGGTCGCTCGACCCGGCCGAGGAGAACGCGACCGTCAGCGGCGCCTGGCCACTGGTGGGCGTCCCCGAAGCGGTCGCGATCGGTGACCGTGGACCGCTCGCGATGTACTCGATGCGGTACAGCGCCGAGTTGGCGTCGCCGTTGAAGTAGCCGGTGCCGTAGTCGAGGACGTACAGCGCGCCGTCCGGTCCGAACGCCATGTCCATCACCTGCGTGCCGCTCCACGGGAACGCCGCGATCTCGCCCGGCGAAGCAGAAGCGTGCGCCACGCGGATCCAGCGCCGGCCGAACTCGCCGAGGAACGCGTGCCCGTCGAAGTCCGCGGGGAACTTCACCGTGGACGTGCTCGACGCGTTGTACCGGTACACCGGGCCGCCCATCGGCGACTCCGAGCCGCACCCGAACGCCGGCTGCGAGCAGTTGTCGTACGGGATCCAGGCCGGCTGTGCCGGCGGCAACGTGGCGCGGCCGGTGTTGCGCGGCGAGGTGTTCGCGGGTCCACCGGCGCAGTTGAACTTCGCGCCGACCGTTCCGGTGGCGAAGTCGTAGTCGGCGTAGGTCTCCGCGGCCGTGTTCGTTCCGGTGCAGTACGGCCAGCCGTAGTTGCCGGGCGCCGCGACGCGCGCGAACTCCACCTGCCCGGCCGGGCCGCGCGGGCCGGCGGTGCCGGCGTCGGGCCCGTAGTCGCCGACGTAGACCACACCGGTCGCCTTGTCGACGCCGAGCCGGAACGGGTTGCGGAAGCCCATCGCGTAGATCTCGGGACGCGTGTTCGCCGTGCCCGACGCGAACAGGTTGCCGGCCGGCACCGTGTAGCCGCCGCCCGCCGACGGTTTGATCCGCAGGATCTTGCCGCGGAGGTCGTTGGTGTTGCCGGCGCTGCGCTGCGCGTCGAAGGCGGGGTTGCGGTTGGCGCGCTCGTCGAGCGGCGCGTAGCCGTCGGACTCGAACGGGTTCGTATCGTCCCCTGTGGACAGATAGAGGTTGCCGGCCGCGTCGAAGTCGATGTCGCCACCCACGTGGCAGCACAGGCCGCGGTCCGCGGGCACGTCGATGACCGTCACCTCGCTGCCGGCCTGCAACGTCCAGCCGGCGGTGACCGTGAACCGCGACAGGCGGTTCACGCCGCGCCAGGCGCTGAAGTCGGTGCCGGTGGTGGGCGCGTCGCCGGCCGGTGTCGACAGCGGCGGCGCGTAGTAGAGGTAGATCCAGCGGTTGGTGGCGAAGTTCGGGTCGACGCCGATGCCCTGCAGCCCCTCCTCGTCGTGGCTGTAGACGGCGATGTTCGCGACCACCGCCGTGTTGCCGGCGGCGTCGGTACGGCGCAACGTTCCGTTGCGGGCGGTGTGCAGCACCGAACGGTCGGGCAGCACGGCCAGGCTCATCGGCTCGCCCATCTCGGCGACGCCCTTGGCGAGCGTCACCTGTTGGAAGGCGGCCGGGTCGATCACCGGATGGGCCTGCGCGGGCGGGGCGCCGGCGACCGTCGCGGTGAGGGTGGCAGCCGCGGCGAGTAACGCCGCGGACAGTAGGCGTTTGTGCATTGCCGTATTTCCCTTTCCCTGACCTTGGGGGTCGTCAGGAGGGCGCGCGCCGATCGCGCCAGCAATGGTTTTGAGTTGTTGTTTCTTCCCGGCCGCGCACCCACGAGCGGGGCGCAGCCGCCGCGGGAACGCGGCCGGGAAGCCTTCGGTTACACCGTGACGGCGGTCCAGCCGGAACCGGCTGCCGCGCTCTGCTCGACCGCGCTGAGCACCTGCTGAACCTGCAGGGCATCCGCGAACGAGGGTTCGGGATCCTTTCCGACCGCGACCGCTTCCAGGAAGTCGCGCATCTGGTGGGTGAACGAGTGCTCGTAGCCGATGATGTGACCCGGCGGCCACCACGCGGACATGTAGGGGTGGTCGCCCTCGGTCACGAGGATGCGGGTGAAGCCCTGCTCGGCGCCGGGGCGGGCGGCGTCGTAGAACTCCAGTTCGTTGAGGCGTTCCAGGTCGAACACGGCGGAGCCGAGCGACCCGTTGACCTCGACCCGCAGGCCGTTCTTGCGTCCGGTGGCGAAGCGGGTCGCCTCGTAGGTGGCCACCGCGCCACCGGACAGCCGGGCCAGGAACAGCGCCGCGTCGTCGACGGTGACCTGACCCGTCTCCGTCGACGACTCGGCACTCAACCCGCTCGACGCGCTGGGCAACGGACGCTCCTTGATGAACGTCTCGGTGATCGCCGACACGCCCGTGATGGACTGGCCGGTGACGAACTGCGTCAGGTCGACGATGTGCGAACCGATGTCGCCGAGCGCGCCGGATCCCGACTTCTCCTTCTGCAGCCGCCATACCAGCGGGAACTGGGGATCGGTGATCCAGTCCTGCAGGTACACCGCGCGCACGTGCCGCACGGTGCCCAGCCGGCCGCCCGCGATGAGCTGCCGCAGGAAGGCCACCGCCGGCACCCGCCGGTAGTTGAACCCGGCCATCGAACGAACCCCGGACGCCCGCGCCGTCTCGGCCGCGGCGACCATCGCCCGGGCCTCCTCGACGGTGTTCGCCAACGGCTTCTCGCACAGCACGTGCTTGCCCGCCGCCAGCGCCGCCAGTGCGATCTCGCAGTGGCTGTCACCCGGTGTGCAGATGTCGACGACGTCGATGTCGTCAGCGGCCACCAGCTCGCGCCAGTCGGTGTAGGTCCGTTCCCAGCCGAGCTGGGCGGCCGCGGCCCGCACCTTGGCGTCGTCGCGGCCGGCCACCGCGGTCATCCTGGCTCGTACCGGGAGGTCGAATGCGCGGTTCACGGTGCGCCACGCCTGGGAGTGCGCAGCGCCCATGAACGCGTAGCCGACCATGCCGACCCGCAGTTCTCCGTTGGTGTCCGATGGGGACATCGGCCGTCTCCTTACGTTCTCCGCGCCTGCGACTGCCGGTCCCTGGTCAGGAGCGGAAGCCGAGCGGCATGTACTGGTCGACATTCTCCTTGGTGATCGTTTCCGATTGGAGAATCACCAGCTTCGGAACCTGGAGCTCCACCAGGTCCTCCATGCCCTTGCCCTGTGCCACCAGGCGGGCGAGCGCGATGGCCGACGACGCCATCGTCGGGCTGTAGGTCACCGTGGCCTTCAACGGCTGGTTGTCGGCCTTGATGATCTCCATGGCGTCGAGCGACCCGGCGCCGCCGACCATGTAGAACTCGCTGCGGTTGGCCTGCTTGATGGCCGCCAGCACGCCGACGCCCTGGTCGTCGTCGTGGTTCCACAGCGCGTCGATCTTCGGCGCGGCCTGCAGGAGGTTCGCGGTGACCTCCTGTCCACTCTGGACGGTGAAGCGGGCCGCCTGGCGCGGGCCGACCTTCAGCCCGAAGACCGCCAGCGCGTCCCGGAAGCCCTTCGACCGGTCCTGGGTCAGCGGAAGCTCGTCCATGCCGGCGATCTCGGCGATCACGGCGTTCGGGTTGCCCTTGAGCCGCGTGCCGATCAGCTTGCCGGCCGCGACGCCCATGCCGTAGTTGTCGCCCTTGACCAGCGTGCGGTAGGCCAGCGGGTCGGAGAACTCGCGGTCGAGGTTGATGACCGGGATGCCGGCGTCCATCGCCTTGCGGCCGGTGGCCGTCATCTGCGCGCCGTCGTGCGGCAGCAGGACGATGATGTCGGGCTTCTGCTGGATCAGCGTCTCCAGCGCGGCCCGCTGCTCCGGCACGTCCTTGCCGGCCGCCACCGCGTTGAACGTGACGTCGGAGTACTTGCCGGCCTGTGCCTTCGCGTTGTTGGTGATCGCCGCGATCCAGCCATGGTCGGCCGCCGGCGCGGAGAAGCCGATCGTCACCTTCTTGCCGGGCTCGGCGTTCTTGCCGGCGGCCACCTTGGTCTGGTCTTCGGCCTGCTTGTCGTCGTCGCCGGTGTCGTTGGACGTGCACGCGCTCAGCAGCAGGCCCGCGCCTACCGCGGAGCCGCCGAGCAGCATACGCCGACGGGAGAAGTTACTCATTTCGACCTCCGTGAGTCGAATGTGGACGGTGGATGGGTGTGAGGTGCCTGGCCGGCGTTACCGACCCATTCGGATGGGGTTGTTACGTTGGCGATTTTCGGAGTTGCGGAAGTGAGCTGAAGTTGACCTGCTGCAGGAGAACGGCGCCGATGATGATGGCGCCCTTCACGATGAGCTGGTACTCCTGCTCGAGGTTGTTGACGATGAACAGATTCGTGATGCCCTTGAAGACGAGGACGCCGAGGATGGCGCCCACGATCGAGCCGCGACCGCCGGCCAGCGCGGTGCCGCCGATGATGCACGCCGCGATGGCGTCGAGTTCGTAGAGGTCGCCGTGGTCGGGTGCGCCGGCGGTGGCCTGCGCCACCACCATGATGGCGGCGATGCCGCAGCACAGCCCCGACAACCCGTACAGCAGCATGGTGTGCAGCCGCAGGTTGATGCCGGCCAGGCGGGCCGCCTCCGGGTTGCCGCCGACCGCGAACGTGCGGCGGCCGAACGTGGTGCGGTTCAACAGGATCCAGCCGATCACGCCGACGACCAGCAACATCCACACCAGGTACGGGATGCCGAGGAAGTCCTTCTCGGCGATGTTGGTGATCGCGACGTTCTCGATGTTGACCCGCTGCGTCCGCTTGCCGGAGATGAGCTGCGCGAGACCGCGGGCCGACACGAGCATCGCGAGCGTGGCGATGAACGCCACCACCCGCCCGTACGCGATGAGGAACCCGTTGACCAGACCGGCGACCGTGCCCACGAGCAACGCCGTGAACACCATGCCGGTGGGGCCGAACTCCTGTGTCGCCTGGGTGGTGCACCACACGCTCGTCAACGCGACCAGCGCGCCGACCGACAGGTCGATGCCGCCGCCGATGATGACGAACGTCATGCCGATCGCGATGACGCCGATCGCCGCCGACTGCTGGAAAATGATCAGCTCGTTGTTCCAGAGCTGTTCGGCGTGGAGGAAGATGCGCGGAACCGTGATGGCGCCGACGATCCAGATCGCCACGAGAACCCCGACGAGGCCGAGGTTGCGGCGTACCGACTCGCTCGCGTCGCTGGACCACCAGCCCTGTCTCTTCGACAATTCGGCGGCGGCGGTCGGCTGTTCCGGCGCCGTAGCCGGCTTCAGATCGGTCATGCCACGGCTCCGCTTCGCTGCGCCGCGGAATGACCGGCGGCTGAGTTAATGATTCGCTCGCACGAGTGCTCGCTCATACCGCCGGACTTCCTTCCAGCAGCGACCCCGCCATCACGAGGTCGAGAACGGTTTCTTCGTCGATGTCGGCCGCCGGCGCCTGCCGCACGATGCGGCCCTCGCGCATGACGACCACGCGGTCGGCGAGGCCGAGCACCTCGGGCACCTCGCTGGAGACCATGAGCACGCCGACCCCGGAGTCGGCCAGCTTGCGGATCACCTGGTAGAGCTCGGCCCGGGCGCCGACGTCGACGCCGCGGGTGGGCTCGTCGAGCAGCAGCAGCCGCGTGCCGCCGAGCAGCCAGCGACCCACCACCACCTTCTGCTGGTTTCCGCCGCTGAGCGTCCGCACCACCCGGCGCACGTCGCGCGGGCGCAGTTCGAGCCGCTCGGCGACCTCGTCGGCGGCCTGCCGCTCCTTGGCGGCGTCGGTGAATCCGGCCCTCGCGTAGCCGGCGAAGTTCGCCAGCGTCATGTTGCGGTACACCGATTCGCCGAGCACGAGCGCCTGGCTCTTGCGTTCCTCCGGCGCCATGCCGAGGCCGGCCTTCACGGCGGCCGTCACGCTGCCGGCCCGCAAACCCTTGCCGTTGACGGTGACCCGCCCGCCGTGCGGGCGGCGCGCGCCGAAGATGGTCTCCATCAGCTCCGAGCGCCCGGACCCGACCAGGCCGGTGATCCCGACGATCTCTCCACTGTGGACGGTGAGGTCGACGTCGGCGAACTCGCCGTGCCGGGTGAGCCCCTCCACCACCAGCAGCGGGGCACCGTCGGGTGTCGGCGGCACCTCCTCGGGCCGCGGCGGGAACACGTACTCGATGTTCCGGCCGGTCATCCGGCTCACGAGTTCCGTCGTGGGCGTGGTCTTCGCGTCGAGGTTCGCGGCCGTGGTGCGGCCGTCCTTGAGGACGGTCACCCGGTCGCCGATCTCGCGGATCTCGTCGAGCCGGTGCGAGATGTAGATGACCGCGATGCCCTGTTCGGTGAGGCCCCGGATCACCCGGAACAGGTTGGCCACCTCGTCGTGGGCGAGCACGGCGCTCGGCTCGTCCATGATCATGAGTCGCGCCTCGCGCGACAACGCGCGTCCCATCGACACGATCTGCTTGGCGGCGGCCGGAAGCTTGCCGACCTCCCGGCGCACCGGGATCTCGGGGTGGCCGAGCTTGGCGAGGATCTCGCCGGCGTCGCGCCGCACCTGACCGCGCTTGACGAACCCCGCGGTGCGCGGCTCGTGCGCGAGGAAGATGTTGTCGGCGACGCTCAACCCGTCGACGAGGTCGAGTTCCTGGTAGATGGTCGCGATACCGGCCTTCATCGCGGCCTGCGGGTTGGCGAACGCGACCGGCTGGCCGAGCCACACCACCTCGCCGCTGTCGGGCCGGTGCGCGCCGGAGAGCACCTTGATGAGCGTGGACTTGCCGGCGCCGTTCTGGCCGAGCAGGCAGTGCACCTCGCCCGCGCGCACCTCCAGCTGGACGCCGTCGAGGGCGCGCACACCGGGGAACGTCTTCACGACGTCGGTGAGCGTGAGAACCGTTTCGCGCTCGGGTGACTTCTTGGTCAGATCTGTCATGACGGCTGCCCGTACGCAATCTCGCTGGCGAGTAACGCCGCACCGACGACGCCGGCGCGGGAACCCAGTTCCGACAGGACGACCGGCAGGTTGCCGGTCGCCAACGGCAACGACCGCCGGTAGACGACGCTGCGGATCTCGGCGAGCAGGATGTGCCCGAGCCCGGCCAGCCCGCCACCGATCACGATCATCGACGGGTTGATGAAGCTGACCAGGCCGGCCAGCACGCCGCCGACGCGTCGGCCACCGTCGCGGATGAGCCGGATGCAGGTGACGTCGCCCTCGGCGGCGCCGTCGGCGACGTCCTTCGCGGTGACGGTGCGGTTGGCCGCCAACCGCTCGGCGAGCGCCGGCGAGGTGCCCGCCTTGGCCGCCGCCAGCGCGTCGCGGGCGAGCGCCGCGCCACCGAACAACGCCTCCAGGCACCCGACGTTGCCGCACGAGCACACCGGCCCGTGGCTGTCGACCTGGATGTGCCCGATGTCGCCGGCCGAGCCGTCGGTGCCGCGGTACACCTCGCCGTTGAGGTAGATGCCGCAACCGATGCCGGTACCGATCTTGACGAACAGCAGGTTGTCGACCGAGTCGGCCACCCCGCCGTACCGCTCTCCGATGCTCATGATGTTCACGTCGTTGTCGACCACCACCGGGCAGCCGTGCTCGCGGGCGATGAGGTCACGCACCGGGTAGCGGTCCCAGCCGGGCATGATCGGCGGTGACACCGGTACGCCGTCACGGAAACTCACCGGACCGGGTACGCCGATGCCCACCGCGGAGAGCCGCTCGTACGCGCCGTCGGTGTGGAACTTCGCGAGCATCTCGTTGACCGAATGGAGAATCTCCTTCGGGCCGTTGCGGATGTCGGAGACCATCGTGGCGGCCGCCACCGGTTCCAGCCGGCCGTCGGTGATCTCGACGTCGATCGACGACGCGCCGAGGTCGACGGCGGCGAACCGCAGCGAGGGGTTCAGTTCCACGAGCGTCGACCGGCGCCCGCCACGGCTGGCGGCCGGACCGGCCTCCTGGATGAGATCGGTGGCGAGCAGCCCGTCAAGATCGGTGAGCAGCCGCGGACGCGGCACCTGCAACCGATCGGCCAACTCCGCCCGGGACAGGGCGCCCTGATCGCGCAGGAGACGCAGCAGCCGGGTTCGGGTCGGTCCCTCGGTGTCACTCATGGGGGCCACGCATGGGGTGCACCGCCTCGACGGGTTCGAATGAGGGTTCAGGCAGGGGTTCGAGCAGTTGCGCAGGTGTGTGATGCATGTAACGCGCTCGTTGCGTCCGAACTGTAGGCGCTTGGGTGAGCGGCGTAAAGAGCTTCCACCGAATCGTTTCCAACTTTTGTTCACCCCAACAAAAGCCCCCCACCCCGTGGCGGACTCCCGACGGGGAGTGACAGTCAAACACGAATGGCCGCCCACCATGGGGTGGGCGGCCATCGGCACTGCGCGATCTTGGACTCCGGGCGGGCCTATGGCACCGTCAGGAGTCCAAGATCCGCGAAAGGGATCAGTGGATCGCGGCCATGACCAACGTGTCGGCCAGGGGGCGGGTGAAGGTGGGTACGGCGGGCGCGGGCGCGGTGGCCTGGGTGTGCCACAGGCAGAACATCAGCACGGTCCAGATCTTGCGCGAGTGGTCGGCCCTGCCGGCCCGGTGCGCCGCCAGCAGCCGCTGGACGTAGGCGAGGTCGATCAGGTCACCCGCGCCCGAGGCGGCGAACACGTCGCCGGCCCACTCGCCCACCATGCCGCGCAACCAGATCCGGGTGGGCGTCGGGAAGCCGAGCTTCGGACGGTCCACAATGGACGCTGGCACGATGCCGCGCACCGCCTCGCGCAACGCGTACTTGGTGGTGCGGCCCAGCTTCAGGTGCGCCGGCAGGCCCGCCGCGGCGGCGTAGACGACCCGGTCGAGGAACGGCACGCGCAGTTCCAGCGAGTGGGCCATCGTCATCCGGTCGGCCTTGGTGAGGATGTCACCGGGCAGCCACGTGTTCAGGTCGACGTACTGCATCGCCGACACCGGATCGAGGCCGGCCGCCCGCTCGTACACCGGGCCGGTGACGTCGGTGAGCGGAACCACGTGCCCCTGCAGCAGATCGGCCTTCTGCTCCGGGCTGAAGATGCGCGCGTTGCCCCAGTACCGTTCCTCGATGGGCGTGGTGGCGCGGTCGAGGAAGCTGCGTCCCCGCATGCCCTCCGGCAGCACCGTCGACAGCTTGCGCAGCCCGCGCTTCACCGGCGCCGGCAGCCCGGCGACGGCCGCCAGCGCCGACGGCTCGCGGTAGATCTCGTAGCCGCCGAACAGTTCGTCGGCGCCCTCGCCGGAGACCACCACGGTCACGTCGCGGGCCGCGCGTTGAGCGAGGAAATACAAGGGGACGAGCGCAGGGTCGGCCACCGGGTCGTCGAGGTGCCACACGATGCGGGGCAGTGCCTCGATGACGTCGTACGGCGTGACGAACGTGGCCGTCAGCCGCACGCCGAGTTCGTCGGCGGTCCGCTGCGCGACGTCGACCTCGGAGTACGAGCCGCCGCTGAAACCGACGGTGTATGCCCGGATGTCCGGGTTCACCTCGCGGGCCAGGGCCACCACCGCCGTGGAGTCGACGCCGCTGGACAGGAACGCGCCCACCGGGACCTCGGCGAGCAGGTGCCGGTGCACGGAGTCGCGCAGCGCGTCCCGGATGACGGAGACCGCGGCGCGCTCGCCGATCGGGACCGGCCGGAACGTCGGCCGGAAATAGGCCTCGACGACCGGCGTCGGATCGACGGTGCGCACCGTCAACACGTGCCCTGCCGGCAGGCGCCGCACGGTCGGCGTGAGCGTGGCCGGCTCGGGCACGTACTGCATGCTCATGTAGTGCGACAGCGCGTCGTGGTCGATCCGGCCGGCAACCGGTCCGGCGAACGGCAGCAATGCCTTCTTCTCGCTCGCCAGGTACAGCCCGTCGGGCGTGCGCAGGTGGTACAGCGGCTTGATGCCGAACGGATCGCGGGCGGCGTACCCGGTGCCCGTCTCGTCGTCCCATGCCACCAGTGCGAACATGCCCCGCAGGCGGTGCAGCGCCGACGGTCCCCAGTGCTCGAACGCGGCCGCGATCACCTCGGCCTCGCTGACGATCGGTTCGGTCGCCACGATCCGCAGTTCGTCGCGCAACTCCCGGTAGTTGTAGATCGCACCGTTGAACACGACCGTCCAACGGCCGTACCGGGCCGGTTGCTGTCCGTCGACCACCTCGATAATCGAGAGTCGTTTGAAGCCGAGCACGGCGCCGTCACGGACCTCCATGCCCGTGGCGTCGGGGCCACGGTGGTGAAGGGTCTCCAGCGCCTCGGGGAAACGCACGTCCACCGCGCCGTTAGGGCCGATGAACACGATGAATCCGCACATGCGACGGACCGTAGGGAACCACCTGTGCGGAACTTATGAAGAACCGGGCCGGAAAACATGGCACATCTATCACCAACGGGTTCGCACAGCTTCTTCACAGGATCCTGACAATCCGACCCGCCAAGGGTGCGCCGTCGGGTCACAATGTGCGGCGATGGGTGCCCGAATCCTGGTCGCGGACGACGACCGCAAGCAGGCGGAGCTGATCCGCCTCTACCTCGAACGCGAAGGCCACGATGTCCTCACGGTGGGCAACGGGCGGGCCGCGCTCGACCAGTGCCGCGCCCGCCGGCCCGACCTCGTCGTGCTCGACGTGATGATGCCGCTCGTCGACGGTCTCGACGTCTGCCGCATCCTGCGCGCGGAGTCCAACGTGGCGATCCTGCTGGTGACCGCCCGCACCACCGAGGAGGACATGCTGCTCGGCCTCGACCTCGGCGCCGACGACTACCTCACCAAGCCGGTGAGCCCGCGGGAGCTCACCGCCCGGGTCCGCGCGCTGCTGCGCCGCACCGGGGTCAACGCCGGCAGCAACAAGCCGGTGCGCCGCGTCGGCGACCTGGAGATCGACGCCGACCGGTTCGAGGTACGGGTGAGTGGCGTCCAGGTCCACCTCACGGCCAAGGAGTTCGGGATCCTCGAACTGCTCGCGAGCGAGCCGGGCCGCGTCTACACCCGCGGTGAGATCATCAACCGGACGTTCGGGTTCGACTACGAAGTGTCCGCGCGTACCGTGGACGCGCACGTCGTCAACCTGCGCCGGAAAATCGAGGCCGACCCGGCCGCGCCCCGGTACGTGCAGACCGTCTACGGCCGGGGGTACCGGATGGCTGATCAGTAGTGTCGTTCCGGCTGCGGGTGTTCCTCCTGGTCATGCTGGTCGCCGTCACGGCGATCGGTGCCACCGCGTGGCTCACGCTCAGCCTGGCGTCCAAGCAGATCTCCGACGCGGTCGCCACCAGCAACCGCAACACCGACGTGATCGCCGAGAACCTCGGCAGGTTCGCCCACGACCGTGGCACCTGGTCGGGCGTCGACGGGTTCGTCCAGAACCTGTCGAGCAACTACAAGGTGCGCATCCGGATGGCCACGATCAGCGGCGAGGTCATCGTCGACACCGACCATCTCGCCGGGAAGGCCGCCCGCCCGACGGTCGGCGCCGCGAGCCTGGTCGACCCGCGGCCGAAGCTGGTGATCCCGCAGCGGGTCCGGCCGCCCGCACTCCGCGCGAGCGCCGACCCCGCCCTCGCCGACAAGCTCAAGCGGGAAGACTTCCAGCTGACGAGCGAGGCCCGCGAATGGGTACGCCAGGCGATCCAGGACTACCGGTACACCGTGCACCTCACCGCCTGCGCCTGGACCGGCACGGGACTGGTGGTCCCCCTGATCGACAACGAGAACGGCGTCGCGACACCGCAGACCGTCGGCACCGATCTCAGGTCCTGTGACGCGCAGGCGTTGACCCGGGCCGCCGAAGGCGCCAAGGAGGACGCCGTCGCCGTCGAGACCTGCCCCTGGTCCGACGAGAACACGTTCATCGCCTGCCTGGAACGGGTGTTCACGGAGCGGGTGGAGAACACCGGTCCGGCCCCGCTGCAGTTGTTCCTCGGCAGCGTCGACGACGACGCCGCCAACCTGATCGGCACGCCGATGATCGTCGCGGCCGGCGCGGTGACGCTGCTCGCGCTCCTCGGTACGGCGTTCATCGCGCGCCGGGTGAGCCGGCCGATCCGGTCGCTGACCGCCGCGTCGCGCCGGTTGACCGACGGCGACTTCGACGCGCGGGTGGAGGTCGACGGCGACGACGAACTCGGGCAGCTGTCGTACTCGTTCAACCGGATGGCGGAGGCGATCCAGCACGCCGAGGAGGACCAGCGCCGGCTGGTGGCAAGCGTCGCGCACGAGTTGCGGACGCCGCTGTCGAACCTGCGGGGGTACCTGGAGGCGCTGCAGGACGGCGTGGTGCGGCCGAGCCCGGAACTGTTCGGCTCGCTGTACGAGGAGGTGCTGCTGCAGCGGCGGATCCTCGACGACCTCCAGGACCTCGCGCTGGCCGAGGCCGGCAGCCTGGCCTACCGCCGGGAGCCGACCGACCTCGCCGAACTGGTCGGCATGAGCGCCCGGGCCCACTTCGCGGTGGCGGAGGCCGCCGGGGTCGAGCTGAACGCGTACGCCAGCACCGCCGTGCCGGTGGACGTCGACCAGGACCGGATCCGGCAGGTGCTGGGCAACCTCGTCACCAACGGGATCCGGTACACGCCGAACGGCGGCAAGCTGACGCTGTACTCGTACGCGTCCGCCGGATTCGGCGTCGTGGAGGTCACCGACACCGGGCGCGGCATTGCCGATGCCGACCTGCCGCACGTCTTCAAGCGGTTCTGGCGGGCCGATGCGGCCCGCGACCGGGCCTCCGGCGGCAGCGGCCTCGGCCTCACGATCGCCCGCCAGATCACCGTCGACCATCAGGGCCAGCTCCGCGTGACGAGCCGGATCGGCGAGGGCACGACGTTCACGCTCAGCCTTCCCCTCAGCACGTAGTGCGCACTACCCTACTGATTGGGTTTCCTCAATCAGTAGGAGGAGCATCATCATGAGCGACTGGCGCACCCGGTTCCGGACCCCGCAGATCTGGACAGCTCATCCCGCCCGGCACCGCCCCGACCGCTGGCTCGTGGTCGCCAACCGGGACGGCTCGACCACCCAGCTCTACGCGTGGGACACCGGCTCCGGGGAGGTCGCGGCCGGCACCGGCGACCCGCTCAGCACGTGGGAGGGCTGGATCGACCCGGCCGGCAGGTACATCTACCACCTCCAGGACGAGAAGGGCTCCGAGCTCGGCCACCTGGTGCGGATCCCGATCGGCGGCGGCGAGGTCGAGGACCTCACGCCCGACCTGCCGCCCTACACGCTGCGCGGGGTCGGCTTCAACGGCGACGGCTCGCTCGTCGTCTTCAACCCGATCAACGCCGACGGCTTCGCGCTCTACGCGATCCCCGACGGCGGCGAACCCCGCCTGCTGCACCGCGACACCTGGGAGAACTGGGGCGCGCTGGCCTCGGCCCGCGGCGACCTGGCCGCGTGCTGGTCGGCCGCCCGCGCCCGCGGCGTGCGCCAGTACACGCTGCTGGTGTTCGACACGCGCACCGGCGAGCGGGTCGCCGAACTCGACGACGGCCCGGAGACCAGCGTGGTCGCCACGGTGTTCAGCCAGGTCGACGGCGACGACCGGATCCTCGCCAAGACGACGCGCAGCGGCCTCGAGCGTCCGCTGATCTGGAACCCGCGCACCGGCGAGCGCACCGACCTGCCGCTGCCCGACCTCGCCACCGACGTGGTACCGCTGGACTGGTCGGCCGACGCCGCGACGATCCTGCTGTGCCAGCTCGGCGGCGCGCAACGGCTGTACAGCCACGACGTGGCCACCGGCACGACGACCGCCCTGGACCACCCGCCCGGCACCTACTACGACGCGATCGACGGCGGCGCGACGTTCGACCCCGACGGCAACATCGTCGGGCTGCGGCAGACGGCGGAGGCGCCACCGTCCATTGTGGAGCTCTCCGGTACCACCGGCGGGCTGCGCCGCACGCTGTACCCGGCCGGCCCGGCGCCCAGCGGGCGTCCGTGGCGGTCCGTCACCTTCCCGAGCGCCGACGGTACCGAGGTGCAGGCATGGGTGGCCGTTCCCGAGGGAGCGGGCCCGTTCCCGACGATCCTGGAGACCCACGGCGGCCCGCACTGGGCCCAGTACGAGAAGTTCGACGCGGGAACGCAGGCCTGGCTCGACCACGGCTACGCCTGGATCTCCGTCAACTACCGGGGTTCGGTGGGCTTCGGCCGTGACTTCACCGAGAAGATCTGGGGCGACATGGGCCACTGGGAGCTGACCGACATGGTGGCCGCCCACGAGTGGGTGGTGCGCGAGGGCATCGCCCGGCCCGACGAGATTCTCGCGTTCGGCGCCTCGTACGGCGGCTACCTGACGCTGTTCGCGCTCGGCCGGCGTCCCGACCTGTGGGCCGGCGGGATGGCGATCGTCGCCGAGGCCGATCTGGCGGCGAGCTACGCCGAGGTGTCCGACGCGCTGCGGGCCGCGATGCGGGGCTGGATGCGCGGGTCGCCGGAGGACCGTCCGGAGGCGTGGGCCCGCTCGTCGCCGATCACCTATGCCGCCGACTTCGCCGCGCCGGTGCTGGCGATCCAGGCCCGCAACGACAGCCGCATCGGGGCGACGCAGATGGAGAACTTCGAACGGCGCCTGCGCGAGCACGGCAAGGAGATCGAACTCGACTGGCTGGACGGCGGCCACCAGTCGTTCGGCCCGGACACGTTCATCTACTGCTGGGAGAAGATGCTGGCGTTCGCCGAGGAGGTGCTCGCCCGGAAGCGGGGGTAAAGTGCTAGACAACTAGTTCTTTAGCTGTCTATGGTTCTCGTGTGCTCGAATTCCATCTCGACCGGCATGCCGGCCTACCGCCCTACCAGCAGCTGATCAGGCAGGTGGAGCAGGCGGTGCGGCTCGGCGTCCTGGTTCCCGGCGACCAGTTGCCCACCGCGAAGAGCGTCGTCGCGGCGTTGGGCATCAACCCGAACACGGTCCTCAAGGCGTACCGCGAACTGGAGCACGCCGGGGTGGTGGAGATGCGCGCCGGCGTGGGCACGTTCGTGCTCGCCTCCGCGCCGCGCGCGGCCGTCACCGAGCATCCGCGCCTGCGCACCCGCCTGGCCACCTGGATGCTCGCGGCGCACCAGGCCGGCCTGGCCACCGGCGACGTGCGCGCCCTGTTCGAGGCCACCCTCACCGAAACGTACGGGCGGGCCTCGGCATGAGCGCGATCCTGGCCACGAGAGTCGGGCAGCGGTTCGGCAACCGGTGGGTGCTGCGGCAGTGCTCGTTCACCGTCCCGGCCGGGCGGGTGGTCGGGCTCGTCGGGCCGAACGGCGCCGGCAAGACGACGCTGTTGCGCGTGCTCGCCGGCCTCCTCCGCCCGACCGAGGGCGCGGTGCGGTTGTCCGGCCGCGATCCGGCCGGCGCCGAGGGCCTGGCCACCGTCGCGTTCCTGGCGCAGAGCAAGCCGCTGTACCCGCGGTTCACCGTCGACGACGCGGTGCGGTTCTGCCGCGAGCTCAACCCGCGGTTCGACGAGCCGTTCACCCGCGACCGGCTCGACCGCCTCGAAATCCCCGCGGCGCAACGGATCGGCCGGCTCTCCGGCGGCCAGCGCGCGCAGGTGGCGCTCACCCTGGCGCTCGCCAAGCGGGCCGACGTGATCCTGCTCGACGAGCCGATGGCCGACCTGGATCCGTTGGGCCGCAGCGACGTCATGCGCGACCTGATGGCGGTCGCCGCCGAGCGCGGGCTCACCGTCGTGCTGTCGTCGCACGTGCTCGCCGACCTGGAGGACTCCTGCGACCACCTGGTGATGGTCCACAGAGGACGGATCCAACTGGCCGGCGACGTCGACGACCTGCGCGCCGCCCACCTCGCCGTCGACGGCCTGCGCGAGCACGCCGCGGCGCTGGCGCGGCACGACGTGGTGGCCGAGGGCGGCGCCGGCCGGCAGGCGACCGCGCTGCTGCGTCTCAACGGACGCTTCGTCGATCCGCGCTGGGCCACCCGCGCGCCGAGCCTGGAGGAGATCGTGCTCGCCTACCTACGGAACCCCGACGCCGCAACGCTTCCCGGCCCGGAACTGGTGTCGTCGTGAGGTGGGTGGTGTGGCGGCAGACGCGGGCCACCGCGCTGGGTGTGGCCGGAATCGTCGCGCTCTACGGGGTGCTGGCAACCGTCGAACGTGCGCAGCCACGGGTCAGCGGCATCACGGTCAGCTTCACGCCGTACCTGTTCCTGTTCCTCGCCCTGCTGCTCGGCGCGCCGTTGGTGAGCCGCGAGTTCGAGCTGGGCACACACCAGTTCGCGTGGACGCAGTCGGTCACCCGCCGGCGCTGGCTGGCGTTCCGGCTCGGTGGCGCGGTGGGCGTCGCGCTGCTCGCGGTCGCGACGCTGCAGGTGACGCTCACCGCGATCCCGACCGACGTCGAGGTGCGGCCGGGCAGCTCCTCCTTTCTCGTACACGGAGCACTTCCGTACGCGTTGGCGGCGTTCACGGTGACGTTCGGCGCGCTCGCCGGTGCCGTGATCCGGCGAACGGTACCGGCGCTCGGTGGCACGTTGCTGGCCAGCATCGCGGCGATCGGTGCGCTCACGGGCGTCCCGTATGGAAGTTCCGGGTGGCTGGCGCGGTACTGGCCCGCGCAACTTGCGCTCGGCGGCGCCCTGCTCGCGCTCGCGGCGGTTCAGGCCGCCGCGACGTTCCGGCTCATCGAGGGCCGGCGTTAGGGCGCGTCCGGTGGATCTTTGCCGGCCTGCGGCGGACTCAGGCGACGCCCGGCGGCGTTGCGGCTTCGCCCGGATACAACACCGGTATCCGGACAAAGCCGCGCCTTGCCGGATCGCCGCCTGAGCCTCGCCTCGGCTCGACAAGATCCACCGGACGCGCCCTAGCGGTGATCAGCCAGGCCGACGATCCAATGTGGACACCGTCGGCCGTGGCGTGTGCCGCCATCGTGTTCCGCAGGCGCGCGAGGGCCTGTGCGCGGCCGGTTTCGTCGAGCCGGCCGAGCAGTGACCGCCCGAGGCCGGTGCCGGCGGCGAACGCGGTCGCGTCGTCGACGTCGGCGCCGAGGCAGACCGGTACGTCGAGCGATTCGAACCCGATGTTCCGGAACCCGGCCTTCACAAGGGTTTCCGTGACCATGTCCGGGTCGGCGAGCGCGAACGGCCCCGGCGCACCGGGTGGTGGAGAGCCGTCCGCGCCGAGGCTGTCGAGGATCACGGTGATCCAGTCGTTGCGGTGCAACGCCTGCCACGCGAGCAGCACCATGCGGCCGCCGGGTCGCAGGGCCCGGGCCAGGTTCGCGAACGCCGCCGCCCGGTCGCCGAAGAACATGGCGCCGGCGCGGCTGATCACCACGTCGAACGACGCCGGCCGGAACGGGTACACCTGCGCGTCGCCCTGCTCGAACGTCACGTTGGCCAGGCCCTCGGTGGCGGCCCGCTCGCGCGCCCGCCGCACCATCGCGGCCGACAGGTCGACGCCGAGCACCGCTTTCGCCGCGCGGGCGGCGTCGCGGGCCGACTCGCCGTTGCCGCACCCCACGTCGAGCACGGTGTCGGTCGCCGTGATCGCCGCGCGGGCGTTGAAGATGGGACGGTGTGCGCCCATCGCCGCGTCGTAACGCTCGGCGTGCGCGGCCCAGTGCGCACCCTCGTCGCCGTCCCACGCGCTCGCCATCTCGGCATTCGACGGTGCGACCATTTTCCCTCCCTTTGGGAGTATGGCGCCGACGATACTCCCTAGGGGAGTATTGGGCAATGACGGTTGCGCTCACAACGACGTCGCACGCCATCCTCGGCCTGCTCGCCATCCGCCCCTGGACGAGCTACGAGCTCACCAAGCAGATGAGCCGCAGCCTGCACCACTTCTGGCCGCGGGCCGAGAGCAAGCTGTACGAGGAGCCGAAGAAGCTGGTCGCACAGGGCCTGGCGACGGCGAGCACCCGTACGGTCGGCCGCCGGACGAGCACCGTCTACGAGATCACGCCGGCCGGGCGCGCGGCGCTGGCGCAATGGGTCGCGGTTCCGGGCGCCGGGCCGGCACTGGAGTTCGAACTGCTGCTGAAGGTCTTCTTCGGCGAGCACGGCAGCAAGGCCGACCTGCTGGCAAACCTGGCCGCGGCGGCCGAGTGGGCGGCGGAACGCCAGCGCCAGAACATCGAGGTCGCCCGCGAGTACGTCGAGGGAGCCGGCCCCTTCCCGGAGCGAACCGCCCAGGACGCCCTGGTCGCCGCGTTCCTCACGAGCTACTGGGACGCGATCGCCGACTGGGCCGCCGAGGCCCGCAAGACCGTCGAGGGCTGGCCCGAAGACATCACAAAAGCCGACCCCCCATGGCCCTTCATCCAGGAGCTGGCGTCCCGCGACCTCCCGTGACCCGCGATCTTGGACTCCCGCAGGGCCCATGGCACCGCACGGAGTCCAAGATCGCGGAATCCTCAGCCGGGCAGCGAGGGGCCGCGCGCCGGGATGGCGTCGGCGTCCGCCGGATCGGCCTTCCACAACGTGCGGTCGGCGGCGCCCTGGGCCGTCGCGAGCATGGACACGAACGCGGTGCGGATCTGGGCCGGCACCTGCTCGGGCGGCAGGTTCGACAGCTCTACCAGCAGCGATGCGCTGCCCAGGACGCCGTACGCGTTGCGGGCGATGCCCTCGTAGTCGCCGCCCGGGTAGCGGGTCACGTTCGCGCCCGCGAGGTAGGTCATCGCCGTGTAGTTGCGGACCGCCAGTTGCCGGCCGCGGGTCACGGCGTCGGCGCCGGCCAGGGGCGACGTCGGCCACAGGATCGACGCGGTGGTCTCGCGGCCGTCGGGCTGCAGGTAGCGGCCCTGCATGTGGTAGTCGACCACCACCGCCGGCCGGGTGGCGTGCCACCACCGCAGCACCGCCCGCGACTCCGGCACCGGGTTCTCCTCGATCGGCGTCAGCGGGTTGTGGAACCGGTTGATGTCGTAGCCCACGCCCGGTTGCGCGAACTCACCGGTCGCCGACGGGTCGTGGTTCCAGCGCTGGTCACGCACCGCGCCGTCGGGGTTGGCCTGCACCACCACGTCGATCGTGAGGCGGCTGCGCAGCCAGCGGTGCCAGGCCGAGTCGGGCACGCCGAGCGCCCACAGAGCCTGGATCGCGGCGGGCGTCCCGAGCGGCTCGTCGCCGTGCTGCTGCGTCACGTACAGCAGGCGCGTCGGCCCGCGGCCGACGGTGGCCAACCGCAGCGGACGCCCCTCGTTGCTCTGCCCGATCGCCCGGAGGCGCACCCGGCCGTCGCTCGCCCGCGCGATCGTCGCGAGGGCCGATCCGACCTGCTCGGGCGTGGGTTCGGACGGAACCAGGGCGGTGGGCGCGGCCAGCATCGTCGGTTGCGGTGGTGGCGCCGGCTCGGCCTTTGCCGGGGCAGGCCACAGCAACGGGACGACGAGCAGCGCGGCGATCAGCGTCCTTGATCTCATCGGGTGCCCCCTGAATCGATCTACGTGGATGTCATTGAGCCCACCTTAGGCGCGCGCCGGTCAGCTCGCCACGATGCCAATCGATCTTTAGCGGGGCGTTAGGTAGGCCCCAAATCACCATTGCGGATCGGATTCATGGGAACGATTACGCGTACCGTCCCTCATCGGGGAAACGCGGGCACCGACTATGGAGGTTTCTGTTGCGCCACGGTTCAGTTGACACCAGCCTGTTGCGGCAAGGCGCGCACAGTCCCTCGTACTTCGCGCTCTCCCGCAGCATGGGCCCGGATGCCAAGGAGAAGCTCGCCGACTTCTGCATCCCCTGCAACCCGTACTTCCCGACGCCGGACATGTTCGCCAAGCTCAGCGAGAGCCTGGTCGACATCCTGAAGTACTACCCGAGCGACTCGGGAACGATCACCAAGCAGCTGTGCCAGGTGCTGCGGCTGCACCCGCAGACGGTGGCGATGGCCAACGGGTCCACCGAGCTCATCACCTGGATCGACCACCTGCTCATCAAGGAGAGCGTCGCGATACCGATCCCGACGTTCGGCCGGTGGACCGACCAGCCGATGGAGACCGGCAAGCGGGTCGACATGTACCCGCTGCAGGAGCGCGACAACTTCGCGCTCAACCTCGACCACTACATCTCGTTCATCCGGTCCCGGGGCTCGCGGGTGGCCGTGATCTGCAACGTCAACAACCCCGACGGCAACTACATCCCGCGCCGCGAGGTCATCCGGTTCATGGACCAGCTGACCGACCTCGACCTCGTGGTCATCGACGAGTCGTTCATCGACTTCGTCGACGCCGAGCGGTACCCGTCGGTCGGTCCCGACGCGGTGATCCGCCCGAACGTGGTGGTGCTCAAGAGCCTCGGCAAGAACTTCGGCCTGCACGGCATCCGGTTCGGCTACATGATCGCGAACCCGGCGATCACCGCGAAGATCGGCAAGGCCCTGCCGAAGTGGAACCTGAACTCGCTGGCGGAGTCCGTCGTCTTCATGCTGAAGGACTACGAGGCCGAGTACCGGGAGAGCCTGCGCCTGCTCTCGCGCGACCGCATGCGGATGGCCGAGTCGCTGATGCGCGTGCCGGGGCTCACCGTCTACCCGTCGCAGGGGAACTTCATCCTCATCAAGGTGCCGGGCAATTGGAACGGCGTCGACATGCGCGACCACCTGATCAGCCAGCACGGCGTGTACGTCCGCGAGTGCGGCAACAAGCTCGGCATGACCAGCCAGTTCCTGCGTCTGGTCGTGCGCCCGGAGGACGACGTGGCCAAGCTGATCGACGGCATGGCCACGTACGAGCGCACCCTGCGGCCCGAGCCGCACTACGTCAGCTACAACGACGACCCGCTCACCGGCGACCTGCCGATCACCGGCACCGGCATCATGAATCTCGGCTCGCTGTCGAGCGCCGGATCGCTGCCGAGCGGCGGCGGCCAGTACTCCGACGGTGGGTACTCCACCGGCGCCTACTCGAACGGCTCGTACCAGAACCCGCCGCCGACCACGCCGCTGCCGGAGCGCCGCTCGCGGCGTCCCGTCTACAACGGACACAACGGGCACAACGGCCACAATGGATCGAACGGCTACAACGGAATGGCGGCCGCGCGGTGAACGTCGCGGTCACCGTCGATCCGGTGACCTTCGGGTCCCGGTTCGTCGGCACGACCGACATCGACGGCTGGCGCATCAAGACGTACCGGGTCTCCCCGGCGTCCGCGGCGATGGTGACGGCGGCCCGCCGCAGCGTGGCGGCGACGCTGCCCGACCGGCCCGACCGGGTCGGCGCGTTCGGGGTCGGTTTCCTGGTGGTCCACCTCACCGAGTGCCGCCTGCTGGCCCAGCTGAACTGGTGGGTCCGCCCCGACGAGCTGTACCAGCACACGTTCGCCGCTCCCCCGGACTCGCCGGCAAGCCTGGCTCCGCTGGACACCGCGGCAATCAGCGGGATCTGCGAACTCGCGATCGCCGCACACGAGGGCGGGGCCTGGCGCCGCCACGTCATCGCCAACCCGGCCGGCCCCGACATCGAGACGTACCTGAAGGATGTTTACTTGGGCGGGTGAGCCAGCCCTTCCCGTTGTTCGCGGCGCCGCTCGCCGAGGCATCCGGCTACACCGGCGCCGGGCCGTGCGAGGTGTGCGGCGCCGAGGCCGACGAGCGCCTGAGACTCGACGGCGGCAGCCGGATCGTCGGCCCGGAGGAGCGCCCGGCGCCGCACCGTGACGCCGCGGTCTGCGTGCCGTGCCTGCGCGCCGGACAGGTCGCGTTCATCCGCGACACCGAGTTCGGCATGGTGCTGTGGGAGGACGCCGTGGCCGGGCGCACGCACGGCGTCCCCGACCTGCGGTGGGCCGACGGCTTTCCGCTGACCGAGCCGAACGAGGACGGCTGGGTCAGCGTCGAGATCCCGCCGATGGTGCTGCTCGAACTGGTCCGCACGCCCGGTTACCAGACGTGGCAGGGCGAGCGCTGGCTGTTCTGCTGCGGGTCCGCGATGGTCTACATCGGACGGTGGACGCGCGACGACGTGGTCCGGCACCTGCCGGCCGACCCCGAGGCGGCGCTCCTGGCGATCTTCGACGGCGCCGAGGCGTGGATGTGGCAGCACGGCATCGACGACCTCGCGATCGACTTCCACGCGTTCCGCTGCCGCTCGTGCGACCGGGTGCGCGGCCACACGGATATGTCGTAGCCCGGGCGTAGGGTCGGCCGCATGGCTGAATCGAGAACATACCCGCACGGCGTGCCGAGCTGGATCGAGACCGAGCAGCCCGATCCGGGCGCGGCCCGCACGTTCTACGGCGAACTGTTCGGCTGGGCGTACGAAGACCGGCCGGGCGGCTACACGATCGCCCGCCTCGGCGGCCGCGAGGTGGCCGGGCTCATCGAGGCCGGTCGGCAACCGGGTGGCGAGGGCGCCGGCTGGAACACCTACATCTCCGTCGACGACGCCGACGGCACGGTGAAACGGGTGCGTGACACGGGTGGCCGGATCCTCGCCGAACCGCAGGAAGTCGGCCCGGCCGGCCGGTCTGCGCTGTGCGTCGACCCGCTGGGGGCGCGGTTCGGGCTGTGGCAGCCGGGCATGCGGCTGGGCGTGCAGGCCACGAACGAGCCGGGCGCGTGGAACTTCGGCAACCTGCACACGCCCGATCCGCAGCGGTCCACCGCGTTCTACTCCACCGTGTTCGGCTGGTCGCTCGACGACGTGGGCTTCGCCACGATGATCCGGGTGCCGGGGTACGGCGACCATCTGGCGTCCACCACCGATCCCGACATCCACGAGCGGCAGAGCGGCGTCGGCGTCCCGCCCGGCTTCGCCGACGCGGTCGGCTGGCTGGTGCCCGGCGAGCAGGGGCAGCCGGCCCACTGGCACGTGGTCTTCACGGTCGCCGACCGTGACGCGTCCGTCGAGATCGTGGAGCGGTCGGGCGGCACGGTGCTCAGCTCCGACAAGTCGGAGTGGAGTCGTACGGCCGTGGTCCGCGACCCGTGGGGGGCCGAGTTCACGGTCAGCCAGTTCGCACCGGAGTCGAACGGCTAGTCACGAAGGGCGCGCAGGATGCGTGCCAGTGTTGTCCGGTCTTCCGGGTTCAGCGCGGCGAAGGAGCGGTCGGTCTCGGCCCATGCGGCCTTGCGGAGGTCGTCGGCCACTCCGGAGCCGCGCTCGGTCAGGGTGACCAGGGTGGCCCGGCGGTCGGTCGGGTCCGGGCGCCGCTCCACCAGCCCGCGCTCCTCCAGCGCGTCGACCACCTCCGTGGTCGAGCGGGGGGCGATGCGCAGGTGCTCCGACAGGTGGTTCAGCCGCATGTCGCCGTGTTTGGCGAGCACGCGGAGCGCCCGCGACTGCCCGGGCGTGATGTCCCACTGCTCCAACTGGACGCTCGACGCGTGCCGCAACCGCCTGGCCACCGCCCAGAACAGGCCGGCGAGGTCGTCGTCGTCCGAGGGAGAGGCGCTCACGCGGAATACCGTACCAGCCACTGTTGTTGTTCCCTCATGTTGAGGTAACCTCAGCATTATCGGAAGGACCGGCAGAAGGAAGAGAACCCTTGGAAGACACTCCCATGGAGCGAGGCCGCCGAGGCGGATCGCACACCGTCACCGCCGCCGAGAAGGCGCAGGCCCGCGAGGTCTCGTTGCGCCGCATCGGGCGGCTGTTCACCCCGCACCGGCGTCAGCTCACCGTGGTCGTCGCGATGATCGTGGCGTCCTCGATCATCTCGATGGCGTCGCCGTTCCTGTTGCGTGAGGTCATCGACGTCGCGCTGCCCACGCTCGACACCACGCTGCTCGTCTGGCTCGTGCTCGGCATGGTCGGCGTCGCCGCCGCCACGTCCGCGCTCGGCGTCGTGCAGACGTTCATCTCCACCACCGTCGGCCAGCAGGTCATGCACCGGCTGCGCACCGACGTCTTCCGGCACCTGCACCGCCAGTCGATCGCGTTCTTCACCCGCACTCGCACCGGCGAGGTGCAGTCCCGGATCACCAACGACATCGGCGGCATGCAGTCGGTCGTCACCAACACGGCCACCGCGGTCGCGTCGAACCTCACCACCGTGGTCGCCACGATCGTGGCGATGCTCGCGCTGTCGTGGCAGCTCTCGCTCGTCTCGTTGGTGGTGCTGCCGCCGGCGATCATCCTGACCCGCAAGGTCGCCGGGATGCGCCGCGCGATCACCGCGCAGCGCCAGCGCGAACTCGCCGACCTCAACGTCACCATCGAGGAGGGCCTGTCGATCAGCGGCGTGCAGCTGAGCAAGACGATGGGCGCCGGCACCGCGCTGATCGACCGCTTCACCGCGTCGTCCACCCGGCTCATCGACCTGG
This sequence comes from Virgisporangium aurantiacum, assembly GCF_016863635.1. Classification (GTDB taxonomy): domain Bacteria; phylum Actinomycetota; class Actinomycetes; order Mycobacteriales; family Micromonosporaceae; genus Virgisporangium; species Virgisporangium aurantiacum. The sequence goes on along the minus strand of NZ_BOPG01000065.1, from coordinate 82,544 downwards.
AGCTGCGCTCCGAGCTCGCCGGCCGCTGGCGGATGGCCTGGATGAGCGTCCTCTTCGCGGCGATCCCCGCGGTCATCTACCTCAGCGCCGGGCTGCCCGGCACCGCGGGAAAGCTGACCATCGGCACCATCGTCGCGTTCACCGCCCTGCAGTCCGGCCTGTTCCGGCCGTTGATGGGGCTGCTCAGCGTCGGCGTGTCGATCACCAGTTCGCTGGCCCTGTTCGCGCGCATCTTCGAGTACCTCGACCTGCCCGTGGAGGTCGACGACCCGCCCCACCCGGTTCCGGTGCGGCCCGAGGCGATCGACGGCCACCTGCGGCTGGAGAACGTCACGTTCCGGTACCCCGGCAGCGACACCGCGGCCGTCGACGGCGTCACCCTCGACGTCCCGCCGGGCGAAACGCTCGCGCTGGTCGGCGAGACCGGTTCGGGCAAGAGCACGGTCGCCGCGCTCATCGCGCGGCTCTACGACCCGTCGGCCGGAACGGTGACGATCGACGGCATCGACGTCCGCGACATGAAGCTCGACGACCTCGCCGCGATCGTCGGCGTCGTCAGCCAGGAGACGTATCTGCTGCACACGACGATCCGCGAGAACCTGCGCTACGCCAAGCCCGACGCCACCGACGCCGAGATCGAGCGGGCCGCCCGCGCCGCGCAGATCCACGACCACATCGCGGCGCTGCCCGACGGGTACGACACGGTGGTCGGCTCGCGCGGGCACCGGTTCTCCGGCGGCGAGAAGCAGCGCATCGCGATCGCCCGCACGTTGCTGCGCGATCCGCGCATCCTGGTGCTCGACGAGGCGACCAGCGCGCTCGACACCGACACCGAACGGGCCGTGCAGCGGGCGTTCGCCGGCCTGGCGGCCGGCCGCACCACGGTCACCATCGCCCACCGGCTGTCCACCGTGCGCGACGCCGACCAGATCGTGGTGATCGACCATGGCCGCGTCGAGGAATCGGGGACGCACACCACCCTGGTCGACGCCGGTGGACGGTACGCGGCGTTGGCGGCATGATCACAGAATGATGGTCTACACCCAGGGTCTGGTGCTGATCGAGCACGAGTTCGACGTCCCGCTCGATCACGCCGATCCCGACGGCCCCACCATCACCGTGTTCGCCCGCGAGGTCGCCGATCCGGCCGGCCGTGACCGACCGTTCCTCGTGTACCTCCAGGGCGGCCCGGGGTACGAGGCGCCGCGGCCGACGCGGCATCCCTCGTCACCCGGTTGGCTCGACCGGGCGTTGAGCCGCCACCGCGTCCTCATGCTCGACCAGCGCGGAACCGGGCGATCCACGCCCGTCGGCGACCTTGCGGGGACGCCGCGGGAGCAGGCCGAATACCTCGCGCACTTCCGCGCCGACTCGATCGTGCGCGACGCCGAACTGATCCGCACGGCGGTCGGCGTCGACCGGTGGAGCATCCTCGGCCAGTCGTTCGGCGGCTTCTGCGCGCTGACCTACCTGTCGCTCGCGCCGCACAGCCTCGCCGCGGCGTACATCACCGGCGGCGTCCCGCCGCTCGACCGGTCACCCGACGAGATCTACGCGGCGACGTTCGACCGCATGCTCGACCTCAACCGCCGCTACTACGACCGCTACCCCGCCGACCGCGACCGGGTGCGGAACCTGAAACTCGACGGCACGCTGGCCAACGGCGACCCGCTCACCGCCCGCCGCCTGCGCTGCGCCGGCAACCACCTCGGCATGGACGGCGGCGCCGAACAGTTGCACTATCTCCTCGAACTGCCGCCCGACAGCCCCGCGTTCCGGCACGACCTGCAGCAGGTGCTGCCGTTCGCCCGCAACCCGCTCTACGCCGTCATCCACGAGGCGTGCTACGCGAACGGCACCGCCACCCGCTGGGCGGCCGACCGCGTGATGCCGCAAGAGTTCCACGACGACCCGACGCTGTTCACCGGCGAGCACCTGTTCCCCTGGATGCTCGACGAATATACGGCGCTCAATCAGTTGAAGGAGGCCGCGAACCTGCTCGCCGAGCGGGAGTGGCCGCACCTCTACGACCCGGACGTGTTGCGCCGCAACGAGGTCCGGGTCGCGGCCACGGTCTACGCCGACGATCCGTTCGTGCCGGCCGGATTCTCGATGGAGACGGTCGGCCGGGTCCGCGGGATGCGCGCCTGGTTCACGAACGAGTATCTCCACAACGGACTCCGCTCCGACGGCGACCGCGTCCTCGGCCGCCTGATGGACCTGGCCGACGGCCGCTGAGGCGCCCGGCACGCGAGGCCGCGGCCGCGAGGCCGCCCGGCGGCAACGGCTGCGGCCGCCCGGCGCAACGCCTTCACGAGCGCCGGAAGCGGCCCGGCGCCACCCCGTACCGGCGCTTGAATGCGGCCGAGAACGCGAACTCCGACCCGTACCCGACGCGGGCCGCCACCGCGTTCAGCGGCCGGTCCGACTCGCGCAGCAGGCGGGCCGCGGTGGTCATCCGCCACCAGGTGAGGTACGTCAGCGGCGGCTGCCCGAGCAGGGCGGCGAACCGGCGCGCGAACGGCGCCCGCGACATGCCCGCCTCGGCGGCCAGCGAGGCCACCGTCCACGGGTGCGCCGGGTCGCCGTGGATGGCCCGCAACGCCGCGGCCGTGCCCGGATCGGTCAGGGCCGCCGCCCAGCCGGTGGCTTCCGTGCTGACCGGCTGAGCGTCGAACCACGTCCGCAGCACGTACAGCAGCAGCGTGTCGACGAGCGCCGGGACGATCGCGTCGGTGCCGAGGCGCGGCTGGGCGAGTTCGGTGGCGAGCAGGTCCACTGTGGACCGTAGGCCCGGGTTGCGCCCGAGGTGGGCGGGCAGGTGCACGACCTCGGGCAGTGAGTCGAGCAGCGGGTGCCCGCTCGCCGGGTCGAACTGGTAGGCGCCGCAGAGCGTCACCGTGACGCTGTGTCCGTTGCTGCCGATGGTCTCGTTGGCGTAGCGCTGCAGCCGGCGGGCCTCGCCGGGGTCGCACGCCGGCTCGATGTGCGGCGTCGACGGGCTGTCGACGAGCGCATGGGCGCCGCCGTGCGGGCGGAACACGATGTCGCCGGCGCCGAGTGCCAGCGGTTCGGCGCCGGCGACGTCGCGCAGCAGCCAGCACGGCCCCTGCAGGATCATCTGGAACCCGGCCGACCCGGGGAACGGCGCGAACCACTGCCCCCACGGGGCGTGGAACTCCAACCGCGCCGAGCGCGTCTCGCCGCTGCGGAGCACCGTGATCACGTCACTCAGCACGTCCATCTTCGGAATGGTATCCCCGCCGAGACGATCGCGTACAAAACGAGGACTGTGACTCATGGTTCGTCTCGTTCGGCGGGCATACGGTCGCCGTCATGAAGCCTTTGTACGCGATCGGCGGCGCCGTCCTCAGCACCGCCGCCCTGTGGATCATCGCCCGGATTTTCGACGTCGACCTGCGCGTCGACCCGCAGAACGGCCGGCCGCCGGGCGAGATCGCGCTGCCGTTCGCCGCCGCGATGGCGCTCGTGGCCGCGCTGCTCGGCTGGGGCACCCGCGCGCTGCTCGGCCGGTTCACCCGGCACGCCGCCCGCATCTGGACGGTCGTCGCCGGCGTGGTACTACTCGTGTCGTTCCTGCCGATCCTGGCCGTCGGGGCGACGGGCGGCACGAAGGCCGTGCTCGCGCTCATGCACCTCGCGGTCGCGGCATGCCTCGTGCCCGTACTCGGCCGCCAGCGCGAGACCGCCCGCGCCCAAGCCGCACCGACCGGGTAGTCCCTATGCGCTGGCCCGGAGCGGCGCCGGCCGGGCGTCGACCTCGAACGAGCGCGCTAGCGCGACGATCACCAGCGTCAGCAATGCCGGCACCGCGAACGCCAACCGCAGGTCGGCCAGTTCGGCCACCGCGCCGATCAGGCCGGCGCCGATGACGAACCCGGCGTAGTTGAACAGGTTCACCCGCGCGATCGCGACCCCCGTGCCGCCCGGGTCGAGCCGCCCGGCCGCCGAGAACGACAGCGGCACCACCACGCACAACCCGAGGCCCTGCAACGCGTACCCGGCAAGCCCGATCGCCGGCACCGGTGCCACCGTGACAACGACCAGGCCCAGCCCGCCGATCACCGCACCCACGCGGACGATCCTGGCCGGTCCGAACCGCCGCACCAGGCGGTCGTTCACGGCCCGGCCGAGCACCATGAAGGTCTGGTAGAAGAACAGCCCGAGGGCGGCGACGCTGCCCGACGCCCCGAGCTCGTCGTCGAGGAACACCGCGCTCCAGTTCGACGTCGCGGAGTCGGCGATGTACATCGCCATCATCGCGACGCCGAGCAGGGCGATCGGCCCCCACGGCAGGCTCGCCGCCGGTGGGTTCGCTCCCGGTGCGGCGAGCGCCGCGTCCCCGGGTCCACCAATCGCCACGCCACCGGCCGCCGCGGCCGGAAGCGGACCGGCCGGCGCGGAGGCCGCGGGCGCGGCCGGAACCGGCGCGGCCGCGCCCTCGAGTTCGGACCGGCGCAGCAGCAACGGACCCGCCGACAGCGCGATCGCCGCACCGATCACGGCCGCCGTGCCGAGCGACTCGAACGTGGTGAAGTCCAGTTCCGACGTCGCGGCGGTGGTGAGCGCGCCCGCCATCGCGCCGACGCTCCACACGCCGTGCAACGACGACAGCACCGGACGCCCGTACCGCCGCTCGACCCCGTACCCCTGCATGTTCATCGCCGCGTCGACCGAGCCGAGGCCGATGCCCAGCGCCGCCAGCGCCAGGTACAGCTGGATCCGCTCGTCGGCCGCGCCCGTGCCGGCGACCGCGAGCGCCACCAGCACCCCGCCGGCGCGGAGAACGATCCCGCTGCCCAGCCGCGCCGCCGCGACGCCGGCCAGCACGCTGCCGACACCGGCGACCACCGGCACGACAAGCAGCACGAGCGACAACTGTCCGTCGCTGAATTCGAACCGGTCCTTGAGCACGTTGGTCTGCGTCAACAATGCGGCGAAGCAGAAGCCCTGCGCGAAGAACGCCATCGCGACGGCCACCCGCGCCCGCCGAGTCCGCAGATCCATGCCGAGAGCATGATCCCGCGTGGGCTTCACAGCAAGCCCCACACGCGTCAGCCGCCGACCTCGCTCACCTGGGCGAAAGGCGCGTTGTTGTGCCACAACGCGTGGATTATGTAGTAGTGGTTCTGCTCGGTGAACTGCACCGCCAGGTTGCCCGGTTCGTTCTGCACGGTCTGCACGGTGTAGCCCGGGCTCGGGGTCGCCGTCACCAGGTCGACCCGGCCCTCGGTCATCTGGATCACCGCCTGCCCGCCGTCGACCCGGAACGAGCGCACGTACACGGTTTCGCCGTCGGGGTTGGTGGTCACCGTCCAGCCGTCGACGACCCGGACCGGCTGCGACGGCGGCGGGGCTTTCGGTGACCGGGAAGCCGGCGGCCGGGACGACGGCGGGGCGGTGGAGGGAGACGCCGAACCCGGCGGCAGCGCGACCGACGTCGGCTCGGGGCCGATCGGCGCCGCCGCGAACTCCGCCGCCGTGTCGTCGGCACTCGGAGTGCCGGTGCGCAACACGGGCAGCAACGCCACCGAAGCCAGCGCCACCGAAGCCAGCGTGGCGGCGCACCAGCCGAGCACGGGAAGGACCCACCGCGACCTCATCACCCGACACAGTAGCGTGCAGCCCATGGCCGTGATCCTGCTGATCGAGGACGACCGCATCATCTCCGCGGCGCTGTCCCGGTCGCTCACCGACGCGGGCCACCTCGTGCGGGCCGCGGGCACCGCCGTCGACGCGTTGAAGATGGTCAATGACGACCGACCCGACCTGGTGATTCTCGACCTCGGCCTGCCCGACATCGACGGCGCCGACGCGCTCCGCATGATGCGAAGCGTGTCCGACGTCCCGGTGATCGTGGCCACCGCGCGGCGCGGCGAGGGCGAAATCATCAAGCTGCTCAACCTCGGCGCCGACGACTACGTCACCAAGCCGTTCTCCGCCGGGCACATCCTGGCCCGCGTCAACGCGGTGCTCAGAAGGCACAAGGCGCCCGAGCAGGAGCAACGGGAAATCAACGTCGGCACCCTCACCATCCAGCCGCACAAGCGACAGGCCACATTGGACGGTGCGCCGCTGCGGCTCACCCGGCGGGAGTTCGACGTCCTGCAGTATCTCGCCGAGCGCGCCGGCCGGGTGGTGTCGCGGCGCGAACTGATGACGCAGGTGTGGCAGCAGGCGCACATCGGCGAGGAACAGACCATCGACGTCCACATCTCGTGGCTGCGCCGCAAACTCGGTGAAACGGCGGCACAGCCACGGTTTCTGGTCACCGTGCGCGGCGTCGGCGTGATGATGGTGGAGCCCTCATGAGGCTCGCGTTGAACCGGTTGGCCGTCGCGATCACGGCGATGGTGGCGCTGGCGTTCCTCGTGCCGCTGGCCGGCGTCACCCGGCAACTGGCCCACGACCGCGCGCTCGGCGACGCGCGCCAGCAGGCGGCGGCGATGGTCACCGCGCTCGCCGTCGACAGCAGCCCGGCGTTGCTGGCGCGCGCCGTCGCGAGCACGGCCGCGGGTGGCGCCGGGCGGCTCGCCGTCCACCTTCCCGGTTCGGCACCGATCGGGGTCTCCCACGCGGCCGCGGCCGATGTCGCGGCCGCGCGGGGCGGGCGCTCATTCACGCGGACGGACGACGAAGGGCTGATCTACCTCCAACCCAGTGTGCTGGACGCCAGTCAGGTGGCCGTCATCGAGGTGTTCGTGCCGAGCGACGAGTTGTACCGCGGCGTGTGGCCGGCGTGGCTGGCGCTGGCCGGGCTCGCGATCGTGCTGGTGGCCGGCTCCACGCTGTTCGCCGACCGGCTCGGCAGCCGCACCGTGCGGGCCACCCGCGATCTTGCCGATGTGACACGGAGGTTCGGCGCCGGCGACCTCACGGTGCGCGCCGAACCGAAGGGTCCACCGGAACTGCGCGACGCGGCCCGCAACTTCAACGCCATGGCCGACAACCTCCGCGAACGCATGGACGCCGAACGCGAACTCGCCGCCGACCTGTCGCACCGGCTGCGCACCCCGCTCACCGCGTTGCGCCTCGACGCCGACGCGGTGCCGCCGGGTCCGGTCGCCGACCGGTTGCGGCAGGCGTTCGACGTCCTCGACGCGGAACTGGAGGCCATCATCACCGGCGCCCGGCTGAGCGCGAGCAAGCGCACCGCGCAGGAGACCGACCTGGTGGAGGCGCTCGCCGACCGGCTGGCGTTCTGGTCGGTGCTGGCCGAGGACCAGGGCCGGCACACCCGGATCGTCGGCGGCGAGCAGCCGGTTCCGGTACCGATTCCGCGCGGTGAGCTGATCCTGGCGATCGACGCGTTGCTGGGCAACGTGTTCGCGCACACGCCCGAGGGAACACCGTTGCAGGTGACCGTCTCCGAGCACGGGCTGATCGTCGACGACGCCGGCCCGGGCATCCGCGACCCGGAGGCGGCGGTGCGGCGCGGTGCCAGCGGTGCCGGATCGACCGGGCTGGGGCTCGACATCGCCCAGCGGGTGGCGCGGGCGGCGGGCGGCCGGCTGGAGATCGGCTACGGACCGCTCGGCGGCGCCCGGGTTTATTTAATGATTGTCCCGACATCGTTAAGGTCCCTTTAGGAAAACGCTCCGTAGCGTCCGGCGCATGTTCTGGAAGAAGGCTCTCGTCTATCCGTCGGTCGTGCTCGGCGCCGCCGCCGCCGGTGTGTTCGCCACCGCGGCCGCCGCCTCCGCTCACGGGTACGTCTCCGCTCCGCCCAGCCGCCAGGCGCTCTGCGCCACAAAGGCGGTGTCCGACTGTGGCGCCATCCAGTTCGAGCCGCAGAGCGTCGAAGGCGTCAAGGGGCTGAAGAGCTGCGACGGCGGCCTCCCCCAGTTCAAGGTGCTCAGCGACAACAGCCGCGCCTGGCCGGCCCGCAACGTCGGCACGAGCCTCGACTTCACCTGGGTCTTCACCGCCCGCCACCGCACGAGCAACTGGGAGTACTTCATCGGCAACACCCGCGTCGGCGTCGTCGACGGCGGGAACGCCCAGCCCGAAGCCGTCGTGACGCACAAGGTGAACCTCGGTGGCTTCCGCGGCCGGCAGACGATTCTCGCCGTGTGGAACATCGGCGACACCCCGATGGCGTTCTACAGCTGCGTCGACGTGAACATCGGCGGGACCGGCGGCGGCTCGACACCGACGAACCCGGCGCCCACGAGCACGGGCACCAAGCCGCCCACGACAGCACCGACCGGTGGCTCGTCCACCGCGCCGGTGCCGGCCCCTCCGCCCGGGGGCCAACAGCCCGGAGCCCAGCCGAACGGTGGCTGGGCTCCGGGCACCGCCTACAAGGTCGGTGACGTCGTGACCTTCGACGGCAAGAAGTTCAAGTGCCGTCAGGCGCACACGTCGATCCGGTCGTGGGAACCGTCGATCTTCACGCTCGCGCTGTGGCTGCCGGTCTGATGGTCAAGCGCTACGTGACGGCGTTCGCGTTGCTGGCGCTGTTCGGGTTCGCCGGCTGCTCATCGTCCACAAAGGACGACGCGGCCGGCGGCCCGGCGGCCGCCGGTGAGGTGACCACCGCGGCGGTGCCGGCCAGTTCCGCGCACAACAGCAACGACGTGATGTTCCTCCAGATGATGATCGTCCACACCGGACAGGGGCGGGAACTCGCCGCGCTGGCCGAGCAGCGGTCGACCCGGGAGGACGTGAAGAACCTCGCCACCGCGGTCGACGCCACCCAGGGCGAGGAGGCGAAGGTCATGACGACGTGGCTGCAGGGCTGGGACGAGCCCACCCAGAGCGCCCACGACCCGAACATGCACGCCAATCACGGCGGGCTGCCCGCGCTGGGCGCCGAGCAGCTGGCCGACCTGAAGAAGGCCCCGGCCGCCGACTTCGACCGCATGTTCCTGAACCTGCTGATCGGCCACCAGCACAACGCCGTCGAACTGACCAACCTGGTGGGCGACGGCAGCGGCAGGAACCCGGAAACCCAGGACCTCGCCAGGCGCATCAAGGAGTCAAGGTCCGACCAGATCTCCCTGATGCTCACGATGGCCGCCGCCTGACCTACAGCAGCGCCGCCAGCACCGGGACCAGGGTCGCGGGCGAGGGCATCGCCGCCACCTCGGCGCGAACCTCGCCCGCGGCACCGGCCACCGCCGGGTCCGTCAGGAGCCGGCGGATCAGGTCGGCATCGATGTCGGGTTCGTCGACCGCAAGGCCGGCGCCGCGCGCGGCGATCAGGGACGCGTTGTGGCGGCGGTCGCCCGTCCCGTTCACCACGAGTTGCGGCACACCCGCGCACAGCGCCGCGATCGCCGTCCCCGCACCGCCGTGGTGGATCACCGCCGCGCTCGTCTCCAGCAGCGCCGGCATCGGCGCCGACGCGACCGCCCGCCCGTTCGCCGGTATCCGGGTCCTCCGGTCGGGGTTGAGGAACACGAACTCCGCGTCGATCCCGGCGGCGGCCCGGGCCACCAGCGGCATCAGCCCGCCGCCCGACGCGCCGACGGTGCTGCGGGTCACCACCACGCGCGGCCGCGCCGTCGTGGGCAGGTCGAGGTCGCCGGTGGCGTACGGCTCCGGCCGCATCGGCCGGCCGGGCCGGTCCGGCAACACGCTCGGCGGCGCGATGCTGATCGTCGCGGCGTCCGCCGGGAGCGCGTCAAGACCGTGGCGGCGCAGCGCCTTACCCAACCGCGACGAGGTGACGCGCACCAGCGTCGGCCCGTCGAACAACATGTTCTCGTGCAGCACGGCCGGTACGCCGAGCGTGGCGGCGGCCAGCGCGCCGGCCACTGCGAGCGATTCGTACACCACGAGGTCGACGGCCGTCAACCCCGCCTTCGTGACCGCCATGCCGTCGCCACCGGTCGCGACGCACACCTCGTGCCCCGCCGCCACCAGGGCCCGGCCGAGCGGAACGAGCGGAAAGACGTGCCCGATCAGGGGCGCCGACACCAGGAGAACCCGCATCGGATCACGATAGGCACCCGAACCGGGCCACGTAGTGCCAGACCCGCTTCAGCGCCTGCGGGTCGTGCAACCCGACGGCCGCCCCGATCACCGCCGGGTCGAGAAACCCGTCCACGGAAAGCGAAACACCGAGCGCCACGAACTCCGGCCCGCGATAGTGCGGATGCCGGCGCAGCTCGTCGACCGACAGCCGGAACCCCGGATGCCACTCCACGGCGCACGGCAACCGCGCCGCGGCCGACTCCACGGCGGTACCGCGGTAACACGGATCGAGCACGATCGCTTCGACGTCGGCGTCGACCCGCACCGGGCCGTGCACGTGGGCCTCGACGTAGCCGTCGAGCGGATCGCCGTCCCACTCCGCCGCCAGCTCGGCCAGACGCATGTTCGCGGCCACACCGAAGTCGGTCGGCTCCAGGAAGCTGTCGGGGTAGCAGAACGTCGCCCGGCGCAGGCAGTCGGCCGTCAGCCGCAGGTGGGCCGACCCGAACCGCGGTGCCGCGCCGACCGCGCTCCGGCGCAGGTTCAGCGCACCGTACACCGGCCGGTCGGCGGCGGGCGCGTCGTCGTACGCGCCGCCGAACATCCGGCTCTCCCAGCGCCACCGGTCGCCGCCGGGGAATGCCGTCAATCCGCCGTTGCTGGTTCCGGTGACGAACTGCGAGACATAACACCCGCCGCGCGCGAGCGAATCGAGAAGGTCACCCCGATCGGGATGAAAATTCACGGTGACGCGGTGAGCACGGTCGATCGGCGGGCCGGCCGAGCGGGCGGCGACGTACTCCAGCGCGCGCTCGAACCGGCTCACTTACACAGGAGGTTGTTCATCCGGCGCCCGGCGATCCGCAGGCACAGCACGGTGATCGCGGCCAGGTACGTGAGGTGCCAGGCGAGCGTCCACTCCAGCACGCCGGTGGTGAGCGCCCGCACCACCTCGACCCCGTGGTACAGCGGCGTGAACTCGACCAGGATCCGCATCACGATCGGGAACGACTGCACCGGCGCGAACGTGCCGGAGAACAGGAACAGCGCGAACTGGGCCACCATCACGTAGTCGAAGTCCTGCCAGCTGCGCACGAGCGTCGACAGCACCATGCCGACCGCGCCGAACGCGAAGCCGACCACCATCGTGGCCGGGAACGCCGCCAGCGCCCACCCGACCGTGGTGAGGTCCATCCACACCATGATGGCCAGGAACGCCGCCGAGTAGACGGCACCGCGCAACATCGCCCACAGCAACTCGCCGACCGCGATCTCGACGGGTGTCACCGGGGTGGCGATCACCGCGTCGTAGACCTTCATGAACTTCATTTTTCCGAAGAAGTTGAACGTGCTCTCGGCGAGCGCGCCGTTCATCGCCGACGCGGCGAGCATCGCCGGCGCCACGAACGCGGCGTAGGTGACGATGCGCCCGTCGGCCAGCCGGAAGTCGCCAACCAGGCGGCCCACCCCGATGCCGATCGACAGCAGGTACAGCAGCGGCTCGAAGAACCCCGACAGCAGCACCCACCAGTAGGCGGAGTGCCGGGCGGCGGTGGCGTTGCGGTTGGTGACCGCGACCGTGTTGGCCCAGCGCCGTTCCATGCGCTTCGCGACCGTCGGCAGCGCCAGCGTGCTCACCATCGCGCTACTCCCCCGCTCGGTTGGGCCGGCATCAGTCCGTGAGCTTCCGGGTGAACCGGTGCAGGGCCAGCCACCAGCCGCCCACGCACCACAGCAGCAGGTACGCGACGTGCGTCGGCCAGCCCCACGCGGTCTCGATGCCCAGCGTCGACGCCCGGCCGAGTTCGACGCCGTGCCACAGCGGCGACGCGTACGCCAGCGCCCGCGGCACCGGGTGCAGCGACTCGATCGGGAAGAACACGCCGGCGAACAGCGTCATCGGGATGACGCCGAAGCGCAGCAGCACCGCGAACATGCCGTCGGACTTCACCGACGCGCTGTACGCGAAGCACGGCGCCGCGACCGCCAGACCCAGCAGGACGCACATCGGCAGCGCGAACAGCGCGTGCCACGACTGCACGGCGCCGAAGAGCAGCATCACGACCAGGAACCCGATGCTCGCCAGCGCGACCCGCACCAGCACGAACGCGAAGCTGCCGGCCAGGACGTCGCGGATACGCACCGGCGTGGCGAGCATCGAGTGGTAGACGCGCGTCCACGCGAAGCTGCCGAACACCGGCCAGGTGGACTCGGCGACCGCCACCTGCAACGCGGTGGACATCAGCAGCCCGGGGGCGATGAAGTCGAGATAGTCGGTGTCGAGGGCGCCGCGCGCGTCGACATACGAGCCGACCGACACGCCCATCCCGACCAGGAACAGCAGCGGCAACGCGAACGACGACAGCACCGACGCCTTCCACACGCGCCGGTAGGTGGCCAGGTTGTACTCGAGAACGGCGAGCGACGGCTGCAACATGTCAGTCGACCAACGTCCGGCCGGTGAGGTGCAGGAAGACGTCTTCCAGCGTGCTGCGCCGCACCAGCACGCTCGACGGGTGCAGCTTGCGGCCGGTGACGGCGGCGCCGGCCTCGTCGCCGTCGGGCGTGTAGAGGAGGATGCGGTCGGGCAGCACCTCGACCCGCTCGCCGATTCCGTCGAGCTTCTCGGCGATGGGCTCCAGCGGGTCGAGCCCGAACCGCAGTTCCAGCACCTCGCGCGTGGAGTGCTCGGCGATGAGCGCCCGGGGCGAGTCTTCGGCGACGATGCGGCCGCCGTCCATCACCACCAGCCGGTCGCACAGCTGCTCGGCCTCGTCCATGTAGTGGGTGGTGAGCACCAGCGTCACCCCGCGCTGTTTGAGCCGGAACAGGCGGTCCCACACCAGGTGCCGGGCCTGCGGATCGAGGCCGGTGGTCGGCTCGTCGAGCAGCACGATCTCGGGCTCGTTGATCAGCGCCCGGGCGATGGTGAGGCGCCGCTTCATGCCGCCGGACAGCGGATCGGTGGTGTCGCCGGCGCGGTCGCCGAGCTGCATGAAGTCGAGCAGTTCGCGGGCGCGCTCGCGGGCCACCTTGCGGGGGATGCCGAAGTACCGCGCGTACACGGTGAGGTTCTCGAGGACGGTGAGTTCGAGATCGAGCGAGTCCTGCTGCGGGCACACGCCGAGCCGGGCCCGGATCTGCGGGCCCTGACGCACCGGATCCATCCCGAAGATGCGCAGCGATCCCGCGGTGGGCGGCGACACGCAACCGATCATGCGCATCGTGGACGACTTTCCGGCGCCGTTCGGGCCGAGGAACCCGAACGCCTCGCCGGCCCGCACCTCGACATCGATGCCGTCGACCGCGGTGAACGACCCGAACCGCTTCACCAGCCCCTTGGCGGCGATCATCGGCTGATCCGGCCGTTCGGGGGCGTCCGTTGGCTTCGTCTCGACCACCCGGCGACCCTAACCTGAGGGTGCGACGGTCTGCCCGGCAGTTATTGCCGCGCGGGCGTCGGCCACGAGATCGGCCACGGCGTCGGGGGCGGGCGGCGTGGCGGGGTCGTACCGCGCCGTCCACCGCAGGCCGTCCTTTCCGGGGACGCGGCGGGCGACCACCCGCACGCCGCCGCCGGGCAGCACGTGGTGGCTCGTGTACGCCACCGACTTCGTCACCCGGGCCCGGACCTGCTCCGGAACCTTGTCCGGGTCGAGCAGCGTGACGCTCACCGTCTCCTCGTCGACCATCTCGGCGTAGGTGTCGAACGACTCCTTCACCCGGGCCGGCACCACCAGCAGCGCCCGGCCCGACCACGTCGCCTTGTGGATCTCGTGCCAGCCCAGCCGCGCCGAGCCGGAGATTCCGGGCAGCCACAGGCCGAAGTTTGTGACGACCACCACAGCATGGTTCGCGGTACCCGCCCACGCCAGCACCCGCTCGTCGCGGTCGAGGGGCGGACGCGCATCCGCCGGAAGCCGGCGGCGACGGAACAGCGACACTCAGATACCCCCCGCCGCCCGTTCCCGGAGCCCGCGCGCCTGCTGCTCCAGGGAGAACAGCTCACCGGCGAGCGTGAGGTACGCCTCCCGCTGCGTCACCGGGTTCAGCCGCTGCAGCTTCGACTTGATCTCCCGGATCCGGCGGTTGACCGCCGGGATCTGCAACCGGGTCAACGTCTGGTCGACGTAGCGCGGGTCGGGATCGTGGTCGAGCCGCAGCGACTCCACGGACAGTTCGGTCGCCAGCGCCTTCGCCGCGAGGTCCGGGCACGCGTCGCGTACCTTCTCCGTCCACACCGCACCGGACAGGCCGCCGGCGGCGCCGCCGGCCTGCGTGATCGCCTCGCGCAGGACGGCGTGCACCGGATGGGCGTACGCCTCGGCGCCGATCAGGTCGAACATCGGGCCGGACAGGGCCGGCGCCTGCAGCGCGAGCTTGAGCGCCTCGCGCTCGACGGCGGCCTCGGCACCGTCCACTGTGGACACCATCGGCTGGCGCTGCACCGGCGCGGCGCGGCCCGGACCGTCACCGGCCGCGGCGACTTCGCGCCGGGCCAGTTCGACGTCGACGCCGAGCATGTTGGCCATCCGGTTGATGTACTGGTCGCGCAGCGAGCGGTCCTTGAGCCGGCCGACCAGCGGCGCTACCGCGCGGGCGGCGCCCACCTGCCCGGGAACGGTGTCGAGGTCGAACCGGGCGGCGTTGGCGCGCATCGCGAAGTCGATCATCGGCTCACGCCGGGCGACCAGGTCGCGCACGGCGGCGTCGCCGCGGGCCAGCCGGAGCTCGCACGGGTCCATGCCGTCGGGGCCGACCGCGATGTAGGTCTGCGCGACGAACTTCTGGTCGTCCTCGAACGCCCGCAGGGCGGCCTTCTGCCCGGCGGCGTCGCCGTCGAAGGTGAAGATGATCTCGCCGGTGTACGCGTCGACGTCCATCAGCAGCCGGCGCAGCACCTGGATGTGGTCGCCGCCGAACGCCGTGCCGCAGGTGGCCACCGCGACCGGCACCCCGGCCAGGTGGCAGGCCATCACGTCGGTGTACCCCTCGACGATCACCGCCCGGCCCTGCTTGGCGATCTCCCGCTTGGCCTGGTCGATGCCGTAGAGCACGTGCGACTTCTTGTAGAGCGGCGTCTCGGGCGTGTTCAGGTACTTCGGGCCGTCGTCGTCGTCGAAGAGCTTGCGCGCGCCGAAGCCGATCACGTCGCCGCTGATGTCCTTGATCGGCCACAGCAGGCGGCGCCGGAACCGGTCGATCAGGCTGCCGCTGCGCGCCTCCCGCGACAGGCCCGCGGTCACCAGTTCCTGCGCCGTGTAGCCCTGGTTCCGCAGGTGCTTGGTGAGCACGTCCCAGGCGTCGGGGGCGAAACCGCAGCCGTACCGCTCGGCGGCGGCCCGGTCGAAGCCGCGCTGGGCGAGGAACTCGCGGGCCGGCCGGGCACCCTGGGTGAGCAGCTGCTCGGCGTAGAACGCCGCCGCGTCGCGGTGCGCGGTGATCAGCCGCTGCTTCTGGCCGGCCTGGCGGACCGGTGCCGGCCCGCCCTCGATGTACCGCAGTTCGATGCCGGCGCGGGCGGCCAGCCGCTCCGCGGCCTCGGGGAACGTGAGATGGTCGATCTCCATCACGAACTTGATCGCGTCGCCGCCGTTGGCACAGCCGAAGCAGTAGTACACGCCCTGTGACGGCTTGACGTTGAACGACGGCGTCTTCTCGTCGTGGAACGGGCAGAGACCCTTCAGGTTGCCGCCACCGGCCGACTTCAGGGTGACGTGATCGGAGATCACGTCGACCACGGAGACGCGCTCGCGCAGCAGAGTGATGTCCTCTTGGCGGATGCGGGCGGTCATGACGTACATCCTGCACCGTCCGGGAGGGGCACCGTCCACTGGTGGGTATGTTGCTCACGTGAGCGAGCTGACGTCCGACACGATCGTGCTCATCCATGGGCTGTGGATGACCCCGCGCAGTTGGGAGCACTGGGTCGAGCGGTACACCGCCGCCGGCTACCACGTGATCGCGCCAGCCTGGCCGGGCCTGGAGGGCGAGGTCGACGCGCTGCGGGGCGACCCGACGCCGCTCACCCGGCTCGACGTCACCATGATCGTCGACCACTACGAGCGGATCATCCGCGACCTCGACCGGCCCCCGATGATCATCGGTCACTCCTTCGGCGGAACGTTCGTGCAACTCCTGCTCGACCGCGGTCTCGGTGCGGCCGGCGTGGCCCTGGCCCCGTCGCCGGTCCGCGGCGTGCGCCGGTTGCCGTTCTCGACGCTGCGGGTCACCGCGCCGGTGCTGCGCAACCCGGCGAACCGGCACAAGGCGGTGCCGCTGACCCCGGACCAGTTCCGCTACGCGTTCTGCAACACGCTGTCGAAGGCCGAGTCACGCACGGTCTACGACCGGTACCACGTCCCCGCCGCCGCCAACGTCCTGTTCCAGGGCGCGTTGGCGAACGTCGCCCCGAAGACCCCGCTCCGGGTCGACTTCACCAACGTCAACCGGGCGCCGCTGCTGTTCCTGGCCGGCGGCAAGGACCACGTGATCCCGGCGGCGGTGAACCGCGAGAACGCCCGCAAGTACCGGCGCACGAGCGCGCTCACCGCCTACCGCGAGTTCCCCGACCGCAGCCACTACACGGTGGGCCAGCCGGGCTGGGAGGAGATCGCCGACTACGCCCTGAACTGGGCGCTGAACCCCACGGTCGTCGGCGGCACCCGCACCTAGCCGCACAGCCGGCGGTGCCAGGCGATCGCCGCGGGGTCGGTGAGGCTGGCCACCTGGTCGATCACCACGCGCAGCCGGGCGTCGTCGTCGGCCGCGGCCGTCCAGAGCGGGGTGAAGATCGGGTCCAGCTCGGCCGGGGCCTTGTGGATCAGAACGGTCACCAGATCGCGCAGCATCTCCCGCTGACGCGCGTACGACGGCCCGGCCCCCGGCCGGCGCATCACGTACCGCAGCGCGATGCCCTTCAGCAGCGCCACCTGTGCCCGGGTCCGGCGCGGCACCACCAGGTCGGCGTCGTAGCGGCGGACCGGCCCCGGCCCGTACCGGTCCCGGGTGGCCCGGATCGTCTCGACCACGAACCGGCCGGTGAGCACGCTCGTGACGCGCTTGAGCGCCGCCTGCGCGCCGTGGCTGCCGTCGTAGCCGCTGAGCGGGGCGAACACCGGGTCGGAGAGCAACCCGTCGAGCACCTCGGCGAGGTCGCCGGCCGACTCGCCGGAGTAGACCGCCGCCACGTCGGCGCACAGGGCGGCCCGTTCGTCGTCGTCGTGGCGCAGCGGGTCGAGGTCGACGTAGCCGCCGTGGATGCCGTCCTCGACGTCGTGGACGGAGTAGGCCACGTCGTCGGACCAGTCCATCACCTGCGCCTCCAGGCAGCGACGGCTGCCGTCGACACCCGCGCGCAGCCAGTCGAAGACCGCCGCGTCGTCGGCGTAGACGCCGTACTTGCGCTGCCCGGGCGCGCGGAACCACGGGTACTTGCACACCGCGTCGAGCGCTGCCCGCGTCAGATTCAGTCCCGCCGACCGCCCGGCGGCGTCGAAGACCTTCGCCTCCAGCCGCGTCAGCACCCGGAGCGTCTGCGCGTTGCCCTCGAAGCCGCCGCACGCCTGCGCCATCGCGTCGAGCGCGTCCTCGCCGTTGTGCCCGAACGGCGGGTGGCCGAGGTCGTGCGCCAGCCCGGCGGTGTCGACGACGTCGGGGTCGCAGCCCAGCCGCTCGCCCAGCTCGCGGGCGATCTGCGCGACCTCCAGCGAGTGGGTCAGCCGGGTACGCACAAAGCCGTCCTCGCCGGCCGGGTGCACCTGGGTCTTCGTCGCCAGCCGGCGGAACCCGGCCGAGTGCAGCACCCGGCCGCGGTCGCGCTCGTACGGGCTGCGCTCGGACCGGCTACCGGAGAACTTGGGTGGCTCGGCGACGAAGCGCTGGGCGTCACCGTCGCTGTCGATCACGATCGCCAGGGTATCGCCGCTACTCCGAGGCGGTGTCGGGTTCTCTCGGTGCCGGCGCCTGGGCCGGCACCGCCGGCGGTGCGCTCTCCGTGTGCCGCTCGATCATCGGGGTGAGCACCACCTTGACCGCCGCCGCGATCGGGATCGCCATGAGCGCGCCCATCACGCCCATCACGGTGGCACCGACCAGCGCCGACAGCAGCACCGCGATCGAGGAGATGTCGACGGTGTTACGCATGACCCGCGGCACCAGGATGTAGTTCTCCAACTGCTGGTACACCACGAAGAAGATGATGACCACGACCGTCTCCGGCCACAGGTCGCTGGTGAAGAACGTGATCGCCGTGACCAGCACGGCCCCGATCGTGGCGCCGACCAGCGGGATCAGGTCGGTGATCGCCACCGCGACGGCCAGCGGCAGCGCGTACGGCACGCCGAGCACCATGAGCACCACGAAGCTGGTGAAGCCGGCCACCAGCGAGACGATCAGGTTGCCGACCATGTACGCGCCGACCTTCTCGACCACCACGTTGACCACCTCGGCGGCCTGCGGCCGGCGCGGCCGCGGGAACAGCCGCACCAGGCCGCGCCGCAGCCGGGGCAGGTCGGCCATGAAGTAGATCGTGAAGACGAGCACGGTCAGCACCGAGGCGAGCGCGCCGAGGAACTGCCGCGCGAACCCCCACGCGTTGCCGACCAGCTTCTGCGGGATGTTCGCGGCGTACTGGCTGAGCTTCTCGGTGAAGTGGTACCGCTCGGCCAGGTCGCGGTAGAGGCTGGACTGCTCGGGCAGCCGCTCCACGTAGCCGGGCAGGTTGGTGAACAGGTCGCCGCCCTCGCGCAGCAGCGGCGGGATGACGGCCGCCAGGAACCCGGCGAGCATCCCGAACGCCGCCAGGAAGATGATCCCGACCGCGACCCCGCGCCGGAACCCGCGCCGCACCAGCCACCGCACCGCCGGATCGAGCCCGACCGCGATGAACAGCGCGATGATCACCAGGACCAGCACGCTGCGCACCGCGTAGACGGCGAACGCCGCCAGCGCGACGCTCAGCACACCGAGCGCCGCGGCGATCCCCCACCGGTAGACCTGCCCGAATCC
The DNA here is from genome assembly GCF_016863635.1 of Virgisporangium aurantiacum. Taxonomy (GTDB): domain Bacteria; phylum Actinomycetota; class Actinomycetes; order Mycobacteriales; family Micromonosporaceae; genus Virgisporangium; species Virgisporangium aurantiacum. The sequence goes on along the minus strand of NZ_BOPG01000065.1, from coordinate 63,593 downwards.
GACCCGACCCGGCGGCCCCTCGTCGACCGGTGGCGCGCCGCCGGCGGGCTCGCGCCGCAGTATCTCTTCAGCGGACGAGTCGGCGGTCACGGTGTCTTCCCGCCCCGGAGGACGCAGAACTCGTTGCCCTCCGGGTCGGCGAGCACGGTCCAGCCGCGATCGGCCGGCTGCCCGATGTCGACGTGCCGGGCGCCCATGTCGACCAGCCGCTCGATCTCGGCCGGCTGGTCGTCGGGCTCCAGGTCGAGGTGCAGCCGGTTCTTGCCGGCCTTCGCCTCCGGCACGGACACGAACGCGATGCCGGGATGGGTCTTGTCGTCACCGGCGATCGACACCAGGCCGGGATCCTCGAAGGTCACGTGGTAACCGAGCACCTCGGCCCACCACCGGGCGAGCCGGGCGGGGTCGCTCGAGTCAACGACGATGCCGAGCCATCGACTTCCCATCCGCATGTCCCTCCGGGGGCCGAAAGTGAGGAAATACTACGCTTCGCGATGGCTCAATGCGTGGTTGTGCTTCCGCCGACGGCGGCCCGTCCCGCTTCGATCCGGGCCACCGGTACCCGGAACGGCGAACAGGAAACGTAGTCGAGTCCGGCGTCGGCGAAGAAGTGGACCGATTCCGGATCCCCGCCGTGCTCGCCGCACACACCGACCTTCAGGTCGGGGCGCGTTTCCCGCCCTTCGGCGACCGCGATGCGGATGAGCCGCCCGACGCCCTCGGTGTCGATCGACTCGAACGGCGAGACGCCGAAGATGCCCAGTTCCAGGTAGCGGGCGAAGAACGAGCTCTCCACGTCGTCGCGGGAGAAGCCCCAGCCGAGCTGGGTCAGGTCGTTGGTGCCGAACGAGAAGAACTCGGCCGCGGTCGCGATCTGGCCGGCGGTCAGGGCCGCCCGCGGCAGCTCGATCATCGTGCCGATCAGCACGTCGACGCCGGGATCGACGTCGGCGATCACCCGCTCGGCCGCGGCCTTCACGGTCTCCAGTTCCTGCACGGCGCCGACCAGCGGCACCATGATCTCCGGCCGCGGGTCGCCGCCGGCGGCCCGCACCTCCTTCGCCGCCTCGGCCACCGCGCGGACCTGCATGTCGAACAGGCCCGGCACCACCAGCCCGAGCCGCACGCCGCGCAGGCCCAGCATCGGGTTCTCCTCGTGCATGCGGCGCACCGCGACGAGCAGTTTCCCGTCGCGGCCCGGGTCCTCACCCCGTTCCTTCGCGACGGCCACCTTCACCGACAGGTCCACAAGGGACGGTAGGAACTCGTGCAGCGGCGGGTCGATCAACCGGATCGTCACCGGCAGCCCGCTCATCTCGCGCAGCAACGACGTGAAGTCCTTGCGCTGCAACGGCCGCAGCTCGTCGAGCGCCTTCTGCCGCTCCTCGTCGTCGGCGGCGAGGATCAGGCGCTCGATCAGCGGCCGGCGCTCGCCGAGGAACATGTGCTCGGTGCGGCACAGGCCGATCCCCTCGGCGCCGAACCGCCGCGCCCGCGCGGCGTCGGCGCCGGTGTCGGCGTTCGTGCGGACGTTCAGCGCCCGCTTCCGGTCGGCGTGGGTCAGAAGCGCGTGGACCGCGTGGAGCAGCGGATCGCTGTCGGGCTCGACGTCGCCCTCGAAGTAGCGGACCACGAGGGACGGCTCGACCGGCACCTCACCGAGGTACACGTCGCCGGTGCTGCCGTCGATCGACACCACGTCGCCCTCGTTCACGGTCTGACCGTCCACTGTGAACTGTCGACTGTGGACGTCGACATCCAGCTTGTCGGCGCCGCAGACGCACGTCTTGCCCATGCCGCGGGCCACCACCGCCGCGTGCGAGGTCTTGCCGCCGCGGCTGGTGAGCACGCCCTGCGCCGCGATCATGCCGGGCAGGTCGTCGGGGTTGGTCTCCCGGCGCACCAGGATGACGTTCTCGCCCGCCGCGCCCAGCTCCGCCGCGCGGCCAGAGTCGAACACGGCCTTGCCCACGGCGGCGCCCGGCGACGCCGCGACCCCGCGCGCCACCGGCTTCAGGTCGCCGTCCACGACGAACGTCGGGAACATCAGCTGGCCGAGCTGGGCCCCGGTGACGCGGCGCAGCGCCTCGTCGAGGTCGATGACGCCCTCGTCGAGCAGTTGCGTGGCGATCGTGAACGCGGCGGCGGCCGTGCGCTTGCCGACGCGCGTCTGCAGCATCCACAGCTTGCCCCGCTCGACGGTGAACTCGATGTCGCACAGGTCGCGGTAGTGATCCTCCAATGTGGACATCGTCCGCAACAGCTCGTCGAAGACGGCCTTGTCGATGCGTTCCAGGTCGCCGAGCGGAACCGTGTTGCGGATGCCGGCCACGACGTCCTCGCCCTGCGCGTTCTGCAGGTAGTCGCCGTAGACGCCCTGCGCGCCGGTGCCGGGGTCGCGCGTGAACGCCACACCCGTCCCCGAATCGTCGCCCATGTTCCCGAACACCATCGCGACGACGTTGACCGCCGTGCCCGCGTCGGCGGGAATGCGTTCCTGGCGCCGGTACAGCACCGCCCGGTCGGCGTTCCACGAGTCGAACACCGCGCGGGTGGCCAGTTCCAGCTGCTCGCGCGGATCCTGCGGGAAGTCGCGGCCGGCGTGCGCGGCGAAGATCTCCTTGAACGCCGTCACGAGTTCCTTCATCGCTGTCGTGTCGAGCCCGGTGTCGTGTTCGACCTTGTTCGACGTCCGCGCTTCGTCGAGCGCGTTCTCGAACGCCTCGGCCGGCACGTCGCAGACGGTGCGGCCGAACATCTGGATGAGCCGGCGGTAGGAGTCCCAGGCGAACCGCTCGTTGCCGGTGCGCTCGGCCAGCCCGGTGACGCTCGCGTCGGAGAGGCCGACGTTGAGCACCGTCTCCATCATTCCCGGCATCGAGAACGCGGCGCCCGACCGCACCGACACGAGCAGCGGGTCGGCCGGGTCGCCGAGCCGCTTGCCCATCGTCTCTTCGAGGGTCTTCAGGTGTTCGCCGACCTCTTCGGCCAGTTCCGGCGGAACATCGCCGGTGGTGAGGTAGTGCCGGCAGGCTTCGGTGGTGATGGTGAAACCGGGCGGCACCGGCAGGCCCAGGTTGCTCATCTCGGCGAGGTTCGCGCCCTTGCCGCCGAGCAGGTCCTTCATGTCCCGGTTACCGTCGGCAAAGTCGTAGACGAACACAGATGCGGCCATGGGCACCTCCGGCGCTGGGGTACCTAACTACTACCCCTCCCGGCCCAAGATCGCCTCAGCCGGCGGCGTCGTACGACTCGGTGAGCCAGTCACGCACCCGGTCGTCGACCTGTTCCACGCCCGTGAGCCGCAGCACGTGCCAGGTGTCGAACCGGCGCAGCACCCGCGGGTCGGTGACCACCCGCGGCAGCCACAGGTTCACCGACAGGGCCCGCGCCATCGGACGCAGTTCCGCCAGCTTGCGCTGCCGCTTGAGAAACACGCCCACCCCGACGGCGTCGACGTGCAACGGACCGAGGTCGGTGAGGAACGCCAGGATCTCGTCGCAGATCGGGCGCTGCCACTCCCGTCCCCGGAACGTGTCGTCGACGGTGCAGCCGGGCACGCACACGTGCGACTGCCGGGCGCGGTCGAATTCCCGCTCACACTCCGGGCAGGCCCACCGCGTCACGGTCAGGCGCGGACGCCGTAGCGCTCGGCCGCCCGGGCCTTGGCCTTCGCCGCCTCCACCTCACGATCGCGCGGCGGCGCCTTCGTGGTGAGACTCTCGAGCAGCGCCCGGGTCGCCTCGGCGACCACCCGAACCGCCTCGTCGAACGCCTCCTGATTCGCCGCCGACGGCTTGGTGGTACCGCTCACCTTCCGCACGTACTGGAGGGCGGCCGCCTCGACCTCGTCCTCGGTGGCGGGCGGCTCGAAGTTGTGGAGCACACGGATGTTCCGACACATCCCCCTACCTTGCCTCGACGGGCCCGGTCGGCGCACCCCCTCAGCCGCCGCTGTGTTCCATCTCGGCGCCGGTCGGGACCTCGTCGCTGTCGGCGTCCTCTATCCAGTGCTCGGGCAGGGCGACCTTGCCCGGGGCGTTGGTGCGACCCCTCGGGTGGCCCAGCTCGCTCTCCGGGAACGGGACCGCCGGGTCGAGCTTGCCCAGCAGGTCGTCGAGCTCGGCCAGCGACGAGACCATCGCCAGCGCGCGCCGCAGTTCCCCGCCCACCGGGAATCCTTTCAGGTACCAGGCGACGTGCTTGCGGAAGTCGGCGCACGCGTGGTGCTCGCTGGTGATCCGCCCGCGCGGGTCGACCTCGGTGACGAACCACTCCACCAACAGGGCGGCGTGCCTGCGCATCACCTGGGCCACCTCGCCCAGCGAAGGCATCACGCGGTGCGACGACCCGGCGAACGCGGCCGCCAGGTCGGCGAACAGCCACGGGCGCCCGAGGCAGCCGCGGCCCACCACCACGCCGGCGCAGCCGGTCTCGGCGACCATGCGCAGCGCGTCGTCGGCCTCCCAGATGTCGCCGTTGCCCAGCACGGGCACGTCCAGCACGGACACCAGGTCGGCGATCGCGTCCCAGTGGGCGGTGCCGGAGTAGCGCTGGGCGGCCGTCCGCGCGTGCAGCGCCACCGCCTTGACGCCGGCCTCCTGCGCGATCAGCCCGACCCGCCGGTAGGTCAGGTGGTCGTCGTCGATGCCCATGCGCATCTTGATCGTCACCGGGACACCGGAGGGTGCGGCGGCCCTCACGGCCGCCGTCACGATGCGCTCGAAGAGTTTGTGACGCCAGGGCAGCGCGGCGCCACCCCCGCGGCGGGTCACCTTCGGCACCGGGCAGCCGAAGTTGATGTCGACGTGGTCGGCCAGGCCCTCGTCGGCGACGATGGCGACCGCGCGGCCCACCACGGCCGGGTCGACCCCGTACACCTGCAGGCTGCGCGGGTTCTCGTCGGCGTCGAACGCGATCATGCGCAGCGACTTCGGGTTGCGCTCGACGATGCCGCGCGTGGTCACCATCTCGCAGACGTAGACGCCGGCACCCTGCTCGCGGCAGAGCTTCCGGAAGGCGACGTTGGTGATGCCCGCCATCGGGGCGAGCACCACCGGCGGCGTCACCTCGAACGGACCGATCTGCATGAACCAAAACTACTCGAAGAGTTTCTGCCCCTGCTGCCACACCGTCAGCACCGAGAACACGCCGAACAGCAGCACCGCCCATACCAGCGCGGCCACCCGGAACGACCGGATGCGGATCGCGTCGGGGAGGACCCGGCGGTTCAGCACCAGCAGCAGGATCGAGTAGATGAACATCATCCCGCCGCCGACGCAGGCGGAGATCACCAGCAGCACCAGCGGCTGGTCGAAGCCGGCGAGCAGGATCGCGCAGCCGATGACCACGAGGCCCCACACCAGTCCGAAATAGATCTTGCTCTCGGAGAACCGGGGCAGGTAGCAGGTCTTCAGGACGTCGGCGGCCACCCGGCTGGTGTAGTCGACGATGCCCATCGCGGCGGCGAACAGCGACAGCGCGCCGATCACCCAGAACAGCGTCCCGAACCACGGCGCCACGGCGTCCTTCAGCGCCTCGCCCTCGGCCTCCAGGAACGCGACGCTGTTGCCGAGCCCCTCCTGGCCGTACACCGTCGAGTAGGCGAGCATCGACATGAAAACGATCGTGATGAACGAGATCGCCCCGAACGTCACGGCCTGCTCGATGTTCGCGATCTTCCACCAGCGCCGCCACCGGCCCAGGTTGGCCTCGTCCGGCTCGAAGATGAATCCGGCACCGGCGTCGGGCGCCGCCTCCTCCTTGCCCGTCACCGGGCTGACCAGCCGGGGCACGTAGGCGCCGAGGCCGTAGCCCTTGTCGCGGATCCAGTTGCTCTGGCACAGGTTCTGGCCGCCGCCCGCGCCCGCGAACACCAGCGCCGACAGCACCAACGCGAAGCCCAGTTCCTCCGCCGGGAACTCCGGCCCGGTGACGTTCTTCGGCAACTCGCCCCACGCGCCGGCGGTGATCGCGAACACGACCGCCACCACGATGAACAGCAGCACGAGCCCGACCTTGACGAACTCGACCCGTTCCAGGGCGACGTAGACCACCGGCGCCAGCGTCAGGGTTATCCCGATCACGACGAGCATGCCGATCGCGATCCAGGTGGCGTCGCCGCCGAACAGGTAGGTCACCATCGTCGCCGAGCTGGTCGCCCAGCCGGGCCAGAGGTTCGCGAAGTAGATCATGATGGCGAACACCAGACCCCAATGACGCCAGAAACGGGAGAATCCGGTCAGCGCGGTCTCGCCGGTGGCCAGCGTGTAGCGCTCGATCTCCATGTTGATGAACCACTGGGTGACGATGCCGACGAACGCGGCCCACAGAAACACCAGCCCCACCTGGGAGGCGATGTAGGGCCAGAGGATGAACTCGCCGGACGCCAGGCCGACGCCGGCGGCGACGACGCCCGGTCCGATGACCCGCCACAGCGAGCGCGGGGGTTCGGGCACGTCGCGGGTGGAGACCGGGGGCAGGTGCTTGGTCGGGAACCGATCGAGGACGGACACGGCGGGGACCTCCACATCAATCGATGTGGAGGTCCTCAGTACCCAGGCCGTGACGTGCTGAAACTCAACAGGGCGGGAGGCGGTCCAGGAGGAAGCGCTCCACCTGGTCCAGGGAGATCCGCTCCTGCTTCATCGTGTCGCGGTCGCGGACCGTCACCGCGTTGTCCTGCAGCGTGTCGAAGTCGACGGTGATGCAGTACGGGGTGCCGATCTCGTCCTGCCGCCGGTAGCGCCGGCCGATCGCGCCCGCGTCGTCGAAGTCGGTGTTCCAGCGCAGGCGCAGCGCCGTCGCCAGGTCTTTCGCCTTCGGCGAAAGGTCGGGGTTACGGGACAGCGGGAGCACGGCGACCTTCACCGGCGCGAGCCGCGGGTCGAAGCGGAGCACCGTGCGCTTGTCGACGCCACCCTTGGTGTTCGGCGCGCTGTCCTCGTCGTAGGCCTGCAGCAGGAACGCCAGCGTGGCCCGGGTGAGGCCGGCGGCCGGCTCGACCACGTACGGCACCCAGCGCTCCTGCTTGTCCTGGTCGAAGTACGACAGGTCGACGCCGGAGTGCTTGCCGTGCGTGGTGAGGTCGAAGTCGGTGCGGTTGGCGATGCCCTCCAGCTCGCCGAACTCGCTGCCACCGGTCTGGAACCGGTACTCGATGTCGACGGTGCGCTTCGAGTAGTGGGAGAGCTTCTCCTTGGGGTGCTCGTAGAAGCGCAGCTCCGACTCGGGGATGCCGAGGTCGGTGTACCAGTTCCAGCGCTCGCTGAGCCAGTACTCGTGCCACTGCTCGTCGGTGCCCGGCTCGACGAAGAACTCCATCTCCATCTGCTCGAACTCGCGCGTCCGGAAGATGAAGTTGCCCGGGGTGATCTCGTTGCGGAAGCTCTTGCCGACCTGCGCGATGCCGAACGGCGGCTTCTTGCGGGCCGCGACGGCCACGTTGTTGTAGTTGACGAAGATGCCCTGCGCGGTCTCGGGCCGCAGGTAGTGCAGGCCCTCCTCGTTGTCGACCGGGCCGAGGTAGGTCTTCATCAGGCCGTTGAACTGCTTGGGCTCGGTGAAGGTGCCCTTGTTGCCGCAGTTCGGGCAGTTGAGCTCGCTGAGCGCGACCGTGGCGCCGGCGTGCTTCTCGGCGTACTGCTCTTCCAGGTGGTCGGCGCGGAAGCGCTTGTGGCACGACTGGCACTCGGTGAGCGGATCGGTGAACTCCTCGACGTGGCCGGAGGCGACCCACACCTGGCGCGCGAGCACGATGGCCGAGTCGAGGCCCACCACGTCGTCACGCTGCTGCACCATCGCCCGCCACCACTGCTTGCGGACGTTCTCCTTCAGCTCGACGCCCAGCGGGCCGTAGTCGTACGCCGACCGCGTTCCGCCGTAGATCTCGCTCGACGGGAAGACGAAGCCGCGCCGTTTGGCGAGACTGACGACGGAGTCGAAGCGATCGGCGGCCATGCTCTCTCCTTCAAGCGCCGGCTGGGTGTCGGCGCGGATGTTCGGTCAACGACGGATTGACGCGCGAAGTCGGGTCTAGATCTCAACGCGCCGCTGAAGCGTACGGTTACGCGCCCCGCACGGGCATCAACATTACCCAGCCAGGATATCGACGATGCAGGTAGTGGTTCCCTGGCTGCCCACCAGGTACAACTGCCGCACCTCGCCACGCGGGGTCGACAGGGTGGCCGGCACGTCGATGGTGGAGGTGAGGTCGGGCTCGCCGAGCGTGTAGCTGGTGAAGTCGGTGGAACTCGTGCGCGAGACCAGTTCCGAGATCGAGACCCCGGGCCCGAGATCGGTGCAGACGTGGAGCCGCGCACCGCGCGTGTTGCCGTCCTGGATCGCGTCGAGGAACGCCCCGACGCGGGCCTTGGCCTGCCGCTTGGAATCCTCGATGCCGGCCTTGACGACCACGCCGATGCCGCCGACGGCACCGGCGCAGCACAGCAGCAGCACCGCGGCGCCGATGCCCAGACTGATCCACAACCGTCGCTTGTCGCGCTCGGTGGGCGGGGTCGCGAACGGCGGCGCCGCCCCGGGGCCCGGCGGCGGAGCCGGAACACCCTGGCCGGGCGGCGGCACGAGGCCCGGGTCGACTCCGACGCCGCCGGCCGGGTGAAAACTCATGACTGCGATGGTAGTGGGGGCGGCTGATTCGTGGCACGGTCACTGCGAGTCGCAGTCACGTTTCCGCCCGGCTCGCCCTCCAGCAGCACCTCGTAGGCCGACGGTTCGTCGAGCGACTCGGCCAGCAACGGCGTCGCCTCGACCTTGACCTCGAACGCCGACAGCGCCCGCCGGTACGCCCCCACCGACTCCCAACGGGTCACCAGGCACCAGTGGTCGGGCTCGTCGACGGACCGCCCGAACGAGCCGGACCGGTACCCGGGCCGGCCCGCCAGCGCGGCCAGCGCCGCTCGGGCGCGGGATGTGAACGTCGGTTCGTCGTCGACGACGAAGCGGTTGACCACCAACACCTCGGGCCACCTCTACGCTAGGGCGTCAGATCAGCGAGAAGGATGGTAGCCGCGTGAAGAACGTGAACCCCACGGTGGTGTTCCTCGTGGGAACGTTGATCGTCCTCGTTGCGCTGTTCGTCCCCGGCCCGGTCGGCGGCGCGCTGCTGCTTTTGGTCGCCGCGGTGGCGGCGGCCCTGCTCATGGGCACCTGGCACCGGCTCCCCCTGGTCGGCCGCGGCGCCCGCCTGGTCATCCTCGCCCTCCTGGTGATCATGGCCATCAAACGCTTCGTCTGAGCCCGCCGCCCACCGGTTCCCGCTGAGTTGATCTTGCAGTTGTGGTGCCTCGATCGCCCATATTTGCCCCTGTTTGTGGCCCACCACAACTGCAAGATCGACGTGATCATGGATGGGGCGCAACAGAACGGGTGCACTCATGCTGCTTTGACAATGATTGTCATTAGCGAGCACAGTGAATGGCGTGAGACCGCTCCCCCTCCTGCTTGCCGCGGGTATCGCCTTGACCACGATCAGTGCATGCTCCTCCGACAGCAAAGCCGACGGCACGGTCGACGTCGTCGCCGCGTTCTATCCGCTGCAGTTCGTCGCCGAACGGGTCGGCGGTGCCGCGGTGAAGGTCACCAACCTGGCCAGGCCGGGCGTCGAGCCGCACGACCTCGAACTGGAACCCAAGCAGCTGGCCGGCATCGCCGACGCCGACCTGGCCCTCTACCTCAAGGGGTTCCAGCCGGCCGTCGACGAGGCGGTCGAGGCGGAAGCGAAGAAGACGTCGTTCGACGTCGCCACCGTGCAGCCCCTCGATGACGCCGCCGACGGCGAAGAGAACGGCAAGGACCCGCACGTCTGGCTCGACCCGACCCGGCTCGCCACGATCGCCGACCAGGTCGCCGAGCGCCTCGCCGCGGTCGACAAGGACAACGCCGACGCCTACAAGCTCGGCGCCGTCAAGCTCAAGATCGACCTCACGGCCCTCGACGAGGAGTACACGAAGGGCCTGCAGAACTGTGCCCGGACGGACATCGTCACCAGCCACGCCGCGTTCGGGTACCTGGCGAAACGGTACAACCTCACCCAGGTCCCGATCAGCGGTCTTTCCCCAGAGGCCGAGCCCAGCCCGCAGCGCGTGGCCGAGGTCGCCGCGCTCGCGAAGGAGAAGGGCGTCACCACGATCTTCTTCGAGACGCTCGTCAGCCCGAAGGTCGCACAGACGCTGGCCACCGAGGTCGGCGCCCGGGCCGAGGTGCTCGACCCCATCGAGGGACTGCGCGCCGACGCCGCACCGGGGGAGGACTATCTTTCGGTGATGCGCCAGAACCTCACCAAACTGCGCGAAGCCCTCGGATGCCGGTAGTCCTCAGCGTCACGAACGGGGTGGTCACCTATGGTGATCGCCTCGTTCTGCTCGACGTCTCCGTGGCCGTCGCCAAGGGCGAGGTGGTCGCCGTCCTCGGCGCCAACGGTTCCGGCAAGTCCACGCTGATCCGCGCCGCGCTCGGGCTGGTGCCGCTGAGCCGGGGCGAGGCGGCGCTGTTCGGCACGCCGCTCCGGCGCTTCCGCGACTGGCGCCGGGTCGGCTACGTTCCGCAGCGACTGGGGGCCGGCAGCGGGGTGCCGGCCACGGTGCGCGAGGTGGTCGCGTCGGGTCGGCTGGCCCGGCGTGGCTGGGCGCCATTCGCCCGCGCGGCCGACCGGTCCGCCATTCAAAAGGCATTGGACGCGGTGGGCCTGGCCGATCGCGCCGGCGACCGGGCCGACACGCTGTCGGGTGGTCAGCAGCAGCGGGTGCTGATCGCCCGCGCGCTCGCCGGCGAGCCCGACCTGCTGGTGCTCGACGAGCCCACGGCCGGGGTCGACGCCACCAGCCAGCAAGCGTTCGCCGGTGCCCTGGGCGACTTCGTCGGCACCGGCGGCACCGTGCTCCTGGTCGCGCACGAACTGGGACCGCTGGCGCCGCTGGTGAACCGGGCCGTCGTCGTGCACCTCGGCCGGATCGTCCACGACGGGCCGGTGCCCGAGCCGGCCGGCCACCACGCGCACCCCGATCACGACCACGTGCACCCGCACGCCCCCGAAACGGAGCCCTCGCTGTTCAAGGGGACGGCCTGATGTTCGAGTACGACTTCATGATCCGGGCGCTGATCGGCGTCACGATGACCGGCCTGATCGCGCCCGCGATCGGCATCTACCTGGTGCAGCGGCGGCTGTCGCTGATCGGCGACGGCCTGGGCCACGTCGCGCTCACCGGGGTCGGTGTCGGCCTGCTGCTCAACCAGCAGCCGGTGCTCATGGCGGTGATCGTCGCGGCGCTCGGCGCGGTGGCGGTGGAACTGGTGCGCGAGCGGGGTCGCACGTCCGGCGACGTGGCCCTGGCCATCCTGTTCTACGGCGGGATCTCCGGCGGCGTCGTGCTGGTGAGCATGTCCAGCAACGCGAGCGGGTCGAACCTGATGTCGTACCTGTTCGGTTCGCCGCTCACCGCGTCCAAGAACGATCTTTATGTGACGGCGGGACTGGCCGCCGCCGTGCTCGCCGTGACCCTGCTGCTGCGGCCGTGGCTCTTCGCCGTGTGCCAGGACGAGGAGCACGCCCGGGTCAGCGGGGTGCCGGTGCGCCTGTTGAACCTGACGCTGGCCGTGGCCGCCGCGGTCACCGTCACCGCCGCGATGCGCACGGTCGGGCTGCTGCTGGTGAGCGCGCTCATGGTGATCCCGGTCGCGACGGCGCAGCAGGTGAGCCGCGGGTTCACGGCCACGATGGTCGGCGCGATGGGGCTCGGGGTCGCGGCGAGCGCCGGCGGCCTGTGGACGGCCTGGAAGATCGACAGCGCACCCGGCGCGACGATCGTGCTCGTGGCGATCGGCGGCTTCGTCGTCGTGACGCTCGCCGTGGCGGCGCGGGCCCGGCTGAGCCGGCTGATGGCCAGGACGCCGACGGGGCCCGATCCGACCGATGATCCGGAGTGCGTGCTGCATCCCTGAGTCCGGGTACCGTTGTCGACAATGGATACCGGTACCGGGTACACCGCGGCGGGCGAGTTGCTGAAGGCGCTCGCCGCGCCGCTGCGGATCGGGATCGTCACGGAACTGGCGGCCGGCCCTCGGTGCGTCCACGAACTGGTCGACGCGCTCCACGCGCCCCAGCCGCTGATCTCGCAGCACCTGCGCGTGCTGCGCGGGGCAAACGTCGTGCGCGGTGCCCGGCGCGGACGGGAGATCGCGTACTCCCTCACCGACGACCACATCGCCCGCATCGTCGCCGACGCGGTGAGCCACGCGAAGGAGGGCGGCCAATGACGTCGCCGGTGAAGCGGAACACGCGGCAGCGCGGCGCCGTCGGGCTGATCCTCGACGAGGTCGACGGCTTCCACAGCGCACAGGACCTGCACGCGATGCTGCGGTCGCGGGGCGACCGGGTCGGGCTGACCACCGTCTACCGCACCCTGCAGACCATGGCCGACGAGGGCGAGGTCGACGTCATGCGCCCGCCCGGCGGCGAGCACCTGTACCGGCGGTGCAGCCGCGGGCACCATCACCACCTGGTGTGCCGGTCGTGCGGCAGCACCGTGGAGGTGCTCGGCCCGGCCGTCGAGACGTGGGCCGACAAGGTCGCCGCCGAGCAGGGTTACATCGACGTCAGCCATACGCTGGAGATCTTCGGAACGTGTCCGCGCTGTGCTGCGACCGGCAGCGCTTCGTGACACCGTTCTCCATGTGAAGCTCTATGCCGAGAAGCCGGGCAAGGCACTCCGACAGTTGATCACCGACCTCCTCGTCGTGCTCTGGATCTACCTGTGGATCAAGGCGGCCATGGGGGTCTACGACGGGCTCGAGAAGCTGGCCGTTCCGGGCGAGAAGCTGGAGGGCGCCGGCAACGGCCTCGCCCAGCAACTGCGCGACGCCGGTGGCAAGGTCAAGCGGGTACCGATCGCCGGCGACGACCTCGCCGGCCCGTTCAACAAGGCCGGCGACGCCGCCGCCGGGGTGGCCGAGGCCGGGCGCCAGCAGCAGGAGATCGTCCACAACATCGCGCTGGCGATGTCGATCGGGCTGCTCGCGCTGACGCTCAGCGTGGTGCTGCTGTTCTGGCTGCCGCGCCGGCTGCGGTGGATCGAACGCGCCAGCGCCGCGGCGAAGATGCGCGGCTCCGCCGCCGGCAAGGACCTCCTGGCCCTGCGCGCCCTCGCCACCCAACCCCTGACGAAGCTCGCCGCGATCGACCCCGACATCGCCGCCGCGTGGCGCCGCGGCGACGCCGACGCCGTCGACCGCCTGGCGAGGCTGGAGTTGGCCGCCGAGGGCCTGAAGTAGCTCAGAGGCGGCGGCGGACGTCCTTCTCCGTGGACTCGCCGGGTTGCCACTTCTGGACCAGGTCGCCCTCGGTGGAGGGCGGGATGATTCCTTCCTCCAGGAAGGTGTAGCGGCCGGCCACCACGCGCTTCGCCGCCTTGACGTCGACGGCGTCGGTGTTGCTCCACAGCTCGGCGAACAGCGCCTCGGCGCGGTGCCGGGCCTGGCGGCTGAACAGGTCGGCCAGCTCCATGCCTTCCGGGTGCTCGCCGCGCTCGGTGCGCGCCTTGACGCACGCCGCACTGATCGCGAACAGCTCCGCCCCGATGTCGACGATGCGGCCGAGGAACGCCTGCCGGAACTCCATCTTTCCCTGCCAGCGGCTCATCCCGTAGAACGTCTCGCGGGCGAGCTTGCGGGCGGCCCGCTCGACGTAGCGCAGGTGCGCTGCCAACGGTCCGAAATCATTGAACGACGACGGCAGCTGGCCGCGCCCCACGGCCAGTTTCGGCAGCCACTTCGCGTAGAAGCCGCCGGCCTTGGCCGCGGCCTTCGCCTTGCGGCCGAAATCGGCCTCCGGGTCGATGATGTCGCCGGCCACGGAGAGGTGGGCGTCGACCGCCTCGCGGGCGATCAGCAGGTGCATGATCTCGGTCGAGCCCTCGAAGATGCGGTTGATCCGCAGGTCCCGCAGCATCTGTTCGGCCGCGACCGGACGCTCACCGCGCGCCTTGAGCGACTCGGCCGTCTCGTAGCCGCGCCCGCCGCGCACCTGGATCAGCTCGTCGGCGACCTTCCAGGCGATCTCGCTGGCGAACAGCTTGACCAGCGCGGCCTCGATGCGGATGTCGTTGCGGTCGTCGTCGGCCATCAGGCAGCACAGTTCGAGCATCGCCTGCATGCCGTAGGTGGACGCGGCGATGAACGAGATCTTCTTCGCCACCGCCTCGTGCCCGGCCACCGGGCGACCCCACTGCACCCGCTCGGCGGCCCAGTCGCGGGCGGCGGCGAGCGAGTACTTGCCGGCGCCGACACACATCGCCGGCAGCGACAGGCGCCCGGTGTTCAGCGTGGTCAGGGCGATCTTCAGGCCCTGGCCCTCGCGGCCGATGACGTTCTCCTTCGGCACCCGCACGTTGTTGAACCGGGTGACGCTGTTCTCCAGCCCACGCAGTCCCATGAAAGCATTTCGCTTTTCGACCGTGATGCCGTCGGCGTCGCCCTCGACGACGAACGCGGTGATGCCGCCGCGCCGGCCCTCGCCCTTCGGCACCGCCGCCATCACCACGAGCAGGGTCGCGAGCGTGCCGTTGGTGGCCCACAGCTTCACGCCGTTGAGCACGTAGTCGCCGTCCTCGGTCGGGACGGCGGTGCAGCCGAGGCGGGCCGGGTCGCTGCCGACGTCGGGCTCGGTGAGCAGGAACGCGGAGACCTCACCGGCGGCCAACCGGGGCAGCAGGGACTTCTTCTGCTCGTCGGTGCCGAAGAGCTTCACCGGCTGCGGCACGCCGATGGACTGGTGCGCCGAGAGCAGCGCGCCGATCGCCGGGCTCACCGAGCCGGCCAGCGCCAGCGCCTCGCAGTAGTGCAGGTTCGACAGGCCGAGGCCGCCGTACTGCTCGTCGATCTTCATCCCGAACGCGCCGAGTTCGGCGAGGCCGCGCAGCACGTCGTCGGGGATGCGGGCGTCGCGCTCGATCGCCAGCCCGTCGACGGTGGCCATGAAGTCGCGCAGCTTGGTGAGGAACACCTCGGCGCGCGCCACCTTGGCGGGATCGGGCTCGGGACGCGGGTCGATCAGGTCGAGGCGGAACCGGCCGAGGAAGAGCTCCTTGCCGAAGCTCGGCTTACGCCACTCGGTTTCCCGGGCCGCCTCCGCGACCTGGCGTGCCTGCTTCTCGGAGACATGTCGGCTGTC
The DNA here is from genome assembly GCF_016863635.1 of Virgisporangium aurantiacum. Classification (GTDB taxonomy): domain Bacteria; phylum Actinomycetota; class Actinomycetes; order Mycobacteriales; family Micromonosporaceae; genus Virgisporangium; species Virgisporangium aurantiacum. Next base: position 48,409 of record NZ_BOPG01000065.1, on the reverse strand, counting down.
CGTGCTGGTCATGGTCGGCCTCCTGCTCGCGCCCTGCGTCGTGAGCCCCACGTTACCCGCGAGTTAAGTTCGCTGAAACCCCGATACGTTTGACAAAGTCAAAGAATATGGGAACGCTGTGCGGCATGACCGACGCAGTCCTCGCCGTCCGGGAGTTCAGCCGCTTCTATACCGGCGTGATCGGCCTCCTGGGCGACTACCGTCTCGCCGCGCCCTACTCGCTCACCGAGGCCCGCGTGCTGTACGAGCTCGGCCAGGCCGACGCCACCGACACGCTCGACCTGCGCACCCGGCTGTCGCTCGACCCGGGCTACCTCAGTCGCATCGTCGCGAAGCTCGACGCCGCCGGGCTCGTCACCAGCGAAAGATCCACAGTGGACGGACGCAGGCAGGTGCTGCGCCTCACCGACGCCGGCCGCGAGGTGCAACGGGACCTCGACGCCCGGTCCAGCGAACAGGTCGCGGGCCTGCTCGACGGCGCCGCCGGCACCGAGCGCGAGGCGCTGGTGGGCGCGCTGGCCACGGTCCGCTCGATCCTGTCCCGCACCCCTCGCGGTCCCGTTTCGTTGCGGTCGCTGCGGCCCGGCGATCTCGGCTGGGTGGTGCAGCGGCACGGCGCCCGGTACGCCGAGGAGTACGGCTTCGACGTGACGTTCGAGGGCCTGGTGGCGCAGATCGTCGGCGAGTTCGGTCTGGCCGGCGACGACCCGAATCAGGCCGCGTGGATCGCCGAACTCGACGGCGAGCCGGTGGGTTGCGTCTTCTGCACCCGCAAGGACGAGAAGGTGGCCCAGTTGCGGCTGCTGCTGGTGGAGCCGTCGGCGCGCGGCGCCGGCGTCGGCACGGCGCTGGTCAACGAGTGCATCCGGTTCGCCACCGCTGCCGGCTACGGTGAAATGATGTTGTGGACGAACAACATCCTGCACGCCGCCCGTCGCGTCTACCAGCGGGCGGGCTTCACGCTCGAATACGAGGGCCCGAAGCCCAACTTCGGCGTCGACCTCACCGAGCAGGTCTGGCGGAAGGCGTTGTGAGCGACCTGATCGTCTTCTCCGGGCTGCCCGGTGCCGGCAAGAGCACCCTCGCCGAGGCGTACGGCGACTGGCTCGGCGTGCCCGTCCTGTCCATCGATCCCGTCGACCGGGCGATGCAGGCGATGGGCGTCACCGAGAGCCGGCCCGGCGTGACGGCGTACGTGGTGGTCGAGGCGCTGGCCGAGGAGCACCTGCGGCGCGGCCGCGGCGTGGTGGTCGACGCGGTGAACGCCGTCGAGGTGGCCCGGCAGCAGTGGCGCGACCTCGCTGACCGCACCGGCGCCGAACTCCGGTTCGTCGAGGTGGTCTGCTCCGACCGGGCCCTGCACCGCGACCGGGTCGAGAAGCGGCACGCCGCCGACCCGTGGAAGCCCGACTGGGCCGCCGTTGCGGGCCGCGAGTTCGAGCCGTGGGCCGACGAGCGCACGGTCGTCGACTCCGCCACGGCGTCCACCGCCGACCTGCTGGACCGCCTTGCCGCTGGATAGTGTGGGTTCGATGAACAGACGAATCGTGGTGTCCGGCGGGGGCACGGGAATCGGTCGCGCGATCGCCGCGTCGTTCGCGCGGGCGGGTGACCACGTCACGATCGTCGGCCGGCGGGCCGACGTGCTGGAGAAGGTCGCGGCGGAGTACGAGACGGTGACGGCGGTGGCCGCCGACCTCACCGTGCCGGCCGACGTGGAACGCGTCGCCGCGACGCTCGACAGCGTCGACGTCGTGGTGAACAACGCCGGCGGCGCCGTCTACGACGGTCCACTGTCCACATTGGCGGACCACGCCGCCGCGTGGCGCGCGGAACTCGACGCCAACGTGCTCACCGCCGCGCTGCTCACCACCGCCCTGCTGCCCAAGGTGACCCGGCCCGGCGGCCGCGTCATCCTGATGAGCTCGGTCGCGGCGGTCAAGGGCGGCGGCGTCTACGGCGCGGCGAAGGCGGCCCTGCACGGCTGGGCGTACTCGCTGGCGACCCGGCTCGGCCCGGAGGGCATCACGGTCAACGTGGTGGCGCCGGGCTACGTCGCCGAGACCGAGTTCTTCGGCGACCGCATGTCGCCCGAGTTCCACGAGTCCCGGGTGCGCCAGACCCTGGTCGGCCGCGGCGGCGTCCCCGACGACATCGCGGCCACCGTCGACCACCTCGCCTCACCGGCGGCCGGCTACATCACCGGCCAGATCATCCACGTCAACGGCGGCTCGGTGCTAGGCCGCTGAGTTCACCCGGGTGAGGATCGCCTCGGCGAGGCGCTTCGGCTCCTGGTCGGGGATCCAGTGGGACACTCCGCGCAGCTCGACGAACTCGTACGGGCCGGTGACGTACTCGGCGCACTTCTCGGCGCCGGTGCGGCCCAGGGCCAGGTCCTGGTCGCTCCACACGTAGGTGGTGGGGATCGTCACCGGTGGCAGGTCGGGGGCGTCGCGGCGCAGGCCGCGGTACCAGTTCAGCGCGCCGGTGAGGGCGGCCCGGTCGAGCAGCGGTGCGACGTACCGGTCGATGTCGGCGGCGTCGAGGCCGGAGTCGCCGAAGATGGCGCGCAGGCGGCGGCCGTCGTCTTCGAGCAGGGTGTCCTCGGCCTTGCCGGGGATGCGGAAGAGCCTGATGTACGCGGAGCGCTGGCGCTGGTCCTCGTCGGTGGCCAGCGCGTGGGCCACGGCCGACTGGTGCGGCACCGACACCGCCGTCCAGGTGCGGAAGCGGTCGGGGTGGTGGGCGGCGGCGTACCAGCCGACGATCGCGCCCCAGTCGTGCCCGACCAGGTGCACGGGGCCGGTGATGCCGAGCGCGTCGAGGATCGCCAGGGCGTCGGCGGTGCCCTCGGCGGCCGTGTAGACCGCGGGGTCGTCGGGACGCGCACCCGGCGAGTAGCCGCGCTGATCGGGCGCGACCGTGCGCAGCCCGGCGGCGTGCAGCGCCGGACGCACCGCCGACCACATCGTGCCGTTCTGCGGGAACCCGTGCAGCAGCAGCACGGTGCCGGCGGCATCCGCCGGACCCTCGACCGACACCTCGAACGTGAACCCGCGCGCCTCGACCATGCGATCAACCCTCGTACTGGTTGGTCGGCGCGTCAATCCGGCGGGCCTCCTCGATCTCGATGTAGGGGATCACGCCGTCGTTGACGTCGTCCTTCGTCGAGCGGGTGGTGTACTTGCCCACCACCTCCAGCCAGCTGTCGGCGGCGAGGCCGGTGGGCACCTGCCCGTCGAGCCCGATCTTCACCGGACGCGCGTCGGCGGCGCAGCAGCTCAGCGTCATGCGGGCCAGGTACGGCGCCCCGTCGTGGCCGATCAGGACGAACCCGGTGAGCTGCACGCGGCGCTTGTCGAGCGACTTGCCCTCGTCGTAGACGGCGCGCGTGGCGTAGTCGACGAGGCCGACCTTCACCGGGTCGCCGGCCGGCAGCGGCGGGAAGTCGCTCGTCTCCTGGAGCGCGGTGCCGGACCGGTTCGCGGCGTACGAGCCGAGCGCGGGCGGAGCGACCAGCAGCAGCGCGAACACCGGGAGGACCAGCAGCCAGGCGACGGCGGGCTCCCGGTGGGAGTGCTCGTGATCATCATGCTTCGACCGGAGTTCGTACCACAGCGTCGCCACCGCCGCGGCGACCAGGAGGATCCCGGACGCGATCAGGAACGGCTGCAGCCCGGCCTTCACGTACCTGAGGTACAGGTCGGTGACGCTCGCCCGCAGGATCGCGCCACCGACGAGCAGCAGCACCACCGCCTGAGCCTGTCGGTTCACAACAGCACCGTCCCCACGATGACCGATATGATGATCGCCACCGCGAACGTCGCCGGTGCGAACCGGATCGCGAAGCTGCGGCCGAACGTGCCGGCCTGCATCGCGAACAGCTTCAGGTCGACCATCGGGCCGACCACCAGGAACGTCAGCCGCGCGGTGAGCGAGAACTGGGACAGCGAGGCGGCGACGAACGCGTCGGCCTCGGAGCAGATCGACAGCAGCACGGCGAGCACGGCCAGCGCGAGCACCGAGATCACCGGGTTGCCGGCGACGGCGCTCAGCCACTCCTCGGGCACCACGGCCTTCAGGGTGGCGGCGGCCATCGCGCCGAGCACGAGGAACCCGCCGGCGTGGACGATGTCGTGCCGCACGGATCCCCAGAACGCCGCCGCTTTGCCCTGCCCCTCGAACGACGGACGCGACGGCGGCTTGAGCCACTCGGTCCGGCCGAGCCGCATCCAGAGCCAGCCCATGACGCACGCGGCGAGCAGGCTGGCGACGAACCGGGCGACCACCATCTCCGGGTTGCCGGGGAACGCGACCGCGGTGGCGGTGAGCACGATCGGGTTGATCGCCGGCGCGGCGAGCAGGAACGCGAGCGCGGCCGCCGGGGTGACCCCGCGCCGCATCATCGCGCCCGCCACCGGCACCGACGCGCACTCGCAGCCGGGCAGCACCATGCCGGCGCTGGTGGCCACCGGTACGGCGAGCACCGGCTTCGACGGGAGCACCCGCGCGAAGAACGACGGCGGGACGAACACCGCGATCACCGCCGACAGCACGACCCCGAACACGAGGAACGGCATCGCCTGGGTGACCACGGCGACGAACACGGTGGTCCAGGTGGCGAGCGCGGCCCGGGAGAGGACGTCGCTGATCGGGCCCTGGAACACCACGACCGCGACGAGGAGCGCCGCCAGGGCCTCTACCGACCCGAACCGCCACTTCTGCGGTCGTTTCTCCGGGGCTTCCGCCGGAGACTCGGTCTGCGTCACGGGGATCACCATAGGACAACGGGTGTATCCGCAGGCCGGTCGGTATACGGTGCAGAGACAAATTCATGTCCGGCAGGGGAGCGCAGTGCGCTGAGAGTGCGGTTGCCGCGGAGACGGCACGGCCGCAGACCCTCGAACCTGATCTGGGTAATGCCAGCGCAGGGAGTTCGGAGGTATCCATCGTGGCAACCGCCGTGAACAACCGCTGGAGGACCGTCGACATCGTCGTCGCCTCGGTCATCGCCGTCGCGTTCGGGGTCGTGTTCTGGGCCTGGAACCTGCTCTGGAGCGCCACCGGCGCCGCCTTCGCCTTCTATCCCCCGCTGCAGTCGGTGCTGTACGGCGTCTGGCTGCTGCCGGCCGTGCTGGGCGGGTTGATCATCCGCAAGCCGGGCGCGGCCGTGTACTGCGAACTGGTCGCCTCGACGCTGTCGGCGGTGCTCGGATCGCAGTGGGGCGGCCTGGTGATCCTGCAGGGCGCGGTGGAGGGCCTCGGCGCGGAGATCGTGTTCGCGGCGTTCCTGTACCGCAGGTTCACGCTGCCGGTGGCGGCGCTGGCCGGGCTCGCGGCCGGCGCGTTCGCCGCGATCTGGGACACCTTCGCTTACTACGCAACCAACAACCTGCTCACGTTCCAGGTACCGTACGTGGTGATCACCGCGCTCAGCGCCGCCGTCATCGCGGGTGTGGGCGGCTGGGCCCTCACCACGGCGGTGGCCCGCACCGGTGTGCTCGACCGGTTCCCCGTCGGGCGGGAGAGAGCCGTCGTGTGACAAGAGTCGAACTGCGGGGGTTCGGCTGGCGGCATGCCGGACGCAAGGCCTGGGCGCTGCGCGACGTCACCCTGCGCATCGACGACGGCGAGCGGGTGCTGCTGCTCGGTGCCTCCGGCGCCGGCAAGAGCACCCTGCTCGCCGCGCTCGCGGGCCTGCTCGCCGAGGACTCCGGTGAGCAGGCCGGCACCGTGCTCGTCGACGGGAAGCCACCGCGGGCGGCCGAGGCGGGGATGCTGTTCCAGGACCCGCAGACCGCGCTGGTGATGGCCCGGGCCGGCGACGACGTCGCGTTCGGGCTGGAGAACCTCGGCGTGCCGCGGGCCGACATCTGGCCGCGCGTCGACGGGGCGCTCGCCGCGGTCGGGTTCCCGTACGGCCGCGACCGCGACACCAACGCGCTCAGCGGGGGCGAGCAGCAGCGACTGGCGCTCGCCGGGGTGCTGGCGCTGCGGCCGGGGCTGCTGCTGCTCGACGAGCCGACGGCGAACCTCGACCCGGCCGGCGCCGAGCTCATCCGCCTGCTGCTGGCCGGGCTCGACACCACGATGATCCTGGTGGAGCACCGGGTGGCCGAGGCGCTGCCGCTGGTCGAGCGGGTGGTCGTGCTGTCGCCGGCGGGCGTCGTCGCCGACGGCCCGCCGGCCGACATTTTCGGGAAACCCGGCGCCGCGCTGGCTGAGCAGGGCGTGTGGGTGCCGGGTCCGTCGCCCGTCGCGGCCAGAAGCGGGGGGACGCGCGGAGGGGTGCTCCTTTCGACCCGTGGGGCTGCGCTGGGGTACCCCGGAGAGGACACGCGCGTATTCTCAGATCTTGATCTTGAAATCGCGGAGGGTGAGGCGCTCGCGGTGCTCGGCCCGAACGGGGCCGGCAAGACGTCGTTGGCGCTGGTGCTCGGCGGCCTGCTGGCGCCGACGGCCGGTAGCGTCGCGGCGACCGCGCGGCTCGCCGGTGCCGACGCCGCGACGCCGCCGTGGAAGTGGCGGGCGCGGCAGCTGGCCGGGCGGATCGGGTCGGTGTTCCAGAACCCCGAGCACCAGTTCGTGACGTCGCGGGTGCGTGACGAGGTGGCCCTGGGTCCGCGCCGCCTGGACCGGCCGGTGCCCGACGGCCTGCTGGAACGGCTGCGGCTGGCGCACCTGGCGGAGGCGAACCCGTTCACGCTGTCCGGCGGCGAGGCCCGGCGGCTGTCGGTGGCGACGGCGCTCGCGGCCGCGCCGGCGGTGCTGGTGCTCGACGAACCGACATTCGGGCAGGACCGGCGCACCTGGATCGAACTGGTCGACCTGATCGCCGACCTGCGCGACGAGGGCCGCGGCATCGTGCTGGTGACCCACGACGAGGCCCTGGTGATGGCGGTGGCCGACCGGCGGTTCCGGCTGTGAGACTGCTGGCTCCGCTGGCGTCGGGGTCGTCTTTCCTGGGCCGGCGCAACCCGGTGGCGAAGCTCGGTGGCGCGTTCGGGCTGGTGTTCGTGCTGGTGGTGGCCGCCGATCCGGTCACCGCCCTGGTGGCGTTGGCCGGGGTGCTGGCCGCGGTGCCGCTGTTCGGGATCCGGTACGGTGCGCTGGCGCGGCGGCTGCTGCCGTTGCTTTTCGCCGCTTTCGGGGTGTTCGTGGTGACGCTGCTGTTCACCACCCGCCGCGACGAGGCGCTGTGGACGGCCGCTGGCATGTCGTTACGGTTGGTGGCGATGGCGCTGCCGGGAGTTCTGGCGTTCGCGTCGACCGACCCCACCGACCTGGCCGACGCGCTGGTGCAGCAGGCCCGTGTGCCGGCCCGGTTCGCGATCGGCGCGCTGGCCGCGTGGCGGCTGGCCCCGCTGCTGGCCGCCGACTGGGAGGCGTTGACGCTGGCACGGCGCGCCCGCGGCATCGACGCCGGCTGGAACCCGGTGGCCCGGATCCACCTGTTCGCGGGCACCACGTTCGCCCTGCTAGTCGGCGCGATCCGGCGCGGCACCCGCCTGGCGGCGGCGATGGACGCCCGCGCCTTCGACGCCGGCCACTCCCGAACGGTGGCCCGCCCCCAGCCCTTCGGGGCGGCGGACGCCGCTCTGGTGGTCGCGTGCGTGGCCCTCGGCGTGCTGGCGGTGACCCTGAGCGTGGCGTTGGGGACGTTCCGCCCCCTGTTTTGACGCTCAGAGATCTTGGACTCCGTGCGGTGCTCCAGGCCCGCGTGGAGTCCAAGATCGGTTAGTGGATCTCCGGGGCCACCGGGTTGGGCAGGGCGCCGCCGAAGCGGCGGTCGCGCTTGGCGAACAGCTCGCAGGCGTACCAGAGGTGGCGGCGGTCGAAGTCGGGCCACATGGTGTCGAGCGAGATGAACTCGGCGTACGCGGCCTGCCAGATGAGGAAGTTCGACAGCCGCTGCTCGCCCGACGACCGGAGCACCAGGTCGACATCTGGCATGTCGGGGACGTACATGTACTTCGCCAGCGTCGCCTCGGAGACGCGGTTGGGGTTCAGCTTGCCGGCCGCGGCGTCGGCGGCCATCCGCGCGGCGGCGTCGGCCAGCTCGGCGCGCCCGCCGTAGTTGACGCACATGGTGAGCGTCATCCGCTTGTTGTCACGGGTGACGTTCTCCGCCTCCTGCAACTCGGAGATGACGCTGCGCCACAACCGGGGACGCCGGCCGGCCCACCGCACCCGCACCCCGCGCTCGTGCAGTTCGTCACGCCGCCGGTGGATCGTGTCGCGGCTGAAGCCCATGAGGAAGCGGACCTCCTCGGGCGACCGCGTCCAGTTCTCGGTGGAGAACGCGTACGCCGACACCCACTGGACGCCGAGCTCAAGCGCGCCCTCGACGATCTCGAACAGCGCGTGCTCGCCGGCGGTGTGGCCGGCGGTGCGGGGCAGGCCACGGGACTTCGCCCAGCGCCCGTTGCCGTCCATGATCACCGCGACGTGCCGTGGCACCGCCTCGGCCGGAATGGCCGGGGGCTTCACTCCCGAGGGGTGCGGCGTCGGGTCGCGGTACTTCACTGCTCTTCTCTCTCCCTCATGTGCCGGATCGATCGACCAGCGGCAGCGAGCGTAGCGCGCGTTCCAGGTGCCATTGCAGGTGCGCCGCCACCAGGCCGCTCGCCTCCCGCTGCACCGCAACCGGGCTGGCTTCGGCACCGACCCAGTCGCCCTCGATGAGGGCGGACATGAGCACGAGCGTCGAGGGGGCTGGGTTCGCGGCGCCGGGTGGCCGGCAGTCCGGGCAGACACTACCGCCTGCGGGCACCGAGAAGGCACGGTGCGGTCCTGGCGATGCGCAGACGGCACACTCCCGAAGCGCCGGCGCCCACCCAGCGTACGACATCGCCCGCAACAGGTACGCGTCGAGCACCAGCGGCGCCGGCTTCTCACCGGCACCCAGCGACCGCAACGCGCCCAGCGTCAACTGGAACAGCGTCAACGACGGCTCGTGCTCCTCCGGCGACAGCCGCTCGGCCGTCTCGGCGATCGCGCTCGCCGCGGTGTACCGCGGATAGTCCTCGAGGAAGGCCCGGCCCAGCAGGTCGATGCCCTCCACCTGGTTGACCGTGTGGAGGGTGCGCCCCTCGGCCAACTGAACGTCGATGTGCCCGAACGGCTCCAACCGGGCGCCGAACCGCGACAGCGTCCGACGCACGCCCTTGGCGACGGCGCGCACCCGGCCGTGCCGCCGGGTGAGCATCGTGATGATCCGGTCGGACTCGCCCAGCTTCTGCACCCGCAGGACGACGGCGTCGTCGCGGTAGAGCTTGCGCTGGAAGTGGGGCACGAACGTCAGTCTAGAAACCGAGCTTGCGCAGCTGACGAGGGTCACGTTGCCAGTCTTTCGCCACCCGGACGTGCAGATCGAGGTAGACCTTCGTACCGAGCAGCTCCTCGATCTCGCCCCGCGCCTTGGTGCCGACGCCCTTGAGCCGCTCGCCGCGGTGGCCGATCACGATCGCCTTCTGGCTCGACCGCTCCACGTACACGTCGGCGTAGACCTTCGTGAGATTGCCCTCCCGGATCAGCTCCTCGACCACCACGGCGATCGAGTGCGGCAGCTCGTCGCGGACGCCCTCCAGCGCCGCCTCCCGCACCATCTCCGCGATCAGCACCTGTTCCGGTTCGTCGGTGATCATGCCGTCGGGATAAAGCTGAGGTGACGCGGGGAGGTGGCTGGTCAGCACCTCGATGAGCCGGTCGAGGTTCTCCCCGCTCACGGCGCTCACCGGCACGATGTCGGCGAACGGGTGCAGCTCCTGCACGGCGAGCAGCCGCGCGGCCAGCTTCTCCCGGGGCACGAGGTCGGCCTTGGTGACGACGGCGATCACGGTCGCCTTCAGCTCGCCGACCTCGGCGGCGATGAACCGGTCGCCCCGGCCCACGTCCTCGTCGGCGGGCATGCACAGGCCGATCACGTCGACCTCGCTCCACGTCTGGCGCACCAGGTCGCCCAGCCGCTCGCCGAGCAGCGTGCGCGGCCGGTGCAGCCCCGGCGTGTCGACGAGGATCACCTGCGCGTCGGGCTGGTGCACCACGCCCCGGATCACGTGCCGGGTGGTCTGCGGGCGGTTGGAGGTGATCGCGATCTTCTGCCCGACGAGCGCGTTCAGCAGCGTCGACTTGCCGGCGTTCGGTCGCCCGACGAAGCAGGCGAATCCAGCTTTGTAGTCCATTAGTTGATGATTGTGCCGACCAGGGCACCGTCGGGCGCGGCCAGGTGCACCGGCGCGGTGGCCGCGAGGTCGCGGACCGCGGCCAGCCCCGGGTCGTCCACAGTGGACGCCTCGGTGACCACCGCCGCCGCCTCCAGCCGCGCCGCACCCGCCGACACCGCGCTCGCCACCGCCACCTGCAACGCCGACAGCGTCATCGACGGCAGTGCCACCCCGGCCGCGGCGTAGGTGCGGCCGTCGCCGTCACGCACCGCCGCGCCCTCGATCGCGTTGATCCGCGCCCGGGCCGACCGGGCGAGCGTCACCAGCTTCGCGTCCTCCGCGGACAACTGCTCAAGCATCGGCGGGTTGCCTCTCCTGGACGTCGTCGTACTCCCGGTCTTCGGCGTCGACCCGCTGCACCAGCACCGTGTCGATGCGGTTACGCCGGCCGGTGGTGCCCTCCGCCACCAGGCGCAGGCCGCGGATCTCCGCCGTGGCACCCGGAATGGGCACCCGGCCGAGCGCCTGGGCGAGCAGGCCGCCGACGGTCTCCACCTCGCCGTCGTCGAGTTCGACGCCGAACAGCTCGCCGAGATCCTCGACCGGGAGCCGGGCCGTGACCCGCACCGCACCGTCGTCGAGCCGCTCCACCGGAGGACGCTCCGCGACATCGTACTCATCGGCGATCTCGCCGACGATCTCCTCCACGATGTCTTCGATGGTGACCAGCCCCGCCGTGCCGCCGTACTCGTCGACCACGACCGCCATGTGCGTGCGGCCGGCCTGCATCTCCCGCAGCAGGTCGTCGATCGGCTTGGACTCCGGCACGAACGTCGCCGGCCGCATGATGCCGCCCACCGGCTCGAGCCCCGCCTCCGGATCGTCGTCGCTCGTGCGGCGCACCAGGTCTTTCAGGTAGACGATCCCGAGGACGTCGTCGACGTTCTCGCCGATCACCGGTATCCGGGAGAAGCCGCTACGCAACGCCAGCACCAGCCCCTGCCGCAGCGTCTTCGTGGCCTCGATCCACACCATCTCGGTGCGCGGCACCATCACCTCGCGGGCGATCGTGTCGCCCAGCGCGAACACCGAGTTGATCATCTCGCGTTCGCCGTGCTCGACCACGCCCCGCTGCTCGGCCAGCTCCACCAGCTCGCGCAGCTCCACCGTCGTCGCGAACGGGCCCTGGCGGTAGCCCTTGCCGGGCGTCACCGCATTACCGACCAGAATGAGCAGGGACGCCAGCGGCCCGAGGGCCCGGCCGAGCCACCGCACCAGCGGGGCCACCGCGCGTCCCACCGTGTACGCGTGCTGACGGCCCAGCGTCCGCGGACCGACACCGACCACGACGAAGCTCACCACCGTCATCGACCCGGCGGTGATCAGCGCCGCACTCCACGTGGCCCCGTACTGGCCCATCGTCACCAGCGCCACCAGCGTGGTCGCGACCAGTTCGCACGCCAGCCGCAGCAGCAGGAGCAGGTTGATGTGCCGCGGCGCGTCGACGGCGACGGCCTGGAGCGCCTTCGCGCCCCGGACGCCCTCCCGGGCGAGCTCCCCCGCCCGCGCCGGGGAGACGGCGGCCAGCGCCGCCTCGGTACTGGCGAACAGCCCGGCGAGCACCACCAACCCGGCCGCCGTGGTGAGCAGGGTCGTCGTCGCCATGATCAGGACCTACTTCGCCGGGCCGGATCGGGACGTTCGCCAACTGTCGAGCAGGCGGGCCTGCAACCCGAACATCTCGCGCTCCTCGTCGGGCTCGGCGTGGTCGTAGCCGAGCAGGTGCAGCGTGCCGTGGACCGTGAGCAGCGCCAACTCGTCGCCCGTGCTGTGCCCGGCCTGCGCCGCTTGCTTCGCGGCCACCTCCGGGCAGAGCACGATGTCACCGAGCAGCGCCGGCTCACCACCGTTGGACTCACCGGGCCCGTGGTCGACGCTGCTCTCGTCCATCGGGAACGCGAGCACGTCGGTGGGGCCGTCACCGTCCATCCAGCGGTGGTTCAGCTCCGCCATGTACTCGGCCTCGACCAGCAGGATCGACAGCTCCGCGAGCGGGTTGACCCCCATCTCGTCCAGGGCGTGACGGGCGACCGACTGGATGGCGTCGGAGTCAACCTCGACACCGCTCTCGTTGGCGATCTCGATCGACACGGGTTCCTCTTTGTGGGTTATGTCTCTTTTATACGCTGCTGTGCCGGCTTAGCGGCGGCGGCCGCGGCCGTGGGCCTGCCGGCCGGGAATCGCGTGGACGCCCTGCTGGCCCTGCTGTTCCTGGCTCTCCTGAGCCGCGTCCCACCGGTCGTACGCGTCGACGATATTGCTCACCAGCCGGTGCCGCACGACATCGGCGCTCCCCAACATCGAGAAGTGGACGTCTGCCAGCCCGTCGAGAATGTCTCGCACCACCCGCAGGCCGCTGCGCGTACCACCGGGCAGGTCGACCTGGGTGACGTCACCGGTGACAACGATCTTCGACCCGAACCCGAGCCGCGTGAGGAACATCTTCATCTGTTCGGGCGTGGTGTTCTGCGCCTCGTCGAGAATGATGAACGCGTCGTTAAGCGTGCGCCCACGCATGTAGGCCAGCGGCGCCACCTCGATCGTGCCGGCGGCGATCAGCTTGGGGATCGACTCGGGGTCGATCATGTCGTGGAGGGCGTCGTACAGGGGACGCAGGTAGGGGTCGATCTTGTCGTAGAGCGTGCCGGGCAGGAAGCCCAGGCGCTCGCCGGCCTCGACCGCGGGCCGCGTGAGGATGATGCGGTTCACCTGCTTGGCCTGCAGCGACTGCACAGCCTTGGCCATGGCCAGGTACGTCTTGCCGGTGCCGGCGGGGCCGATGCCGAACACGATGGTGTGCTGGTCGATCGCGTCGACGTACTTCTTCTGGCCGAGCGTCTTGGGGCGGATGGTGCGCCCGCGCCGGGACAGGATGTTGAGCGTGAGTACCTCGGCGGGCCGCTCGGTGGTGCCTTCCTCGAGCATGCCGACGGTGCGCCGCACGGCGTCAGCGGTCAGTGTCTCGCCCTTCTGGATGAGTTCGAGCAGTTCGGAGAAGATGCGCTCGGCCAGCGCGTTGTCGGCCGGCTGGCCGGTGATCGTGATCTGGTTGCCGCGGACGTGGACGTCGCTGGCGATCGAGCTCTCGACGAGCTTGAGCAGTTCGTCGCGCGCGCCGAGCAGCCTGACCATCACGTGCGGGTCGTCGACGGTGATCCTGGTCTGCACGTGTGCCGCTGGAACGCCGGGGTTCGCGGGGGGCTGCGTCTCGGTCATGGGCGGCCAACTGGGGCCTGGTACTCCTGGTTCTCAAGTCTCGGTGACTCGCCCCATGGTATCCGCCCCCGCGCGACCGGTCCCGCCCTTATCCTCCGCGTTTGGCGAACGAGGCCTGTGCGAGCAGGTACGCGGGCAGCCCGGCCGTGTGCTCGTCGGCGTCGAGGCCGGACCAGTGGACGATCACCGTCTCCGTCCCGGTGGCGACGGCGAACGCGCGTTCGGGCTTGTCGGCCGGCCCGAACGCCACCTCCCGGCCGGGGCCGGGCGCCGCGGTGAACTCGCGCGTCCGCAGGCCGGCGGCCTTGTCGCCGACCTGGGCGAGCAGGGCCGCCCGGATATCCGTACCGGTCGCCCGGAACACCCGGATGAACCCGATCACCCCGGCGGCCTTGCCGTCGATCTCGCAGGCCAGGGTGTGCGGGCCGAGGAGCTTGGCGGCGTCGGCGGGCACGGCCCTGGCGGTCCACTTGTCGGCCAGGTCGAAGATCGCCGGCACCGCGCAGGCGGGGTAGCTGGTGCCGGCGGCGTCGGCGGGCTGCGGGTCGTTCCAGTTCTCGGTGGGCACGTCGGGCGCCGACGCTGTCGCCGTCACCGACGCCGCCGGGGACCCGGCGGGGGGCGCGACCGTGGGGTCGGGGTCGGACCCGCACGCTGCCAACGCCAGGAGAGTGAGGACCGGAAGAAGAAGACGTCTCATGCCCCGCAGATCCCGGTGAGCGTCTCCTCGGCGGCGCCGGCCGCTTCGCCGGCGGTGTCCGCCGTCGCGTTGTCCATGTCCTTGGCGAGGACGGTGAGCGCGTCCTTGAGCTGCTGGTTGTTCGCGGTCTTCCCCAGGTTCTCGAACTTGGTCTTGTACTCCTTCGACAGCGGCACGACCTCGTTGAGGACCTTCTCCATCTCGGCCTCGTCGGTCTTCTGCACCGCGCGGGCGAGGATCTCGGCGATCTTCTTCTTGTACTCCTCGCCGAGGGCCTTGGCGTCGGTGCACACCTGCTTGGTGTTGTCGGCCGTGCCGGTCGAGGAGGCGGCCGGCGGCGCCGAGTCGTTCCCTCCGGACGATCCGTCGCAACCGGCGCCGAACAGGACGGCGGACGCGAAAATCGCGGTCAATATCAATTTACGCATGTGAATTTCCTTCCCGGCGGAAGGAGCACCATACACGGCGGCGTGTCAGCCGGGCTCGCTGGCGACCGTCCCGTCGAAGGACTCCTGACCGCGGGTGAACCGGTACGTCGCCCAGTGCATCCGCACCACCGCACCCGACCCGTCGCGGGTGAGCCGGAGCAGCTCGCCGGCCTCCCGACCGGACTCGGTGCGCAGCACGTCGGGCCGGTCCTCGACCGCGGCGAACACCGCCGGCGGCCGCGCGGGGGGATCGTCGACGTCGCGGGCGTGCAGCCGGCCGTCGCGCCAGAAGAAGACGTACTCGAAGCCCTCGCCCCACCAGCGGCCGAGCACCGAGCGCAGCGCGCTGGGCGCGGGTTCGCCCGGCGTCCAGGGCTCGATGTCGGCGGGGTCCTCGGCGACCACGGCGCGTAGCAACGTGTGCGCGAGCTGCAGCACCTCCACGCCGGTGCCCGACGATCCGAGCGTGGCCACGCCGAGGCCGGGCGGCACGCCCTCGCCGCCGCGCCGGCCGTAGGCGGCGGCGAGGAAGCCGGGCATCGCGCCGCCGTGCCCGACGTGGAGGATCCGGTCGTCACCGGCCTGCGGGACGACGTTGAGGCCGAGCCCGAACGCCGCGTACCAGCGGGCCTCCTCGGCGACGGTGCGGGGCCAGCGCATCTCGTCGACGGTCGACGCCGCGAGCACCGCGCCGGCGGGGTCCACTGTGGACGGATCGGCGAGGAAACCGGCCCACCTGGCCATGTCGGTGGCCGTGCTCCAGAGCTGGGCGGCGGGCGCGAGCGCGCGGCACTCCAGCACGGGTTCGCGCCGCGCGTGGTCGGAGTACGCGTCGACGAGGTAACCCGGCACGGCCCGTGACGTGGGTTCGACCGTCGTCGCCGACAGGCCCATCGGTTCGAGGATCCGGGTGGCGAGCGCCGCCGCCCACGGCACGCCACGCAGCCGCGCGACCACCTGGCCGAGCAGCGCGTACGCGAGGTTCGAGTAGTGCGTCTGCCGGCCGCCGGGGAGCACCCGCTCGGCGCGGTCGAGGGTGGCGAGCAGTTCCGCGTCGCTCGGGGCGCGCAAGGTGTCCCACATGTCGCCGTACGGTTCGCGTTGCAGGCCACCGGTGTGCGACAGCAGCCGGGCGACGGTGATGTCGCCGTGCGCCGGCACGTCGAGATGCCGGCCGATGGGGTCGTCGAGGTCGAGCAGGCCGTCGTCGCGGCACTGCAGCACCAGCACGGCCGTGAAGGTCTTGGTGATCGAGCCGATCCGGAACCGGGCGTCGGCGTCGCTCCCGACCTGGAAAGACCACAGTGGACGGTCGGCGCGGTGCACGGCCACCGACACCGCCGGGATCCGGCCCTTCCGCTGGGCCAGCCGGACGTGCCGCTCGTAGGCCTTCACTCGCCCGCCTTCATCGGGACGCGAGCGCTCCGAGCGGGCCGCCGCCCAGAACGTGCGCGTGCACGTGGAACACCGTCTGCCCGGCATGGGCGCCGGTGTTGAAGACGACCCGGAACCCGGTCCCGGTGAGACCCTCCGCCTTCGCCACCGCGCCCGCCGCGGCCAGCACCTCGCTCGCGAGGCCCGGGTCGGCCTCGGCGAGGGTGATCACGTCGGCGTGATGCGCCCGCGGGATCACCACCACGTGCACCGGCGCCTGCGGCGCGATGTCGCGGAACGCGAGGACGGTGCCGGTCTCGTGGACGACGGTCGCCGGGATCTCGCCGGCGCTGATGCGGCAGAACAGGCAGTCTTCGGACACCTCTGCGATAGTACGGATCACCAGCGGCCCAGGCGCACCGACAGGGCCGCGAGCGCCGCCGCGCCGGCCGTCGACGTGCGCAGCACCGCCGGCCCCATGCGCACCGGCACCGCGCCCGCGGCCACGAACGCCTCCAGTTCCGCCCCGTCGATGCCGCCCTCCGGGCCGACCACCACGGCGATCTCGCCGTGGTCGGGAAGGTCCACGGTGGACAGTGGCCGGTCGGCCTCCTCGTGCAGCACCAGGGCCGCCGCGGCGGCGGCCAGCGCCCGCGCGGCGTCGGCTGTTCGCGCCGGTTCGGCCACGTCGGGCAGCCAGGCGCGGCGGGACTGCTTGGCCGCCTCGCGCGCCGTCGAGCGCCACCTGGCGAGGGGACGGTCGTCCTTCCACCGGGCGACGCTGCGCGCCGCCTGCCAGGGGACGATGCGGTCGACGCCCACCTCGGTCATCGTCGCCACGGCGAGCTCGGCGCGGTCGCCCTTGGCGATGCCCTGCACCACCGTGAGGGCCGGCTGGGCCGCGCCGAGGTACGACCGGGCCACGATCTCGGCGTCCAAAATGCTCTTCTTCACGGCGGTGACCACCGCCGACGCCCGCGTTCCGCGGCCGTCGCCGACCATGATGCGTTCGCCGACGCGCAGCCGTTGCACGACGGCTGCGTGGTGGCCCTCGGGGCCGTCGAGGCGCACGACGTCGCCGCTCGGCAGGTCGTCGACGAGGAACAGCGGTGGACTCACCGGCTCATTCTGCCGGCTTGGTGCTTCGCGCCCGGGAGACGGCCGCCGCCTCCTGCTGGTCGACGTCGGCGAGGACCAGCCGGGCGGCCTCGTCGTCGAAGACGCGGTTGACGACGGCCATGGTGACCGCGTCGCGCTGGGCGTCGTAGCCGCCGGGCGCCTTCTCGTCGGCCAGCGCCCGCGCGGCCGCGAGCTCGCTCCCGGCGATCGCGTCCTCCTCGGTGGTGTCGATCCGCAGCCAGCGCGCGAACAGCGGCAGCGTCGGGCCCTGCACCACGAGCGTGCCGATCACCACGAAGTACGCCAGGAACTGGATCGTGGACCGGTGCGGGAACGGGGTGCCGTCGTCGAGCGCGAACGGGATACCGCCGGCGGCGCCGAGCGTCACGATCCCCCGCATGCCGGCCCAGCTCAGCAGGAACGCCTCCGACCAGCCCAGCGGCCGGTTCGGCCGGCTCTCGACCTGGTCGGCCTGCTCGGCCCGGCGCAGCTGTCCGGCCCTCATCAGGCGCTCGACCCGGCGCTTGCGGCGCAGCTCGCGGGAGCGGGCCCGCCGGGCCTCGCGCCGCGGCGACGGCCGGAACAGGAACATGATGTACGCGACGCGGATGCCGATGACCACGAGCAGGATCACGGTTCCCGCCAGCAGCGTGCGGCCGAGCGGCTCGTCGGAGTCGACCAGCTCCTCGATCACGAACCGCAGTTGCAGGCCGGTGTAGGCGAACACGAACGCCTCCAGCAGGGTGTTCACCACCGGCCAGATGGCGCCCTCGGTGAGCCGGGTGCGGTAGTCCAGGCGCCGGGCGATCCGGTGCCGGCGCTCGAGCCGCTTCCGGTAGCGCTCGTCGTCGAGGTCCTCCTGGCGGTGACCCTCGAAGCCGCCGTCGGAGTACACCGAGTTCATGCTGACCGAGAACCCGGCCATCACCACCGCCAGCACCCCGGACGCGTGCACGTGCTCGGCGACGAAGAACGCGGCGAACGGCAGCACCAGCCCGATCGCCGTCTCCAGCGTCGGCTCGTGCAACCGCGGCCGGACGAAGGTGGCCGCGAAGCCCAGCACCATCCCGATCAGTACGCCGACCACCACCGAGTACAGGAACAGCTGCACCGGCCCGTCGATGAACGTCTCCGTGCCCGCGACCCCGGCGACGAACACCGAGAACATCGTGAGCGCCGCGGCGTCGTTGACCAGGCTCTCGCCGGTGAGCAGCGCGTTGACCCGGCGGGTCAGCCCCAGCTCACGTCCGTGCGAGGCGATCGTGACCGTGTCGGGTGGCCCGACGATCGCGCCGAGCACCAGGGCCACGCTGACGCCCAGCCCGGGCAGCACCCACGCCGCCGCGTGCCCGGCGAGGAACGCCGTCGCGACGACGAGGCCGACCCCCAGCCCGATGATCGACCGCAGGTTGCGCATGAAGCTGAAGAACGAGAACTCCAGCGCCGCGGCGTAGAGCAGCGGCGGCACCACGACGCCGAGGATCAGCTCCGGCTCCAGCTCCCAGCGGGGCAGGCCCGGGATGAACGACACCCCGGCGGCGGCGACCAGGATCGCGAGACCCGGTTGGAGCCCGATCCGGTGCCCGAACGCCATGACGGCGATCGCGCCCAGCGCGAGGACAAGCAGCAGCCCACTCACTGACCGATCTTAGAACTCCCTGATCAGTGGCCGTTGAACGCGTCTCTCACCCGGCTGAAAAACCCGCCGTGCTTGCTGAGCTCGGCGACCTCCTCACCGCGGGCGCGCGCGAACTCGCGCAGGATCCGCTCCTCGTCGGCGGTGAGCTTGGTGGGGGTGCGGACGTCGAGGTGCACGAACAGGTCGCCCCGGCCGGCGCCGCGCAGGTGCTGGACGCCGCGTTCGCGGATGCGCAGCGTGGCACCGGGCTGGGTGCCCGACCGCACCTCGACGGCCTCCTCGCCGTCCAAGGTCTTGATCGTGAGGCGGGTGCCGAGCGCCGCGGCGGTCATCGGCACGGTGACGCGGCAGTGCAGGTCGTCGCCCTTGCGGGAGAAGACGTCGTGCGGGCGCTCGGCGATCTCGACGTACAGGTCGCCGGCCGGGCCGCCGCCGGGGCCGACCTCACCCTGCTGGGCGAGGCGGATGCGCATGCCGTCTTCGACACCGGCCGGGATCTTGACGGTGAGGCTGCGCCGGGTGCGCACCCGGCCGTCGCCGCCGCAGGTGGCGCACGGGTGCGGGATCACGGTGCCGAAGCCCTGGCAGGCGGCGCACGGGCGGGCCGAGATCACCTGGCCGAGGAACGTGCGCTGCACCGCCTGGACCTCGCCGCGGCCGCCGCAGATGTCGCAGGTGGCCGGGTGGGTGCCGGCGGCCGTGCCGGCGCCGCCGCAGGTGGTGCACAGCACGGCGGTGTCGACGGTGATCGGCGCCTCGACGCCGAACGCCGTTTCGTCGAGGTCGAGCTCGAGCCGCAGGATCGCGTCGGCACCCGGACGGGTACGCGGACGCGGGCCGCGGGCCTGCGACGTGCCGAAGAACGCGTCCATGATGTTCTGGAAGTCGACGAACGGGCTGCCGGCGGCGCCGCCCGCACCGGCGCCCTGCATCGGGTCGCCGCCGAGGTCGAACATCTCCCGCTTGCGCGGGTCGGAGAGGACCTCGTAGGCCGCGTTGATCTCCTTGAACCGCTCCTGCGCCACCGGGTCGGGGTTCACGTCAGGATGCAGCTCGCGGGCGAGCCTGCGGTAGGCCCGCTTGATGTCGTCGGGACCGGCGTCCTTGTTCACACCGAGGATCCCGTAGTAGTCCTTCGCCACGCCCGCCCTATCGCTCGGTCCGCTCATCCCTGTTCGTCTACCTCTAACTCAGCCCTGGGCCAGCAGGTCGCCCACGTAACGGGCGACCGCTCGCACCGTGGCGATCGTGCCCGGGTAGTCCATCCGGGTCGGGCCGAGTACACCCATCCCTCCGACGACGGTAACGCCCGGGCCGTAACCGGTACTGACGACCGACGTACTGCGCAGGTCTTCGATCTCGTTCTCGTCGCCGATGAGGACGCGCGTGCTCGGCTCCATCTCACCGAACAACTTCAACAGGATGACCTGTTCCTCCAGCGCCTCCAGAATCGGGCGCAGCGTTCCCTGGAAGTCGTACATCGTGCCGCGGGCGAGGTTCGACGTGCCGGCCAGCGCCACCCGCTCCTCGGTGCGCTCGACCAGCGTCTCCAGCAGCACCGACGACAGCACGGCCATCGCCGGGCGCAGGTTCTGCGGCACCTCGTCGGACAGCGCCTCGACCAGCGGCGGCGTGTCGATCAACCGGCGGCCGCCGAGTTTGTCGTTGATCAGACGGCGCAGTTCGGTGACGTCGTCGGCCGGGGTGGGACCGGGCAGCTCGACCAGCCGCTGCTCGACCCGGCCGGTGTCGGCGATCATCACCAGGATGATGCGGGTGGTGGACACCGGCACCAGCTCCAGGTGCCGCACGCTCGACCGGCTCAGGCTCGGGTACTGCACCACCGCCACCTGGCGGGTGAGCTGGGCGAGCAGCCGCACCGACCGGTGCACCACGTCGTCGAGATCGACGGCGCCGACCAGGAACTGCTCGATCGCCCGCCGCTCGGCCGGCGACAGCGGCTTGACCCGGGACAACTTGTCGACGAACAGCCGGTAGCCCCGGTTGGTGGGCACCCGGCCGGCGCTGGTGTGGGGCTGATGGATGTAGCCCTCGTCCTCCAGCGCAGCCATGTCGTTACGCACAGTGGCCGGGGAGACCCCGAGGTGGTGCCGCTCGACGAGCGCCTTGCTGCCGACCGGCTCCTGGGTGGCGACGTAGTCCTGGACGATCGCGCGCAGTACTTCGAGCTTGCGTTCGTCTAAGGACATGAGCACCTCCGTTCCGAGGGGTAACCGCCGACAGCCGGCCGCTTCGCGGGCCGGCTGGCACTCGTTGTCAACGAGTGCCAGTCTACGACGCACCGCCCGCAAGCGCGATGCCCCGTGCCCTTACTCCGCGATCACCAGGGATAACTCAGGGCGGCATCGGCCGTGTGTCGGTGGCGCGGGCTGGTGCGGCAGTCCTACCGTGGCGGCATGACTGAACCACCTCGCCCAGGCGGAGATCCGGGCCAGGATCCGGCCGCGCCCAGCAGCTCCCCCTACACCGTGCCGGGCGAGACCCCCGGCTCGGGCTACAGCCCGCCGACGACGCCGGCTCCGAGCAGCGGCGCGGGCGGTGGGTACAGCATGCCGGGCGGGAGCGACTACACACCACCGGCGCCCAGCAGCGGCGGCGGCTACACCACGCCGGCGACGTCCGGCGGCGACTCCGGCTACGCCCCGCCCGAGTCCGGCGGATACGCCCAGCCGAGCAGCGGCGCCGGATATGCGCCACCGCCGAGCAGCGGCGCCGGCTACGCACCGCCCAGCAGCGGCGCGGGCTACGCACCGCCCAGCAGCGGCGCGGGCTACGCGCCGCCGAGCAGCGGCGCCGGGTACCCGGGGCAGGCCAGCGGCGCCGGCCACACGTACCCGTCGGAGCAGGCCTACAACCAGCAGCCCGGTCCGGCGTACGGGGCCGCATACGGCGGCCAACCGGGCGGGTACGGCGTCCAGCCCGGCTACGGTCCGCAGCCGGGCGGGTACGGACCCCCGCCGCAGGGCTACCCCACCAACGACGACAAGACCTACGCGCTGATCGCGCACTGGGGCGGCGTGGCCGGCGTCTTCCTCGGCGGCGGTGCCCTCGGCTGGGTCGGGCCGCTGATCGCCTACATGGCCAAGGGCACCCAGTCGCCGGTGGTCCGGGCGCACGCCGTCACGGCGCTGAACTTCCACATCACCTGGGCCGGCGCCTACGTGGCCAGCATCATCCTGGCGATCGTCACCTGCGGCGTGCTGTTCTTCGTGCCGATGCTGGTGTTCCTGGTGCCGTTGATCTTCGGCATCATCGGCGGCATCAAGGCCACCAACGGCGAGTACTACCAGTACCCGATGGCCATCCCGATGATCAAGTAGTCAGGCCAACAGGAGCGTTCGCACGGCCGCGTCCGCGAGGAGGCGGCCGTGCAGCGTGAGAACGGCGGTTCCGGCCGCGAACGCGTCACCGGACAAAAGCCCATCGGTGACGAGCGTGCGCGCGGCCCGGTGCGCGGCGGGCGTGAGCCGCTCCAGCGGGAGGCCGTCGGCCAGCCGGAGCCGCAGCATGATCTCCTCGGTGGTCGTCTCCTCCGCGCCGAGCACCTCGCGGCCCGCCGCCGGCCAGTCGCCGCCTTCCAGGGCCTTCGCATAGGCCGCCGGATGCTTGACGTTCCACCACCGCGTGCCGCCGACGTGGCTGTGCGCGCCCGGCCCGAGCCCCCACCAGTCGGCGCCGTGCCAGTAGAGCAGGTTGTGCCGGCAGCGGGCGTCGTCGTCGCGGGCCCAGTTCGACACCTCGTACCAGTGGAAGCCGGCCGCGGTGAGGGCCGCCTCGGCCGCCAGGTACCGGTCGGCGGCCACGTCGTCGTCGGGCCGGGGCAGGTCGCCGCGGCGGATCCGGGCCGCCAGCCGGGTGCCGTCCTCGACGATCAGCGCGTAGGCGCTCACGTGGTCGACACCGGCGGCCACCACCGCGTCCAACGACGCTTGAAAATCCTCGGGCCGCTCCCCCGGCGTCCCATAGATCAGGTCGAGGTTGACGTGGCCGAAACCCGCCGCGCGGGCCTCGCCCGCGACGGCGGCCGCGCGGCCCGCGGTGTGCCGGCGGTCGAGAACCTTGAGGACGTGCGGAGCGGCCGACTGCATGCCCAGCGAGATCCGGGTGAACCCGGCGGCGCGCAGCGCTCTCAACGAGTCGGGCGTGACCGATTCCGGGTTGGCCTCGGTGGTGATCTCCGCGTCTGCGGCGAGGCCCCACACCTTGTCGATGCCGTCGAGGAGCCGGCCGAGTTCGCCGGGCGGGAGCAGCGTGGGCGTGCCGCCGCCGACGAACACCGTGTCGACGCTTTTCGGCGTGACGAGCTCGGCCGCCTTGGCGAGCTCGGCGAGCATCGTGTCGACGTAGCCGTCCCGGACGACGCCCTCGTCGGGCGTGTAGGTGTTGAAGTCGCAGTAGCCGCAGCGGCTGGCGCAGAACGGCACGTGCGCGTAGACGCCGAATGGTCCTTTTGTGGGGCCTCCCGCGACCGGACCTGACTCCGGCACCGGGTCCCCCATGGGTAGCGCGCCGGGCATGCCGCCCACGCTACCTTTCGCCCATGATTCGGCATGAAGTCGCGGGCGGCGTGGCCACGATCACGCTCGACAGCCCGCACAACCGCAACGCGCTCTCCCAGGCTCTGATCACCTCGCTGCTCGACGCCGTGGCCGCCGCTGTCGCCGACCCCGGCACCCGGGTGATCGTGCTGTCGCACACCGGCCCGGCGTTCTGCGCCGGTGCCGACCTCAAGGAGACCGTTGCGGGCTTCGAGTCCGGTCAGGTGCCGGCGGGTCGGATGGGTGACGTGCTGGCGGCGCTGTGGGAGTCCCCGAAGCCCGTGATCGCCCGCGTCGGCGGCGCCGCCCGGGCCGGCGGCCTCGGCATTGTCGCGGCGGCCGACATCGCGGTCTGTGCCGACGACGTGACATTCGCGTTCACCGAGGTGCGCATCGGCGTGATCCCGGCGGTGATCTCGGCGACGGTCCTGCCCCGCCTCACCCCGCGCGCCGCGGCCGAACTGTTCCTCACCGGCGACACCTTCGACGCGCGCCGCGCCGTCGAGGTCGGGCTGGTGACGGCGGCGGTGCCGGCCTCTTCTCTGGACGCTTCGGTGGACGCGTACGCGCAGGCGCTGCTGCGCGGCGCACCCGGCGCGCTGGCCGGTACGAAGGACCTGCTCCGTGCGCCGATCCGCGCCCGGCTGGCCGAATTGACCGAGTTGTCGGTGCGCTACTTCACCTCCGACGAGGGCCGGGAGGGAATCGGCGCCCTGCTCGCGAAGCGCCAGCCAAACTGGATTCCCTAGTTCGGGCCACCCCAATCGGATCTTCACAACTTTCTCAATTGGCGGTCGTACCCTTTGTGCCATGCGGAAATGGGCGGTACTCGCGGGCTTCCTGGCCTTCGTCGTGCTTGCCGGGCTCGGCGTCTTCGCCGTCGTCCGGATGCTCGGCAATGTGCCGTTGCTCGTGCCGTCCGGGTACCCGTGCAAGGTCGGCGCGCCCGGTACCGAGCAGGTCGAACTGGAGGCTCCGCAGCTGGCCAACGCCGCCACGATCGCCGCGGTGGGCATCCGCCGCGGGATCCCGCGGCAGGGCATCGTGGTCGCGATCGCCACCGCGTGGCAGGAGTCGAAGCTGGAGAACCTGGCCGGCGGCGACCGCGACTCGGTCGGCCTGTTCCAGCAGCGGCCGAGCCAGGGCTGGGGCTCGGCGGAGCAGATCGCCGACCCGCGGTACGCGTCAGCCAACTTCTACAACGTGCTGGTCAAGGTCAAGGGCTGGCAGACGATGCGCACCACCGACGCGGCACAGGCCGTCCAGCGCAGCGCCTACCCCGAGGCGTACGAGCAGTGGGCCGGCCGGTCAGTGACGCTCGCCAGCGCCCTGTCGGGCGAGGCCGGCGCGACGGTCGGCTGCACGGTCCCGGACAAGCCCGAGTCGCGCGGTGCCGCCGCCGCCGAGGCGCTGGTGCAGGGGCTGCGCCTCGACTGGGGCGACAAGGCCGGCACCCTCGACGCCGCCGGGGTGTCGGTGACCGTCAAGACCGAGCAGACCGGCTGGCAGTACGCCCACTGGCTGGTGGCGCACGCTACCGACCGTGGCGTCAAGCGGGTCACCTTCGGCGGCCGGCAGTGGACCTCGGAATCCGGCAGTTGGGCAGGCGGTGACGGCACGGCCACCGGGACGGTCGTCGTCGCGGAGGTCCATTCCTGACGGGTCGTCGGCCACTCTCCGTTACGCGTTGTGGTGTATCCGTCGGGCGGACGGCGGTCGGGTTGCCCCATTGGGCGCAAGGGTTACTATCGGGCGTTCTTTAGTCCACCGAGCCGGTCAGGGGCCGGCCTCGCCCGAGTCGCAACAAGGGGTGGAAAGTGTCGGCACCGTTCGACTACGGCGGATTGACCGGCTACGAGCCGATCAGCGACGCCGACCGGAAGGAGTTTCTCGAGCAGGGCTTCCTCCAGGTACGCAACGTCCTCACCGAGGAGCACCGGACAGCGCTCGAAGCCGCGGTCGACCGGGTGTACGACGAGGAGAAGCTCGCGGGCAACGTCAAGGCGAAGACCGGCGTCCTGCACC
The DNA here is from genome assembly GCF_016863635.1 of Virgisporangium aurantiacum. Classification (GTDB taxonomy): domain Bacteria; phylum Actinomycetota; class Actinomycetes; order Mycobacteriales; family Micromonosporaceae; genus Virgisporangium; species Virgisporangium aurantiacum. Next base: position 23,123 of record NZ_BOPG01000065.1, on the reverse strand, counting down.
TGCTCGGGTTCCTGAACCGGGACGAGCTGTTCGGCCAGCTCCTCACCCACCCGACCGTGTTCCCGTACATGTGGGGCCTGGCCGGCTGGAACATCTACACGCACCACAACCACCTCGACGTCACCCCGCCGACGCCCGAGGAGGAGCCCCCGTCGTGGGGCTGGCACCAGGACGGGTACCGCCAGAACTCCGACCCGGAGACGATGGACCCGAACCTGCCCCGCCCGATGTTCTCGCTGAAGGTCGCCTACGTTCTTTCGGATCTCTCCGAGACGGGCCGCGGTGCCACCAAGGTCATCCCGGGCAGCCACCTGTGGAACTCGCTGCCGCGTCCGGCCGACACCACCGTGCACAACCCCGACCCCGAGGGCACCGTGGAGATCACGGCCAACCCGGGTGACTGCTTCATCTTCGACCGGCGCCTCTGGCACTCGCGCTCGCCCAACTACAGCGACGTGACCCGCAAGATGCTGTTCGTCGGGTACACCTACCGCTGGATCCGTCACCTCGACGACATGCCGATCGACTACAACGGCGAGTGGTGGCAGAACCGCACGCCGGTGCAGCGCCAGATCTGCGGCGAGGCCTCCAGCTCCGCGAACTACTGGGGCATCAACTGGAACGGCTACGTCGACGACGAGATCCCCCTGCGCAAGGAACTCAAGACCCGCGGCTGCCTCGACCGCTCCGTCCCCTGGCTCCGCTAGGTAACGCCGTACGAATGGGAACGGCCCCGGTGCTGACGCACCGGGGCCGTTCCCATTCCGTTGCCGGGGTACGCCGCCCTCAGGCCGCGCGCCGGCTCGCGCCCGTCCGCCAAGAGTCGATCTTGCAGTTGTGGTGGGCTATAAACAGGGGCAAAAGCGGGCGAACAAGGCACCCCACCTGCAAGATCGGCGCCGGAGCACAGCCCTCGGTTGTCGATCTTGCAGTTGTGTCCGCCTTTTCGCCGGAATTCGCCCGTTTTTCGGCGAGCACAACTGCAAGATCGGCGCCGAGGTGCACCTCGGTGGACGTGGGGAGGCCCCCGGTGCGTCAGCACCGGGGGCCTCCCCACGTCCGAGGACGGACTACTTAGTACGTGCGGCGGGTGCGGCTCCGACCGCTGAAGCCGGCCACCAGGGCCACGCCGACGGCGGCGAGAACCACCTGGACGAGCAGTTCCATCCAGTCGATGCCGTTGGTCTCGGTGGCGATGCCGATGGCGCGAGCCAGCACGGTGCCAAGGAGAGCGGCGACGACGCCGATGACCATGGTCAGCCAGATCGGCATGTTCTGCCGGCCCGGTACCACGAGCCGACCGAGCGCACCGATGACCAGACCCACGATGAGTGCGGTGATGATGCCAGTGACAGTCACGGCCTTATTCCTCCCGATCCGGGGTTATTAGCTGGTGCTAGAGGGATGCCCCGGGCATTCGGAAGTCAAACGCGATGAATGAGGTTTCTGGCCACCTCATCGAGTGCCGATTGCATGGTTTCAAACGCCATCGGCGGGGTATCGCCAATCTTTACCCATTCAAATCCGCCCAGCTCACGTGCGTCCAGGTGAATATCGCCGGCGTCGATGCGGGCGGTCCAGAAACAGTCGAGAACCGGCAGCGTCTCGTTCTGGAACTCGTAATCGCCGAGGAACATGCCGACGAATCCGGTGAGCTCGACGCCGACACCCAGTTCCTCGCGCGCTTCGCGCACGGCGGCCTGTGCCGGCGTTTCCCATCCGTCGCAGAATCCGCCGGGCAGCGCCCACTGGCCGGCCCGTGGTTCGTGCGCGCGAAGCACGACGAGCACGCTCTCGCCGTCCAATATGATCGTCAACCCGGTGGGCCTGGGGTTGACGAAGAGGGCATACCCGCACGCACCGCAGGAGACCGGCGGCGGCCCGGGCAGGGCAGCGGAGCAGGACGGGCAGAAGCGGATCACTTCTTGGCGGGCGCCTTGCCGTCGGTGCCGTCGGAGGTCGACAGGGCGGCGATGAACGCCTCCTGCGGCACCTCGACGCGGCCGACCATCTTCATCCGCTTCTTGCCTTCCTTCTGCTTCTCGATCAGCTTGCGCTTACGCGTGATGTCGCCGCCATAGCACTTGGCGAGGACGTCCTTGCGGATGGCGCGGATCGTCTCCCGGGCGATCACCCGGCTGCCGATCGCCGCCTGGATCGGCACCTCGAACTGCTGACGCGGGATGAGCCCGCGCAGCTTCGCCGCGATCGTGACGCCGTAGTTGTACGCCTTGTCCTTGTGCACGATCGCGCTGAACGCGTCGACGGCCTCGCCGTGCAGCAGGATGTCGACCTTCACGAGGTCGCTCTCCTGCTCACCGGAGGGCTCGTAGTCGAGCGAGGCGTAGCCCTTCGTACGGCTCTTCAACTGGTCGAAGAAGTCGTAGATGATCTCGGCCAGCGGCAGCGTGTAGCGCAGTTCGACGCGGTCGGCGGAGAGGTAGTCCATGCCGAGCAGTTGGCCGCGGCGGCCCTGGCAGAGCTCCATCACGGCGCCGACGTAGTCGTTCGGGGTGAGCACCGTGGCCCGCACCGTCGGCTCGTAGACCTGGCCGATCTTCCCGGCCGGGTACTCGCTCGGGTTGGTGACGATGTGCTCGGTGCCGTCTTCGAGGTCGACCCGGTACACCACGTTCGGCGCGGTGGAGATGAGGTCGAGGCCGAACTCGCGCTCGAGCCGCTCACGGATGATCTCCAGGTGCAGCAGGCCGAGGAAGCCGCACCGGAAGCCGAAACCGAGCGCGGTGCTGGTCTCCGGCTCGTAGTTGAGGGCGGCATCGTTGAGCTTGAGCTTGTCGAGGGCGTCGCGCAGGTTCGGGTAGTCGGACCCGTCGATCGGGTAGAGGCCCGAGTAGACCATCGGCTTCGGGTCCTTGTAGCCGCCGAGCGCCTCGGTGGCCGGCTTGCCGTTGATGGTCACCGTGTCGCCGACCCGGGACTGGCGCACGTCCTTCACACCGGTCATCAGGTAGCCGACCTCGCCGACGCCGAGACCACCGGTCGACTTGATCGGCTCGGGCGAGATGACCCCGATCTCCAGCAGTTCGTGCACGGCACCGGTGGACATCATCTTGATCTTCTCGCGCGGATCGAGCCGCCCGTCGATGACCCGGATGTAGGTGACCACGCCCCGGTAGACGTCGTACACGGAGTCGAAGATCATCGCCCGGGTGGGCGCCGAGGCGTCGCCGACCGGCGGCTTGAACTGCCGCACGATCTCGTCGAGCAGGTGCGCGACGCCCTCGCCGGTTTTGCCCGATACGCGCAGACAGTCGGAAGGCTCACACCCGATGAGGTGGGCCAGCTCCTCGGCGTACTTCTCCGGCTGGGCGGCGGGCAGGTCGATCTTGTTCAGCACCGGGATGACGTGCAGGTCGTTCTCCAGCGCCAGGTACAGGTTCGCCAGCGTCTGCGCCTCGATGCCCTGCGCCGCGTCGACCAGCAGCACCGCGCCCTCGCAGGCGGCCAGGCTGCGGGAGACCTCGTAGGTGAAGTCGACGTGCCCCGGGGTGTCGATCATGTTGAGGACGAACGGCTCGCCGGCCCGCTCACCCTCGCGCACCGCCCACGGCAGGCGCACGGCCTGGCTCTTGATCGTGATGCCGCGCTCGCGCTCGATGTCCATCCGGTCGAGGTACTGGGCGCGCATCTGGCGCGCGTCGACCACCTCGGTGAGCTGCAGCATCCGGTCGGCCAGCGTCGACTTGCCATGGTCGATGTGGGCGATGATGCAGAAGTTCCGGATGCGCTCGGGCGAGGTCGCGCCGGGGTGGCTGCCGGGATCGAGCATCGGTGGCACAGAGGGGTCCGTTCCTTAAGGTGACGCGGGAGTCAGCCTCTATCGTCCCACGAACGGGGCCCCGACCGGCGTGCACGGTCGTTCGCGCTGGCCGGATCCGTGACATCGACCGATAAGGTGGTGATCAACGGGGACGGGGTGGCTGTCGGATGCGTGCACGTACGGTACTGGCGTTTGTGGCCGGCTACGGCTCCGCCGTTCTCGCGGCCTGGCTGGTGTTCGTGATCGAGGGTGTGCTGCTGTACGGCGGCCTGCTCGTCGCCGCGGTCGCCTTCGACCGGGACACCGGTGGCCCGCTGGCCGGGCTGCTGCTGGTCGCGCTGGCCGCCGTGCTGGGCATCGTGGTCACGGCCCTGGTCTGCGTACCGGCCGCCGCGCTCGGCCACCTCGCCGGCCGCCGGGCCCGCCGCTGGCAATGGACGAAGACGCTGGCAGCGACGCTCGGGAGCGCCGCCCTGCTGCTGGCCCTCTACATTCCGGGCGCCGTTCTGATCGCTTCCGGGTCGGGCACCGGGGCACTCGTGGCGTGGACGGTGGCGCTGGCGGTGACGGCACCGCCGACGATCGTCTTCACGACCGTCGGCCACGGTTCCCGGCGCCTGTTCGGATGGCTCGAACGGCGCCAAGGCGGCGCCGCCGAAGTAGCGGCCGCCGGCTGAGCCGGCAGTTACAGCAGGCCGCCGTCGTCGTGCAGCCAGTCGACGAAGCCGGTGGCCACGGCCGCCGCGCAGTCGACCATCTCGTTGAGCAGCGCGTCGTGCACGCCGGCGCCGAGCGGCACCTGCATCTCGGCGTAGATCGGCAACTGGCTGCGGTCGGTGGGGTCACCGACGTAGGCCTTGCAGAACCGGCGCGTGTGGTTCCACTCGTTGACCACCCGGTACGCCCGGTCGCCCCAGTCGGGCGGCACGGTGGCGTGCGGACGGACCCGCATCACCAGGATCTCGTCGGTCGGGCCCTCCAGCGTGAACAGGACGGCGTGCCGCTCCCACAACGCGAGCAGGCTGCCCGACACATCAGTGAGAAAACGGATATCGACGGCGTCGAGCGCCTGTGACAGCCGCTCCAGATTGACGGGACGGACTGTGCCGTCGCTCTCGGCAGTGTCCACATCGGACGGAATCCCCGCGACCGTCGCGACCGCTGACGGTGACTCGTTACCCGGCGACGTGTCGGCTTGGCCGGCACGCCAGGACCACCATGGCATAGCCCGCGCTCCCTGCTTCGGCGCTACTCTCCCCAGTGGGCCCGCACATATCGGTGAGTATTCATATAAGTACCGCGTGTTGGACCCGAGGCACGACGGTACCCGTTCGGGGGAAGGATGGCATCCCCCCAATTTTCCCGTACGAGTGATCGGATGATAAGCCGTCAGCCGTTCGTTCGGTAGGGCGAGACCTGCAGGTTGAGGGATTCCCCGATCGGCCGATGCCAGGCCGCTCCGTACGCGCCGGCCAGACCGACCCACGGCCCCGCGCGGCGCACGCCGACCGGCGGCCCGTCCGGCCCGCCGACGAAGTTCATGCGGATCACCGCCTGCACGAGCCGCTGCGGGACGTCGACCCGGCCGTCGGCCGTCTCCACGACGATCGGCACGTGGTCGAGCAGGGCGTCGCGGACCCGCCGGCTGCCCACCGCGCGCCCGCCGACGCCCTCGTCGAGCGCCGTGCGCGCGGTCTCCGCCGCCGCGGCGGCCACGCGCAGCACCTCGGCGGCGGGAATCTCCTCGACGCGGCGGCCGGTCGAGGGTGGCAGCAGCCACCGCCAGTCGGGATCTCGCGAGGCCGGTAGTGCGGCGTCGCCGCTCAGCGCGTCCAATAGTTCTTCCGCGCGGACCGTGACGTCGCGACCACCGACCGCCGGAAGCCCCCGCACGACCAGCACCCCGAACGGCAGGTGGGCCCACAACGCGGTGCTTCCGACCCCCGGCACGAGGCGGACGACGGCGGCCTTGTCGAGCCGCAGCAGCCGGCTGAGGAACGCGCCGACGTCGGCCCGGGCGGGCTCCGGGATCACTCCTGCCACGGTTCCAGGAATTCCCGCTCGGCGGTCGAGAGCCGGCGCGGCCGCCCGTTGGCAAGATCGAAGGGGACGCACACCGTGCGCGCCCGGCTCACGACCGCAATGCCGTCGAACATCTCGTACGCGATCGTGAACCGGCTCGCACGGATCTCCTCGATCCACATCTCGATGTGCACCTGATCGGTGTAGTCGACCGGTAGCAGGTAGTCGATCTCGTGCCGGGAGACCACCACGCCCTCCTCGAAGCCGGTGACCCCGCCCTTGCGGGCCTCGACGAACATCAACGCCACCCGCGCCTCCTCGTACAGCGTGAGGAAGCGCGAGTTGTTGACGTGGCCGAACGCGTCGAGGTCGGACCAGCGCAACGGGCAGGGGTAGTGGAACCGGCCCACTAGTCGCGGGTGAGCCGGCGGTGGGTCACCCGGTGCGGACGGGCGGCCTCGGCGCCCAGCCGGTCGATCTTGTTCTTCTCGTAGGCCTCGAAGTTGCCCTCGAACCAGAACCACTTCGCCGGGTTCTCGTCGTCGCCCTCCCACGCCAGCATGTGGGTGGCCACGCGGTCGAGGAACATCCGGTCGTGGGAGATCACGACGGCGCAGCCGGGGAACTCCAGCAGCGCGTTCTCCAGGCTTCCGAGCGTTTCGACGTCGAGGTCGTTGGTGGGCTCGTCGAGCAGGATCACGTTGCCGCCCTGCTTGAGCGTGAGCGCCAGGTTCAGCCGGTTGCGCTCACCACCGGACAGGACGTTGACCGGCTTCTGCTGGTCGGGACCCTTGAAGCCGAACGCGGCCACGTACGCCCGCGACGGCATCTCGACCTTGCCGACCATCAGGTGGTCGAGCCCGTCGGAGACGAGCTCCCACACCGACTCCTTGCCCTCCAGGCCCTCGCGGCCCTGGTCGACGTACGACAGGTGCACGGTCTCGCCGACCCGCACGATGCCGGTGTCGGGCTTCTCCAGCCCCACGATCGTCTTGAACAGCGTGGTCTTGCCGACGCCGTTCGGGCCGATGACGCCGACGATGCCGTTCTTCGGCAGCGAGAACGACAGGTCGTCGATCAGCACCCGGTCGCCGAAGCCCTTGCGCAGGTTCTGCGACTCGATCACCGTGTTGCCCAGGCGCGGGCCCGGCGGGATCTGGATCTCCTCGAAGTCGAGCTTGCGGGTCTTCTCGGCCTCGGCGGCCATCTCCTCGTACCGCTCCAGGCGGGCCTTGGACTTGGTCTGGCGGGCCTTGGCGTTCGACCGCACCCACTGCAGCTCGTCTTCGAGCCGCTTCTTCAACTTGGTGTCCTTGCGGCCCTGCATCTGCAGCCGCTCGGCCTTCTTCTCCAGGTACGTGGAGTAGTTGCCCTCGTACGGGTAGGTGCGACCGCGGTCGAGTTCGAGGATCCAGTCGGCGACGTGGTCGAGGAAGTACCGGTCGTGGGTGATCGCCATGACGGTGCCCGGGTACTTCGCCAGGTGCTGCTCCAGCCAGAGCACGCTCTCGGCGTCGAGGTGGTTGGTGGGCTCGTCGAGGAGCAGCAGGTCGGGCTGCTCCAGCAGCAGCTTGCACAGGGCGACGCGGCGCTTCTCACCACCGGAGAGCGGGCCGACCTCGGCGTCGCCGGGCGGGCAGCGCAGCGCGTCCATGGCCTGCTCCAGCTTGGAGTCGAGGTCCCACGCGTCGGCGTGTTCGAGTTCCTCCTGGAGGCGGCCCATCTCCTCCATCAGTTCCTCGGTGTAGTCGGTGGCCATGAGCTCGGCGACCTCGTTGTAGCGGGCCACCTTCGCCTTGGTGTCGGCGACGGCCAACTCGATGTTCTCCAGGACCGTCAGGGACTCGTCGAGCTTGGGCTCCTGGGCGACCATGCCGACCGTGTAACCGGGCATGAGCCGGGCCTCGCCGTTGCTCGGCTGGTCCTCCCCCGCCATGATCCGCAGCAGGCTGGACTTACCCGCGCCGTTGGGGCCCACGACGCCGATCTTCGCCCCGGGCAGGAAATGGAGCGTGACGTTGTCGAGCACGACCTTGTCGCCGTGCGCCTTGCGTGCCCTTTCGAGCGTGTAAATGAACTGGGCCACGGTGCGGCGCCCCTTCAATGTCTTGGGAGTGATCCGGCCTGTACAGCGAGAGACCGCCTGGAATTGTTCCAGGCGGTCCACCGCTAGCTCAAATCGCCCCTGATCAGGTCTCGTACAGATCCTCCACCGGCTCGGTCGCCTCCTCGACGCCGTTCTTCTCGCGGCGCAGCGATTCGGCGCCCACGAAGTAGGTGGTGTCGCCGTTCGTCGCCGCGTACACGCCGCCCTCGTACCGCACCGACCCGATGAACAGCGTGTCGTCGCTGGTGGCCGCCCGGAACGGCTTGTCGAGGCGGTGGCCCTGGTAGACGGTCTTCCCGCCGCCGCTGCAGATCCAGACCTCGGAGCGGTTGGTCTTGATGTAGCGCTTGACGCTCATCGTCGTCCCGGTCGCCTCCTGGGTCTGCTCCGGGCACTTGTCGCGGGTGGTCGCCGCGTACGTCCTGGTGCCGGTGGGCGCCTTGGTGTTGGTGGGTTTGCCTCCGCCGGTCGCGCTGGCACTCGGGACATCGGTCGCGGTCACTGTCGGGGAGGGGTTGCCGCCCGCCCGGTCGTCGCCGTCTTTCTTGTTCGCGGACCCGAGGACGATGCCGACCCCGGTGCCGAGAATCGCGAGAAATATCACGGCGATGATCACCGCACCGGTCGCCGACCGGCCACGTGGTTCATCGTCGAAGTCGGACATCTACGGGCCCCCACAAGAGAAACGACAAGGGTTAGAGCATCGCAGGCGCGTCGATGAACGCCCAGCACAAGGTGATATCGAGGCACGTTTCCGGTAGAAGGCTCGGTAGCTTGGACGAACGTGCTGCATTGCGGAGGGATCACAGAGTGACGGGAAACAGTTCGTTCGTCGTGGTCGCCAACAGATTGCCGGTGGATCAGGTGCAGACCCCCGAGGGGACGACCTGGCGGCGCAGCCCGGGAGGCCTGGTCACGGCGTTACAACCCGTCCTGGCGCAGCATAAGGGAACCTGGATCGGGTGGACCGGCGGCACCACCAAGGTCGGCCGGCCGGCACCGGACCCGTTCGAGGTCGACGGAATGGATCTGTGTCCTGTGCCACTCTCGGCCGACGAGATGGAGCGCTACTACGAGGGCTTCTCCAACTCCAGCCTGTGGCCGCTGTACCACGACGCCGTGGAGCCGCCGGTCTACAAGCGGCGGTGGTGGGAGGAGTACCGCAAGGTCAACCAGCGGTTCGCCGACGCCACCGCGAAGGTGGCCGCGCAGGGCGCGATGGTGTGGATTCAGGACTACCAGCTTCAACTGGTGCCGGCGATGCTCCGCGAACAGCGGCCCGACCTGCGCATCGGCTTCTTCCTGCACATCCCCTTCCCGCCGGTGGAGCTGTTCATGCAGCTGCCGCGGCGCGCCGAGGTGCTCAAGGGCCTGCTCGGCGCCGACCTGGTCGGGTTCCAGCGTCCGCTCGGTGCCCACAACTTCCTGCAGCTCACGCGGCACGTGCTCGGGCTGCGCCCGCGCGGCGACAGCGTCGAGCTGCCCGACGGGCGCACCGTGTGCGCCGGCGCGTTCCCGATCTCGATCGACTTCGCCGAAATGGAACGGCTGGCCACCAGCGACGACGTGCGCCGGCGCGCCACCGAGATCCGGGAGGAGCTGGGCAAGCCGGCGACGGTCATCCTCGGCGTCGACCGGCTCGACTACACCAAGGGGATCGAGCGCCGGCTGAAGATCTTCCGGGAACTGCTGGCCGAGAAACGGTTGACGGTGCCGGGCGCGGTGATGGTACAGGTGGCCACGCCGAGCCGGGAGCGGATCGAGCAGTACCAGTCGCTCCGGGTGAAGGTCGAACGGGAGGTCGGTCGGATCAACGGGGAGTACGGCCGGGTCGGCGAGCCCGCCGTCCACTACCTCCACCAGTCGTACAACCGGGCCGAGTTGGCCGCGCTGTACCTGGCGGCCGACGTCATGATGGTCACCCCGTTGCGCGACGGGATGAACCTCGTCGCCAAGGAGTACGTGGCGGCCCGGGCCGACAACGGTGGCGCGCTGGTCCTCAGCGAGTTCGCCGGCGCCGCGGCGGAGCTGCGCCAGGCGTTCCTGTGCAATCCCCACGACCTCGACGGAGTGAAGGAACTGCTGCTGCGCGCGGTCAAGATCGAGCCGGGCGACGCGGCCCGCCGGATGCGCGCGATGCGCCGTTACCTGCGAACCCACGACGTCCAGGCGTGGGCCGAATCGTTCCTGACCGCTCTTGATCGAACGGGCCGACCTGCATGACGTCTGGAGAAGACCCCGCCGGGGTGCTCGACCGTGAGCTCCGAACCGTTGCCGCCCGGGTGGCCCGGGTGCCCCGGCTCCTCGTGGCGTGCGACTACGACGGCACGCTCGCGCCGATCGTCGAGGACCCGGCCATGGCCGCCCCGCTGCTGGAGGCGGTCGCCGCGATCCGGGGCCTGGCGGCGCTGCCGCAGACCAGCGTCGCGGTCATCTCCGGACGCGCGCTGCGCGACCTGACCGCCCTGTCCCGGCTGCCCAGCGAGGTGCACCTGGTGGGCAGCCACGGGTCCGAGTTCGACGTCGGGTTCGTCGACGCTCTGCCGCCCGACCGGCACCGGCTGCGCGCGGACCTGCACCGCGAGCTGGAGAACGTCATCCGGGACCAGCCCGGCGTGAAGCTGGAGGTGAAGCCGGCCAGCGTCGCCGTGCACCTGCGCACCGCGCCGCGCGACGTGGCCCGGCGGGTCGCCACCGCCGTCCGCGACGGCCCGGCGACCTGGGACGGCATCCAGGTGACCAACGGCAAGGAGGTCGTCGAGCTGTCGGTGATCACCACCCACAAGGGGACCGCGCTCGACACGCTGCGGGCCCAGTTGTCGGCGAGCGCGGTGGTGTTCGTCGGCGACGACGTCACCGACGAGAACGCGTTCGCGCACCTGCGCGGGCCCGACGTCGGGGTCAAGGTCGGCCCCGGCGAGACGCTCGCCCGGTACCGGGTCGCCGACCCGCTCGACGCCGCCCGGCTGCTCGCCGTGCTCCTGCAGACCCGGCGCGAGTGGCTGTTCGCCGAGCACCCCTGACCCCCGTCGATCTTGCAGTTGTGCTCGCCTCTTTGACCTGATTCGCCCCGCTTTCAAGCGAGCACAACTGCAAGATCAACCCGGAGGGGTGAGGGCGTGCACGACGTCGCCGATCACCACCACGGCGGGTGGGGGGATGTCCGCGGCGAGCTCGGCAACGGTGGCTAGCGTGGCTAGGACGACGTGCTGGGCGGGCGTGGTGGCTTCCTGGACGACCGCGGCCGGGGTCGATGGGGGGCGGCCGCCGTCGATCAGGGCGGCGGCGATCTTCGGCAGGTTCGCCAGGCCCATGAGGACGCACACGGTGCCGCGAAGGCGGCCGAGAGCGGGCCAGTCGACCAGCGAGGCGGGGTTGTCGGGCGCGAGGTGACCGGACACCACCACCAGTTCGTGGGCGACGCCCCGGTGGGTCACCGGAATGCCGGCCGCGGCCGGGGCGGCGAGTGCGCTGGTCACCCCGGGAACGACCAGCACGGGGACGCCCTGCGCCGCGCACGCCAGCACCTCCTCGCCACCGCGACCGAAGAGGTACGGGTCGCCGCCCTTGAGGCGGACGACGAACTTCCCGGCGGACGCGCGGTCGACCAGGATCGCGTTGATCTCCTCCTGCGTGCGGGCCGGGCCGTACGGGATCTTCGACGCGTCGACGACCTCGGCGTCCGGCCGCAGTTCGTCGAGCAGCAGGCCGGGCGCGAGCCGGTCGACCACCACGACGTCGGCGGCGGCGACCAGTCGGCGGCCGCGCACCGTGATCAGCTCCGGGTCGCCCGGTCCCCCACCGACCAGCGCCACCGTCCCGCGCGCCGGCTCGGCCGCTTCCTCGTTTGCGCTTTCCAGGTGGGTGCGGATGGAGTCGCGGACGGCGGCGGACCGCTTGGGGTCGCCGCCGCCGAGGACGGCCACCGTGACCGGGCCGTGTCGGGTCACCGCCGGGGTCCAGGCGGTCGCGGCGTGCCGGTCGTCGGCGCGGACGCAGAACACGCGACGCTCGAACGCGGCGGCGCTGACCGCGTTGCCCGCCTCGTGATCGTCGACCGCCACCTGGACGAGCCAGGCACCGTCGACGTCCGCGGGCTCGAACGTCCGGCGGTGCCACGTGAGTTTCCCCGTCGCGGCGAGGCTTTCCATGGCCGGCGTGGCCGCGGGGGCCACCACGACCACCTCGGCACCGGCGTCGAGCAGCGCGGGCACCCGTCGGGTGGCCACGGCGCCCGCACCGACCACGAGGACGCGCAGGCCGTCGAGCTTCAGCCCCAGCGGGTACAGGTTCACAGGATTATGATCCGCCAAACGGACTCGGCTATGAATTGGGATGATTTGTCCTAGCCTAGAGCCATGGCGCGAGTCCGTTTCATAAGGCGGGTCGCGACCCTCGTCCGAACCGGAATCCTTGCGGGTGTGGTGGTCGCTGTTCTGCTGTATCCGCTGGTGGCGATCGGCGGGCTGGGCGTTAGGCAGGGTGCCAGCGAAATCAGCGCCGACCTCGGCCGGCTCAAGATCGCCCCGCTGTCGCAGGTGTCGCGGGTGTTCGCCGCCGACGGCACCACGCTGATCACCCAGTTCTACGAGGAGTACCGCATCCCCGTCCCGATCGAGGCGGTCTCGCCGCACATGCAGCACGCGATCGTCGCGGCCGAGGACACCCGGTTCTTCGAACACAACGGCGTCGACGCGCGCGGCATCGCCCGGGCGTTCGTCGCCAACCAGCGGGCCGGCGGCGTCTCGCAGGGCGCGTCGACGATCACCATGCAGTACGTGCGCATGTCGCTGCGCGACTCGGCCGACTCCCCCGAGGAGATCTTCGCCGCCACCGAGCAGACGCCCACCCGCAAGCTGCGCGAGATGCGGCTGGCCATCGACCTGGAAAAGCAGCTCGACAAGCAGGAGATCCTGGAGCGCTACCTCAATGCCGCGTACTTCGGGCACCGGGCCTACGGGATCTACGCCGCGGCCGAGGTCTACTTCTCGAAGACGCCCGCGGAGCTGACCGTCGGCGAGTCCGCGCTGCTGGCCGGGCTGGTGCAGGCACCGTCGGCGTACGACCCGGCCGGCAGCGACCCGACGGCCGCGCACGACCGGCGCAACTACGTCATCGACCGCATGGTCGACTCCGCCTTCGTGACGCCGGCCGACGCGTACGTGGCACAGACCGAACCGATCACGCTGAAGCTGCACGAGCCGTCGAACGACTGCGTCGACGTGGCGCCGGCCGTCAACCACTGGGGCTTCTTCTGCGACCTGTTCAAGACCTGGTGGATGAGCCGGCCGGAGTACGGCCGCAACGCGATGGAGCGGCTCGACTTTCTCCGCCGGGGCGGGCTCACCGTGGTCACCACGCTCGACCCGAAGACGCAGGCCGCCGCGTTCGCGCAGATGACCAGCCGGGAGAAGATCGGCTCGGCGTTCGCGCTGGGCACGGTGGCCGTCGAACCCGGCACCGGCAACGTGCGGGCGATGGCGGTGAACCGGGTCTACTCGCTCAACCAGGCGGGCAACGGCCGGCACAGCGATCCGCGCCGGGCGAAGTTCGGCGTCCGCGGCAACTACCCGGCGACGGTGAACCCGCTGCTCGGCGGCGGCAACCTGCCCGGTTACCAGGCCGGTTCGACGTTCAAGCTGTTCACGATGCTCGCCGCGCTGGAACGCGGAATGCCGCTGGGCACGGTGATCAACAGCCCGCAGCGGTACCAGTCCAAGTGGAAGACCGAGTGGAACAGCCCGACGCGGTGCAACGGGTTGTACTGGTGCCCGTCGAACGCGTCCGCGTCGATGTCCGGCGCCCACACGATGTGGAGCGGCTTCGGCAAGTCCGTGAACACGTTCTTCGTCCAACTGGAGGAGCGGGTCGGGCCGGAGGCGGCCGTGCGGATGGCCGAGCGCCTCGGGCTGCAGTGGCACACCGACATCGACCGGCTCCAGGCGTCACCGGCGAAGGCGCGCACGTGGGGCTCGTTCACGCTGGGCGTCGCCGACACCAGCCCGCTGGAGATGGCCGGCGCCTACGCGACGCTCGTCGCCGACGGAAAGTACTGCGCGCCGCTGCCGGTGGTGTCGGTGACCGCGCCGGGCGGGGTCACGGTCAACGGTGACGGCAAGCCGCTGGCGCCCGGGCCGAGCTGCGCCCAGGCCATCGCACCGGAGGTCGCCCGCGGTGGGCTGGACGCGGCCCGCTGCGTCACCGGCTACCAGGCCGCCGCCGGCAAGTGCAACGGCGGCACGGCGCCCGCCGTCTACAAACTGGTGGGACGCCCGGTGGCCGGCAAGACCGGCACCACCGACGACAACCGCGCGATCTGGTTCATCGGCATGACGCCGAGCCTCACCGCGGCCGCCTTCATCGCCGACCCGGACAACCCGTTCCACACCGTGGCCGCCGACGACCGCACCAAACCGAAGGAAGCGGTGGCGTACCTGTTGCGCGACGCGCTGGCCGGCACGCCCGTGCTCGGGTTCACGCCGCCGCCGTCGTGGATGGCTGGCAAGCCGACCAAGCCCGCCAAGCACACCAAGCCGGCTACGCGGACCTGAGGTCGGCCTTCACCAGTGACCACACCTCGACGTCGACGCGTCCACTGTGGACGAACCCGGCGTTGCGGAGCAGCCCCTCGTAACTGAAGCCGGCCTTCTCGGCGACCCGGCGGGACGCGATGTTGCCCGGTGCCACCCGCACCTCGACGCGCTCGAAGCCGTGCTCGAACAGCAGCGCGATCGCCAACGCGTCGACGGCCTCGCCGGCCACCCCGAACCCGCGCGCGGACGCCGCCACGGCGTAGGAGACCTCCACGGTGCCGGCCACCCAGTCGGTCCGGTGCGTCCACAGGCAGCCGACGAGGCAGCCGTCCTCCCGCCGGACGGCGCCGTAGTGGTCGCCGTCGCCGTTGTGGCGGCGCTCCTGGGCCAGGTCGGTGCACCAGGACAGGCCGTCGACCACCAGGTGCTGCGGCGGGAACGGCAGCCACCGCCGGGTGCGGGGATCGGCGAAAATCTCGGTGACGGGCTCCGCGTCGGCGACGGCGAGCTGCCGCACGTGCAGCCGCGGGGTGGCGACCGTCAGGTCCGGAAACCGGCGGACCGGCACCGGCCAGCCGGTGTGCATCAGACAGCCTCCACGCCGGCCGGCCGGGTCCGGGGACCGCCGGGCTGATCGCCCCCGGACGGCTTGCCCGGGTCGTCTTCCCCGTCCCGCGCGGCGGAAACCTCTTCCGCTGCCGCCGGCGACGTCGGCTCCGGCGCGTTCGCGTCGTCCCGGGTCGGCGCCGCCGGGGTTGGCGCGGCCGATACCGGTGTCGCCGAGACCGGATCCGCCGAACCGGGGGTCGCGGACACCGGTACCGACGCCGGTTCGTCCGTTTGCTTGTTGCCGAGCTGCGTGGGGAGCTTCGGCCACCCGCCCGTGTCACCCGGGTGCGGCTCCGGGTCGTGGGTGGGCACCGAACCCGCCGTCAACGGGGCCGGGGAGACGGAGGCCGCCGGCACGGGGTCGGCCGGCGCGGCGTCCGCGGACACCGGGCCCGCCGGCACGCCCGATGCCGGCACGCCCGATGCCGGGATCGCCGATGCCGGGATCGCCGACGCCGGCACGGTCGCCGTGCCGAAGGCCGGTGGGCTCGACACTCCCGGCTCCACACGGGGCGGGATCTCCGGCGCCCACGGCTCCAGGGGCGGCAGGTCTTCGCCGTCGGTGACGTACGGCGGGGGCAGCGCCGGCGTTACCGACGCGGCCGGGGACTTGTACGTACCCGCGGTCGGCAGCGGCCAGCTCTGCGACACCGACGCCGACGTCGGCAGCTGGGGCGGCGAGTAGGCCGCCGACAGCGCGCCCGCGGCGCTCACCAACCGGGACGCCATCCGCGGCACGCCCGCCCAGTGCAGCGACAGGTACGACGTGTGCACCGCGCCCTCGATGAAGCCCTCCGGATGCCCACCGGCCCAGACCCAGGCCGGCCGGCCACCGGCCCGCGGCGTGACGTTCGTGCGGTGCAGCTTGTGCCCCGTCACCGAGTCGCCGCGCCCGTGCACGACGGACGCCATGACCGCGGACGCCTCGCGGTAGCCGACCACGTAGCGGTCGGAGGTGTGCGCGGTCGCGTCGATCACTCCGCACATCGGCAGGCCGTCGACCTCCCGGCCCAGCCACACCATGCCGGCGCCCTCGGCGATGATCGGGCGACCGGTGCGGGCCAGCGCCAGCACGTCGCCGCGCAGTCGGGTGTTGGCCGACAACTGGTCGGTGTACGCCTCGGGCAGCCCGCCCGGGATCACCAGCGCGTCGATGCGGTCGGGAAGCCGCTCGTCGCGCAGCGGGTCGATGTGCACGACCTCGGCGCCTGCGGCCGCGAGCAGTTCGGGCGTCTCGGCGTAGCCGTAGGCCGCCGCCACCGCGATCACCGGCCGGTGGCCGGTTCCGTAGGGCGCGAAGACGTCGCCGGTCGGCTCGTCGAGCGCCACCGCGTCGGCGGGCGACCACGCGTCGGTCGCCAACCGCGGCGCCGACCGGGCCAGCATCAGCACCCGCTCCAGGTCGACCGCGCCCGCGATCAGCTCGCCGAGCCGGCGGATGCCGCGCAGCGCGTCCAAATTCTTGTGGGCCGCCGGCGCGAGCCCGTGCTCGCGCGGCGGCAGCGCGGCCCCGCCGGCGCCGAGCGCGGCCAGGTCGCGGCGACGCAGCGCGCCCAGCACGGGGACGCCGATGTCGGCGAGCGACTCGCGCAGCAGGTGCTCGTGCCGGCTGGAGATCGTGCGGGTGAGCACCACCCCGCCGAGCCAGAGCAGCTCGTCGTAGGTGCGGAAGCCGTGCACGAGCGCGGCGGCCGACTGGCCCATCGCGGCCACGTCGACCACCAGGATCACCGGCGCCCGCAGCAGGCCCGCGATCTGCGCCGTGGACTCGCTGTCGGTGCGGCTGGTGAGCCCGTCGTAGAGGCCCATCGTCCCCTCGACGATCGCCACGTCGCTGCCGTTGGCGCCGTGCGCGAACAGCGGCGCGATGCGGTGCGAGCCGACCATGCGCGGGTCGAGGTTGCGACCCGGACGCCCGGCCGCGAGCCCCAGGTAGGCCGCGTCGACGTAGTCCGGACCGATCTTGAACCCGGCCGGCCGCAGCCCACGCGCCGCCAGCGCGGCGAGCACCCCGACCGACACGGCGGTCTTGCCGTGCCCCGAGGAGGGTGCGCTGATCACGATTCGCGGAATCGAGCTCATACCCCGTCAAGCCTCCCGAGCACGGTCGCGACGTACGTCGCGCACGATACCGCGACGGAACAACCATGCGTGAGCCTCATTAGAGTTGCACCGTGTACCGGTTCCTGCTCACGCGTCGGTGGCTGGGCCTCGCCGCGCTGATGGCCGGGCTCGCCGTGGTGATGGTGGGCCTGGGCAACTGGCAGCTCGACCGGTACCACCAGAAGACCGCGATCAACGACCGCATCGACGCGGCGGCCACCGCCGCGCCCGTCCCGGTGACGAACGTGCTGGTAACGGGGCGGGCCCCCGGCAAGGCGCAGCGGTACACGAAGGTGACGGCCACCGGCCGCTACGACTCCGCCAACGAGATCCTGGCCCGCGGCCGCACCGTCGACGGCCAGGTGGGCTTCGAGGTGATCACGCCATTGGTGCTGCCCGACGGCACGGCCCTGCTGGTCGACCGCGGGTGGGTGGCGGCGGGCGTCGACGCGGCGACCGTCCCCGACTACCCGGCCGCGCCCAGCGGCGACGTCACGGTGACCGGCGCGGTGCGCCTGCCCGAACGCCGGCTCGGCACGGTCGAGCGCACCGGCGGCCGCCTCCAGGTGCGCCGCATCAACCCGGCGCTCCTCGCGGGTGAGCTGCCGTATCCGGTGCTGGGCGGCTACGTGTCGATCGAGCAGGAGGGGCTCCGGCCGATCGAGGTGGAGTACGAGGGGACGCTGCAGAACGGCGGGTACGCGTTGCAGTGGTGGGCGTTCGCCGCGCTCACCGTGGTGGGGTACGTCTACCTGGTGCGCCGGCAGGTCCGCGAGAACCGGCCGGAACCGGCCGAAAGGGACTTCGACCGGGAATCGGCACCCGCCGGCTGATCCGTCGGCGGGTGGCTACCGATAGCATCCGTTCCATGGCGGAGCACGGGGCACACCAGCAGCAGCCTGACCAGCCGTGGTCGGGCCAACCGGGATACGGGGGTCCGCCGATGAGCGGTCCGCCCGCCAGCGGCCCGCCGAATCCCGGCCCCCAGTACCCGCCGCCGGCGGTGCCCGGGCCGTACCCGCCCGCCCAGCCTGGCCCGCCACCCGGCCAGCCCCAGTACGGCCAGCCGGTGAGCGGACCCGCCTTCGGCCAGCCGGTGAGCGGCCCCCAGTACGGCCAGCCCTACGCGCCGGTCAGCGGGCCGCAGTACAACACGGGCGCGCCGGTGAGCGGCGCGATGGTGCCGGTCAGCGGCCCCGGGCCGGGCATGGGCGAGCAGCCGTTGTGCCAGATCGGCGAGATCGCCGTCACCACCACGATGGTGCACACCCCGGTCGGCGGCTGCCCGCTGCACGGGTCGCAGTGGACGGCGCAGGATCAGTGGATCTCCACCCAGAAGACCCCCACCTGGGCGATCGTCCTGGCGATCGTCGGCTTCTGCATCCTCACGATCTTCAGCCTGCTGTTCCTGCTGGCGAAGGAGACCGTGCTGAACGGCACCATCGCGGTGACGGTCACCAACGGCCCGTTCACCTACGTGGCGCGGATCCCGGTCTACAACCAGGCACAGGCCCAGCACGTCCACAACCAGGTCAACTACGCCCGCGCCATGGCTATGCGGTAAGCCAGGTCGCCAGCTCTTTGACCTGGTCGATGGTGTCGGCTTCGGCGGCGGTCTTGTCGTCGCGGTAGCGCACCACCCGCGCGAAGCGGAGTGCCACCCCGCCCGGATAGCGGGACGAGCGCTGCACCCCGTCGAACGCGATTTCGGCTACCAGTTCCGGCCGCACCTTCACCACCCAGTCGCCCTTCTCGGTGGCGAGCGACAGCAGCTTCTCGGTCTGCCAGCGGAGCATCTCGTCGGTGAGGCCCTTGAACGTCTTGCCGAGCATCACGAAGCCGCCGGTGGCCGGGTCGCGGGCGCCGAGGTGCAGGTTCGACAGCCAGCCCTTGCGGCGGCCGCTCCCCCACTCCACGCCGAGGATCACCAGGTCGAGGGTGTGCCGGGGCTTGACCTTCACCCAGGCCGCGCCGCGGCGGCCCACGTCGTACGGCGCGGAGGAGGACTTGACCACCAGCCCCTCGTGGCCGGCGGCCAGCGCCGACTGCCACGCCGCGTCGGCCTCCTCCGGCGACGACACGACGAAGTGCCCCACCAGCGACGACGCGGGAACGAGCGCGGACAGGGCGGCCCACCGGTCGGTGAGCGGCGCGTCGAGCAGGTCGGCGCCGTCGAGGTGGAGCACGTCGAAGAAGTACGGCTGCACGGGCATCGCCCCGTCGCGGCGGGCGGCGCGGCTCGACGTCTCCTGGAACGGGAGCGGACGCCCGTCCGGGCCGACGCCCAGCGCCTCGCCGTCGAGCACCACGGTGCGTACGGGCAACGAGCGCACCACCGACACCACCCCCGGCACCCGGGCGGTGATGTCGTCGAGGCTGCGGCTGAACACTGCGATCTCATCGCCGTCGCGGTGCACCTGCACCCGGATGCCGTCGAGTTTCACGTCGGCGACGGCCGGCAGGCCCACCGCCTCCAGGGCGGCGGCGACGTCGGGTGCGCTGGAGGCGAGCATCGGTGCGAGCGGGCGGCCGACGGTGAGGCTGAAGTCGTCCAACGAACCGCCGGCCAGGGCGACGGCCGCGACCTCGGTGAGGGACCCGCTGAGCAGCAGCGCGCGGCGGATCACCGCGACGGGAAGGGAGGCGGCCCGGGCGATCGCGTCGGCGAGCAGCCCGGCCTGGGCGCCCTGGCGTAGCTCGCCACTCAGCAGACCGACAAGATGGCGCTGTTCCGGCGCTGTGGCCGTCACAAAAAGATCTTGAAGTAAACGGCGGCGCTCGGCTTGCGATCCGCGCCCGGCCACGACGGACATCGCGCCGATCTTCTGGTCGACGGACTCGACGGTGAGGGTCGGGACCTCGGCCGGTGCCGGCAGGTCGCGGAGACTGGCGTAACCGACGCCGGTCTGGCGTTGGAGCAGCTCACCGGCGAGATAGGCGGCGCCGGCGGCGAGCCCGCGGGGATCCGCGGTGTCGGTGGCCAGCCGGCGCAGGCAGGCGGCGAGCAGGTCGATCTTGGCGAGGCGGCCGGAGGTGGCCGCCACCGCGGCCGACGTGGCCGCGAGGTCCGCGAACAGCACGGACCCAATCAATCACGCGTAAGCGAGTTCCACAGTGCCCAGGCACCAACTCATGCGGCCGACGGCGCACTCGGGGTGCTCGCCGTACTCCTCGGCGACCCTGGCGGCGAGGCCGCGCGGGCCGTACCGGCGGACGTTCTGCGACACCGCTTCCCGCACCAGGTCGGCGGTCAGCGGGTCGGATCGTTGCACGTCGGACACGAACAGGGCTTCCGCCCGCATGCTCGCGAGTTCCTGCACCACCATGTCACCCCTCCCGAAGTCGTCATGTGTACTTCGTCACCTAGACAACCTCCGGATTGGTGCGGGGGAGACGCACAGCCGGTGCGAATCAGTGAGCACGGGTTTTGTCGGCTGCGAGGAGCGCATCGATGTCGGCCGCTGGGACAGGGGTCGAGTACAGGTAACCCTGTGCCCACGGGCACCCGAGACGGGCCAGCACACCGGCCTGATCCTCGTCTTCGACGCCCTCGGCGATCGTCACCAGATCGAGTACCTCGGCCAGTTTCAGGACGGCGCCGGTGATGGCGTCCTGACGCTGCGCCACGAACGCCTTGTCGAGTTTCAGCACGTCGACCGGCAGCGACATCAGGTACGACAGCGACGAGTAGCCGGTCCCGAAGTCGTCGACGGCCACCCGGACCCCGTGCGACCGCAGCCGCTCAAGGGTGGCCCGGGTCGCGTCGGCGTCGGTGATGAGCACCGACTCGGTGACCTCGATGATCAAACCCTCGCCCGGCACCTTCGCCGCCTTCAGGATCGCCAGCACCCGGCCGGCGAAGTCGTCCTCGCGGAGCTGGTGCGCACTCACGTTGACCGTGACCGCCGTTGGAAACCACCGCGCCGCCTGCGCGCATGCCTCCCGCAGCGCCCACCACCCCATCGGGACGATCAGCCCGGTCTGCTCGGCCAGCGGCACGAAGTGCAGCGGCGGCACCGACTCGCCGGCGTACCGCCACCGCATCAGCGCCTCGGCCGCGACGATCCGCCCGGTCGCCAGCTCGACCACCGGCTGGTAGTGCAGTTCGAGCTCGCCACGGGTGACCGCGTGGCGGAGCGCGCCGGCGAGCGTGCTCCGGCGCAGCAGCGCCTCCTTCAGCTCGGGCCGGAAGAGCACCAGCCGGTCGCGGCCGGTGGTCTTCGCCGCGTCGAGGGCCAGGTCGGCGTCGCGCAGCGCCTCGGCCGCGGTGGAGATGCGCACCATCCCGGCGCTCGCGGTGACGTGCAGTTCCCGTCCGCCGATCCGGTAGGCCGGCCGCAGGGCGGCGAGCGCCCGCCGGGCCGCCGCCTCGCCGTCGCCCCGGCACAGCACCGCGAACTCGTCGCCGCTGAGGCGGGCGAGCACGGAACCCTTGAAACTCGTTCGCAACCGGCCGGCCACCTCGATCAGCAGCGCGTCGCCGATCTCGTGCCCGTGCGCGTCGTTGATCTCGGCGAAGCCGTCGAGGTCGAACAGCACGAGGCTGCTGTGCCGCTGCGGCCCGGTGAGGCGGGTGGTGAGCGCGGCACGGCTGGCCAGCCCGGTCAGCGGATCGTGGTTGGCGCGGTGGGCCAGCTCGTCGCGCAGGGCCTCCCGCTGGGCGCGCGTGTAGGCCAGCGCCTCGGCGGTCTTCCCCACCAGCGACGCCAGCATCGCCAGCCGCACCACGAGCAGCAGCGCCACGCCGGCGCCGAGGAACCCGGGCACCAGGGCGGTGGCCGGCGCGTCCTGCACCAGCGCCGGCGCCACCGGTACCCCGAGCGCGAGCACCGCGAACACCGCCAGCCGCCGCGGCGACACCGCCACCGGCCCCGACCGTCCCCGCGGCCGGCGCGCACTGGCCGGATGCAGGGCGGCGGCGGCAACGCCCACCGTCCAGAGCGTGTGCAGCGGAAACGCGGGCGATCCGAGCGCGTGCACGATGTCGCCGCCGACCAGCGCCGCCACGGCCGCGGTGAGCATGAGATGCGCGGGCGGCGGCCGTCCGCCGAACCCCACCAGCCGCAAGGCCGCCGCCACCAGCAGAAGGTCGAGCACCACGTACGCCAGCCCGGTGCCGAGCCTCCCCCCGGCCGGCTCGACCACGATCAGCCAGCCACCGATCGCCGCCGCACCGGTGATCACGGCGGCGTCGACGAGGAGTCCCGGCGCCACCGGCCCACCGGTCCGCGAGAGCCACACCAGCCCGGCCGCCACCAACGGGTAGGGCAGCAGCATGAGCAGGCTCGGCCCGGGCACGGCCGCGAGTGCTCCCCAGGCCGCGCAGGCCGCGACGATCAGGGCCCAGGCCTTCCCGCGCCGCGCCACCGCGATCGCGGCCGCGACGACGGCCGCTCCCCGCACTCCGTGCGTGAGCGGCACGGCCGCGGTCGCGGGCAGAATCGCGGACAGCGCGGCCAACGGCACACCGGCGCTCAAAGCAAAAACCCATCCGAGACGGCGTGAGCGCTTGCTGTTCTGCGCGGATCCGTCGGTCGCGGGCGGGTGGGCGGCCGTCGCCGCTGGAACGTCCGCCCCACCTCGGGGCCGCGGGCGCCGGATGGGGCGGACCACCCTGCCGACCTCGGTCGGCTGCTGTAGCGCCACGGAGAACTTATAGTACAAACGGCGCGCCAAGTCCTAAAAGCCACGCCCATCCGGCCGACCCCATCCGGGTGACCCGTGGCGCTCGGCCGCTTCCGAGATCTTGGACTGCGCGAGGTGCCACAGGCCCGCACGGAGTCCAAGATCCGCAAACACGGGCGGCCCCACCCCCGCGCGCCGGGGGTTCCGCGCGGGGGTGGGGCTTCGGGGTGCTGCTTGGTCAGGGGTGCTGCTGGGTCAGGCGGTCTTCCAGCCGAAGCCGGACTCGACGACCACCCGGTTGCCGCTGGCGCGGATGGTGTCGGCGTAGCGGTTGGCGTGGTGG
>NZ_BOPG01000064.1 GCF_016863635.1 Virgisporangium aurantiacum | reverse complement strand
CACGTGTCACGGGAGCCCACGCCGAACCTGCGGAAGGTCGTCACCCTTCTTCTCGCCGGCGGGGTGGACGCGTTGAAGCCGGAGCGGACGGCGTACATCGAGCAGCAGATGGCCGTCGCCCGTGCGGTCGGCAGCCTGCTGGAGGTCATCAGCGAACTGCCCCTCGGCAACCTGTGCTTCTCGGAGGCGCGCAGCGAGGTCAAGGTTGCCCGCAACCGGCTGACCGTCATCACGCTCGCCGGTCTCTCCCTGCCCACGTCGCGCGTGCCGGTCGACCGTTACACCTACGCCCAACGCCTGTCGGTGACACTGCTCTACCTCGTCACCACCTACACCCGGCAGTTGGTCACCGACCCGATGTACACGGGGCCGAAGGCACTCGTCATCGACGAAGCATGGGCCATCACACAGACCCAGCAGGGCGAACAACTCGTCGCCGAGGTCGCCCGACTCGGCCGGTCACGCAACACCGCGCTCGTCCTCGTCTCCCAGAACGCCAAGGACCTCCTCGCCGAAGACGTCCGCAACTGCCTCACCACCATGTTCATCTTCCGCTCCGAAGACCCGGGCGAGGTGGCCGCGGACATCGAGCTCCTGCGCATCTCCGACAACCCCGAACACCGCCAGACCATCGCGAGCCTCCCCACCGGCCGCGACTCCGAATGCATCATGCGCGACATCCGCGGCCACGTCGGCACCCTGCGCGTCGACATGGCCTACCTCCCCGACATCGTCGCCGCGTTCGACTCCACACCCGACGACGGATCCGGTCGGATCCAGGCCGCCGCCCGCCGCATCGTCACCGACAACAGCGGCCGGATCATCGGCCAACCGGCCGCTCCCGACCATGCCCACACGAGGTAGAGCGATGAAGCACGACCGCAAGCCGGCAGGACAGGCCCCGCTGGTGCGGCCGATCGACGCCGTCGACGCGGCCTTCCTGCGCCGGGTGGTCCGGACCGAACGCCGACGCGCCCGTGTCGGTGTCGTCGGATGGCTGGCACGCGGCGGCGAACGGGCACGGAAGCGCTCGCGTGTGTGGTTGCGTCGAACCGCCGGCCTGGTGCTGATCCTGGCTACGGTCGGCGGCCTGCTCACTGTCGCTTCCCCTGCGAACGCCAGAGAAATCATCACCAACAACTTCTGCAACCGGAAGGTATTCACTCCCGAACGCGCCGACGACGGGTTGGTCGGGGAGGTACTTGAGGCCGAGTACCTGACCAAGATCAACAGCGGCCAGATACCCAAGACCAAGTGGGCGATGTACGGCGTAGCCGGCACTCACTGGAACACCTTCTGGCTCGACTGCCTCGGCGAAGAGCGCGAGCACGCATTTGCCGCCAGCGCGGTTTTCTGGCTCAGTCGGAACCTGTCGGCCATTGCGATCCTCATCTTCATGTGGACCTTCAAAGGCGCGGTGCTCGATGTCTTTCTGTCCGACGACCCCACCATCGCCGGAACGCAGGCCACGCTCGACAACATGATCGAACGCGCGAACATCGACATCTACCTCCAGCTGGTCGCCGTCGCCACGCTCATCGGGGCGACGGTGATTGCCTGGAGGTGGCTCGCGAAACGCTCGGGCGCGTCCGAGGTCTTCAGCAAGTTCGGGTGGATGGTGGTCGTCGCCGGCCTCGCCGGGGTGTACGGCGGCGTCCCCGGTGGCCCGGGGCCGCAGGCGTCGTCGGTGCTCAAGACGGTCAACGACTGGACGAACGGCATCACCGTCGTTGTTCTCAGCGCCTTCACGAGTACCGACTGCGAGACGCCGACGATCGTGTACGACGCGCGATCGTCAGCGCTCGACGACGCGGGACGACGGAGAGTTCGCGACCTTGCGCTCGAGTGTGTAGCAGAGCGAATGTACGAAATAATGATCTATACGCCGTGGGCGATCGGACTGCTCGGACAGTACAACAGAGCCGAGAAAGGACCGGACGGCAAGCGAGGCGAGCCAACGGAGGACGAGAAGCTCGCCGAGCGGATTCTGAAGCAGCAGGCCTACTCCTTCACGGACATCGCAGCGAACAACGCTGGCGCCACGATCCGCGGCGTGTACTACACCGGGCCGCACTACGTCGATGTCAGGGAGTTTTGGGATGACGACATCTGTGCGTTGCCCGAGGAGGCTCGACCGCCTTCGTCGTACTCCGGAAAGTTGTGCGACCGGGCCAGGATGCGCCAGGACGTTTTCGGCGTCGAGGACACTGCGCTTGAAGACGCGGCGACGACTTACGATACGGTGCGGCCAACCAAAAATGCGAACTACTGGAGCCATTGGAGCGGCGGCAAGTCGGAGCAGCGGTTCAGTACCGCCCTCACCGCCCTGGTCGGCTCCGCATCGATCTCTATCATCGTCATCATCGTGTCGATCGCCTATCTGATACTTGAGGTCGGCGCGGTCATGTTCGCTTTGATGGCGCCGTTGGCTTTCCTGTTCGGTCTGATACCGGGTTTCGGCGTTCAAGTATTCCTTCGCTGGCTGGAACTGCTGCTGAGCACGTTCCTCAAACGGATCGTTCTCGGGCTTTTCGTGGGTTTGCTGATGTCCCTCTACAGCGTCGTGTTCTCGATGAACATGCCGTGGGTGATGCGGCTCCTCATTGCCGCCGTCATCGCGATGATCGGACTTGTGTACCGGAGCAGGTTCGTCGACGCGTTCTCGCTGAACTTCTCCGGCGGCCGGGACCACCAGCTCGACGGTGAGCTGAACGGCAGGGTCGGTGCCGGGCTGCTGACCGGAGCCCAGTTCGGCGCGAACCGGGCAATCCGCACCACCACCTGGGCGTGGAACAGGTTGCGGGGTTGATGAGATGTCGCACTGGTCGCGAGCCGACCCCCTGCGTCAGGCTGTTTTCGTCGGCCTGCTCGGTGTCGTCGCATTGGTCGTCTCCGTCATGGCCTATTGCTCCGTGAGTGCAGAACGGCCGTCCGGTCGTTCTGCACCACCGCCCGCGGTGGTCCCCGAACAGCCGCAAAGCTCCGCTCCAACCGAGGTACGTGCGATTCCACCGTCGGTGTCACCCCCTCCGGGTAGTCGGCTGACGCCCGAGGAATTGACGGTGGCCTACAACCGCGCGCTGTCTTTCGTCGATGTGTTCGCCAACGGCCGGTGGGACGAACCTGCCGGTGACCGGATCGCGAGGATCCGGCAGTACGTGGCACCGAAGGCGCTCGACGAGGTGCTCGTGCAGTACCAGCGCGTGCGGCCCAGGGAGGAGGGTCAGGAGGTGTGCACGTTCCGTTCCACCGCTACGAGGTGGCTGATCGTGACCGATCTTCAGGCGAGCCTGATCGTCGACGGGATCCGGACGGTGGATTCGGGTGGCGGGTCCGCCGAGGCGCCGTTGGGGTTCGCTGTCACCATGACGCGCGAGACGGGCCAGTGGCTGGTGATCGCCGCCGCGGACCCGCGAGAGGGCAACACCGGTGCGGGCTGACCTCAGACGCGACGTCGCCCGATCTGGCAGAGGTCCCGGGCGCGCCGTCACCCGGCAGGATCGGGCCGGCAAGGCCCCAGGGGCGGCCGCCGCCCGGAACGGGACGGTTGTCGTAGCGGTCCTCGCCCTGATGTCCCTGACGTGCCTCGGATTCCTTCGAGGCGGCGGGAACGGAAACCTCGCCTACAGCGCAGGCGGGAATGCTGAGGACTGCAGACTGTACGGCGGCTCCGTGGCGCAGAACGGTGGCACGGCGTCGAACGTCGACAACACCGACGACGACGATGATGATGGCAGGGGACCCGTTCCGCTCAACCCCGGCTTCAAGCTTCCGGCGTGGGACCACAATCCCGCCAACCGTGAACAGACCAGAGACCCGTCGGTCACTCCTGGCCCGGTGCCGGAGTACTACATGCACAACGGGCAGCGGATACCGTACCTGGCAACGCTCCTGTCGGCGGCGAGAAGATGGGGCATTCCCTGGTACGTGCTGGCGGCCGTGTCGTGGCAGGAGAGTAAACACGGCTCTCATCCGGATACCTGGATACCCAGGCCGGCCGACGGATCGGTCGGGCCGATGCAGTTCACTCCTCCCACGTGGGAACAGTTCTCCAATATGTTGTCGCAAAAGCCGAACGAAAGGGGCAAGAGGCGCATCGACCGCGTCGAAGACCAGCTCACCATGGCGGCCTTCATGCTCCACACGGCAGCCAATGATCTCCGGAGCCAGAAGTTCACCGACAGCCCGGAGGCCACGATGGCCGCGCTCAACCGGTACAACTACAGGAAACCGTGGCAGAACGACATCCTGTTCTGGGCGGAGAAGTACGCCGGTGGCGGCGCGGTCAATGGCGGTGACGTCACCGGGAGCAGCCCGGTCTGCGGCAGCGACGTGGACACCGGGCAGCTCAAGACAGTCGTCGCCTTCGTCAGGCATCAGGTGACGCGGCTTCTGCCCAACGGTCTACACGTGCCGTACATCTGGGGCGCGACAGGGCCGGACGCGTTCGACTGTTCCGGCTTGATGGTCCAGGCCTACAAGTCCATCGGCGTCAACATCCCGCGGACTACGGCGCCGCAGGCCGATTCAGACATGATGGAGATCGTCGCAAGGCAACCCCTCACCGGCGCGGAGGGCCTTCGACCGGGCGACCTGTTGTTCATCGACAACGGCTACAGGCTTGCTCAGGACCTGTCGACGCGGTTCCCCGGCCGGTACGTCGGGCACGTCGCGATGTTCCTCGGTCTGGACAAGGACGGCCAACCCGAGGTGGGCGAGGCGCACAGCTCCAATGTCGGTCTGCAGATCACGAACTTCAAGACCCGCTGGCAAACGGTGATCGCCGTTGGCCGGGTCAAGGGCATCACCACCGGCGGCGGAGCCGCAGGAACCTGGGCCAGGCCCACCTCCGGCTACGCGGGTTCCCCCTTCGGCATGCGGGACGGGGTGCAGCACAACGGGCTGGACATCGAAACGGGATGCGGTACGCCCATCCGTGCCGTCGCCGACGGCACTGTGATCCTCTCCAGCGGCGACGTCAGTGTCGTCGGTGGATACGGTCAGTACATCCTCATCGATCACGGCGGAGGCCTGCACACCGGGTACGGGCATGAGCAGCAGAGATACGTATCGGAGGGCCAACGGGTCAGCAAGGGGCAACATATCGCCGACGTTGGCACCGAAGGCCGGTCCAGCGGCTGCCACCTGCACTTCGACGTGCGGCAGGCCGCGGCGAACGGTACCCCCTGGACCGGTAAACCGGTCGATCCGATGCCGGTGCTCCGGGAACACGGTGTCCCCTATTAAGAAGGCAAGAGAGGCTCCGTGATGAGAGGGCTGTCCAACCGGATCGTGCGCAGGCTGCGTGAGATCCGGCCGGCGCGCCCGCGCCCCCCGGTCAATCGGCGACGCGTCTACGGTTTCGCCGTCGTCGGTGTGGCGACGCTGAGCCTGCTGGCCCTGTGCGCCGACCGGTCGCGGCTGGCGCTCGGGTTCGCGGTGGCGGTGGTACTGGCGGTGTTGTGGGTGGCCTGGACCGCGCACCGGGCGCTGGTCACCACCGGCCTGGCGCTCGTTTGGTGGTTCATCACCGCGCCGCACGTGGGTCTGCTGGCAGCCGGCGGCAATGGCCCCGCGCAGGTGTCTTTCGCGATGTCACCGGCCATTGCGACGGTCGGTGCCCTCGGCGCGGTCGCCGGGCTCGTCGCCGTCCTGAGCCGGACACCCCGGCCGGCCCTGACGGTGATGTTGGCGTGGGCGACGAACGCGCTCGTCGTCTGGGCCGCCTCGTACCTTCTGCCGACCAACGCCTGGGCGGTCGGCTATGTGGTGACGATCGCGGTGCTCGCCTGGCGGGCCGGCTTCCGGTGGCGCGGCCGGAACCGCGGATGTCCGCCCGGCGTGAACCCCGAACTCCACGCCCTGCTGGCCGCGGTGCCGGGCGGGCACGTCGGCGCGGTCGCCGGCCGGGCGAACCGCACGGTGACCGTCCTGGCGGCGCCGTCGGGCGTCTACAGCGTCACGCCACTGCTCCGTCCGGGCACCGTCGCGACCACACCCCGCGGTTCCCGCCTGCTGATCGACGGCCGCCCGCTGCCGAAGGTGTCGACCGCCGTCCGCGCGTCCCGGCTGACCCGGAACCGGTTACGGACTCCGGTCCAGCCGGTGCTCGCCGTCCTCACCGCCGGATTCGCCGACGGGCTCGCCCGCGCGACCACCGACGGCGCGACCGACGTGCTCGTGATCCGCGGCGATCTGCTGGCCGGCCGGCTCGCCCACGGACCGCCGGTCCTCACCGGAAACCAGCTCCGCCGCCTCGCCCGCCGGATCGGCGCCGCGGCGCCCCCACCCGAGGAGAGTTCGTGAAACGGAACGTCAGCGAGACCGGTGACATCGACGACGCGATCGCGAACGGCGTCAGTTCCCTGGTTTTCGTGCTACCGGTCCTCTACGTGGTAAGTCTCATGATCTGGCTGGCCGGTCAGGCGTCGGCGATTCTGACCGGGAATCCCTGGCCGGACGTGCCTGCCGGTAGGGCACCGGCACTCCTGCTCCGGCTCGCCATGGACCCGGGTCACGTGCACGGTGCGTGGCCGGAAGCGGTCCGGGCCGACCTGGGACCGGGCCGGCTGATCGTGGTGCTGAGCGTCCTGTTCAACCTGCCGGTGGTCGCGCTCGTGGTATTCCTCGTCCGGTTCGCCATCGACTTCCGCCGGCGCCGGGTCTGGCGCCGCTTCCGCCTCGGGTTCGCCTCGCGCAGTGAGATCGTGCAGTTGCTCGGCACCAGGGCGTTGCTGGCACGGGCCCGGTACCTTCGCCCGTCGCTCGCCAGGGTCGGCGGCGTCAAGCCGACCGACGTCGGCTACTACCTCGGTCGTGACAGCAGGTCGGGCGAGAAGTTGTGGGCCTCCGTCGAAGACGGCATGGTCGTCATCGGCGCGCCGCGGCAGGGCAAGGACGCCCACTTCGTCACGGCCAACGTCATCGACGCACCGGGTCCGCTGATCGTCACCTCCTCGCGCACCGACATCTTCACCGCGACCTACGAGGCCCGCCGCGCCGTCGGCAGGGTCTACGTGTTCGACCCGCAGAACTGGACCCGCTGGCCGGAGACGTTGCGGTTCTCACCCGTCCTCGGCTGTGACGACGCCAACGACGCGAAGAAGCGGGCCGACTACCTGATGGGCACCACCGGGTTGACGGTGGACGGGGAGAACGCCCGACCCGTGCTGGAGGCCAAGACGACGCTGCGCCATCTGCTGCACGCGGCGGCGCTCGCCGACCGGACGATCCGTGACGTGGCGCGATGGGCCGGCGACCCCGGCGACCGGGAGCCGATCGACATCCTGCTGCGCTACGAGGCGGTCGGTGCCGCCGCTCCCGGTGCGGCCGCCGCCCTGGAGCGGACAGCGACCGGCGAGACGGGCTACCGCGACAAGGTGTACTACTTCATCAGCCGGGCCATGAGCATGTTCGTCGCGCCCGCGATCATGGATGCCTGCGCCGCCACGGCCGCGGAGGCGTTCACCATGTCGGAGTTCGTCAAGGGCCGGAACACGTTGTATCTCCTCGACCGCGAGGGGGAAGGTAGCCATCTGGGTGCGCTCGTGGCCCTGATTCTGGGCGACCTCGTGGGGCGTGCCCGGACCATGGCCATCCGTAGCCCGGACGGTCGCCTCGATCCTCCACTCACCCTGGAACTCAACGACGCGGTGAGCGTGGCCGCTCTGCCGGGCATCCCGGCGATGATGGTCGACCTCAGCGCCTTCGCGATCGCGGTGCACGTCCATCTCCAGGACCTGTCGGCCGCCCGCCAGGCCTGGGGCGCCGGCGCCGAAGCGTTGTGGAGCAACGCGACGGTGCGCGTGGTGCTCGGCGGCGGTGGACGCTCCGACGACCTCAACGAACTGTCCAGACTCATCGGCAAGACCGACGACCGCAAGGGCGCCGTGGTGCGCGACGTCATGTCGCCCGAGGAGATCCGGACGATGAAGTTCGGCCGGGCGGTGATCCTGGCCCGCTCGGCCCGTGCCGTCGAGGTCGAACTCACGCCGTGGTGGAAACGCCCCGACGGCAAGGAGATCGAGCGGGCGAGGAAGCGCACCGAGGACCAGATCCAGCGGAACATCGAGCTCGCCCGGGCGGAGAGCCAGACCCGGATGCGTCGGGCCGAACACCCTTCCGGATACGGGCCCGACAAATGACCAACCGTCCACGTCACGGACAGGACGTCAGGCGTCGATGCGGAACATCCGGCGTTCGTCGTCGGTCAACTGGCGGGTGACCTGCTGGTCGGCCGCGGCCATCACGGTGGTGATCGGCCCGCAGACGGGACAGCGCCAGGTACGGACGGTGCCGTCACCGTGGACGGTGAGCAGCACGTCGCCGGACGGGTCGAAGCTGGTGGCCTCGACGGAGGCGCCGTGACCGTCGAAGACGATGGGATCGCTCGCGCCGTCCGGTTGCCAGATCCGCACGGTGCCGTCGCTGCCGGAACTGACGATCAGGTGTCCGTCGGCGCTGAACGCCACGGTCCAGGCCACGCCCTGATGCGCGCCGAGGTTCACGGGGGCGTCCGGGTGGGAGAGGTGCCAGACCCGTACCGTGCCGTCGCTTCCCGCGGTGGCCAGGAGGCTGCCGTCCGGGCTGAAGTCCGCGGCCCACACCGGTCCTTCGTGGCCGCGCAGCACGACGGGTTCGCCACCGGCGGCCCAGTTCCACAGCCGGACGCTGCCGTCCCAGCCGGCGCTCGCCACGAGCCGCCCGTCCGGGCTGAACGTGGCCCGGACCGCGCCGTGGTGGCCGCGCAGGACGATCGGTTCACCCCCGTCGGCCGACGAGATGCGGACCGTGCCGTCGGCTCCCCCGCTGAGGATGTGCCGGCCGTCCGGATGAAACGCGACCTGCATGACCGCACCCTCGTGGCCGGTGGACACCAGCTGGCCGTCACCGCCGGACCAGTTCCAGAGCCGTACTTCGCCGTCGAGGGAGGCGCTGACCGCCCGGTTGCCGTCCGGGCTCAGGTCGACGCTGGTCACCTCGTCCCGGTGTCCGCGCAGTACCACGGGTTCGCGGCCGGTCGTGGTGTCCCAGACCCGTACGGTGCGGTCGTGTCCACCGGTGACGATGCGGTGCCCGTCCGCGCTGTAGGCACCGCTCCACACCGAGCCGGTGTGTCCGCGCATGACGAGTGGGACGCCGGTCATCGTGGCGTCCCAGAGCCTGATCGTCCCGTCGTCGCTGGCGCTCGCCAGCCGCTGACCGTCCGGGCTGAACGCGGCCGCCCAGACGGTTCCCTTGTGCCCGCGCAGGATCCGCGGATGGGTGACGCTGCCCGCGTTCCACAGCCGGACGGTCCGGTCGTTCCCCATCGTCGCCACCTGGCCGTCGGCGGCGAAGGCCACCGCTTCCACGGTGCCGTCGTGTCCACGCAACACGAGCGGTGTGCCGCTGCCGCCGATGGGCCAGATCCGCGCGGTGCCGTCGGTGCTGGCGCTCGCCAGCCGTGTGCCGTCCGCGCTGAACACGAGGTACTCCACGGACGCTTCATGTCCGGACAGGACGGTCGGGGCGCCGCCGGCCACCGGCCACAGCCGGATCGTGCGATCGTTGCCACTGCTGGCCAACAGTTTGCCGTCCGGGCTGAAGGCCACGCCCAGTACCGGACCGTCATGGCCGCGCAGCACGACCGGATCCGATCCACCGGTGGTGTCCCACACCCGTACGGTTCCGTCGTCGCTCGCGCTGGCCACTCTGGTGCCGTCGGGGCTGAACACCACGTTGCGTACCGTGCGCTCGTGGGTGCCGAGTACGCGGGACTCACCCGTCGCCGGATCCGGCCACAGCCGGACGGTGCGATCTGCGCCGCCGGTGGCCAGGCGCTGCCCATCGCCGCTGACCGCCACACCCCACACCCGCCCACGGTGGCCCGGTAGCACCACCGGTGCCGTCGAGCGGTCGCTGGCCCAGATCCGCACGGTGCCGTCCTCACCGCCGCTGATCAGGCGGCCCGGCCCGGCGAAGGTCACGGCGTAGACGGGGCCGTCGTGACCGGGCAGCACCGCGCGCAATCGGGACTGCGCCACGGCCTGCCGGAGAACCGCATCGGCCTGCCGGGTGTAGGTCACCGCCACCGCCTGCTTCGCCAGCAGGACCGCGAGTTCGGGGTCGACGTTCAGTTGGCTGCGCGCCTGGGCGGCCAGCTGACGGGACAGGGCCGTATCGCGTTCCCGCTGGGCCCGATCGGCCTGCGTCAACGCCCACGCGGCGAGGACCGACACCACCGCGACAGCCGCGATCAGCGCTGTCACGGTCGCCCGGACGCGCCGTCGCCGCGCCGCGGACTCACGGTCTTCGGCCGCCCGGCTGGCGGTGAGAAACTCCCGCTCCCGCGTGGTGAGCCGGCCGGTGTGCTGTCGAGCCCGTTCCGTCGCCTGGAGCAGCCGCACACCGCGGTACAGCGACCCGCCGTCGCGGTCGTGCGCCAGCCAGATCGCCGTGGCCTCGGACAGTTGCCGCTGCACGCGTAACCCGTCACGGTCTTCACTGATCCATCGACCGAACCGCGGCCAGGCGTGGATGAGCGCCTCGTGCGCGATCTCCACTCCGCTGCGGCCGAGCGTCACCAGGCGGGCACCGGCCAACAGGCGCAGCACCGCGGCAGGTTCGGAGTGGAACTCCGACCACTCCGCCCGCCGCCGGCTGACCTCGGTGTCCTCGCCGACCTCCACCAGGCGCAGCAACGCAGCCTGCACCGCCGCGCGGCCGCGGCCGTCGAGATCGGCGTAGACCCGCTCCGCCGTCTGCGCGATCGCGCCCGCCAGCCCACCGGCCGCCTCGTAACCGGCCAGGGTGATCGCGTTGCCCCGCCGGCGCCGCCACGCCTCCAGCAACGCGTGTGACACCAGTGGCAGCGCGCCCGGTCGGCCGGTCGCCTCCGCCACGATGGTGGACACCAGCGCACCCTCGACGGTGAGACCGGCCCGGGTGGCCGGCCGGGTGATCGCCGCACGCAGTTCCAGCGCCGTCATCGAACCGACCAGGATCTGCGCGTCACGCAGCGCCGTCACCAGGTCGGGACAGGTCGCGCAGCGGGTGTAGACGTCGGCCCGCCCGGCGATCACGACCCTGGCCCGGCTGTCGTCGCCCTGCGCCGCCAGCAGCGCCGCGATGAACGCGTCGCGCTCCGCGGTGTCGTCGCAGAGGGTGAACACCTCCTCGAACTGGTCGACCACGACGAGGAGCTCTCCGTCCCGGTTCTGAGCGTCAACGGCCTGACGGATCGCCAGCCTCAGATGGGTCGGGTCGGTGCCCAGGTCGGTGCGTAACGATCCCGCCGGGACACCGGCGAGCGCCGCGAAGGCCAGCGCGAGATTGTCCAGTGGACGCGCGCCGGGCGTAATCAACACGCAGGCCGTGCTTTCACCGCCGGGTAGCCGGCCGGCCGAGGCGGCCCGCAGCAGCCCGGCGCGCAGCAGTGACGACTTGCCACAGCCGGAGGGGCCGAACACCGCCAGGAAACGCCGTGCCGTCAGCCGCCGCACCATCTCGTCGACCAACGGCTCCCGCCCGAAGTACCACTCCGCGTCGGCCTGCTCGTACGCGGCCAACCCGCGATACGGAGCACGGCCGGCCGCGGGCCGGTCCGCCTCGGCCGGTTCGGCCTGTGCCAACGCCTCGGTCGCCTCCTGCCACCGAGTCTTCCAGTCGGCCTGATCACCACCGCACGCCTCGACGAAGGCCATGGTGACGGCGAGGCTCGGTAGCTTGCGGCCACCGGCCGCCTCGGACAACGCCGTGGCGGAGAAGTGCGCCCGCTGTGCCAACTGTCGATATCCGGGCTTCCCGGCATGGTCACGCAACTGTCGCAACCCGGTGGCGAAAGCCGCCACCGCCCCGTCCGCCGGATCCAACCGACGCTCCGGCCGCGGCATAACGTCACCCCCCGATGACTCGTCGCCGCAGCCATTGTTTGCACATTGATTGTCCAGCTCCTATGTCCGACACCGGACAACCGGACCGGGACTACACCTGACCGCAACGCGATCTGGTTGGGGCGCAACGTCAACGGGCCATGGCCCGGATCGGGGGCGGGCGCCACGGCGCGAGAAAAGAACACGACACTCGCGGCGGAAAGATCCACCAACAGGCAGCGATCAATTGTTCCAACGAGGAGGAGCTGTGCTCGAACTGACCAACACGATCGGAAAACAACCCACCAGGGGTCGCGGCCTCGCCCTGGTCCTCACCGCGCTCGTGGTGCTGGCCGGCATGCTCTCCGCGCCGGGACCGGCTGCGGCCGCCCCGGCGCCGGTCGCCGATCCGGGTCTGCGGTCCGCCGCGGACTGCGAGGGTGGGCGCAACGGCTTCGTCGACATCCCGGACACCCTGCGCGGCACCGTCGCCCCCGTCGCGAACAACCCCCGCGACCTCGGCTTCGGCGTGCGGGCGATCCTCTACTACGGCAACGTGGGCGGCGTCCAGCGGGGATGGGCGATGATCGACGGCAGCACGATCACCGGCGACCTGGTCTGGATGGACTGGACCACCAACGGGGGCGCGTCGTGGCTGCAGTGCGGGCCGTTCTCGGTCGGCGGCACCGGACGGACCAAGACCAGCGCGGCCAAGAACACCAGCAGCAGCGCTCTGTGGCAGTTCCGCGCCTGTGGCCGGGCGGTCGGTGGTCAATCACGGTGCACCAACTGGTGGTGACCACGCACTAGTCACGTGGGATGACCCGAGAGCGGGCTCTCGGGTCATCCCACGTCAGATACGGTTCTCGTTACGGCTTGACCTGGACGCCGTCCGTCGGGTTCAGAATGTCGCAGCTGCCACCCCAGACGAGGGTGACGAAACCGCTCAGTCCGGCGGTCACCCAACCCGCGCCCGTGAACTGCCTCGAGACGGCGTCGTACTGGGAGGAGAACCGTCCGGCGATGTCCGACCAGCCGCTGCTACCGCCGGTTGCCCAGTTGTACCAGGACACCCGCAGCGAGTGGACGGCGACGGCCCCCTGGATGGACACGTACCCGTACGAGACGTTCATCCGGCCGCCATTGAGGTTGTAGAGCCAGATGTAGCTGGTCCCGCACCAACCGTCGATAGCACTGGCCGTACCGATCTGGCCGTCGGCGGTGCACAGCTGGTGCTCAACGGCATACGCCCTGGCCTGGTCGGTCATGTTCACGCAGTTCAGCGCCATGTCGACGCGGATCAACTTGCCCTGCGCCTCCGCACTGGCCGCGCTCGGCGCCTCGCCCGTCGTCTCCGCACTGGCCGAGCCGGGCCCGACAAGCACCAGCGTTGCCATCGCCGCCACGACCAGCGCCATCGATAGGAATGACCGCCTGACACCGTGCATTCGTTGCGCTCCTTCAAGCGTTGCCTACTCACAACGCAGCTCGACATTCACGGGAAACAATCGAACGAAGTCAAGCAGCACCCGCTGTCGCCACGGTCACGGTCGACTCTCCCCGCAATGACACACGTCAGCGGGCCCTGAATCTGCTGATGGACCTCGGCTCGCACTGGACACACCTCGGGTTTGGTCCCATGATGAACATTTACCATGCATAGACCTCACCGCCCTTTGATCAGGGGATCGACGGGCCCCACACGGGCAGGTGATCGTGCGCGGCGGGATCCGTCGGCTCGCTGAGCCTGAAGTGGTTGCCGAACGGGTCGGGCATGGTGAGCACGCGCGCGCCCCAGTGCGTCACCGAGATCGGTGGCACTGCGAGCGCCGGGCCGAACACACCCAGGTCCCTCGCGAGCAGCTCGTCGCGGTAGGCGGCGAAGACCTTGCGCGCCGATGTTCTCGCCCGCACCCAGGTCGACCTCACGCACAGCCAGTGCCTGCGTTGCTGACTCGTTCGCCGTAACCGCGGACGATCAGATGCGGATCGGGGCACATTCACCGAACCCTGTGCGGGCGCAAGCGGCTGGCTGTACCGGGCCGACCCCACGATATCGACCCCCGCCCGGAACCGGTCGACGGAAACCCGGTCGCGGGGGTGGGGCGGCGCCGGTACCGTCTGCCGGATGAGCGGCCTCGAGGCGATCGTGCTGGACTGTCGTGGTGCGGCGGCGCTCGCGCGGTTCTGGGAGGTCGCGCTCGGCTGGCGGATCCGGCCGTACGACGACGCCGAGGTCGCCCGGCTCGCCGCCCTGGGCCTGACACCGGAGACCGATCCGATGGTGGCCGTCGACTCCCCCGACGGTTCGCTGACCTTCTTCCTCCAGCAGGTTCCCGAATCCAAGGTCGTGAAGAACCGCGTGCACGTCGACGTCCGGCTCCGCGACCGCGCCCATCTGGAGCAACTTCTCGCGTTGGGCGCCACGGTTCTGTCCGAGCACGACGACGGCCTACGGGTCATGGCCGATCCCGAAGGCAACGAATTCTGCGTCACGAGCCTGGACAGTTAGGCCGTGCCGCTCCCGCCCCTGGCCGACGTGCTGCCCGACGGCAGTGTCGTCACCGAGGTCGTGCCGCGCACCGGTGGATCGCTGAGCACGGTGTACGAGGTGCGCCTCGCCGGTGCCGAGCCGCTGATCGTCAAGCAGTACTCCGACGAGTGGCGGTGGAAGCAGCCGAAGGAGGTGCACGTCTACGGGATGTTGGCCGGCGTCGGCTCGGTGCCGCGGGTCGTGCGCGTCGACTACGAGCGGGCGCTCACGGCGCTCACGATGCTGCCGGGCAAACCGATGTGGGAACGCGCGTCGGAGCCCGACACCGACCGGGCCGCGTACCGCCGGATGGGAGAGTTCCAGGCCGCGCTGCACCGGATCCGCCTGCCGGCGTACGGATACATCACGACCGAGATCCTCGATCCGGTGGCCGACAACACGACGCACATGCGGCAGAAGTTTGCCCGGCAACTGGGCGAGTTCCGCGCGGCCGGCGCCCCGTCCGACGTCCACGACGCCGTCGCCCGGCGGGTGGCCGCCGGCGAATCGTGTTTCGCCGCCTGTGACGGCCCGGTGCTGTGCCACAACGACCTGCACGAGGGCAACGTCCTGGTCGACGACGCGGGAACCGTCACCGGATTCATCGACGTCGAGAACGCCGAGGCCGCCGACCCGATGACCGATCTGGCGAAGACGCTCCAGTTCGAGCTCACCGGGTCCCCGGCGAAGCGCGCCGCCCTGCTCGACGGGTACGGCCCGCTGCCGCCCTTCGGCGAGGAGCGGATCGAGCTGTACCGGCTGTACCACGCCCTCGAACTGTGGACGTGGTTCAGCTCGATCGGCCACACGAAACCCTTGCCCGCACTGCTCGACAGCCTCCGGTCACTGTCGAAACGGTGATCGTGCGCAACGCGGCGGCCCGGGACAAGGACCCCGGACCGCCGCAGCCGACACCGCGGAACCACATCGCGACAGGGGGGAATTCGGGCTGCCCGGCGATTGCAGAGACCTCTGCCGACGCCGGCTCCATATGGACGCCGCGCATGTGAACGGTGCCGCTCAAACCTAGAGCAACCGTCCGCCGACGACGCCGTTGCTGAGCGAACTCTGACCGAGTTCCCAGCGTTCTCTGGGTTGACTACTCCCGGTCCCGCAGGATCTGCACCAGAAGCGACAGGTCGTCGCGGAGCCTGGGCCAGTCGATGCCGGTGGCCTCGGCCTCGATG
The DNA here is from genome assembly GCF_016863635.1 of Virgisporangium aurantiacum. Classification (GTDB taxonomy): domain Bacteria; phylum Actinomycetota; class Actinomycetes; order Mycobacteriales; family Micromonosporaceae; genus Virgisporangium; species Virgisporangium aurantiacum. The sequence goes on along the minus strand of NZ_BOPG01000064.1, from coordinate 153,628 downwards.
CCGTCGATCCAGGATGCGTGTTCGCGGCCGATCGCCGCGAGCGCCGCGCGGCCGCGATCGGTGACGACGAAGAGCTTGGACACGCGGTGACGGGGATTGTCGTCGTAGCGGCCGAGGCCCTCGGTGACGAGTTCGTCGGCGATGCGTTGCACGCCCTGGCGGTGGAGCCCGAGGCGGCGGGCGATGTCGGGCACGGTCGCGGCGGGCTCCACCGCCAGAGCGGCCTGGAGGACCATGCGGCGCGCGTGGGTCTGGCCGGCCGCCGACGCGATCCGCTCACCGGCCTCGCGCATGAGGCGGTTGGCCTCGAACAACTGGTGGATCGCCGCGTCGGCCATTGACAACATGTTGTCACTCTCCATAAGGTACCGAAGTGACAACATGTTACCAGTTGCTCCGTGGGCCGCTGCCCGAGCTGCCGCGGACCGCACGCGATCTGGCCGGACGGCTGGAGACGACGGTTTGGCCACCCCTGCCGGAAGGCGGGCGACACTTCGCGGTCGACGGTGCGGGATACCTGCACCTGCAGTCCCGGCGGCCCGACTCGCCGGCATTCGCGCTGGCCGCCTTGCCGGCCGGGCTGCTCGCGGCCCGCGAGAACACGCTCGTCGCCTGGTACGAGCACGGGACCGGCGGGCACGTCGCCGCGCTGGACGCGCCGACGGAGTTCGTCGCGGACCTCACCGATCTCATCCACCGGACAGGAGCGCTGCGATGACCGTCACCCTTCTCGGCGGTAGCGGCCTCGGACCGTGGGCATGGCAGCGCGTCGTCCCACTCCTCCACTCCCGCGGAATCCGCACCCGCACCCCGCGGCTCCGGCCGACCGCCTCCTCCCTGACCGACTGGATCGACGACGCCACCGATCCGGGCGGAACCGATGTGACGCTCGTCGCGCACTCGTTCGCCGGATACGTCGCGGCGGGCCTGCTCGCCCGCGACCCCGCCCGGATCTCGACGGTGGTGTTCCTCGACGCCGTCCTGCCGCAACCCGGCCGGTCGTGGTTCGACGTGATGGGACCCGACGTGGAGGCCTACCTGACCTACGCCGAGCCGGCGATCGCCGAACCGCTGGATCCGACCCGTACGAGGCTCGTCTACATCAGGTGCCTGCGCACCACGCCGCCGGCCGCGGCCGTCGACGGGACCGGCTGGACCGTCCACCCGCTCGATGCCGGGCACTGGCCGATGGTCACCCGTCCCGAGGAGACCGCCCGGCTCATCGGGGAGTGCGCCGGCCGGCCCTGAGCGGGACCCGCGTTTTCGGGGACGCTTACACTCCGGATCGTGGAACACCTGTCACACCGCCGAACCCGAGTCCTCCTCAGCCGCCCGGGGAATCGGCGTCCCGCATGCTGAAGCGCGAGTTCGTCCTGCCGCCGGAGCACCTCTACCCGCCAGACGAGTGGCGCATCGTGGAGACGCGGTACACCGACGAGTACGCCGATCGGGCCGAGACGGTCTTCTCGCTCGGCAACGGGTTCCTCGGCGTCCGCGGCACGTTCGAGGAGGGACGTCCGGCGCGGTCGCCGGGTACCTACGTCAACGGACTCCACGAGACCTGGCCGATCGTGCACGCCGAGGAGGCGCACGCCCTGGCCCGGCTCGGCCAGACGATCGTCATCGTGCCCGACAGCACGATCTTCAAGCTGTACGTCGACGACGAGCCGCTGTTCCTCGCGACCGCCCGGCTGCGGGACTACCGGCGGATCCTCGACATGCGCAACGGCATCCTGTCCCGCGAGTTCGTGTGGGCCCTGCCCAGCGGCAAGCACGTCCGGGTCCGGTCGACCCGGCTGGTCTCGTTCGAGCACCGTCACCTGGTCGCGATGACCTACGAGGTGACGATGCTGGATCACGCGGCACCCGTGGCGATCTCCTCCCAGGTGGTCAACCGCCAGGACAGCCGACCCGTCGACGAGATGCCCGAGCAGCGGCCGAGCGACCCCCGGCTGGCCAAGGTGCTGCCGCAGCGGGTGCTCAACGCCCGGGTCACCGAACAGGTGGACTCCCGGGTGCTGCTCGGCTACCGCACGACCAACAGCAGGATGACGCTCGCGGTGGGCGTCGACCACGTCGTCGACACGCAGTGCCCGTACCAGGTCGAGGGCTCCGTCGACCAGGACAACGGCGAGGTCCTGATCACGGCCGACGCGTCACCCGGGGTTCCGATCCGCATCACCAAGTTCGCCACCTACCAGGGATCGCGCACCATCCCGGTGCCGGAACTGGTCGACCGCAGCCGGCGCACGCTCGACCGGGCGCTGCGGACCGGGTTCGACACGCTCGTCGAGCAGCAGCGCCACCAGCTCGACCAGTTCTGGGACCGGGCCGACGTCCGCGTGGAGAGCCGGTCCGACCAGGTACGCCGTCAGCAGGCGATCCGGTGGAACCTCTTCCAGGTGGCGCAGGCGTCGTGGCGCGCCGAGAACGCCGGCATCCCCGCCAAGGGCCTGACCGGGCACGCCTACGACGGGCACTACTTCTGGGACACCGAGATCTACGTGCTGCCGTTCCTGTCGTACACGCAGCCCAGGATCGCGGCCAACCTGCTGCGGCACCGGCACAGCATGCTCGACCTGGCCCGCGACCGGGCGAAGGCGATGAGCCAGAACGGTGCGCTGTTCCCGTGGCGGACGCTCACCGGCGAGGAGGCCTCGGCCAACTTCCAGACCGGCACGGCCCAGTACCACATCAACGCCGACATCGCGTACGCGATCCGGCGGCACACCAACGTGCAGGGCGACCTGGACCTCATGTGCGAGGTCGGCGCGGAGATGCTCGTGGAGACGGCCCGGCTGTGGGAGGACCTCGGCTTCTACGGCGCCGACGGCAAGTTCCACATCTACGGGGTGACCGGGCCGGACGAGTACACGACCGTGGTCAACGACAACACGTACACCAATCTCATGGCCCGGCTGAACCTCAGCTACGCGGCGAGCACGGTCCGGATGCTGCGGAAGGAACGGCCGGACGCCTACGTCGTCCTCGCCCACGAGGTGGATCTGCGTCCCGACGAGATCGAGTCGTGGGAGCGCGCGGCGGCCGCCATGCACGTGCCGTACGACCCGCAGCGCGGCATCCACCCGCAGGACGACACGTTCCTCAAGCGCGAGATGTGGGACCTGAAGAACACGCCGCGGGAGAAGTTTCCGCTGCTGCTCCACTACCACCCGCTGGTCATCTACCGGTACCAGGTGATCAAGCAGGCCGACATCGTGCTGGCCATGTTCCTGCTCGGCAACGAGTTCTCGCAGGAGCAGAAGCGGGTCAACTACGAGTACTACGACCCGCTGACCACCGGCGACTCGTCGCTGTCCGCGTGCGTGCAGAGCATCCTGGCGGCCGAGATCGGCAACGAGCGGCAGGCGTTGCAGTACTTCAACTACGCGTTGCTCATGGACCTGGCCGACATCGCCGGCAACACGTCGAACGGGGTGCACATCGCCTCGGCCGCGGGCGTCTGGTCGTCGCTGGTGTTCGGCTTCGGCGGGGTCCGCGACTTCCACGGCGACCTGTCGTTCGCTCCCGCGCTTCCGCGGGTGTGGAGTTCGCTGTCGTTCTCGCTGCGGTTCCGCAAGCGGCAGATCCGGGTCCGGCTCAGCCAGGACGAGGAGCGCTACCTGATCGAGGAGGGTGAGCCGCTCGAGGTGACCATCCGGGGCGAACAGCACCTGCTCCGCACGGACGTTCCCGTCGTGATCCCCCGGGACCCGGCGGCGAACCGGCGCCGCCGGGAACCGGTGGTGGACTGACTCAGAGGTTCACCGTGCCGCCGGCGGCGAGGAGGCGGGCCACCGGAAGGGTGGCCGCGCCGAGCGCCACCGCGTCGACGCCCAACCGGCCCAGTTCGATCGTGGTCTGCTCGAAGGGCTTGCGGAGCGCGTGCCGCTCGGCGGACTCGCGGATCTGCGGGAGCAACCGCGGGCCGAGGAGCTGGCCCGCCCAGCCGCCCACCACGACCCGCTCGGGGTTGAAGAGGTTGATCAGGTTCGCCACGCCGGCGCCGAGATAGCCGGCCGTCTCGTCGAGCACCCGCCGGGCGGTCGGCGTCCGGTCGGCGGCGGCGAGCAGCGCGGCGATCCGGGACTCCTCGTCGGCGCCGGGCACGGCGCGGCCCCGGCGGGCCTCCCGGTACCGTTCGATGACGGCCTCGGCGCCGACGTACGCCTCGAGGCAGCCGTCGGCGCCGCACCGGCACGCGCGTCCCCCGTACACCAGGGTCGTGTGCCCCCACTCCCCCGCGCTGCTGGCGGCGCCGCGGAACGTGACGCCGTTGGTCACCACCGCGGCGCCCACGCCGGAACCCACCAGCGCGAACACCGCGTGCCGGGCGCCGCGCCCGGCGCCGAACCACATCTCGGCCTGCCCGTGCGTCTTCGCGCCGTTGTCGATGTACAGCGGCACGTCGACAACGGCACGGATCATGCGCTCCAGGGGGACGCCGTCCCAGCCGATCGTCTGCGCGTAGACGACGGCCTCGGGGTCCTGTACCACGACGCCGGAGACGCCCACGCCCACGCCGAGCAGGTCCGAGCGGCGGACCCCGGCCCGCTCGACGACCGCGGCCAGCCCGGCGGCGATGTGCCGCACCACCGTCTCCGGGTCGGGCAACGCCTCGTCGAGCGGGTAGTCGGCGCTCGCCAGTTGCGTCATGGCCAGGTCGAAGAGCTCCACCCGCACCCGGGTCTCCCCGACGTCGACCCCGGCCACGAGCGCGAAGCGCGGCGCGACGCGCAGGCTCATGCTGGGCCGCCCGCCGTCCGATTCCAGGGCGCCGGCCTCGACCACGAGACCGGCGCCGATCAGCTCGCCCATCAGGTTGCTGACCGCCGGCAGGCTGAGACCGGTGCCGCGGGCGAGGTCCTGGCGGGTCAGCGGGCCGTCCAGGAACAGCGTCGACAGCAGCGCCGACCGGTTGCGCAGCCGCACGCTGCGGTTCGTCGTCCGTTCCACCCGTGTCACCCTACGGCGGCCGTCCACAGGGGACGGCCGCCGCGGGTCGAACTGCTACGGGAGGGTCCAGCGCTGGTTGGCGCCGGCGAAGCAGTCCCAGATCTGCAGCCGCGCACCGTCGGCGGAGCTGTTGCCGGTGACGTCGAGGCACCGGTTCGACGCCGGGTTGCGCAGCGTGCTGTCGGCCGCGTTGTACTGCCAGACCTGCGCGCCGGTGCCGTTGCAGTCCCAGAGTTGGATCTGCGTGCCGTTCGCGGTGCCGGCCGAGGCGACGTCCATGCACTTGCCCAGGGCGCGCACCGTGCCGTCCGTGCCGACGGTCCACGTCTGCGCGTTGGTGCCGTTGCAGGCGTACAACTGGACGGCCGTCCCGTTCGCCGTCGACGCGGCGGCCACGTCGACGCACTTGCCGGCGAGGCCCGTGATGCGGCCGGTGCGGCCGGTCGGCGGCTGGCTGCCGCCCATCGCGGTCACGTAGGCCTCGTTGATCAGCGAGTTGGCGCCGGTGGCGTCCTGGGACAGCTCCCAGAACATGATGCCGCCGCCGTTCGCCATGGCCCACTGGGTCTTGCGGCGCACCGTCGTCAGGCCGTTGTAGCACTCGTTGGAGCCGTTGACCGTCGTGCAGTCGCGGTTGGCGTTGGCCGTGTCGCGGGAGACGAGGTCGGCGAACGTGTAGTAGCTGGGCCGCGAGTAGACGGGCACCCCGATGACCGCCTTGCTCGCCGGCAGGCCGCGACCCTTCCAGAAGTTGACCGCGTTGACCGACCAGTCGTAGTTCGCGTGCGGGCTGCCGCCGTCGTACGTCATGATGTTCAGCCAGTCGACGTAGCCGAAGACGGCCGGCTGCACCCCGTTCGCGGTGCCGCCCTCGGAGACGACGGCGGCGGTGAGCAGCTTGCCCCGGCTGTGCATCGCGGTGCTCAACTGCGACATCAGCGCCGTGTAGTTGTTGGCCGACGCGCCCGGATCCGGGTACTCCCAGTCGATGTCGACGCCGTCGAGGTTGTACTGGTTGACGAGGTTGACGACGTTGTTGACGAACGCCGTCCGCGCGCTGGCGTTGCCGGCCATGGCCTCGAACCCGGAGTCGTTGCCGTCGTTCCAGCCGCCGATCGCGATCGACACCCGGACGCCCTGGGCGTGGCCCAGCGACACGATCGACTGCAGCTTCGCCGGGTTCTCCACCGCCGTCAGGGTGCCGTTGCCGTTGGGCAGGACGAACGCGTAGTTGATGTGGGTCAGCTTGCCGTACTGGATGGCGTTGGCGCTGCCGGCCCACGACGGCATGTAGCCGATGCTCTTGAACCCGTTCGGCAGCGCGGCCGCGTGGGCGGCGGGTTGGACGGCGAGGACGAGGGTCGCCGTCATGAGGGCCGCGGCCGTGAGCGGCGACCAGCGTGATCGGGCGGAGGACATGGGTGCTCCTACGGGGGGTGGGGAGGGTGCTGGAACGGTAGAAAGATCCAGCGGCGACTGTCAATGCATGACTTAATTTAAGTCCTGCATTGACGGCTGGTCCAGACCAGTCGTAGCCTTCGATAGATCTGTTGACAACCTCGCGGACCCGCCCCCATGAGGAGCCATCAACATGCGCAGACCCAACCTGTCCCGCTCCGCCGCGCTGGCCGCATTGCTGGTCGTTGCCGGCTTCGTCGTCATGTCGGCACCGGACACGGCGCGAGCCGCGGTCGTGTGGAGCGAGGAGTTCAACGGCCCCGCGGGGCAAGGCGTGAACACGTCGAGGTGGAACTTCGACACCGGTGGCGGTGGCTTCGGCAACCAGGAACTCGAGTACTACAACAGCGGCACCAGCAACGTCTTCCAGGACGGACAGGGCAACCTGGTGATCGAGGCGCGCCGGGAGAGCGGCGGGCACACCTGCTGGTACGGCACGTGCCAGTGGACGTCCGGACGGATCAACACCGCCGGCAAGTTCACCCAGCTCTACGGTCACGTCGAAGCCAGGATCCAGGTCCCGAAGGGCGTCGGCCTCTGGCCGGCGTTCTGGATGCTCGGCGGCGGCACCTGGCCCAACGGCGGCGAGATCGACATCCTGGAGAACGTCGGGCGCGACCCGAACACCGTGTACGGCACCATCCACGGCCCCGGCTACTCCGGCGGGAACGCGGTGGGCGGCACGCGCAACATCGGTCAGCCGGTGGGCAACGCGTTCCACGTCTTCGCGGTCGACTGGTCGCCCAACCTCATCGTCTGGACGCTCGACGGCTCCGAGTACTTCCGCGCCACCCCCGCCAGCGTCCGTGGCAACGCCTGGGTGTTCGACCACCCGTTCTTCATCATCCTGAACCTCGCGGTCGGCGGCTCCTTCCCCGGCAGCCCGAACGCCGGCACCCCGTCGGTCAACCGCATGCTGGTCGACTACATCCGGGTCAGCACGAACGACCCGCCGACCGGCGGCACCAACGCGTTGCGCGGAACCGAGAGCGGCCGCTGCATCGACGTGCCCGGCGCCAACCCGGCGGACGGCGTCCGGCTGCAGGTCTACGACTGCAACGGCACGGCGGCGCAGCGGTGGACCGTCGGGTCGGACGGCACGGTCCGCGCCCTCGGCAAGTGCATGGACGTGGCCGGCGCGGGCACCGCGAACGGCACGGCGATCCAGCTGTACACGTGCAACGGCACCAATGCCCAGCGGTTCACCGTCACCACCGCCGGCGACCTGGTGAACGCCGGCGCCAACAAGTGCGTCGACGTGGCCGGCCACGGCACCGCGAACGGGTCGCAACTCCAACTGTGGGACTGCACCGGCGCCGCGAACCAGAAGTGGACGAGAATATGAGACACAGGACCGGAATCGCGTTGCTCGTGCTGTGTACGGCCGCCGGGTCCGCCGCCGTGTCCGCGTCCGCGGTGACCTCGCCGGCGTACGCGGCCAACGAAACGGTGAACATCTGGCTGACCACCACGTCCGACTCCGGTGGCCGCACCGTCACCCGCGGCCTGCAGCAGCAGACGCCCGTCGCGTTCGCGGCCAGCAGCCCCGGCGCGTCGAACACCATCACCGTCAACGAGAACGTCAGGTATCAGGCGTTCGAGGGCGGCGGCGCCTCGATCACCGACACCACCGCGTACCTGCTGCGCGGCGGGCCGATCAGCGCGGCCACCCGCGACGAGGTGATGCGGCGGCTCTTCCACCCGACCGACGGAATCGGATTGTCGTTCGTGCGCAACCCGATCGGCGCATCGGACCTGTCGCGGCCCGGCATGGTCTCGCTCGACGACACGTGCTGCAACCTGAACGACTTCTACTCCAACGGTTACGACACCAACGTCCGGCTCCTCACCGCGCAGGCCCGCACGCTCAACCCGGCCCTGCGGGTCAAGGGCGTGCCGTGGAGCGCGCCGGGGTGGATGAAGGACAACGGCCGGATGGACCAGATGGGCTGGCTGAAGGCGGAGTACTACGCGATGTACGCCCAGTACTTCGTCAGGTACGTCCAGACGTACCAGGCGGCCGGTGTCCCGATCAACTACATCTCCGTGCAGAACGAACCCAACTGCTGCCAGGCCGGCAACCCGACGGCGATGACGTACCCGGGCATGAGCTGGAACGCGTCCGGGCTCATCGAGCTCACGAAGAACCACATCTTCCCGGCCTTCCGCGCCGCCGGCATCACCACGAAGGTGCTCGTGCACGACTGGAACTACGGCGACTACCCCAACTTCGGTGGCCAGATCCTCGCGGACGCCGCGCTGCGCAACGATCCGCTCTTCGGCGGCATCGCATGGCACGGTTATTTCGGTGACCCGGGTGTGGGCACGCAGGTGCACAACCAGTACCCGGCCGTGCGGCAGTTCAGCACCGAGCACTCGGGCGGCACCTGGATCGGCAACCAGCACAACGAAGACCTGGCCGACATCGTCAACTACGCCCGGAACTGGAGCGGCAGCCTCGTCAAGTGGAGCCTCGCGCTCAACCAGAACATGGGACCGCACAACGGCGGCTGCGGCACCTGCACCGGCCTGATCACCGTGCAGGAGGGCGGCGCGCGCGCCGGCCAGGTCGACTACACGATCGAGTACTACACGACCGGGCACCTCACCAAGTTCGTCCGTCCCGGCGCGCAGCGGATCGAGTCCAACAACACCACCGTGCAGAACGTCGCCTGGCGCAACACCGACGGGTCCAAGGCCCTCATCGCCCACAACGGCGGCACGGGCAGCCAGTCGGTACGCGTCGTCTGGGGCGGGCAGTCGTTCACGTACACGCTGCCGGCCCGCACCACCGCGACGTTCACGTGGTCCGGCACCCAGTCCGGCGGCGGCGGGAGCACCGGTCCGATCACCGGCCTCGGCGGAAAGTGCGTCGACGTGGCCGGTGCCAACCCGGCCAACGGCACCGCCGTGCAGCTCTACACCTGCAACGGCACCGCCGCCCAGCAATGGACGCGCGGCGCCGACGGCACCCTCCGCGCGCTCGGCAAGTGCCTGGACATCGCCGGACCCAGCACCGCCAACGGCGCGCAGACCCACCTGTGGGACTGCCACGGCGGCACCTCGCAACAGTGGACGTCCACCGCGAGCGGCGACCTGACCAGCGTCTACGCCAACAAGTGCCTCGACGTCACCGGAAACACCTCCGCCGACGGCACCCGCCTGCAGATCTGGACCTGCACCGGCAGCGCCAACCAGAAATGGACGGTGCCGGCCTGATCAGAGCGCGACCGAGTCAGGCGAAGACGCTGATCGTGGTCGGGGCGCGTTCGGTGCGGGTGAGTGCGCGCAGCACGGCCACCTGGCCGTGCCGGCGGACGGCAAGGTCGGTCAGCAGGTCGAGCACCGGTCGGGTGACGTCGGTGGGGAACGGGGGCGTCGGCAGCTTGACGCTGGTGGCCAGATCGTCGACGTGCACGGTCAGTTCGACGAGTCGGGTGAGCAGGAAGTCGTCCATGGTGAGGGTCCACTCCCAGGACGGCAACCGCACACGGCGGGGCGCCGGCACGGCCGCCAGCAGGTCGGGCAGCCGGGACGCCTCGGCGTCGGTGCGCGCCGCCAGCGCGGCGGCGCCGCCCTCGGCCAGCAGGGCCGACCCGTGCCGGATCCGGATGTGTGCCCCGCTGTCGTGGTCCGGTGTCATCCAGGCCACCCGGTCGTAGTAGTCCAGGATCGGGATGGGACGCAGCTCGGACCCGGGCGCGTCGAGCGCTTTGCCGGCGAAGGTGACCTGTCCGGCCAGATGACCGGCGAGGCCGCTGACCCGGTAGTGCCGCAGCGCGCTGGGCTCGTCCCAGGACGCGGCGACGGCGGGGTGGCCCAGCAGGTCGGCCGCCACCCGGGCGGCCCGGACGTACGCCCGTCGGACGGGTGTGGTCGTCACCGGGGCAGTTCCCGGAGCGCGCCCTCGCCGACCAGCGCGACGTCGCCGCCGACCGTCACCGACCGGATGTCCGCGCCATCGCCGTTCGCCGCGATCGTGATCCGGCTGGGGCGGCCGGTGAAGCGGCCCTGGTTCAGCACGGCCCGTTCGCCGTCGCCGAGGCGGTGGTGCCGGCGCAGGTAGGCGGCGACGCAGGCGGCGCCGCTGCCGGTCGCCACGTCCTCGACCACGCCGTCGTTGTTCCAGTGCCGGCCCTCCATGCCGGCGGCGTCGAGCAGGTAGGCGAACTCGGCCCCGACGGCGGCCAACGGCGCGTCGAGGTCGGTCACGATCCGGGCGCGGGCCAGCGCGCCACCGGTCACCGGCAGCACCAGATAGCGCAGACCCGCCGACACCACCTCGGCGGGCAGCTCGGGATCGAGGTCCGCCGGGGTCAACGAGAACCACGCGGCGGCCCCGGTCGCGTCGGGCCGGTCGGCGAAGGACGCCGGGCCCACGTCCAGGACGCCGGCGTACCGTCCCGGCCCGCGGGACCGCGTGGTGACCTCGACCGTGCGCGCCGGCAGCCGCAGCGTCCACGTGTGGCTGTCGGTGGTGCCGTGGACGGCGTGCAGCACCGCCGCGGCGCCGATGACCGGATGCCCGGCGAAGTCGAGCTCGTCGACGAGGTCGAAGACGCGGACGGACCACACCGCACCGTCGCGGACGACGAAGGCCGACTCGAAGTGCCGCAACTCGGCGGTGATGCGGGCCATCTGACCGGCGGTGAGTCCCCCGGCGTCCGGGAACACCGCCAGGCTGTTGCCGCTGTACGGACGGTCGCTGAAGACGTCCACGTGGTGGTAACGCATGTCGCGACGCTATTCGTCGCGCGGGTCCGCCGGAACCGGTGATCTCGGCCCACCCGGTATAACGTCTCCTTATGGCGGTGGACCTGGAGACGGCGCTGTTGCGGGCATTCGTCACCGCTGTCCGGGCCGGCAGCATCAGCCGGGCCGCCGCGACGCTGGGTCACACCCAACCCGCGCTCAGCCAACAGCTCCGCAAGCTGGAGCGGGCCGTCGGCCAGCCGCTGCTGCACCGCACCACCACCGGCGTGTCACCCACCAAGGCGGGTGACGCGCTGCTGCCGTACGCCGAACGCATCCTCACCCTGTCCGCGCAGGCGTTGAGCGCGCCGGGGCGGGCGCTGTCCGGGCACTGCGGCATCGGTCTCCTGGAGGACCTCGCGTCCGCCCAACTCCCGGAGGCGCTGGCCGACTTCGCCCGGGTGAACCCGCGGGCGACGCTCGAACTGATCAGCCTGCCCGGCCCGGCCATGCACGACGCCTTCACGACCGGGCGGATCCAGTTGGCCCTCTGCGATCCGGCGTACTTCCGCGAGCGTCCACGATGGACGGTGCGGGCCCCGCTCACCTGGGCCGCCGGGCCCGGTGTCGACCCGACCCGCGATCCGTTGCCGCTCATCCTGTTCTCCGAGCCGTGCCGGTGGCGGCCGGCGGTGCTGACCGCGCTGGAAGCCGACGGACGACGCTGGAACGTCGTCTTCGAGAGCACCGGCCTCGCCGGTGTCACGGCCGCCGTCCGGGCCGGTCTGGGCATCGCGGCCCTGCTTCCGGTCAACGCCGAACCGGGTTTCACCGCGACCGGGCTACCACCGCTGCCCGAGGTCGAACTCGGTCTGCTGCGCCGCGCCGACACCGAGGCGGACCCGCTCGTCGACGCGGTCGAGAACCTCCTGAAGCGGCTCGTCTGATGGTCACCCGCACCGTCACCGACGGCGTGCCGAACGGCGGGGTCTCGTTCTGGTACACGCAGATCGGGCTTCCCACCCCGTTGCCCCCGCTACCCGGCGACCGTGACTGCGACGTCTGCATCGTCGGTGGCGGCCTCACCGGCCTGTGGACGGCGTACTACCTGGCGAAGGCCGATCCGGGGCTGCGGATCACCGTGCTGGAGGCGGAGTTCGCCGGCTACGGTGCCTCGGGTCGCAACGGTGGGTGGTTGTCGGCCGAGCTGGCCGGCACTGCGGACGCCTATGCGGAAGGCCCGCACGGGCGGGCGGGTGTCGAGCGGCTCGCGGCGGAGCTCCGGGCCACCGTCGACGAGGTCATCGGCGTCTGCGACCGGCACGGGATCGACGCCGACATCGTCCGCAACGGGGTTCTGTATGTCGCGCGGTCGCCGGCGCAACTGGCGCGGCTGGCGGCCGACGCGGGCGACGGCGGCGGCCGGGCGCTGACCGCCGCCGAGGCACGGGAAAGAATCAATGTGACGGGCGTGCTGGGCGGCTGGTACGACCCGGACTGCGCACGCGTCCAGCCGGCGAAACTGGTGCGGGGGTTGGCCCGCGTCGTCGGCGAGCTCGGCGTGACCGTCTACGAGCGCACGCGCGTCACCGAGATTCTGCCCGGACGGGCGCGCACCCCGCACGGAACCGTGCGCGCGACGCACGTCCTGCGGTGCCTGGAGGGGTACACCGCGGGCCTCGCCGGTCACCGGCGGTCGTGGCTGCCGATGAACTCGGCGATCGTGGTCACCGAGCCGCTCGACGCCGATCGCTGGGCCGCGATCGGTTGGGCGAACAGTGAACTGCTGGGCGACAACGCGCACGCCTACTGCTACGCCCAGCGCACCGCCGACGGCCGCATCGCCCTGGGCGGTCGCGGGGTCCCGTACCGGTTCGGATCGCGCACCGACGTCGACGGCATGACCCAGCGCCGCACGATCGCGTCGCTGCGCACCACCCTCGCGCGGCTGTTCCCCGCCGCCGCCGACGTGCCGCTGGCGCACGCCTGGTGCGGCGTCCTCGGCGTCCCGCGGGACTGGTGCGCCAGCGTCGGCCTCGATCCACGAACCGGGCTGGGCTGGGCCGGCGGCTACGTCGGCAGCGGCCTGACCGCCACCAACCTCGCCGGCCGCACCCTGCGCGACCTGGTTCTCGGCGACGCCACCGGCCTGGTCGACCTGCCGTGGACCAACCGGCGGGTGCGCGCCTGGGAGCCGGAGCCGGTGCGGTGGCTCGGCGTCCGCGGGCTGTACGCGCTCTACCGGCACGCCGACCGCCGCGAAGATCGCGGCCTGCCCCGCACGAGCCGGTTCGGCCGCCTCGCCACGGCCCTCGCCGGCCGCTGATCCGGTCCCGGACCGGCGATCGCGCCGGCCGGCCGGGGATGACCCACCGGCCGGCCGGGTGCCGGGCGCGGCAGGCCCGGCGCGATCGACGATCAGGTGGTCAGGGTGAACGCCAGCGGTGCGTACAACCCGGCCGTCTGGTCGGACTGCGTACCCACCAGCCAGGCGGAGCCCGGGCCGGTCGCGGCGATCGTGTCGACCAGCGGCACGCCGACGCCGCCGGTCACGGTGACCGGGGTGACGGTCCACGCGCTGCCGTTCCAGTGGCCCACGGCCGCGCCGTTGGCGTCGTAGCCGGTCACCCAGACGTCGTTCGCGGCCCGCGCGGAGACGGACCGCAGCGTGCCCATCGCCGGCGCGGTGACCGTGTTCCAGGTGGTGCCGTTCCAGCGCGCCACGTAGGCCCCGCTGCCGGCGCCGGGCCGGTAGCCGACCGCCCACACGTCGGTTGCCGACGAGGCCGACACGCCGTACAGGTACGTGGTGGTGTCGGTCGGCGTGCCCGCGATCGGCACCTCGCTCCACGCCGTGCCGTTCCAGTGCACGACGAGCGGCAGCCGGATCCGGTTGCCGTACGGGAGGTTCTGGACGTACCCGACCGCCCACACGTCGGTGGGGGCGGCACCGGTCACGCCGGTGAGGAAGCTGTTGCGGGTGCCCGGATCGGGCGCCGCGACCTGCTGCCACGAGGTGCCGTCGAAGTGCATCACGAGCGTGTGGTCGAAGGTGTTCCGCTCGTCGGTGCCGACCGCCCAGGCGTCGGTCGCGGAGAACGCCTTCACCGACACCAGCCGGCTGTTGGGGAAGGCGGTCGGTCCGACGGTCGACCGGCTCCAGGCCGAGCCGTTCCAGCGCACGGCCACGGCGTGGTTGCCCGCGCCCGCGGTGAACGCCGACCCGACGGCGAACGCGGTCGACGCCGAGACGGCGTCCACGGCGCTCAGGCCGGCCCCGCCGGACGGGTCGGCGAGGTTGGGACTCGATACGAGCCGCCATCGGATGCCGTCGAAACGGCGTATCACCCCGTTGGTTCCGTCCCCGCCGACGGACCAGCCGTCGGTGGCCGACAGCGGGTCGACGCCGCTGATCTCCCCGGTGGCGGCGGCGTCGACCGGCACCCTGGTCACGGTCGCCGCGAGGGCCGGTGACGCGGTGGTGGCGACCGCCGCCCCGGTGGCGGCGGCGACGGCGAACACACGAATGAGGTTCTGCACGGTTGCTCCCTTCGGAGGGGTCGACCTCAGGGGACCACCGCCCGCTTGCGCTCCGGTTGCGCTCCACGTGCGTCGCCGGTCAGGCCACCTGCCCGCCGGGTCGCGCGACGTCCGCACGCAGCCGGGCGTGCACCCGCCGCGCCCCGGCCGGGTCCAGCCGGTCCAGGATCGCCGCGGACGTCTCCCAGGCGGCCCGGGCCCGGTCGTGCTCGCCCAGCCTGGCCCGTACGTCACCCAGGTGCGCGAGCACGTGCGCCTCGTTGAAGCGGTCCTCGATCCGGACGTAGGTGGCCAGCGCGCGTTCGCCCGCCTCGATCGCCCGGTGCAGGTCACCGAGGTGCTGGTGGGCGAATCCGAGGGTGTCCCAGATGGCCGCCTCGCCGTACTGGTCCTCGGACTCGCGCGCGGCCGCCAGCGCCTCCTCGCACAGGTCGATGGCCGCGCGGTGGTCACCGAGCACGGCGGTGCACCAGGCGATCGCGTTGAGCGCCCGGCCCTGCCCGAGGCGGTGCCCGACCGCGCGGTACCGGCGCAGCGCCTCGCGGGCGTGCGGCAGCGCGTCGGCGTGGCGGCCCTGCTCGGACAGCAGCATCACCGTCGAGTGGTGGGCGTGCGCGACGCCGACCACGTCGCCCAGTTCGACGCTCACGTCGAGCGCCTCCCGCATCCGCGTCTCGGCGTCGGCGTACCGGCCGAGCCGCAGGTAGGCCTGCGCGACGATCCGCAGCGTGCGCGCCTGTTCGGTGCGGTCGCCCAGGCGCCGCAGCGCGGCCAGCGCCAGCGCCGCGCAGCCGGCGAGGTCGAGCCAGCGGCCCTGCCACTCCAGGACGTCGGCCAGCGTCCACGCCAGCTCGAAGGTGAACCGGTCGTCGCCGGCCGTGCGCAGGGACCGCAGCAGGGCGGGCGTCTCCAGCCCGAACCAGGCCAGCGCGTCGGCGGTGGTGGCGAAGTCGGCCGGGGTGACACCGGTGCCCGCCGGTGCCGGCGCGATCGGCTCCCGGCCCGGGTTGAGCAGGCGGTCGGCGGCGAACGCGGAGTGCAGTTGGTGCTCGTACAGCCGCCGGCACGCCGCGGCCCGCTCGTCGGCGGGGTCGGTCTGCTCGGCGAGTTCCGCGCCGTAGGCCCGCAGCAGGTCGTGGCAGGAGTAGCGCTCGGGGCCGTGCCCCTCGACCAGGTGCGCGCCGGTGAGCCCGGCCAGGGCGGCCCGCGTCCGCTCGACCGGGTAACCGGCCAGGCTCGCCGCGGCGGGCAGCGTGACGACCGCGCCCGGGTACAACGACATCAGCCGGAACACCCGGGCCGCGTCGTCGTCCAGCCGGCGGTAGGACCAGGAGAACACCGCCCGCAGCCGGGTGGCCGGTTCGCCCCCGTCGAGCACGTCGAGCCGCGTCCGCTCGGTCTCCAGTTCGCGGGCCAGGGCGGGCAGGCTGAGGTCCGGATCGACCGCGAGCCGGGCCGCCGCGATGCCGATCGCCAGGGGCAGCCGCGCGCACGCCGCGACGACCTCCGACGCGGCGCGCGGTGCTTCGCGCAGCGTGTCCACGCCGACCCGCGCGGCGAGCATCTGCCGGGCGTCGGTCGCGTCGGGCCGGGCCAGCGCGACGGGCCGGGCACCGTCGACGGCCACCAGCCCGGTGAGCTTGTTGCGGCTGGTCACCACGACGAAGGAGCCCGGTGACGCCGGCAGCAACGGCCGCACCTGGTCGCTGGCGGCGGCGTTGTCGAGGATCACCAGCACCCGCCGGCCGGCGAGCAGGCTGCGGTACAGCCCGGTACGCGCCGTCAGCCCGGCCGGGACGGCCTGCGGCGCGACGCCGAACGCGTCCAGGAAACCGCGCAGCGCCTCGGCGGCGGCCATCGGTGTGGCGTCGGGCCCGAAGCCGCGCAGGTCGACGTGGAGCTGACCGTCGGGGTAGCGGTCGGCGGCCCGGTGCGCCCAGTGCAGGGCCAGTGTCGTCTTGCCGACGCCCGGCGCGCCCCACACGGCGACGAGGCCCGGTCCGCCGGCGGCGTCGGCGCTGATCCGGTCGAGGTCCGCGATCGCCGCCCGGCGTCCGCTGAAACCGGCCGGCGCCGGGGGCAGCTGCGCCGGGACGGGCCGCGTCGTCGTGTCGCCGCGAGCCGTCAGGTCGAGGGACGGGTCCCGGCGCAGGATCGCCTGGTGCAGGCCCGTCAGCGCCGGCCCCGGGTCGAGGCCGAGCCGGTCGGCCAGGTCGGTGCGGATGCGCCGGTAGGTCTCCAGCGCACCCGTCTGGTTGCCGGCCCGGTACAACGCCAGCATCAGGTGACCGGCGAGCGGCTCCCGCAGCGGGTGCCGGGCCACGAGATCGGACAGTTCCGGGACGAGCCGGTGGTGCGCCCCGGCGGCCAGGTCGGCCGCGATGCGGTCCTCCGTGGCGGCCAACCGCAGCTCGTCGAGGCCGACGCACAGCCGCTGCGCCGCGGCGCCGAGGGCCAGCCCCTCCAGCGGCTGGCCGCGCCACAGGTCCAGGGCCGCGCCCAGCATCCTGGCCCGGGTGGCGGCGTCGTCGACCGCCGCGGCGTCGGTGACGAGCTGGCGGAACCGCCGGGCGTCGACGGCCGACGGGTCGGCCCGCAGCGTGTACGCGGACCCGTTGCTGACCACCTCGACCCCGTGCCGTGCCGCGCCGGCCAGCGCCTTGCGCAGCCGCGACATGTGCGCGAACACGACACCGCGCGCCGACGACGGCGGCCGTTCCCAGCACAGGTCGATGAGCCGGTCCAGCGGCACCGCGCTGCCGCACTCCAGCGCCAGCAACGCCAGCAGCAGGCGACGCTTGGGCGGGCCGAGGTCCACCGTCCGGTCCTCGACGATCACCTGCACCGGCCCGAGGATCCGGACCTCCACCGGCAATCCAGCCAGTACGGACATCGCCGCAACGCTAACCACCTTCGGGGACGAAGTGACGCCACGCGTCGCAGGCCTGACAGTTCGGACACGCCCTAGGATGTGGCCGATGGGGTGGGAAGCACTCGGGCAGTGGGGCGACGCCGTCCGCGTCGAACGGCTCACCGGCGGGGTCGCCAACGACGTGTGGAGCGTACGCGTCGACGGGCGCCTCGCGGTCGGTCGTCTCGGCACCCGCGGCGACGCCGACCTCGCGTGGGAGACCGGCCTCCTCCAGCACCTCGACCGAAAGGGCCTGACCGTGCCGGTGCCGATCCCGACCACGGACGGCAGGCTGTTCGTCGACGGTCTGGTGGTGATGACCTTCCTGGACGGCGGACCGCCCGAGACGCACGACGACTGGCGTCGGGTGGCCGGCGCGCTCCGCGAACTGCACCGGTTGACGCGGGGCTGGCCGCAGCGCCCGGGCTGGCGGTCGTCGACCGACCTCCTGCACGCCGAGACCGGGACGAAGATCGACCTCACCGCGATGCCACCGGAGAGCGTCGTCCGGTGCCGGGCGGCGTGGGCCCGCCTCACCGGACGCCCGACCTGCGTCGTCCACGGCAACCCCGCCCCCGGCAACATCCGCATGACCGCGAACCGGGTCGGGCTGATCGACTGGGACGAGGCACACGTCGACGTCCCCGATCTCGACCTCGTGCTGCCCGACAACGCCGCCGCCCTCGACGACGGCGCCCACGACATCGCCGCGCAGGCTTCGGCCGCCTGGGAAGCCGCCGTCTGCTGGGACGACGAGTACTCGGTCAGACGGCTCGCCGAGGTTCGCCCGGTCTGAGAAAGCGCCTCACGGCCCGTACCGGTAGGCGCGGATCACGGTCTGCTCGGAGACCGTGCCGCCGTCCGCGACGCGCGCCCGCAACGACACGAAACCGGAGCCGGCGGGATGCCGCACCGTGGCGACCTGCCCGGACACCGCGACCTGCCGCCAGGACGCACCGTCGTCGAAGGACACCTCGATGACCGGGGTGACGCCGGGACCCACCGGCCCGTCCTGCGCCGCCACCCGGAACGGCAGAGCAACGGTCCGACCCACCGGCGCGGTCCCGTCCGCGCCGAGGGGCGCGGCGTCGCGGGGCGCGGCGAACGAGACGGAGTGCAGGTGCGGCCGCCACCAGTCCGGCCCGGCGACGTGGCCGGAGTCGAACGTCCACACGCCCGTCACCGTCGTGGAGAGGGTGAACGGTGCCGCCCGGGTCGCCGACACCTCCAACCGGTACCGGCCGGGCGCCGCCGGGACCGTGAAGTTGCCACCGGCCTCGGCCGACTCGGCGACCACCGATCCGTTGCGGGACAACACGGTGCGCCCCGCCCGCAGCCGCGACAGGCCGGCGTGTCCGGCGCCGTCGCCGAACAGCCGCGGTGCCACCACCATCGTGTCGCCGTTGCGCGAGATCCACTGCTCGACCAGGTCGGGATCACCCAGCGCCGGACCGTGGACCGCCATGTTCCACGCCTCGGTCCGGGTGCCGACCCCGCTCAATGTGCCGAGCAGGCCGTCGTACGGGTCCTCGTGCGGCAACCCGTCGAACTCGTCGACGGTGGCCTGCCAGTCGACCCCGCCGCTGTCGGTGTTGTAGTACTCGGTGCGGGTGAACGGCAACGCGTAGGACAGCGACCGGCCGACGACGGCCGAGACGGCCGACGGCCGCGGGAACAGCGTCTTCACCGCCGTCGAGCCGGCGACCTGTGCGCCGTGGGTGGCGACCACGGTGGCGAGGCTCCGGCCGGTCACCGTGCGGGCGAAACCGGTGGGGAAGCCGCCGGGCAGCCGCCACGCGAGGGCGTACACGTAGGCGTCCTCGCCGAGCAGCACGGAGACCATCGACGCGTACCCGCCGGTCGGCCCGTCCGGCGGAAGCTGGAGGAGCGTCACCCCGTCGGTGCCGAGGGTGTAGAACGCCTCCTCGGCCAGCTGACCGTCGGCCAGCGGTGCCATCGACCGGACCTCCAGGAACAACGGCCGCGCGGTGGGCCGCGGCACCGTCACGGAAACCGGCCGGCCCGCACGCGCGTCCACGATGATTTCCCGCGTTCCGGTCACCACCAGCCGCGGCTGCGCGAGCCAGGTGATCTCGGCCGGCCCGGTCTGCACCGACCCCGTCAGCACGTAGCTGCCCATCGGTACCTCGACGGTCGTCACGCCGTCCCGCACCGCGACGTACAGGTCCTCGCCGGGCGCGTCAGTGCGCGTCAGGAAGAACTCGCCGTCCTGCGCCGGTCGGCCGAGACGGTCGATCGCGCGGACCGTGAGGGCGGCCGTCCCGGCCACCGCCGGTCTTTTGTCGGACGCGGCGGGCTCGGCGCCGAACAGACCGCTCACGTCGAACGGCGCGGGATCGAAGCGCCCGCCGTGCCCCGGCTGGGCCACGTCGGCCGGCAGCACGTGCGTCCGCCGGCCGGTGCGCCGCACGATGTAGGGCGTCCGCTCCCGGCCGGGCGCGGGTGTCACCTGGAGCCCGCCGGCCCGGCCCGGCACCACCCGGTCGCCGGTGGGCAGCGTAACCGCCTCCTTCGACAACGTGCTGGCCTTGCTCTCCTCGAGCGGAACCAGGATCAGAGCCAGGATGACGGCCACCGGGCCGCCCAGCACCTTCGTGATCGTTCGCACGTCTCTACACGCGCCAGCCCGTGCAACCGTTCCCGTGTTTCGACGCGGGCCGGCGGCGGCACCCGGCCGCCGCCGACCCGGCTGAGATCCGTCAGTCGTTCCAGAGCTGGCAGGCCTCGCCGGCGGTGCCGGCGGTGAAGTTCTTGGTCGAGGCGATCACCGTGAAGCTGGGGAACGCGCCCTCGCCGGTGAACGTGTCGAACATCAGCTTGCGGCCGCTCAGCGCGTTGATCCAGAACATGTAGCTCAGGCCACCGACCTGACGGCCGAACACCCACTGCCACACCTGGGCCGGAGTGCCGTTGCAGGCCCTCAGCTCCACGCGCAGGTTCGCGCCCATGTCGGTGATGCACCTGGTGGTGTTGTCGGAGGGCTGCAGCGCGAAGCCGAACTTGGTCACGCCACCGACCACCGTGGTGCGCTGAGGCTCGGCCCACCGCTGCCCGGCATCGCCCGCCGCCGGCGGCGCGGCGATGACCGTGCCGGCGTTGCTGACCGTCAGGCGCTGGCCCAGGTTGAGCGAGGTCTCGGTGTACGTGACGACCGCGGCGGCCTGCGGCGTGGCCGGTGCGGCGGCCGCGGTGCCGGCGAGCCCGCCGCCCAGTGCGGCGGTGGCGATGCCGAAGCCGACCAGGGAGCGGACGATGCGGTGGCGCAACAGTGTCATCTTTATTTCCTTCGATCCGTGTCGGCCGCCCGGTGCGGCTCGGATCGTCAGAGTCGTCGCGATCGGCCCGGAGTTCCGTCAGCGCGCTGACGTTCGGTGGGTGCCCACACCGACGGTCTACGTAGACTTACGGATACGCCGCGCGCCCGTGATGCCGTACACCTGTGGGCGTGCTCGACTTCACTCTCCTCCGCGGCCTCGCTGCCGATGACCGCCGGACCCTGCTCGGCGCGTGCACACCGCGCCGGTTCGACCGCCGCGAGGTCGTCTTCCACGCCGGCGACCCGGGCGACTGCCTGCACCTGGTCGTGTCGGGACGGTTCGCCGCGCGGGTGCCGAGCGCCGACGGCGACACGGTGACGCTCGGGCTGGTCGGGCCCGGCGAGACGTTCGGCGAACTGGTGCTGCTCGACGCCGGACGCCGCCGCAGCGCGACCGTCGTGGCGCTCGAATCGGCCACCACACTGGCCCTCGGCGGCGCCCAGTTCGGCCAACTCCGGCGGCAACACCCACAACTCGACCGCGTCCTCAACGACCTGCTCGCGGCGAGCGTCCGGCGGTTGACCGAACTCGTCGCCGAGGCCCTCTACCTGCCGGTCGACCGGCGGCTGGCCCGGCGACTGGTCGCCCTGGCCGACCAGTACGACGGCGCGATCCCACTGACGCAGGAGGACCTCGCCGACCTGGCCGGAACCACCCGGGCAACCACCAACGGCGTGCTCCGCCGGTTCGCCGGTCGCGGGCTGCTCCGCCTGGCCCGCGGCCGGATCCTGGTCCAGGACGTCGAGGCACTGGCGGCTCTGTCGCGCTAAGTCGGTTGCCCCGTCCGGTTCCGGCGCGTCTGGGACGCCCGCGCGCGGTTGGTCGCCGCCGCCCGTTCGGTCCTATCGTGACCGCGTGGGCGCCGGTTGTTAGCGTCGCCTCATGCTGACGACCGCGCGGCTCGCCCTGTCTCCGCTCACCCCCGACGACGCGGCGTTCTTCTACGACCTGAACGACTACCGGACGCAGGAGGAACGCGCCTCGGGCGCGGAGTGGCCGACGCCGTTCCTGACGGAGGCGATGGCCAAGTTCGGCACCGACTGGACGAACAACGGGATCGGCTACCACGTGGTGCGGTTGGGCGACGGCTCGGGGCGCGCCATCGGGATCTCGGGGGTGCGGTTCGGATCGCTCGACAGCACCGACAATCTGAACGTCTACTACAGCATCGTCGAGTCCGAGCGGGGTAAGGGCTACGCGATCGAGGCGACGCGGGCCGCGTTGGAGGTCCGCGGGGCGGCAGGACACGGCGACCTGCCGGTGCTGGCGTTGATCCGGCCGGAGAATGTCGTGTCGCGGCGGGTCGCTGAGCGGCTGGGGTTCGCGTGGACGGAAGGCCGGTTCAACGACCGGGGGTTGTGTGTCTACGAGTTGACGGAGTGAGCCACCGGTCGAACCAGGCGCGGGTCCGGCGGAGGACGTCGATCTGGTGGTTGCGTTCGCGGATCGAGTGGTTCTCCCGGGGATAGACCACATACTCGTGCACGGCTCCGAACCTGCGCAGCGCGCGGTGGAAGAACTCCGCCTGTGACACCGGAACGTTCGTGTCGTTCTCGCCGTGCAGGATCAGCACCGGGGTGCGGACGGCGGAGGCGTAGGAGATCGGGCTGAGCCGGTCGTGGTGGTGGGGACCCGGTCCTTCCCAGCCGCTGCTGCCGCCGAGGGCGGACTCGAACGGCCCATGTTCGCCGGTGGCGGCGAGCATTCCCCAGTCGCTGATCCCGGCGCCCATCACGGCGGCCCTGAACCGGTCGGTCTGCCCGACCGCCCAGGCGGCCATGAACCCGCCGTGGCTCCAGCCGCCGATGCCCAACCGGTCGGGATCGGCGACGCCGTCGGCGACGAGCAGGTCGATGCCGGCGCAGACATCGGTCCACTCGTCGAGGCCGACCGCACCGGCGACCCGGACGGCGAACTCGTGACCGTGGCCCTGCCCGCCGCGCGGGTTCGGCAGGAAGACGGCGTAGCCGGCGGTGGCCAGCCATTGGCCGGACGGGTACCAGCCGAGCATGAACCGGTCGGCGTACCGGTCGTACGGGCCGCCGTGGATCAGCGTCACCAACGGAAACGGCCCGTCGGTGCGGGTCCGGCCGGCGGGCAGGATCAGCAGACCGTCCACCGTCAGCCCGTCGGATGCCTGATACGACAGGCGTTCCTGGACGCCCCACTCGACGTCGCGGAACTCGGAACCCAGGTCGGTCAGCCTCGTCGGCGGCCCGCTCGTGGGGCCGGCGTGGACGTTGCCGGGCTCGTAGGACGTGCTGACCACCGCCGCGACGGCGTCTCCGTGCCGGTTCGTGGTCAGCGACGTCGCGAGCCCGTCGAGCCGCAGCACCTCGACAAGCGTGGGCCCGGCCGGGTCGAGCCGGTGGACCGCCGTGTCGAGCCCGTCGGCGACCAGCACCAGCGGCGGACCGGCGTCGACCTGAACCACCGCGATCGGGCAGACCGTCATGCCGGCGGTCAGGTTACGGTGCTCCCCCGCCGGCCCGCTCGCCGGAACGGCGACGTCGAGAACCGCCTTCCCGCCCACCAGCGCGGGCGGGGTCACCGCGACATATGCCAGGTGCCAGCCGTCGTCGGCCGACCACCAGGCCAGCGACGACGCGTCCGCCGCGGCCGGGCCGAGGTCCCGGACCATACCGCCGACCGGGTCGAACAGGTGCAGACCGGGCTCCACGAGGCCCGGACCCGTCTCGGGGGTCGACCACGTCAGCACCGCCAGCACTCCGTCGCCGGGCCGCTGGACCACCTCGGCGACATGGCGGTCGCCGAACACGTCCGGCGTCCGCATCTCCCGGCCGCTCTCCCCGCCGCCGACGTCGAACAGTCGCAGCCGGTCCGGGCGCACCCGTTCACCCCACACCCGGGCGTCGTCGCGCTCCCGCTCCCGGCGTTCGTCCTCGGCGGACGGTTCGTCGGCCGCGATCACCACGACCAGGCCAGGATCGGCCAGCGGCAGGTGCCCGGACACCCCACCGGCCCAGGCCGTGACCGCCCGCACGACACCGTCGACGATCCCCACCCGGTGCAGTTGCGCCGTACCACGCTCGGCCCGATCGGACAGAAAATAGATCGAGGACGAGTCCGCGGCCCACCGCGGCGCCGAAACGTGCGCCTGATCCGAGGTCAACCGCCGCGGCGCCACGGTCCCGTCGACGGCGACGACCCACAGGTCGCTGACCGGGTGATCACCGTCCCGCCCCACCCGGCCGACGACGTACGCGACCCGGGCGCCATCCGGCGACAGCGCCAACGCCTGCACGACACGACCATCGACCACCAACTCGGCGGTGAGTTCCACACGGGTCACCGGCACAGTATCGATCAACCGGCGCGGCAGCCGACCGTCGCCCGGCACGTGGTGGCGAGGCTGAGGGCCCAGCGCATGCGCAGGGCCGCCGTCTCGGGGTGGTCGCCGTACTCGGCGGCCACGACAGCGGCGCAGCCCTCCGGGCCACCCCAGGTGCGGAGGCTGACGTCGATGGCGCAGGCCACCTGCACCGCCGTCGGCAGTTCAGACGGCTGAAGGTCACTGGCGAACAGGGCCTCGGCCTGGATGGTCCCGGTCATTGTGCTCACCGCCCCGGTAGGACTGGCTGACGTGTGCGATCAATCGTCCTCAATCGACGGCCGGGGCACATCCGGCGCGCGCCCCGACCCGCCCCCGGGGAACGTCCCTGACTCGCCCCTGAGAGCCCGTTGATCGTTGACGGGGACAGCGTCGGCGTTCCCGACCCGTCACAATCGCCTGATGTCGGTGCTGGAGACGGTTCTCACGACCGCTGGTGGTGCCGTGTCGGCTGGTGTCGGCGTGATGCTCGGAGCGATGCTGACCCGGCGTGCCCAGGATCGGCACTGGCTGCGCGATCGGCAGTTGGCGGCGTACCAGGATCTGCTCCGTGAGTACGCCACGTTTGTGATGATCATGAGCCGGGCGCACGCCGACCGCAGCGGCTGGACGTACGACTGGGCCCGCTGGAGTTCGGCTCTCACCTCGGCCAGCCTCGTTGCACCCGCGCCGGTGGTCGACGAGATCGACCGGTTCGCCGCGGCCGTGGGGGAATTCCTCCGGGCGGCCGGCGACGGCCGTGACCCGCGTACCGCGCCGATCGACCGCGAGGAGTTCGACCGGATCATGCGTGCGCCGGGCAAGGCCCAACTCGCTCTGGTCAACGCGATCCGACTGTCCATGGACCGGGACGCGCAAGGGCTGACCCGCTGGCTCGGCGGCTCCCTCAGCAACCAGGATTAGCGGTACCGATCCAGGATCACGACGGCTGCGGCTCAGAGGGCCAGGTTGTCGGACTGTACCGCCCCGGGGGCGGTGACGTTCAGGCCGCCGGTGCCGAGCGAGCGCCAGCGGGTCCCGGTGACCGTGATGCCGTTCCCGGTGGGGATCGCGACGGCGTAGCGAGCGGTGCCGTAGACGGTGTTGTCACGGACCAGGATCCGGTTGGACGTGTTGACGCTGATGGCGTCGTAGCCGTTCGCCGTGGCACGTCCCGCGTCCCGCAGGATGTTGCCGGTCACCTCGACGAGGTCGGCGTCACGGATCAGGATCGCCTCGTTGCGTGGCCGGAAGATCCGGTTGCCGCTGATCCGCGACACGTCGGCCTTGACGATCTTCACCCCGTACAGACCGGCATCGCCGACGTGCAGATCGTTGTCGGCGACCGTGATGCCGGTGACCTCGCCCGTGCCGCCGCCCTGGATCAGGATGCCGCCGTCGGTCGGGTTCGAGACCGTGTTCCCGCTGACGACCACGCCGGTGACGAGTGTCCCCCGGCCGTCCGGTGTCGTGTTGTCCCGCAGCACCCGCACACCGCGCTGCGGGCCGGAGAACACGTTGCCGCTGATGACGATGCTGTTGGTCGTCTCGTCGCCGACGAAGACCGCGTCCTTGCCGCCGCTCGTGCTGTTGCCGACGATCAGCATGTTCCGGCAGCCGAAGCAGTCGATGCTGTTGTCGGCGAAGCCGATGACGGTGTTGTCCGCGATCCGCCCACCGCGGCCGTGGCCGTTGGAGATGCCCTGCGAGGCGGCGGGCGCCGGGCTCGCACAGACGATGGTGTTGCCCCGGCATTCGTAGAAGTTGATGCCCGTCGCGGCGTCCGGGCCACGGAAGTACACGCCCCAGTCGCAGTCGCGCAGCTCGTTGTCGACGACCTTGCAGTGGTCGGCACCCGCCACGAAAATGGTGGTGTTGAACGGTGACGCGATCCCGGCGCCGCGGCCGCAGCGCTCGAACAGGCATCCGGCGATCCGGGTACGGTGTGCCCCCGGCTGCACGTCGATGCCGGTACCCGTCACCGCGGTGAAGGTGCAGCCCTCCACCCGTGAGCCCGGTGCGGTCGGCTCGACGATGACGCCACGGGTGCCCAGGTTGTTGCCGGCGAACCGGATCCCGCTCACGACGTGCGCGGCGTTCTTCAGCCGCATCATGGGCACGCCCGCGCCGGCCTTGACGCTCGCACCGGATCCGGTGACCACCTGCGCGGCCGACTGGACCACCAGCAACGTTCCGGTGACGAGGTAGGTGTACTGCGGGCCACCGAAGTCGACCGCCCGGTTGGCCGCCAGGCAGGCGTTCACCGCCGCCGTGTCGTCAGCGATGCCGTCGCCCGTCGCGCCGTAGTCCAGCGGCGACGCCCCCGCCCCGGAGACCGCCGCGGCCGCCGGCGACCCGTGCGCCAACAAGGCCCCACCGGCCGCCGCGGGCGCCCCGTAGAGCAACACCCGTCGGCTCAGACTTCCCCGCGCCACGTCAGCAGGTATCGGACGATCCATGCCGGTCACCCCCGTGATCCGCCACCAGGCCGGAATGGACAGTATTGGCTTCGGTAGACGACGGTCAATACCAGAGCAGACCCGGCTACGGTGACGGCGTGCGCGTTGTCGGTCGTGGGGTCGAGCCGGTCACCGGGATTGCGTACCGGCGGGCGCGGTCGGGTGGCGGGACCGAGACCGTGCGACTGGTCGTCGAGCGCCTGGCCGTGGAGTCGGTGCCCGCCGGCTGCGACGCGGTGCTCGTCACCGGGGATCTGCAGGGAATGGCACCGTCACCGTTGGGTGGGCCGTCGGTGCTGTTGGGGGTCGCCCTCGCCGATTACCTGCCGGTGTGGGCCGAGCAGGGACTTCTCCCACCGCCGCACCGCCTGCTGGTGGTGCTCGCCGGTGACCTGTACTCCGCGGCGCGGGCCGACGAGCGTGGCGCGTCCGGCGCGGTCGCCGAGGTGTGGTGGGCGATGGCCGCGGCCGGGTGCCGGATGACCGTCGGGGTGGCGGGCAATCATGACGCCATCACCACCGGCGAGTTGGCCGAACTCGGCCCGGCCGCGACGCTGCTCGACGGCACCTGTGTCGACGTGGGCGGCACCCGCATCGCCGGCGTCGGCGGCATCATCGGCGACCCGCACCGGTTCGGCCGGCGGTCCGAAGCAGATCAGTTGACCCGGCTCGGCGCCGCGTTGGCCACCGGACCCGACGTGCTGGTGCTGCATGAAGGACCCGCCGGCCAGGACGACGATCAGCCCGGCCACCCCACCATCAGTGCCGCCCTGCACCCCCGGGCGCCCACCCTGACCGTGTGCGGACACGTGCACTGGGATTCGCCCGTTTCCCGGCTCGGCACCGGGAACGTCGTCAACGTCGACGGCCGGGCCGTCGTGCTGACCACGTTCATTGATCGCTGACCGTCTCACGGTGGCAACCGCGCGTGACCGGAGATGCTACGTTCGCAGGCATTGACCCGCACCGCGCATCGGCGGAGGCGAATGATGGATCGGGTTCCAGCCGAACGGGACAACGCGCCGCAGCACGTGCCGTCGTCCGCCGGGCCGGCGCTGTCACCGCATCCGGGTGCCGGGGTCAGCAACCGCGCGGTGGCCGGTGCGCTCGAATCGGCGCAGCGCGGCCAGGGTGAGCCGTTGCCGGCGGACCTGGCCGCCGGCCTGTCCGCCGCGCTCGGTGCCGACCTGTCCCCGGTCCGGGTCCACCGCTCGGAGGCCTCGGCCGGAGCGGCCTCGGCGTTGGGAGCGAAGGCGTTCACCGTCAATTCCGACATCCACTTCGGCGCCGGCCAGTACGAGCCGGACACGGCCGCCGGCCGGCAGGTCGTCGCGCACGAGGCGGCGCACACGGTGCAGCAGGGTGGCGTGGGCCGGGCGGATCCGGCGGCGCTGGCCGTCAGCTCGCCGTCCGATCGCGCGGAGGTCGAAGCCGGCGCGTTCGCGCGGCTCGGACCGACCGCGGCCCCGGTCCGGTCGCGGACGAACGCGCCGGTGGTGCACCGCGACCCGCTGACCTCGCCCGACGACGTCTCCCATCAGCCACAGCACGAGAACACGCAGGTCGCCGTCTGGGACAGCACGATCGCGTCGGAAGTGTCGACGACGACGATGGTCGGCGGTCTGTTCAACATGGCGCTCGGGATCACCGGGCTGCCCGGCCGGGAGATGGGCCACTACTCCACGGAGGAGGCGGCCGTCGCGGCGATCCGTTCCTTCGGCGGGGTCGGCGCCGTGTTCCTCGAGAACGGCCGGTACGTCGCGTACAACGCGGAGGACAACTCCTGGGTCTACTCGTTCACCTACGACAACGTGCGCTGGGTGGCCGGCAAGCCGTGGACCGCGGTGCGGTTCACCAGCGACGCGCGCGTCGTCGTCACGCAGGACGGGGTGGCGCTGCGGCGGGAGATGTACACGACCGAGGACGAGGCCGAGAACCGGCTGGCGGACCAGGCGCTCATGCCCGGTGGGGCCAACCCGTTCCAGGGCTACCTCGACGTCCACGGCGACTTCAACGCGCTCGGCGAGCAGCGTTTCCTCACGGCGTTCGCCGCCGCGATGCGCGACAACGGGTTGTCCGTGCTCGCGCGCAGCCGCGTCCTCGTGGAGCAGGAGATCGAGCGCCGCGCGCCGGGGGCCGCCGGGATCTCGGCCGACGAGATCGCGCTGATGCGCCACACCGTGGAGTACCTCGCCGGGATCGACGAGGAGATGGACGCGATCCCGAAGTCGCTGCCGTGGCCGGACGAGATGGACGAATTCCTGGCCAACAAGGAGCGCTTCGACGCCCTCGCCGACCGCCGCCGGGTGGTGCTCGCCCGGTACCCGATGCTCGCCCGGGTCGACGCCCGCGAGTTCGCCCGGCTGTCCCCGGAGGAGCAGAACCGGGAACTGCACGCCGACGCGATCGAGGTGCTGGCCGACGTCGACGAGACCCGCGACAACGTCATCGACGGCGACCTCGACCTGTGGACGCTGCGCCCGGTCGTGGAGTCCACCCTGGCCGGCCTCGGCATCACCGACCCCGACCGGCGGGGCTGGGCGATGGCGAAGCACGAGGCCGAGGTCGCCGAGGACCGCAACATCAGCATCGCGATGACGGTGTTCAGCATCGGATTCGGCCTGGCCGCCGCGGTCGTGGGCGGGCCGGCGGGGGTGGCGCTGGCGGCCGGCGCGCTCGGCATCGGCGCCGCCGACGCGATGATGGCCACCGAGAAGTACTTCGTCGAGTCGGCGGCCGGCAACACCGCGCTGGACCCGTCCCAGTCGATCGTTCCACCCGATCTCGCCGGGCACTGGGGCTGGCTGGTCGTCGCGTGGCTCGGCGTCGTCGCCGATGCCGCCGACGTGCTGCGCGCGGTGCGGGCGGTCAAGGCCAGCGGTGCGGTGGGCGACGGGATCTCCGCGCTGTCCCGGGGCGATCGGGCGCTGGCGACACGGCTGCGGGTCGCCGCCGGCGACATCGCCGACGACGAGATCATCTCCGAGGCGACGCGGGCCGCGGTCGGCCGGCAGGTCGGTGCCGACATCGAGATCGATCCCGCGTTGGGAACCGAGATCCAGGTGCACTACACGCCCGGCCCGCGCGGCGAGATCGTGTTCGGCGGCATCCGGTGCGGTGCCACCGCCAACGTGCTGGAGATCCTCGCGCACGCCGAGGTGGTACGCCTGCTGCGCCGGTACGAGGGCCTGACCGGACAGGTCCGCCGGCTCTGGGACGCGATGCTGTCGCTCGGTGGCCCGAACCCGGCCCGGCCGTTCCCGCCGGGGTCGATGGCCTTCGAGTCCTGGCTGGAAATGCAGAAGCTGCCCGAGATTCTGGAGATCCGCCGGGCCGCCCTCGGCCAGGCGATCGGGCGCGACGGCGAGGAACTGCTCCGCCGCGACGTCGAGTTCTTGGAGGCCGAGTACCGGCGACACGCCGAGGTCGTCGATCAGATGATCATCGAGCGGGGGGCCAACTTCGTCGCCCGGGCCGAGGAGCGCACCGCCGAGGCCGTCGCCGCCGGAATGCCCGCGCTCGACGGTCACCCGCTCATCGCCGACGCCAGCAAGTACTACTACCGCAGCAACCCGGGCGGCAGCCCGCCGTACGTGCTGTGCCGCATCAGCACCGAGAGCACCCCGGCCCGCACGCTCGTGCCCGACGGCGGTGGCTGGCGGATCGCCGAGGGAGCGCTGAGCCGTGGCGAGCAGGCGACGGCGATGGTCGCCGGCTGGCCCGCCCACGCGCAGACCGCCTTCGACGCGGTGAAGGCCGCGCACGCCGGTCAACGGGTGGTGCCGTTGCAGGGGCTGGCGACGGTGGGAAAGACGATCGGCGACCTGCCGCCGCCCGGCCTGTTCGACCGGCTCCGGGTGATCCTGGTGGAGGCGTACACCCGTGCCGGTGACCCCGACGCGCTCGGCAAGGCGACCGAGGCGGCCCGCGCGGTCGTGGAGCACAAGATCGTGGTGGTGCGGGGAACCGACCAGCTGCGGGCGTTCAACTACCGGCTCAACTTCACCGGCAGCGCCGACGAGATCGCGTCCACCGATCTGCACCACATCATCCCGTTGCAGCTCGGCGGCGACCACCGCCGGCTCGTGGCGGTGCAACGGGACCTGCACGACCGGCTGCACGACCTCATCGACGAGCTCCAGCTCGGCGACGGCACGCTGGCCCCCAACTCCATCCGCAGCTCCGGCGACCTGATCTTCGCCGAGGGCGCCGCCGTCCTGCGCGCCGACGGAAGCGTGCAGCTGGCCCGGCTCAACCCCGACGGCACGTACACTCTCGTCCCGTGACGCTGCCCTTTTCCTGGCGCACGCGGCTGCCGTGGTTCTGCGTCGCGTGGGACCGACCCGCTCCGGCCGGGCCGCAGGTGATCGCGCGCTGCGGCGAAGCGGTGGTGGCCTTCGACCGCGACGACGGCGCGATCCGTTGGCAGGCGCCACTGGACCCGCGGGCGGGCGACGGGGTCGCGTTCGTCTCCGGCGGTGCGGCCGTCGTCACCGAGTACCGACGCCGGCCGGAACGGTTGTCCACCCTCGTCGCGGTGCGGTTCGACGGGACGCGGGCGTGGCGCAGCGACCTCGGCGGGCAGGTGTCCCGGAACGGCGTCGTCGTTCACGGTGACGACGTGTACGCGCTCGCCCGGGAACCGGCTCGCCGTCAGGTGCTGTACCGCCTCGACCTCGCGTCCGGGGCCGTGCGCGCCACGCACGACCTGCAATGGCCCGCCACGTCGCTGCTCGCCACCGACGACGGCCTGCTGGCGGCGAACGCGTCCGACGACCGCGCGCCCGGGCTCTACCGGATCGCTCCCGACGGCGGCGAACCCGAGGCGCTGCTGGACGATCCGGTGTGGTGGCTCGCTCCGGGACTCGCGATCTCCCGCCACGCGGGAGGGCGCACGCTGCGATCGCTGACCGGCTCGTGGTCCACGGAGGTCGACAGCGACCTGGCCGGCACCGACGGGAACATGGTGGTCGCGGTGCGCGGCGGCGCGCTCGTCGCGCTGGCGACCCGGGACGGCGCCGAGCGGTGGCGCACGGACCCGCTACCGGCCGAGGCGACCCGGCTCGCGATCGCCGGCCCGGCGGTCCTGTGCGGCCACGGCGAGGGCACCACGCTGTACCGGACCGACGACGGCACGGTGATCGGCGGGACGGCCGACAGCTACGGGGTTCCGGTGGCCGACGACGACCACCTCTACCTGGGCGGCGTCCAGGAGTTCGGGCGGCTCGATCTGCCGTAGGCCGCTCCGCGCCCTCACGGCGTCCGCACCGGAGCATGGAATCATGACGCCATGGCGGCCGTGGAGGTACTTCCCATTTCGTTGACCGGGCCCGGCAGCCACACGATCCGGAGGTCCCCCGGGCAGGGTTCGATCACCGCGGAGTCGACACGGGTTTCCTGGACTGGTCCCGCCGTCGCCCCATCGAGTCCTTCTCCTGGTCGCCCACCGCGCCGATCAGTGTCGACGCCGGCGACGCCGGGATCGACCGGCTCTCCGTCGAGCTGACGGCGGACGTGTCGATCGTGTTGCCGCACGGCCTGATCGAGTTCGTCTGCTCCGGCGACGTCTCGCTGCTGCGCGCCGAATGGTCGGGGCCAGGGGCCGTCCCGGGCCTGCACTTCTATCCCAGGACGCATCCGTCGACCGGAGCGGAGCCGCTGCGCCTGCCCGACCTGCCGTCCCTCCGATCCGTCCACAGCGTGTCCGTCAAGGTCTCACCGGTGCGGCAGCCGTTCGACTGCGCCAGCCTGCTGCAGTTCACCGACCTCACCCGGCTGGTTCGACCAACACCACGGCCTGCCGTTCAACGACTGGCGACCGGCGGCGGCCCGCAAGGCCACCGCTGCGTTCAGGGCAGCCGAGACCGCCACCGAGCCCGAGGCAGGCATCCGTCGATTCGTCCAGGTGATCAACACGCTGCCCGGCATCGACACGATCGAACGCGAAGACGCGGCTGAAGCCGTCGCGCTCCTCGCAGCCCGCCACGCGATCGACACGGACCGCGCCCTCGCCTGGTTCGACGAGGAAAGAGACTTCTGACCCCTGGGGCGGCCGGCGCCGGTCGAGGTGAGGGCCGAGTTACTCCGGCCCGAACAGGCCGATCAGCGTGTCGACACGGGCCGTCTCGTGGTCGGGCCGCAGGCGGCCGTGCCGGGACAGGTCGGCGAGGCCGTGCAGCGCGCTCCACAGGACCTCCGCCCGGGTCTCGTCGCCCATGGTGGACAGCAGCGGGCGGAATCCGGCGCGCAGCTGCTCGGGCGTGGTGGGCCGGGCGAACTCCAGGTCGGTCGGCATCGAGAACATCGCCTCGTACGTCGCGGGCTGCGAGCGGGCGAAGTCGAGGTACGCCGCGCCGATTCCGGCCAGGTCACCCGCGGCGGTCAGCAGTTCGGCGAGCCGGGCGAAGCCGGCCAGGGCCACCGCCCGGATGATGCCGTCCCGGCCGTCGGGGAAGTGCCCGTAGAGAACCGGCTGGCTGAAGCCGATCGTGTCGGCCAGCCGTCGCACGGTGACCGCCGGCCACCCGTCCACCTCGGCGATCTCCCGCGCCGCGGCGACGATCCGATCCCGCCGGCCGGCACGGGCCAGTTGCGCTTTCGTCGGTGCCTTCACATCCGCATCCTAGCAGTGCTAGATTTCTAGCAACGCTAGATTCTAGGAGAGATCATGACCGTGCTCCTCGACGTCCTCGCCACCACCGCCGCGCTTGCCACCGCCGTCATCTTCGGCACCGACACGCTCGGCGCCCTGGTCATGCGCCCGACGTACGCCGCTGTCGACGACGCCACGCTGACCCGCGTCGTCGGCCTGTCCCACCGCTACGGCAACGCCCGCATGCCCCTGCCGGGCATCCTCAGCGTGATCGCCGGCGCCGCGACCACGCTCACCGCGTTCCTCACCGGCCGCCCAGCCGCCGGCGTCCCCGCGGGGATCGCCCTGCTCCTGCTGCTGGTCTGGCTGGTCCTGTTCAACCGGATCTCACTACCGATCAACAAGGTCTTCATCGCGGCGGCCGAGGCCGGCCGGGTGCCGGCCGAAGCACGCCAGCTTCAGCAACGCTGGGACTCGATCATCAACCTCCGCGCCACCCTCCAGGGAGCCGCACTGCTCGGCTTCTGCCTCACCCTCGCCCTCGCCGCAGCCTGACCGGAGACGTGACGTGGTTGGCGCCGGCGGCTGCGGCGCGCGGTGGACCCTCTTCCTGCGTCGCCGCCGCTGAACCTCGACGAGCGAGCTCCCGGTCGTGGTAAACGGAGGCGGCGCCGTCGGTGTCGAAGCATGTGCAGGCGTGAATGACACCGCGGGAAGGGGCGTCGATGAGGGTCCGGGCGTGGGGCTGGGCGCTGACGGCGATGGTCGTCGTCGGCACACTCGGTGGGCCGGCGGGAGCCGATCCCGGTCGTGGCGGGACCGGCGCCGGACCGGTGACGTCGGGGGCGGCGGTTCCGGCGGCGGTTCCGGCGGTTCCGGCCGGGAGGACGTACCGCGTCACGCTGTTGACGGGCGATGTCGTCACCGTCACCGGCCGACCGTCGGGATGCGCGGCGGTGTCGGTGCAGCCGGTGGCGGCGAGTGGCGTCATGACCCGGCACTGCGATCCGGACGGGCACGTCACGGTCATTCCGTCGGCGGTGGCGCCGTTGCTCGGTTCGGTGCTGGACCCGGACCTGTTCGACGTGACGACGCTGGTGCAGAACGGCTACGACGACGCGCGTTCGGCCGAACTGCCGCTGATCGTCCGGTCCGGTGGTGGCTCCGCTCGCGTCGCCACGGAGCAACTCACCGGGCAGCTGACCGCCAGGCACGACCTGCCGAGCATCGGCGCCGTGGCCGGTCGCGCACCGAAGTCCGGCGGGGCGGGCGTGCTGGCGGCGCTCGTGGGCGACCGGTCAGGTCCGTCGGCCCAATCCGCCGGCACGAAGGTGTGGCTGGACCGCCGGGTCACGGCGTCCGCACTGTCCACAGTGGACGGAACTGGGATCGACCGGAACCTGAAGCAGGTGTCCGCGCCGCGGGCGTGGGCCGCCGGCGCCACCGGTCGGGGCGCCCGCGTGGCCGTCCTGGACACCGGCG
The DNA here is from genome assembly GCF_016863635.1 of Virgisporangium aurantiacum. GTDB lineage: Bacteria > Actinomycetota > Actinomycetes > Mycobacteriales > Micromonosporaceae > Virgisporangium > Virgisporangium aurantiacum. The sequence goes on along the minus strand of NZ_BOPG01000064.1, from coordinate 118,869 downwards.
CCGACTTCACCCACCCCGACCTCGTCGGACGCGTGACCGACCGGGCCGACTTCACCGTCGACGGCGGCGACGCCGTGGACCGCGTCGGCCACGGCACCCACGTTGCCGCCACCGCGGCCGGCTCGGGTGCCGGAGTTGGCGGTGCCCGGCGCGGCGTCGCACCGGACGCGGAGCTGCTCGTCGGCAAGGTCCTCGACGACAACGGCTCCGGCTACGACTCACAGGTCATCGCCGGAATGGAGTGGGCCGCGGCCCGCGCCGACGTGGTCAACATGAGCCTGGGCGGATACGAGCCCAGCGACGGCACCGACCCGTTGTCGCAGGCGCTGGACGCGCTGACCGCGCGGACGGGTGCGCTGTTCGTGGTGGCCGCCGGCAACAGCGGTTCGTACGGGCGCGACGTCCCCTCCCCCGCGGCCGCCGCCGGTGCGCTCACCGTCGGCGCGGTCGACGGCACCGACACCGTCGCCGGCTTCTCCACCCGCGGTCCCGTGCAGACGAGCGGCGCGGCCAAGCCCGAGATCGTCGCACCGGGCGTCGACATCGTCGCGGCCCGCGCCGCCGGCACCACGATGGGCCGGCCGATCGACGACCGGTACGTGTCCGCATCGGGCACCTCGATGGCCACCCCGCACGTGGCCGGTGCGGCCGCGCTGCTCGTCGGCCGGCATCCGGACTGGTCGGCCGCGCAGGTGAAGGCGGCGCTCGTCGGTGCCGCGGACGCGGCCCGGACCACCGACGTCTACACCGTCGGCGCGGGTCGTCTCGACGCGGCTGCCGCGCTCGACGGGGTGGTCGCCGGGCAGGGCGTCGTCAACCTCGGCCGGCAGGACCGGGACCGGCTCCTCTCCTGGACGAACACCGGCACCCGACCGGCCGAGGTGACGCTCGACGTCGCGGTGACCGACCACGCCGGACGATCGGCGGCGGGCGCGCGGTTGTCGACGACCCGCCTGACGCCGGCGGGTGGCGGAACGGTCACCAGCACCGTCACCGTCGATCGGACCGCCGCACCGGGTTTCTACACCGCGTTGGTGACGGCCCACGGCGACGACGGCGCGGTCCTCGCCCGCACACCCGTGACGTTCGAGATCGAGGCGCCGATCCACGATCTGACGTTCGCCACCGGGCTGTTGCCGGGCGGGGTCGCCGGATTCCTGAACATCCAGGTGAACAACCTCGACGATCCGGCTTTGCACCTCGGCGGCGTGGGTGTCGTCGCGGGCGGGACGGCGACGATCCGGGTGGCGGCCGGGCGGTACAGCGTCCTGGCGTCCTTCGGACAGTTCGGGAATGGAGGCACCGGTGGGATCCTCGGCGATCCCGACGTCGAGGTCCGGTCCGACACGACCGTGACGATCGATGCCGGCCGGGCGAAACGCGTGAAGTCCACAGTGGAGGGTGCCGACACCGAGGCGGCCTCGGTGGCGATCGGCGTCGATCAGCGGGGCGCACAGGGCCTCGGGTTCGGCGCGTCGGTGTGGGCCTGGGGCGACGCGGCCCGCGACTGGACCGTCCACGCGGAGCCGAACGACGGCGCGACGATCGGCACGTACCGGGTGAACGCCTCGTTCGGGCTCAAGGCGCCGGGCAGCTACTACGACATCGTCCACACGTGGCAGTCGGGCATCCCGGCGGACCCGACACACCACGTGACGGCCGCCGAGAAGGATCGGATGGCCCGCATCGAGCAGCGGTTCCACCGCATCGACGGGCCGACGGTGTTCGCGCGGTCGGCACTGGGCCCGGACGGCTGGTACGTCGTCGACTCCCGGACCACCGACCTTCCGGAGACCCGCACCGACTACCTGACACCCGGATTCGTGTGGCAGGACGAGGTGTTCTACGCCGACGGGATCGTTACCCAGGAGCCGTATCACATGCTCGCGGCCGGAAGCCGTCAGGCGAAGACGTGGGCCCGGCAACCGATTCACTCGGACTGGTACGACGATCCGGGCGAGTCGTACAGCTCCTGCGTCCCGCGTCCGCCGATGCGCACCCGGGGGGTCCTGCTGTTCCACCTGACGACGCTCACCGATCGGCACCAGCGGTTCAACTGCTGGCCGCTCGACGGCATGACCGAGTCGATGCGACTGTTCCGCGGCGGATCCCTCGTCGGCTCGACGCAGACGAACGTCGGCGAGTTCGCCGTTCCGACCGGCACGGGCGACTACCGTCTCGTGTTCGACGTGGAGCCGGGGCCGACGCTCGCCGCGCCGAAGCGGATCAGTTCCGAGTGGACGTTCCGGTCGACCGGCCCGACGGGCACCGGCACGGTGCCGGTGCCACTCCTGTCGGTGGACTACGAACTCCCGTTGGACGCGGACAACCGTCCGGTCGCCGGCGGGCCGGCCCTGTTCGACGTCCGCCAGGCGATCGGCGTGAAACCGCAACGGATCACGGAGTTCCGGCTGTGGACGTCGGTCGACGACGGAGCGACCTGGCAACCGGCGCGGGTCACCCCGACCGACGGCCGGTACCGGGCCACGCTGCCCACCCTCGCCGCCGGACAGGCGCTGTCGTTGCGGGTCGGCGCCGCCGGGTCGGCCGGTAGCCGGGTCGACCAGACCGTCATCGCGGCGGTCCGCGGGTGAGCTCGGCGGCGAGCCGGTTTGCCGGTGGCGTCACCGGTGAGAGAGGGTCGGTGCTGGCACCTGCTCACCCTGTCCCACTCTGCGAACGGCGATCCCCTCATGTCCCTCTGGTACTCCTGGGGCCGGCAACGGCTCGCGGCGATCCGGGCGGTGCCGCCGGCTGAGCGGCTGATCCTCGCCGCCCTGGTGGTGCTCGCGGTTGTCGTCCGCGTGGTCGGCCGCAACTACGTCACCACCGACCTGGTGGTGTTCCGGAGCTGGTACGACCAGCTCTGGGCGGCCGGCGGGATATCGGGGCTGCGCGAGCCGATCGGCAACTACAACGCGCCGTTCCTCTACCTGCTGGTCGTCGCCGGGTTCCTGCCGGGTGCCACGCTGCTCAAGATCAAGCTGATCTTCGCGCTGTTCGACGCCATGGTCGTCTACTTCATGTACCGCCTGGTCGCCCTCCGGTACCCGGGCTGGCGGATACCGACCCTGGCCGCGCTCGTCACCGCGTTTCTCCCGACCGTCGTGGTCAACGCGTCGATGTACGGACAGTGCGAGTCGGTGTGGGCGGGGTTCGCGCTCGGCGGCCTGTACCTGCTGCTACGCGACCGCCACTGGTGGGCAGTCGCCTTCTTCGCCACCGCCGTCGCGGTCAAGCCGCAGGGCGTCTTCATCCTTCCGGTGCTACTCCTGCTGGTGCTGGCCGGCAGGGTGCGCTGGCGGGTCCTGCTCGCCCTCCCCGCGGTCTACCTGCTTCTGGACCTTCCCGCGATCGCCGCCGGCCGCGATCCGGTCGAGTTGCTCACCGTGTACTCCAGCCAGACCGACGACAAGGGCGGCCTGGCCCGCTCCGCGCCGTCGGTGTTCCAGTATCTGCAGATCGACTACGCCGGCGGCGTCCTGCGCAATCTCGGCTACGTGTTCACGATCGCCGTCGTGCTCGGCATCTGCTACGCGCTGGTCGCGGCCCGGGTCGACCTCGACCGGACCCGGATCGTCACGGCCGCCGCGTGCTTCGCCGTCACCGTGCCGTTCCTGCTGCCGTCGATGCACGAACGCTACTTCTACCTGACGGATCTGCTGACCGTCGCGCTGGCGTTCTACCGTCCCCGCCTGTGGTACCTGCCGCTGATCGTCCAGGCCGCGTCCGCACTGTCCTACCTGCCGTTCCTGTCCAACGGCGGCCCGCACAGCCCGTTCGTCGACCCCCGGATACTGTCGACGCTCATGCTCGCCGCGGTCGTGATCACCGGCTACACCCTGCTCCGCGACGCCGCGTCACCCACCGCCACCGGGGTCCCGAAAGACATTGCGGTCGACCCGACGGCAACGCTCGTCGAACCCGACCCGCCGGCGCCCACCGGTGGCACACCGATCGACCCGGCCGACCGCCTGTACACCCGGGTCGATCGCGGCTGAGGTCCGCTCAGTTCGGGAGCGCCGGGGCGGCGCCGGCGGCGGCTGGCGCGACGGTGGATGCTCCGATCACTCCATGATCGAAAGCGGTGCGACGTTTCTGCTGTCCCGAGACGGCGAAAACAGCAAAAACGTCGCGACGCTAACGATCATGGAGCCAACCCCGAAGCCTGTCCAACCGCGAAACTGCATCGGTGCCGACCACCGTGCACGTCGTCGACGGCTCCTGGCGCATCGCCTGGTCGTGAGCTCGCGGAATCAGTCCTTGACGGCCATCTCGCCGAGTTCGGACCAGTCGTCCTGCGGCACCGTGACGTTGACGATGCGTGGTGTCTCGGCCAGGTGCGGCGGCAGTGTCTGCTGCGCCTTCGCGAAATGGTCGGACCGCACGTGCGCGCCGCCGGCCTCGTCGTCCCGGAACGCCTCCACCAGCACGTACTCGGTGGGGTCGGCGAGGCTTCGGGACCATTCGAACCACAGGCAGCCCGGCTCGGCCCGGGTGGCATGGGTGAACTCGTCGGCGATCTCGGGCCATTCGTCGGCGTGTTCGGGCCGGATCCGGAACTTGGCCGTAATGAAGATCATTCCTGCTCCTCAGGGCGCCGGTAGGACGATGCCGTACTCGTGGATCTTCCGGTAGATGGTGGCCCGGCTGACTCCCAACGACTTGGCGGCCTTCCTCTTGTTGCCGTCCGCGTCGCGCAGGCTCTGCACGATCGCGTCGCGTTCGAGCGACTCCAGCGGGCTGAGCAGCCGCCGGCTGACCGTGTGGCACTCGGGCGGCAGGTCGTCGGCGTGGATCGTGCCGGTGCGCCGGTGCTGGACCACCTTCCGGAGCACCTGCCGGAGCTGCTCGGTGTTGCCCGGCCAGGTGTAGCGCATCAGCACCTGCATCGCCTCCGGCGAGCAGCGCAGCCGGCCGTCCGGAACCAGCCGGGTCAGCAGGAACGGCACGAGGTCGGGCAGGTCCTCGGGGTGGTGGCGCAGCGGCGGCACCTCCACCGTCCGGGCGAACAGGTCGAGGAGACGCGGTTCGACGCGCCCGCGGGCCCCGGGGTCGTCCGGGTTCAGGTCGAGGGTCGCCGCGACCCAGACCTCGGCCATCCGTGGCGGCGAGGCGGCCAGCACCGAGCGCAGGCTGTCGGCCTGTTCCGGGCCGAGCCGCTCGATGTGCCGCACGACGAGCGCGCCGGTGCCGTTCGCCGCCTCCCGGCGGACGGCCTCCGGGAGGTCCGGGCCGGCCTCGAGCACGGTGATCCGGCCACCGGGATGGCGGCGCTGGTACACGGCCCGGATCAGGGTGAGTCGGCCCGTGCCCGGCTCGCCCTCGACGACGAGCCACTCCTGCGCGGCGTAGGCGGCCTCGACGAGTTGCCCGGCGCGCGCCCACAACGGTCCGGAACCGATCAGACCGGGCAGCGGGAACCGGGCCGACGGCACCGGCGCGGCGACCGGGTCGATCAGCTTGACGTGGAGGATGCCGCCGGCCAGGCGGCCCTCGGCATGCACCGGCCGGCACTGGAACTGGCTGGTGGAGCCGTTGGGCAGCTCGACGACCGAGGTCGCGGAGCGCCCCGCGGCGAGCGTCTCGGCGGCGTGGCCGAGCAGCACCGACTGCGCGGCCGGGTCGAGCACCCGGCGCGCATGCTCGTTCATCATCACCATGTCGTCGTTGAACGCGACGACGAGACCCGCGCCCCGCCGGCAGACGCGCAGGAACTCCCGGGTCAGCGCGAACTCGCCGGCGCCGCTGTCGGCGAGCAGGGCCTGCTGGATCTGGTCCGTGGTGGTCTTGGCCAGCGTGATCAGGAGCGGGCCGGCGTCGCGGCACCAGCACGTCAGGTTGACCGCCCCGACGGTCTTGCCGGTGATCGGGTGGTGGATGGGCGCGGCGGCGCAGGCCAGATTCTCCAGGTTCTCCGCGTAGTGCTCATGACCGAAGACGTGCATCGGGCGGCCGCCCTCGAGCGCCGTGCCGATGCCGTTGGTCCCCACCCACTCCTCGGCGTAGCTGAACCCGGGCGCCAGCAGCACCCGGTCGAGGTGTCGCTCCAGGTCGGCGTCGCCGGTCATCCGGGTCAGCACCAGGCCGGCCGGGTCGGTGAGGAGGACGCTGATCGGCTGGCCGTCGAGGTGGTTGCGCAGCACCCGCAGCACCGGCAGGGCGCTGCGGATGAGCGGGCTGTCGAGATCGGGATCGCGGACGTAGCGCAGCCGGATCCGGTCGGCCGCGACGTTCCAGTACCGCGACCGCTGCCACGACGCGAGGATCGTGTCGCGCACCTCGTCGGGCTCGACGGCCTCCGACGTGAGGAATCGTTCCCGCGCTTCGGCGAGCCGGTCGCCGTTCGTGCGGACGGCCGGCCCCGGGCGCGTGGGCCGAACCAATGCACCCTCGTCTCCTCCGGACCGCACCGGCGGGTGGGCGCGGCCAGACCTGTCGTCCTGGTCAGCCTAGGTCGCGAACGCTACCGGGGCGAGTACCCGGTCGATGTCTCAAGTTGAGACCGCAGGCGCGCGGGTCAGGCGGTGTCATGGCGCTCAACGGAGAAGGGCGGAGCCATGTACGAGAAGGACGGCGAGAAGTACTTCGTGGTCGACGCGCACATGCACTACTGGAACGCCGCGCCGGACAACTGGGTGCCCGGTGCCGAGCAGTTCGCCAAGGGCTGGATCGAGTGCTTCTACGCCTACCACGGCCTCGGGCCCGAGCACACCAGGTGGCCGCTGGAGAAGTACATGAAGTACTCCGAACAGGACACCATGCACGACCTGTTCGAGACCGGCCACGTCGACGTGGCGATCATGCAGCCCACGTACCTCAAGGAGTGGTACACCGAGGGCTTCAACACCACCGAGCGCAACGCGCGGCTGGCCGAGAAGCACCCGGGCCGGTTCGTGCTGAACACCCGCTGGGACCCCCGCGAGGGGGACGCCGGTCTCAAGACGCTGGCCGACAACGTCGCGCGGTGGGGTTGCCGGGGCGTCAAGCTGTACACGGCCGAGTGGCGGGAGGGCTCGCGCGGCTGGAAGCTGACCGATCCGGAGGCCTACCGGTACCTGGAGAAGTGCCAGGAACTGGGCATCAAGAACATCCACATCCACAAGGGCCCGACGATCTGGCCGCTGGACAAGGACGCGTTCGACGTCTCGGACGTCGATCACGCGGCCACCGACTTCCCCGCGCTGAACTTCATCGTCGAGCACGTCGGGCTGCCGCGCATCGAGGACTTCTGCTTCATGGCCACCCAGGAACCCAACGTCTACGCCGGCCTGTCGGTGGTGATCGGCGGTCTCATGCACGCGCGTCCGCGGTTCTTCGCGAAGGTGATGGGCGAGCTGTTGTTCTGGGTCGGCGAGGACAAGATGACCTTCGGCAGCGACTACGGCATCTGGGAACCGCAGTGGCAGGTCGAGGGCTTCGTGGACTGGGACTACCCGGCCGGCGAGGAGTACGACGACTTCCCGCGCGTCACCACGGCCACCCGGAAGAAGATCCTCGGCCTGAACGCGGCGGCGCTGTACGACATCCCGGTGCCGGCCGAGTGCCGGCTCCCGGCGGAAGCCGGCACGCCCGCGGCCGCCGAGGGCGCGCAGCTGGTCGAATCGACATGACAGTTCTTCGGGACCGGGTGCTCACGGCCCTGTCCACCGTGCGGGACCCGGAACTGGACGAGCCGGTGACCGCGCTGGGTTTCGTCGCCTCGTGCGAGGTGTCGGCCGGCGGCCACGCGGAGGTCCACCTGCGGCTGCCGACCTACTTCTGCGCGCCGAACTTCGCGTTCCTCATGGTCGCCGACGCGTACGACGCGGTGTCCACTGTGGATGGTGTCGGGCACGTGGACGTGGTGCTCGACGAGCACTTCGCGGCCGACACGATCAACGAGGGGGTGGCGGCCCGGGCCGGCTTCGCACGGAGCTTCGCCGGCGAGGCGGTCGGCGAACTCGACGGGCTGCGCGCGGACTTCCTCCGCAAGGCCGTCCTGGCCGGCACCGACCAGGTGTGCCGTCCGATGCTCGCCGCCGGCCGTTCGCCGGCGGAGCTTGCCGGGATGACGATCGGAACGGCGCCCCGGACCCCTGCGCTGGACCGGCTGCGGCACCGGCGCGCCGAACTCGGACTGCCCGCCGGCGACGGCGACCCGCTGCTGCTGGATCCGGTCACCGGAGCGGCGGTGCCGGTCGAGGCGCTCGCGTTGCATCTGCGGCGGGCCCGGACGACCAGAACCAGCCTGGAAGCCAACACCGGTATCTGCCGCGGCATGTTGCAGGTGCGCTACAACTCCGCGGGAGCGGGCGAGGAGGAGCGATGAAAGCCGTACGACTGCACGGATACCACCAGCAGCCCGTCGTCGAGGAGGTGCCGGAGCCGACCGTGCGCGGGCCGCTCGACGTCGTGGTGAAGGTCGGCGGCGCCGGCGTCTGCCGCACGGACCTGCACATCATCGAGGGCCAGTGGGCGGCGGCGATGGCGCCCGCGCTGCCCTACACGCTCGGCCACGAGAACGCCGGCTGGGTGCACGAGATCGGTTCGGCGGTGAGCAACGTCGCGGTCGGCGACACCGTGATCCTGCACCCCACCCCGACGTGCGGGCTGTGCCACGCCTGCCGCGCCGGCCAGGACATGCACTGCGCCGACAGCAGCTTCCCGGGCCTGTCGCACGACGGCGGGATGGCGGAGTACCTGCTGACGTCCGCGCGCGCGTGCGTCAAGCTCGATCCGGCGACCCGGCCGCAGGACGTCGCCGCACTCGCCGACGCCGGAATCACCGCCTACCACGCGGTCCGCAAGGCGCTTCCGTTGCTGTACCCCGGCACCACGGCGGTGGTTCTCGGCGCCGGCGGTCTCGGCCACATCGGCATCCAGTGCCTGGCCGCGCTCACCGCGGCACGCGTCGTCGTGGTCGACCGCAACCCCGACGCGCTCAAGCTCGCCGAGCAGATCGGCGCGCACGAGACGGTCGCCGCCAACGGCGGGCACGTCGACGCGGTGCGGGAGCTGACCGGCGGCGGCGCGGACGTGGTGTTCGACTTCGTCGCCGAGCAGGGCGCCGAGCAGGACGGGTTCGCGATGACCCGGCGGACCGGTTCGTACTACGTCATCGGCTACGGCGGCACGCTCACCGTGCCGACGCTGGACATCATCTCGACCGAACGCAACGTCGTCGGCAACATCGTCGGGACGTACAACGAACTGGCCGAGCTGATGGCGCTGGCCCAGTCGGGACGGGTCACGCTGCACACCCGCACCTATCCGCTGGACGCCGCCGCCGAGGCGTTCCAGGACCTCGACGCGGGCAGGGTGCGCGGGCGGGCCATCCTCGTCCCGTAGCACCTACCGGTGCGCCCGCCGTCATCGAGGTGACGGCGGGCGCTACGGCGTCGGCGTGACGATGCCGTACTCGTGGATCTTCCGGTAGATCGTCGCGCGGGACATTCCCAGGGAGTTCGCCGCCTTCGCCTTGTTTCCGGACGCGTCCAGCAGGCTCTGCACGATCGCGTCGCGCTCCATCGACTCCAACGGGTTGAGCAGCCGCCGGCTCACGGTGCGGCACTCCGGCGGCAGGTCGTCGGGTTGGATCGACCCGGTGCGGCGGTGCTGGATCACCTTCTTCATGACGTTGCCCAGCTGCTCGATGTTGCCCGGCCAGCTCGACCGGACGAGCACCTGCATCGCCTCGGGCGAGCAGACGAGGCGGCCGTCCGGACTCAGCTTCGTCAGGAAGAGCCGGACGAGGTCGTGCACGTCCTCGGCGTGATGGCGCAGCGGCGGGACCTCCACGGTGCGGGGGAAGCACTGCAGCAGTTCGGCGGACGCGCCGGCCAGCCGCAGCGTGGCCGTCACCCACAACGCGGGTCGGTTCGCCCCCGCGCGGTGCGCGCGCAACGCGGTGGTCAGGGCGCGGGCGCGTCGCCCGTCGAGCAGGTCGACGTGGCGGATCACGAGCGTGCCGTCGCCGGCCAGCTCATTGGCCACGCGGGCCGGCCAGTCGGTGGCGGCGGCGTCCGCCGCGTCGAGGACGTGGAACACGCCCGACGGGTTCCGCCGGTGGTGTACGGCCCTGAGCAGTGCCAGCTTCCCCGTTCCCGGCTCACCCGCCAGGGCCAGCCACTCGCCCGCGTCGTACGCGGCCTCGACCTGGTGGCATCCGCGCAACCAGAGCGGGCCGGAACCGACCAGTCCGGGCAGGGTCGTCGGGGTCGCGCGCACCGGCGCGCGGGTGGTGGCCCTCGGCCGGTCGACCGGGCCGGCCGGTTTCACGGTCACGATGCCGCCGGCGAGCGGGTCGCCGGCACGCGCCGGGCGGCACTGGACCCGCACCCGGCCGCCGATGGGCAGGTCGAGCACCACCGGGCCGGGGCGTCCGCTGGTCAGCACCTCGGCGGCCAGCCCCAGCACCACCGCCTGGTCGACCGGATCGAGGACCTGCCGGGCGTAGTCGTTCATCATCACCACGTCGTGGTTGAGCGCGAGCACGATGCCCGAGGTCCGGCGGCAGGCCCGCAGGTACTGCTGCAGCAGCGCGAACTCCCGCATCCCGCTGTCGTTCAGCAGCGCCTGCCGGATCTGGTCGGCAGTCGTCTTCGCCAGGGTGATCAGCAGCGGGCCGGCGTCCCGGCGCCAGCAGGTGAGGTCGATCGCGCCGACGGTCTTTCCCGAGATCGGGTGGTGGATCGGCACCCCGGCACAGGCGAGGTTCTCCAGGTGCTCGGCGTAGTGCTCGTGGCCGAACACGTGCATCGGTCGCCCGCCCTCCAGCGCCGTGCCGATGCCGTTCGTTCCGACCGACTCCTCGGCATAGCTGAAGCCCGGCGCGAGTTGGACGCTGTCGAGGTGCCGGTCGAGGTCCCAGTCCGCCGCGAGCCGGGTCAGCACCACGCCGCCCGGATCGGTGAGGATGATGCTGATCGGCTGGCCGTCGAGGTGGTCGCGGAGGCTGCGCAGCACCGGCAGCGCGCTGCGGATCAACGGGGTGTCGGGGTCGGGATCGCGGACGTAGGCGGGATCGATGTGGTCGGCCGCGACGTTCCCGCGGCGTGACCGCCACCAGGACGCCAGGATCGTGTCCCGCACCAGGTGCGGGTCGACCGACTCGGCCGTGAGGAACCGTTCCCGTGTCTCTGCGAGCCGGGCGCCATCGGTCAGCTCCGGCGGTGGCGTGCGTCCGCGCATCATCGCACCCTGCCTCCCGCTGTTCTGAAAAGAATAGGCAAGAAGACCTCGACGACTGTCTCAAGTTGAGACCTCTGCCCCGCCCTCGACGTTCTGTGATGGCGAGGTGGAGGAGACATACAACCCGTGGAGCGTGGTCAACCTCGTGTTCCACCACCTCGCCGCGCAGGGTCTGCACCCGGTGCTCGGCGACGCCGGCGACCCCGGTCCACCGGCGGCACAGTTGTTGTCGGCGTTGGGAATCCGGCCGGCGGTCGAGGGCGACCGGCAGATCGTCAACCAGGTGCGGCGCGAACTCGCCGACCTGCGGGCCGCGGCCTTCGGCGAGGATCCCGCGCCGGGAGAGTGAGCCCACGTCGGCGGCTGTCGGGGCTGCCTCATGTTGAGACCGCCGGTGGCCCCGCCGCGCGGTTTGATCCTCGGAGACGGAGTGTCGGTCTGGCCGGCCGATCGAAGTGACGGGCATCGAAGTTTTGGCAAGGAGAGACCCATGAGTCGCCAGAGTGTCGCACGGGCTCATCAGAAGATCCAGGAGCTGTCCTGGGAACCGGCGTACCACGAACCGGTGTCCCAGTACGGAACCGACTACACGTTCCGCAAGGCGCAGAAGAAGGACCCGCTCAAGCAGGTGCTCCGGTCGTACTTCCCGATGCAGGAGGAGAAGGACCACCGCGTCTACGGCGCCTCCGACGGCGCCATCCGCGGGAACATGTTCCGCCAGGTGCAGGAACGCTGGCTGGAGTGGCAGAAGCTCTTCCTCAGCATCATCCCGCTGCCGGAGATCTCGGCGGCGCGGGCGATGCCGCTGCTGTTCCGCACCGTCCCCAACCCGGAACTGCACAACGGTCAGGCGATCCAGATGATCGACGAGGTACGGCACTCGACGATCCAGCAGAACCTGAAGCGCCTGTACATGAACAACTACATCGACCCGGCCGGATTCAACAGCAGCCTGCGGAACTTCCAGAACGACTACTGCGGCACGATCGGCCGGCAGTTCGCCGAGGGGTTCATCACCGGTGACGCGATCACGGCGGCGAGCATCTACCTGACGATCGTGGCCGAGACGGCGTTCACCAACACACTCTTCGTCGCCATGCCGGCGGAGGCGGCCGCCAACGGCGACTACCTGCTGCCGACGGTGTTCCACTCGGTGCAGTCCGACGAGTCCCGGCACATCAGCAACGGCTACGCCACGCTGCTGATGGCGCTGTCGGACGAGAGCAACCACCAGTTGCTGGAGCGCGATCTGCGCTACGCCTGGTGGAACAACCACCGCGTGGTCGACGCGGCGATCGGCACGTTCATCGAGTACGGCACCAAGGACCGGCGCAAGGACCGGGAGAGCTACGCCGAGATGTGGCGCCGGTGGATCTACGACGACTACTACCGCAGCTACCTGGTGCCGCTGGAGAAGTACGGCCTGGTGATTCCGCACGACCTCATCGAGGAGGCGTGGAACCAGATCTGGAACAAGGGTTACGTGCACGAGGTCGCGCAGTTCTTCGCCACCGGATGGCTCGCCAACTACTGGCGCATCGACCCGATGACCGACAAGGACTTCGAGTGGTTCGAGCACAAGTACCCGGGCTGGTACGACCGGTACGGCAAGTGGTGGGAGAACTACAACCGTCTCTCGGTTCCCAACGGACACAACCCGATCGTCTTCGAGGACGTCGACTACCAGTACCCGCACCGGTGCTGGACCTGCATGGTGCCGTGCCTCGTCCGTGAGGACATGGTGATCGACGAGGTCGACGGCCAGGTCCGGACGTACTGCCACGAGATGTGCCGCTGGACCGACGTCACCGCGTTCCGCCCGACGTACCAGGGCCGGGAGACGCCCAACATGGGCCAGCTGATCGGCTCCCGCGAGTGGGAGACCCTCTACCACGGCTGGAACTGGGCCGACGTGGTCACCGACATGGGTTTCGTGCGCGACGACGGCAAGACGCTGGTCGCCCAGCCGCATCTCGACCTGGACCCCACCAAGATGTGGACGCTGGACCACCTGCGCCGCTGCCCTCCGCTGCAGAGCCCCAACGTCCTGCTCAACGAGATGTCGCCCGAGGAGCGCGAGGCGTTCCGCGCGAACTACGTGCGCGGCGGCCCCGCCGGACGGTTCGCCCGGACAGAGGACTGAGTCCGCAGCGGCGTCATGAAGCACGGCGTCATGAAACACACTGTGCGGTTCGAGCCGGTCGGGATCGAGATCGAGGTCGACGAGGAGCAGACGGTCCTGCGCGCCGCCGCCGAGCAGGGCGTGATGCTCATGCACGGCTGCAAGGAGGGGCAGTGCGCCTCCTGCAAGTCCTTCGTGCTCGACGGCGACGACATCGAGCTCGACCGGTACTCCACGTTCGCGCTGCCCGACTACGAGCGGGAGGAGGGCTTCACGCTGCTGTGCCGGGCGCACGTGTACGAGGACGTCACGATCGAGCTGATCAACTTCGACGAGGACATGATCCGGTCCGGGCTGCCGATCCAGCAGGCGGTGGCCGAGGTGGTGGCGAACGACCCGGTCACCCACGACATGCGCCGGCTGGTGCTGAAGCTGATCGAGCCGACGGAGCTCAAGTTCTTTCCCGGCCAGTACGTCGACATCGCCGTGCCCGGCACCGACGCGACGCGGTCGTTCTCGATGGCGAACACGTCGAGCCGGGAGAGCGGCCACCTGGAGTTCGTCATCAAGATCTACCCGGGCGGCCTGTTCTCGGGCCTCCTGGACACCCGCCTCGCGATCGGTGACCGGCTCGACCTGACCGGCCCGTTCGGGGTGTTCACCCTCCGCGAGGGCGAGAACGACCTGGTCTTCCTCGGTGGCGGGGCCGGGATGGCGCCGATCCTGTCGCTGCTGCGCTCGATGGCCGAGCGCGGCCTCGGGCGCCGGGCGACCTTCTACTACGGCGCGCGCCGCCGCCACGACCTCTGTTTCGAGGACGAGCTGCGCGGGCTGGAGGAGACCCTGCCCGGGTTCCGGTACGTCCCCGCGCTGTCCGAGCCCACCGCCGGGGACGGCTGGGACGGCGAGGTCGGCCTCATCACCGACGTGGTGAAACGGCACGAGACCGACCTCAAGCGCTCGCACGCCTACGTCTGCGGGCCACCGCCGATGGTCGAGGCCGCGATGCCGATGCTCGCCGGCCTCGGAGTCCCGGAGAAGCACATCTACTACGACAAGTTCACCACGACGGGTGAAAGTGAGGGCACCTCATGACACGCAGCGTTCCCCAACCGGTCTTCACCGACGCGGAGGCCGGCGCCCGGGAGTTTCCCGACTCGAATGCCCGCCGGTTCAACTACTACACCCCGCAGAAGCGCAAGCAGACGCACTACGAGGACGTGACCGTCGAGGTCCAGCCCGACCCGCGGCACTACCTCAGCCAGGGCTGGCTCTACGGCTTCTCCAACGGGGTCGGCGGCTACCCGCTCGACTGGACCGTTCTCAAGGCGTGGGGCTCCGACCGGCCGGAACCCGTGCGTGGGCCGGGATCCGGTGGGCAGGGCTACGAGTGGCCGGCGCACGGCTGGCACGAGTTCCGCGACCCGAACGAGGAGTGGGAGCTGTCGCTGTACCGCTACAACTCCAACGTCGTGCGTCAGCTCGGCCAGAACATCGAAGCCGCCCGCCGGTCCAAGGCGTTCACGCAGTGGAACCGCAACTGGGTGCGCTTCGTCGAGTCGCACGTCGGCGCCTGGATGCACGTCGACCACGGGCTCGGGCTGTACCTGTTCGCCAACGCCAACCGGCGCGCGCCGACCAACATGCACAACAACGCGATCTCCGTGAACAGCATGCACCGGATCCGTTCGGCACAGGATCTGGCGCTGTACAACCTCACGCTCAGCGAGGAGATCGAGGCCTTCGACGGCACAGCCCACCTCACCGCCTGGAACGAGGACCCGGCGTGGCAGGGCGTCCGCGAGGTCGCCGAGCAGCTGACCGCCGTCGACGACTGGTGCGAGGCCGTCTTCGCGGCGAACGTCGTGTTCGAGCCCCTGGTGGGCGAGCTGTTCCGCAGCCACCTCGTGCAGCAGGCCGCGCCGGGCAACGGCGACTTCGTCACGCCGACGGTCGTCGGCGCGGAGGAGTACGACTTCTCCGAGCGGGACCTGCGCTACACGAAGGCGATGTTCACGCTGCTGACCAACGACCGCGAGTTCGCCAGCCACAACAAGGCGATCCTGCACGGGTGGCTCGGTGACTGGGTGCCGCGGGCCCTTGCCGCCGCCCGCACCCTGCAGCCGTTGTGGTCGCAGCCGGACGCCCGGCCGCCCCGGTTCGAAGACGGTCTCGACCGTGCCAAGAGCCGGTTCAGCGGCATCCTCGCCGAGCTGGACCTCGACACCCCGAAGGAGCTGGCACAGTGACCACGACGTTCGGCGGCACGGACAGCCGGTTCAAGTCCGACAGCACGGCATCGAACATGTGCGGCTTCACGTTGATGAACAACCAGGTCGGCGTGGTGGTGGCGCAGGTGATGTCGACCAAGGAGAACGTCCGGGTGACACCCCTGCCGTCGATGATCCGGGTCGACGCGGAGCACCGGATGGACGTCGTCTACGACGAGATCTCCGAGGCTCTCGGCGAGGAGCCCGGCTACTTCGACCACGCCGAGTTCGAGGAGAACATGTCCACCCACTACGGCCGCATGATCCACGAGGACGACCGCACGATCATGTTCGCCAACCCCGAGGACGCCGCCGAGTACATCGGTTTCGATCTGACGGCCGGATCGAGGTAGTCCACGCCATGGCCAAGGAACTTCGTTTCGACGCGGAAGCGCGCACCCTGTTGCTCGTCGGCGTCGACCAGCTCGCCGCCGCGGTCAAGTCGACCCTCGGGCCGAAGGGGCGCAACGTCATCCTGGAGAAGATCACCGGATCACCGGTCATCACCAACGACGGCGTCACGATCGCCCGCGAGATCCACCTCAAGAACCAGTTCGAGAACATGGGCGCCCAACTGGTCAAGGAAGCGGCGATCAAGACCAACGACGTGGTCGGCGACGGCACGACCACCGCGACCGTCCTGGCCCAGGCGATCATCCGCGAAGGCATGACGGCGATCGGCGCCGGCGCCAATCCGGTACTGGTCAAGCGCGGCGTCGACCTCGCCGTCGCGCGCCTGGTCACGCACCTGCACGCGGTGGCCCACCCGGTCAGCACGGAGGCGGACTACGCGCGGGTGGCGGCGATCTCGGCCAACGACGACGACACCGTCGGCGCGGTCATCGCCAAGGCGTTGTACACGGTCGGCGACCGCGGCATCGTCACCGTGGAGGAGTCCCCGGTCAACGGCATGGACGTCGACTTCATCGAGGGTTTCGAGTTCGACAACGGGTACGTCTCGCCGTACCTGGTGACCAACCCGGCCAGCCTCGAAGCCGTCGTCGACGACCCGTACATCCTGCTGTGCGCCGAGAAGATCACCAAGGTCCAGCAGTTGATGCCGCTGCTCGACCGGGTCATGCGGGCGCCGCGGCCGCTGGTCGTCATCGCCGAGACCGTCGAGGGCACCGCGCTCAGCATGCTGGTGCACAACCACCTGAACCGGGTGTTCCAGTGTGTGGCGGTCCGGGCTCCCGGCTTCGGCGACCGGCGCCTGCACAAGCTGGAGGACATCGCCGCGATCACCGGCGGCTCCGTCTACAGTAGACACTCCGGGTTCACCCTGGAGACGATGACGATCGAGCACCTCGGGCGGGCCGCGCAGGTGCGCGTCACCGCCGACCGCACCGCCATCGTCGGCGGCTACGGTTCCCCCGACGACGTGGAGTTCCGGATCACCCAACTGCGGGCGGAACTGGAGCGGGCCACGTTCGGCGTCGACGAAGACGTGCTGACCGAACGGATCGGGGCGCTGTCCGGCAAGGTCGCGGTCATCCGGGTCGGTGCGCCGACGCCGGCCGAACTCAAGGAGTTGCAGCACCGGGTCGAGGACGCCCTGTCGGCCACCCGGGCCGCGATGGCGGAAGGCATCGTCGCCGGGGGCGGTGCCGCTCTGCTGCACGCCGTCGCAGCCCTCGACGACCTGAAGCTGAAGGACGACTACGCCATCGGGGTGGACATCGTGCGCCGGGCACTCACCGAGCCGGCGTTCCTGATCGCCGCGAACGCCGGGTACTCCGGCCAGGAGGTCGTCGCACGCATGGCGACGATGGACGTCGACGGCGGGTTCGACGCCCTGGACGGGCGGTTCGGCGACATGGTCGAGATGGGCATCATCGACCCGCTGCGGGTCGCCCGCACCGCGCTGCAGAACGGAGCCTCCGTCGCCGGCCTGCTGTTGACGACCAATACGCTGATCGCCGAGGAGCAGACGCCCTGGGGTGGCAGCGCCGCCCTGATGACCCAGTTCGGACCGCTGGACGAGGGCCTGCACCAGCCGTCACCCGACTCCAGCACCCCGCAGTCGCTCGGCCTGGGTCCTTCTGTCGGCTGAGTCTTCCAACAGCGGAGCTCGCCCGGTGGATCCGCGCCACAGACCCTCACCTGTGGCGCGGATCCACCGTTGTGTCCACAGTGGATGGTGCTTTTCCGTCTCACGATGAGACGACTCTCACCGACCGGCGGAGACCGCTCTAATGTGGCCTCATGGTGGCTGGATCGCGGGAACGTGGGCATCACGCGTGCTGTTCGACGGTGTACACCGAGACCGTCGAAGACTACCTGAAGGCGATCTTCGAGTTGGTCACGAGAACCGGGGAGGCGACGACCTCCTCGCTGGCCGGTTGGCTCGGCGTGGCGGCGCCCACGGCGTCGGCGATGTTGAAACGCCTCGACGCCGACCACCTGATCGCCCGTCGCGGTGGGCACCGGGTCGTGCTGACGGCGCACGGCAGACGGCACGCCCTCGCCGTGGTCCGGCGGCACCGGCTGATCGAGGAGTTTCTGGTCCGGATCCTCGACGTTCCGTGGGAGGACGTGCACGACGAGGCGGAGGTGCTCGAGCACGCCGTCAGCGACCGCGTGCTCGAACGCATCGACGCGGTCCTCGGCCGGCCGACCCACGACCCGCACGGGGATCCGATCCCCACCCCGGACGGTCCGCACGTGGAGGAGTGGGCGATGCCCCTGTCGCAGGCGCCGTGCGGTGGAGCGTTCCACGTCGAGCGGGTCCGCGACCGGAACCCTGATGCGTTGCGCCACCTGGGTCGGCTCGGCGTACGTCCCGGGGTCGTGCTCGACGTGGTCGGGCAGGATCCGTACGGTGGCCCGCTGTGGGTGACGGTCGCGGGCCGGCGGCACGCGCTGGGACCGGAGCTCGCCGACCTCGTGTTCGGTGTGCCGGCATGAGTTCGCGGCGTTGGGTGTTGGCGGCGGCCGGCGGCACGGTCCTCGCCGCCGCGCCGTTAGGGGCGGCGGTTCCGGCCGTCGCGCCGCTGCGGGCGGTTCCGGCCGACGACCACGACGCGCACGGTCCCGGCGCCCACGGTCCGATGACGGGCCTGAACGGACCGACGTTCCGCACGGGCGGGCGCGTCGACCACGAGGCCAACGGCTTCGACCCGGGGCTGACCCTCCGCGACTTCGACTACGGCCACACCTCGATCGGCGCCGACGGGCGCACCGTGCGCGAGTGGGAGGTCGTCGCGGTCGACCGGGAGATCGAGATCGCACCGGGCCTCCGGTTCGCCGCGTGGACGTTCAACGGCCGGATTCCCGGACCCACGCTCCGGTGCACCGAGGGGGACCTCCTGCGGGTCCGGTTCATCAACCGCTCCGAACACCCGCACACCATGCACTTCCACGGCATCCACCCGGCCGGGATGGACGGCGTGCCGATGATCGGGCGCGGGATCATCTCCCCCGGCGAGGAGTTCACCTACACCTTCGACGCCGAACCCTTCGGGCTCCATCTCTACCACTGCCACGTCGGCCCCCTGGCCGAGCACATCGCCCGCGGCATGTACGGCACGTTCGTCATCGACCCGAAGGCCGGGCGCCCGCCCGCCGACGAGTTGGTGCTCGTGCAGCACGGATACAACACCACGTTCGACGGGCAGGGCAATCAGCTGTACGCCGTCAACGGCATACCGTTCGCCTACGTCGACGCCCCGATCCGGGTCAGGCGCGGGCAACTCGTGCGGATCTATCTGGTCAACACCCTCGAATACGACCCGATCAACAGCTTCCACCTGCACGGCAACTTCTTCGACTACTACCCGACCGGCACCCGGCTCGAACCGGCGGAGTTCACCGACACCGTCGTTCAGGGTCAGGGGCAGCGCGGGATCTGCGAGGTGCGGTTCCCCCACCCGGGAAAGTACATGTTCCACGCCCACAAGACCGAGTTCGCCGATCTCGGCTGGATGGGCCTGTTCGACGTCGAGGACGCGGCATGACCGCCGTCGATGCAACCTCGGGTACCCACCGCGTCCGGATGTGGGGACTGGTGCTGGTCGTGCTCGCCCTGATCGTGGTCGTGCCGGCGATCCTGACCGCCGACGGCGGCCTGCTCCCCCACCGGGCCGGACCCCCGATCGAGGCACTCTCCGTCGAGCGGACGACGTTCGCGCCGGGCTCGATCGAGCTGACGATCCGCAACACCGGGCCGGATCCCGTGCGCGTCGCGCAGGTCGGCGTCAACGACACGTACGTCGACTTCAGCGGAGGCGTGGAGCCGATCGCCCGGCTCCGATCGGCAAAACTGACCCTCTCCTACCCGTGGATGTCCGGGCAGCCCTACACCATCTCGATCCTCACCTCGACCGGGCTGGTCATCGAACACACCGTGCCGGCGGCCACGATCACGCCGGAGCCGGGCGCCGATCTCATCCGGGTCATGACCGTCCTCGGAATCTGTGTCGGTGTGATTCCCGTGGCGCTGGGCATGCTCGTGCTGCCGGCGCTCCGGCGGGCCGGCCGCGGAGTCGTCACCGTGCTCCTGGCCGTGACGGTCGGTCTGCTCGGATTCCTCGCCGTCGACGCGGCGTTCGAGGGTCTCGCGCTGGGCGGGTTGGCGGGCGAGGCGTTCGGCGGGCCCCGGCTGGTGGTACTCGGAGCGGGCCTGGCGTTCCTCGCCCTCACCGCGATCGATCGCATGCTGGACCGGCGCCGGCGGGGTCGGGAAACCACCACCGACGGGTCCCAGCTGGCGTTGATGGTCGCCGTCGGCATCGGTCTGCACAACGCCGGTGAAGGTCTCGCGATCGGATCGGCCTACGCGATCGGCGAACTCGCCGTCGGAGCCGCGCTCGTGGTCGGCTTCGCCGTGCACAACACCACGGAGGGACTGGCCATCGTCGCTCCCCTGGCCAGCCAGCGCCCGCCGATCGGTTCGCTGATCCTCCTCGGCGCCATCGCCGGGGCTCCCGTGATTCCCGGCGCGGTGATCGGTGTCGTCATCGACAACGCCGCCCTGTCGGCGGTTCTGCTCGGGATCGGGGTCGGCGCGATCGTCCAGGTGATCGTTCAGATCGCACGCACACTCCGAAGCCGGGACGATCGGCTACTCCGGCCCGCGGTCGTCGCCGGGCTCGCCGGTGGCGTGGCCGTCATGTACCTCACCGGCCTGCTCGTACCCGCGTAGGTCGCGGTCGGGGTTGAGCGCCCGCACCACGGCGTCGGTGAGCGGCCGCATGGCCACGACGTGCGCCACGGCCGCCCGGTCGACCTCGATCTCGTAGTAGTCCCGGGCGAAGTCGACGTAGCGGTCGACGATGTCGTCGCCCAGGATGGCGAGCCGGTCGGCGCCGTCGGGGCTGGTGTCGTAGGGCCCCCGTGACGGCGGGAACGTGATGCCGGCACCGGCGTGCCAGCCGTCGTCGCCGGTGCGCCGCCACAGCACGGCGGTGGCGTTCAGACTGCCCTCGTCGCAGAACGCGGGCTCGGTGACGTGTGCGCGGAACTCCGGCGGGAGTCCGTCGAGCAGGCCGGGCCACAGCGCGTGGTCGTCGTCGGCGTACGGCGTCATGCCGGACTCGTGGTCGAACACGCGAATGAACACGCCCGCGTCGGTGAACACGATGGAGTACTCGTCGCCGCTGCCGTTGCTCATCAGCGCCGCCTCGTCGTCGCCCCATGCGACGTAGGCGTAGTACGGATAGCCGGAGTCCTGAATCCGCTCCAGCACGGCCAGTGCCCGGCACCGGTCGCGCAGCACGTCGATCGGGGGCAGCCGGTCGGCGATGTCGTAGACGTTCACTCCACGACCTTACGGACCGGCGACGGCGAGTTCCCGTGGCGGGGCGGTGAAGTCGCGGGCCGGCAGGGGTGCCAGGCCGTCGTGTTCGACCTCGGCGGCCGCGGTGATGGCGCCCTCCGGCACACCGGCGGCGATCTGTACCCGGCCGCCACCCACGCCCGGCGCGGTCGCGACCATGGCCGCGGTGACCAGCTGCGGCCCGGCGACCACCACGGAGAGCGTGCGGCGGTTCTCGGTCAGGCCGGTCTGGCCGGACACCGGGCGGCCCACTGTCCCGCGCACGCCTCCGGCCGGGACGCTGCCCGCACCGCACCGGTCACCGAACACGGACCGGTCGCCCAGCGGGCAGCGGCCGGCGTCGATCGCGGCCCGGGCCACCTCGGGGCGGAGCACCGACTCGCAGCGCGGCCCGACACCGGGAACCGGCTTCCCCCCGGCGTCGGCGACACCGGCGACGGGCAGCGGGTCGCAGCGGACGCCGTCGGCGGCCAGGGTCGCGTAGGCGGTGGCCAGATCAAGGGCGGTCGTCGACGAGACGCCGAGGGTGAACGCACCCCACGACGCGCCGTTCGGGGGCTTGCTCAGCTGCTGGTCGAGCTCGCCGCGGAAGGTGATACCCAGCCGCTGGGCCATCGCGATCACCTTGTCGGCGCCCATCCGCTCCTGCACCGCCACGAAGTACGTCACGACCGCGTGGCCGAACGCGTCCCACATGGTGCGCCGGCCCGACCGGTACGCCGGGTCGCCGGTGTTGGCCGGACACCAGTACCCGCCGCCGCAGGCCACCGGGCTCTGCGGCTCGATCCGGTACTTCGACACGTACACCCGCTCGGTGTCGATCGCGTGGTCCAGCGTCAGGCCGCTGTCCAACGCCGCGGCCACCGTGAACATCATGAACGGCGCGCCCGCCGCCTCGCCGGGGGTGTCGGCGTCACCGGACACGAGCGGATCCACCAGATCCGGCCCCGTGGACCGCCACACCGGCTGGCCCGGACCCGCCGAAGCCGAGGCCGAGGGCGGTGGCGGCGGGCGGCGGAAGTTGCGGTTCACGGCCATCGTCCTGACCAGACCGGTGCCGGGCTCGACCGTGGCCAGCGAGAACACCTTCGGATCGGTGACCGGCAGCAGCGCGTCGACCCGCTGCTTCGCGCCGGCCTGCAGACGCGGGTCGAGCGAACCACCGATGCGGTACCCACCGTGCCGCAGGCGGTCCAGCCGCTGCGCCTCGTCTGCCCCGAAGGCGGCCTGCGACCGCCACCACGTGACCACGTAGTCGCAGAAGTAGCCCCAGTCGTTGACCGGCACCCGCAGACAGCTCCCGCGGGGATCGTCGGTGTCGAACCGCGCGATCAGCGTCGTACCGTCGGCCGCGTACAACTCCGAGGCCCGCGGACGCGGCGCCGCCGACGCACCGGGCGGGGTCGCGCTTCGGGACCGCCACACGACGACACCCACCGCGGCGGCGCACACCAGAACCACCATCACCGCCAGCGCCACACGCCGGCCGCCGAGCCCGGGCCGGTGCGTCGACTCGATGATCGATTCGCCCGCCATGGAAACCCCGTCCCCCTGAGTGGCCGGATCCTATCCATTCACGTCGCTGGCCGCTGTCCCGATCCGGTCCTACCGGTCGTCGGCGTGCCGGGCGGCGGCGGTGAAGATTTCGGCCATCTTCGTCGCCGGCCAGGAGTGGTCGCCCTGTTGCGGGTGAAGGGTCGCCTCGGGCAGCGCGGCGGCGAGCCATCGGGCGTGTGCCGCCGGTGCGTTCTCGTCGTCCACACCGAACCAGATGTCGACCGGCGCGCGCACCTCGCCCAGGTCGAAGGCCCACGGACGATGCAGAGCGACCAGATCGTCGACCATGCCGACGACGCCCTGACGCAACGACTCGTCGCCGGCGGGCAGCCCCGCACCGGCCAGCGCCTGGACGAGCGCCGGCTCCACCGCCTCCGCCCCACCCGTGTACGCGAGCCGGAACAGCTGCGCGGTGCCGGCGTCCATCCCCGCGAAGTACGCATCGGACCCGATCAGGTCGATGGGTGCCGGCGGCACCACCACCGTGACACCGACCACCCGGTCCGGCATACCCGCCGCGCAGGCCAGCGCGTGCGGCGCCCCACCCGAACCGCCGACGACGACGCAGCGGTCGGCGCCCAGGTGATCCAGGAGCACACCGATGTCGGCCACCGCGTCGAAGACCGTACGCCCCGGTGCCCGGCTCGAACGCCCGTAGCCCGGCCGGTCGTACGTCAGGTACCGCAACCCCAACTGCCGGAGCAGGTCGGTCGCCGGCAACGCCGAACGACGGCTACCGGGCGTGCCGTGCAGACCGACGACCACCCTGCCGTCGGGGTCACCGTGGCTGTCGGCAGCGATCACACGCTCGCCGGTACGGACGACAAAGCCGGGCTCAGCTGAATTGACGGACGTCATCGCGACACCCTACGGTGCGCCGGCCGCCACCGTGGCGCCCCGCCGGGTCAGCCCGGGCGGCGTCCCCATGCCGAGATCAGCGGCGCGAGGGTGAGATCGAGCTCGCCGGCATCGACGGCGGCCAGGTGCGCGTCGATCTCGGCGTCGTCGGTCAGCCCGGCGGCGAGCAACTCGGCGCGGACCATGCGCACGGTCGCGGTCTCCAACCGGTCGCAGGCGACCCCGCCGACCGGGAAGCAGCCGGCCGCCGCGACATCGACCAGGCCGGCCGCCCGCAACGCCCGCGGCAACGTGCGGCCGTAGCGCAGGTCGGCGCCGCGGCGGGTCATCAACTCGCGGACGGCGCGCCGCAGCCGGTTGGCGCGCTGCTCTGCCGGGCCGACCTCGTCGAGACAGGCGAGCGGCTGCAGCTCGGTGTCGGCGTCCTCTACCAACAGCCAGCCACCGGGCCGCAGCGCCGCCACCATCGTCGCCAACGCCCGGGCCCGGTCGGGCACGTGAACGAGCACGAGCCGGGCGTGCACCAGATCGAACGTGCCCCGCTGCGGCGGCGGGTCCCCGACGATGTCGTGCCGCAGCACCTCGTACCCGCCGCGCGGGTCCAACCAGGCCGTATTGATGTCCGTGGCCAGAACGTAACCGGTCGGCCCGACGGCCGCGACGAGTGCCTCGGGAACGCCGGGGCCTCCGGCGCCGACGTCCCAGCAACGCCAGCCCGCCCGCACCCCGAGCCGGTCGACGTGCCCCCGGGTGACACCGTCTAACAACTCGGCCAGCCACGCGAACCGCTCGCCCGCCTCCACCCGGGCGTTGTCGAGCAGGTAGCGGTGATCCGGGCCAGCCCCAGGGTCTGAACTCATGCCCCATCCTCACCACCTTGCGGTGCCACGTCAGCGCGACGCGGCGAGCAGCCGCACGCAGACCAGCATCTTGGCGTCCTCGGGCTGGTCGAAGTCGTCGACCGTGGCGGAGGCGAACCGGCCGGATGCGTTGACAGGCGGGCACCACGGCGCAGCGGGAAGCAGGTTCGGACCGTCGGCGGTGGACGCCGTGGCCAGGTCCTCGCGGACGTACGCCAGCAGCACGCCCTGGATCAGGTACGCGATCGCCTCGACCGGCGGCAGCCGATCCGTATCGCCGGCGAACGTCCCCACGCCGACGTTGACCCCGACCCGGGCGGCCCGCTCGGCGCAGGAGAGCAGAGCGTCGCGGCGTCCACCGGCGGGCGCACACTCCCAGGCGACACGGAGCCGATCAGTGATACACGTCACCGGAAGAGCCGCCGGGTCGACGCCGGCGTCGTGAGCGGACGCGGCCGCGGCCACGGCCGACTCGGTGAGCACCCGCATCAGGAAGTCGGAATCGTGCACGTCCTCGACGGCGGCGAACGGTCCGTACGGATGCGGTGGTTGCGGGTTGGGCAGGCTGGAGATCGGCACGAGCCCTCACGGTATCGCCACTGTCTGCGCCCACGCTGTCACTCAGCTGGGACTCTGCTGTGCCCGAAACCCGGGTTGCCCGCTTTCCGGGTCCCGCTCCGCGCCGAGCACATCCCGTGGCGGCACGGGCCGGCGTGGTTCCCGATCCCCGGCCGCGTGGCCACCGGCCCCCTCCCGAAACTTGACCACGACGGATCCACTGCGGTGCAGGACAGATCCGGGCGCGGGGCGTTGAGCGGTGACGATCCAGACGCCGGGCCAGGTCAGGGCGCCCAGCGGCGGGCCGTCCGGGTCCTCGGCGGCGACGACGACGCCGGCATCCCACGCCACCCGCCGGGCGTCCCCGACGGTCAGTCCCACCACATCCGGGACCGTAACCTCATCAGCGTTGCTCGGTCCGACCCAGGTCATCTCGTCACCCCCGACGTCCACGATGGCCGATCGTACTGCGGACGGAAGCCCGAAATCCGGCAACGGGTGGCACGCCGACGGCGCGCCACCACGTCACGATCGGCCGGTTGCTCAGTGGGGTTCCGACGGTGCCGTGCGGGGCATCAGGGCCACGACCGGGATGCTCAGGGCCGTGACCACCAGAACGACGACAAGACTGACCTTCATGGCGTGGCCGACTCCGGAGGTCGCGGCCTGGAAGAAGATCGAGGTGACGACGGCAGAGCCGATCGCCGACGAGAGCTGCTGGATCGAGCTGAACGAGCCGCTGGCGCTGCCGGCTTCGTCGGGTTTCGCGTCGCCGAGGGCAACGGTGGGGATCGCGGCGAAGCTGAGGCCGATGCCGACGCCCATGACCGACAACGCCGGGGCCAGCGTCCACAGGCCGATGTTCGTCCCGGAGTGGACGACGAGGGCCAGGACCCACCCGCAACCGACGAGGTCGACGGTGAGGCCGATGAAGACGAGCCGGCGACCGAACCTGGCGACCAGGCCGCCCATCGCGGCGAACCCGGCGGCGAAGAGCCCCAGGGTGAGCGGCACCAGACCGAGCGAGGCGCCCCTCGGGCTGGCGTTCAGCCCCTCCTGCATGAACAGCGACAGCACGAAGAGCAGGCCGGAGCCGGCGGCGACGGCGACCAGGCACACGAGCAGTCCGGACGTGAAACCCCGGTTCTTCATGAGCGAGGGCGTGATGAGCGGGTGGGCCGCGGTGCGCTGGCGGTAGGCGAAGGCGGCGAAGAACAGGACACCGACAAGGATCGAGGTGACGGGGACCGCACTCCAGCCGTTGGTCGAGCCCTCGATCAGCCCGTACAGCAGCCCCATCATGGTGACCGCGAGCAGGCCGGAGCCCCAACCGTCGACGACGACGGACCGGTCGCCGTCGTCGTCACGCGGCAGGATCCTGACGGCCATGACCAGCCCGACGACGCCGAGGACGATGTTCACGAGGAAGATCGGGCGCCAGGACAGGCCGAACAGGTCGGCGCTGATGATGAACCCGGCCACGACCGGGCCGCCGACACTGGAGAGACCGAGAACCGGTCCGAACAACCCGAACGCCTTGCCGAGCATGTCGCGGTCGAACACCTTCGTCATGATCGCCATACCTTGCGGGAGGAGGAGCGCCCCGAACGCTCCCTGGGCGACCCGGGCGACGATGAGCAGGGTCGGGTCGGGTGAGAACCCGGCGACCGCCGAGGCCAGGGTGAACCCGCCCATGCCGATCAGGAAGAGCCTGCGCTGGCCGAACTTGTCACCCAGCCGTCCGCCGACCACGAGCAGGACACCCATGGCGAGCATGTACGCCGGTCCCAGCCACTTGATCAGACTCTCACCGCCGTTGAGATCGCGGGCGATGGTCGGGGCGGCGATGTTCGTGACCGTCGAATCGATGACGTCGAGAGCGTCGGCAACCAGCACCAGCACCAGGATCGCCCACATCAGGCGACCGGAACTGCGGGTCGTGACGGTGACCGGCTCGGTCAGGGTGGTCATGAGGAACGTCCTTTCGTTCTCCGCACAGGGCCTGACCACTGTCGGCGTCCGGACCGGACGACCGGCAGATGCCGATGTGGTCAGTCGGAGATGACAAACGTCATCCCGTTGTTCGGCCACCCCTCGTGGGCGGCCTCACCCCTGCTACGAACAGGACCGCCCCGATCCGACACCGCCTCCGGATCTTCTTTCTGGAGCCTCGAAAGAAACCCACAACCGGCGCGACCTGATTGCTCCGATCGCTTCATGATCGTTAGCGGTGCGACGCTTTTGCTGTTCTGAGCCGCCGAAACAGCAAAAACGTCGCACCGCTACGTTGTTGTGGGCATCAGAACGACTCGACGCCACCGCCGTCGACTTGGGCGGGAGGGGTCGGTCCAGAAGGCCTCGGCGGGGACCGCCACCTCACTCGGAGGTCAGCGCGCGTTCGGGGAAGACGCGGGCGAGGGCGGCGGTTCGGCTGGTGACCTGGAGCCGCTCGAAGAGGTGTTCGAGGTGGGTGCGGACCGTGTTGTACCCGGACGGCACCCGCCGACTCCGCTCTCCCCCACTCCGCCTGCCCGACCGGAAGCGGTACGTGCCAAGGACTTCTGGCCGCCGGCACCTACCGGACCGACAGCTTCCGACCGGCGATCGTCTACAGCGTCACCGACGGTTGGACGAACACCGACGACCGCGACAGCAGCTTCCGCCTCACCCGCGTGCACGATCGTCGACCGGTGAGCACCGGCGGATCCTTCATCGCCGTCTACCGCGACATCGCCGGCACCGACACGGTCAACCGTTGTCTGCACGACCCCGGGGTCACCGCCACAGCCGTACACGTCGGCGGCCTTGCCGGCCACGCTCTCACGGTCACCCGGAAGCCGGACGCCGGCGACGACTGCGCGCCTTCGCTGCCACCCGGCGGTACGAAGACCCTCTACCTGCTCACCGCCGGCACCGCCACCATCATCGTCGACGTCACCTACGTGCCGGGCCCGGACACCGCCGACCGGTACCGACAGCTCACCGGTCCCGTGATCGACAGCCTCGCCTTCTTCCCACCCCGCGCCCCCGACCCGCCCTCGCCGTGAGGCGAAATCCGGTGGCCGTCGCCGCCGCGGGCCAACAGGATCGGGGGATGGACCTGCCTGGTGGACTGCTCCTGCGTGAAGCCCGACCCGCCGATCTCGACCGGATCGGGGCACTGCTCGCCGACCGGGGCGATCCGAACGACGCGGAGGATCACCGTCTCGTCGTCGAGGACCCCGACGGCGGGTTCGAGGCCTGCGCGGTCGTGGTCGACGGCGACCGGGTGGTGTCCACCGCGACGCTGCTCGACGAGACGGTGGTCCTCGGCGGGCTGCCCGTCCCCGCCGGCCAGGTCGAGCTGGTCGCGACCGACCGCGCCTACGAGGGTCGTGGCCTGGTGCGGGCGCTCATGGGCTGGGCCCACGAGCGCTCGGCCCGCCGGGGTCACCTGGTGCAGGTGATGATCGGGATCCCGTACTTCTACCGGCAGTTCGGTTACCAGTACGCGATCCCGATCCCGCCGAGCCGCACGGTGCACACCGTGCCGGCGATGCCGGCCGGCCACATCGTGCGTGCCGCCGGGCCGGCCGACATTCCGGCGATGGCCCGCCTGCAGGACGCGGCACAGCAACGGTTCGCGCTGAGCATGCCGCATTCGCCGGTGTGCTGGCGGGCGCTGGTGGCCCGCGCCGGCAGCAGCCAGCTGGTGGTGGAGCGGGCCGGGCAGCCGGTCGGCACCTGTCGGGTGACACCGCCCGACGAGGACGTGGTGCTCGGTGAGGTCGCCGGGGTCGACGCGGAGGCCGTCGCGGCGCTGCTCGCCCACGCGGCCGGGCTCGCCGGTGGCAAGCAGATCGAGGCGAAGGACCGGGGTGGCCACCTGGACCGGTACCTCGCGCCGCCGCAGGAGGACGCCTCGGACTACTACGTGCGGGTGCCCGACGTGGTGGCGCTGCTGCCCCACCTCCGCCCGGTGCTGACGGCCCGGCTGGCGCACGACGGCGGCGAGGACGACGTCGTCGTGTCGTTCTTCCGTCACCACGTGCGGCTGCGCCGGACGGGCGGCGCGGTGACCGAGGTGCTGCCGGGCGGGCCGATGCAGGGTCCCGCCTCCCTGGGCGGCGCGGGCGTGGCGCCGGACCTGATCGCGCCGTTGCTGTTCGGACCGCACGGTATCGCCGGCCTCACCGCCCGGCACGCCGACGTGTACCCGGGGCCGAACGCCGACCTGATGCGGGCCATGTTCCCGCCGGTCGACGCCGACCTGCTCACGTTCTACCTGCCGTAGCCGTCACCAGAGGTCGACGACCCGCCCGACGACCGACGCCATCGCGACCGTGCCCTCGTGTCGCGAGTCGGTGGAGATCGAGCGGTTGTCGCCGAGCACGTAGAGGGAGCCGGCGGGCACGGTGGTCGGTTCGCAGTCGGTGCGCGCTCCGTCGGCCAGGTACGGCTCGTCGAGGACGGTGCCGTTCCGGTGGACGCGTCCGTCGCGGCATTCCACGGTGTCGCCGGGCAGGCCGATGACCCGCCGGATCCGCTCGATCTGTGCGTACCGCTTCCGGTACGCCACCACGTCGCCGTGGTGGATGCCCGCGACCCGGAGGCTGACCCGGTCGAGGACCCACCGGTCGGCGACGGCGAACGTCGGCTCCATCGCGGCGTCGGCCGTGTAGTACGGGGTCAGCGCGAACCGGCTGACGGCAACGCCGGCCACGAGGACCAGCACCGTGGCGATCGCGACGCGCCGGCCGATCCGGATGGCCCGGGGCAGCTCCCGGACGCGCTGCCGGCGCTCGCGCCACGCGGTCCGCAGGCCACCGGCCGCCCACCGGATTGCCTGCCACCGGCCCCGGGTCTCACCGAACTCGGCGAGCACCGCCTCGCCCCACGGCCCGCCCCGCGTGCGGCGGCCCCGGACCGCGACGGTGAGAACGAAACGCGCGGCCGCGCGGACGGGATCGCGCTCGCGGGGACGCGCTGTCGAGGACGGCCCGGCCGGCTCCAGCATCGGCGGGCCGGCTTGCGGGGCGCTCACGGCGTCATCCCGATCGGGTTCGCGGCGCGGGGTGCTCACGGCGTCACCTCGATCGGGCTCGCGGCGCGGGGTGCTCACGGCGTCACCCCGATCAGGCTCGCGGCGCCCGGCGCGGGTGTGGCCCGGCCCGGCCGGAGCCGCGCGGACCCCTCGGCCGCCGCCCGGCGGGCCAGCCGCTCCCCCGCGAGCGCCACACCGTCGGCCGTCAGCCGGTAGGTGTGCCGCGGCGGGCGACCCGGCTCGTCCGACGGCTCCCAGCCGGTGTCGAGCAGCTTCTGATCGGCGAGCCGCATCAGAATCGGGTACAGCGTGCCCGACGCCAGCCCGGTCTCGCGGCTGAGGTCGTAGCCGTAGCGCCACCGGGTCGGGTCGGTCAACAGCGCCTCGAACAGCCGCAGCGTCTGCGGCGAGGTGTGGGGAATCCTCGGCATGCGTCAAAGTCTACATAACTCGACTTTGCAGATCCAGGCGGCCGGGCCCGGCGTTTCCTACGATCTCGGGGTGACCGGCGATCTCGGAGTGACCGCGGAGTGGTCCGGGCACGTCATCGTGTGCGGGCTGGAGGACGTGGGCCTGCGCACGGTGGAGCAGTTGATCCAGGCCGGCGTGCGGGTCGCGGTCGTCGACGACGGCGTCGACCGGAGGCGGCTGCGCACGGTCGACAGTTGGCGGGTGCCGCGCATCACCGGCGACTCCCGGCTGCCGGAGGTGCTCGCCGCGGCCGGCCTGCCCGGCGCCGCGGCGGTCGTCTGCGTCCAGGGCGACGACCTGCACGCGTTCGAAACCGCGTTGCTGGTTCGGGAACTGCGGCCGGAACTGAGGGTGGTGGCCCGGATCCGCAACCCGGCGGTGGAACGGGCACTCGCCACCATCTCGGTGGCGGTGCTCGACGTGGCCGGGCTGTCGGCACCGTCCATTGTGGAGGGTTGCCTGCGCACCGGTAGCCAGGACGTGGTGCTCGGCGGTGAACGGTTCGTGGCGGTGACCACCGTCGCCGACACCGATGCGACGCTGCGGGACCGGTACGGCGTCCTGGCCCCGCTCGCGGTGGCCCCGGCCGGCGGCGGCGAGGTCGAGATCTGCCCCGGCCGGGACCTCCCGGTGCGGGCCGGCGACCGGGTGACGCTGATCGGCACGCCCGACGAGCTCGCCGAGTACGGCGTCGCCCCGCGTGTGGCGGCGGCCGGCACCGCGCGGCCCGGCTGGTGGCGCCGGTTGCGCGCCGTCGTCGGCTCGGTGATCTCCGTCGCCGACCGGCGGATCGCGGTCACGATCGGCGCGCTGCTGGCGCTGAGTGCTTTGTCGACGACGGTCCTCAACGTCGCCTACCACGAACCTGACGGCGGCCGGATGAGCACGGTCGACGCGCTGTACTTCACGGTGGAGACGATCGTCACGGTCGGGTACGGCGACTTCAACTTCCGCGACCAGCCGACGTGGCTGCGACTGTTCGCGATCCTCCTGATGATCCTCGGCGCGGTCCTGGCGACCAGTTTCTTCGCGCTGCTGACCAATCTGCTGGTGACCCGCCGGATCGCCGAGGCCATGGGCCAGCGGCGGGTGACCGGGTTGTCCGGGCACGTGGTGGTCATCGGGCTCGGGTCGGTCGGCGTCCGGGTGGTGGAACTGCTGATCGCGGCCGGTCGCGACGTCGTGGTCGTGGAGCGCGACGAGTCCTGCCGCTACCTCGCCCAGGTCCGACGGGCCGGCGTGCCCGTCGTCATCGCCGACTCGACGCTCCCGCAGACGCTCGGGGCGGTGAACCTCGCCGGTGCGGCGGCCGTGGCGGTGCTCACCAGCGACGACCTGACCAACATCGAGACCGGCCTGACGGTGCGCGACCAACTCGGGCCGCGCTGGACCGAGGTGCCGGTGGTGCTGCGGATATTCGACCGTCAGCTGGCCCGCAGCGTCCGGCGCAACTTCGGATTCGGCAACGTGCAGTCCACGTCGGCCCTGGCCGCTCCGTGGTTCGTCGGTGCCGTGCTCGGTCTGGACATCGAGGGGACGTTCTACGCCGGCCGGCGGGCGATGCTCGTCGGCCGGCTCGAGGTCGCCCCCGGTGGCCGCCTGGACGGCCTGGCGATGAGCGAGATCTCCGCCCGCACCCGCGTCGTGGCGATCAGCCGGGCCGGCCGGGACGGTGCCGTGGAACACGCACCCCGGCGCGACACCCGGCTGCACGCCGGCGACCGCGCGTACCTGATCGGCCCCTACGAGGAGCTGCTGACTGTGCTGGGAACCCGCGCCTCGTAGTTCCTCAGCCGTGCAGGACGGGCCGGTAGACGAGTTCCTGGATGCGGCCGTCGAGCGTGTGACTCTCGAGCAGTTCGAGGTCGAAGTCGGTCGCGCCGTGGAGCACCGGCTCCGTCCCGGTGCGGCCGCTGATCACCGGAAAGATCGTCAAT
Source organism: Virgisporangium aurantiacum (assembly GCF_016863635.1). Lineage (GTDB taxonomy): Bacteria > Actinomycetota > Actinomycetes > Mycobacteriales > Micromonosporaceae > Virgisporangium > Virgisporangium aurantiacum. Next base: position 86,265 of record NZ_BOPG01000064.1, on the reverse strand, counting down.
TGGACGCGGTCGACCAGGCCGGCGGCCAGCAGCGCCCGGTTCAGCGTCAGGCTGCCGTGCGACCGCAGCGGAACCGTCGACTCCTCCTTGAGCCGGGCGACGATGTCGACGGCGTCGCCGCTGACGAGGGTCGCGTCCGGCCAGTCGAGCGGCCCGCGCAGAGTGGACGAGACCACCGTGGTCGGCATGCTCTTCATCCGGGCGTTGATGGGGTCGAGATCGCTTCCCGCGCTTCCCGCGCCGAGGAAGTGCACGAAGTCCCGGAAAGTGTTGGCCCCGAGGACCAGTCGCTGCTGCTCGCTGTACTGGGCGAGCCGCCGGTCGAGAAACTCGGGACCCTCCTTGCTCCAGTAGCCGCCCCAGTCACCGTCGCTGTTGTAGGAGCCGAAGCCGTCGAGGGTGGAAAAGACGTCGAACGTGTAGGTGGCGGTCATGATGCTCTCCTCCGCGGTGTTGGCGGGCGCCCCTCGTGGGCTGCCCTCACCCCTGCTACGAACACCGCCGCCCCGATCCGACACCCCCGCCGGATTATCTTTGCCGGCGCGCGGCGCTGTTGTGGGAGACAAAGGTCGGTTGCGGCAGACCGTTGTCTCCCACAATCCGGCCGCACACCGCCGCCCGGCCACAGACAGTGCCCGGAAAAGTTGATCGAGGAAGAAGATGCCTGTCCTGGCAAGCCTCTTCTTCCTCGATCAACTTTGTGCGCCACTCCCGGTCACCAACGACACCGCGGCACGAACGCCAGTAAGAAATCGGACCGCTGAACCGCGCCTTCTTTCCACCGCAGCACCCCCCGCGGCGGCTATTGGTCGACCAGCTCGGCATCGAGCCGGGCCGCGTCCTCCAGGAGCTGGAACAGGCGCTGCTCACCGGCACCGACGCGTTCGAGGCGTACCGGCGCGGCACCGGTCTGATCGCGCGGCCGGCGCCCGCGGTGGTCCCGGCCGTGGCACCGGCGTCCCCGCCAACGGTGGAAAAGCCGCGCCGGGTCCCGGCGCAGCTTCCGGCCGCGGTCCGGGATTTCACGGGACGCGCGAGAGCACTGTGCCTCCTCGACGACCTCCTCGACGGCCGCCCGGACGGCCCCTCCGACGGATCCGACGCGGTACCGCACTCCGGCCCGACCGTGGCGACCGTCACCGGGCCGGCCGGGTCCGGCGAGACCGCGCTGGCCGTGCACTGGGCCCACCGCGCGGCCGGTCGTTTCCCCGACGGCTGCCTGTTCATCGAGCTGTGCGGCTTCGCCGCCGGGCGGGCGGTCGAACCGGTCGAGGCGCTCGCCGCCGCGTTGTACGCGTTGGGCGTCCCCGGGCCGGAGATTCCCGCGGACGAGGCCCGGGCCGCCGCGCGGTACCGCACCGAGCTGGCCGGCCGGCGGGTGCTGGTGCTGCTCGACGACGCCCGCCGCCCGGAACAGGTCCGGCCGCTGCTGCCCGGCGGGCCGGCCAGATGGGCACCCTCGGCAGTCTCGCCTGCATCCACCACGAGCTCGGCAACCTCCGCCTCGCCGCCGACCACGGCCGGCAGGCGCTGGCGCTGACCCGGGAACTCGGCTCGCCGGCGACCGAGGCGATCGTCCTGGGCAACCTCGGCGAGGTCTACCACGCACTCGGCCGGTCCGGAGCGGCGCTCAGCCACGCCAGTCGCGCGGGACAACGGCAACCGCCGGTTCGAGGCCGCCGCCCGGGCCACCCTGGCGACCATCCACCAGCGGCTCGGTCACCACCGCCGCGCCGTCGACGAACACCAGCACGCGCTGACGCTGGGCCGCCGCACCGACAACCGGTTCGCGGCGGTCTCGGCGCTCATCGGGCTCGCGGACGCCTACCGCTGCCTCGGTGACCCGGAGCGCGCCGTCACCTGCGCCGAGGAGGCGATCGCCGACGCCGCGTCGACCGGACACCGGATCCTCGAGGGTGCCGCCCACACCGCCCTGGCCGCGGCGCTGCTCGCCCTCGACCGGCCGGTCCCCGCCGCCGACCACGCCCGGCGGGCCCTCACGATCCACCGCGCCACCGGCCACCGCCTCGGCCAGGCCGACGCGCGGGCGGTCCTCACCGGGATCAGTTAGGTGTATCAGCGAGGAGGGACTCGGCGACGAGGGTCCGGGCGTAGAGGACGGACCGGCCGGCGCGGTGGGCGCTGACCATGCCCGCGTCGCGCATGGTCGTCAGGTGCTGGGAGACGGCGGCGGCCGAGATCCCGGTGCGGCGCGCCAGTTCGGTGGTGGAGGCGGGGGCCTCCAACTCGGTCAGCAGCGCCGCGCGGGAGCGGCCGAGGACGGCGGCGATCGCGTCACCGCGCGACACCGGCCGGTGGTCCCAGAGCGGGCCGGTGCCCCGGGCGGGGTAGATCAGTTCCGGCGGGAGGGGTGGACGCGACCAGGTGAGGATCTGACCGGCGAAGACCGACGGGATCAGCAGCAGCCCGCGCCCCGTCGACTCGCGCGGCATCGCACAGTGCCGACGGACCATGCGCAGCGTGTTGTCGTCCCAGCTCAGGGTGGCGTGCAGGTCGTTGAAGAGGTGCGCCGCTCCGTGCTCGGCGACCTGCCGGGCCCGGTGGAACACGTCCGCGTCCAGCACCGTGCGGATCCTGGCCCAGTACGGGGCGACGGCGAGCCGCCAGTAGGCCTCGATCTCGTCCGCGATCCGACCCAGGTGACCTGCCGGGTCCCTGCGCAGCGCGCGGCCGCGGCCGGACAGGTCCCCCAGCACGTCCAGGTCGGCGCGGACCTCCTCGGCCGGCGTGGCGCGGAGCGCGGCCAGTTCCGTCTGGATGGTCGGTGCCCGCTCGCCCGGCGGCGGGGTGAGAAAGTCGGGTAGGTATCCCTGTGGCGGGACGAGCTCGGCCAGCCAGCCCGAGTCGAGCCTGGCGGCGGCCACCCGGGGGCGGACCTGGCCGAGCCAGCGGCCGTGCACCGGATGCGCGGTGCCCGTGGCGAGGAGCCGGAAGCTCGTGACGACCTCGAACATCGGCGAGACCGCGAAGCGGGTCATCGCCAGGTCGTCGGCCGTGAAGGCCAGCTCGGACAGCACCATGGGTCCTCCTGGATTCGGTCCCAGCTTAATCAATAGGCCTTCGGGGACGAGGTCACCAACATCACCTCGTGCTCTCGACCTTCAGCGGGCTGCCCCGCACGGCCTGGATCGTCTTCGCCGGCACGGTGGTGAACCGGCTCGGCTACGTCGTCACCCCGTTCCTGGTCTTCTATCTCGGCTCCCGCGACATCACGACCGCGCAGGTGCCGTTCGTTCTCGGGGCGTTGGGTGCCGGCAACCTGATCGGTCCGATGATCGGCGGCGTGCTCGCCGACCGGTCCGGCAGGCGGCTGACGATGCTGATCGGCCTGTTCGGCACGGCGCTCGCACACGGTCTGCTCTACGCGTCTCCGAACCTGTTCACGCTGGCGCTCGCGGCCGCGCTGCTCAGCACCGCCGGATCGATGGTCGGCCCGGCCGCGAGCGCCCTGCTGGCCGACTCGGTGCCGGCGGACGCCCAGCGCGCGGCGTTCTCGCTCGCCCACTGGGCCATCAACATCGGCACGGCGGTGGCCGGCATGCTCGGCGGCTTCCTGGCGACGCGCGGGTACTGGCTGTTGTTCGCCGTGGACGCGGTGACGTCGCTGGCGTTCGCCGTCATCACGGCGACGCTGCTGCCCGACGACCGCTCAATCGCCGAGCCGCGCCCGACCGGCGATCCCGTCGGGTACGGCGTGGTCCTGCGCGATCCGCTGATGCGCGCGCTGCTTCCGCTGTTCGCCGTCGGAATGGTCACCTACTCGCTGACCGAGGTCTGCCTGCCCCTGGCCGTCCGCGACCGCGGCCTGTCCCCCACGGCCCTCGGCGTGATGGCGACGCTCAACGCGGTCCTGGTGGTGGCGCTCCAGCCGGTCGCCACGCACGTCCTGGCCCGGCTGTCACAGATCCGGGTGTTCGTGGGCGGCAACATCCTCGTCGCGCTGGGGGTCGCGGCGACGGGACTGGCCCACGACGTCTGGTCGTTCGGCGCGACCGTCGTGCTGTGGTCGGTCGGCGAAGCGGTGGTCGGCGGCATTCCCGCCTCGATCGTGGCCGGCCTCGCCCCGGCCCACGCCCGCGGCCGGTACCAGGGCAGCTTCCAGTGGACGTTCGGCATCGCCCGGTTCGCCGCGCTGGCCGCCGGTGCGGCCGTCTACGCCGCCGAGCCGGCGGTGGTGTGGTGGTTCAGCGCGGTCGCGGGCACGGGCGCGGCCCTCGGGATCGCGGCCCTCGCCCCGCGCATCACCCGACCCGCGCCCACCTCCGAGGCGGTCGCGGTGTGACGGCTACCCGGTTCTCGGTCAGGCTTCCGCGCGACGCGCGCGACGGACGGCGTACGCCCGTCGCATCTTGACGGAGTTTCCGCAGACGGCCATCGAGCACCAGCGGCGGGTCTGGTTGCGGGACGTGTCGTAGTACGCCCACCGGCACGCATCGCTGGCGCAGACCTTCAGCCGTTCCCAGGTGTGCTCCTCGGCGCACCGGCGGATCGCGTCGAGGAGGCCGGCCAGCGCCCGGTCGACGTCGCGGGTGCCACCGGGCACGAGGCGCGGGCCCGCCGCGAGGCTCAACCGCAGCGGCACGTCGGCCAGGACGCGGTCGAGGCGTTCCAGCGCCGCCGGGTCGGGCTCGTGACCGGCGTGGCCGAGCAGCACCGAGCGCAGGCCCTCGCGGACGGTGACGGCGGTGGCGAGGTCGGCCGGTCGGAGCGTCGCGTCGGACGCGACCAGCCCGCGCTCGGCCAGCCAGCTCCGCAGCCGGTCGGTGCTGGTCAGGTACTCCTCGTCGAGATCCAGTTGGTACGTGTTGACGAAGTCCCGCACCAACCGGGCGGAGGACGGTACCGCTGCCTCGTCGCTCATCGTCCACCCAGCGTAGTGCCCGACCCCCTTGTCACACCATCAAACGCATTTTGATGGTGTAATGATCGGCATGAGTGCCTGGCGGATCCCGAACTTCCGGCGGCTCTGGGTGGGCTCGACCGTCTCGTGGTTCGGCTCGGAGATCGGCGAGCTGGCGCTGCCCCTGCTGGCGATCATCACGCTGTCGGCGAGCGCCGCCGAGGTCGGCGTCCTGCGCGCGGCGCAGTTCCTTCCGTTTCTGCTGGCGACGCTGCCGTTCGGGGTGCTCGTCGACCGGCGCCGCCGGCTCCCGCTGATGATCGGCGCGGACGTGGGCCGGTTCCTCCTGGTGGGGGCGATTCCCGTGCTGGTGTGGGCCGGCGTCGCGCACATCGAGATCCTGTACGTCCTCGTGCTCGTCGCCGGCGCGTTGACGGTCCTGTACCAGCTCGCCGACTTCGCGATCCTCCCGCGGATCGTCGCGACCACGGACCTCCTCGACGCCAACGGCAAGCTGGCGGCGTCGCAATCGGCGGCCGAGATCAGCGGCAAGGGCGTCGGCGGGCTGTTCGTCCAGGCCGTGTCCGCGCCGTTCGCCGTCCTACTGGACGCGGTGAGCTATCTCCTGTCGGCGGTCAGCCTGCGCCGGATCACCGTCGACGAGCCGTCGCCCGTACCCACCGCCAACGCCTCCGCCCGGCGTGACGTCGTCGAGGGCCTGCGGGCGGTCGTCGCCAACCGGTACATCCGGCCGTTGCTGGGCGAGGCGACGACGTTCAACCTCGTCAACGAGGTCTTCATCCTCGGCCTGCTGCTCTGGACCGTCCGCGACCTCGAACTCGGCCCCGGCCCGCTCGGCCTGATCTTCACCGCCGGCGGCGCCGGAACGTTCGTCGGCGCCTGGTACGGCACCCGGATCGCGACGCGCTTCGGCTACGGCCGCGCCCTGTTGGTGACGATGCTCGTCGGCAACACCGCACCCCTCGGCGTCCTCCTCGTCACCGGACCCGGCGCCGCCGCGCTGCCGGTGCTGTGCGGCGTGTTCCTCCTGATCGGCCTCGGCACCGGCCTGGCCAACGTGCACGCCGTCAGCCTCCGGCAGGCCGCCACCCCGGGCGACCTGCAGGGTCGGGTCAACGCCGCGTACCGCCTGTTCTCCTGGGGCGCGATCCCGATCGGTGCCGCCCTCGGCGGCGTGCTCGCGGGCTGGTTCGGCGGCCACGCCGCGATGGTCGTCGGGGCCTGCGGGATTCCGCTCGCCACGGTCTGGGTCGCCGTGTCGGCCATACCGCGCCTCAAAACGATCCACGACGCCGCCGATCCCGCGCTCACGTGACGTCAAGGTCGAGGCCGGGTAGCAGCGCCGTCAGGAAGCCGGCACCCGCGGGGGTGACGGTGAGGACCCGGTCGCCGCGGCCGCGCCGGAGAACGTCGTCGCGGATCAGCGTGTCGAGGATGACCCGGCCGAGTTCGCCGCCGAGGTGCGGCAGGAGGTGCGTGCGGTCGAGGCAGGCGACCGCGAGGCGGCGCCGGCCGGCGGTGATCGCGGACGGGTCGACGCCGATCTCGGTCAACGCCGCCGGATCGCGGCCGAGGGTCACCTCGTCGGTGCGGCCGTCGGGGGCGCGGAGGGCGCCGCGGTCGACGAGCCAGGCGAACAGGCGGACACCGAGCAGGCCGGCCGTGTGGTCGTAGCAGGTGCGGACGATGTCCCGGGGTGGGCGGGGGCTCTCCTGGCCGGAGTCGGACCCGGCGTAGCACAGGAGCGCGGTGAGGACGTCGCCGAGGTCGGCGTCGGCGAGGCGGTAGACCGCGTGCCGGCCGGTGTGCTCCACGTCCACCAGGCCGGCGTCGCGCAGCCGGGCCAGGTGGTTGCCGAGCCGGGGGCCGGTCACCCGCAGGGTTTCGGCGAGCCGGCTCGCCGTGTGCGGACCCTCGCTGGCCAGCGTCTGCAGCACCAGCAGGCGCAGCGGATCGGCGAGCTCCCTGGCGACCTGCGTGGCCCTGGTCAGAACCGGCTCGTTGCCCACCCCGTCAGACTAGCACTATTCACAGTTGCCTGAAGTGTGCTTGTCGCAGTACGGTGCCTATTCACGAACTCCTGAATGGTGGTTGCGATGGGGCGCGGGCTCGGTCGACTGCTGTGCGGCCGCGGCATTTCGGCCCTCGGCGACGGTATGTGGTTCACGATCTGGGCGGTCTACTTCATCCACGTACGGGACATGCCGCCCGCGATCGTGGGCGCCGTCATGGCCGTCGGTGCGGTCGGCGGGATGGCGGCCGCCGTGCCGATCGGCCTGCTCGCCGACCGGCGTGGAGCCCGACCGGTACTCGTCGCGGCAACCGGCGTGCGGGCGGCGGCCATGGCCGGATACCTGGTCGACGGCGGACTCTGGTGGTTCGTGGTCACCACCGTGATGTTCGTGACGCCGGCCAACGGCGGGTCCGCGGCGCGGACGGCGCTCGTCGCCGCCCTGGTGCGCGACAACGCCGCCCGGATACGCGCGCTGGCGCAGCAGCGGGTCGCCCAGCACATCGGGTACGCGATCGGCGCCGGTCTCGGCACGCTCGTCCTCGCCGCCGACCGCGCGTCGGTGTACCAGCTGGCGATCATCGGCAACGTCGGCACGTTCGCGGTCCTCGCCGCGATCACGGCAACCGTCCCCGGACCGCCGCCGGCTCCCGCATCCGACCGGCCGCCGGCGCGACGCGTCCTGCGTGACCTGCCCTACGTCTCGGTCATGGGAGCCACCGCCGTGCTGTCGCTGTGCTGGGCGATGCTGTCCACCGGCCTGCCCCTGTGGATCGCCGGGCACACCTCGCTGCCGCTGGCGCTCAGCGGCGTGGTCGTGGTCGTCAGCTCGGTGGGTATCGCGGCGTTGCAGGTGCCCACCACCCGGTGGGCCCGCACCCCGCCGGCCGCGGCCAGAACGGCGGTGCGGGCCGGTGCGGCACTCGCGGCCAGTTGTGCGCTGCTGGCGGCAACCGCGGGCGCCTCCGGTGGCTGGGCGGTCGCGCTGGTCATCGTCGCCGCGCTGTTGCATCTGGCCGGCGAACTCGGCTTCGTCGCCGCCGGCTGGGGACTGTCCGTCGGCCTGATGCCCGAAGACGCCAAGGGCGCCTATCAGGGCATGACCGAGTCGGCCACGGCCGCGGTGCAGATCGTCGGCCCCGGGTTCTTCGCGCTGGCCCTCACCGCCGGCCCGACCGGCTGGTTGCTCGCCGCCGCGCTCTTCCTGGCCGCCGCCGCACCGGTTCCCGCCTTGACCCGATGGGCGATACGCACCCGACGCACCGACGACAACCTCCTTCGGCCCGGGCGCACGGCGAGGTCGCCGTGCCGCGACTCAAGGCTGTATGGTGACCGGGTACCGCACCGGTAGCGGGTCGTCCAGTGGTGTGCGCGTGTAGCGCCCGTGGGAGGTCCGCTCATGTCGTCGACGATCATCCGCCCTTTCGCGCGCGGTGACCGCGAACAGGTTACGACCCTTGTCAATGCTCACATCGGCGCCGTGGTGCCCGGTGTATCGGTGTCCGTGCACGCTTTGCTGAGCCAGCTCGAGCGGGAGCCCGGCGAGTTCATCGTCGACCGATGGGTCCGGGAGCGGGTCACGCTGGTCGCGGAGCAGCGCGGCCGCGTCGTGGCGGCTGCTCACCTCCTGCGGTACGGCGACGACGACGACACCGGCCCCGACTACCGCGACGCCGGCGAGATCCGTTGGTTAGTGTGCTGGCCGAACGCCCCGTACTGGCCGGACGCCGCGGAGGCCGGCGACGCCCTCGCGGTGGCGTGCCATGCCCAGTTCCAGCGGTGGGGCGTCGGTCGTCGCTATGCCGACGGCACACTGCCCGCTCCGGGCGTGTACGGCGTGCCGGAACCGTGGCCACACATCCGGGCCATCTACGAACGGATCGGTTTTCGACACGAGGGACGCACCGAGGTCGTCTTCGTGGCCCGGGTCGACGAGCTTCGCCGACCCGCGGCGCCGCTGGCCGGTCTGACCACCCGCCGCACGGTCGGCATCAACGGAACGCGGATCTCCGCGGTTCTGGGTGCTACCGACGTGGGATACATCGAAGTGGACGCCAACCTCGATGCCGGCTCCCGGATGTCCCGCCTCGGCGCGTGGGCGGACGTCGGCAACCTGTGGGTCGAGCCGGCCTACCGCCGTCGGCACATCGGGAGTTGGCTCGTCGGTCAGGCCGCCACCTGGTTGGAGCTCGGTGGAACGTCGCGGCTTCTCGACTACGCCGACGCGGAGGAGGAGACCTACGCGGCCTTTCTCACCGCCGTCGGTTTCACGGTTCTGACCCGCACCGATCGCCCTTCGTCCTCGCTTGATCAGCGCAGGCGACCGATCGCGTTGTCTTCGACGTAGTCGACGTCGGGGTCGGCGCGGAGAGCCGCCAGTTGCTCGTCGGAGAGGCGGCCGCCGAAGAAGTTCATCATGAACCGCACACCGGTGACGCCCGCCCGGGCCGCCACGTCGCGGGGGTTGGCGACCTCCCGCACCGCGACGATGTACTCGCCGTCGACCCGTGGTTCGTGGCGGTGGTGCGGGGCCGGCTCGGCCCGCGGACCGGGGACCCGCGCGGCCCGGGCCCGGTCCTCCAGTTGCCGGTACTTGGCGCGCAGGTGCACGGATCCCGGTTGTCCATCCACGGCCGCAACACCGGCATGTCTATCCCATCCCGTCCTCGAGGATCATCGCGACTCGGGCGACCTCTTCGGCCAGGTCTTCCGGTGCGGGCCGGGATGCCTCGGTGAACCAGCTGATGACAACCCTGCCGTCGGTCAGCGTCCAGGTGCCGGACACGACTCCACCGACGGTGACGAGATTGGCCTGACGGCTGACCGGCGTCCGCCTGGCCGGCGGCACGATGCGGGCGTCGGCGGTACCCGGGCCGAGGACCCACTGGTCGTATCCCGGCAGGAGCCGCACGGCGTTCGTCGCGCGTGCCGCGGCCAGTTCCGGGAGGTCCTCCCGCAACACGTAGGTGGCCGTCCCCTCGATGTCCACCGGCGCGAGGCGTTCGCCGAGACCGGCGATCCAGGACCCGATCCGCTTGCGACCGGCGCCGAGGCCCTCGCCGAGCCAGTACCGCACGTGATCGGGCGTGGCCGGCCCGTACGCCCGGAAGTAGGCCTCGACCGCGCGCGGTCCCGCCTCGTCGAGGTCGGGCAGGCCCGCCCAGCGGGGATTGCGGTCCAGGCGTTGGAACGTCGCGCGGCCGTCGCGCGACGGGCCGAAGCTCATCACGCCCTGCCACGCGAGCGGCTTGAGCAACGTGCCCGCGCCGTCGGCGAACGCGAACCCCAGATGGGCGAAGCGGGGCCGGGCGGTGACCGCCGCGCCGAGTTCGTCGCGGGTCAGCGGCCCGTCCGCCAGCGCCTCGCCGACGGCTTCGCACAGCGGCGGCCAGTCCGGCGGCGCGAGGCCGTAGTGGCTCTGCCAACTGGGCAGCTCCCACATCCGGCTGGCGCCGCGCACGGCGAGGTACACACCACCGTCCTCGGGGGTGAGCAGATGGGTGGCGCCGCGAAAGGCGAAGGTCTTGATGATCCGACCGTCGGCCAGCGCGCGGGCGACCTCGCCCGCCCGGGAACGCCGTCGCCGGACCCGCACGGCAAGCTCGGCCGCGGCGTCGGGCATCGCCGGCACCGCACCCAGGCGACGCACGACCCCCGCGACGGACTCGGTACCGACGGGATCCAGCAGCTGTCTTCGCATCCGCCACGCCAGGGCCGCGCTCCAGGTCGGTGACATCAACGCAGGCTATCCAACCCGCCGGTCCGGGGCCGCCCGGCGTTGACAAATGTCATCGGTGATCGGCGACTTCCGCATCTGCCCGGCGACGGATGGCCCGGGAAGGCTTGTCGGAGAAGGCGGCCGTCACGGAGAAAGGAACCACCGTCATGAAGCTGACGACCATTACGCAGGTGACCATCGACGGAGTCATGCAGGGTAACGGCGGCGCGTCGGACGAGGACCGCAGGAACGGATTCGAGCGTGGCGGATGGGCCCTGGGCAAGGGTGACAGCACGACGTCGACGTTCATCAACCGGACCTACCAGCGCGCCGACGCGTTCCTGTTCGGCCGGCGGACCTACGACCTGTTCGCCGGCTCGTGGGGGTCCCTGTCGGAGCGGGACGTGCCGGGCTGGGAGCCGGTCATGCGGGCGTTGAACGCACGACCCAAGTACGTGGCGTCGACCACGCTCACCGACCCGGCGTGGGCGGGCACCACCGTCCTGCCCGCCGACGACCTCGCGACCGCCGTCGCGGACCTCAAGGCCAAGCCGGGGGGCGAGTTGCAGGTGCACGGCAGCGGCACCCTGACCCGGTGGCTGCTGGAGAACGATCTGGTCGACGAGCTGACGCTGATCGTCGTTCCGGTGATTCTCGGCCAGGGCGCCCGGTTGTTCCCGGACGCCGGGCCGGACCTCGCGCTCGACCTGGTCGAGTCGCGGGTCGACTCGAACGGCGTGACGACCCAGATCTTCCGGCCGGCCGGGCGCCCGGAGTACCCGCCGGCACGGTGACCGTCACCCGGCCCTCGGAAGGGTCAGGCCGGTGGCGGATGATCCCTGACCCAGTTCGTCTGCTCCTCGTAGGCCCGGGCCAGTTGCAGCACCTCGGTGTCGGCCCAGGGGCGGCCGACGAGTTGGATGCCGGCGGGCAGGCCCCGGTCGTCGAAACCGGCCGGCATGCCGAGCGCGGGCATGCCGGTCATCGACCAGGGTGCCACCGTCTCCATCCAGCGGTGGTAGCTGTCCATGGGACGACCGTCGATGTCGGCGGGCCAGTGTGTGGTGATGGGAAACGGGAAGACCTGGGTGCTCGGCGCGACGACGAAGTCGTACGTGTCGAGGAAGCGCACGGCGGCGTCGTACCACTCGGTGCGCGTCACCTCCGCCCGGGCCACGTCGAGCGCGCTCAGCCGCAGGCCGTTTTCGATCTCCCAGATGATCTCGGGTTTCAACTCGGCCCGGGTGACCGGGTCGGCGTAGAGGTCGTGTGCCTTCAGCATTCCCCACCAGCGCCAGGTCAGCACCGTGGACCAGATCCGTTCCGGCGGGTAGTCGGGCACGGCCTCCTCCACGTGGCAGCCGAGATCCTCGAAGACCCGCAACGCCCGTCGGCACACGTCGAGCAGACCCGGTTCGGTGGCCAGGTGGCCGCCGAGGTCGCCGACCCAGGCGATCCGGGTGCCGCGCCAGGAACCCCCGGGTGGCGGCAGCGGCGCGAAGGTTCCGGTGCTCAGCGGGGCGCTGTCGTCGGGACCGGCCAGCACGGACAGCAGCGCCGCCACGTCGTCGACCGTGCGTCCCATCGGACCCACCACCGACGGATGCGCCACGAACCCCGCCGTGGGGACGCGACCGAACGACGGCCGGAAACCGAGCACATTGCAGAACGCGGCGGGGTTGCGCAGGGAACCGAGGTAGTCGCTGCCGTCGGCGACGGGCAGCAGCCGCAACGCGAGGGCGGCGGCGGCACCGCCGCTGCTGCCGCCGGCCGTGCGGCCGGTGTCGTACGGCGTGGCCGTCGCCCCGTACACCCGGTTGTAGGTCTGCGAGCCGAGGCCGAACTCGGGAACGTTGGTCTTTCCCACGACGATCGCGCCGGCATCCCTGATCCGCCGCACGAACAGATCGTCGACGTCGGCCACCCGCCGCGCGTGGAGCGGGGAGCCCTCCGTCCACAGTAGACCTTCGGCGGCGGCCAGGTCCTTCACCGCGAACGGAAACCCGTGCAACCACCCGAGCCGCTCCCCGCGCGCGAGCTGGTCGTCGCGGGCCGCCGCCGCGCGCATCAGCACCTCGGGCTCGCGCAGCGCGACGATCGCGTTCACCCGCGGGTTCAACGCCTCGATCCGTGCCAGGTAGGCGCTCATCACCTCGACGCAGGACACCTGCCGGCGACGGATGTTCTCCGCCAGCTCGACGGCGCTGAACCACGGCATGCGAAGCAGGATAGGGCGTCACCCCACCGGTGTCGTCTGGGCCAGGGCGATCTTCCATCCGTCGGGTTCCCGCACGGCGGTGAACGTCAGGCTGCCCGTGGTCGGCAGTGCCGGACCGCCGGCGCGCTCGTCGGTGACGTGCTTGGCGCAACTGACCAGTGCGACGTCGGGCCCGACGAGGCGGATGTCCTCGACCTCCAGCCGCGTGAACACGTTGGCCAGCGGGCTCCGCAGCGCGGCCGTCATCGCGTCGCGCAGCGCGTCGCGGCCCAGCACGCGTCGCCCGGCGATGTTCACCACCACCGCGTCGCGGTGATGCAGCGCGACGAACTCGTCGACGTCGCTCTGGTGCCGATCGGCCGCGCTCACGAGGTCCCGTAAAGCTCTTTGATCGTCCATCGTCTCTCCTCGGCTAATGCGGAGCGATTCGCTCCGCATCCAGAGACTACGTGCGGAGCAGATCGCTCCGCAAGCGTTAGACTTCCGACGTGACCGAGCCCACCAGGCGCCATCACCGCGCGGCCGAGGCCGAGGCCAACGACCGCGCGTTACTCGACGCCGCCCGCACGGTCGTCGCCGTCGACGGCGCGCACGCGTCCGTCGCCGCGATCGCCGCGCAGGCCGGCGTGGGCATTGGCAGCCTCTACCGGCGGTACCCGACCAAGGAGGCGCTCTTCCAGCGGCTGGTCGACACCGGCCTCGACCGCTGGCTCGCCGCGGCCGAGGCGGGCCTCGCGCACGACGACCCGTGGGACGGGCTCGCCCACTACGTGCGTGCGGGCATCGACATCGGCCAGGGCGGCCTCGGCGCCATCGCCGGCACCGTCGAGATCACCCCGGAGCTCGCGGCGAAGAACCGGCGCACCGACACCGCCGTCGACGCGCTGATCGCGCGGGCACACGCCGCCGGCGTCCTGCGTACCGACGTCACCCGGGCCGACCTGCACCTGCTCATCGAGCAGCTCACGAAGTCACCCCTGATCGACCAACTCCGCCGGCAGCGCCGCGACGACCTCGTCGACGCGGCGGTCCGGGCCCGCGCCCGCATCACCGCCATCACCCTCGACGGCCTACGGCCCGGCGCACCCCGTCCCCTCCCCCACGATCCCCCCGACGACACCCTGCTCACGGCCCGGTGGGAGTGACCAGTCCCGATCAGGGTGCCGGCACGGCTTCGATGATGGAGATCTCCGTCGTGGTGGGTAGGACGCGGGTCAGGTGGAGGCCGGCCTCGCGCAGCAGGGTCTCGTACTCGTCGCGGGTGCGTTCCTGGCCGCCGGGTCCGACGAGCATGTTGAGGTCGGAGAACGCCGCCGGCAGGTCGGTGGCCGGATGGGGCGGCCCGGTGAGTACCCGTTCGAGGACCAGCAGCACCGAATCGGGTCGCATGGCGTGGCGGCAGACGCGGGCGATGGCCAGGGCTTCCTGGTCGGGCCAGTCGTGCAGGATCGATTTCAGCACGTAGGCGTCGGCGCCGGGCGGGACCGCCGTGAAGAGGTCGCCGGCGTGGACCTCGCAGCGGTCGGCGACCCCGGCGGCGGCGAGCAGGGCCGGTGCGGCGGCGACGACGTGGGGCTGGTCGAGCAGGTGGCCGCGCAGCCGCGGGTGGCGGGTCAGCAGCGTGGCGAGCAGGGCGCCGTTCCCCCCGCCGATGTCGGCGACGGTGGTGAGGGCACCGAAGTCGTACGCCTCGACGGCGGCCTCCGCGACGGGGCGGGACAGGGCCGCCATGGCCAGGTCGAAGGCGGCGCCCTCGGCGGGGTTGCCGGCGCGGTAGTCCCAGACGCCCTCGCCGTGCACGGACGCGAACGCGTTCCCGCCGGTGCGGACGCTGTGCCCGAGCGCGCCCCACGCCTGCCACATCGACGGAGCGCCGGCGAAGGCGGCCCAGTCGCGCAGTCCGCCGGCGCGCAGCTCCGCGCCGAGCGGGGTGCAGGCGAAGCGTCCGTCCGCCGCCTGCTCGTAGACGCCGGCCGTGGCGAGGGCGCGCAGCAGCCGGTGCAGGGAGCCCGGGTGGCAGCCGGTGACCGCGGCCAGCTCGGCGGCGGTTCGCGGACCGTCGGCGAGGTGGTCGGACAGGCCCAGCACCGCCGCGACGTGCAGGGCCTGCGAGATCCGGAACCCGTTGATCAGACCGAGAAGGTGGCGGCGGGGATCGGCGCTCTCGCTCATGGGAAGGATCGTCGCAGACCCTCGGCGGGCCGGCCGAACCAGCGGGAGAGGTGGCCGTCCAGGTCCCGCTGATCGTCGCCGACCCAGGCGACGTGGCCGTCGGGGCGCAGCAGCACGCACGGGACGTCCAGTGCCGCGGCGGGGTCCGCCAGCTGGTCGACGCGGTCGGACCAGCCGCCGACGGTCAGGCGTCCGGTGCGGTCCAGCAACAGGCCGCGGCCGCGGTGCAGCAGATCGTAGAGGCGGCCCTGGGTCACGTCGATGTCGCGCAGGCGGCGGCCGAGCAGGTCCGGGCCCGCGCCGAAGTCGTAGCGGATGTCGATCGCGGTGATCTTCCCGATCAGGTAGCGGTTCACCTCGTCGAGGTCCATCAGCTCGGTGAGCAGCCGGCGCACGGCCCGCGGGCCCGGTTCGGCGGAGGACAGTTCCATCTGGGCGCGGGTGTTGTCCAGCACGTCCTCGGCGACCGGGTGCCGTTCGGCGTGGTAGGTGTCCAGCAGCGTTTCCGGCGCCCAGCCGCGGACCTGTGCGGCCAGTTTCCAGCCGAGGTTGACCGCGTCCTGGACGCCCAGGTTGAGGCCCTGCCCGCCGGTGGGTGGATGGATGTGGGCCGCGTCGCCGGCCAGCAGCACCCGCCCGACCCGGTAACGGTCGACCAGCCGGGTGGCGTCACCGAAGCGGGACAACCACCGCGGCGAGTGCACACCGAAATCGGTTCCGGCGACGGCGCGCAACCGGTGCCGGAAATCCTCGATGGTGGGCGGTTCCGCGCGGTCGCCGACTCCGGCGGCGGGTACCACGACGCTGTAGACGCCGACGCCCACGGGCCTGAGCCACCACCGCTTGGTGAATCCGGTCACCGCGGCGGCGATCTCCTCCGGCGGCACACCCACTTCCATCTCGCCCATCAGCGTCTCGGTCTGCGCGGGTTCGCCGGGAAAGTCGACGCCGAGCAGCTTGCGGACCGTACTGCGCGCGCCGTCACAGCCGACGAGATACCGCGAACGCAGCCGCTCCCCGTCTTCCAGTTCGACGGTCACGCCGTCGTCGTCCTGCGCGAAGCCGACCACCGCACAGCCGCGCCGGACCCGCGCCCCCAGCTCGATCGCGTGTTCTTCGAGCAGGCGGACGATGACCGGCTGCGGGACGCCCAGCAGGTAGGCGTGCGCGGAATCCAGGTCCGCCGGCGCGGGCTTGTCGATGGCGGCGAAGAAGCCGCCGGCCGGGCGCCGTCGCCCGTGTTCGAGGACGCGATCCAGCAGCCCGCGCATCGCCATCAGCTCGATGCTGCGGATGTGCAGACCGACGATGCGGGCGTACGACACCGGCTCGGTGTCCTTCTCCAGGACGAGTACCCGCACGTCGTGCAGCCGCAGTTCGGCGGCCAGCATCGCGCCGGCCGGCCCGCAGCCGGCGATTGTCACGTCGAACATGTGTTGCCTCTCGGGAGTGCCTTTGGTTCAACCGACCCGCTGAACGGCCATCGACCAGGTGCCGTCGGTGCGGATGAACAGGTGGCACGGGCCGGGCAGGCGGAACGCGTGGCGGGCCGACTCGGAACTGACGACCGGCCAGTCGACGTCGCGCGCCGCGACGGACCCGGCGGGCAGCAGGTGGACGTGGATCGAGTCGGTGTCGAGCTCGTCCACCGCCTTGACATAGTCGACGAACGCGTCGCCGGCCGCGCCGTCGTAGGCCAGCACGTCGCAGCCCGTCCGGGTCACGGTCGACCCGTCGAGCGGCGACGCCGACCCGATGTCGTGCACGCGCACGGTCCACGCGCCCTTCGCCTTGACGACGAGCCGCGACGGCCGTCCACTGTGGAGGAACGCCCACGCGCGTCCGGCGGATCCCCGGTCGTACGTCTGCAGGAGCGGGTCGCCGATCAGCTCGCGCCGCGCCTTGGCGGTGACCGACAGGAAGGCATCGCCCGGCTGCTCGGCTTCCACGATCACCGGCCCCGCCGGCACCGCGAACTCGAGCGGAATCACCGTCTTGCCCGCGCTTCCGTGCCGCTCCAGGAGTAGACCCATGGACACAACCTACTGTGGGTTCACTCCGGCTTCGCGCTCGGCGGGATGACCGTAGGCTTGCGGAATGCTCGCGATCGATGTGCTCGGACCGCTGACCGTGTCGGTCGACGGCCGCCCGCTCGCGGTGTCGTCGGCGAAGTTGCGGGTGTTGTTGGTGGTGCTGGCGATGGACGCCGGGTCGCCGGTGCCGGTCGACCGGTTGGTCGACGCGTTGTGGGGCGACGACGACCTGCCGAACAACGCGCGTCGCAGCGTGCAGCTCTACGTCACCCGGCTGCGGAACCTGCTGCCCCGTGGATCGATCAGCACAGAATCGGCGGGTTACCGGCTGCGCGTCGAGGCGGAACGGGTCGACGCGCTGAGGTTCATCCGGCGCCTGGACTCGGCCGCCCGGGCGCCCGATGTCGACACCGAGCGCCGCCGGCTGGCGGAGGCGTTGGGGTGGTGGCGGGGTGATCCGTTCGGCGACGTGTCGTCGGCTCGGCTCGCGGGCCTGCGGGCACCGCTGGTCGAGCGGTATCTCGCCGCGGTGGAGCGGGACATCGACCTGGATCTTCTCGACGGTCGGCACGGTGACGTGGTTCCCCGGTTGTCGGAACTGACCGCGTCGCATCCGTTGCGGGAGTCGTTGTGGGTGCGGCTGCTGACCGCGCTGGACCGGTGCGGCCGGCAGGCGGAGGCGCTGCTGGCCTACGACACGATCCGGCGGCGCCTGGCCGACGAGCTCGGTGTCGACCCCGGCCCCGAACTGCAGAAGATCTACGCCGGTCTGCTGGGCGGGCCGCCGCCGCAGCACCGGTCGGCGCGGGTCGCGGTCGTGCCGCGCCAGTTGCCGGCCGACATTCCCGGTTTCACCGGTCGGGCCGGCGTCCTGACGGCATTGGACACCCTGATCGCCAAGGGCGCCGACCACGACGACCGGCCGGCGACCAACGCCGTGGTGATCGCCTCGATCGCGGGCATGGCCGGCATCGGCAAGACCGCGCTGGCCGTCCACTGGGCGCACCGGGTCGCCGGCGACTTCGAGGACGGGCAGCTCTACGTCAACCTGCAGGGATACGCGCAGGGTGGGTCGCCGCTGGAGCCGGCGCGGGCGCTGGCCGCGCTGCTGGGGGCGCTGGGACTGGCGCCCGGCGAGGTCCCCACCGAGGTCGAGACCGCCGCGGCGTTGTACCGGTCGATGCTGGCCGGCCGGCGGACGCTCGTGCTGCTGGACAACGCGGGCAGCGCCGAACAGGTCCGCCCGCTGCTGCCCGGCAGCCCCACCTGCGCGGCGCTCATCACCAGCCGCGACCGGCTCAGCGGGCTGGTCGCCACCCACGGCGTCCGCCGGCTGACCCTCGACGTGCTCACCCCCGACGAGGGGTTGGCCCTGCTCGAACAACTGCTCGGTGCCGGCCGGATCGCCGCCGAGCGCGCGTCGGCCGGCGAACTGGTGGAGACGTGCGCGCGCCTGCCGCTGGCGTTGCGGATCGCCGCCGCGAACCTCGCGAACCAACCCGGGCAGAGCATCGCCGGATACCTCGCCGACCTGACCGCCGACGACCGGCTGAGCCGCCTCGCCGTCGCCGGCGAACCGCACCTGGCCGTGCAGGTCGCGTTCGACGCGTCCTACCAGCGGCTGCCACCGGTCACCCGGCGGGTGTTCCGGCTGCTGGGTTGCGTGCCGGGTCCCGACGTGGGCGTGCCGGCGACCGCCGCGCTGGCGGAGCTGCCACCGGAAACCGCGGCCGGGTTGCTGGACGAGTTGATGGCCGCGCACCTGGTCGAGTCGCGCGGGGTGGGGCGGTTCGGCCTGCACGACCTGCTGCGGCGGTACGCCCGCGAACGCGTCGAGCGGGACGACGGTCCGGCGGAGGCTGCCGCCGCCGTCGCCCGGCTGGTCGGGTGGTACCTGCGGGGAACCGACGCCGCCGCCGGCCGGCTGTACCCGGACATGTCGCGCCTGCCCGTACCGGCGTCGCCCGCCGGTCCTCCGGTCACGTTCGACAGTGACGCCGAGGCCATCGCCTGGCTCGACGTCGAGCGGGCCAGCCTGGTCGCCGCCGTCCGGCAGGCCGCCGAACACGGATCGCGGCCGGCGGCCTGGCTGCTCGCCGACGCGCTGCGCGGCTACTTCTGGTTGCGCCGGCACTGCACCGACTGGCTGGTGACCGCCCACGCCGGCCTCGCCGCCGCGACCGACGCCGGCGACCACCGCGCGCGGGCCGCCGCCCGGCTCAGCCTCGGCACCGCACACCATGCGATGGGCCGCCACCCGGAGGCGATCCGGCACTACACCGCCGCCCACGACCTGGCCGCGCAGGCCGGCTGGAGCGACGGACAGGCCACCAGTCTCGGCAATCTCGGCGGTCTCCACTCGGAGCGGGGCGACTTCCGGGCGGCCGCCGACTACCACGCCCGGTCGCTGGCGCTGGCCCGGCAGACCGGCCGGTTCGCCGGGGAAGCCACCGGGCTGCTCAACCTCGGCGTCCTGCTCAACGCCATGGGGCGGCAGCGGGAGTCCATCGAACACTTCGATCGGGCCTCGGCCCTGTACCGGCGGATCGGCTCGCGCGACGGTGAGGCCCTCGTCCTCTGCAATCTCGGCTTCGCCTACCGCGAGCTGGGCCGGCTCGACACCGCCCACCGGCACCTCACCCGGTCGCTGGCCGTCATGCGCGAACTCGGTGACCGCTACGGCGAGACACACTCCGCGCGTGGCCTGGCCGTCGTCCACCGCGATGCGGGCCGCCACGCCGAGGCGTTGGAGTTCGCCGAAGCGGCGGCGGCGCTGGCCACCGAGACGGGCGACCGCAACGGGGAGTTGAAGTCCTGGGTCACCCTGGCCGGCGTCCATCTGGCCGCCGATCGCGCCGGGCCGGCGGCCGAGTGGTACCGGCGGGCACTCGACGTGGGCCGGGAGATCGGCGCCTCCATCACCGTGGTGACCGCGGAGATCGGGCTCGCCGAGGTCGACCGGCACACCGGTCGGTTCGCCGACGCCGCCGGCCACGCCCGCGAGGCACTCGCGCTGGCGGCCCGCGCCGGCCTCCGGTTGCTGGAGGGCCGGGCCCACACCTCACTCGCCGCCGCCCTCCGCGCCCTCGACCGGCCCGACCAGGCACTCGACCACGCACAGCGGGCGCTGGACGTGCACCGCGAGACCGAGTTCCGCCTGGGCGAGGCCCACACCCTGCACCTGCTCGGATCCCTTGCCCACGACGCCGGTGACCCCGCCGCCGCCGTGCGGCACTGGCAGGACGCCCTCGACCTGTTCACCGACATCGGCAGCCCCGACGCCGCCGCGGTCCGCGAACTGGTGGACGCGAACACGTGACCGCGTTGCCGGTGCCCGCCGACCTGGCCCACGTGGTGGCCGCGGCCTGGGTCCTCGACGGCGACGTGGTACCGAGAGGGTTGCCGCAGCCCGCCGTCGACCTGCTCGTCATGCCCGACGGCGTGGGCCGGTTGGCCGGGCCGGAGACACGTCGCCGGCAGGGGGCGCTGCCCACGGGTGGACCACTGGTCGGGGTGCGCCTGCGACCGGGCACGGTCACCGGGCTGTTCGGAATCGGGGCCGACGAAGTGCCGCTGGCGGGTTCGCCGGTGGAGATCGGGCCGCTGGGCGGGTCGGTGACCGAGCGGCTGGCCGGCGCGCTGGCGTCGGTACGCGCGCGGGCCGGGCGGCTCCGCGTCGACGACCGGGTGCGCGCCGTCCTCGCGGCCATGCACGCCGCGCCCGGTGTGCCGGTGGAAACGCACGCCGCCGGCGTCGGGTTGTCGGAGCGGCAGCTCCGGCGGCGGTTCGTCGTGGCCGTCGGGCTGCGGCCCAAGACGTACGCGCGGGTGGTCAGGTTGCACCGTGCGCTCGCCGCCGCCCGCGCCGCGGTCGCCCGGGGTGAGCGTCCGGACTGGGCCGACATCGCCGTGCGCAGCGGCTGCTACGACCAGTCACACCTGCTCGCCGAGTTCCGCCACGCGATCGGGGCGCCGCCGAGCGCGTTGCTGCCGGGCGTCCGATATTTCCAAGACCGTGACCGGTCGGCGCTTCGACACTCGGCGCATGGCTGATGACGTCGTCGGGGAGATCCTGGACTGGTACCGCGAGACCGCCCACGCCGGCCTCGCCGGTGACGGGGTGCGTTTCGTCGAACCGCCGGGCTTCTGGGTGGTGCACGGCCACGCCGACGTGAACCGCGTACTCACCGACCATCCGGTGTTCTCCTCCGACGAACTGCGCCACAGCGCGCAACCCGTGCCGCACCACGAGAACCCGCTTCTCCACAGCCTGTCGGCGATCGACCCGCCCCGGCACCACCTGCTACGCCGGCTCGTCAGCCGGGCCTTCACGCCCCGGGCGATCCGGTCACTGCTCCCCTCGATCGCGGACACCGTGCGGGCCCAACTGTCCGATGTGGACGGTGAGCTGGACGTGATCGGCCAACTCGGCGTGCCGGTGCCGGTGCACACCATCGCCGCGCTGCTCGGAGTCGACGCGGACCGGCAGGCGGACTTCGTCCGGTGGGCCGGGGCCATCACCTCGTTCGCCGGCTCCTTCACCCGGGATCCGGTGCGGCGGGCCGCTTTCCGCACCGCCCACGCCGAACTGGCCGGGTACTTCCGGGACGTGTTCGCCGAACGCCGCAGCCGGCCCCGGGGCGACGTCATCGACACCCTGCTGGCCGCCGAACCGGACGGCAGTCGGCTGTCCGACGAGGAGCTGCTCGACTTCTGCACGTTGCTGCTCATCAACGGCCACGAGACCACCGGGACCCTGCTGGTCAACATCGCGTTGTGCCTGGCGGCCCACCCGGACGCACTGGCCCGGCTGCGCGCCGATCCCGGCCTGGTGCCCGGCGCCGTCGAGGAGGTGCTCCGGTTCCTGCCCCCGACCGGCGGCGCCGACCGCTTCACCACCGGCCCGACGACCATCGCCGGACACGCGATCGGCGCCGGCCAACGGGTCGTCGCCATGATGGTCTCGGCCAACCGCGACCCCCGGATTTTCACCGACCCGGACGACTTCCGGCCCGACCGGACGCCCAACGAACACCTCTCCTTCGGCCACGGCGTGCACTTCTGTCTCGGCGCGCACCTGGCCCGCCACGAGGCCGCGATCGCGCTGCGCGAACTGCTCCACCGGGTCCCCGGAACGTGGTCGGTGAGCCGCATCGCGACCCGCCGCACCCCGGTCGGCATCGACGTGACCGATCTGGCCCTGGCCGGTCGCCGGGCGGTTCTGCAGGATCCTGCAATCTGATCTCCGGTGCGCTTGCGTCGGTCGGGAACGCTGTGTTGAGGTCGCGATCGACGCATGGGGGAGCGGATGACTTCGTTCGAATGGCCGCAGACCTGCGCACCGGTGCCGTCGCTGGTGCGCTGGGGGTTGTCGCCGGATGCCGATCTCGTCTACCGGGCGCTCGCGGCGGCCGGGCCGCAGACCGGCCGGTGGCTGGCGCACGATCTCGGTCTGGCACCACGACGGGTCGAGGCGGCGACCGAGGAACTGCTTGCGGTGGACGCCGTGCGCGGCGCCGCCGTACGACCGGCCGGCGGGCGCACCGAGTGGGGGTGGCGCGTCGCACCGGTCGACGGCGTCGTCGGGGCGCTGCGTCGGCGCCACCGCCGTCGTCCCACGCCGCGCGACGACGTCCGGCGCCATCACGCGCTGATCGCCGGCATGGTCGCCCAGGGCGACGATCCCGACGGCCGGCACCTCCGCGTGCACACCGGAGCCGCGGCGATCCGGTCGCGGATCGCCCACCTCGTGGACGCCGAGCGGATCGAGCACCTGGTCCTCAACCCCGAACGCGCCTTCTCCCCCGCCGTGGCCGCCGCCGCGCTTCCGTTGGACCGCAAGCAGATCGAGCGGGGCATACAGGTGCGCAACTGCGGCGTGCCCGCACCCGACGGCGACCGGAGCTCGGCCGCCGTGCTGCGGCTCGCGCGCCCCGGTGGCGAGTACCGCGAGCGCGACGACATCCCGGCGAAGTTGATGGTCTTCGACCGCCGGGTGGCGCTGTTGCCGTCCGATCCGCTGAACCTGTCGGCCGGCGCGGTGGAGTTCGACCAGCCGTCGGTGGTGGCGGCGACGGTGGCGCTGTTCGAACAGGTCTGGTCCACGGCCCGCGATCCGCGGAAGGGAGGCGTGCCGCCGATCGTGTTGACGACACGGGAGCAGGCAATCGTGGCGCTACTGGCGGAGGGCCAGACGGATCCGGTCGTCGCCCGGAACCTGGGCATCAGCGAGCGGACGATCGCGTACACGCTGCGCGCGCTCATGGATCGGCTGGGGGTGGAGAACCGGTTCCAACTCGGGCTGGTGCTCGGCGCCGCACACGCGGTCACTCCCCCGGTCGACGAACCGAGAACGGGGGAAGAATGAACAAGCTCCTGGTGACGGTCCTGGTAGCGGCGAGCCTGGCGGTGGTGCCACCCGCCGCGCGGGCGACTCCGGTCGACCTCGCCGTCTGGCCCGGCTACGGGTGCCCGGCCGGCGCGCTGGACCCGGCGTCCCTACGCTCGGAACCGATGCCGGACAGCCACGCCCTGTTGGTGCTCGACGGCCGGCTCGAGTGTGGACTTCCGGACGGACTGAGCCAGTTCGGCGTCGGCGTCCTCACGCCCGGCGACCGCTACGCCGTCATGTATCCGTCGATGCTCCAGCGGTACGCGCCGACGGCGCCGACGGTCTTCCACACGTCGGTTCCGGTGCAACGCGGCAAGCGGAAGGCGTGGTGCCTCTTCACCTCGTCGCGGATCCTGCTGTCGTGCGCCACGGTCACGGTCGCCATCGACGGCACGGCGACGGCGGAACCGCTCGACCCCGCACAGTGGCCGATCGGTGCCATCAACCCGCCGGGCAACGGCCACCCGCAGCCGCAGTGCAACACCTGCTGGTCCTCCCAGCTCTGATGGGTGCCGCGTCGATCGGGGTGCTGGGACCGCTTCAGGTGGTGGTGGACGGGCGGCCCGTCGCCCTGACGGCCCGCCGGTTGCGGACGTTGCTGACCGCGTTGGCGCTCTCGGCGGGTGAGCCGGTTTCGCTCGATCGCCTGGCGACGGTGGTGTGGGGGGAAAGCCCGCCGATGGACGCACGCCGCGCGGTGCAACTGTACGTGGCGCGGCTGCGGCGCCTGCTCGGCCGGAACCTGATCCGGGCGGCTCCCGGTGGATACGTGCTGAGGGTCGAGCCGGATCAGGTCGACGCGCTGCGCTTCGTCCGGCTCCTCGGCCGGCGGGTCGCCGTCGCCGACCCGGACGCGGAGCGGTCGTTGCTGGCGGAGGCGCTGGACCTGTGGCGGGGTGAGGCGTTCGCCGACGCCCGGTCGACCTGGCTCGACGACGTGGAGGCGACCCGGCTCACCGACCTCCGGTTGGCGGCCCTGGAGCGGCGCATCGAACTCGACCTGGCGTTGCGGGCACCGGTGGACCTGGTCGCCGAACTCCAGGACCTCACCGCGCGGTTCCCGTTGCGGGAACGGTTCTGGGAACAGTTGATGACCACGCTGCACCGGGCCGGCCGGCGGGCCGACGCCCTCGCCGTGTACCAGCGGCTGCACCGGTTGCTCGTCGACGAGGTGGGTATCGAACCGGGCCCGTCCGTCCAGGCCGTGCAGGCGCGGATCCTGAGTGAGGACGCGGCACCACGCGGCGTCAACCAACTCCCGCCGGCCGTGCCGGACCTCACCGGCCGCGACACGGAACTGTCCATAGTGGACCGGCTGCTGGCCGCCGCCGACACCGCCGCGCATCCCGTTCTGGTACAGGTCACCGGGCCGCCCGGCGCCGGTAAGAGCGCCCTGGCCGTCACCGCGGCGCAGCGGGCCCGCGGCCACTTCCCAGACGGCCAGTTGTACGCCTCGCTGCGGGGCGCGGGCGCCGATCCCCTCGACGTCCTCGACGCGTTCCTGCGCGCGCTCGACGCCGACCGGATTCCCGACACCCTCTCCGCACGCAGCTCGCTGTTCCGGAGCCTGGTTACCGGTCGGCGATTGCTGATCCTGCTCGACGACGCCACCTCCGAGCGTCAGGTCCACCCGCTCCTCCCCGCGCACCCGGGGTGTGCCGTGGTCATCATCAGCCGGATCCTGCTGCCCGGGCTCGAATGCATGGACTACCTACGCCTGGACGCCCTGCGGGCCGACAAGGCGCTCGAACTCTTCGGCCGCATCGTCGGCCCCGCCCGCGCGGCGGCCGACTCCGACACGTCACGCGAAATCGTCGAACTCTGCGACCGGCTGCCACTCGCCATCCGCACCGCCGGAGCCCGGCTGGCGGGCCGGCCACACTGGCCGTTGCACGCACTGGCCAGCCGGCTCCGCGACGACCACCGCCGCCTCGACGAACTGGCCGCCGGTGACCTCGCCGTCCGCACCAGCATCACCACGACCTACACCGGACTACCCGACCCGATCCGGCTCGCGTTCCGCCGCCTGGGAATGTTCGGCTGGAAGGAGTTCGACGCGGCACTGCTCGCGACCCTGCTCGACGTCACCCCGTGCCGGGCCGAACACCTCGCCGAACGCCTGGTCGACGCTCAACTGCTCGACACCACCACCCGCGCCGACGGCCAGATCCGCTACCAAATCCACGACCTGGTGCGGCTGCACGCCCGCGAGCAGACCGAAGGGACCCGATGACACCGGCGTGGTAACTCCGTCGGCCGATTCCCGGGTCTCGGCGGGCGGCGTAGCATCAGCCGGTACAGCGGGTGGGGGTTCGACGATGACCATCGTTTCCATGGATTCCGACGTCAACAACGGTGTGCTCGATGTGGTGCTGGGTGGCGAACTCGATTTCACCAATGTCTCGCACATCGCGGCCGGAGTCCGAGAGGCGATCAGTGTCCGGCGGCCGGCGATGGTGCGGGTCGACCTGGCCGCGGTCACCTTTCTCGACTCCTCCGGCATCGGTGCTCTGGTACAGGTGATGCGCGCCGCCGACGAGATCTCCGCGGGCTTCCGGGTCGAGAATCCCACGAGTTATGTTCTCGACCAGCTCGATTGCGCGGGTCTCCTGGAGGTCTTCGGCCTGTCGCCGGACCGGCGTGACGACGGCTGATGGAAGCGAACCACGGATACCTGCAGCGCCTGATCGAACTCGACGTCAAAATCGACCAGGCGCGTCTGAGCCCGGACCTGCAGTGCGAGCGGGCGGCGGGGCTGCTGGCCGGGCGGATCGGTTGCCGGATCGACGAGGCACACGCTCATCTGCGGCTGCGCGCCACGCAGCAGGGTTCGGACATCAGCGCCGTGGCGGCCGCGGTGATCGCCGCGTTGGAGACGACGCAACTGACCCCGTCGCGGCGGCTCTACAAGGTCGCGGACGAGGCGCTCCTGCACGCGGCTCCCCGCGTCCCGGCCGTCCGACGCCCCCAGCGCCCGTCGCGCGTCGACTCCGATCCGGGCGAGTGGGCGGGCATCGTCCAGCAGATCTTCGAAACCGTGCCGGGCGACCACATCATGGTCACGCCGATGCGGGATCTCTCCGGCCGGATCGACGACTTCGAGCTGACCTCGGTCAGCCCGACGGTCGTGGACCTCTCCGGCCGGACCGGTCCGCAACTGATCGGGCGACGGGTCAGCGAAATCTATCCGACCGTCGTCGGCGGGCCGGTGTGGCACGCCTGGGTCGATTCCCTGGCCGACGGCGAGGCGCGGACGGTCGGCCCCGTTCCCTACGTGCACCCGGACGAGCAGCGCTCGTCCGAGCACCTGCTGACGGTCCGGATTCAACCCGCCGGCCCGGGGCTGATCAACACGTGGATCCGCCAGGACGCGCAGACCCGGCAGGCCGAGCGCATCGCGCAGACCGAACGCCTCGGCCATCTCGGCTGGGGCGAGTGGGACCTCGTCACCGACGCCACCACGTGGTCCGATGGCATGTACCACATCTACGAGCGCGACCCCGCCGACGGACCGCTGCCCCGCGCGGAGTCCGAGGCGCTCGGACTGCCGGAGGACGAGGCGTTGCGCCGCCACGCCGCCGAAGCGTTCGGCCGCGGTGAAACCATCGACGTGACCACCCGCGTCCGCATCCACGACAAGATCAAGTACCTGCGGGCGGTGGTCGACGCGGTCCGCGACACCGAGGGCCGCCCGGTGAAGATCTACGGGATCATCCAGGACGTCACCGCCCGCGAGACGAGCCGGCTCAAGCTCGCCGAGGTCGAGCGGCAGCTGCTCGAACACCAGGAGAACCTGGCCGCCGAACACCGTCTCGCCGCCGAACTGCAGCAGATCGTGCTGCCCATCCCGGACGCGCCGATCGACCTTCCGGGGCTGCGCGCCGCCGTGCGCTACCTGCCCGCCGAACAGGCGAGCCGGGTCGGCGGGGACTGGTACCACGCCGCGGTCGCCGACGACGGCAGCGTGATCCTCGCCGTCGGTGACGTCGCCGGCCACGGGGTGCAGGCCGCCGCCACCATGGCACAACTGCGCCACGCCCTGGCCGCCCTGGCCGCCACCACCACCGGCGACCCGGCCGCGCTCCTGCAGCACCTCAACCAGCTGATCTACAGCAGCGTCCCGCCGGACGCGACCGCCACCGCGGTCGTCGCCCGCTACGACCCCGCGACCCAGAACCTGACCTGGGCGCAGGCCGGACACCCCGCCCCGCTCCTCACCCGCGACGGCGTCACCGTCGAACTCCCCCGACCCCGCGGAACCCTTCTGGGTGCCGTCCGCCGCCCCCGCTACGACACCGCCACGACGACGCTCGGCCCGAACGACCTGCTGCTCCTCTACACCGACGGGCTCATCGAGCACCGGTCACACAGCCTCGCCGACGGACTCGCCGCCGTCGTCGCCGTCCTCGACCGCGTCACCGCGAACCCCAACCGCCGGCCGCTGCAGGACCTGCTCGCCGAACTCCGTCGCGCCAATCCCGACGACGACACGTGCATCCTCGCCGTCCGCCGGCAGAGGCTCAGCCGTGACTGAACCCGGACCCGTCGTCGACCTGCTCAGCTGCGACTTCACCCTGAGCACGCTGCGCGGCACGCGGCACCGGGTCAACCGGCACGCGGAGCGCAACGGCCTGGCCGAGGCGGCGCTGTACCGGTTCGTGGTCGCCGTCAACGAGATCATCACCAACGCCGTCCGGCACGGTGGCGGCGGCGGGCACCTGCGCCTGTGGCGCACCCACGACCGGCTGTGCTGCCGGGTCACCGATCACGGCACCGGCCTCCCCGCCGACTACCGGCCCCACCGCCCCGATCCGCACGACACCAGCGGCCGCGGCCTCTGGCTCGTCCAGCGGACCGTCGACAACCTGACCATCGAAACCCGCCCGGACGGCACCACGGTGACGCTGTCCGTCCATGGCCGGTGAAGCCGCCGGCACCGGGCGAGGTGTGTCAGGCGACACGAGTTCGCCAGGGGAGCCGTCATCCCGCGATTTACTCGCGTAACCTGGAACGCTGCCCCGGGCGGCTGAGTGTCACTCGCCTGGCCGACGTTGACCCGTGAGGTAGAGATGGTGCGCGCCCGGTGACCCTAGCGATCGATTTTCCCGTTGTCCCCGAGGCCCCGGCCGCTCCGGCGGTGTTCCGCTCCCCCTCCGCACCGGTCCGCCGCACGCTGGTCGACATCCTCGACGCGACGGTGCGGGCCCACCCGACCAGCCGCGCGATCGACACCGGCGCCACCACGCTGACCTACCGTGAGCTGGCCGACCGGGTCGAGGCGCTGCGGGCGACGCTGAGCGGGCACGGGATCGGCGTCGGTGACCGGGTCGGCGTCCGGGTCTCCTCCGGCACGGCAGATCTCTACCTGGCGATCCTCGGCGTGCTCGCCGCCGGCGCGGCGTACGTACCGGTGGACGCGGACGACCCCGAGGAGCGCGCCGAGCTGGTCTTCGGCGAGGCGGACGTCTGCGCGGTCATCGGTGACGGGCTGAGCGTGACGCTGCGTGGCACCCCCGGCGGCCGGCCCGGGCGACCGGAACCGGCCGACGACGCCTGGATCATCTTCACGTCCGGGTCCACCGGCACCCCGAAGGGCGTGGCGGTCCCGCACGGCGCGGCGGCCGCGTTCGTCGACGCCGAGGCGCAGCTTTTCCTCGCAGACGATGCCCCGCTCGGGCCGTCCGACCGGGTCCTCGCGGGCCTGTCGGTGGCCTTCGACGCGTCCTGTGAGGAGATGTGGCTCGCCTGGCGGCACGGCGCCTGCCTGGTGCCGGCCGAGCGCTCGCTCGTGCGCAGCGGCGTCGACCTGGGTCCGTGGTTGATCGAGCAGCGCATCACCGTCGTGTCGACGGTGCCGACCCTCGCCGCGCTGTGGCCGGTCGAGGCGCTCGACGACGTCCGCCTGCTGATCTTCGGCGGCGAGGCGTGCCCGCCGGAGCTCGCCGAGCGGCTGGCCGTCGAGGGACGCGAGCTCTGGAACACCTACGGCCCCACCGAGGCGACCGTGGTCGCCTGCGCCGCCCGGATGACCGGCGCGGGTCCGGTGCGCATCGGGCTGCCGCTGGCCGGCTGGGAGCTCGCCGTGGTCGACCCGGCCGGCGTCCCGGTCGCGATGGGCGACACCGGTGAACTGGTCATCGGCGGGGTCGGCCTGGCCCGCTACCTCGACGCGGCGAAGGACGCCGAGAAGTTCGCGCCGCTGCCCGCCCTCGGGTGGCAGCGGGCGTACCGCAGCGGCGACGTGGTACGCGCGGAGCCGGCGGGGCTGCTGTTCCTGGGCCGGAGCGACGAGCAGGTGAAGCTCGGCGGGCGGCGGATCGAGCTGGGCGAGGTGGACGCCGCGCTGCAGGCGCTGCCCGGCGTCGCCGGCGCGGCCGCCGCGGTGAAGCGGACCGCCGCGGGCAACCAGCTGCTGGTCGGCTACGTCGTGCCGCGCGACGGGTTCGACGCCGCCGCGGCCGCGAAACGCATCCGCGAGCAGCTGCCGGCCGCGCTGGTCCCGCTGCTGGCCGAGGTCGACGCGCTTCCGACGCGGACGTCGGGGAAGGTCGACCGGGCGGCCCTGCCCTGGCCCCTGGTCTCCGGCGCGTTCGGCGGCGAAAGCGGCGAAAGCGCCGCGTTGACCGCGACGCAGGAGTGGCTCGCCGCCGGGTGGGAGGAGATCCTCGGCGTGCGCCCGTCCGCCGCGGACGCGGACTTCTTCAGCAGCGGCGGCAGCAGCCTGGGCGCGGCGCAGCTGGTGGCGTGGGTCCGGCGGAAGCACCCGCAGATGTCGGTGAGCGACGTCTACCAGCACCCCCGGCTGGCCCAGATGGCGGCGGTGCTCGACGCGCTGGACCCGACCGCGACGGTCCGTCGCGAGGTCCGGCCCACTCCCCTGCGCGCCGGGCTGGTCCAGGGCGTCCTGATGCTGCCGATGCTCGGGCTCGTCGGGCTGCGCTGGATCACCGTCCTGGCGGCGCTGGGGAACGTCCTGCTGCCCTGGGCACCGCGGGTCTCCTGGTGGTGGATCGCGGCGGGCTGGGTGCTGCTGTTCAGCCCGCCCGGGCGGATCGCGGTGGCGGCCGCCGGGGCGCGGCTGCTCCTGCGCGGCGTGCGTCCGGGCGATCACCCGCGGGGCGGCAGTGTCCACCTCCGGCTGTGGGCGGCCGAGCGGCTCGCCGAGCTGACCGGCGCCACCGGCGTCGCCGGAGCGGGCTGGATGATCACGTACGCGCGGGCCCTCGGCGCGCAGATCGGCCCGGACGTGGACCTGCACTCCGCGCCGCCGGTCACCGGCCTGCTGAAGCTCGGCCGCGGCGCGGCGGTCGCGCCCGAGGTCGACCTGTCCGGCTACTGGGTCGACGGCGACGTCGTCCGGATCGGCGCGCTGCGGGTCGGCGCGGGCAGCCGGGTCGGTGCCCGGAGCACGCTCATGCCCGGCGCCCGGATCGGCAAGGGCGCGAAGATCGCCGCCGGGTCCACCGTCACCGGTGCGGTGCCGGCGAACCAGCGCTGGGCCGGCTCACCGGCCGTGCCCGCCGCCAAGGACCCGACCGCCTGGCCGGCGCAGCGTCCGGAGCGGCGGGCCCGCGCCTGGGTGGCCGCCTACAGCCTGACCGCCCAGGTGCTGGGGCTGCTGCCCGTGGTGGCGGTGCTGCCGGCCCTCGCGCTGCTGGCCCGGCCGACCCCGGGTGCCGCGCTGCTCATGGTCCCGGCGGCGGGCGTCGCCTACTTCGTCACCTATGCACTGCTCGTCCTGGTGGCGGTCCGGCTGCTCGGCATCGGTCTGCGGGCCGGCTTCCACCCGGTGCGCGGGCGGGTGGCGTGGCAGGTGTGGACGACCGAGCGCCTGATGGGGATGGCCCGGTCCGCGCTCTTCCCGATGTACGCCAGCCTGTTCACGCCGGTGTGGTTGCGGCTGCTGGGTGCGAAGGTCGGCCGCGACGTGGAGGCGTCCACCGTGCTCGCGCTGCCGGCGATGACGACGGTCGACGACGGGGCGTTCCTCGCCGACGACACGATGGTCGCCACGTACGAGCTGAGCCACGGGTGGCTGCGGGTGGCTCCGGTCCGGATCGGCAAGCGGGCGTTCCTCGGCAACTCGGGCATGGCGGCGCCCGGCCGGTCGGTGCCCAAGCGGACCCTGGTGGGGGTGCTCTCGTCCGCGCCGCGCAAGGCGAAGAAGGGCTCGTCGTGGCTCGGCGCGCCGCCGATGGCGCTCCGCCGCACCGCCGAGACGGCCGACACCAGCCGCACCTACCAACCGCCGCTGCGGCTCAAGCTGGCGCGGGCCGCGATCGAGCTGTGCCGGATCGTCCCGGTGATGCTCGCCGGCGCGCTGGCGGTCCTCGTCCTCGCCACGCTCGCACGGGTCTGGCAGGCCGCCGGCGGCTGGGCGGCCGCGCTCACCGCCGGTCCCCTGTTGCTTTTCGCGGCGATCCTCGCCGCGCTCACCGCGACGGCCGCGAAATGGCTGCTGGTGGGCCGGTTCCGGGCCACCCACCGGGCTTTGTGGACGTCGTTCGTCTGGCGCAACGAGCTCGCCGACACGTTCGTCGAGGTGCTCGCCGCGCCGTGGCTGTTCCGCTTCGCCACCGGTACGCCCATGCTGAGCATGTGGCTGCGGACGCTCGGCGCGAAGATCGGCCGGGGTGCGTGGCTGGAGACCCTCTGGCTACCGGAGTACGACCTGGTTCGGCTCGGGCCGGGCGCCACCGTCAACCGGGGGTGCGTGGTGCAGACCCACCTGTTCCATGATCGGATCATGAGCATGGACCGGGTGACCCTGGGCGCGGGCGCCACGCTGGGTCCGCACGGGATCGTCCTGCCGGGCGCGAGCATCGGCGCGGGCACCACCGTGGGGCCGGGTTCGCTGGTCACCCGCGGTGACGCGGTGCCCGGCGACAGCAGATGGCTCGGCAACCCGATCGCGAACTGGGCATGACCGCGGGGGTCGGGCCGCTCGGCGCCACACCCGGCGCCGACCACTCGACCGACTCGTACCTGCCCGCGCACGGCAACGGCGGGTACCGCGTGCTGCACTACGACCTCGACCTCGACTACCGGGTCCCCACGAACCGGCTCGCCGGGAAGGCCGTCGTCACGGCGCGGGCGATGCACTCGCTGTCCCGGTTCAGCCTCGATCTCGGCTCGTTCCGGGTTCAGGACGTCCGGGTGGACGGCCGGTCGGCGAAGTTCGCCCACCGGTCCGGCAAGCTCCGGGTCAGACCGGAGCGGCCGATCGCCTACGGGACCGCGTTCAAGATCGAAATTCGGTACGCCGGGACCCCGGTGCCCATCCCGGGCCGGTGGGGCGACATCGGCTGGGACGAGCTGACCGACGGAGCGCTGGTGGCCAGCCAGCCGAACGGGGCGCCGTCCTGGTTCCCCTGCAACGACCGGCCCGCCGACAAGGCCACGTTCCTGGTGACGCTGACCGCCGCGGCGCCGTACTCCGTGGTGGTCACCGGCGACCTGGTCTCCCTGCGGCGCGGCTCGGGCACCCGGACCTGGGTGTACGAACGGAACGAGCCGACCGCCCCGTACCTCATGAGCGTCCAGATCGGCCGGTACGAGTTGGTCGACCTCGCCACCGGCGGGGTGACCCAGCGGGCCGCGGTCCCGCGCCGGCTACGGCCCCTCTTCGGCCACGACTTCGCCCGGCAGGGCGAGATCATGGCGGTCTTCGAGGAGGTGCTCGGGCCGTACCCGTTCCGGGAGTACGTCGTCGTGGTCGCCGACGACGACCTGGACGACCCGATCGAGGCGCAGGGCATGGCCGTCTTCGGCCGCAACCACCTCGACGGGCGGCGCACCCACGAGCGGCTGGTCGCCCACGAACTGGCCCACCAGTGGTTCGGCAACAGCCTCACGGTCGCCGACTGGCGGCACATCTGGCTCAACGAGGGCTTCGCCACCTACGCGGAATGGCTGTGGTCGGCGGTGTCCGGCGGCCCGTCGGCGGACGTCCTCGCCGCCCGCTGGCACGCCCGCCTCGCGACGGAACCGGCGACCATCGTCATCGCGGACCCGGGTGTCGACCGCATGTTCGATCCGACGGTCTACAAGCGCGGCGCGTTGACGCTGCACGCCCTCCGCACGAGGGTGGGTGACGCGGCGTTCTTCACGCTGCTGCGCTCGTGGGTCGCCGAACACCAGCACGGCACGGTGACGACCGACGGGTTCCGCGAGCACGTCCGGCGCTTCGCCTCCGTCGACGGTCTCCTCACCGCGTGGCTGGACCGGCCGGAGCTGCCCGCGCTGCCGGTGTTCGGCCTCTGAACTGCCGTCTACAGGTAGAGGTCCAGCCACTCCCATTCCGCGGATCGCGCGCGCAGTTCCCGCAGGCCGCTCTTCAGTGATTCGTCGAGGGTGTTCCCACCCGCCTGGATTCCGCGCCCGTCGACCGCGGCACCGGAGAGGCCCAGGCTCCACCGCGCGTCGCCGACCGCCTCGGATTCCCTCCTGACCTGAACCGTGACCGTCGTGCCGCGATCCGCCAACTGTGTGAAGAGGTCGTCGATGTCGACGGCGAGGAGGTCTGCCCGCTCGGTGGTGCCGGTTGCCGACTCCAGAATGCTGTCCAGTCGAGCGCCCAGCGGCCGGCCCAGCTCCCGGACCGCCACCTCGACGCACTCCTCCAGGCTTCTGCAGTCGGATCGGAATGCCGTGGCACCCGCCAGGAGAACGGTCCATGGCCTGCGTCGTTCGCGCTGGCGTTCATCGTCGATCTTCACCATCATGGTGATGTCACTCGACCCGACACCACTCATGAACGCGCCGAGATCGAACGTATGCAGGTCCATCAATACCCTCGCATCATCGAGGCGATGTCGCCGATTCCCATCGAGCTGCCTCCGGGTTTGCTGACCGCCGAGATTACCCCCCAGAGCTCGTCCGAGCTCGGCCCGTACGAGATGTTGTTCCGCTGCATGAGCTCGGTGACAACCGCGTGAGCGGTCCGCTTGTTGCCGTTGTCGAACATGTGGTCACCGGCGATGTTGCGGACCAGTGACGCCGCCTTGTTGTAGAAGCCGGTGTGCCGGCTCGCGTTGACAAGGGCGTCCCCGGGCCCGCTCGCACCCGGCCGCACGTGTGTCCCGCCGAAGGACCTGTTGATGTCGGTGATCTCGTCGGCGGACATCCCGCTCTTGAAGCCACCCGTACCGCAGTTGTGGACGAGCACCGGCGTGGTGCCGGCGACCACGTAGTAGGTGTGCGTGGTCTCGACGGTGAGGTCGACCATGAGCGAGTCGCCGGTGTAGGAGCGGGCGGCGTCGACGGTCGCGCCGTCGCTGAGGCCGTCGCCGGGCCGCAGTTGGCCGGCGTCGAGCCACCGCCCGGTTCCGGGGCGTCCGTCGCCCGGGCGCCAGAACGGGTGTTTGGCGGTCGTGTGGAGAGTGCCGGCGGCACGGCCGTCGGCGCTCCGCACGTCGAGGTCGACCAGGGCGCGATCGCGGTGGACGTGCAGCGCCACGACGGTGCGGGCCCCAGTGCGCCCGGTCACCGGGTCGGTGGCCAGCACCCGGTCACCGAGCCGGATCCGCCCGATCGGCCGGACCGTGCCGTCGGCCATCCGCACGCCGGTTTCCGGACGGAAGCTGTGCGTCTTGCACGCCGTGGCGACCGCCTCGTCGGCCTTGGTCAGCGCCTTGTCCACCGCGCCGATCACGTCGTCGGCGTGTTTCTGCAACGATCTGAAGCTGGTGACCGCGTTCCACGCCTTGCGCACGGCGCCGATCAGCTCGCCGATCCGGAACAGCTTGCCCCACGGGATGATGCCGACCACCATCGAGACGCAGGAACCCACGTCGCCGTTGCCGAAACACGACATGATGTCGTTGATGCCGAGGAACTCCTTGAGCACGTCGCCGGCGACCTCGAGGACGACGTCGACGACGCTCTTCTTCTTTATCTTCTTGGCTTCCTCGTACTCCGCCCGGCTGTGCCCGGACGCCTTGATCACCGCGTCCTGGCGCTTCTTGGCCGCCTTGTTGATCCGGGTGACCGCCGCCGCCCGCGCCGTGGCCCACTTGATCTGCCGCGGGGTGGCGTGCTTCAGCGAGGGGATGCTGACCATCCCGTCGACGTCGACGAGGTACCGCAAACCGTCCGGGTCGCTCATCGACGCCGGGTTGCTGTTGGCGTACGCGTAGCCGTTGAGCTGTTGGGGATCGTCGACGTCGACGACCGGGTCGGGTGAGATGAACCGGCCCAGCGCCGGGTCGTACTCGCGGGCGCCGAGTTGGACGAGCCCGATCGCGTCGTCGCGGGTGCCGCCGACGAAACCGCGCTGGTCGGGCCAGCTCGCCGGCGCGGTGCCGCGGGTGCCGCCGAACGGCGTGAACTGCCGGCGGGTCACCGCGAGGTCGTCGGCCCGGACCGACGTGGTGGCGCTGCCGTGGTGGTCACCGTTCTGCCAGAACAGCGTGCCACCGCTGCGCACCGCGACCGTCTGTCCACTGTGGACGTAGAACCGGGTGCCGGTCTTCGCGCCGGTCGACCGGTCGAGCCGGACCTGTTCGCCGCCGAGGTAGAGAGTGACCGCGTTCGGCTCGTAGCGCAGCAGCCGGTTGCCGTCGGCGTCGTACACCAGGTTCGTGGCGCCGCCGGTCCCGGTGGCCGACTCCAGCCGTCCGGCCTGGTCCCAGGTGAGCGTCTGCTGGTTGCCGCCGACGGTGCGGGTGCCGGTGTTGCCGGTCGCGTCGTACCCGAAGCTGTCCACTGTGGACCCGGTCGGGCCGGTCGTGGTGACCGACTCCAGTCGGTGGTTGCCGTCGGCGTAGTCGTACGTGGCGACGGTGTCACCGGCGCCGGCCAGCCCGTGCCGGGTCTCCCCGGTGCGGTTGCCGGTCAGGTCGTACCGCCACGAGGTCCAGTACGGGTTGGCGCCGCCGACCCTGGCGGGAACCGGTGCGGCGTCACAGGTCGACCCCGTTGTCCACGCGTCGCTGGTGCGGCGCAGATAGTCGTACGCGAAGCACTGGGTGTCGGCGAACCCGCCGCCCTCGGGCACGTCGGCGACCGAGGTCATGTTGCCGGCGGGGTCGTAGCCGTACCGGAAGTCGTCGACCGTCGACTGGCTCGACTTCTCCCGCTCGAACAGCGACCGCGTCGGGCGGCGGGTCGCCTCGTCGTAGTAGAAAGTGTCGTACACCCGCAGCCCGGCGGCTCCCATCGACACCTGCGAGAGCTCGCTGAACCGGGTGTACCAGGTGTCGTTGACGTAGGCGCCGAGCGGGCTGCTGGTCTTCTTCGGCAGGCCGAGATCGTCGTACTCGTACGAGACGGTCTCCTCGGCGAGGTCGCCGGCCTTCGGCAGGCGCAGCGTCGCCGGGCTGCCGTCGGCGCGGTAGGTCGTCCCCGACTCGTAGGTGCCGGCCAGCGCGCCCGCCCCCAGCGGGATCACCACCCGGGTTCCGGTCGGCCGGTTGGCCGCGTCGTACCCGACGATCTCGGTCCGGTACGTGTTGTCGCCGACCGTCCGGCTGCTGCCCGAGGGCAGGCCCTTGAGCGGCGAGTCGTAGGTCCACGTCGCGAGCACGTCCCCGGTGTCCGACCCCTGCCGCTCGCTCGTGCGCCGGCCCAGGTTGTCGTACGTGTAGGCGAGCGTGATGCGGCGCGCGTCGGTGGTCGTCTTCAGCTGGCCGGCGGCGTCGAACGTCGCCGTCGTGTCGCCCTTGTCCGGGTGGTGCGCCGACGTCTGCCGGCCGAGCTGGTCGTAGCCGTAGCGCCATTGGAGACCGGCCGGATCGGTCACCGACGCGAGCTGGCCGGTGGCCGTGTACGTGTACCGGGTGATATCGGCGGCGCCCTGGGGGTTCGGCCCGTGGTACTGGTAGCGCGCGGTCGTGCGGCCGCCCGCGTCGAGGAACGTGGTCGTGGCCGTGCCGCCCCGCGGCGGGGTCACGTCGATCCGGTCGCCGCCGTACGCGGTCGTCGTGTGCCACTTCTCCACGCCGAGCGACATCAACGTCGACACGGTGGGGCGGCCCATGCCGTCGTACGCCGTGACGGTCTGCGTCGCGATGTTGTTGTCGCCGGCCGCGACCAGCGTCGTGCCGGCGCCACCCTCGGCGTAGTACGGGCCGCTGTTCTTGACGACCAGCCCGCGCGAGTCGTAGACGGTGTCGGTGATGGCCCGGCCGCCGCCCCACGCCGGCGCCTGCGTCTGCCTCGGCCGCAGGAACCCGTCGTAGAGGGCGAACGTCGAGACGTAGTTGCCGTTGGCCCGCAACGTGTCCGTCTGCACGGCGCTGGCCGCGGTCTTGCTCAGCAGGTACCGGTAGCGCATGTTCGGCCCGTCGCCGGCCGGCTCGGAGCGACCGGGAAGCCACACGGCCACGATCCGCCCGAGGCCGTCGTACCGCAGGTCGGTGCGCCGCCCGTTGGGGTCGGTCACCGTCGTCGCCTCGCCCCACACCGGGTCGAAGTCGGTCGTGGTGACGTGCCCGAGGGCGTTGGTGACGGTCATCCTCGTGTTGAGGCCGGCCGTCTCGGTGTACGCCGTGACGGTGTGCCGGCCGAGCGCGTCACCGACGTCGAGCGGCCGCCCGTACCGGTCGTACGTCGACGTCGACACCGTGCCGTAGCGGGCGGTCCCGCCGGCGTAGTCGACGGCCTGCTCGACCCGGGTCAGGTCGCCCTTGGTGGGCGTCGCGTTGAGCTCCGTCGCGCCGTCGTAGTAGTTGAGCAGGTCCGAGATCGCGTCGCGCGGATAGACCGGGGTCGCGGCGCAGGGCACGGACACCGTCGACACCCGCGACGGCAGGCTGAGCAGCATCGCTCCGGCGTCGCGGGCGGCGTACTCGGTGCGGGCGCACTGCTCGTCGCCGGTGACCGCCAGGTCGCCGAGATCCTCCACCCGGGTCACCAGGCCGTAGTCGTCGTACTGCCGCGACACCTGGCTGGTGCGCCACCCGCCGCCCGACACCACGGTGCGGTCGATGACCGATCCGGTGTCCACGAAGTACGCCTGCTCGGTGCCGTCGGTGTACGCGTGGGTCGCGGTCGGGCCGCGCTCCCACGGGTCGGTGATCGTGCTGCCGACGGCGGTCGATCCGTCGTAGGTGAGCCGCTCGCGCACGATGCCGTTGTAGCGGTCCTCGTCGGGGAACCCGATACCGCGACTGTCCACGATGGACACCGCCGGCCCGGTACCGGTCTTGCGGGGGTTGCCGCTCATCCCGCGGAAGTAGACCGAGTCGGTGCGGGTGCGGACCCCGGACGCGTTGCCGTGCAGCACCGACACCGTCTGGTAGCCGCGCCAGTCCGACCAGGTGCGCCGCTCCTTCTTGACCAGTTCGTTGTCGCCGTAGCGCCAGGCGCCCGGACCCTGGTACACGTACGAGGTGACCTCGGTCGGGCTGCCGCCGACCTTGTCGGTCTGCGTGATGCTGCTCACCACGTACTTGTGCATCCAGTCGTTGCCCGGTGGGTTGCCCGGCGGCTGCCAGTAGACCGGGAAGCAGCGCAGGGTGTTGGTGTCCTCGGCCGGCAGCGCGGTGCGCGAACAGTTCGGCGGCTCCCAGTTGACGGTGACCGCGCCGCCGAACTCGTTGTCGATGCTGACGATGCGGTACCGGTTGAGCGGCAGCAGCCCGTCGACCGCGCCGCTGACCCGGCTCTCCTTCGCCTCGCCGTGGAACGTGAGGTCGGGAACGGTGAGCCCGCCGGCGGAGTGCCCGATCGACGCCAGCCACAGGCCCGGGCTGGACAGGTCACCCGGGTTCGGGAAGCTGTGCGTGAGCGTCCAGGTCTCCACCGGCGTGGTGCCGATCCGGGTGGTGACGCTGGCCAGCCGGTCGGTGCTGAAGAACGTCGGTGACGTCTGCTTCGTGCAGGAGGCCGAGCACTCCTGGTCGAGCGGCACGTCGGGATAGTTCTGCGCGGTGCGCTTCGTGCAGTCGGCGCCCGGCACGCACCGGTCACCGACGCCGAACACCACGCTCGCCGGCGCGTCGGCCGACGCCAGTTCGGTGCCGGCCCGGGTGCCGTACTCCGCCCGCAGCAGCACGCCGCCGCGGTCGTAGGGCACCGTCTGCTTGCCCATGTTGAGACCGTAGGCGTTGCCGCGCTTGGCGTACCAGTACGACATCGTGTTGCCGCGCGGATCGACGACGTAGTCGAGGTTCCACCGGTACGCCTGGTTGCACCACGACGACGCGTACCCGGCCGTGCTGTGGCACGGCTCGCCGGCGTTGTTGCCGAACACCGGCACGTTCAACGCCGACTGGGTCTCCCGGTTGCCGGACACCCAGTTGGGCAGCCGGTTCAGCCCGAAGAAGTACTGCATCCCGTCGCGGGTGGTCAGCTTCCAGTACTCGCCGTCGTTGTCGCCGTTGGCCGCGCCGGTGAGCCGCTCGATCCGCGACCCGTCGTCCTTCTTCAGCCGCCAGGTGCCGGCCCGGTCGTCGCGGACCAGCGGCCCGGAGTGCCCGGCCAGCGACACCGTCGCGTTGTCGGTGAACCAGCACTGGTCGCCGGTGGCTTCCTTGCCGTTGTTGCCGTTGAGGTCGTCGCCGCAGCCGCGGTAGGACCGCTCGATGTAGCCCGACGACAGGTCGAACCCCTCGCCCGCCCAGGACGGCTGGTTGTTGGTGGTGACGGTGCGGCCGTCGATCGCGCCCGAGTTGTAGGACAGCGCCAGTTGCGGTGCGAGGTTGCCGGGCGTCTCCGGCACCCGGAACGGGTAGGACCAGGTGAACTCCCCGGTCTGCCCGGACACGCTCCACGTCGACGACAGCGCCAGCGGGGTGGCCCGGTAGTCGCCCGCCTCGCCGGCCGGGCCGGCGGTCAGCGCCAGTGTCGTGTCCACAGTGGACACCGGGAGCTGCCCGCTCACCGTGCCGGCCGTCGCGTCGTTGGCGCCCGGCAGGACGGCGCCGAGCGGCGTCACGGCCGCGGCCTGGTCGGGGCCGCCGATCGCCGGGCCGGTCCCGGCCGGCGGCACGGCGCCGACGCGGGTGCCGGCCGGAACCGTCACCAGGCGCAGTCGCGTGCCCCAGTCGCCGCCGTAGGCGTACCGGAAGGCGGAGTAGTCGACGGTCAGCGTCACCGGGCCGGCCGCGTCGTCGGTGCCGCGCACCCGTAGCAGCAGCCCGTCGATACCGGCGGCGGCCGCGACGGACCGGTCGAGCACCTCCACCCGGACCGAGCCGCCCGCCGAGCCGCCCGCCGGACCGGCCGCCGAACCGGCCGCCGAACCGGCCGCCGAGCCTTCCGCCGAACCGGCCGCGCGGACCGGGAGGCCGCCGGCCGTGGCGGACCGGGCCGTGCCGGCGCCCGACAGCGCCAGTTCCGCGACCCCGGCCGCCGGCCACGCCACGCCGGGCGCGCCGCGCAACGCGTTCGCCGTCGCGGCGTCGGCCCGGGTCGCGGTGGACGGCCGCACCGCCGTGACGGGTACGATCCGCTCCTCCTGCCGCGTGTGCGGCACGCCGGCCACGGTCGACTCCGGCGGAGCCGCCAACGCCGGCGACTTCGCCAGCGTGACCGCCAGCACCACGCACATCGCGCCGCCCAGCCGGCGACTCCAGGTCCGCACGCCGCTCACCTCCCGAACACGACGTAGCCGAGCGGACCGACGACCGACTGTCTCTCGCAGTCGTCGCTGAGCGAGGTGAACCGTTCCCCGGAGGAGGTGACCGCGCAGTTGTAGAGCCGCATCGCGTCGCGGCCGGACAGGGCCGGTGGCGGGTCGACCCAGATGTTGCCGATCCAGTACCGGGCCTGCGCGGTGCCGCCGCCGCAGGTGGCGTCGGTCGACAGGAACTCGTCGCCATCTCCGGCCGCGGAGTCGACGCAGGAGTACAGGCCGACCGTGCCGGGCTCGGCCGTCAGCGCCACCATGCCCTGCCGGCCCTCGATCCGGTATCCGGTGGGCGGGCCGACGACCGTGGTGAGGTGGTCGCCGAACGCCGAACTGTTGTAGCGGATGAGCATCCGGTAGGCGACGGTGTACCCGAGCAAACCCTCCGGGCGGTACCCCTCCTCGCCGGCGCACGTCGACGAGGTCGAGACGAGGTGGTTTCCGTTCTCGTGGTTGCACCGGTAGACCGCCTGGGTCGGCACGTCGGCCGGCGCCGTCGCGTAGACCAGCCCGATCTCGCCGAGCGTGGTTCTGCCCTCGCAGTCGGCCCGCCCCGACACGAACTGGCCGCCGGGGTACGAGCAGGAGTACAGCATCCGGGTGCCCGGCGTGCCCTCCGGCGCGAGGATGCCGAGCGAGCCCACGTAGTGCGCGGTGCGCGGCACCGGCCCGCTGGTGACCCAGGTGCGCCCGGTCATGTCGTTGTACCGGCTCAACTGTCCCATGTAGACGGTCGACCGCTTCGTCACCGGGGTGATGTTGTCGGCGACGATCTGGTCGCGGGTCAGCGCGCCGGTGTAGACGTGCACGTCGTCGACCCGCCCGTCGAGGAACTCGACCGCGGCGCCGGCCTGCCGGCCGCGTCCGATCGCCAGGTTGCCCGCGACGTTGGCCGTCACCCGGCCCGGCGCGACGTGCTCGACGGTGTCGACGTAGAGCCGTACCTCGCCGCGCGCCGCGTCGTACACGCCCGCGAGGTGCACCCACTGCCCCTCGTCCGCGCGGGCGTTGGACACCACCGGCAGCCACGTCGGGCTGGCGGCGTCGGCCCGCGCGACCCGGAACGCCCACTTACCGTCGGCCTGGTACCGCAACTGGAAGCCCGACGAGTTCGGGCCGTCCTGGCTGATGACGGTCTGCGCCCGGCCGTTGGCGGCGGTCAGCCGCACCCGGGCGGTCACCGTGAAGCTGCCGTCGGTGCGCACCGCCG
Organism: Virgisporangium aurantiacum; assembly: GCF_016863635.1. Taxonomy (GTDB): domain Bacteria; phylum Actinomycetota; class Actinomycetes; order Mycobacteriales; family Micromonosporaceae; genus Virgisporangium; species Virgisporangium aurantiacum. Next base: position 44,058 of record NZ_BOPG01000064.1, on the reverse strand, counting down.
GAGCCCCGGTCGTCACCGCGCCGTCGACGCCGTTGAGGGCGACCGCGCCGGCGCCGACCGTGCCCGGCACCCACGACGCGCCGCCGGCCAGCGTGCCGGCCCGGTAGTAGCCCGAGCCGTCCTGGGCGGTGGTGCCGGTGCCCTCGTCGAACGGGTAGAAGCCCTCCTCCAGCGCCGGCCGGTTGGCCAGGTCGGCGACCTCGCCCTCGACGAGGAGCCGGTTGTAGGCCCGCACCTCGTCGACCGCGCCCGGGAAGAAGTCGCTGGGCCCCCCGTTCCACATCGACCGGCCGATGGTCAGCGGACCGGTCGACCGGTACGCGTCGCGGTGGGCGCCGACCGCGGCGAGCCCGCCGTCGACGTACAGCCGCATCTCGTCGGCACCGGAGTCGTAGCTGCCGACCAGGTGGGTCCAGGCGCCGACCTTCAACGGGTCGGTCGCGACGATCCGGTCGTGCACGGCGCCGCCGCCGGCGACGTCACCGGCGAACATCGCGAACGCCCAGTGCCCGTCGGGGGTCGCCTGCAGTTGGAAGCCCGCGGTCTGGTTGCTGTCCTGCGAGACGACCGCCGGGTGGCCGCCGATGCCGTCGAGCTTCGCCCACGCCGACACGGTGAACGTGCCCGACGTGTCGACCGTCGGCCCGCCCGTCGTGGTCACCTGACCGGCGGTGCCGTCGAACCACAGCGCGTCGCCGTGCCGGCCGGCGACCCAGCCGAACCGGTCGGACACCGTGCCGGTGTGGTGGTGTCCCGACGAATCCGGTGCCGTGTTGGTGCCGATGCCGTCCAACGGCCAGTAGCCGACCGGCCCGGGTACGGCCGAACCGACCAGGAAGTGGTAACCGCCCGGCACGAAACCGCCGTTGCCGTCGGGCTTCTGCCACACCGGGGAGACGTTGAGCGCCCGGTCGACGGCGCGCACGTACAGGTCGTTCGGCCCCTCCCGGGTCGGCGTGGCCCGGATCGTCGCGGTGCCGCCGACGGCCCGCACGAACTTCGGTGAGTTCGTGTCGACGATCGGCAGATCCTGGAAGTTCAGGCTCCACTGGTACCCGATGACATCCGGATCGCCGGCGGTGACCGTGAAGCTCCCGGTCTTGCCGACGTACCCGCCGAAGGCGTCGGCCGGATAGTCGGTCGAGGTGAGGGTGGCCGGCCGCTGCGGCGCCGTCATGTCGACGGTCAGCTGGCAGAACGCTGACCACGGTCCCCAGGCGATGCCGTCCCAGCCGCGCACCCGCCAGGAGATGGCCGACCTGTCGGCGAACGCCCCCGGCGGCACGGTCACCTGGTGCGCCAGGCCGTTGCCCTGCCCGTCGGTGCGCTGCGAACCGACCGGGGCGGTGCCGCCGTAGTTCCACCACTCGAACTCGGCCTGGAGGTTCTGACCGTCCTTGTCGGACAGTGCCGCGTGCAGCGTCGGCCGGGGTGACGGCACGAACGCCACGTCGCGGGTGAGCGGGCAGCCCAGGTTGGGACCCTGGCCGGCGTTGGCCCACAGGCCGCCCGGCGCGTCCGGCGGCCAGTTGTACCGGACCACGAGCTGGACCCCGTCGAACTTCTTCCAGCCGAGGTCGTCGGTCTCGTTGCCGGCGCCCTTGAGCCCGAACGTCGCCAGGGTCGAGCCGTCGTTGAGCCGGTTGATGATGGACTGCTGCGCGTCGACGCCCACCCAGGCCGGCGCGTTGGTCACCGCCGGCGCCAGGTTGGCCGGGCAGACGGCGTGGTTGTAGCCGTGCGCCTCGTTGGGTGTGCCGATCGGACCCCACCACCCGCCGGGCTGCGCGTTCCACGTCGTGCCCGACCCGATCGGGCCGGTCTGCCAGACCTCGAACACCCGGGCGTTGCACGACGGCGCCCAGATGTTGTGGACGTTCAGCTTCGTCGGGGACAGGATCTGCGCGCCGCGCAACGCGCTGATGTCGAACTGGTAGAAGCTGTGCGCCACCCCGACGGTGCCGCACTCGCCCGACGCGACGAAGCACTTGCCGACCTTCTGCAGCGCGTCGTCGCCGCCGCTGCCGTTCCAGTAGGACCGGCCGGGGTTGTTGGAGAACACCTTCGTCCAGCCGACGAACGGCGGTCCGAAGTCCGGGTCGATGGAGACCGGGTAGGTGGTGGCCGGGTCGTCGAGCAGCGCGCGGTCGGGCACCACGGTCAACGCTCCGGGCGTCACCTCGACCGTGCCCACCGCGTCGCGGCCGGCGGCGTCCCACATCGCCGGCGCCGGTGAGGTGAACACCACCGCGCCCGTCGCGTCGCGGGCCGAGACCGCACCGGAGGCGTCCGCGTCGACCGTCAGGCCGTTGGTGGCCAGGCCGAAGCGGACGCGCGCCACCCGCGCCGCCGCGGCGCGGTCCTTCACCACCAGCACCTCGGAGAAGCCCTGCGCCCCCGCGGTGATCCGCAGGTCGACGCCGGGCAGCACCTCCGGGTAGGTCGCGGTGGCGCCGGACAGGGCGGGCGCCGGCAGCGGAGTGGGCCAGCGCAGTTCCAGCCACCGCTTTCCGTCGGCCAGCCGCACCAGCGGACCGGTGCCGCCGCCCGACACGGTCAACGGCAGCGCCGACGCGACCGGTTCGACCGTGCCGTCGGCGCGACGCCGCAGCGTGGTGTCGATCGGCACCCACGCGTCGCCCCGCTTCGCCCGCACCGGGGCGGCGTCGAGGCGCATCGTGAACGAGCCGTCCGGCTCGGCGAACACCTGCCGGGTCGGCGTCGCCCGCTCGGCGACCTCCACCCGTTCACCGGTCGACACCGCACTCAGCGACGCCGACCGTTCGGCGGCGGTGGTTTTGGCGGTATCCACCACCGGCACGGCCGTTTCGCCGTCCCTTACCGAGCCCGTGACTCCGCCGCCGGCCGCCAACGCGACCGCCGCCGCGGAGAACCACGCCATCCACCGTCTCTGTCCTGCCCGCATCCCGCTCCCCCTGCCGAGACCACACACCCACGCAGCGGCAGAACATTCACGGATCGATGCTTCATTCAGGCTTCACGCCGGCTTCACGGCTTGCCTTCGGTGTGTCAGGCGATGCCGCCGTTGACGTAGATGACCTGCCCGTTGACCCAGCGGGCCGGTCCGGCCAGGTACGCCACGGCGTCGGCGATGTCGGCGGGCTCGCCCAGCCGTTGCAGGGGCGGCATGGCGGCCAGCTTGTCGATCGCCTCCTGCGGCTTGCCGTCGAGGAACAGCGGGGTCGCGGTGGGACCCGGCGCGACGGCGTTGACCGTGATGTCGCGCCCGCGCAGCTCCTTGGCCAGGATCATCGTCATCGCGTCGACGGCGCCCTTGGTGGCGGCGTAGGCCGCGTAGGTCGGCAGCGCCAGTTTCACGACGGTGCTGGAGAAGGTGACGATCGCGCCTCCCGCGCGCACCCGCCGCACCGCCTCCCGCGCCACCACGACGGTGCCGCGCACGTTCGTGCGATGCATCCGGTCGAAGTCGTCGAGGTCGAGGTCGCCCAGCGGCGACAGCAGCATGACGCCGGCGCTGTGCACCAGCACGTCGATGCCGCCGAGCTCCCGCTCGACCGCGTCGAACATCGCGGCCACGGCGTGCTCGTCGGCGACGTCCGCGTTCACGACGATCGCGGTGGCGCCGGCGTCGCGGGCCGCGCGGGCGACGTCCTCCGCCCGATCGCGGCTGCCCGCGTAGTGCACGGCCACGGCGAACCCGTCGGCGGCCAGGCGCCGGACCACGGCCGCGCCGATGCCACCGGACCCGCCCGTGACCAGCGCGACGCGCGGGGAAACAACTGGGGTGTCCATGTCAAGCCCTCCCTCGACTTTATGTACGCTGAGTTCATATAACCATAAATGAACGCACCGTTCAAATAGGGAGCCTGTGACATGCCTCGCGGACGACGACCCACGGACGAGGTCCGGCGCGACGTGCTGACGGCCGCCGGCCGGCTGCTGCTGGAGGAGGGCATCCAGCGGTTCACCGTCGAGCGGGTCGCCGCGGAGAGCGGCGCGAGCAAGGTGACGATCTACAAGCTCTGGCCGTCCAAGGGCGCGCTGGCGCTCGCGGGCTACTTCGCGACCGTCGAGCCGGTGCTCGAGTTCCCCGACACCGGCGACCTCGAACGCGACCTACGCACCCAGCTGCACGCGTTCGTCGAGCTCCTCACGACCACGAAGGCGGGCCCGGTGATCCGGGGACTCATCTCCGAGGCGCAACGGGACCCCGTCCTGATGGAGGCGTATCTGGAGTCCTACTCCGGGCCCCGGCGCCGGCTGGCCGTCGAGCGCCTGGAGGCGGCACGGGCCGCCGGCCAGCTGGGCCCGGAGGTCGACGCCGAGGCGGTCGTGGACCAGCTGTGGGGCGCGTGCTACCACCGGCTGCTGCTGCCGAACCGGCCGCTCGACAACGCCTTCGCCGACCGGTTGCTCGACCACCTCTTCCGCGGGATCGGCCCGGGCGCGGCTACGGCCTGACGTCGTCCAGCGGCAGCCACAGGCCGAGCCGCCCGCCGACCGGCGCGTTGTCGACGCGGATCCGCTCCAGCTCCGCCGGTGACAGCGCGCGGCGGTAGATCCGCACGTCGTCGATCGCGCCGAGGAACCGGTCGACGCCGTCGATCCGCTGTCCGATGTGGACACCCTGCACGCCGAACTCCCTGCCGGCCGTCACCGAGCCGTCCGGTGCGGTGGCGGCGGCCACCTCGACACCGTCGATCCGCAGGGCGAGCCGGCCGCCACCGCGTCGCAGCGCCACGTGATGCCACTGCCCGTCGTTGTACGAGCCCGCCGACGCGACCGAGACGGTGAACCGGTCGACCACCATCAACGCCCGGATCCGGTTGCTCGCCGGCTCCGCGCGCAGCCAGACCTGCGGCGTGGTACCGGATCCGGTCCGGAACGCCCACAGGATCGCGTGCTGGCCGGTCGTCGCCGAGTACCGGATCCACGCCATCGCCGTGAAGTCGTCGGCGCCGAGGTCGATCGACCGGTCGAACGGAACCTCGACGTGGTCGTCCACCTTGTCCAGGGAGAGCGCGTTGCCGAAGCGGCCCGCGGTCAGCCCGGCGCCGCCGCGGACGTAGGCGTCGTTGCGGTACGGGCTTTTATCGGACGTGCGTGGGCCCGGCGCCGGTGGCCCCGGGATGCCCGGCGGGGTCCCGTTGGGCGTCGCCAGGTACGCCTCGTTGAACCGCGCGTACCGGATCGTCTCGTACGGGTTGGCGACGCCCGCCTCGTACATCAGGCCGGCCTCGTCGCCGTCGAGGCGCACCATGTCGGAGTACGCGGTGGGTCCCCAGTAGAAGACCTTGCCGCGGTCCCACGTCTCCCAGCTGCGGCCCTCGTCGTACGACGACCGCACGGTCATCACCTCGCGGGCCGCCGGATGCGCCGGTGCCGACAGGAGGATGCGGTTTCGCTTCGCGCCGCGGTCCCGCGCGCCGTACCGCAGCGTCGACGCCTGAACGTCCGGAGTGGACAGTCGCGGGATCGTCCGGAACGGTGCCTCGAACGTGGTCCCGCCGTCGCGACTGGTGGCGTAGGCGCGGCTGCCCGGATCGGTGCCGCGCTCGCGGGCCAGGGCGTAGACGCGACCGTCGGTCAGTTCGGTGACGGTCACCTCCTGCGCGATGACCGAACCGTCGTCGCGCGACGTCTCCGCGCCGATCTGCCACGTCGCGCCGCTGTCGTCGCTGTAGAGCAGGTGGGTGCCGTACACGTGCGGCCCGACGCCGTCGTAGCTCTCGAAGTTGGCGCCGACGACGAGCCGCCCGGCGTGCGGCCCGCGCTCCAGCTGGATGCCGTGCATCGGGCCGGTGGCGTACCAGAAGTTCCACTCCGGCCGCTTCGCGTCCGTCAGTTCGCGCGGCGCGGTCCAGGTGACGCCGTTGTCGTCGCTGTGCTGCACGAACGGGTCGCGGTCGCATCCGTTGGGGCACGGCGCTGTTCCGTTGTGCGTACTGACGAGGACGATCCGCCCGGTACGCCGGTCCACGATCGGCACCGGGTTCCCCCGGGTCTCCCCGTTGCCCTCGGCGACGACCTCCAGCGGGCCCCAGGTGCGTCCGCTGTCGTCGGAGCGGCGCAGCACGAGGTCGATGTCCTCGTCGTCGCCGCAGTCCCTGACCCGCCCCTCGGCGAACGCGAGCAGCGTGCCGGCGGTGGTCCGCACGACGGCCGGAATGCGGAAGCAGGCGTACCCGAAGGCCCGCTGCTCGTAGATGACCTGTTCCTCGACGAACGGCCGGGCTCCACCATGGCCGTCGCGGGGAGCGGCCACCGCCGGCGCGGGCGCGGCGGACACGGCGAGCAGGACGGCGACGACTGCGATGCGCATGGCGGGACGCTCCCTGTCGACGGGCGAACGACATCCCACGTAGGACGTAGGATGTCTGATTCGTGGCACGGTACGCCGTCCCTCCCGGGCCCGCAACCCCGTCGGGGTCAGCGTCCGGCGGTCGCCGCCTGCGCTCTCGCGACGCGCGCCTTGACGTCGGTGAAGTGCCCGGTCATGGCCGCCCGCGCGGCGGTCGGGTCGCCGGCGCGCACCGCCTCGACGATGCGGCGATGACGCGCGACGATGGCGGCGGCCCGGCCCTCCGGCGGATCCAGGGCCCCCTCGACCTCGTGGTAGACGGTCCAGAAGAGGTCGATCAGCTGCAGCACCAGTTCGTTGCCGCACGACTCGTACAGCAACGCGTGGAAGGCGCGGTCGGCGCCCGGGTCACTGTCCATCTTGGACACCAGCGCGTCCAGCGCGGTGAGCCGCGCCGCGCTCAGCGTGCCGGCCACGGTGCCGATCAGCCCGACCTCGATCAGCTCCCGCACCTCGACCAGGTCGTGCAACGCACGCAGGCCGGCACCGGCCGCCGGCCGCACCCGGAACGCCAGCGACGGCGCGAGCACCTCCAGCGACGCCCGCCCCACGAACGTCCCGTGACCGTGTCGGATCTCGACGATGCCGAGCGCCTGGAGCGCCTGGACCGCTTCCCGGACGCTGTTGCGGCTGGCGTCGAGCAGTTCCATCAGCATGGTCTCGGTCGGCATCGGCGCACCCGGGCCGAGCTCCCGGTCGTGGATCAGCGCGACGATCCGTTCCTGCAGAACCGCGCCGTTACGCCTGCTCATCTCGCCTCCGGCTCCCTTGACGACCACGACACACCGAGCCTAGATTCGCGGCCCAGAATAGAGGACGTCCCATGTCCATTGAAGAGAGCACCAGGAGCGACACATGACCATGCCGAAGATCATGTTCGGCGGGGACTACAACCCGGAGCAGTGGCCCGAGCACGTCTGGGCCGAGGACATGAAGCTCATGGTGGACACCGGGGTGTCGCTCGTCAGCGTCGGCATCTTCTCGTGGGCGACCGTCGAGCCGCGGCCGGGCGGGTACGACTTCGGCTGGTTCGACCGGGTCATGGACCACCTGGCCGCCGCGGGCATCGGCGCGAGCCTCGCCACGATGACCGCGTCGCCGCCACCGTGGCTCGCCCGGCTGTACCCGCAGACGCTTCCGGAGCGGGCCGACGGGACCCGGTTGTGGCCCGGCGGGCGGCAGCAGTACTGCCCGTCGAGCCCGGTGTACCGCGACCACGCGGCCGCGCTCGTGGAACGGCTGGCCGCCCGCTACGGCGGGCACCCCGCGCTCCGGCTGTGGCACATCGGCAACGAGTACGGCTGCCACGTGCGGGCGTGCTACTGCGACACGTCGGCGGAGCACTTCCGCACCTGGCTGCGGGAGCGCTACGGCGACCTGTCGACGCTCAACGACGCGTGGTCGACGACGTTCTGGTCACAGCGCTACGGCGACTGGGCCGAGATCCTCCCGCCGCGTACCGCGCCCACGTTCGCCAACCCCGCGCAGCGGCTCGACTTCGCCCGCTTCAGCAACGACGCGATCCTCGGTTGCTACCTCGTCGAGCGCGACATCGTCCGCCGGGTGACGCCGGACATCCCCGTCACCACCAACTTCATCGGGCTGGTGCACAAGCCCATCGACTCCTACGCGTGGGCCGCCGAACAGGACGTCGTGAGCCTCGACAGCTACCCCGACCCGTACGACCCGCGGGCACACGTGGAAGCGGCGTTCGGCTACGACCTGATCCGGTCGGCCCGGCAGGGCCAGCCGTGGCTGCTCATGGAGCAGGCGCCCGGCGCGGTCAATTGGCGGGAGCGCAACGCGCCGAAGCCGCCCGGCGTGATGCGGTTGTGGAGCTGGCAGGCGATCGCGCAGGGCGCCGACGCGGTGCTGTTCTTCCAGTGGCGGCAGGCGGTCGGCGGGGCGGAGAAGTTCCACTCGGCGATGGTGCCGCACGGCGGCACGCAGACGCGGACGCACCAGGAGATCCGCGCGCTCGGCAACGAGATCGCCGGGATGGCCGAACTGGCCGGCACCCGCGTGCGCGCCGACGTGGCGATCGTGCACGACTGGGAGAGCTGGTGGGCGCTCGAACTCGACGCCCACCCGGGCGTCGTCGACCTGTTGGAGACCCACCGCGTCCACTACGCGCCGCTGTTCGACGCGCACGTGACGGTCGACGTCGTGCCGCCCACGGCCGACCTGTCGGCGTACAGGCTCGTCGTCGTGCCGAACCTGTACCTGATGCCGGACAGCGTCGGCGCGCGCCTCACGAGCTACGTCGAGGCGGGCGGGCACCTGGTGGTGTCGTTCTTCTCCGGGATCGTCGACGAGTGCGACCGGGCCCACCTCGGCGGCTACCCGGCGCCGCTGCGGACGGTGCTCGGCCTGCGCGTGGACGAGTTCTGGCCGCTGCCGTCCGGCGGCGAAGTGTCCATAGTGGACAGTGAGAACGGAACGCACGGAACGGGAACGGTCTGGTCGGACTGGATCGAGCCGGAGGGCGCCGGAACGGTGCTCTCCTACGCCACCGGGGAACTGGCCGGCCGCCCCGCCGTCACCAGAAACGAACACGGCGCCGGTGTCGCCTGGTACCTCGGCACCCGCCCGGATCCGGCGACGATGCGCGCGTTGTTCGACCGCGTGCGCGCCGCCGCCGGAGTGGAACCGGCGCTGCCGGACCTGCCCGCCGACGTGCAGGCCGTGCGGCGGGAGGGGCCCGACGGCTCGTACCTGTTCCTGATGAATCACGGCGAGCATGCGGTGCGCGTCATCCTGAATGAACCCGCGACGGACCTGCTCGCCGACCGCGAGAGCCCGACCACCGTGGCGGCCCTGGCACCGCGCGGAGTCGCCGTGCTGCGGACGCGGCGCCCGAACTGACGACCCGGGAAACTAGGCGCGGGTCTGCAGCCGGGCCAGCCGGGCGCGGACGCCGTCGAAGTGGGCGCGCATCGCCGTGGCGGCCGCGTCCCGGTCGCCCGCGACCACCGCCGCGTAGATGTCGCGGTGCCGGCGCGCCACGTCGGCCGGGGTCTCGTCGGGCCGGCCGATGTCGTCGCGCAGGCGGTGGTACACGTCCCAGAACGCGCCGAGCAACTGGCCGACCAGCGGGTTGCCGAGGGGCCGGTACAGGACGTCGTGGAAGAGCCGGTCGGTCTCCGGCGACACCTCGCCGGCCACCGCCTCCGCCTCCATCTGCGCCATCACCTCGGCGACGGCGTCGGTGCCGAGGCTGTCGTCGACGAGCCGCTGCACCAGCCCGCACTCCAGCACCTCGCGGATCTCGATGAGGTGACCGAGGTGGTTGCGGCTGTCCTGCAACGTGATGCGGCTGTGGAAGGCGAGCTCGTCGACCAGGCCGCTGAGCGACATGCGCCCGACGAACATGCCGAAGCCGTGCCGGATGTCGACGATTCCGACCGCCTGCAACGCCTTGAGCGCCTCGCGCACGGAGTTGCGACCGATGCCCAGCTCGTCCATCAGCTCGGACTCGGTGGGCAGCGGATCGCCGGCGGCCAGCCCCCGGGAATGGATGATGTCCTTGACGGCCTGCTGTACCTCGACCGAGCGGCTGAGGCGCCGGCGGGACACCGGGACCGGCTCGGCGGGGCGACGGGCTGTGGTCATGCGGTTCCTCTGGGACGGGTCGGCACGGGCCGGCGGTGCGAGCGCGCCGGGCCGCTCCCCGGACATCCTACGATCCGGGGAGGCTGACGCCGGGCGACCCGACTGCCGTGGCGACGATCCCCTTGTAACGTTCCGGAAATCTGGGCTTGACCGGGGAAACGCTCGCCGCCTAGCCTCCGAGTCTAATACAGGACATGGGATGTGGGACGTCCAACGTCCCGAATAGTTCCGAAGCCCATCAGATGCCTGCAGGAGGCAGCCCCATGAGTCCCACCCAACTCGGACGTGGCGTCGATCGCCGCGCCTTCCTGCGTTACAGCGGCGCCCTGGGCGCCGCGGCCGCCGTCACCGCCACCCTCCAGGCGTGCGGCAGCGGCCCCGCCTCCACCACCTCCTCGGGAGCGGGCGGCAACAAGGACCTGATCACCGCCGTCATCGGGTACGGCAACGACCAGAGCTGGGACCCGACCCAGACCGCGTCGGCGTTCGCGATGGCCGGGATCCAGCACATCTACGAGGCGCTGGTCGAGACCGACCCGATCACCCGCGACCCGCGCCCGGGCCTGGCCACCGCCGTCCCCGCCGACCCGAACGCGACGTCGTGGCCGCTCACCCTGCGCCAGGGCGCGAAGTGGCACGACGGCCAGCCGGTGACCGCCGACGACGTCGTGTTCACGTTCCAGCGGATCCTCGACCCGACCGCGAACGTGCTCGTCGGCAACTTCTTCCGGGCCTGGCTCACGGAGGTCAGGAAAACCGGTGAGAACACCGTCGAGCTCGTCCTGAAGTTCCCGTTCCCGGACGGCGTGCAGCGCCTGTCGATCGCGAAGATCATGCCGAAGCACGTGTTCAGCGTCGCCGGGGCGTGGGACCAGGCGAAGGCCGGCAAGACCGTCGGCTCCGGCCCGTACAAGCAGGCCTCGCACCAGCCGAAGTCGAACACGACGTTCGAGGCGTTCACCGACTACAACGGCCCGCGCAAGGCGACGGTCAAGAAGATGAACTGGCTGTCCATTGTGGACGCCTCGGCCCGCGTCGCGAAGATCTCCGGTGGCAGCGCCGAGGCGCAGATCGCCGACAACGTGCCGTACGCGAACATCGACCAGCTGAAGTCGTCGGGGCTGACGGTCGAGGGCGGCAAGGGCATGAACCACATGTTCCTCATGTTCAACACCGCCAACCGGCAGTTCGCCGACCCGCGGGTGCGGCAGGCACTGCTGTACGCGATCGACTCGAAGAAGATGATTGACGTCGCGCTCAAGGGCCACGGCACGCCGTCGACCAGCTTCCTCAACGAGGACAACCCGTCGTACCGCAAGGCGTCGACGGTCTACGCGTACGACCCGGACAAGGCGAAGTCGTTGCTCGCCGCCGCCGGGGTGAGCGGCCTGACCGTCACGCTGATGGCGGTGAACGTCAGCTGGATCGCCGACTGCCTGCCGACGATCGCCAACTCGTGGGACGCGATCGGCGTCAAGACGACGCTGCAGCCGCAGGACACCAGCGCGCTGTTCACCAAGATGGACCAGTCGCAGGACTACCAGGTGGTCGCGGCGGCCTCGAACCCCAACCAGTTCGGCCTCGATGCCGACCTCATCCTGCGCTACAACTACACCAAGGGCGGCGCCTGGATGAAGTACACCAAGTGGGACGCCAGCCCGGAGGCCACCGCCGTCTTCGCGCTGATGGACCGGGCCACCCAGGAGCCCGACAAGCAGAAGAAACTGGACCTCACCCACCAGTACCTGGACCTGATCGCCCAGCACGCCGTCCTCTATCCGGTGGTGCACACCGAACTGATGACGGCGTGGGACCCGAAGCGCCTGTCCGGGATCCGCGCCCAGGGCTACCCGGGCATCAACCTGTTGCAGGCAAAGAGAAGCTAAATGACCGTGGTCGCCCGGATGCTGGTCCGCCGCATCCTCATCCTGATCCCGTTGCTGCTCGGCGTGATCGCGTTCGTCTTCGTCGTGATGCGGTTCTCCGACAGCAAGCCCGAGTACGCCTACTTCCAGGGCGCCAACCCGACCCAGGAGCAGATCCACCAGTTCCAGGTCGAGAACGGTCTGCTGGACCCGTTGCCGGTGCGGTACGTGCGGTTCGTCGGCGACCTGCTCCAGGGCGACATGGGTACCAGCGTGCTCACGAAGGCGCCGGTGCTCGACTCGGTGCTCACCGCGCTCCCGCTGACGCTGCAGCTCACGTTCCTCGGGCTCGCGACGGCGATCGTGCTGGCCCTGGTGTTCGGCGTGACGGCGGCGATCTTCCGGGACCGCTGGCCGGATCAGCTCATCCGGGTGGTGTCGCTGGTCGGGGTGGCGGCACCGGCGTTCTGGCTGGCCCTGCTGATGATCCAGTGGCTCGCCGTGAAGCTCGGGTGGTTCCCGACCGGCGGCTACATCAACCCGGCCGACTCGTTCTCCGGGTGGCTGCGATCGATGACGCTGCCCGCGCTGTCCCTGTCGCTGCCGGTGGCCGCCCAGCTCACCCGGATCATCCGTACCTCGATGGTCGAGGAGCTGGACAAGGACTACGTCCGCACGGCCATCGGCAGCGGCCTGCACCCGGTCGTCGTGGTGGGGCGCAACGTGTTGCGCAACGCGCTCATCAACCCGCTCACCGTGCTGGGCCTGCGGATCGGTTACCTGCTCGGCGGCGCGGTGGTCATCGAGCAGATCTACTCGCTGCCGGGAATGGGGCAACTCATGATCAACGCGGTGCGCGACGGTGACCCGGCCGTGGTGCAGGGCGTCGTGCTGACGATCGCGGTCGGGTTCGTCGTGGTGAACCTCGTCGTCGACATCCTGTACCTGCTGGTGAATCCCCGGCTGCGGAGCGCCACGTCATGAGGCGCGAACTGATGGCGCGGCTCGCGCGTCCCGGCGTCGCTTTCCGGCGGCTGCCGCCGCTGTCGTGGGCGGCGCTGGGAATGGTGGTGGTCGTCGGCCTCGCGGCGGTGGCCGCCCCGCTGATCGCCCCGCACTCCCCCTACTTCCAGGAGGCGGACGGCGGCGGCCCGAGCGGCTCGCACTGGATGGGACTCGACAGCGCCAACCGCGACATCCTGAGCCGGCTGCTGTACGGGGCGCGCTTCTCGCTCGTCATCGGGCTCGGTGCGACGGCGCTCGCGCTGATCGTCGGCGCGGTCCTGGGCGCGGTCGCGGCCACGTCGCGCAAGTGGGCGGACGAGAGCCTGATGCGCACGCTCGACGTCGTGATGGCGTTCCCCGGCATCGCGTTGGCGGCGGTGCTCGTCGCGGTGTTCGGCGGCGGCGTTCCCGTGCTCGTGTGCGCGATCGCCTTCCTCTACATGCCGTCGGTGGCCCGGGTGGTGCGGGCCAACGTGCTCGCCCAGTACGGCGAGGACTACGTGGCCGCCGGGCGCATCATCGGCGCGCGGACACCGCACCTCCTGATCCGGCACGTCGCCCGCAACTGCGCCGCGCCGATCCTGGTGTTCTGCACGGTGATGGTGGCCGACGCGATCGTGTTCGAGGCGTCGCTGTCGTTCATCGGCGCCGGTGTGCGTCCGCCGAACCCGTCGTGGGGCAGCGTCATCGCCGACGGCAAGAACCTCGTGCTGCTCGGCGGCTGGTGGGCCACCGTCTTCCCCGGCCTGCTGATCCTGCTGACGGTGCTGGCGTTGAACATCCTCGCCGAAGGGGTCTCGGACGCGTGGGCCGCACCCGCGTCCCGGAGCGTTTCACCACCGACCAAGGGTGACGCCCTCGAGGAGCCCGCGCCCGGCTCGGGCCGGATCACCGAACTGCCCGGGCTGGCCGAGGCCGCCCGGCGGCTCGCCGAACGGGCCCGGCCGCTGCCCGCCGGCGAACCCGTGCTGGCGGTACGGGATCTCGCGATCGGGTTCGACGGCCGCCACGACGGCGTCGACATCGTCGACGGCATCAGCTTCGAGGTGCGACCGGGCGAGGTGCTGGGCCTGGTCGGCGAGTCCGGCTGCGGCAAGTCGCTGACGGCGTTGACCATCATGGGTCTCGCGCCGCGCGACGCGCGGATCAGCGGCGAGATCTCCTTCGAGGGCAGGGATCTGCTCACGATGCCCCGCCCCGCCCGGCGGCGGTTGCTGGGCCACGACATGGCGATGATCTACCAGGACGCGCTCTCGTCGCTGAACCCGGCGATGACCGTTCGCGCGCAACTCAAACAGGTTGTCCGCCGGGGCGGCCGGCGCTCACCCACGGAACTCCTCGAACTCGTCGGGCTCGACCCCGACCGGACGCTGTCGGCGTACCCGCACGAGTTGTCGGGCGGGCAGCGGCAACGCGTCCTCATCGCGATGGCGCTGTCGCGCGAGCCGAAACTGATCGTCGCCGACGAACCCACCACCGCGTTGGACGTCACCGTGCAGGCGCAGGTCATCGAACTGCTCCTGCGGCTGCGGGCCGAACTCGGCTTCGCGCTGATCCTGGTGTCGCACGACCTCGCGTTGGTCGCCGACGTCACCGACCGCGTCGTGGTCATGTACGGCGGCCAGATCGTGGAGACCGGTGTCACCGCGAGCCTCGTCGGCGCGCCGGCCCACCACTACGCCCGCGGCCTGCTCGGCGCGGTGCTGTCGCTGGAGGCCGGCGCCGAGCGGCTGACCCAGATCCGCGGCGTGGTGCCGTCGCCGGCCGACTTCCCCGCCGGCTGCCGGTTCGCCGACCGGTGCCCGATGGCCACGGCGGTCTGCCGCACCGAGGCGCCGGCGTTGGCGGGTTCGGACCGGCACACTGTCGCCTGCCATCACCCGGCCGTGGACATCGCACCGGTCGATCTGGCCACAACGGAGGCCCGATGAATCTCCTTTCGCTCTCCGACGTCCACGTGGTCCACAAGGCGCGCTCCGGCGGACTGTTCCGCCGCGACCGCGTGTACGCGCTCACCGGCGCCGATCTGACCATCGCGCCGGGCGAGACCGTCGGCGTGGTCGGCGAGTCCGGCTGCGGCAAGTCGACGCTCGCCAAGGTGCTCGTCGGGTTGCAACGCCCGACTCTTGGGACCGTGTCGTTCCGGGGCGAGAACATCTGGACGATGAAGGACTCCCGCCGCCGCTCGGTGATCGGATCGAACGTCGCGATGGTCTTCCAGGACCCGTCGACGGCGCTGAACCGGCGACTGCCGGTGCGGCAGGTGCTCCGCGATCCCCTCGACGTACACCGGCGCGGAACCGCGCGCGAGCGCGACGCCCGCGTCGACGACCTGCTCGGTCAGGTGGGCCTGCCGGCGAGCGTCGCGGAACTGTTGCCCGGCCAGCTCTCCGGCGGCCAGCGGCAACGGGTGGCAATCGCGCGGGCGCTGGCTCTCTCGCCTCAGTTGATCATCGCCGACGAGCCGACCAGCGCCCTCGACGTCTCGGTCCGCGCGCAGATCCTCAACCTCCTGCTCGATCTGAAGGAACGGTTGGGGCTCGCGCTGGTCTTCGTGTCCCACGACATCCAGACGGTCCGGCGGATGAGCGACCGCGTGGTGACGATGTACCTCGGGCGGATCGTCGAGCAGACGCCCGCGGGCGCGGTGCCCTACGGCGCCCGTCACCCGTACACGCGGGCGTTGTTCTCGGCCACGCCGGGGCTGCTCGCGCCGATCGACCCGATCCCGTTGGTGGGCCCGGTGCCGTCGGCCACCCGGCCGCCCAGCGGATGCCCGTTCCGCACCCGGTGCTGGAACGCGTCCGACGCCTGTTCGGAATCAATGCCCCCGGTGACGGTCGACGGGTCCGACCATCTCTTCCGCTGTCACCACCCGGTGGCCGGCGGCGCCACCGACCTCGAACTGATCAGCCAAGCCCAGGAGCGTTCATGACCACGGCCACCGCGTTGACCGGCGTGATCCCGCCGGTGTGCACCCCCCTCACGCCGGACTACCGGGTGGACACCGGATCGCTGACCCGGCTGGTGGACCACCTGCTCGACGGCGGGGTCGACGCGCTGTTCCTCCTGGGATCCACGTCGGAGGTGGCCTTCCTGCCCGACGCCCACCGCAAAGTGGTGCTGGACACGGTGATCCGCCACGTCGCCGGGCAGGTGCCGGTGCTGGCCGGCGCCATCGACATGACCACGCTGCGGGTCCTCGACCACGTGCGGGTCGCCGTCGAGGCCGGCGTCGACGGGATCGTGGCGACCGCACCGTTCTACGCCCGGACCCACCCGGCCGAGATCGAGGTGCACTTCCGGACGATCGCCGACCGCGCCGGTGTTCCGGTGTACGCGTACGACCTGCCCGTGTCGGTGCACAGCAAGCTCGGCCCGGCCCTGCTGCTCGACCTCGCCGCCGCCGGGGTGCTGGCCGGGGTCAAGGACTCCAGCGGCGACGAGAGCGGGCTGCGCGGAATGATCCTCGGCCGGCGCGACCGCACCGACATCGGTTCGTTCAGCGTCCTGACCGGTTCCGAACTGACCGTCGACTCCGCCCTGTGGATGGGCGCCGACGGCGTCGTCCCCGGGCTGGGCAACGTCGACCCGCACGGCTACGCCCGGCTGTTCGCCGCCGCGGCCACCGGGGAGTGGGAGACGGCGCGGGCCGAGCAGGAGCGCCTGCTGCACCTGTTCGACCTGGTGACCGTCGGCGGCACCCGGATGGGCATCAGCTCGTCGGCGCTCGGCGCGTTCAAGGCCGCGCTGTACCTTCGCGGCGTGATCGACCACCCGACCACGGCGCTCCCCCAGATTCCGCTGGAGGGCGACGAGATCGCGCGCGTCGGCAAGTACCTGGCGGCGGCGGGCCTGGTGTAACGACCAGCGCGGCCGGGTCGGCCGCGTCGCGCTCAGACCCCGGCCCGCTGCATGACGTTGCGCATCAGGCCGGTCAGCACCGGGTCGACGACGAGGCTGCCGCCGAAGGTCAGCGAGCCGGCGGCGAAGACGAACCCGCCGCCGGGGTGGTTGTAGAAGGTGATGTCCCCGCCGACGCCCCCGGCGTCCGGTTCGCCGACGGCGAGCACGGTCAGGCCGTCGGGAAGGGTGGACAGCGGCACGATTCGTGGGCTCATCGCGCAGCCGGGCGGGTCCGTGGACATGGCACCGGAACCGTTGCTGGTGTCCACCTCCCAGGCGTTCGCCTTCCCGTTGCCGAACCCGTCGTTCAGCCCGAAGTCGCCGAAGGTGTCGCCGTTCGACACCCCCGTTCCGGCGAACAGGAAATGGTCCGCGTCCTGCACGACAAAGGGCGTGCCGGGTACGCCGCAGCGTTCGGTCGCGACACCGATCAGGGAGCGTTCCGGCCGGCCCAACTGGCGGAAGAGGGCGTCCTCCCGGGGCCCGCCCTCGATGCCGAGGCGGAAGATCATCTCGGTCTGGCCGTTGGCGTACTCGCCGACCTCGAAGATGCCGTTCCCGGCGATGTAGATCAGGCTTCCGCCCGCGGCGAGGTAGGCCTCCGCGTTGTCGTACATCTGTGTCGTCCAGTACTCCGGATGCGTGCCGATGATCAGGCACTCGTACTGGGCCGCGTCGCACCCGTCGTTGTGGAAGTCGATGTCGCTGTAGACGTCGTGCTGGAACCCCTCCCGTTCCAGCCAGCCGAGGATCCAGAGCTCACCACGGGTCAGGTGCATCGAGCCGTTCGGTTCCGCCACCGGGTTCGGCCGTAGGAAGCTCGTCCTGGCGAGTCCGGAGTACTTCGACAGGCCGCCCCAGGCGTTGTACGCGAGCCACGTGTTCGTGTTCGCGAGAACCGCGACGGACTTCCGACGCGCGGGCGCGGGCTTCACGACGAACGTGATGTCGCACGAGTTCCCGTCGGCGTCGGTGCACGCGGCCGAGTACATGCCCGAACGCCAGGTGTTCGGGACGGTGACGGTGAAGGTGTCGGTCCAGCCACACCCGGACCGGTACGGGTCCGGCGGCACCGGTTGCTGTTCGGCGGTGAACGGCACCTGTCCCACGACCACGGTGTCGACGGCCGAGGACGTCGACGAGTTGCGCCGGATGGAGGCGACCGAGTCGCCGCCGCCCGACATGCGGAACGCGATGGTCTCGCCGGGAGCCGCGGACAGCGGCCAGCAGTAGCCCTCGATCGGTCGCATGGCCGACCGTCCCACCCACGCCGTGCCCGACGTGTGGTACCCGGCGACGTCGTCGAAGCCGTCACCGTCGAAGTTGCCCGCGGCGAACTGCCAGCCGCCCGACGGCGCGACCGTGAACCACGGCTCGGTGAAGACGAAACGGTCTCCCCGGTTCTCCCCGACCCAGAGCGTGCCGTTGCTGGGGTGGTACGCGAACAGGTCCGCCTTCGCCCGTCCGGTGAACCGGCCGGTGGCGATCTGCCAACCCGCCGCCGGGCGCAGCGTCGCCCACTTACTGGCCAGGAACGTGGAGTGCTGGTTCTCGCCGACCCACACCGACCCGTCGCCCGGGTTGTACGCGACGACGTCCGTGCGTCCGTCGCCGATGACGTCCGCCGTGGTCACCTGCCAGTTCGGACCCGCCGCCAACGCTCCCCACGGCGCCAGCGCGAACCCGGTCCCGTTGTTCGTGCCCACCCACAGGGAGCCGCTCGCCGGATGGAGGGCAAGGAGATCGGCCCTGGCCGACCCGGTGAAGTACCCGGCTCCGATCAACCATCCCGACGCGGGGTTGAGCGTGGCCCACCGCGCGAACGCGAACGTCCCGCCCTGGTCCGTGCCGACCCACACGCTTCCGTTGCTGGCGTGGTAGCCGACGACGTCCGCCCGGCCGGTGCCGGTGACGTCTCCGGCCACGAGTTGCCAACCCGCCGCCGGACCCAGCGTCGCCCACCGACCGGTGGACGCGAAGGCCGAGCCGTCGTTGCGCCGCACCGATACCTCGCCGTCGGCCGGCCGGTAGGCGAGGACGTCACTCCGGGACGGATCGAGGAAGTTGCCGGCGACGATCACCCGGGCGCCGGCCGGTGCGAGTTCGGCCCACTGGGCAAACTGGAACGTTCGGTCTGGCACGACAGCCTCCCGCTGGAAGTGCGTCGAGGTGCAAGCGATGGACGCCGGTTAATCCGTCCCCCGGACCCTATGACATCCGTGCGGCTCCACACCCTGACAGCACGCATCCGACAGTTGTCCACGTGCCGGCCGGGGTGTCCCACGTCAACGTGGGTGATTTTCCATGCTGGAGCACGGAAAATCACCCACGTTGTTGTGGTGCCGCTCGGGCTCGGCAAGCTGGTGGCCATGATCCTCGACGTGGAGTGGGACACCGACATCTCGGGCGGCGGCCTTGCGTGGCGAGACGCGCTGGCCGGTGTCGACAATGCGCGACTGCCGGAACTCGCCACGCGGTGGGCCGGCATCGAGGAACTGGCCGTCGCCGACTGGCCGGAGGCGGTGGAAGGACTGCGTGACGGCGCGGCCAGCCTGGCCAACCTGGCGCGGCGGGCCGGGCCGCCGGCGATCAGCTCCAATTTTGGATTTCGCTCTCACCTCGCATGCCTGGTCAGGCCGCCGGCCGGGAGCGCGCCAGGTGCAGCGCCAGAACCACCACCATCACCGCCACGCCGAAGACCCCGACCACGCGGAAGCCCGACGTGAAGGCGTCCTGGACGTGGTGCAGGAGGGCGGCGTCGTGCCGGGTGCCGGCCGCGCGGAAACCGTCGACCCACGAGCCGTCGGCGTGGCCGGTGCTCGCGGTCAGCCGCGAGCGGTAGACGACGGTGCCGATGCTGCCGAGCACGACCAGCCCCATGGCGATACCGATCTCGTTGGCCGTCTGGGCCAGGGAGGCCGCCGAGCCGGCCCGTTCCTGCGGCGCGTGGGAGATGAGGTCGTTCATCAGGAACGGGAACGCCGCTCCCACCCCGGCCGTGGCCAGCACGGCACCGCAGACGACCGCCAGGATCCCGGACCGGCCCGCCGGGATTAGCGCGTACGACAGGAAGCCGGCGGCCATCATCAGCAGGCCGCCGAGGACGACCCGCGACGGCGGGACGTGGCGGCCGAGCCACGGGCCGAGGTTCGACGCCACGATCATCGCGATCGTCGACGGCACCAGCCACAGCGCCGCCCGCAGCGGCGACAGCTCCTGCGCGGACTGCAGGTAGAAGGCCCAGAAGATCGAGGTGCCGCCCATGAGCAGCGCGGTCAGGAAGAGCACCCACATCACCCGGGCGGCGCCGGGCCGGCGCAGCAGCGACAGGTCGACCAGCGGGTCGTCGAGCGTGTGCTGACGGCGGACGAACACCGCGCCCAGCCCGACGCCGACCACCGCGGCGACGACCGGCTGCCACGACCAGCCGCTGCTCACGATCATCTTGAGCGCGGCCACGACCAGCAGGATCGAGGACAGGCACAGGGCGGCGCTCGGCAGGTCCAGCCGCCCCGCGTCCGGGGTCCGGAACTCCGGCAGCAGCCGCGGCGCCGCCACCAGGGTCAGCAGCATCACCGGGACGCCGAGCAGGAACACCGAGCCCCACCACCAGTACTCGATCATCACGCCGCCGACCAGCGGCGCGACGGCCATCCCGACCAGAAAGCAGGTCATGTACGCGCCCATCGCGGAGACGCTGCGCCTCGGGTCCGGGAAGAGCCGGCCGATCAGCGCCATCGAGGCGGGCATGATCGCCGCGCCGGCGATGCCCATGACGGCCCGGGTCACGATGACCATCCACGGTCCGGTCGAGAACGCCGCGGCGGCCGAGGCGACCGCGAAGACCGCCGCGCAGATGACGATCAGCCGGCGCCGGCCGATCCGGTCACCGACCGCGCCCATCGTGATCATCGTGCCGCCGACCATGAACCCGTAGATGTCGTTCATCCAGAGCAGTTCGGTCGGCGACGGGCGCAGGTCGGCCGCCATCCTGGGCAGGGCGACGCCGAGCACGCTGATGTCGATCGCGATCAGCAGCGACGGCAGGGACAGCAGCGCCAGCGCGAGCTGGGGACTCCGGGTCGGGCCGGGTATCGAGGTGGTCGTCATCTCAGCCGAGCCGGTAGTGCGACACCAGGACCTGCCCGTCGAGCGTCCGCGAGTCGACGAGCCGCAGGTTGTGGCGGTGGTCCGGCCGGGCGAAGAGCTGCCGCCCGCCGCCGAGCACCACCGGGTGGACCGCGATGTGGTACTCGTCGATGAGACCCAGCTCGGTCAGCGATGCCGCCAGCGCCGCGCCGCCGGTGAGCAGCATGTCACCGGCGCCCGGCCGGGCCTTGAGCGCGGCGACCTCGTCGGCGAGATCGGCGCCGATGACGCGGCTGGTCCACTCGTCACCCTCGTACGTGCGCGAGAAGACGATCTTCGGCGTGGCCCGCCAGAACGGCGCGAACGCGGCGACGTGCGGATCGTCCGACATGGACTCCGCGTTCGGCCAGAAGCCCACCATCATCTGCCACACCGGGCGGCCGAACAGCAGCGTGTCGACGCCCTTGTCCAGCCCTTCCGAGTACGCGGACAGCTCGGGACCCATCACGGGCCAGTCGAACTCCCCGTTGGGCCCGTCGATGAACCCGTCCACCGACGTGTGCACCCAGTAGATGATCTTGCTCATGATGCTCTCCTTCTTCGTGGTCACAGGCAGGTCGGAGCGGACCCCCATGTCTCGACATCGCGGCCGGAAAACTTTCCGCGGTTTACGTGCGGTCGACGAGGGCGGTTGTTTCGGGCAGTTCGACGCGGAGGTGGAAGCCGCCGTCGCCGGTCAGCTCGCCCCGGGCCCACCCGCCGGCGGCGGCCGCCCGGTCCTCGATGCCGGCGAGTCCGGAGCCGTCGCCGAGCCCGTCGCGCCGTGCGCCGTCGTTGTGGATGTCCAGGGACGTCGTGCCGTTGCTCCGGGTGAGGACGATCGTGCAGGTCGTGGCGTCGCTGTGGCGGAGCAGGTTGGTGGTGCCCTCGCGGACCGCCCAGGCGAGCACCTGCTGGGCGTCCCCGGACAGGTCGAGGCCGGCGCCGGGGGTCTCGACGCGGGTGTCGACCCCCGCGGCGATCAGCAGCCCCTGCGCGGCAGCGATCTCCTCCCCGAGCGTCACCCGGTGCTCGTCGCGGGTGACGGCCCGGACGTCGCGCAGCGTCGAGCGGGCGAGCTCGGTGAGGCTGGTGATCTCGTGTCGCGCCTTGGCGGGGTCCAGCGGCAGGAGCCGCGCGGCCAGGTCACCCTTCAGGGAGATCGCGGACAGGCTCTGGCCGAGCAGGTCGTGCAGATCCCGGGAGACGCGCACCCGCTCCTCGTCGACGGCCAGCTCGGCGAGCTCGGCCCGGGTGCGGTACAGCTCGTTGACCAGCCGGACGAGGCGGACGGTGCCGTAGAGGACGAACGAGAAGACCGCCCAGGTGATCGCGAAGTACACCAGCAGCAGCACCGTGTCCCGGGCGGAGGCCGCGCCGTACAACAGCAGCCAGTACGTGACGCCGCTGGCCAGATAGAACGTGGTGAACCCGACGGGCAGGCCCCACGGGCGCGGGAGCAGCAGCATCATCGACGCCGTGAGCGGCATGGACGGGCTCAGCCAGTCCGGCCCCAGCCAGGCCACCGGGGCGTAGACGAGAACCGTCTGCAGTGCCAGCGTCCACTGCCACCCCACCGGCCGCCGGTCGCCGACCGCGGCGCGGACGTGCCGCAGGTGCACCACGGCGAGCACGGTGCCGGCGACCATCGCGAACCCGACCTGGTTCGCGGTGTGCTGCCGGTTGGCGTTCGTCGCGACCAGGATCGGCGACATGACCAGCAGCGCGAGATGCATCGCCACGAGCAGCCAGGGCGCCGCCCGCATGATGCCCTGCGGCTGGCGAGGGCCGGTCACGCCGGGTCCTCCACGGTCAGGCGGAGACGGCCGTCGGGCGCACCGAGGGTGATCACCGGGGTACCCGTGGACCCGTCGCGCAGCAGGCGGTCGACCGCGGCGCGCAACGCCTCCCGCACCTCGTTGTCCGCGTACTGCGGCAGGTCGCCGGCGGGCAGCACGAGCCGGGCCGGCACGCCCGCCGCCGCCAGCAGGTCCAGCGCCGTGTCGAGCTCGGCGCGCAACGGCACCCGCTGGTACGAGCGGACCAGGCGACGGGCGGCGGCCAGCGTGCGGCGCGAGCCGTCGACCAGCGCCCGCAGCTCGCGCCGGGCGGCCTCGGGATCGGTGCCGGCCAGGGCCGCGGTCGCCTCGCCCCGGCGGGCGATCGTGTCCAGCGAGTCACCGACCGTCCGCGCGAGCTCGCCGTCGATGCGGACCCGCTCCCGGAGCACGGCCCGGCCGGCGAGGTCCTCCCGGGCCGCCCGCAGCGCCCGGAGCGCACCGGCGAACCAGGTCGGCACGAGGACCGCCGCGGTCCGCTGCACCACGACGAGGTCGGTCCAGATCGGGTTCGGCCTCGGGTTGACCAGCAGGTCCACCGGTACGAGCGCGGCCAGGAGCACGCCGCCGGCCACGATCGACCACGGCCGGGGCAGCACGATCATCGTCGACACCAGCAGGTGCGCGAAGGCCAGCTGCCACTCGCTGCCGACGAGCGGAACACCGGCCGCGATGATCACGGTCATGGCGGCCAGGATCCATCCGCCGTGGCGGGGGCGCCGCAGGTGCGCGGCGCTCCACACGAGATACCCGCACATCGGCAGGTAGCAGCTCATGAGGACCAGCGTCGTCAGCGTGTTCGTGAGGTCGCTGTTGTACACCGGCGTCAGCACCAGTTGGACGCCGAGGCCGGCCGCCAGCACCGCGATGGGCGCGGCGGTGGCCAGCCGGATCATCCGGTCGGAGTGACCTGGAGCGGTCAGTGTGCACCTCCGGCCGCGAGTGTCGGGAGCCCAGGCTAGCCGGGCCGGGTGGCGATCCCCGGCCGGATCCCGGCCGGTCACGGTACCCGGCGGCGCGGTGGCCACCGCCACGTCCGGCAGCGGACGGGCGCGCAGCGCGGTGTCAGAGCCAGCCGGCATTGCGGGAGATCCTGATCGCGTCGATGCGGTTGTTGGCGCCGACCTTGCTGATCGCGTTCGACAGGTAGTTGCGCACCGTGGCCGGCGACAGCGCCAGGCTGCTGGCGATCTTCTCGGTGGGCAGGCCGCTCTCGGCGGCGCGCAGCACGTCGGCCTCGCGGGCGGTCAGTGGGCTGCTGCCGGTCTCCAGGGCGGCGGCGACCAGGTCGGGGTCGATGACCCGCTCGCCGCCGTGCACCCGCCGGATGCCGTCGGCCAGCGTCTGCGCCGGCGCGTCCTTGACGATGAACCCCCGCACGTGCGCCTTGAGCGCCCGCAGCAGGTTGCCCGGCTGGCTCAGCCCGGTCAGCACCACCGTGCGACACTCCGGTAACTCGACGTGCAGCCGCTCGGCGGCGGTCAGCCCGTCCAGGCCCGGCAGGTCGATGTCGACCACGGCGACGTCGGGACGCGTCCGCAGCGCGGCGGCGACGATCTCGTCGCCCCGCTCCAGTTCGGCCACCACGCTCATGTCGTCCTCCAGCGCGAGGAGCGCGACCAGGGCACCGCGGATCATGTGCATGTCCTCGGCGATCAACACCCTGATCACGTGTCCTCCTCGGGTCCCGGTTCGACTCCAGGCGACAGTAGCGGCGGCCGGGGTCCGCCGCGTAGATACCGGACTCACCGACCGGGCGATGACAAACGTCATCACCGACCGACCACATCCGCATCTGCCGGACGGGTGAAAGGGTCCTGAAAGGTGATGCTGGCAGGATTTCTCTGTTCCACCGCGCAGACTCCGGGAGACACCATGTCGGCTCGTCCGGACGCCGACCTCCGCCGTGCCGCCGAGCGCGAGCCCGGCGAGGAGTTCCGGTTCCGGGTGCTCGGCCCGTGGGAGGTCACGCACCGGCACCGGGAGGCCGTCGTCGTGCCGTCCGGTCAGCAGCGCACGTTGCTGGTCTCGCTCCTGCTGTCCGCCGGGCGGCCGGTGACGATCGACGCGCTGGCCGACCGCCTGTGGCCGTTCCACGCGCCCGAGCGGGTGCGGGGCACGGTACAGACGTACGCGGCGCGGCTGCGCCGGCTGCTCGGCCGCGAGCTGATCGAAAGCACCTCGGGCGGCGGGTACCGCATCGCCGTCCCGGCCCGGAACGTGGACATGCACCGGTTCCGGGAGCTGGTCGACCAGTCCCGCACCGCAACGGCAGCGGCGGACGAGCTGAGCCTCCTGCAGGCGGCGCTCGGCCTGTGGCGCGGCCGTCCGTTCACCGGCGTCGAGTCGGCGTGGTTGGAGCGCGAGGTCGTGCCCGGCCTCACCGAGGAGTGGCTCGCCGCCACCGAACGCCGCATCGACTTGGAGCTGGAGCTCGGGCGGCCGGGCAAGGTGATCGCCGAGCTGCGCGGCCTGATCAACCAGGACCCCACCCGGGAATCGCTGTGGTGCCGGCTGATCGTGGCGCTGCACCGGGCCGGCCGGCGCGCCGAGGCGCTGGGTGCCTACCAGCAGGCGCGCGCGACGTTGAGCGAGGAACTCGGCATCGACCCGAGCGTCGAGCTGCAGCGGCTGCAACGCGTCGTGCTGCAGGACGCGCCGGCGGTACCGGTGCCGGAGAGCCGGAACCCCCGGCAGCTGCCGCACGACATCGCCCATTTCCGCGGCCGGGCCGCCGAACTCGCCGCGCTCGACGCGCTGCTGCCGGCGGACGACCCGACGGACGACCCGGCGGATGGCGCTGCGGGTGGCACTGCGGGTGGCACTGCGGCCGAGGGGCGACCGACGACGATCGTGGCCATCGACGGCGCACCCGGCATGGGAAAGACGACCCTCGCGGTGCACTGGGCGCACCGGGTCTCCGGCCGGTACCCGGACGCGCATCTCTACCTGAACCTGAACGGCTACGGCAGCGGCGAACCGCTCACCCCGGCGGCCGCGGCGGCCACGTTGTTGCGGGGGTTGTCGGTGGCCGGCGACCTCATTCCGGAGAGTGTCGACGAGCGGGCGGCGCTGTTGCGCACCACGCTGGCCGGCCGGCGGGTGTTGCTGCTGCTGGACAACGCGCGCGACGCCGACCAGGTACGGGCGTTGCTGCCGGGCGCGGACGGCCTGGCGATCGTCACGAGTCGGAGCCAGCTGCGCGGGCTGTCGATCCGCGACGGGGCGCATCGCGTGACGCTGCACCGGTTGCCGGTCGACGAGTCGGTCAGCCTCCTGTCGGTGGCGGTCTCCGCCGAGCGGCTGGCCGCCGAACCGGACGCCGCGGCGCGGCTGGTGGAGCTCTGCGACGGGCTGCCGCTGGCGCTGGCGATCGTCGCCGAACGCGCGCACCGGGCCGGCACGCTCGCCGAGGTGGTCCACGCGTTGCGGGACGGGAAGGCGCGGTTGGACAACCTCGGAGCCGGCGACGGCGATCCGCACACGGACCTGCGTGCCGCGCTGTCCTGGTCCCACCGCGCCCTGGACCCCGACGCCGCCGCGATGTTCGACCGGCTCGGTCTGCATCCGGCCAACGACATCGGGTTGGAGTCCGCGGCCGCGCTGGCGAACGTCCCGGTGTGGCAGGCGAAGCGGTCGCTGGACCGACTGGCGGCGGCGCACATGGTGGCGCAGCGCCACCCGGACCGCTACGAACTGCACGACCTGATCCGGCTGTACGCCGTGGATCGCGCGCAGCGCGCCGGTGCCGGTCCCGCGAACGAGGCGGCGGTGCGCCGGCTGCTGGACTGGTACCTGCACGCCGCGGTCAGCGCCGACGTCGCGCTGATGCCCAGTCGCCGGCGGAAGTTCGTCGCGCCGTACACGCCGTCGGCGGCGCCGCCGGTGTTCGCCGACCAGAACCGGGCGATGGCGTGGTTCGAGCAGGAGTACGACGGCCTGCGGTCGGTGGTGGACTGGGCGGCGACGCACGGGTCGCCGGGCCACGCGTGGCGCACGGCGATCGCGATGACGACCTTTCTCGACCGCCGGATCTCCTGGCGCGAGGGCGTCGAGTTCCTGCGGTCGGCCGGCCGGGCGGCCCGGTTGGCGGGCGACCGGGCCGGCGAGGGGTACACGCTGAACTCGTTGGGATGCACGTACTGGGACCAGCGCGACTGGGACCGGGCCAGGGACTGCTTCTCGCAGGCGTTGGCGTGCTTCCGCGACCTCGGCGACCAGTTGAGCGAGGCGATGGTGCTGGGCAACCTCGGCCTGGTCGAGGCCAGTGCCGGCGATCCCGTCCGGGCGCAGCGGCTGTGCCACGACGCGCTGTACCTGTGCGAACAGGCCGGGTACCGCCGGGGCGTGGCCCAGAACCTCGACAATCTGGGAATGGCGCACCTCGCCGCCGACGAGCCGGTGAACGCCATCGACTGCCATCGACGGGCCGCCGAACTGTTCCAGGACCTGGGCGACGCCGAACTGGGCGCCTGGAACGAACAGAACCTCGGCCGGGCCTACGCCGCGGCGGGCCGCCACGCCAGTTCGGTGCGGTCGCTGCGGTTGGCGGTCGGCACCATGCGGAGGCTGGGACACCGGCGCCAGGAAGCCAACATGTTCGTCGACCTGGGCAACACACTGCTCGCCGCCGGACACCCGGGCCTGGCCCGCGACTGCTGGCAGACCGCGCTCGTGACGATGCGGCAACTGGCCGATCCACGCATCGCGGACGTCGAAGCCGCGATCACCGAAGCCACGATCACCGAAGCCGCGAGCACCGCCACCGGAGCCCCACCGTAGCAACGGGTCCTGTCAGTCCGGTCTCCGGCGTGTCAGCGCCGAGCAAGCGCGTCGTGCTCCACTCAGCGTCCACCCGACGCGGTCCGCGCCGCCCTATCGGAGGCAACACGTCGATGACGCAGACCCGACCGAGAGCGACGTTCCGCGACGTCTTCGGTGTGGCCGAATTCCGCTGGATGTGGTTCGCCGAGTTGTGCTCGATCGCCGGTGACCAGCTCGCCCGGGTGGCGTTGTCGTACATGGTGTTCCGGGCCACCGGCTCGTCCGCGCTCACCGGCCTGACCTACGGGTTGACGTTCGCGCCGTCGTTGCTGGGCGGCGTGCTGCTGGCCGGGGTCGCCGACCGGTTCCGGCGCCGCGAGGTGATGGTGGCCGTCGACGTGCTGCGCGCCGGCCTGGTGCTCGCGGTCGCCATCCCCGGCCTGCCGTTCTGGGTGCTGTGCACGCTCGTCGGCGCCGTGTCGTTGCTCAACCCGGTCTTCAAGGCCGCACAGGTGGCGTCGTTGCCGGCGGTGCTCGCCGGTGAGCGGTTCCTCGTGGGCATGGCCGTCCGCAACATGACCGTGCAGTCGGCCCAGGTGCTCGGCTTCGGTGCCGGCGGCCTGCTCGTCACCGCGACGAGCCCGCGCACGGCCCTGGTCGTCGACGCGGTGACGTTCGCGCTGTCGGCGGCGCTGCTTCGGGTCGGAATGGCCGATCGTCGGGCGCCGGGCGGTGACGGGCAGCGGCCCGGCTGGGCGCGCTCGATGCGGCAGGGCGCCCGGATGACGTTCACCGATCCGGCGTTGCTGTCGCTGGTCCTGCTGACCTGGATGATGGCCGCGTTGACGGTGTACGAGGGCCTCGCGGCGCCCTACGCGGCGGCGGCCGGTGGCGGCGCGGCCACGGTGGGCCTGTTGCTGGCCGGTGATCCGGTGGGGAGCGTCGTCGGCGCGTACGTGCTGGCGCGATGGGTGCCGGCCCATCGCCGGTCACCGCTGATCGGACCGTTGGCGATGGCGTCCGCCGCCGTGCTCGTCGTGTGCCTGGCGCGTCCGGGGATCGTGGTGTCGTTCGTGGTGTTCGCGGTGTCCGGCGGGTTGGGCACCGCCGTCGTCATGCAGGCGACCTCGGTGGTGACGCTGGCGGTGCCGGACGAGCACCGTGGCCGGGTGGTGGGTCTCAGCAACACCGGGCTCGGTGCGGCGTCCGGGCTCAGCCCGATCGCCGGTGGATTCGTGGCCGACCAGATCGGTCCGCCCGCGACGGTGGCCCTGTTCGGCGTCGCCGGCCTGGTGCTGGTGATTCCGCTCGCCGTGCTGTGGCGCCGGGCGTTCCGCCGCGATCCGCGTCGCTGGGATCCGACGTAGCCTCAGGTGGGCTGCGCGCCGTCCACGATCGCGCTGATCTCGTGTGACCGGGGGTCGCCGATCCACGTCAGCGTCGTCAGCGCCGCCGCGAGCACCTGCCGGGCCAGGCCCGGGTGGCCGGCCTGGTGCACGGCCTTGCCGAGGTCGACGAGCACGAGCGCCTCCCAGCGCCGGATGCCGATCTCGTGGAACGCGGCGATGGACTCGCGGAACGCGTGGATCGCGTTGGCCATCTCGCCGATCGCCGCGTAGGACAGGCCGAGCTGATGCTGGATCATCGCCAGGGTGTGCGTGTCGCCGATCTCCCGCGTGATCTCGCTCGCCTGGAGGAAACAGACGATCGCGCGCCGCTGTGCGCCGGAGCGGGCGAACGTGGTGCCGAGGTTGTCGAGGTTCTGGGCGACGCCGCGCCGCGACCGTAGCTGCCGGTACAGGTTGATCGCGCGGATGATGTCGCGCCGCGCCCGCTCGTGGTCGCCGATGTGCCCCTGCGCGCGGCCGTGGTTGCCCAGCACCATCGCCATCCCGCGCGCGTGCTCCACCTGCTGGAAGCGGGCCAGCGACCGTCGGAAGTACGCGGCCGCCCGGTGCCAGTCCTCCCGGTCGAGAAAGATGCAGCCGAGCGAGTTGAGCAGGTAGGCCTGGCCGGCGTGCTCGGCGGCCCGCTCGGCCGCGCGCAGCACCGAGTCGTAGAACTCGGTCCCGTCCTGCCAGGGGATCACCGCGTCGAAGAACGTCGTCATCGCCATGGCGATCCGCCACGCGTGCCCGACCCATCCGTTGCCGGCGGCCCAGTCCACCACCGTGCGCAGGCACTGGTACTCCCGCTCGAACCAGGCGAGCGCCTCCGTGGTCGTCGCGAACCGGGCGACCGGCACGGTGGCCTCGTACGGCGCGACGAAGTCGCGGACCCGGTGCGGCATCAGGGTGTTGTCGGCACTCACCGCGGTGTGCAGGTACCAGTCCAGCATCCGCCGGACCGCGGCGGTCCGGTCGGCGGCCGGTTCGTCGTGCTCGGCCCGCTCCGTCGCGTACCGCCGGATCAGGTCGTGGACCTCGAACCGCTGCGCCCGGCGGTGCTCCACCAGGTGCGCCGCGGCCAACCGGTCCAGCGACCGGCCCACCTGCCGGGTGGACAGGTCGGCCAGCGCCGCCGCGGCCTCCAGCCCGATGTCGTTGCACGGGTGCAGGCCGAGCTTGCGGAACATCGCGGCCGCGTCCCCGTCGAGGGCGCGGTACGACCAGGACAGGGCGGCGCGCAGGTCCGTGTGCGGGTCGTCCTCGCCGGCGCCGAACACGTCGAGACGGGCCTTCTCGTCCAGCAGCGCGTGGACCACCTCGCGCAGGCTGTCGGCGCGCGACGCGCGCTCGGCCACGATGGCCAACGCCAACGGCAGCCGGTCGCACAGGTCGACCAGCCGGCCGGCGGCCACCGGCTCCGCCGCCACCCGGTCGGCCCCCACCGTGCTCGCCAGCATCGCGAGCGCCTCGTCGACCGGCAGCCGGTCCAGCGTCACCCGGCGCGCACCGTCCCGGATGGACAGTCCCCGCAACTGGCTGCGGCTGGTGATGACGACGAGGCTGTCGCCGCCGGGCAGGAGCGGACGCACCTGTTCGGCGTCGCGGGCGTCGTCGAGCAGCAGCAGCGTGCGCCGGCTGGCCACGACGCTCCGCAGCAACGCCGACCGCTCGTCGGTCGCCGCCGGAATGGCCTCGGTCGGCACCCCCAACGCCCGCAGCAACGTCTCCGCCGCCGCCGAGGGAGAGACCGGTTCGCCGGGACCGTAGCCGCGCAAATTCAGGTACAGCTGGACGTCCGGATAGGCGTGCGCGATCCGGTGGGCCCAGTGCACCGCGATGGTGGTCTTCCCGACGCCGGGCGCACCGTCGATCGCGACGACGGTCGTCGGCTGCGCCGCGTCACCGTCGGCCTCCGGCCGCAACCGATTGAGCTGTTCCAGCTCCGACCGGCCGCAGAAACCGACGATGTCGTGCGGCAGCTGACGAACCGGACCGGCCGGCGCCGGCACCGGCGGCGCGGCGTCGCTCTGCCCCACCCCCTCCACCAGGATCGCCCGGTGCAGCCGCTGCAACGCGTCACCCGGATCGATGCCGAACTCGTCGGCCAACGCCGCCCGGATCTGCTGGTACGCGTCGAGGGCCTCGACCCGGCGACCCGACTGCCGCAACGCCTCGATCAGCCGCAGCCACAGCGACTCCCGGGTGGGTCCGCTCGCCACCAGGTCCCGCAACTCGGCGACCACGGCGCCCGGATCCGCGTGCGCCGACTCCAGGTCGATCCGCCGCTCGACCGCGGCGAACCACTCGTCGACCAGACCCGGCACCACCTCCCGCGTCAGCCACGCCGACTCCATACCGTGGAACGGCTGGCCGCGCCACAGCCGCAACGCGTCCCGCAGCAATGCCAGTTCCGCCTCCGCCGACCCGGCCCGACGGGCCGCGGCGAGCAGGTCCCGGAACCGCCACAGGTCGACCTGCTCCGGCTCGGCGGCGATCAGGTACGCGCCGCCGGCCGTCGTGCGGATCAGGTCGTGGCCCAGCAAGCCGCGCAGGCGGGCGACGTAGGTGTACACCGTGGCGCGCACGCGGACCGGCATCCGGTCCGGCCAGAGCCGTTCCGCCAGGTCGTCCATCAGCACCGGCCGGCCGAACGCCACCAGCAGGGACGCCAGCAGGGTGCGTACCTGACCCGCGGGCAGGTCGACGGCACGCCCGTCGGAGGTCACCTCCAACGGGCCGAGCACCCCGAGCCAGACCTTTCCAGGCCGATCCATTGCCCTCCTCGATGGCGCCCGGTCACGACGATAACGCCGGCACGCCATTGCATAGCCACGACGGCTTTCAGATCCCTCTCAACGGCGTCACGGCACTGAAAGTCCGACCTGACACGATCTGCGCCGTGCCACGGCCGTAAATTCCAGATGTGGAGCACAGCCTGAGTCCCGAGAGCACCAGCACCATCCCGGCGCCCGATGGGCGCACACGGTACTCCTCCCAACGGTCCGACCAGACCGATGTCGAGGCCTGGCCGGACTTCGGCGACGAGGGCCGGATGCTGCTGGAGTCGGTCGGACAGGTGATCCGTCCCCGGCCCGGAGAGGTCCTGTGGGAGGGCGGCGAGTCCTACGACCTGTACCTCGTGCGGGCCGGTGGGGTGTGTCTCGTGGACCGGCGGGACGACCGGGTCGTGGTCGTGGTGGAGCCCGGTGACTTCGTCGGCGAGCTCGGCATGTTGATGGGGCAGCCGGCGTTCCTCGCCGGTGTCGCGATGGCGGACACCACGCTGCTGCGGGTGCCGGTCGCGCAGCTGCGCCGGCTCGTCGCGACCTCGGTGGAGCTCGGGGACCTGTTGGTCTCCGCGTTCGACGCCCGGCGGCGCATGCTCACCCGGTGGGGCGAGGGTGGCCTCGTCCTCGCCGGTGACGACGACCGCCACCTCCACCGGCTGCGGGAGTTCGCCGAGCGCAACCACCTCCCCTACCGGATCGTGCTGCGCTCGGACCGGCCGGCGTGGTCCGAGGTCACGGCCGTGTGCGCGCTCCCGGCGCGGGGGCCGGCCGTGGTCACCGGGCGTGGACAGGTCCTCACCGCACCGACGAACCGCGACCTGGCCGCCGCCGTCGGTCTCGACCTCGACGGGCTGTCCGACCGGGCCCGGTGCGACCTGCTGATCGTCGGCGCCGGTCCGGCCGGCCTGGCCGCCGCGGTCTACGGGGCCTCCGAAGGGCTCGACGTCGTGCTCGTCGAGGACGTCGCACCCGGCGGACAGGCCGGAACCTCGTCGCGGATCGAGAACTACCTGGGCTTCCCGCGCGGCGTCGCCGGCACCGAGCTGGCCCGGTCGGCGATGCTGCAGGCGGTCAAGTTCGGGGTCCGGCTCGTCTCCCCCCGCTCCGTCACCGGACTGACCCGGGATCCGGACGGCTTCCGCGTCCGGCTCGACGACCGGAACGACGTCACCGCCCGGGCGGTGGTCATCGCCAGCGGCGTCCGGTACCGGCGGCTGGCGACGATTCCGGGGGTCGCCGAACTCGACGGTCGCGGCGTCTACTACGCCGCCACCGAGATCGAGGCGCGCGCGTGCGTCGGCCGGGACGTGGTCGTGGTCGGGGGTGCCAACTCGGCGGGACAGGCCGCCCTGTTCCTGGCCCGGCGGGCCGACCGCGTCCACGTCCTCATCCGCCGCGACAGCCTGTCCGAGACCATGTCGACCTACCTCGAACAACGGATCCGCCACCACGACCGGATCACCGTCCATCCCCGGTCGGAGCTGACCTCCGCGCGGGGCGGGCACCGGCTCACCCACCTCACGTGGCGGGACGGGCTCACCCGGCGGGACGTCCACCTGGAGGCCGGCGGGCTGTTCCTGATGATCGGCGCCCTGCCGTCGACCGGCTGGCTCCGCGACGTCGGCGTCGACCTCGACGACAAGGGCTTCGTCACGACGCACGGGGCGTTCGAGACCTCGGTGCCCGGCCTGTTCGCCGTCGGTGACGTCCGGGCCGGCTCGGTCAAGCGGGTGGCCTCGGCGGTCGGGGAAGGATCGGTCGTGATCTCAGCGGTGCACGCCTACCTCGGAGCGGAACGATGACAGACCCCGAAGCCCTGCGGGACGCCGCCCGCCTCCTGTTCGACCACGGTCCGGCCGGCTGGCACACGGCCGAGCTGTCGGTGGATCTGGTCGCCCGCGGTCACGGCGGCGCGGGCGTCCGGTACCGGACCGCCGACGGCGACGGCGTCCACGTCCCGGCGATGAGCCACGACGCGATCGGTGCCCCGATGACGGAGCTGTTCGGCCGGCTCGTCGCGGGAACCGGCTTCCGGCAGGTGGCGGTCCACCTGACGGTCGACGCCGGCGGCGAGTACGACGCGGTCGCCCGGTTCGGCCTGCGCGCGGCGAACGTCGGTAACACCTACACGGCGGTGTTCCGCCGCGACCTGCCGCCGGAGACGCTCGATCCCGAGCCCGTCGTGCTGGATCGGACGTACGCCGGTGATCCCGACCGGGCCGTGGCGCTGCTCCTCGACCAGGCGGGCGACCGGGCCGGCGACGACCTGCCGCCCGGCGCCACCGGGGACGAGATCGCCGCGGCCGAGGCGGCGTTGGGTCATCCGTTGCCACCCGACCTGCGGGCGCTGTACGCGCTCGCGGACGGCGGCGGCGACATCGACGGATGGACGCGGTACACCCTCGCCGAGGTCGTCGACGCGTACGAGATCACCTCGGTCCCGGCCGAGGCCGGCTGGTCGATCGGGTGGAAACGGGTCGTCCTCGACACCGACCCGGCCGACACGGTCCGCCGGGCGAGCGGCCACCCCGGGTGGATCCCGATCGCCGACGACTCGGGCGGCAACTACCTCGCCGTCGACCTCGCACCGGCCCGCAACGGCCGGCCGGGCCAGGTCATCGAGGTGGGCGTCGACTCGGCCACACAGCCCGGATACGTCGCCGAGTCGGTCACCGCGGTGCTGGCCGGCGGTGCGTGCCCGGCCGCCCCGCGGCACCACCTCCGGCTGCAGGTCAGCGACGAGGCCGGCCTCGAACCGCTGCGGAACCAGCCGGACCTGCAGGAACTGCTCGTGACCGGCGGCCCCGTCGACACCGCGCCCCTCGCCGGACTGCGCCGGCTGCGTTCGCTGTCGGTGTACGCCCGGGCGGACCTCGGACCGGTACGGGAACTGCCGGTCGAGCACCTGGGCGCGAACTGCGCGTCGGACCTCGCGCCGCTGGCCGGCCACCCGACCCTGCGCTCGCTCCGCCTCACCAAGGGCGTCACCCCGGCCGACCTGGCTCCGCTGCGGACCGTCCCGAACCTGCACGGCCTGTCCCTCGCCGACGCCGACGTCGCCGACCTGACCGTCCTCGCCGACCTGCCGGCCCTCGTGTACCTGGAACTGTCGTTCGACCAGTGGCGCCGCCTCCGCCCGCTGCTGGACCGCACCGGGCTGCACGCGGCCACCCTGGCCGGTAACCCGACCCACCGGCAGGCCATCGAATGGCGCTCGTTCTTCGACGCCGATCCGGCCGAAACGGCCCGCCGCGGCACGTCCGCCCGCGGGCGGCTGTAGGCCACGGTGGCGGCCGATCCGTCGGACCGGCCGCCACCGGGCGCGGATCAGCCGAGCGGTTCGATCCAGACGTTCCGGTACTGGACCGCGTTTCCGTGGTCCTGCAACCGGATCGACCCGGTTGCCGGTCCCTCGGGGATGTTGCCGCCGGTCGGTCCCGTGATGGCGACCCGGTCGTGCACGCGCTTCCCGTTCCAGACCACGGTCACCACGGCGTTCTCGACCTTGGCGCCGGCGTCGTCGTAACGGGCGGCGCGGTACCAGATGTCGTACGCCTGCCAGGTTTCCGGCGGTCTCGACGCGTTGACGTCGGGCGCCTTCTGCGTGTAGATGGCGGCGCACTCGTTGTTGTCGTTGGTCGGGTCGCCGTACGAGTCCAGGATCTGGATCTCGTAGCGCTCCTGGAGGTACACGCCGCTGTTGCCGCGGTTCTGGCCGGTGACGTCGGGCGGCAGCAGCGGCACCTTGAACTCCACGTGCAGCCGGAAGTCGCCGAACGCCTGCTTCGTGCGCAGGTCTCCGCCGGACACCTCCATGGCGCGGCCGGCCTTGCGCTGCCAGCTCGCCGGGCGGCCGTCGGTGTGCTGCCACTCCGCCAGGTCGCCGCCGTCGAACAGGGTGATCCGCTGGCCCGGCCGGCGCACGGTGATCAGGTCGAGGTTGACGTTGCCGGTGTCGCCCTCGTCAAAACGATAGGTGACCGTGTTGAGGCCGGCGTTCAGCCGGAGCCGTTCGGTCTTCGTCGCCCACTCGTCCCAGGTGATCGTCGACGGCAACGCCGTCTGTCCCACCTTCGTGCCGTTGACGTAGACGCTGACGGTCTTCGTGCCCTGGAACGGGTTGGGGCCGTTGCTGTACCGCAGGCCGACGTCGTACTCGCCGCCGTGCCGCACCTCGACCTTGATCGTGGTGGCGGCGTTCGGGTTCCAGTACCCGGCGGCGAAGCCGACACCCGAGTAGCCGCGGTGGTCGGTGGCGATGCTGGCACCGTTCTCCCGCCGGCCCGCCTCGGCCTCGTAGAAGACCTCGTCGTCATGCTCTCCGGGGATGGCGTTGAGCGTGTACCAGGCCTCGGTGCTCCACAGTTCCTCGCCGGATTTAGAAGCGAAGGGACGCGGTGAGCGCAGATACACCACGAACCCCGGCCGGCGCCCGTCCACTGTCAGCTCGACGCTCTTCCGGTCGCGCGAGACGGTCGCCTTCGTGACGGTCAGCTTCTCCTCGTCGACCTTCGGCCCGCCGTACTGCGGCGTCGCCACGTACCGCCACTGGGTGAGGCGGTACTTCTGCACGAGGTTCTCGATCGTCGCGTCGCTGAGCGGCTTGGTGTACTCGATCCGGAAGCCGTCCCGCGTCGCGCTCATCGACTTCATGTCGAACGTGGTGGTGCCGTTGGGCGTCAGCTTCTGCAGGCCGTACCGGAGCTTGCCGGGCTGGCCCCAGTTGCCGTCCGCGCCGAGCCCGCCGACGTAGATGGCGCCGTCGGGGCCGATGGTGGTCCGGTTGACGCCCGCTTCGAGACCCTGCGTGTGCCGGAACACCGCGCCCTGGTACTCGCCGTTCACCTTTTCCAGGTAGGCCCGCTGCAGCCCGCCGTACGTGACGTCGCCGATCAGCATCTGGTCCTTGAACGGGCCCTTGGTGAGGAGGACCGGCGTGCTCGGCGAGTTGGCGATCTCGTTCTGCGGCAGCCACAGCACGGGCTCGGTGACCGCGTTGGCGTCGAACGGTCCGGCCGGGTTGGTGTAGTGGTTGAAGAATCGGTCCTTCTTTATCCGTACCAGCTTCGAGGCGGGCAACCAGCCGCCCTGGTTGTCGGTCACGAAAAGGTCCCTGTCCGGACCCCAGCCGAGACCGTTGGGCGTGCGCAGCCCGCCGGCGACGTAGCTCACCGCGCCGGTGCGCCTGTTCACGACGATGCTCGTGCCGCGATTGGCCGCGGGTTGCGGGTCGGTGGTCTCGCCGCCGTAGTTGATGGAGACGGACAGGTTCAGGTAGAAGTTGCCGTCCCGGTAGAGCAGGCCGAACGCGAACTCGTGGAAGTTGCCGCCGAACGGCCACGTGGCCACGGTGCGGTACTCGTCGGCCACCTCGTCGCGGTTGGTGTCGCGCAACTCGGTGAGCTCGTGCTTCTGCGACACGTAGATGGTGCCGTCGACGACCGCGAGTCCCATGGGCTCCTTCAGCCCCTCGGCGACCTTCTTGTACGTCACCCTGCCGGGCCCCGTTCTCCCGGTGACGTTGCCGACGATGTAGACCTCGCCCCGCGTCTGGTCGCTGCCGCCCCAGGTGGCGATCACCAGCCGGCCGTCGCGCGTCCAGTCCATCGCGGTCACCTGCGGCTCGAAGCCCGGCGGCCGCAGGTCGGTGAGCGTGTAGTTCGGGTTGACCGCGTCCAGCGGCAGTCCGTCGCCGGGCGCGTCCGCGACGCCCTGGCACTGCTTGTACCCGGGCGCCGTCACGCGCACCACACCGGCGTCGGTGCTCAGCACGCTGTTGGGCACGACGGCGAAGTCCGTGGCGCCGGGCGGCAACCAGGCGACCGTGAGCTGCTGGCCGCCACCGGCCTCGAACATCTCGGCCCGCAGCGAGTGGTAGCCCGCGGTCAGCGTGATGGTGCCGTCCTTGGAGGTCGCGCCGTGCAACCCGTCATGGTCGACGACGAGCGTGTCGTCGATGTACAACCGGGACCCGTCGTCGCTGGTGAGCCGGAACGTGTAGTCGCCGGCGGTGGCGATGTTCAGGTTGGCCAGCGCGTGGGTGAGAAAGTTGTCCTCGAACCCGAAGTCGGCCGCGCTGGTCCAGTCGATGGTGGGCATCAGCTTGTCGACGTTCGGCGTCTGCCCGGGCTTGAGCGTGCAGATCGCGCTGAGCGGCACCCGGACGTCGTAGGTCCGCAGGGTGACGCCGGGCTCCTGCGGCGGCAGGTCGGCGGCCGCCGCCGCAGGGGTCACGATCGGCGCCACGACGGCCATCGGCCCGAGCAGAGCCGCGGCGAGCACGGCGGTCAGGCGCCGCGCCCGGTCCCGTCGGCACGGTGGGTGAGGGGACATGCGGTCCTCCTTGGACGGTGGAGGACATCATCGATCACATTCGCTGAGTGCGCCAGATCTTCCGATCGATTCATGCAAACTTTTATCCGTACGAATAAAAGCTGCCTACTCCCGACGGGCGACGGTGGTCAGGACCGCGTCCAGCGGACGGGGTAGGGCGTTCCCCGCGACGGCGGCCTCGACCAGGGAGCGGGCGTAGCGCAGCTTGCGCCGCGAGCCGCTGCCCAGCCACCGGCGCATCTGCGCGGCGGGATCGCGGCCGCGCCAGGCCGGTTGGCCGCGCATCGAGTCGAGCGCGCCGAGGTCGCCCTCCGCCGCGATGAGCGCCTCGACCCGGTCGGTGCCGACGGCGCGGATCAGCTCGTCCTCCAGGTCGTCGACGCACACGAAGAAGCCGAGGGCCTCCAGGTCGGCGCGGCACATGGGCGCACCGACACCGGCGTCCACCAGGCCGCGGCGGACGATCTCCTCCTCGCGCCGGTCGTACAGGCCGGCGAGCGGCGTCACGGGTGCGATCCGGACGAGGAAGCGACGGATCGCGTGGGCGCCGCCGATCGGCACGATCACGACACCCTCGGCGTCCAGGTCACGGCCGCGGCCGGCGGCGGCCGCCTCCAGGGCGATCTGGTCGCTGATGCCCTCCACCAGGACCAGGGCCCGCGCCGCGTCGACCTTGGCCAGTGCGCGGGCGGTCGCCCGGAGCGGGGCGTCCGGGCCGCTCAACTCACGGTCGAGGGT
Organism: Virgisporangium aurantiacum; assembly: GCF_016863635.1. Taxonomy (GTDB): domain Bacteria; phylum Actinomycetota; class Actinomycetes; order Mycobacteriales; family Micromonosporaceae; genus Virgisporangium; species Virgisporangium aurantiacum. The sequence continues at coordinate 5,349 of NZ_BOPG01000064.1, read as the reverse complement.
CATGAGGACCCCAATGCCTTGCGGAGCAGGGTCGCCAACTGGTCCTGCTCGGCGGCGCTCAGGTGGGAGATGGCGGCGCGCGCGAACGCGAACGACTCCTCGAAGTCGGCGTAGAGGGTGTCGCCGTCGGGGGTGCGGACGATCTGCCGGGAGCGGCGGTCGTTCGGGTGGGTGTGGCGGCGCACCAGGTCGCGGGACTCCAGCCGGGCGATGATCTGGGTGACGTTCGACGCGTCGCAACCCAGTTCGTCGGCCAGTTCGCGCATGCCGCGCGGGGTCGTGATCCGGCCGAGGACGCAGGCCTGCGCCACGCTCAGCCCGTGCTTCGTCGCGGCGGTCTCGTACGCGCGGTCGTACGCGTCGACGAAGTCGAACATCGCGCGTTCGGCGTCGGTCGACGCGGTGACGGGACCCGGCGGCACGGCCATGGAGGCCACTCTACCAAGAAACTTGATTGGCTAAAGCATCTGTGCTTAGCATGGAGATGCTTGATTCAATAAAGTATCGAAGGAGACCGCATGAGAGCCCGCGAGTGGCACCTGGTGCGCAGGCCGCGCGCACACGCGTCCCCCGAAGATTTCGCCCTGATCGAGACCGACGTACCCGAGCCCGGCCCCGGCCAGGTGGTGGTGCGCAACACCCACCTCTCGGTGGACCCGTACATGCGCGGCCGGATGGACGACCGGCCCTCCTACCCCCCGCCGTTCCCGCTCGACGCGCCGCTCGACGGCGCGGCGGTCGGCGTCGTCGTCGGGTCCAGGGCGCCGGGGATCGCGGAAGGGCAGGTGGTCGAGCACTTCGCCGGGCTGCGCGAGGTCACCGTGGCCGACGCGGTGACGGTCTCCGTCATCGACGTCGACGAGAAGATCCCCGCCGAGGCCTACCTCGGCCCGCTCGGCGCCACCGGGTTGAGCGCGTGGATCGGCACCGAGCGGGTGCGGCCCGGCGACACGGTGTTCGTCACCGGTGCGGCCGGCGCGGTCGGCGGCATCGCCGGCCAGCTCGCCCGGCTGCGCGGCGCGGGCCGGGTGATCGGCAGCGCCGGGTCGGCCGCGAAGGTCGAGCACCTGCGCGAGACGTTCGATGAGGCCTTCGACTACCACGACGGCGACGTCCGGGAGCATCTGGAGAAAGCCGCGCCCGACGGCATCGACGTGGTGTTCGACAACGTCGGCGGCGCCCAGTTGGAGGCCGCCATCGGTCACCTCAGGGTCGGTGCCCGGCTGGCGTTGTGCGGCATGGTCAGCCAGTACGACGGCGGCGAACCGTACGGGATCCGCACCCTCTACGAGCTGATCACCAAACGCGCGACGGCGTACGGGTTCCTGGTCACGGACCACCTGCACCGGATGCCCGAGTTCCGCGCCGAGATGGCCGGCTGGCTGCGCGACGGCAGGATCGCCTACCCGCAAACGGTTCTCGACGGCATCGAGCGGGTGCCCGAGGCCCTGCTCACCCTGCTGCGTGCCGGGACGTCCACCACGGGGAAGGCGGTGGTTCGGCCGTGACGATCCTGGTGACCGGCGCCCGGGGCAAGACCGGCCGGGAAGTGGTGGCCCGGCTTGCCGGTGCCGACGTCCGACAAGGCTCCTCGCAGCCCGGCGCGGAGACCCCGTTCGACTGGGCCGATCCCGATACCTGGCCGGGCGCGGTCGACAACGCCGATGCCATCTACCTGATGCGGCCCGACGTGCCCGACGCCCCGGAACTCGTCGCCGGCCTGGTGAGCGAGGCACCGGACGCCCACGTGGTCCTGCTGTCGGAGCAGGGCGCCGGCACGCTCCCGGAACGGCACTGGGCGCGCCGGGTCGAGGACGCCGTCACGACCCGGGCCGGTTCCTGGACGCTGCTGCGGCCGTCCTGGTTCCACCAGGTGCTCACCGATCCCCGGTTCTACGGCGACGCCATCCGGACCGACCGGGTCCTGAGCCTGTCGTCCGGCGGCGGGTCCATCGCCTGGGTCGACGCCCGCGACATCGCCGCCGTCGCGGTGGCCGCGCTCCGCGCGCCGGCGGAGCACCACGGCCGCGCGTACACCCTCACCGGCCCGGCCGCGCTTTCGGTCGACGCCGTCGCCGCCGAACTCTCCGCCCGCCTCGGGCACGAGATGCGCGCCGACGACCCGCCGCCGCAGGACGGGCCGGACCCGTGGACCACGGACATCTTCGCGGACCTCGCCGAGCGGGTCCGGACCGGCGGCTTCGCCGAGGTCACCCGGGCCGTGGCGGAGGTGACCGGAACGCCGCCCACGTCGATGGCCGAGTTCATCGCGACGCACTTCGCACCGACAGGACCAGCGCGGGAACCATCGCCACGGCGGTGAGAACGAAGGTCGCCGGGTAGCCGGCCGCGCCGACGACCAGGCCGGCTCCCAGCGCCCCGCCGGCCATGCCGAGGTCGTACGCGATGTTCCAGACCGCGCTGACCGTCATCTCGCCGCCGGTCGGCACCCGCTTGTACATCAGCGACAGCGTCGCGTTCTGCAGGATGCCGAACCCGGCGCCGAACACGAGCGCCCCGACGATCGGCGTGAAAGACAGGCAGGCCATCCCGAGCGCGGCGACCACGAGTCCGGGCGCCAGCAGGCGCACCGGTCCGACGCGGTCACCGATCCGGCCGGCCACCCAACTGGTGCACGTGGCCGCGGCCGGCTGGGCGAACAGCGCGGCCGCGGTCACCCAGGCGGGCTGCCCGGCCGCGGCGAGCGGCAGGTAGGTCACGAGCACGCCCAGGGCCGCGGTCACCGACGCGAAGATCAGCGCGGGGCGGCCCAGGCCGGGAAGCACGGCGCGGTGGTCGGCGGCGGTCGCGGTCACGTCGTGGTCCGGCAACGAGGGGACCGAGACCAGCGCGCCGAGCGTCACCACCGCGGTGACCACGAAGACCGCGCCGTAGCCCCAGCGGTCGGCGGCCCACACGCCGGCCGGCAGCGCGATCAGGCTGGTGGTGCCGTTGACGAGCCCGACGACGGCGAGCCCCTCGCCGCGCCGCTCGGCCGGGATGATCTGCGCGGTCAGCGCGCCGCCGGCCACCACGCAGATCGCGAACCCGACGCCGCGCACCGCGCTCACGCCGAGGATCACCCCGGGGTCGGCGCTGACCGCGAGCAGGAGCGTGGGCGCGCCGAGCAGCGTCAGCCCGGCGAGGAGCGACCACCGGTAGCCGATCCGGGCGGCCAGGCGCGGCGTCACGATCTCACCGCCGACCGTGGCCAGCAGCAGCGCGACCGTGGCCAGCCCGGCCGACCGGTCCGAGCCGGTCTCCGCGGCGAGCATCGGAACCACCGACAGCGGCAGGTAGAAGCCCACCGCCGCGCCGAAGATGGAGATGCACCGCAGCAGCAGCGCGCGGGTCACGATGGGCGCCTTCGCGGCGTAGGTCGTCGTCATGATGTTGAACCTATGGGCCAACCGGCTCACTGATAAGGTCCAGTTCCATGCGCGTCGAGTGGGCCGGTTCGGGACCCGAACTATTGGTGACGATCGACCGGACCGGCGGCGGGCTCCGCACGCAGCTCGAGGAGCAGCTCCGCACCGCGATCCGCACCGGGCGGCTGGCCGCCGACGAGCCGCTGCCGTCGTCGCGCGAACTGGCCCGCACGCTGGGCCTGTCGCGCGGGCTGGTGCAGGACTGCTACGCCCAACTGCAGGCCGAGGGCTACCTCACCAGCCGCGCGGGTTCGGCCACCCGGGTGGCGGCCACGGTGGTCCGGCCGGCCGCTCCCACGCCGTCCGATAAAGGCTCTTCGCAGCAGTTCCCGGTCGCGGACTTCCGGCACGGCGTCCCCGATCTGGGCCTCGCGCCGCGCGAGGCCTGGGCCTGGGCGGTCCGGGAGGTCTGCCGCAGCGTCCCGAACGCGGCGTTCGACTACGGCGAGGCCATCGGCCAGCACCGGCTCCGCGCGGTGCTGGCCTCCTATCTGACGCGCGTGCGCGCCGTCTGCGCGACCCCGGCCGACCTGATCGTGTGCGCCGGCATGCAGCAGGCGCTGAGCCTGGTGGTCGACGCGCTGGCCGCCGACGGGGTCGACACGATCGCCTTCGAGGACCCCGGCAGCGGCACCGCCGTCACGCGGCTGGCCGACCGGGCCGGGATGGCCGCGGTGCCCGTACCGGTCGACGGATCCGGACTGGACGTCGACGCGCTGCGGCGCACCGGGGCGCGGGCCGTCCTGGTGACCCCGGCCCACCAGTGGCCGACCGGGGTCGTGCTCACCGGCCCGCGCCGGCAGGAGCTGATCGCGTGGGCGCGCGCCCGCCGCGGCGTCATCATCGAGGACGACTACGACGCCGAGTTCCGCTACGACCGCGACCCGGTCGGTTCTTTGCAGGGCCTGGCGCCCGACTGCGTGGTCTCGCTGGGAACGGTGAGCAAGTCGCTGGCGCCCGCGCTGCGCCTGGGCTGGATCATCGCCCCTGTGTCGCTCGCCCCGTCGCTGGCGCTGGCCAAGGACCTCGCCGACCGCGGCAGCCCCGGCCTCGACCAGTTGGCGCTGGCCACCCTGATCGAGTCCGGCCGGTACGACCGGCACCTGCGCCGGGCCCGCGCCGAGTACGCCGCCCGCCGCGAGACCCTGATCGCGGCCCTGACCCGGCACGCGCCCGACCTCCCCGTCACCGGCCTGGCGGCCGGCTTCCACGCGGTCCTGCACCTGCCGCCGGCCACCGACGAGGCCGCCCTGATCGCGACCGCCGCGAGCCGCGGCGTCGGCCTGTACGGCATGGCCGACCTGTACCACGCCGCCCCGCCCTCGCCGCAACTGATCCTGGGCTTCGGCAACACGCCACGCCGGGCGATCGACGCCGGGGTGGCCGCGATCGCCGACCTGTTGTAGACGGCCATCGACGCGCCGCGACGGCTAGGATTCCTTCATGGACCGGCGGATCTTCGGTCTGGAGACCGAGTACGGAGTTACATGTACCTATCGGGGGCAGCGACGCCTGTCCCCGGACGAGGTGGCCCGTTACCTGTTCCGCCGCGTCGTCTCGTGGGGGCGGTCGAGCAACGTCTTCCTGCGCAATGGAGCCCGGTTGTATCTCGACGTGGGTTCGCATCCCGAGTACGCCACGCCCGAGTGCGACTCGGTCAGTGACCTGGTGGTGCACGAGCGCGCCGGTGAGCGGATCCTCGAGGGTCTGCTGATCGACGCGGAGAAGCGGCTGCACGACGAGGGCATCGCCGGCGACATCTACCTGTTCAAGAACAACACCGACTCGGCCGGCAACTCCTACGGTTGCCACGAGAACTACTGCGTCTCCCGGCAGGGTGAGTTCGGGCAGCTGGCCGACATTCTCATCCCGTTCCTGGTCACCCGGCAGTTGATCTGCGGTGCCGGCAAGGTGCTGCAGA
>NZ_BOPG01000063.1 GCF_016863635.1 Virgisporangium aurantiacum | reverse complement strand
GGCACCACAACTGCAAGATCAACTCCGGCGGGCGCGATCTTGGACTCCCCGCGGTGCCAGGACACCGTCAGGAGTCCAAGATCGCGGCGGGCGCTCCCGCGGTCGGCGGGGGCACCCCGCGCGGTCGGCAAGGCGGGGGCACGGTCAGGCGAGCGCTGTCGCGCGGGCGGGGAGGGATTTGCCGGACTCGCCGGCGCGGTTCGTCGCGGTTACCACGAACTCGTACTCGTGGCCGGCGGCAAGGCCGGTCGGGACCGCGGTGGTGCCGGTGACCGGGACGGGGATTTCGGCGAAGTCGGGCTGGCCGGCGGTGAGGTCGCGCTGGTAGACGCGGTACTTGACGGTCCCGACCGGCGCGGTCCACGTCAGCGCCACCGTGCCACCTGGGCGGGCGGTGGCGGCCACGTTCGCGGGTGGCGTCGGCAGGCCCTTCCAGGATGTCGCCCGGACCCGGGACCACGGGCCGGGGCCGCCGCCGCCGACGCCGCGTACGCGGAACTCGTACACGTGGCCGTTGGTCAGGCCGGTGACGAGGGTCTTCGTCGACGCCGCGCGGGGGTGGTCCATGCGCGTGAAGCCTCCCTCGCCGGCGGTGACGTCGCGCTTCTCGATGTCGAACCGCCAGGCGCGACGGGGCGACAGCCACTCCAGCGTGATCTCGCCGCCGCCCTCCTCGGCCGCGCCGAGCCCGTCGGGTGCCGCGGGCGGGGCGACGTGCGCGGTGGCCTCCACCGGGTCGGAGCGGCGGCCCTCGCCGACCGGGGTCTGTGCGGCCACCCGGTACTCGTAGCGGTGGCCGTTCTTCAACAGATCGAGCGTCGTCGACGTCCCGGCAACGGTCCGGGGGAGCCGGACCCACTGGATCTGCCCCGCCGTGACGTCCTTCTGGTAGACGCGGTACTGCGCCTCCGGCCCGGCGGCCGCCCACGACAGGAGGACCCGCCCGTCCTCGTCGGGCTGGGCGGCCAGCGTGCCCGGCGGATCGGGCAGGCGGGCCTGGTCCTGCGTCGCCGGCGGCCACGGCACCTCGACGAACCGCGGCCGGTACAGCGCCGCGTCGGCGTAGATGTCCCCCTTCTCGAGGCTGTTGACGTTGTACGAGAACAGCAGCTTGCCCGGACGCGCGAGCAGCGGGTGCAGCGTGGCGTCGTAGGCGATCACCGGCCGCTGGTCACCGGTCTCCGGGACGCGGTACAGCTCCACCGGATCGGTGAACGGCCCGGTGAGCGCCTCGGCCGTGTACGCGACGACGGAGGAGTTCAGCGGGATGTGCGACTCCATGCTCAGCAGCACCCACCGGTCCCGCACCCGGTCGACGGAGAAGCTGGTGCCGACGCCGCTGGCCAGCCGCGCCGAGCGGGCCTCGTCGGGCTGCCAGGCGGAACCGTCGAAGAACTGCCACGCCCCGCCCAGCCCGCCGGCCGGCACCCGGGCCAGGTGCAGGAAGTTGAAGTCGTCGGTCTGCTCGGAGCCGTAGACGTACGTGAAGCCGCCGTCGTCCACAATGGACTGCCCCCACGCGATGCCGCGCGTCAGCGGCAGCGGTTTCGTCTCGGCCACCTTCAGGAACGGCAGGGTCAGGGTGACGAGCGACGTGCCGGTCCGCCGGATGTCGAGCAGGCCGGGGCCGATGTGCTCGTAGTGGTTCACCAGCACCCGCAGGTTGCCGCCGTCGACGATCGCGTCGCCGACCCAGCAACCCATGCCCACCGTGTCGTCGCACATCAGCGACATCGGGTACGCCGGCGAGCCGCCGTGCAGCGTCGACGTGAGCTCGCGGCGCGTCTGCACGACGAGGCTGTTGTGGACCATCGGCGCGTCGGCCGGCCGCTTGCCGCCCGACACCGAACCGAGGAACGTGTCGGAGAACAGCCACCCCACCTGCTCGCCGGGCAGGTCGACGGAGACCGTGCGGTCGCCGCCGGTCCAATGAAATCCCGGCCCGTCGGCGTAGGCCGTCCACATGGAGGTGAGCTCGGCGGCCGACATGGTCAGGTGGGCCGACGGATCCGACGACGCCTCGACGCCGGCCGGCGGCGCGGAATCGTCGGTGGCGACGTAGGCGACGAACCCGGCACCCAGCACGAGCACGGCAAGCGCGGCGAAGATCAACCACAGCCGCCTGCTCGACCCGCCGCCCCGTTCGTCGGTCACGACAGGACGATATCCCGCGATCGGTCGTGATCACTTCACGATTCGGTCGCGGCCCCGGTAGTGGTGCACGACCAGAGCCGCCGCGCAGCCGAGCGTGATCACGCCGAAGCCGACGCTCGCGATCGCGCTCGCGCCGGCGGCCGACGCGGTCGCGTTGGCGGCGGCGCTGAGGATGAGCACGAGCCAGAGGACGGGCCGTAGCATCCCGCCAGTTTCAGAGGTCATGACCACCACGCTAGGAACCCTCGCCGTCGCCGACGATCCCGTCAGCGACCCGACCCGGGTACAGCAGGCTGTACTTTTCCGTGCGGGCCGGGCCGTTCCGGGAGTCCGTCGCCTATGGTCTCTGGAATGCGCCGCTATCTCCGTGACCGCGTGCGCGTGTCCGTCGACGCGCTCGAACACCTCGTCGGCGGCCTCGGCACCTCGATCCTGGCGCTGGTGGCGTTCCTGGTGCTGATGGTGGTGGCGGTCGCGAGCGTGGTCGGGGTCGGCCTGGTGGCTGTGCCGTCGGCACTGCGGGCCGCGCGGTCGGCCGCCAACCGGGAACGGGGCCGGCTGTCCCGCTGGAACACCACCCTTCCCGCGCCGCCGCCGGTGCCCGCCGGTTTACGGGACGCGGTGCGCGACCCCTGGGTGCGGCGCGAACTCGCGTTCGTGGCCATCCACGGCACGTTCGGGTTCGCGCTCGGCGCGATCGGGTTGTCGCTGCCGTTGAACGCCGTCCAGTACGTGCTGTTCCCGCTCTACTTCTGGCTGATCCCGCCCGACGTGGGCGGACCGGGCTACGTCTCCTGGCGCATCGACGGGCTGCCCGACGCGCTCGCGGTCGCGCTGATGGGCGTCGGCTGGCTCGCGGTCACCCTCCCGGTCCTCCCGTGGATGGCCCGCGTGCAGGCGGCGCCGGGCCGCCGGTGGCTGGCGCCGCCGCGCGACGTCGACGTGTCGCTGCGGATCGCCGAGCTGACCGCCACCCGCGCGGCCGCGCTCGACGCGCACGCCGTGGAACTGCGGCGCATCGAGCGGTCGTTGCACGACGGGGCGCAGAACCGGCTGGTCGCGGTCACCGTGCTGGTCGGAGCGGCGAAGCGGGCGCTGAGCCGCGACCCCGCGCGGGCCGGCGAGATCCTCGACCGCGCCCACGACGCCGCCGAACTGGCGCTCGCCGAACTGCGGACGGTGGTGCGCGGCATCCTGCCACCGGTGCTCGACGACCGCGGGCTCGCCGCCGCGCTCGCCGGCCTGGCGAGCGGTAACGCCGTTCCGTGCACGGTCGAGGTGGACGTGCCGGGCCGGTGTGCCGCGTCGGTCGAGGCGACCGCGTACTTCGTGGTGGCCGAGGCGCTCACGAACGTCGCCAAACACAGCGGTGCGGGCAGCGCGGCCGTGACCGTCCGGCGCGCGGGCGACCGCCTTCTCCTCACGGTCGCCGACGACGGCCGCGGCGGCGCCGACGAGGGCAACGGCTCCGGGCTCGTGGGGATCCGCCGGCGCGTCGAGGCGTACGACGGCCGGTTCACACTAACCAGCCCACCCGGTGGGCCGACGACGATGGACGTGGAGTTGCCGTGCGGATCGTGATCGCCGAGGACGACGCGCTGCTGCGCGAGGGACTGGCGCTGCTGCTGCGGGCCGAGGGGCTCGACGTGGTGGCCACCACCGACTCTCCGTCGACGTTCCTGTCCGCTGTGGACACTCACAAGCCCGACGTCGCGATCGTCGACGTCCGGATGCCGCCCACGCACACCGACGAGGGCATCGTCGCCGCCGTCGAGGCGCGGCGCCGGCATCCCGCGCTCGCGGTGCTGGTGCTGTCGGCGTACGTGGAGCAGGCGTTCGCGACCGACCTGCTCGCCGCCGGCGCGACCGGGCTCGGGTACATGCTCAAGGAACGCGTCGGCCGGGTGGAGGAGTTCCTCGGCGCGCTGCACCGCGTCGCCGACGGTGGCACGGCCATCGATCCCGAGGTGGTCGGCCAGTTGCTGGCCCGCAGCCGCCCCGACAGCACGCTGAGCCGGCTCAGCCCGCGCGAGCGCGACGTGCTCGCGCTGATGGCCGAAGGGCTCGGCAACACCGCGATCGCCGAGCGGCTGTTCGTCACCGACGGGGCCGTGCACAAGCACATCCGCAGCATCTTCGCGAAGCTCGACCTGTCACCCGACGACCGGGCCGATCGCCGGGTGACGGCCGTGCTGCGTTACCTGGAGGACACTAGGGCGCGATGAACTCCACGATGAGCACCGGGTCGTTGTCGAACTTCTTCCACCCGTAGGTGTCGACCTCGCTGGTGGCGCGCAGGCCGAGGGTCACGTCGTCGGCGCCGGCCGCGGCGGCCTCCCGCACGGCGGCGAGCACGTTGAAGTCGACATTGCCGTCGGGGCAGGAGCTGCTGTAGCCCTTGGCCACGTTGAGGACGGTGAGCTTGGCGATCCAGGCGGGCTGGTTGTTCCACGTGGTCGCGGCGTCGATGGGACCGGTGCGCCACACCTCCACCGGCCGGGCGCTGCACGACCACGAGTGGGTCTCGAACGTGCGGAACCGGGCGGAGAGGATCTGGGCGCCCTTCAGCGCCGAGGTGTCCATGCGGAAGAACGACCGGTTGGTGCCCCCGCTGTCGCTCTCGTGGCCGACCCGCGCCACGTCGAGGCTGTTGAAGTCGGACTTGGACGGATAGGACCGCCAGACCGAGGTCCACGCGAGCCGGTTGCCCGCGACGACCACGGTGGAGGCGTTGGCGTTCGCGGGAACGGCGGCGAAGGCGGCCGCGGCAAGCGCCGCGGCGAGGACGAGCAGGAAGGAAGACAGACGACGCACTACATACCCCCGTATGCATCAGACGCATCCGATATGGATGACGGTGAATATAGTACAGCAGGCTGTACCTCGATCGACTCGCTGGCTGGATCGTCCATCGACCGCCGTCGCCATAGCGTTCTCCGGGTAACCATTACCAGATACGGAGAACCTGATGTCCGTCTACGTTGGACAGACCGTCGACACGGCGGTCCGCGTCGAGCAACTCACCCGCACGTACGGCACCGGGCCGCAGGCGGTCGCCGCGCTCGCGGGCGTCGACGTGTCGTTCCACCGCGGCACGTTCACGGCGGTCATGGGACCGTCCGGCTCGGGCAAGAGCACGCTGCTGCAGACGGCGGCCGGGCTCGACCGGCCCACGTCCGGGCGCGTCTTCGTCGGCGCCACCGAGCTGTCGGGCCTGTCGGAGACGAAGCTGACGAAGCTGCGCCGCGACCGGATCGGCTTCATCTTCCAGGCGTTCAACCTCGTCAACGCGCTCACGGTCGAGGAGAACATCCTGCTGCCACTGCGGTTGGCCGGCGCGTCGCCCGACCACGCGTGGCTGAACCACGTGATCGACCGGGTCGGGCTGCGGGAGCGCCTGCGCCACCGTCCGTCGGCCCTGTCGGGCGGGCAGCAGCAGCGCGTCGCGATCGCGCGGGCGCTGGCCACGCGTCCCGAAGTGATCTTCTGCGACGAACCGACCGGCGCCCTCGACACCGAGACCGCGGCGGACGTCCTGACCCTGCTGCGCGCGGTGGTCGACGAGAACCGGCAGACGGTCGTGATGGTGACGCACGACCCGGTGGCCGCCTCGTACGCCGACCGCGTGCTGGTGCTGGCCGACGGGCGGATCGTGCGCGACCTGCCGCAGCCCGGGGTCGAGCGCATCGCCGAGCAGCTGGCCTCGCTGGGCCGCCGTCGGGTGGTGAACTCATGATCGAGCGAAGCGAGATCATCATTGGGCACAGGGAAGCCGATTCGCTCGCGGAGCGAGCGGATCGGCGGCAGGACCGCAGCTCGCGAAGCGAGGTGCGGTCATGACGCGCCTTGCCCTGCGGATGCTGCGGTTCCGGCCCGGATCCGCGGTCGCCACGCTGCTCGCGCTCGCCGCGGGCGTGATGATCCTGATGGCGATGGGCGCGCTCGTCGAGTCGGGACTGCGGTACGAACCGACGCCGGTCCGGTACGCGGCCGCCGACATCGTGGTCGCCAACCGCGAGATCACCGTCCACTCCAAGGATCTCGACGGCTCGGACGTCGTCTCGTCGGTGCGCCTGCCGGAGGGCGGTACCGTTCCCGCGGACCTCGCCGAGCGCATCCGCGCGGTTCCCGGCGTGGCGCGCGCCGCCGGCGACGACACCGTGCCGGTGGTGGTTCCGTCGGCGTCCATTGTGGTCGAGGGCCACGGCTGGGGCGCGGCGGCGCTGGCGCCGTACCGGATCGTCGACGGCACCGCGCCCGCGTCCGACACGGACGTCGCGGTGGACCGGCGGCTCGGGCTCGCGCCCGGCCAGCGGGCCGACGTGCTCGTCGGGGGAGTGGCGCGGACGTACCGCGTCAGCGGCGTGGTCGACGGGCCGGCACCGGCGGTGTTCTTCACCGATCCGCATGCGGCATCGTTGTTCGCCCGCCCGGGCCGTGTCTCCGTCGTCGGCGTCGTCGTCGCGCCGGGCGCCGACCGCGGTGCCGTGCTGGAAGCGGTGCGCGCGTTGGCAACAGACGCGAGGGTCTACATCGGCAAAGACCGCGGTCTGATCGAGGATTCCGACGGCCTCGCGGCGCGGGAACTGCTGGTCCAGGCGGGCGGTGCGTTCGGCGGGTACGTCGTGCTGCTGATCGTGTTCGTCGTCGCGGCCACCGTCGGCCTGTCGGTGCGGCACCGCCGTCGCGATCTGGCGCTGCTGCGCGCGATCGCCGCGACCCCGGGCCAGGTCCGTCGGATGATCATGGCGGAGGCGGCGCTGGTGAGCCTCGCCGCCGTGGCGATCGGCGCGCCGGCCGGCCTCCTCGCGACCCGCTTCGTGCGCCGCCAACTCGTCGACCGCGGCTTCGTCCCGGCCGGTTTCCCGATCTCCGACGGCCTGGCCGCACCCGTCGCGGCCGCCGTTGTCGTCGCGCTGGTGGCCCTGCTCTCGGCGCTCATCGCGGCCCGCCGGGTCACCTCGATCCGGCCCGTGGAGGCGCTCGGCGAGGTCGCCGTCGAAGCGCAACGCGGCGGCAAGGTGCGGCTGGTCTTCGGCCTCGTCGCGCTGGGCGGTGCCCTCGCGTCGAGCGCGTTCACCCTCGGCGCCGGCGGCCAGGCGGCGCTGGCCGGCGCGCTGGGCATGCTGTACCTCTTCGTGACCGCGGTCGGCCTGCTGGCGCCGTGGATCAACCGGACCGCCGCCACGGTCCTCGCGCCGGTGCTGCGCCTCGTGTGGGGCGCCAGCGGCTACCTCGCGACGGCCAACCTCAAGGCGAACGCGCGCGGCATGGCCGCGGTGCTCACCGCGCTGGTGCTGTCGGTCGGCCTCGGCGGCTCGGTCTGGTTCCTGCAGAACAACCTCGAACGCCAGACGCTGGCGCAGAGCCGCGACGGCCTGATCGCCGGGCACGCGCTGGTCGCGCCGGCCGGCCTGCCTCCGTCCACAGTGGACGAGGTGCGGAAGACCGCCGGGGTCGAGTCCGCGACGGCGGTGCGGCGCACGTCGGTCGTCGTCAAGTTCCTGGACAGCGCGGAGGTGGTCGGCGCGCAGGCCGTCGACGCGACCGACCTGGCGTCCACAATGGACCTCCGGGTGACCGACGGCGACGTTGCCGACCTGCGCGGCGCCGACACCGTTGCGGCGTCGTCGATCCGGGCGTCCACGCACGGGTGGAAGGTCGGCGACCGGGTGAAGCTCTGGCTCGGCGACGGCACGCCGGTGACGCTGCGGCTGGTGGCGATCTACGACCGCGGCCTCGGCTTCGGCGACATCACGCTGACGCGCGAGACGGTCACCGGTCACACCGCCCGGAACCTGGACGACGAGATCCTCATCGCGGGTGACCCGGCCGGCCTCGCCGACCGCTTTCCGGGCGCGTCCCTCGTCGCCACCGACGGTCTCACCCGACAGCTCGCCGACGACCTCGCCGTCAGCGCGTGGCTCAACAAGCTGCTCGTCGGCGTGATGGTCGGGTACGCCGCGCTGGCGGCGGCGAACACGATGGTCATCGCGGCCCTCGCGCGGCGGCGGGAACTGGCCGTGCTGCGCCTCGTCGGGGTCACCCGCCGCCAGGCGCGGCGGATGGTCAACGCGGAACAGGCCGGGCTGCTCGGGGTCGCGGTGCTGACGGGTGCGACGATCGCGTTGGTGACGCTGGCGTTGGTGGTCAGGTCGGTGACCGGCGAACCGGTGCCCTACGTGCCGCCGCTGGGCTGGGTCGCGGTGATCGGGGGGACGGCGCTGCTGGCGCTGCTCACCACCGTGCTGCCGATCGGCCGGCTGCTCCGGGTCCCACCGATCGAGCACATGGGTGTGAAGGAATAGTTCGTGGGCGCCGCTACCTAGGCCGGGTTGAGTACCTGGGCCGAGGTGGCGGCGCCGTGTTTTTCATACGGTGCTGGGCGTGATGAGTTTCGTTCGCCAGTGGACGCTGCGGCTGACCAGCCTCGCGTTGACCGCGCTCTATGCGCTGTACCGGGTGCACCCCGCCGTCTGGCGGACGATGGCCCGCAACTACCGCCCGTGGATGGGCCGGTTCGCCCGCCTGCACGCGTTCATGACGTGCCAGTTCGCCGCTCTCGACGTCCCCGCCTATGCCGACTTCCTGCGCCGGCGCGACTGGGTCTTCCGGTACTTCGACCTCTCCACCTATCCGGAGACGTCGAAGCGGTCCTACGTCCAGGCGTATCCGGAGGAGCAGCGGTGCTGGCACGGCCGGATTCTCGTCAGCGGCAGCGTGGTCGACGAGTCGTCGGGCTCGTCGGGTACGCCGTTCAACTGGGTGCGCAGCCGGCGCGAATTGAACACCGTCCACAAGAACCTGGCCGGGTACACGACGCTCGTCTTCCCGTCGCGCCGCCGCTTCGTGATCAACGCGTACTCGATGGGCGCGTGGGCCACCGGCACCAACACCGGCATCGCGATGGCGAAGGTCGCCATGGTGAAGAACACCGGCCCCGACCTCGCGAAGATCGTCGACACGCTGACGCACTTCGGACCCGGGTTCGAGTACATCGTCACCGCGTACCCGCCGTTCCTGAAGCACCTGCGCGACGCGCTCGACGCTCTCGAGTTCCGGTGGAGTGACTACCGGATCAGCGGTCTGGTCGGCGGCGAGGGAATGACCGAGGCGCTCCGGGACTACCTCGAGGAGCGCTTCGTCAAGGTGCGCAGCGGGTACGGCGCCAGTGATCTGACGATCGGGGTCGCGGGGGAGACCGACCTCAGCGTGTGGCTGCGCCGCCGGCTGCGGCACGACGACGCGTTGCGGGCGCGGCTGCTCGGCCCCGACGAGCACCGGCTGCCGATGGTGTTCCAGTACAACCCGCTGGAGACCTACCTGGAGACCAACGCCGACAACGACGTCGTCTGCACGGTGAACTCGACGTCGGTGATGGCGCCCAAGGTGCGGTACAACATCGGTGACGAGGGACGGCTGCACCCGTTCCCCGACGTGCTCGCCGCTCTCCCGCCGTCGCTGCGCGCGGAGGCGTTGGACGCCTGGAGCACCGACCGAATGCGGCTGCCGTTCCTGTTCCTGTTCGGCCGCCGCGACAGCACGGTCTCGTACATGGGCGCCAACATCTACCCGCAGGACGTCGAGTACGGCCTGTACGCCGGCAACCCGATGGCGCACCTGATCGCCGGGTTCTGCCTGGAACTGGTCGAGGACCCCGACCTGCGTCCGCGTCCCGTGGTGAACCTGCGCCTGCGCACCTCCGTGGTCCTCGACCGCGACGAGCGCGACGACCTCGCCCGGCGGTGCGCCGACGGCGTGGTCGCGCACCTCGCGTCGGCCAGCCGCGACTTCGCCGAGTCGTTGCGCGAGGACCCGTCGGCGGCCCGCGTCGAGGTGCGCGTGTTCGACCACGACGAAGGTCCCTTCGCGGGCACCGACAACCGGATCAAGAACGTCTACCTGATGACGGGAGCACGCTGATGCGCACCGACGACTTCTCGAACGCGCCGCCGATGGGACAGGCGACGGCGATGTTCGTCGGCGCGACACGGTACCGCGGGCCGCTGTCGCTGATCCGGCTGCTGCCGCGGTGGCTGCGCCTGGTGCGGCAGATGAAGCGGATGCGGGGGTACTGCTGGCACACCGTCTACTGGCGGTACCCGTTCAGCCTGGGCACGATCGCGTTCTTCCGCGACCGTGACGCGCTGCTGCTGTTCGCCCGCGGGTCGGCGCACCGGGACCTCATGTGCTGGGTCACCGATGCCGGCACGCGGCACGCGACCGGTGGTTACATCCGCCTCTACAACGCCGAGCCGGCCGGCTACACGAACGGCGTCTGGCGCGCCGAGGAGAACGTGATGAGGCACATCGAGACGTTCAGTCCACTGTCGACGGAGCGCGTCGGACCGGCGGTGCACCGCTGATGGTCGTCGTCGTCTCGAAAGTTGCCGACACCGTTTCCCTGCGCGAATTCTGCGACCTGCCGCTGCGCCTGCACCCCCGCGACAAATACGTGCCGACGCCGCAACCGGTGATCGCCCGCTGGTACCGCGACGGCGTCGACCTGTACGTGGCCCGCAACGACGCCGGTGTCGTCGTGGGGCGAACCACCGTCCACCGCGACGACGCGTTCGACCGGAAGGTGGGGCCACGGCAACTGTTCGGCCTCACCGAGTTCGTCGACGATCCCGCCGTCCTGACGGCCCTTCTGGACACAGCGGCGGCCGGAGGCCGCAGGCTGTTCGGACCGGTCGCGCTGCTGCCGAACCAGACCGGCGGGGTCATCACCGACGGGTTCGCCGAGCGCGGGTTCATCGACTCGGCGTGGAACCCGACCTGGTACCCGGCCAGGTACGAGCAGTACGGGCTGCGCCGCCGCTTCGTGGCCGACACCTGGATCTGCGATCCCACCGCGCCGGGCGGGTTCACGTTCGACGACAGCCGGATCGCGGTGGAGGACCTCGTGATCCGGCGCGGGTCGCGGCGGAGACTCGGCGCACAACTGCCGATCCTGCGCGACATGCTGAACGCGAGCTTCGACCAGCTCGGCTACTACACGGAGATCTCGGCCGCGCAGCTGGCGGCGCAGACCGACGGGTTGGCGTTCCTGCTCGACGAGGGCCTGCTGCTGTGGCTGGAGAAGGCGGGCAAGCCGGTCGCGTTCATCGTGGCGATGCCCGACATCTCGGAGTTCCTCATGCGCGTCGGCGGGAAACTCGGTGTGGCGCAACAGTTCCGGCTGCTGCTCACCCGCCGCCGGTACCGGCGCGACGCGGTGCTCGTCATCAAGGGGACCGTCCCGTCGGAACAGGGCAACGGCTACCTGACGCTGCTCTCCCGGGAACTGCACCGGAACCTGCGCGCTGGCGGCTACCGGTCACTGCGCAGCACGTTCGTCGAGCGCGGCAACCACGCCTCGGCGGCACAGTACCGCCGCATGGGCGGCCGTCCGCTGCACGGCTACACCTTCTACGAGACGCCGTGAGCTGGGTGGCCGATTTCCGGGAGCTGGAGCCGGTGGTGCAACGCGCGCCCAGCGCCCACAACACCCAACCGTGGACGCTGACCTACGGCGCCGACCACGTCGACATCGGCTGGGATCCGGCCGCCGCGTTGCCGGTCGCCGACCCGACCCGCCGCGACCTGTTCCTCGGCCTGGGCGCGTTCGTCGAGACGTGCCTGATCGCCGCCGCCGACACGGGTCTGACCGTCGCCGCCGAGGGGCTGCGTCTCGTCGCCGCGCCGGCCCGCTACGACACGCCGTTCACCGTCACCGACATCGAGGAGCGGCGCTGCGCCCGCGGCCGCTACGAGCCCGGCCCGCTCCCGCCCGTGTCGCTGGAGCCCGGCGTGGTCCGGGTCAACGCCGGTGCGGTCGCGCCGCTGCTGCGCCCGGCCGACCGCTGGATGTTCGGCTCGGCACCCGTGACCGCCGAACTGCGCGAGTGGCTCCGGCTCACGCCCCGGCACCCGCGGTACGACAAGGACGGGCTGACCGACCGCGCGCTGGCACTGTCCACAGTGGAGGCGATCGGGCTACGGGTGGCGGTGAGCCGCCCGGTGCACGCGGTCGGGCGTCGGCTCGGGCTGCCGGCGCTGCTGGCCGCGGCGTCCACTCTCGACGGAACCGTCTTCGTCCTGACCGGCGACGACCCCGTCGACGCGGGCCGCCGCCTGATGCGAACCTGGCTGACGCTGGGCCGCGCGGGGATCGCGGTGCACCCGCTGAGCCAGCTCCTCGACTGCCCGCACACGGCGCGGGCGGTGGCGGCCATGGTCGACGGCACGCCGCTGGCCGTCTTCCGCGCCGGCCGCCCCGTGACGCCACCGCCCCGGTCGGCCCGCCTGTCCGCACCGCGCTCCGGCGCCAGCCCTTCGTGGACATCGATTGATGGATAAATCTTCATTAAGGAGAATGCCGTGGCGTGGCCGGTTCGGCAGACTCGATGTCATGAGACTGCGTCTGGCCATCGGCGCCGCCGGCGTCGTCACGGTGCTGGCGACGATCGCCACCACCGTCGCCACGCTGGCCGTCACCGACGCGTCCGCCGCCGAGAGCCGGTCGGCCGCCCGGCTCGAGACGCAGCGGGCGGCCGCGACCACCTGGTCGGCGTCGTTCGAGGGCTTTCCCGGCGCCGCGTGGAAGTCGTCGTGGGGCGTGGTCTCCGGTGGCCAGTTCGGCTTCGACCGCATGTTCGCGATGACCGGCGGCGGCCTCCTCGTGCGCTACGGCGCCGGATCGTCGGCGCCGAGCTGCACCAACTGCCCCACGGAGGGCGGCGGCCAGTTCTACACGAACGTGCCCTCCCTGGCCACCAGCCGCACGGTGAGCCTGAAGTATCAGCTGAAGTTCCCGGTCGGCCATGATTTCGGACGCGGGGGCAAGCTGCCCGGCCTCTACGGCGGCAGCCCGGGCGAGGCGTCGGGCGGCAACCACGGGAACGCCTGGTCCACCCGGTTCATGTGGCGCAACGGCAACCAGGGCGAGGTCTACTTCTACTCGCCCGACGAGGAGGGCTACGGCCGCGACCTCGGCCTGGGATCGTGGAGCTACCCGGCCGACGACGCGTACCACACGATCGAGCAGTTCGTCGACCGCACCAGCCAGACGATCACCGTCTGGTTCGACGGTCGGCAGGTCTTCACCACGACCGTCAGCGGCATCAGCGCGATCGACGTCAGCGGCATCTTCTTCTCGACGTTCTACGGCGGCCACTCCACCGAGTGGGGCCCGGCGGTCGCGTCGGAGGCGCGGTTCAAGAACTTCTCACTGAGCACAGCGGTCCAGCACTAGGGAGACGGCCCGGTCGACGGCCTGCCGCGACTCGTCGGTGTGGTCGAGGATGTCGAAGGCGTGCCGGCCCTGCGGCACGTCGACGATCGTCAGGTCGGCGTCGGCGGCGCGGGCCGTCGCCACGAACGCCGCCACCGTGTCGGCGATCGCGGGCCGTTCGAGTCCCACCCGGGTCAGCATGATCGGCAGGGCGTTCGCCCGCTGGGCACCGGCGACGCCGGCCGCGGCCGCCACCCCGACGGCCTCCACCGCGTCGGCCGGCCGGAAGCGGAGGTCCGGCGTGAAGCCGGGCATGGGGCCGAGCAGCGGGTAGCTCAGCGCGACGCACCGCAGCCACGCGGGCGGGTCCCGTAGCCAGTCGGCGCTCAACGGCCCGCCGCCGGAGAAGAACCAGAGCGCGACCCGGTCGGCGTCGACCCGCGGATCGCGGCGCACCCGGTCGACGGCGGCCACCACCTGCCCGGCCGCGGCCGGATAGGCGTCGACGTCGAAAAGATCGTGATCGAGCGTCACCCCGACGGCGCCCCGGGCGGCGACGAGCGAGCCGTACCCCCGGTACTGCGGCCATTCCCGCGGGCGCGGCGTCACCGTCGGCGGCAACGGTCCACCGTGGACGAACACCACCGCCGGCCGCGGCCCCTCGACGCCCGGCAGGTACAGGTCGACCGCGCCGTCCCGCTCCGGTTCGACCGGTTCCACCGCCACCACGAACGGTTCGAGAAACTCCATGCTCCACCCTAAACGGGGATCTCCAGGACGACCGCCGTGGCGCCGTCGCCGTCGACGAGGTGCTCCTCCACCGTGGGACCGGCCGGGGCGAGCCGGTGGCGGTGCAGCCAGTCGAATAGGTCGTGCCCGGCGCGCACCACCCCGACATCCGGCGGAACCGTCGCCCGCACCACGCTCCGCGCGGGCAGTGTCAGCGGGTCACCGCCGCGCGTCCCCATGGCCGCGGCGAAGGAGCCGGCCGGGCTCGCGCTCAGCCAGGTCAACAACGTCCCCGCGCACAGGTCTTTGAGTTCAGACGGGTGACCGACCTCCACGTACCGGACGCGCAGCCGTCGCGGTCCCACCCGGGTGAGCTGGGGGAGGACCGTGCTCGGGGTGGCCAGCCGGTCCTCGGCGGCGGTCATGACCGCGGACAGTGCGGCGATGTCGCGCCGGAGCGCCGCCACCCGCTCGGCCAGCGCCTGCCGCACCTGCGAATCCGGGGCGTCGACGATGTCGGCGATCTGCCGCAACGACAACCCGAGATGCTGCAGCCCCCGGATGCGCTCCAACCGCGTCAACTCCGCGGCCCCGTACCAGCGGTACCCGGTCGCCCGGTCGACCGCGGCCGGCGTCAGCAGCCCGATCTTGTCGTAGTGGCGCAGCGTGTGGTCGGAGACGCCGGCCATCCGCGCCAACTGCCCGATGCGCCACACGTGGTCCTCCCGCCTTGACCTTCGCCCCGCACGAGGGTTCTACCTTTCCCGGCCATGACGACCACCGCCGCCCGGCCGACGGGCGCCCTGCTGCTGACCGCGCTGATCGCCATGATTGCGTCCGCGGCCATCGTCGTGCCATCGGGGCTGACCCTGAATCCCGCCGAGCCGGCCGCGACCCTGGCCGCCGTGCACGACAAACCCGGCCTCCACCTGTTGGAACTGGCCCTGGACGTGGTCGGCTGGCTCGCCCTGACCACCGCCGGCCTCCTGCTCGCCGCCCGGCCCGCCTCGGGCGGGGTCGCGGCGGGGTTGCTGGCTGCCGCCGGCCTGGCCGGCCTTCTCCACGACGCGGGAAACCTCGCGGTGACGCAGCTGGCCGCCGACCCCGCGAACGCGCCCATGGCCGCGGCCGTGCTCCTCACCGCGAAGTGGACGGTCAACCTGGCCGGCCTCCTGTGGGTGGCGGCCACTCTCGCGATGAGCCGCACCGTGATGCGCCGGGCGGGTGCGATCGCGGTGGTGTCCGGGCTGGCCGCGGTCGTCCTGCCGTGGACCACCGGCACGGCCGGCCCGTCCCCCGCCCTGGAACAGGCCGGCTACCTCCTCCACCTGCCGGTCATGCTCTGGTGGGCCGCGCTCGGTACCTCGTCGCTGCGCCTCGTGAGTGGGAGGTGAGATACCCCCAACCGCGCAGTTGACGTATCCAACCTCCCACTCAACCTATTGCTGCCATAACAACCACAAAGTTCAAAGATCTGCTGGCTCGTCCACCATTGACCGATCTTCGACTTCGGTCGTTAAGGCCTAGATACTGCAACGGATGTGGCGGGTGTGCCCGATCGCGTGCAGTGCGGGGCGTGACCACTGATGTGTTCTGCTCGATGGCTCAAGATCGCCGTTCGCGGAACAAACCTGAAGCCTCACTGCGGGTTTCTTCCAAGGACAGCGATCTTGCTGTCGGCTCGTCCAAGATGACCTCGAACCCGTGATGCCGCCCACGCCGGATCACCCCGCATGAGTCGATCTTGCAGTTGTGGTGCCTGCCAAAGCGGGACAAAGCCGTTGTGATCCGACACCACAACTGCAGGATCAATTGAGGGGCGAACCCCAGTCCAAGATCCGCAAAGTAGGCCGAGCAGGGGAACCAGCCTAGCCTCCTAGGATGGCGGAGAGGGTGTGCGGGCTACCACCCGCACGAGCGACAACGGAGGCCGGGCCCGTACCCAGGCCCGGCCTCCGTTCAACGGCTACCGCTGGAGGGCTGCGGCGTCCACGGCTTCGGCGTGGCGGCGGCGGGCCGAGGGGAGGGCAACGGCCGCAGCCACGGCGATCACCGCCACCGCCGCGCACACCCAGAAGCCCTCGGTGAACGCGGCGTCCGTCGGCAGCCCGCGGGCGTCGGTGTTGGACGCGATCACCGCGGCGACCACGGCCGTCCCGATGCTGCCGCCGATGGTGCGCACGATCGCGTTGACGCCGGTGGCCTCGCCGGTGTGGCTGGCGGGGACGGTCTCGATGATGGCGTTGGACATGGCCGCGAACGCCAGGCCGATGCCGGCACCGGTCAACAGGCCGGAGACCACGATCTGCCAGAGCGAGTCGTGCATCAGCGCCGGCAGGGCGAAGGCGGCAACAACAGCAACGGCGCCGAGGAACATCGGGAGCTTCGGGCCGAACCTGCGGTCGAGCAGGCCGGACAGCGGGCCGAACACCAGCATGGTCATCGTCGTGGGCAGCAGGAACAGGCCGGCCTGCGACACGGACTTGCCGAAGCCGTACCCGGTCGCCGCGGGAAGCTGCAGCAGCACCGGGATGAGCAGGAACGTGCCGAACATCGCGAAGCCGAACGCCAGGCCGACGAGGTTGGTGGCCCACACGCCGCGGATCGCGATCAGGCGCATGTTGATCAAGGGTTCGCGCACGCGGAGTTCGACCAGTACGAAGGAGAGAAGCGCCACCACGCCGAGCGCCAGCAGGCCGATGGTCAGCGGGTCGGTCCAGCCCCAGTCGCGGCCCTTGCTGATCGCCAGCAGCAACGCGACCAACGAGACCGACAAGATTGCTGCGCCGAGCACGTCGAGGCGGCCGGGCGTGCGCACCGGCGACTCGGGCACGCCGAAGATCACGCCGAGCATCGCGATCACGATCAGCACCAACGGTAGCCAGAACAGCCAGTGCCACGAGAGGTGGTCGACGATCGGGCCGGCGGCCACGATCCCGATGCCGGCGCCGATGCCGAACAGCGCCGACAGCAGGCCGACGATCACGCCGACCTTCTCGCGCGGAAGTTCGTCGCGCACGATACCGATCGACAGCGGCAGGATCGCGCCGGCCGCGCCCTGGAGGGCGCGCGCGGCGATCAGCACGATCAGGTTCGGCGCGAGCGCGGCCAGCAGCGTGCCGGCGAAGAAGATCACGAGGACGGCGAGCAGCACCCGCCGCTTGCCCACCATGTCGCCCAGCCGGCCGAGGATCGGGGTGAACACCGAGGCGGCCAGCAGGTACGCGGTGAGCACCCAGCTGATGTCGCCGGTGGAGGCGCTCAGGTCCTTGGCGATCACCGGTAGGGCCGGCGCCACCAGCGACTGCAGCGTCGCGAACGCGAGGCCGCCGAGCGAGAGGAACAGGACCAACAGGGTGGCATTGGCGTGCCGGCCGGAGGTCGCCCCGCCGGGGAGGTCGCGCTTGGCGGCGACGGTCTGTGTCATGTGAGGAGCCCCCGGAGTTGAGAGAGAGCATGTAAACGTATGCTGACTTAGCTACGGTAGGGTGATCACCAAGCTGAGTCAACGCGCGTTTACATCACATGTGACGTCCGTTACCCGGGAAGGGGGAGTCCGATGGACGAGACCGCCCGTAGGCGCGATTCCACCCGCACGAGAAAAGCTCTATTGGACGCGGCGAGCCGCCGCTTCGCGCAGGACGGCTACTCCGCCACCACGGTCCGCCACATCGCCGACGACGCGGGTGTCAACGTCGCCCTGATCAACCGGTACTTCGGCTCCAAGGAGGGCCTGTTCGAGGCGTGCCTGGTGAACCTCGTCGAGGAGTCCCGGCAGGAGGCCAGTTCGGAGCCCGAGCGCATCGCCGAGAGCATCGCGGCCCTGATCGCCGGGCCGAAGGCCGACCACGGTCACCGCGAGTTCCTGCCGTTGCTGCTGCGCAAGACGGGCGACGAGCGGATCGACCAGCTGCGGCTGGGCTTCCTGCGCTACTACACGGAGCGGCTGGCCGCCGCCGCCGGATGGCAACCCGGCGGTGACGACCAGCTCCTGCTCCGGGCGCAGCTCGTGCTCGCCGCGTCGATCGGTGCCGTGGTGTTCCGGGCGGCGGGGCTGGAGCCGCTCGGGTCGGTCGACGAGAAGGACCTGGTCGGCCCTATGCGCGACCTCGTCGACGCGGTGCTGCTGCGGCACGGCTCTTAGCGGGCGCTCCCACGTAGTCCGCGAGGTGCTCGCCGGTCAGCGTCGACCGCTTGGCGACCAGTTCGGCCGGCGTCCCCTCGAACACGATCTTCCCGCCGTCGTGGCCGGCGCCCGGGCCGAGGTCGATGATCCAGTCGGCGTGCGCCATGACGGCCTGGTGGTGCTCGATGACGATCACCGACTTTCCGCTCTCGACCAGCCGGTCGAGCAGGCCGAGCAGCTGCTCGACGTCGGCGAGGTGCAGGCCCGTGGTGGGCTCGTCGAGGATGTAGATGCCGCCCTTCTCACCCATGTGGGTGGCGAGCTTGAGCCGCTGGCGCTCGCCGCCGGACAGGGTGGTGAGCGGTTGGCCGAGGCTCAGGTACCCGAGCCCCACGTCGACCAGCCGGGTGAGGATCGCGTGCGCCGCCGGGAGCTTCGCATCGCCGTCACCGAAGAACTTCTCGGCCTCGGCCGCCGACATCGCCAGCACCTCGCTGATGTCGCGACCACCGAACTTGTAGTCGAGCACCTCGGCCTGGAACCGCTTGCCCTCGCACTCCTCGCACGGGGTGGCGACGCCGGCGACCATGCCGAGGTCGGTGTAGATGACGCCGTTGCCGTTGCAGACCGGGCAGGCGCCCTCGGAGTTCGCGCTGAACAGCGCCGGCTTGACGCCGTTGGCCTTCGCGAACGCCTTGCGGATCGGTTCGAGCAGACCGGTGTACGTGGCCGGGTTGCTGCGCCGCGAGCCCTTGATCGCGGCCTGGTCGATCGCGACCACGCCGTCCCGCCCGGCCACCGAGCCGTGGATCAGCGAGCTCTTGCCCGAGCCCGCCACGCCGGTGACCACGGTGAGCACCCCGAGCGGGACGTCGACGTCGACGTTCCGCAGGTTGTTCGCCGTCGCACCGCGGATCTCCAGCGCCTCGGTCGACTCCCGCACGTTCTCCTTGATCGACGCGCGGTCGTCGAGGTGCCGGCCGGTGACCGTGTCGCTCTTGCGCAGCTCCTCGACGGTCCCCTCGAAGCAGATCGTGCCGCCGGCCGAGCCGGCGCCGGGGCCGAGGTCGACCACGTGGTCGCCGATCGCGATCGTCTCCGGCTTGTGCTCGACGACGAGCACCGTGTTGCCCTTGTCGCGCAGCCGGATCAGCAGGTTGTTCATCCGCTCGATGTCGTGCGGGTGCAGCCCGATGGTGGGCTCGTCAAAGACGTACGTGGTGTCGGTGAGCGACGACCCGAGGTGGCGGATCATCTTGACGCGCTGCGCCTCGCCGCCCGACAGCGTGCCCGACGGCCGCTCCAGCGACAGGTAGCCGAGCCCGATCTCGACGAACGAGTCGAGCGTGTGCTTCAGCCCGGTGAGGAGGGGGGCGACCCCCTTGTCGGTGATGCTCCCGACCCACTCGGCCAGGTCGCTGATCTGCATGCGGCACGCGTCCGCGATGTTCTTGCCCTTGATCTTCGACGACCGGGCCAGTTCGGTGAGCCGGGTGCCTTCGCACTCGGGGCAGGTCTGGAACGTGATGGCCCGCTCGACGAACGCGCGGATGTGCGGCTGCATCGCCTCGACGTCCTTGGACAGGAACGACTTCTGGATCGACGGGATCAGCCCGGAGTAGGTCAGGTTGATGCCCTCGACCTTGATCTTCGTCGGCTCCTTGTAGAGGAGGTCCTGGAGTTCGCGCTTGGTGTACTTCTTGATTGGTTTGTCCGGGTCGAAGAAGCCGGACTGGCGGAAGATGCGGCCGTACCAGCCCTCCATGCTGTAGCCGGGGATTGTGATCGCGCCCTCGTTGAGCGACTTGTTCTCGTCGTAGAGGGCGGTGAGGTCGAAGTCGGAGACCGAGCCGCGGCCCTCGCAGCGCGCGCACATGCCACCGGTGATGCTGAAGCTGCGCCGCTCCTTGATCTTCTGGCCGTGCTTCTCGACGGTGACCGCGCCGGCGCCCGAGATCGACGCGACGTTGAACGAGAACGCCTGCGCCGAGCCGATGTACGGCTTCCCGAGCCGGCTGAACAGGATGCGCAGCATGGCGTTGGCGTCGGTGACGGTGCCGACCGTGGAGCGGGGGTTCGCGCCCAGCCGCTCCTGGTCGATGATGATCGCGGTGGTGAGGCCGTCGAGGAAGTCGACGTCGGGCCTGGCCAGCGTCGGCATGAACCCCTGCACGAACGCGCTGTACGTCTCGTTGATCATCCGCTGCGACTCGGCGGCGATCGTGCCGAACACCAGCGAGCTCTTCCCCGAGCCGGAGACGCCGGTGAACACGGTGAGCCGGCGCTTCGGTATCTCGACGCTGACGTCCTTGAGGTTGTTCACCCGGGCGCCCTGCACTCGGAGCAGGTCGTGGGAATCGGCGGGGTGCATGCGTTCTCCTCAGGCTTGCTGGATACGGAGCAGGTTGCCCGCGGGGTCCCGGACGGCGAAGTCACGGATGCCGTACGGCTGGTCGGTCGGCTCCTGGACGATGTCGATGTCGGTGGCCTGCAGCTTCTCGAACGTGGCGTCGACGTCCTTCGTGGCCAGCAGCAGGGCGGCGTAGGTGCCCTTGGCCATCATCTCGGAGATCATCCGACGCTCGTCGTCGGTGATGCCCGGGTCGGCACCCGGCGGGGTCAGCACGATCGAGGTCTGCGGCTGGTCGGGCGGGCCGACCGTGAGCCAGCGCAGCCCGTTGAAGCTGACGTCCTTGCGCAGCTCGAAGCCGAGCTTGTCGCGGTAGAAGGCGAGGGCGGCCTCGCCGTCGTCGTGTGGCAGGAAGCTCGCGGAGATCGCAATGTTCATACCGATCAGGCTAGTTGCGACGGGTCGGCCCGGGCTTCTCGATTCCTGATCGGTCTGGTGACCTGCCTGGTGACGATCGTCGGGAAGTCGGCCGGCGCGTGCTCGGTGCGGTAGACGCTGGGCGGGACGCCGACCAGTTCGGTGAACCTGGTGCTGAACGTGCCCAGTGAGGAACAGCCGACCTCGAAGCACACGTCGGTGACGCTCATGTCGCCCCGGCGCAGGAGCGCCATCGCGCGCTCGATCCGCCGGGTCATCAGGTAGGAGTACGGCGACTCGCCGTAGGCGGCGCGGAACTGGCGGCTGAGGTGGCCGGCCGACATGTTCACGCCCCGGGCGAGCGCCTCGACGTCGAGCGGCCGGGCGTACTCGCGGTCGATCCGGTCGCGCACGCGCCGCAGCCGCACGAGGTCGCGGAGGTGCTGGGTCTCAGCGGAGGTAGCGGCCATCGCGTTGATAATAAATTGCCGGGACGGGCGTGGGGCGGCACAGTGTGACCATGACGTTCTGACGTGCTGTTGTTCTGGGACCATGCCGCCCGTTTCTGTACGAGGAAGAACGTCTTGTCTACCGTTACCGTTTTCGCGTCGTCGACGAGCTGGATCGAGTCCGACGCGGTCGACCAGTGCCACCACGTCGCGGCGCTCACCGGCATGCGTCACGTCGCCGGAATGCCCGACCTCCACCCCGGCAAGGGCGCCCCGATCGGCGCGGCCATGTCGTCGACCGTGCTGTACCCGCACCTGGTCGGCTCCGACATCGGCTGCGGCATCGCCGTGTTCCCGGTGAAGCTGAAGCGCGCGGTGCCCGAGCAACTCGCCGGCCGGTTCCCGAACCTCGACGTCGCCGTCGACGACGACGATCCCGCGTGGGACGTGGTCGACGAGTTCGGCGGGCCGCCCGGCGGGTGGGTCGAGGGGCTGGGCACGGTCGGTCGCGGCAACCATTTCGTGGAGCTGGCCCGGGTCGAACCGGTCGCTGACGCCTCGCGGCTCGGGCTTTCCGCCGGCGACCTGGTGCTCATCGTCCACAGTGGATCGCGCGGCCACGGCGAGCGCATCCTCCGCGCGCACACCGAACGCCTCGGCGCCGGCCCGTCCGACGACCCCGCCGGCTACCTCGCCGCGCACGACGACGCCGTGCGGTGGGGCTCGCTGAACCGTCGGGTGCTCGCCGCCCGCGTGGCGGCCGCGCTCGGTTCGCCGGTGACCGCCCCGATCGTCGACCAGTGCCACAATCTCGTCGAGGTCACCGGCGAGGGTTACCTCCACCGGAAGGGCGCCGCCCCGGGGAACGGCTGCGACGTGCTGATCGCCGGCACCCGCGGAACGCGGTCGTACATCGTGGCCGCGCACGCCGGTCCCGAGGCGAACTTCTCCGTGGCCCACGGCGCCGGACGCAAGATGTCGCGGGCCGACGCGCTGCGCCGCGGCAAGGCCAAGCACACCGTCGAGGAGCTACGGCGCACGCCGGTCGGCTCGGTCGTCGTGTGCGGCGACCGGCAGTTGCTGTTCGAGGAGGCGCCGACCGCGTACAAGCGGATCGAACAGGTCATCGCCGACCTCGTCGACCACGGCCTGGCCACCCCGGTGGCGGCGACGGTCCCCCTGGTCACCTACAAGACCCCCGACGCCGGTCCGTCCGGAAAGCGCGGCCGGCGCCGTTAGGCCCCGGCTTCTGCCTTGCGGCAGAGGCGGAAGCCGATGTTCGGCGCGAAGTGGTCGCCCCACGCGGCGTCCCGCCACGACCGCGACCCGCGCGACATCCGGAACGACACGGTCACCGCGTCGGCGCAGTCCGACCACGACCCGCCGCGCAGAACGCGTTCCTCGCCTCCGCCGGCGCTTCCGGCGTAGGACATCGAGTCGTACCAGTCAGACGTCCACTCCCACACCGTGCCGCTCATCGCGTACAGGCCGTATCCGTTGGGCGGGAACGTGTCCGGCGCGCGGATGGAGAACTCGGCGAACCGGTCGAAGTCGCAGCGGTCGGGGGTCGGTGGGTCGTCGCCCCACGGGTACCGGCGGCCGGCCAGCCCGCCCCGGGCGGCCTTCTCCCACTCGGCCTCGGACGGCAACGAGTACCGGACGTCCGCTGTGGACAACCGGGCGCACAGCTCCTCGGCGTCCTGCCAGCCGACGCTGACCATCGGTGTCTCGAGCTCACAGTACTGGAGGCGGATCTTGTTCTGCTCGTAGAGATGGAACCCGGGCTCGGGCGGCGTCCCGATGGGTGGTGGCTCCCAGCCCATCAGGTCGCAGTAGGCGGCCCACGTCATCGGCGTCTCCGCGAGCCAGTAGGCGCCGAGGGTCACCGGATGCACCGGGCTCTCGTCCGGGTCACCGTCGGTCGAACCCATGAGAAACGTGCCGGCCGGCACGTACCGGAACCGGATGCCGTGCTCCTCGACGGCGAGCCGGTCGAGCAGGTCGCGCCGTTCGTCCGTCACCTCGAAACCCCGGGCGTACGCGCGGTCGTAGGCGCTGGCGGCGCCGGGCAGGTCACCGCTGCCGGCCAGGTCCCGGGCGAGGGTGAGCGGGTCGGTCATCTCCGCACCGTCCGTACGTCCACGATGGACAGTGGATTGTGGACGGCGGCGGCCGTCGAATGCTCGAGAGCGACCTGGTCGGAGATCCACGGGTCGGGCGCGTTGACCGAGCCGTTGAGAACGAGCGCCCGGGCCCGGCAGCCGCCGGCGAACGTCGCCGTGTTCCCCCGTCCGCTCGACGCCTCCGCGTGCGGCAGCGCGCGGATCGCCCGGAACCCGGCGCTGTGCCGCCAGATCTCGGCGAGCGAACTGTCGCGCACGTTGGCGGCGACGAACGCCGGACCCAGGAAGCTGCACGGGTTCACGTCACCGGACACCGACACCGAGCACACCAGGTTCCCCGCGCCGCACCCGTAGTTCTGGTGTACCACCGACTGCGTCTCGGTACGCGAGTACGGGCCGAACGGGTCGATCTGGCGCAGGTGCATCGCGTCGTCGTCGATGCTGGCGAGCGTGTTGAGGGCCGCGTTGTACTCGGCGAAGCTCGGCATCAGCTCCATATGCTGCGTCGCCACTCCCACCGGGTACAGCGGGCGGAACACCGCCGTGTCGGCGCCGACGTCGTGCGCGAGGCGCGCACACGCGTCGATCTCGTCGACGTTGGTGCGCATGACCGTGAACGCGAGCGTGAACCGGGCGTGCCGCCGCAGCAGCGCCAGCTTGTCGAGCACGCGGTCGAACGTCCCCTCGCCCCGGACCCGGTCGTTCGTGGCCGCCGTCGCGCCCTCCAGGCTGACGTTCAGCCACACCAGGTCGCGCCGGCCGAACTCGCGCGCGGTCTCCTCGGTGAGCAGCAGGCCGTTCGTCGTGACGCACGGCGCCAGCCCGTGCCCGAGGGCGAGGTCGACGATGTCGAAGAGGTCCCTGCGCAGCAGCGGTTCCCCGCCGGTCAGCCCGAGCCGGAAGCTGCCGAGCGCCGCCATCTCGGCGAACAGGCGGTCGAGTTCGTCCAGCGTCAACCGGCGTTCGCGGCGCGGCAGGTCGCCGGCGAAGCAGTGGGTGCAGGTCAGGTTGCACGCCGAAATCACCTCGAGGTGAACCGCCAGCGGCGCGGCGAGGTGGTCGGCGGGCGGGTCGACGTCGAGCGCCACGCCGGCGAACCGGGTGTCGACGGTGAAGAAGCCGAGGTCGTAGAAGTGCTCGAAGAACCGCACGATCCGCTGCCGGTGCGCGTCGTCGCGGGCGTCGGCCAGCACCGCCTCGACCGGCGCGGTGAGCAGGCGGGTGAGCACGTCGGTCGCGTCGGCGTCGAACGGGAGGTAGCGCGAGGTCCGGCGGTCGAACACCAGGCTGCCGAAGAACTGCGGAATGAGCACCAACGGCGGCCTCACAGCGTGAACTCCCGCCGGATCCAGACCCGGGGCACGTTGAGCTCGACGCCCAACCCGACGGCGCCCGCCTCGGCCAGCCCGTCGACGCGGTACCGCGCGTAATCGCGGTCCGGATCCTCGGGTGGACGCCGGTCGGGCCGCGCCGCCATCTCCAGCCAGTCGCCGTCGTCGAAGCCGGGATGCAGCCACCCGTCGTCGGCGGGTCTGTCCACTGTGTACCGCCACGTCCCGTCGGCGGCCGTGACCAACCGGAACGCCGCGCCGCGCTCCGGCCGCGACCGGGCGGGCGGCTCGTCGACCGCGGTGACCATCAGCACCAGGTACGCCGGGTCGAACCCCGACACCACCAGCCCGAGCACGTGCCCCCCGAACGGCACGATCGACCGCGCCGCCGGCGGCGACTGCCCGTCGAGGAGCAACGTGCCCTCACCCTCGACGTACATCCGCAGGACCAGCGGCACCCCGGCACGCGGGTCCCGCCACCGCAGCACCACCCCGCCACAACCGGCCGGCACCTCGCAGTGCCCGTGCTCCTCGAGAATCAGCAACGGCGACTCCTTGGAGTACCGCGACAGCGAGTTGAGCTTCAGGTCCCGATCCGCCACCCGCCAAGGTTATCCGTGGCGGGCATTCAGCGCGGCCAGCGCCAGCTCCGCGCGTCTCTGCTCGTCGTGGTCCTGTGTCTCGGTCGCGATCGTCAATGCGGCCCGGTGGTACGCGAGCGCCTCGTCGTCGCGCCCGACCGACCCGAGCGCCTCGCCCATGCCGTTGCGGGCGCTCGCCTCGCCGTACCGGTGGCCGGTCTCCTCGAAGATGCGGATCGCCGCCGACAGGTCCTCCAGCGCGGCACCGACCGCACCCAACCGCAGTTTCACCTGCCCCAGATTCGTCAGCGCGACCGCTTCGCCGTTGCGGTGGCCCGCCGCCCGGAACAGCGGCAGCGCCTCGGCGAGCCGTTCGGCGGCGCGGGCCGGCTCGCCCATTGTGGAGAGCACGTCGCCGAGGTTGGAGAGGGCGGCCGCCTCACCGGTGGGCTCGGCCAGGTCGCGGAAAATGGTCCAGGCCTGCTCGAACGCGTCGGCGGCGCGGGCCGGCTCGTCCTGCCCGCTGTAGGCGTTGCCCAGGTTCACGAGCACGCCCGCCTCGCCGCGGCGGTCGTCGGCGCGACGGTACCGGGTGAGCGCGTCGCGGTGATGGCGCACGGCCGACGCGTGGTCGCCGGTCCGCTCGGCCACGATCCCGAGCCCCGACAGCGCCCGTGCCTCGCCGCGCAGGTCGCCGGTGCGGCGGTGCCCCGCCAGCGCCTCGCGCAACCGGTCGGCGGCCACGTCGTAGCGGCCGAGCAGCCGGTGGATCTCACCGACGTGGGCCCGCAGGTGGGCGACCGCCGCGTCGTCGCCGAGGTCGCCGGCGGCCGCCAGCGCGAACGAGTGCACGGTGAGCCCGTCCCGGTACCTGCCTCCCTCGAAGTGCCGCTGCAGGTTCGCGGCGATCGCGATCGCGTGCCGCGGCCACCCGTTGCGCGCGGCGTGGGCGCACAGCGCGGTCAGGTTCGCCTGCTCGCGGTCGAGCCATGCCACCGCGGCGGCCGCGTCCGCGAGCTCCGGGCCACCGGGGGAGCCCGGCGAAGGAAGATATCCGTGCCACGTCGGGTACAACACCGCCCGCGCCCGGCACACCCCGCCCAGATAGTGGTCCAGCAATGCCTCGGTCGCCGTCGCCCGGGCGTCCGCGTCGTCGAGGTCGCGCGACACCTCCTCGGCGTAGGCGCGCAGCAGGTCGTGCATGCGGTACCGGCCGGACCGGCAGGGCTCGACGAGATGCCCGCGGGCGAGCACGCCGAGCGCCCGGGCCGCCGTTCGATCGTCCACTGAGGACAGTGCCGCCACGGTGAGCGCGTCGAACTCGGGACCGGGGTGCAGCGCCAGCCGCCGGAACGCGAGCGCCGCCACCGCGTCCAGGTGATGGAACGACCACGACAGCACCTCGCGCACGGCGGCGCTGGTGTCGCCGCCGACGTCGAGGAGGTCGAGCCGCGCGTGCCGGTCGGCCAGTTGCCCGGCGATGCCGGACAGGCTCTCCGCCGGCCACGACGCGGCGAGCTCGGCCGCGACCCGCAGCGCCAGCGGCAGGCGCGCGCACTGCTCCACCAACGTCTCGGCGCTGTGCGGATCGTCGGCGACGCGCGGACCGATCAGCAGCCGCAGCAACGCGACCGCGTCGTCGGTCGGCAGCGGCGCGAGCTCCACGCGGTTCGCGCCGTCCAACGCGACCAGCCCGCCGAGGTGGTCGCGGCTCGTCACCAGCACCATGCTCGGTCCGCTGCCGGGCAGCAGCGGCCGGATCTGGTCGGCGCTCGCGGCGTTGTCGAGCACGATGAGCAGCCGCCGCCCGGCCGATTCGGTGCGGAACAACGCCGCGCGCTCCGCCGGGTCGGCGGGCAGGTCGGCCTCCGACCGTCCTAACGCGACACACAGATGCCCCAACGCGTCCGGCGCCGACAGCGGCGTGCCCGTGCCGTAGCCGCGCAGATCCAGATACAGCTGGCCGTCGGGGAACCGGTCGCGGGCCCGGTGCGCCCACCGCAACGCGAACGCCGTCTTCCCCACCCCGGCCGCGCCGCAGATCACCGCGATCACCGGCCGCCCGTCCGGCTCGCCGCCGAGTCGGTCGAGGCCGTCGAGATCCGGGCCGCGGCCGACGAACGCCCCGACGTCGGCCGGCAGCTGTCGCGGCGTTGGGCGATCGCGTCGGTCCCGGCCATCGGCTTTGTGAGATGACGCCATGAGCGTCCCCGCCGTCCGCGGATCCGTCGGGGTCACGGCCGCCGGCGGCCCGTTCCGCGCCGGCGGCTGCGACCCCGACGTCCCGCCCGCCCGTCCCCGCATCCCGCCGGGCTGGCCGGGCTTGCCCGCCGTTCCGCCCGCCCGCCCCGGCGTCCCGTTCGTTTGTTGACCTCCGTCGCGCAGCAGATCGCTGAGCGCGGCACCGAGTTCCGGACCCGGCACCACGCCGAGTTCCTCGGCGAGGCGCTGCCGCGCCCGGTGGTACACCTCGAGGGCCTGCCCCCGCTGGCCCATCGACCGGTAGACCCGCACCAGCCGGGCCTGCGCCGACTCGTCGAGCGGGTTCTCCGCCGCGTCGGCGACCGCCGTGCTCACGACGCCGGACGCGCGACCGGTGCCGACCATCGCGTCGACGTAGCGGGCCAGCACCCGCCGCCGGTCGAGCCCGAGCCCCTCGACCCACCGGTGGTGCGCCAGCGCCGGAACGTCGGCCAGGGCCGGGCCGCGCCACAGCGCGAGCGCGTCGCCGAGCAGGCCGGCCGCCTCGGCCCGGAGCTCGCCCTCCTCGGCCCGGTCGGCGGCGACGACCAGTTCCCGGAAGCGCGTCAGGTCGACGCTCGCGTCGTCGGTGATCAGCCGGTACCCGTCGCCGACGGTGCGGATGCGACGGCTGGGCGACCGCGCGCTCCGGGTCGGTTCCAGCACCCGCCGCAGGTGCATGACGTGCGACTGCACCACGTTGGCCGCCGACGTCGGCGGCGCGTCGCCCCACAACGCGTCGACGAGTTCGGCCCGGGTGACGGGACGGTCGCCGGCCAGCACCAGCAGCCCCAGCACGGCACGCCGGCCGGGTGGGCCGAGCGGGATCTCGTCGGTGCCGTACCAGACCCGGACCTGTCCGAGAACCTGCACAACCAGCACCAGCGAACCTCCGACGCGGCATCCACGTGCGTGGATAGCCTACGGAAGCACAGCCTACGGCGTGCGACCCACGGCGGCCAGGATCGCCGGCTGCGGCTCCTCGTCGCCGCCCGGATCGGGGTGCCAGTCGGTCACCGGCACGATGCCGGGCGGGACGAGTTCGAGGCCGGCGACCATGCCGGCGACCTCCGCCGGCGTCCGGGTGATCACCGGGGTCGGCGTGTGCCGGTACAGGTCACGGACCTTCTCCTGCTCGTCGGTGAGGTCCGTGGTGTGGATGCCGTGCGAGAGCGCGATGTAGCTTCCGCCGACCACCGCGTCGCGGTAGCGCGCGATGATGTCGGCCGGCTTGTCCTCGTCGGGGACGAAGTGGAGCACGGCGATCAGCAGCACGGCGACCGGCCGGGTGAAGTCGACGAGGTCGGTGACCTCCGGGTGGCCCAGGATGTCCTCGGGCCGGCGCAGGTCGGCGCGGATCGCCGTGGCGTGCGGGTGGCCGGCGAGGATCGCCCGCCCGTGCGAGACGGCGACCGGGTCGATGTCGACGTAGACCACCGTGGCGTCGGGCGCGGTCTCGTGCACGTTGCCCAGCGTCGGGATGCCGGAGCCGACGTCGAGGAACTGCCGCACCCCGGCGGCGGTGAGCCACTGCACCACCCGCCGCAGGTACGCGCGGTTGGCGTGGGCGATCAGCCGGAGCCCCGGCCACATCTCCTCGGCCCGCTCGAAGAACATGCGGTCGACCTCGAAGTTGTGGAACCCACCCAACGCGAAGTCGTACACCCGCGCCGCGTTCGGCACCGTGATGTCGACCTCGTCGGAAACCCAGCCGGGCCTTTCCATGCCACTCCCATCGAATGTGTTCGAATGGTGCGGTGGAGCTTACCAAGCGGTTCGGCGCCGACCGGTTCGCGCGTGCCCTCGAGTCCTGGGCCTGGCTGCCCCTCGACGGTCTGACCCCGCGGTTCACCTCGCTGTTCGGCAACGTCTTCCTCGCGGGCGGCGACGGGTCCTGGTGGTTCCTCGACACGTTCGACGGCGAGCTGCTGCGGCCGTGGAACACCCACGCCGACCTCGCCGCCGAGCTCGACACCGAGGACGGCCGCGACGCGTACCTGATGGCGGCGCTCGCGATCGGCGCGCACCACCGGCGCGGTCTGACCCTCGACGACGACCAGGTGTACACGTACATTCCGCCGCCGGTCGTCACCGGCAGCTTCGCCGTCGACGAGATCCAGGTGTTCGACTTCGTGGTGGCCGTCAACCTCGCCGGGCAGCTGCACGAGCAACTGCGGCAGAAGGGACCGGGCTTCACGGTCACCGGGTTCGAACTCGCCGACTGAGCGCCGCCTACCGGGCGCCGCCGGCGGTGCGGGCGCTGTTGCGCGCGTCCACTAGACTTTCGTTCAGTTCCATAGGTGAGCCGGGAAGACTGGTCGGCACAGGTTTCACCGTGCCTATGGAGGTCGCCCGTGGATCCGATCACACTCGGTCTTCTCGTTCTCGGGTGCACGGGCGTGCTCATTCTCGCCGCGTCGCTGATCTTCGGTGAACTTCTCCACGTCGACGTCCACGCCGACCATGCCGACCTCGGCCACGACGACAGCGGCCCGTTCTCGATCCCGGTGCTCGCCGCGTTCGTCGGCGCGTTCGGTTTCGTCGGCGCCATCGGCCATTCCGTGGCGGGCGGCGCCGACGACGGAACCGGGGTCGTCCCGTTGGCCGCCGCGGTCGTCGCCGGCCTGGCCGGCGCGATCCCGACGGCGTGGCTCACGATCCGGTTGAGCCGCTCGCTCGCCGGCATGCCGACCGACGCCACGTTGACCGCCTCGGCGTTGGTGGCGCAGACCGGCGTCGTGGTGACGCCGATCGGCGCGGGCACCTTCGGCGAGGTGCAGGTGAACGTCGGCGGTCAACCCCTGAAGTTGTATGCGAAGTCCGATCGCCCGCTCCGGTTGGGAACCGCCGTCCTCGTGGTGGAGGCCCTGACCGAATCGTCGGTGATCGTCGAGGAGTACGGCTCGTTCTGAGCCGCCGAACCCCGGAAGGTGGGTTGCTCGTGCCTGTTGTCGCGTTCGCCGGCGGCGGCGTCGTGCTGTTGCTGGTTCTGTTGGTGTTACTGGTGATGAGTCGGCTGCGGGTGGCAAGCCCCGACGAGGCGTTCATCATCACGGGGCGCAAGGGTCGGTCGATCACCAGCTCCACCGGTGCCCTGTCGACCGACCTGTCCGGGCAGAAGGTCGTGCTCGGTGCGTCGGTGTTCGTCGTTCCGGTGGTGCAGAAGCTGTACGCGCTCGACCTGTCGAGCCGCCGGATCAACGTGCGGATCCAGGGCGCGGTGAGCGCGCAGGGGATCCGGTGTGACCTCGAGGGCGTCGCGATCGTGAAGGTCGGCGGGGGCGAGGCGGCAATCCGGGCCGCCGCCCAGCGGTTCCTGCACCAGCAGGACGGCATCGAGGCGTTCACGTCGGAGGTGCTCGCCGGTGTGCTGCGGGCGATCGTGGGCCGGCTCACCGTCGAGGCGATCATCCGCGACCGGGCGGCGTTCGCGTCGGAGGTCGCGGAGGAGGCCGAGGCGTCGCTGACCAATCAGGGGCTGGTGCTCGACACGTTCCAGTTGCACGATATCCGCGCGGAGGGCACGTACCTGGCCGACCTCGGTCGGCCGGAGGCGGCCCGGGTGGTGAAGGAGGCCGCGATCGCGGAGGCGCGCGCCCACCAGGCGGCCGAGCAGGAGCGGTTGCTGGCGGAAGAGGCGGTGGCCGTCGCCGAGCGTCAGCTCGCCTTGAAGAGGGCGGGCATCCAGGCCGAGATCGACGCGGCCCGGGCCCTGTCGGCGTCCGCCGGTCCGCTGGCACAGGCCGAGCGCGACCAGGCGGTGCTCGCGGAGAAGGAGAAGGTGGCCACGCGCAACGCCGCGCTGACCGAGCGGAAGCTCGACACCGAGGTGCGGCGTCCGGCCGACGCGGCCCGGTACCGGCTGGAACAGGAGGCCGAGGCGGCCCGCAACGCCGCGGTCTTCAAGGCCGACGCCGAGCGGCAGGCCACGATCGCGGCGGCGCAGGCGGCCGCGGAGCAGGCCCGGCTGGTCGGTGAGGGCGAGCGGGCCCGGCGGGCGGCACTC
Organism: Virgisporangium aurantiacum; assembly: GCF_016863635.1. Classification (GTDB taxonomy): domain Bacteria; phylum Actinomycetota; class Actinomycetes; order Mycobacteriales; family Micromonosporaceae; genus Virgisporangium; species Virgisporangium aurantiacum. The sequence goes on along the minus strand of NZ_BOPG01000063.1, from coordinate 144,357 downwards.
GCCGAGGCCGAGGCGATCGAGGGCGCGAAGCGCGGTGAGGCCGAGCAGGTGCGGCGTACCGCCATCGCGCAGGCCGTCGAGGCCGAAGGCACCGCCGACGCGGCGGCGACGCTGGCGCGGGGTCAGGCCGAGGCCGAGGCGATGCGGGTGCGCGCCGAGGCGTTCGCGCAGTACAACGAGGCGGCCGTGCTGGAGATGCTGATCCGGGTGCTGCCCGAGGTGGTGCGGGCGGCGTCCGAGCCGCTGGCCGCGGTCGACAAGATGACCGTCATCTCCACCGACGGCGCGAGCGCGCTGACCCGCTCGGTGAGCACCGGCGTGGCACAGGGCCTGCAACTGGGCAGCGATCTGACCGGGCTCGACCTGCCGGCGCTGCTGGCCCGGCTGGGTGGCGTCGGCGTGCCGGACGGGTCTTCGGTGTCGCCGAAGCAGGTGACGCCGGCGGTGTCGGCGAGGCCCGTCAAGCCACCGGCCGACGGGGCGACACCGGTTCGCTGATCCGGGTCTCGGTTCGGGTTTCCGGGTGAGGTGCCGCGGCCGAGGCGGCATCTCACCCGGTATGGTTCGCGGCGCCGCCCGACCCGAATCGAGGTGATGTGTGAGCATCGAATCGCTCACCGGTCCGTTCAGCGCCCCCGCGCGCAGCGACTGGTTCATCGATCCCGCCACCGGCGAGGCGACCGCGAGCGCGCCCCTGCGCCTGATCGACGTCACCGGCGATTTCCAGTTGCGGGCCCGGGTCGACGCCCCGTTGGCGGCGATGTACGACGCGGGCACGCTGTTCGTCCACGGCGGCCCGAGCACGTGGGGCAAACTGGCGCTGGAGCGGTCGCCCGAGGGCACCGACATGATCGTCACCGTCGTGACCCGCGGCGTCTCCGACGACGCCAACGGTGCCGTGGTCCCGAATCCGGGCACGTCGTGGCTGCGCATCTCCCGAACCGGCGACGTCTACATGTTCCACTTCTCGGCCGACGGCGCCCACTGGTCGCTGGCCCGCCTGTTCACGCTGGGCCCGGCGGCCGACCACCGGGTGGGCGTCGGCGTGCAGTCCCCGACCGGCGACGGGTTGACCGCCACCTTCACCGACGTGTCCCTGATCCACGAACCATTGGCCGACCCCCGCAACGGCTCCTGACGGCGCGATCCGGGGCCCGGCCCCGCGTGCCGGTGGTCAGCGGTAGCCGTCAGGCCGTGCGAACCCGGATTCCGGGAGACAAAGTCCCGCCGGAACCGACCGTTGTCTCCCAGGAAGCCCCGCCACCCGAGCCGCCCCTGACCCCTGGTTGATCTCTGGACTGGGCGCTCAGGCACGTTTCCCCGCATCGATGAGGTGCCTCAGCGCCCGGTCAGAAGATCAACTCTCCTGACCCGGCGTACCGGTCAGGACGGGGCCGAGGAGGCGCGCACGACGAGCCGGCACCCGACCGTGTGCAGTCCGGCCTGCGGGCCGTGCTCGATCGCCCGCAGCAGCAGCGTTCCCGCGACCCGGCCGACCTCGCGCAGGTTCAGGTCCACCGTCGACAGCGGTGGTCGGCAGGCCTCCGCGACCGGCGCCCAGTTGTCGACGCCGACCAGCGCGACGTCGTCGGGCAGCCGGCGGCCGTTCTCCCGTAGGCCGTCGGCCACGCCGCGGGCGATCACGTCGCTGCCGCAGAACACCGCGTCGACCTCGGGATGCGCGCGGTTCAGCGCGGCGGCCGCGAACCGGCCCCACACCTCGCTCCAGCCGCCGTACCAGGGCTCGCCCACGAGGTCCAGGCCGGCGGCGCGCAGCGCGCGGTGCGTCCCCTCGACCCGTGCCCGCACCGACGCGTGCCCGTGCGGACCGGTGACGTGGGCGATGTGCCGCCGCCCGGTCCGCACCAGGTGCTCGACGGCCGTCACCGCGCCGGCCGCCTCGTCGACCACGACGCTGCAATCCTCGGGGTCGGCCGAGCGGGCGAACGCGTACACGACGGGCACCGTCGGCGCGCCCACCAGCGGGAGCCGGGCCTCGGTGCGGCGGCCGGCGACGATGATCCCGTCGACCCGCCGGCGGATCAGGCTGCGGACGTAGTGCTGCTCGCGGATCGGGTCGTCGCGGGTGTCGCACACGAACGCGACCGTCTCGCCCCAGCCGAGCGCGTCCTCGGCGCCGTGCAGGATCGGCAGGCTGAACCGTCCGTGATGGTCGGTCATGATCAGGCCGACCGTGTAGGTGCGGCCGCTGAGCAGGCTCGCCGCCACCGCGCTGGGCACGAACCCGAGTTCGTGGGCGGCTAAACGCACCCGTTCGCGGGTCTCGGACCGTAACTGTCCGCGGCCGTTGAGCGCCTTCGACGCCGTGCCGACCGACACGCCCGCCCGCCGCGCGACGTCGACGATGCCGACCCGCCTCCCACCCATGTGGGGCACCGTAGCGACGGAAAACCTTTTCCTCAATGCGCCCCGCCGGTACACATTGACGTCGGCCGCTGTCCTCCGTAACCTACGCGAAACCGGCGCGGAGAGCGGGGACCGCGCGGAAAACATTTTCCGGATCAGGCAGAGGCGCCGCCGGCACGGCGGTTGTGAACGATAACAATCTTGGGGGACCGCGATGAGGCCCGCAGCTACGTCCGTCACCGCCTGGCTCGCGATCGCCTGTCTCGCCACCACCGTCGGCGCCACGGCGCCGGCCCTCGCGAAGGAGGCGGAAGCCGTGCCCGCCCCCGTCCTCAGCTACACGTTCGACACCGACGACCCCGCCACCGGCCGGATCACCGACACGTCCGGCAACGGCCTGCACGGTGTCCTCGTGAACGGCGCGACGGCGACCATCAGCGACGGCGCGATCAACCTCCCCGGCGGCGCGCCGACGTCCACCGGCGCCTACATCCAACTGCCGCGGGCGCTGCTGGAGGGCCGCACCGACCTCACCGTGCAGGCGCGGATCAGGTGGGACGGCACCACCGCGCCGTGGCAGTGGATCTACGCGCTCGGCAAGGACACCGGCCGCTACCTGTTCAGCACCCCGTACAACGGCGACGGCCGGTTGCGCACCGCGGTCACCACGTCGTTCGCCGGGGGAGAGGCACAGGTGACGGGCTACGCGGCGCTGCCGGCCAACGTGTGGAAGACGCTCACCGTCACCCTCGACACCGTCGCGCGGCGGGTGACCACCTATCTCGACGGCGCCGCCGTCGCGTCCGCACCCACGGCGGCGAAGGCCGGCGACCTGATCGACGCCGCGACCACGTCGGCGGGCTTCATCGGCCGCTCGTTCTACCCCGACCCGCTGTTCGACGGCGCCGTCGACGACTTCCGCGTCTACGCCGCGGCGCTGACCGCCGACCAGGTCGCCGAGGGACTCACGCCGCCCACCCCCACCGGTCTTTCCGCGACGACGTTCGACGTCCGCACCACGATCGGCGTCGCGCCGCCGCTGCCCGAGACCGTCCGCGCGACGTTCAGCGACGGCTACGACCGCGACGTCCCGATCGCGTGGGACCCGGTGGACCCGGCCCGGTACGCCGCGCGCGGAACGTTCACAGTGGACGGTGCCGCGGCGGGCCGCACCGTGACGGCGACCGTCACCGTGATCCGCGAGGGCGAACTCACCGTCGACCTCGGCGCCACCACCGGCCCGTTCCACGGCGGCGCGGCGGGCACGTTGTACGGGCTGTACGGGCCGGGCGTCCCCACGAACACGCTCATCGAGGGCATGCGCCTGCGCACGGTCTCGACCAAGGCGCAGGACGGCCCGCAGCATCCCGGCGCCGACGCGCTGGAGGTCGTGCGGCCGCTGGCCGACAGCACCGACGGCGACGTCTACATCTACATGACCGACATCCACCGCGGATTCCCGTACCAGTGGCCGGGAAGCACGCCGGCGGAGAAGGTCGCGCTGTACCGGGAGAAGGTCGCCACGCAGGTCGACCAGGTGCTGCAACTGCCGTCGCAGTACCGCGACAACATCGTGTTCGTGCCGTTCAACGAGCCCGAGGGCAACATGTTCGGCACCGGCGAGTGGAGCTACAACGGCGTCAGCTGGCTCAGCGACCCGACCGACTACTTCCGCACCTGGGACGACTTCTACCGCCTCATCAAGAGCAAAATCCCGGACGCCCGCATCGCCGGCCCGAACACCAGCGTGCTCTACGCACAGGTGAGAGGTTTCCTCGAACACACGGTCGCCGCCGGCACGGTGCCCGACGTGATGACGTGGCACGAGCTCTCGCACCCGGAGGCCGTGCGGGAGAACGTGCGCCGGTACCGCGCGATGGAGGCGGAGGTGCTCGGCGGGCGGCAACTGCCGATCAACATCAACGAGTACGCCTTCAACTACCACACCTCCGTGCCCGGCCAGATGATCCAGTGGATCTCCGCGATCGAGGAGTCCAAAGTGGACGCCGACATCGCCTACTGGAACATCGACGGCAACCTCTCCGACTCGGCGGTGCAGGCGAACCGGGCCAACGGGCAGTGGTGGCTGTTCAACGCGTACGGCGGCATGACCGGGGACACGGTGCGCGTCACGCCGCCGTACCCGGGCCGGAACTACACGCTGCAGGGCGTCGCGACGCTCGACCGCGCCAAGCGTCAGGCCCGCGCGATCGTCGGCGGCGCGGGCGGCGCCGGTCACATCCGGTTCGCGAACGTCCCGTCGACGGTGTTCGGCCGCACCGTGCACGCGACGGTCCGGGAGATCCCGTGGAGCGGCCAGATCGGCGACTCCGGCCCGCCGCGATTGTTCGCCGAACGCGACATCAGGGTCCGCGACAACACGGCCGTGGTCGACCTGACGGGTCTCACCGAGTCGTCGGCGTACGAGATCGTTCTGGCGCCCGCCGGTGACGACCGGGCGACGCCGGATCCCCTGCTGTGGCAGCAGTCCTACGAGGCCGAGAACGCCACCTACACCGGCGGCGGCTACAGCCGCAACGGCCCGGAGGGCTCGCCGGCCGACGTGTCGAAGTTCTACACCTCCGGCGGGTTCAACGTCGGCGGGCTGCGCACCGGCAGCGACGGCGTGCTCGACTTCACCGTCGACGTCCCGACGGCCGGCCGCTACGACCTGAGCGTGTTCGCCAACTCTCTCAACACGTTCGACCTCATCAGGGAACAGGGGCCGACGAACGTGTTCCTCCGTGTGGACGGCGGCGCCGAGCAGGAAGTGTTCCTGCCGCTGGGCTACAAGTGGGTGGTCTGGGACCACGCCGACACCACCGTCGACCTCACCGCCGGCCGGCACACGATCTCGCTCGCCGCCCGCAGCCTCGACGGGTCGAAGGCCACGAGGGGCGACGCGATCGTCGATCGCATCCGGCTCGGCCTGCCCAATCCTTTGGCACAGGCGACCGTCTACCAGGCCGAGTTCGCCGACCTGACCGGCGGCCGCACCGTCTACAGCGGACGGTCGTCGGGTGCCGCGCTCGACCGCGGCGACACGGCGACGTTCTGGGTGTACTCGGCCCGCGACGCCGAGGCCGGGCTCGACCTCGCCGTCCCCGACGGCGCGGTACGTATGACGGTCAACGGCGTGGAGGTCGGTCGCAAGGCGGCCGTGTCGCTGTCCGGCGGCATCAACAAGGTCGTGGTGACGGGCACCTCGCGGCACGCCGTTGTCGACCGGCTCACCGTGCGTCCCGGCGCCGGCCGCCTGCCGACCACCACCTACGAGGCCGAACAGGCACAGCCGGCCGGCACCGCCACCGTGGAACCGCGGTCGCTCGCCAGCGGCGGCACCGTCGTCACCGGCATCGGCGGCGATCCCGGCAACGCCAACACGCTCACGTTCACGGTCACCGCACCGGCCGACGGCACCTACGCGATGCGGGTCCGCTACTCCAACCCCGAACAGTCACCGGCCACCCACTACAACCCCGACCCGTTGGCCCGCCACGCCGACGTGTCGGTCAACGGCGCGGCCGCGCAGCGCGTCCTGTTCCCGCACTCGTTCCACGCGAACAACTTCTGGGAGCTCACCGTGCTCGTGCGGCTGACGAAGGGCCGCAACACGGTGCGGTTCGCGTCGTCGGAACTCCCCAACTTCGACGGGACCACATACGCGTCGGACACGTTCCCCGGCGTGCTCCTCCGGTCGCGGTACGCGCCACTGATCGACCGCATCACCGTCACCCCGTTCAGCCGGAACCTCTAACACCCCCCGAGGAGGAACCCCCGTGAACCGCCGCAGATCCGCCGTGACGATCCTCATCGTCGCCGGTGCGCTACTCGCGCCCGCCCCCGCGAGCGCCGCCAACACCACGCTGACCGTCAACGCCGCCTCGCCGTTCCGCCCGGTGAGCCACGTCGGCGCCGGCGGCCTCTACGCGCTGGCCGAGAACAACCGGCCCGCCGACACCATGCTGCTGCCGTTGAAGCTCAACACGTTGACCCAGCCGTCGCCCCGGGTCGGTCAGCGTCCGAACGGCCAGCCACCGGGCGGCGACGCGCTGCTCGTCGCGCCGCAGGCGACCCGCGTCGGCGCCGCCGAGTACATCCGGATGCCCGACATCTACCCGAACTTCCCGTACCAGTGGGTCAGCTGGAACGACTGGCTGTCCAAAGTGGACACCCAGGTGCGTGACCGGCTGGCCGCGACCGGCACCAGCAACATCGCCGGCTGGGAGCTGTGGAACGAACCCGACTACACCTGGAACACGAGCGCGGCCGGCAGCTTCAACGCCGGCTGGGTCACCACGTTCCGGCGGGTGCGTGCCCTCGACGCGCTGACCCCGATCGTCGGGCCGAGCACCGCCACCTACAACGAGTCGTGGATGCGCTCGTTCCTCACCTACGCCCGCGACAACAACGCGCTGCCCGACATCATCTGCTGGCACGAGCTCACCGCCGCGTCCCGGATCGCCGGCGACATCGCGAACTACCGCGCGCTGGAGTCGTCGCTCGGGATCAGCCCGCGCCGCATCTCCATCAACGAGTACGCCACGCCCACCGAGATCGACCAGCCCGGCCCGGTGGCGAGCTACATCGCGAAGTTCGAGCGCGGCGGCGTCAACGACGCCGAGCGTGCGTTCTGGTACGAGTACGGGACCGTGAACGGGCTCACCGTCAACAACCAGCCGACCGGTAGCTGGTGGCTGTACAAGTGGTACGGCGACATGGCCGGCAACATGGTCGTCACCACGCCACGGGCGCAGACCGGCCTCGACGGCTTCGCCTCCCACGACCCGACCCGCCGCATCGTCGACGTCGTCTTCGGCGGCGAGTCCGCCACCAACTTCGTCCGCGTCACGGGACTGTCCACAGTGGGCGGTCAGGTGCGCGTCACGCTGGAGTCGACCCCGGCGAACGGGCGCACGTCGGTGGTGTCGAACCCGACGACGATCAGCAACACCACGGCCACCGTCTCCAACGGCGAGCTGACCGTGACCGTCCCCAACATGAGCGCCACGAGCGGCTACCACCTCCGCATCCAGCCGACCAGCGGCGTGCCCGCGTACCAGCAGCGGTACGAGGCGGAGAACGCGGCGATCTTCCGCGCCAACCGGTTCGGCAGTTCCAGCGCGTCGGCCGGCGCGTACGTGGGGCAGATCGACAACACCGGTGACCCGCGCACCGCCAGCTACGTCGACTTCGTGGTCAACGTGCCGACCGCTCGCGCCTACACGATGCGGATCGGTTACGCCAACGCGACCGGCGCGACGTCGACGCACGGCCTGGCCTACAACGGCGGCGCGTGGTCGACGGTCAGCTACCCGCCCACCGGTGCGTGGGGCCAGTTCGGCGCGACCGTGAGCACGTCGGTGACGCTGCGCGCCGGCTACAACGTGATCCGGCTCGCGAAGGGCTCGCCGTTCTTCGGCGGCGGCACCGGTTACGCCGAACTGGACTACATCGAACTGGTCTAGGCGCTCAGGTGACGGACGTTGCGTAGCCCCGGATCGTAGGTCGCGTTCATCGTCGCCTTCCCCTCCGCCCAGTCGCCGAGCAGGTCGCGGACCCGCTCGGCGACGCCGGTGGTGGAGTCGACGTAGTAGTGCAGCACCCGCACGCCCCGGGTGGTCTCGTGGGCGAGCAGCGTTCCCGCGTCCCGCAGCAGGTCGGTCACCTCGTCCTCCTTGGCCCGCAACGCTTCCAGCGAGGACTCCACCGGGAGGCGGCCGTCGTTCACCGTGCGGTAGGGCAGGGTGACCGCGAGATGCGTGTCGAAGCGCGGGAAGCGCACCGGCACCAACGGCTGCTGGGCGCAGGCGAGAACGGGCCAGCCGTCCGCGTCACCGCTCATCAGCGCCCACACGTCGTCCTTCTCCTCGGCGGCCAGCCGGTCGACCGCGGCCCGCAACTGGGCGCCCGGCTGGGCGTCGGACGGCGGCGCGCCGCCGAACTCGACGTGCCCGATCCACCGCTCGACCGCGTCCTCGCCGAGCAGCCAGTCGAGGCTGAGGAACGAGACCTGCCCGCGGACCTCGTCCGGCAGGTCGGGGAACACCGGGTGGTAGACGGTGACGTCGGCCTGGTCCCGGTCCGGGTCGACGGCGAAACCGAAGCGCAGGTCGGCGAGCGCGAGTTCGGCGTTCTCCAGGCGCATCGAGTACTCCAGCCCGGCGGGATCGGCCTGACGGGCGGCGTGGTACTCGAAGGTGTCGTCGGCCGGCGGCGCCGCGTCGAGCCAGCGGACGGCGTACGCACGCAGTTCCGCGTGCCCGCCCGGCGACACCACGAGGGCGTGCCGCGCCCGCTGTCCCTTGGCCACCTCCCACTGCAGGTCGGTGTGGATCGCGGCGACCCGCTCGGCCAGTACCGGGTGCAGGTCCTGCCACTCGCCGCTGGTGGTGGCGGCCTCGACGCCGGGGCGCACCCGCGGCCACCACTCCCAGAACGCCGCGATCGCGGCGTCGGCCTTCGCGTACCTGTCGCCGTTCCGGGACCGCCGAGAGATCATCGCGACACTGTACCGGGCTTGACATCCGCGTCCCCTGTATTGATTATCGGTATATCGATTTTCAATATGGGGGTACTCATGATGAGGCGACTGCGCAGGCCGGACTGGCTCGCGGAACTGCAGGGCCTGACCCTGCTGCTGATGGTGGTCGCGGTGGTCGTGTCCGCGGTCCGCGTTGTGATGGTGACGTTCGGCGACGACGCCGTGCCGGTCGAACTGCAGGCGCGCGACCTCGGCGCCGACGACCTGTCGGTGGGCGGCGCCACGGTCGGCCCCGACGGCGCGGTCGAGGCGTACGTGTCCGACCCGTCCGGGCACCAGATGCTGCTCTCGGCGTTGACGTGGATACCCACGGTGGTCCTGGTGGTGGCGGTCCTCGCGCTGTTGTTCCGGGCGATCCGGGACGCGCGCAGCGGCGACCCGTTCACCACGCGCATGGTGCGCCGGCTCCGGATTCTCGCCGTCGTCGCGCTCGTGGGCGGGGAAGTGGTCGCGCTCACCGAGGCGTTCAGCGGGATGTCGCTGGTGGGCACGGTTCTCCCGGAACCGGGCGCGTTCCACGGGGTCCTCACGCTGCCGATCGGCTGGGTGTTCGCCGGCTTCGGATTCCTCGCCCTCGGCGAGCTGATCCGCCGCGGCCGCGCGCTGCGCGAGGAACTGGCCGAGGTCATCTGATGCCGCCGGAGGACCCGCACCGCGTCGACATCCACCTCGACCACCTGCTCGCCAAGCGCGGCATGACCCTGACCGAACTGGCCGACCGCGTCGGCGTCACCTTCGCGAACCTGTCGGTGTTGAAGAACGGACGGGCCCGCGCGATTCGGTTCAGCACCCTCACCGCCCTCTGCGACGCGCTCGACTGCCAACCCGCCGACCTGCTCACCGTCCGCCCGGGCCGGTCCTGAAACCCGTGGCCGAACCTGCCGTTCCTCGTCGACCTGGTCGCCTGCGTGCAAGATCGGCGACGTGGGGTCCACTGACACTCCACCCAGCGGTCACCGATCGCGGAAGAACTCGCGGATGTCGGCGACCAGCGTGTCCGGCGCGTCGAGCGCCGAGTAGTGGCTGCCCTCGTCGTGGTACTTCCACGACACGATGTTCGCGTGCTCGCGTTCGGCGAAGCGGCGGACCGACTGGAAGTCGAACTTGAAGTTCGACAGGCCCAACGGAACCGTGGTCGGCCCGTCGGGAACGGCGGACGCGTGCCGGTCCTCGAAATACAGCCGCGCGGCCGAGCCGGCCGTGTTCGTGAACCAGTAGATGCTCACGTTCGTGAGCAACAGGTCGGGGTCGAGGGACCCGAGCAACTGCGCGCTCCACGCCAACTGGCCCACCGGCGAGTCCGCCAGCGCGTGCGCGATCGTCTGCGGGGCGAGCGACTGCATCTTGTCGTGCGCGCCGCCGTTCTCGTTCCACCATTGCATGAACTGCACCCGGGGACCGTCCGATGAGGACAGTTCCGCGAACTCCGCCGGGTCGCCCGACGGGAACGCGAACACCTGCGTCACGTGCACGCCGGTCACGTGCGCGGGGTCCACCCGACCGACCTCCGGCGAGATCAGCGACCCGGCGTCGTTGCCGTGCACGCCGTACCGCTCGTACCCGAGGCGGCGCATGAGTTCCGCCCACGCCCGCGCGACGCGGTACCGGTTCCAGCCCTTCTCCGTCGTGCGTCCGGAGAACGCGAATCCCGGGATCGACGGGATCACGAGATGGAACGCGTCGCCCGGATTGCCGCCGTGCGCCCGCGGATCGCTCAGCGGACCGATGACCTCGAACAGGTCGAGCACCGACCCGGGCCAGCTGTGCGTGAGGATGAGCGGCGTCGCGTCGGGCTCCGGCGAGCGGACGTGGAGGAAGTGCACGTTCTGCCCGTCGATCGTCGTGGTGAACTGGGGGTACGCGTTGAGCCGCTTCTCCCAGGCGCGCCAGTCGTACCCGTTCCGCCACCGCTCCACCAGTTCGCGGACCCGGTCCAGCGGCACGCCGTAGTCCTCGCCGGCGCCGGGCAGTTCGTCGGTGAACCGGGTGCGGGCCAGGCGCTGGGCCAGGTCGTCGAGGTCGGCCTGCGGGATGTCGACGGTGAACTCGCGGATGTCTGTCATGCCGTCACTCTCGCAGCGAATTAGGAGAGGTCCGTTCCTAATGATCGGGCAGAATCGGAGACATGCTGGAGACGTCCGCGCGATTGTTGCGGCTATTGTCCCTTCTGCAGAGCAAAAGCGAGTGGACGGGCACAGAGCTGGCCGAGCGGCTCGAAGTGAGCGGGCGCACGGTCCGTACGGACATCGAGCGGCTGCGCGTCCTCGGGTACCCGATCGAGGGCCTCCGCGGCTCGGCGGGCGGTTACCGGTTGGGCGCGGGCGCCGCCATGCCGCCGCTGCTCCTCGACGACGAGGAGGCGGTGGTCGTCGCGATCGGCCTGCGGGCGGCCGCCGCCGGGTCCATCGGTGGCTCGAGCGGCATCGAGGAGACGGCGCTGCGCGCGCTCACCAAGCTCGAACGCGTCCTCCCGCCCCGCCTGCGCCGCCGGGCCGCGGCCCTGCGCGCGTTCACGGTGGCCGTCCGTCCCGACTCCGCCGGCCCGGCCGTCGACCCCGCGACGCTGTCGACGCTGGCCGCCGCCTGCCGCGACCACGAGGGCGTCCGGTTCGACTACGAGAGCCACGGTAAGGCCGCGAGCCGCCGGGAGATCGAGCCGTACCGGTTGGTCAACTGGGGCCGCCGCTGGTACCTGCTCGCCTACGACCCGGGCCGGGCCGGCTGGCGCACGTTCCGCGTCGACCGCATGCGCCTGCGCACGCCGAACAATCCCCGGTTCACCCCGCGCCCGCTGCCCACCGACGACGTGGCCGCCTACGTGTCCGGCGGCGCGTCCGCCGCGGCCTGGCGCTGGCAGGCCGACGTCGTCGTCGACGCACCGGCCGCCGACATCGCCGCGAAGATCAATCCGGCCGTCGGCACCGTCGAGCCGCTGCCCGACGGCCGGCGCTGCGTCCTCCACACGGGTGCCGACTCCGTCGAGACCCTGGCCGTACACCTGAGCCTGCTCGACACCGACTTCACCGTCACCGGCCCACCCGAGCTCGTGGCGCAGCTGCGCGTGCTGGCCGACCGGTACGCCCGCAGCACCGCCCCCTAGTTCTTCTCCACCGCCGCGCGGACGGCCGGCGCGATGTCGTTCGCCCAGCGGGCGAGCAGGTCGGGATCCGGGGTGGCGCCGTTCGGGGCGAACAGCGTGAAGCCGCTCGCGTCGTGGTCGAGCACGGCGGCCGTCAGCTCGTCGACCCACTGCTCAACGGAGCCGCCGACCCAGCGGCCGTCGTCGTCGCGCGTGGCGGCGAGCGGCCGCGCGGTCACGCGTCCCGGAAAATTGAAGACCGTGCGGACCGCGTGCGGATCGCGGCCGGAAGCGGCCGCGGCCTCGTCGATGACCGGGCGCGACGTGCGGTAGCGGTCGCTCAGCCAGTCGGCGGCGTGGCCGGGGATCCAGCCGTCGGCCACGCGGCCGGTGGCCGCCAGCGACCGCGGGCCGACCGAGCCGGTCCAGATCGGCGGCGCCGGCGCGGGTGCCGGCTCGACCCGGTCGACCCGGTAGTGGACGCCGTGGTGGGTCACCGGCGCGCCGCCCCCGCACAGCGCGCGGACCAACCCGATGGCCTCCTCGAACGCGTCGACCGCCGCCGCGTTGGACAGCCGTGGCACGCCCATCGCCGAGATGCGGTCCCACAGACCGCCGGCGCCCATGCCGAGCACCACCCGGTCGCCGGAGAGGGTCGCCAGCGAGGTGATCGCGCGGGCCAGCATCGGCGCGGGACGCGTGGGCAGGTTGGTGACGTTGACGAAACCGGTGATCCGCCGGGTGCGCCCGAGCGCGAACCCGAGGATCGCGTAGGCGTCGAGCCGCGAGCCGATGTACGGGTGGTCGGACACGGAGAACAGGTCGAGCCCGTCGCGGTCGGCCTGGTCGACGAGCCGCAGCAGGGTCGGCGCGTCGTCGACGGCGCTGGGCGCGCCGAAACCGAACAGAACGCGGTGCATGGCGACCTCCTTCGGAGGTAGGTTCGTGCCACGAACGATATTGGTTCGTGGCACGAACCGCAACGTCAGCCGTCGGTGTCCTGGAACACCGCGGGCACCTCGTTGTCGCGCACGATGCGGCCGAGCAGGCCGGCGAGCGTGGCGCGGTCGGCGGCGCTGAACCCCACCGGCAGCGCGTCGATCTGCCGGCACGTCTCGTCGTAGAACACCCGCGCCTGCCGCGCCCCGCGCGCCGTGAGCGCCACCCGCACCGCCCGCGAATCGCGCGGATCCGGCTCGCGCCGCACCAGCCCGTTGCGCTCGGTGCGGTCGACGAGTCCGGTGAGGCTCGACTTCGCCAGCCCCAGCACGGAACCCAGCTCGGTCATGCCGTACGGCTGGGCCATCAGCACGCACAGCAGTTGGCCCTGCTGCGGGGTGAGGCCGTGCTCGCGGGCCGATTCCGCGTACACGGCGTTGATGAGAAACGACGCCCGCACCAGCGCGGTCACCACTCCGAGACGGCCATCCGTACCCACGGCCGCCACGGTACACGATGGTTCGCGCTACGAACCGTCGTTGTCCCCGGTGTCGGGATCCACCGGCGGGGTCTGCTGCGACGGGAACACGCGTCCCCGCTTCTGCATCTTCCGGTACGAGCTCGCCGACAGGTACTTGCCCGACCGCGCCTGCGAGCCGTACTCCGTCTCGCGGGCCAGGTACTCCAGTTCCTGCGCCTCCTCGGCGAGGTCGGCCGCCTGCGCGTCGGGCGCGTTCGCGCGCGCCGCCGCGATGTCCTGCTGCGCCTGCCGGAGCTCGCGCAGCGCCGCGTCGGAGTCGCCCTTGCTGAGGTGACCGGACGCGCGCCGCTTCGCCTGCTGCGCCTTGAGGTACACCAGTTCCGTGCGCACCACCGGGTCGGCCACGCGTCCCGCCGCCTGGTCGCCGGGCACCACGTTGACGGTCACCGGCACCGTCACGGTGTGCTGCACCAGCGCCGGCAGTTCCACGTACGTGAACGTCAACGTGGCCACCTCGGCCAGCCCGAGCGCGGCGACGCCGGGGATGTCGAACGTCAGCACCACCTTGCGGGTCTCGTCGGCGTAGAAGCTGCCGAGCTCCACGATCAGCCCACCGTCGACCACGTTGGACGGCAGGTCGTTGACGACGAGCACGCGCCGCACGTCCGAGCCGAGCCGGACCTGGAGCGACGCCGCCTGGACCGTCTGCGCGAGCAGGCCCTCCACCTCGCCGGCGATCAGCGCCACCGCCGTGTCGGGCTCCTCGGCGAAGTGCTCGTTGCCCGACCCGCCCCGGGCGATCGCCGACATCAGCACCTCGTCGTACCCGAGGCCGAAGCCGAGCGTCGACGTGGTGACGCCGTGCGTGTAGGCCTCGGCGGCCACCCGCCCGAGCGTCGCCGGGTCGACGATGCCGACGTTCGCGTGCCCGTCGCTGACGATGAGGACGGTGCCCGCGCCACCGTCACCGACGACCCGGCGCGCCTCCTGCAGCCCGTGCAGGTACCCGCTGGACAGGTCGGTGCTGCCCCGCGCGTCGACGCCCGCGATCGCCCGCTTCACCGCCGCCTTGTCGGTGAGCGGCCCGGCCGGCACCGGGAGGTCGACCTCGTTGTCGAAGACCACCAGGCCGAAGTTGTCGCGCGGATCGAGCCGGTCGACCAGGTTGAGCAGCGCCGTACGCGCACCGGCGATCCGGGCGCCGCCCATCGAGCCGCTGCGGTCGAGCACCACCTGGAGCGTGCTCGGCGCCCGCTCGGTGCCACCCGCGGGCGCGGGTGGCGCGGCGAGCTCGATCAGCACCGATACCCGGTCTTCGGTCTCGAGGGCGATCAGCTCGACGTCGAGATGCGCGGTGATTCGCACGGCGGCTCCTTCGCTGGGGACGCCGCCCAGCGTAGTGGCGCCCGCCAATCCCCTCAGACGTCGTAGACGGTGACCGCGACCCCCGCGTCGCACAGGGTGCGGACCACGATCGGCTCGATCAGCTCCCAGCGTCCGCCGGCCAGGCCGCACCCGATGCGCGGCATGTGGACGGACGCGTCCAGCCGCCGCGCCTCCGCCGCGACCGTCGTGAGGCACGTCTCGACGGCCGGATAGCGGATGGGTGGGCCGTTGCTGCCGGTCCGGATCCCGTGCTGGGCCACCATGTTGGCCACCCACAGCCCCGGCTGCACCGGAACCAGCCGCACGGCGCCGAGGCCGAAGTCGTTACGGGCGCGCCCGCGGTGCCACTGCCGGTAGTCGCGCTCGGGTTCGGGCCAGCGACGGGAGACCGCCAGCACGAAGCCCCTGCCCCAGCCGCCGAGGTCGTTGCAGACGTGGGCGATGATCTTCGGCCCCTTGGCCTGCGGGCTGGTGGCGTCGCCCCGGACGACGCTCGGAACTGTCACGGCCCGACGCTACAGTGATCGTCATGAGCAGCGCGTTGATCGTCCGGGGTGGGTGGGACGGGCATCGGCCGGTCGAGGCGACCGACCTGTTCGTGCCGTTCCTCGAGGCGTCCGGTTACACGGTCCGCATCGAGGAGTCCACGGCCGTCTACGCCGACGCCGCCGTCATGGCGGCGACCGACCTGGTGGTGCAGTGCATCACGATGTCGACGATCAGCGGCGACGAGCTGGCCGGCCTCGCCGCGGCGGTCGAACGGGGCACCGGGCTGGCCGGCTGGCACGGCGGCATCGCCGACTCGTTCCGCAACTCGTCCGACTACCTGCAGCTGATCGGCGGCCAGTTCGCGTCGCATCCGGGCAAGGAGCCGTGCGAGCGGCGCGGCGACGAGACCGACAACTTCCTGCCGTACACAGTCACGGTCACCGACGCCGGGCGCGCCCATCCGGTGACGGCCGGGATCGCCGACTTCGACCTGACGACCGAGCAGTACTGGGTGCTGCACGACGACCTCGTCGACGTGCTCGCCACCACGACGCACCCGGCGCGGCCGTGGCAGCCGTGGACGCGTCCGGTCACGTCACCGGCGGTCTGGACGCGCCAGTGGGGCGCGGGCCGGATCGTCGTCGCCACGCCCGGCCACAGCCTCGACGTCCTCGAGCATCCGAGCGTCCGCACGATCATCGAACGCGGCATGATCTGGGCCACTAGAGCCGGCTGACGGCCCGGTCGAGGGCGGTCGCGTCGAAGCTTCCGGTCGGCAGCGTCGCGGCCAGCCGGTACACCTCCTGCCCGGTCGCGTCGAACAGCAGCGTCCCGCTGTGCTGGACGATCAGCGTCCGGTCGAGGCCGGCCGCCCGGTGCGCGGCGACGCCGTCCGACGACACGACCGGCACGCCCCTCGCGACCCGCCGCACCCGCTCCGCCTCGGCCGCCCCGCCGGGCACCACGACGGCGACCGCCACCCCGCGCGCCGCCAGCCCGAGCCCGGCGAGCGCCTTGACGTGCCGCACGCAGATCGCGCAGTTCGCCGCCCGGATGAAGTACACGACCAGCCCCTTGGCGTCTCCCCGCAACCCCGCGATGTCGATTCCCATGATCCCGCTCCCCTCTTGGGTAACTCAGTTACTAATATTAGATACGTAACTGAGTTACCCTGTCAACGATCGGTAGGGTCTCGACCATGAGTTCCGACCCGGACCTGGGCGTCCTGCTCGCCGCCGCCTGCGAGCGCATCGTGCGGGAGATCCTGGGCGAGCTGGCGGGTGCCGGCTATGCCCACCTGACCCCGTCACAGGCCCTGGCGGTCCTCTTCATCGGCGACGGCCTGGACACGGTGACCCAGCTGGCCGACCGCCTGGGCATGACCACGCAGGCGATCAGCAAGATCTGCGCCGCCCTGGCCGCGGAAGGCCTCCTGGACCGCCACCCGAACGAGGTCGACGCCCGCAGCCGCCGCCTGACCCTCACGCCGTCGGGCACCGCCGCCGTCACCCGCATGCGCGCGGCCGGCGCCGCGGCGGAACGCGCCTGGGTGGAACTCGTCGGCGCCGAGACGCTCGACGTGGTCAAGGGCGCGCTGGCGGCGTTCGCGTTCGCGCCGCCGTCCGCCGCCGCGAGCCCGGTGCGGATCCGCTTCTCCTGATCAGCCGGCGTGCGTGCGGGCCCGGTGCGCGGCGACGTTCACCCGGTTGGCGCAGGCCAGCGAGCAGAACCGGCGCCGGCCGTTGCGTGAGGTGTCGACGTAGACGGTCGCGCACCCGTCGCGACCGCACCGGCCCAGGCGCGACCCGCCGGCGCCGCACAGCGCGACCGCGAGGCCGCCCGCGACGGTGGCGCTGATCCGGGCGACCGGGTCGTCGGTGCCGGTGATGTAGTGCAGGTGCGGGTCGTACCCGTCGTGGGTGGAGACCCGCACCGACGTGGTGGCGCCGGCGAGGAGCTCGTTCACCAGCCGGATCTGACGGCGGGTGTCGGTCTCGCCGAAGACCGGGCGCACGCCGTCGACCCAGGCGGCCAACGCCCGCGCCTGCGCGCCGGTGAGCTTCCGGCTGGTCATCTCGTGCTCGGTGAGCACCCGTTCCAGCTCCGGCGGGGTGAAATCGACGGTGTTGAGCAGCGCCGCCGCCAGGAACGCGCCGGTGCCGCCGTAATGGTTGAACTGCACAAGGCCATTACAGCACGCTGGATCCCATGAACGCATGCGCCGCCTGCGGACGCCCGTCCGCGACCGCCCGGGTCGAGTCCAGCCACCGCACGTCCGAGGGCGTCGTGCGGTACCTCCGCTGCGCGTGCGGCCACCGCTGGGTCGAGCGTCTGGTACTGGTCAGCTGCTCCGGAGAATGAAGTCGTGCTCGACGACGCTGGTGCCGTCGGGCTGCTCGACGAAGTCCTTGATGAGCGAGTCCTTCACCCCGAACACCGAGTCGTTGTCGAGGTACTCGCTGGCCCGGTCGAACAGGTGCGTCGTCACCGGCCGGTGGCCGTCGGCGGTGACGATGACGTGGATGTGCGCCGGCCGGCCGGGGGTGCGACCGGTCAGCCGGAGCAGCGCGCCGGCCGGGCCGTCGCTGTTCACGTGGTAGTACTTCGGCCGGATCGTCCGGACGCTGTACCGGCCCTCGGCGTCGGTGCGGTAGCGACCGCGCAGGTTGTCGGCCGGCATGAGGTCGGGCCGCTTGACCGCGTAGTTGCCGTGCTCGTCCGTCTGCCACAGGTCGAGCACGGCGCCGGCGAGCGGGGTGCCGTCGGTGGCGAGCACCCGGCCGCGCAGGTGCACCGGCTGGCCGGTGGTGCCCTCGTGCGTCACCATCGACTCGCCCGCCTCGCGCCAGGGGGAGTCCGGGACGTAGAACGGGCCGAGAATCGTCTCCTCGGTGGCGCCCTCGTCGTCGCGGTCCTGCGCGATCGTCGACACCAGCGCCGACAGGCCGAGCGTGTCGGAGAGCAGGATGAACTCCTGCCGGGTCGGGCCGCAGATCTGGCCGGTCGCGGTGAGGAACTGGATCGCGGCCATCCATTCGTCGCCGGTGAGTCGCACCTCCCGCGCGAACGCGTGCAGGTGCCGCACCAGAGCCTCCATCAGCTGACGCACGCGGGGATCCGGCGTTCCGGCGAGCTGCTTGAGGACCGCGGCGGTGAGGTCGGCTTCATCAACGTCCATGCCGTCACCCTAGACAGGCATCGGTAAAAATGAGCGCATGAGTTACGGCGTGATGGCCTACGCGGTCGACATCGACAAGCTGAAGGCGCTGTGCGGCAGCGGCGACAACCAGACGCGGCGGGCGGTGTGCGGCCGGTTCCGCGCCGACATCAGCCGGTCGAACGACTGGTTCGACCTGTCGGGCGACCGCGGCGCGCCGAACATCTTCACCGCGATCGAGCACCTGATCATGGGCAACGATAAGACGCTGGACGGGTACCTGTACGGCTACGGGTTCAAGTACATCGTCGAGTTCTCCGGCCGGACGCTCGACAACGGCCCGTTCTACCCGTGCCCGTCCAGCTACCTGTCCGACACGGTCGACCCGGCGATCCGGGCGACCGGCGCCGGCCTCAGCATGTCGGACCTGATCTTCGGGGGCGCGCCGGTGACGTTCCCGACGCCCGACGACTTCCCGGCGATCGGCCACTGGACGGCCGCCGAGGTGGCCGCGGCCGACGAGCCGCTGCGGGCAGCGGGTGCCGACGCGATCGAGGAGGTCCGCACCGTGGCCGGGTGGGTCACCCACGCGACGGGCCGCTCGCAGGGAATCGTCGGCTTCTACCACTGAGCCGTGGCCGCGCACGACGTCGGGAACTGGCTGCCCTGACGGCGTACCCGAACGACGATGCGCCGACGCAGGGCCACGTCCTGGACACGCCGAGCCAGGCCCCCAGTTCCAGCGCGACCCGCAGCGACGCGAGCAACTGCTCGCCGCGAACGGGTTTCTCCGTCACCCGCGACGGGTGCCGGTTCATCTGGCGGGCCGGCGATCCACTTCCCGCCCAGGACGACCTGTAGATCGTCGACGAGCGCCGCGAGTGGGGTGCGTGTTCGTGCAATCGCCACGTCGCCGGATGACAGGCCGAATCGCCCCCTGCCACTGTTCGCCCGAGCGAAGGAGGCTCTTTATGAAACGAAGGATTGCCGCATTCCTCGCGTCTGTGGCAGTGATGGTCGCGTTGTCGATGGTGGTACTGCCGTCGAGCCCGGCCCAGGCGGCGCCGTCCTGCATCTTCCCGACGATCAGTCTCTATCCCGGCGAAGCGGGACCGAACCTCCGCTACGGCGAGGTCAGCGTCTCGTTCGTCGTCTGCAACAACAGGTCGCCGCACGACTGGACCGCCGACGTGACCAAGTCGCAGGTCAACACGACCGGCAAGAACCTCGGGTTCTTCATCGACGGCGTGAATATCCGGACTACATTCATCGGCGACTACTCGCGTTACTGGACTCTCACCGTCAACGCCAGCACGTGCGTGCCCCGGGTGGGTTGGCCGTGCCACGCCACGTACACCCTGACGGCGGAGTTCCAGGGAAACCTCGAGTACTACACCTACCCGGCCGTGTACCTGAACCGCACCACGGGATACCTGACCATGGTGTTGTTCCGTACGCCGTAACCACCACGGAAGGGCGCCATGGAGGCCGATGTCCGGGGTTCGGGAGGCGTCACGACGGGTAGTCCGGTGTCACCGGCGCTGTGCGATCCGCGCACGCCGCCTCTTGAGAGGTGAACCGATGGCTTCCTCGTCGTTGTTGAACCGCATCATGGCGTTCTTCCGGAGCCCACAGGGTCAGCGGCTCGTCGCCCAGGGCCGACAACAGATGTCCCGGCCGGGCAACCGCAGCAAGCTGCAGGCACTCCTCGCCCGGTTCCGCGGCCGCCGCTGACGCCACCACCTGCGGTCCACGCCGGTATCGCGGCCACGCCGGTATCGAGGGCCACGCCGACCGTGGACGCGACGCGTTGCCGGTGACCCCGCACGGGGATCAGCGGGTCGACGACGAGGGCCGGCCGGTCGGCGTCGACGGGGGTGGCGGTTCCAGCCACTGGCCGCCGGTGGTGTCGCGCCAGTTGTCGTTGCCCAGGTAGTTGTAGACGCGGCTCGACAGGGACCCGATCGCCGGCAGGCCCGGGATGGTGCCGAACACCAGGCGGGGCACGCCGAGGAACACCGGGCCGGCGAAGCGTTTGAGCTGGTTGCCGACCGTGGTGGGCGTCAGGTTGTCGGCGGGTACCGATCCGACGACCCGGGCCGCGACCAGGATCATCTGCAGCATCATCACGCCGGCGGTGCTGGGCACGCCGCGCGCCGCCAGCGGCGGGAACCACTCCTTGAGGGCCCGCAGCTGCCAGGCGGTGCTGTCGTCGCGGCCGCCGGCCTCGGCGCTGATGTTGAACGTCATGAAGTTCCAGCGCGGGTAGTCGCCGAGCTTCGCGCGGACGTCCTGGCTCAGGCAGCCGGCGAGCGTCAGCACCTGCGTGTTGATCGCCAGTTGCTGCAGGGCGTTGTGGATGTTGACGCACTGCGCGGGGTCGACGACCACCGGGATGAACAGGTCGGCTCCCGCGGCGCCGCTCGCGGTGAGGGGCTCCTTGAGGTCCGTGCTGTTGGCCGGGTACTTCGCGACGGTGACCGTGACGCCGCTCGCCTCCAGGCCCTGCTTGATCGCGGCGACCGCCCGCTCGGAGGCCGCGAAGCCCTCCGAGGTGAGCATCGAGACCTTCTTCGCGCGGACGTACTGCGTCGCGTAGGTGACCACGCCCAGCGCCCCGAACTGCCCGCTGGAGAAGTAGTACGCGTTCTGCGCCTGCGCGTCGGCGGGTTGCAGCGGCAGGCCGCCGAGCAGGGGCAGCTTGGGGGAGAGCGTGCGGTGGAAGGCGGTCGTGTCCGAGTCGACGGCGCCGTGCAGCACCGCGAGGACCGTGGGGTCGCCGGCGAACCGCTGGGCGCACTGCTCGGCCTGCGCGGCGTCCTGCGGGTGGCACATGTCGAGTTCGACCGGCCGGCCCTTGATCCCGCCCAGCTGCTCGTTGAGCAGGCGAACGGCGTCGGTCATCGCGATCGTGTACTCGGGGAACGCGCCCGGGCCGGTCTCGGTGTTGATGAACCCGAGGCGGATCGGCGCGCCCGTCGCGCGTCCCGCCGTCGACCCGGTGTACTGGGTGAACGTGGCCAGGGCCGAGGCACTGAGGGCGGCGCTCGCGCTCGTCTTCGGGGCGGGTCCGCCGAGGCCGCTGTCGTCCGACCCGTCCCCGTTGCATGCGGTGAGCGTGAGGGACGCTGAGAGCGCGATCACTGCTGGTAGAGTGATCAACCGGGGCAGGTTTCGGAACATGATTCCGGAACGCTAGCCGCCCGCTGCTTGCGTCCGCAAATTTCTCACTGAGCGTGGTCGGCCGCCATCGCAATGTGCTGGTCGATCATGGTGACCCGGTCGGCCAGCGGTGCGGGCGGCACGTCGATCAACTCGAATCCGAACTCGCGGTACGCCCGCTCGTGGATCCCCTCGAACCGTACCGACTGTTCGAGCGTGATCCGCCGCGCCGCGGTCCGCGTGATGAACCCGAGCAGTCGCACGAAGAACACCCGCGGCTGGTAGATCCGCTCGCCCACGACCCGGTCGACCTCGCCGGCCAGCAGCGGCGTCACCGGCACCTCGGCGTACCGGGCCAGGGCCAGCGTGCAGATCGGCGACCGGTCGAACACCTGCACCGTCGCCGCCGGCGGCACCGGCAGTTGCTGGCGACGCCGTTGCAGGCGGGTGATCGCGTCGATGAAGTCCGGACTCCGCCACGCCTCCTCGCGGCCCTTCCGCTGCTCGCGCGTGATGACGTCGGTCGCCGCCTCGCCGACGACCGGGTAACCCCGGTCACGCAGCGCGGTGAGGATCGTGGTCTTGCCGGCACCGGGCGCGCCGGTGATGATGTAGCGCCGCATGGGCGTCCCTCGAATCTGGACGGGCGCCGACGGCGCTCCGATCCACGACCCGGCGCCCGGCGCTGGATGGATTGGCATGGGATAAGCACGCGATCAACGCCGGAGGGCGTTGGGTGGACCGGCCGTCGGAAATGCGACAAATGCGCCGGTGATCCCATCAGGTCGTCACATCGTACCGCGGGCCCGTTCCTCCCGGGTCCAGGTGACGGTGGGCCAGTCGGGGGCGAGGATGAGGCGGGCGCCGGCGTTGCAGAGTTCGATGCGGTTGCCGCCCGGTTCCGACACGTAGAGGTAGAACGTCTGCTGGATCGCGTGCTCGTTCGGGCCGGTCTCGATGCGGATGCCGGCGTCGAGGCAGAGGTCGGCGGCGCGCAGGATCTCCTCGCGGGTGTCGGTGGCGAACGCGAGGTGGTGCAGGCCGGCGGTCCGGTCCCCGGTGTACACGAGGTCGTACGACTTGTTGCCGACGGAGAACCACATCGCCTGCGGGCTGCCGTCGTCGGTCACGACCTGTTCGGTGCACCGCGCGCCGAGCGTGTCGCGCAGGAACATCGACACCGCCGGCATGTCGGCGGCCCGGTAGTTGACGTGGTCCAGCCGCCGCAGGTTGGCGCCGCGACCCGGGTACGCGGCGGCCTGGTTCTTCGACGCCGGCCGGTCGGTGGCGTCGGCGCGGTACCAGGCGCTGTCCCAGTACAGGCCGTACTCGTGCCCGTCGGGGTCGGTGAACAGGTAGACGCGGCCGAGGTGCGGCACGTTGCTCACGGTTCCGTGGCCGTGGCCGGTCGACTCGATCCCGGTGGCGACCCGCTGCATCGCCTGCCGGCTGGCGGCGCGCAGGTAGGTGCGGCCGACGCCCGCCGCGTCCCGTCGGATCAGCCGTACCGTCCAGGCCTGGTAGTCGTCCCAGGTGTGCAGGTACACCGACGTGGCGTCGCGGTTCACCTCGCGGAGGCCCATCAGCCGCACGAAGAAGTCGACGGAGTCCTCGAGGGCGGGCGTGTACACCTCGACCGGCCCGACGTGCGCGAGGTCCCGGCGGCGCTCCGGATCGTGGGTGAGCTGGGGCGACGGTGCCGTGCTCATCGGACTGCCTCCAGGCTCTGTTCGCAAAGTTGTTGACAATATATGCCGATCTGTCGACGCGTTGGTGCCCCGCCGGCGTTGCGGCTCCCGCGCATACGATGGGCATTCGCGTGTGGGGGTGGATCTCGACGATGGGTGATGTGCTGGCGCTGCTGCGGGCCGCGATCCTGCGGGGCGAGTACGCCCCGCGCCAACGACTCATCGAGACCGAACTGGCCGAGCGGTACTCGACCAGCCGGTTCGTGCTCCGCAACGCGTTGAACCGGCTGGCCACCGAGGGCCTGGTGGAACTGCAGCCGAACCGGGGCGCGCGGGTCCGCGAGATCTCGATCGAGGAGGCCATCGAGATCACCGAGATCCGGCGCGCCGTGGAGGGGCTGGTCGCGGCCCGGGCGGCGGAGCGCGTCACCGACGTGGAGACGGCGGAGTTGCGGGCGCTGGGCGACGAGATGACCGAGGTGGTGGCGCGGGCCGACATGATCCGGTACTCGGAGCTGAACGCGCGGCTGCACGGGCTGATCCGGTCGATCGGGCGGCACGCGTCGGCCACCCGGATCATCGAGCAGCTCAACGGGCAGATGGTGCGCCACCAGTTCCGCCTGTCGCTGGTGCCCGGCCGGCCGTCGGTGTCGTTGCCCGAGCACCTCGCGATCGTCGAGGCGATCTGTGCCCGGGACCCCGAACGGGCGGAACGGGTCATGCGGGCGCACCTCACGAGCGTCCTCGACGCTCTTTCCGCGTATTCCGACGTTCCCGCCGGTCTCTATCGATGAGGGCTGTTGTGATCAACCGGTACGGGGGGCCGGAGGTGCTCGAGGTCGTTCCCGTCGAGCCGCCGCCGACGCCGCCCGACGGGGTGCTGATCGAGGTGCGGGCCGCCGGCGTCAACCCGTTCGACACCAAGATCCGGTCGGGTGCGCGGGCCGCGGGTCCGCTCGTCGCGCCGTTGCGCCTCGGCGCCGACGCGGCCGGGGTGGTCGTCGGCTCGTCGATCCGCGGCTTCGCCGTCGGTGACGCGGTCATCGCGCGCGGCCTCACCGGCGCGTACGCGACCCACGTGACCGCGACCCCGGACCTGCTGGTGCACAAGCCCGACGGGGTCACGTTCGAACAGGGCGCCGGGATCGGCGTCCCCGCCGGCACGGCGTACCAGGTGCTCCGGTCGCTGCGCCTGGCGGCGGGCGAGACGCTGCTGGTGCACGCCGGGTCCGGCGGCGTGGGGCAGGCGGCGATCCAGTTCGCCCGGCACCGGGGCGCCTCGGTCGTGGCGACGGCGAGCCGCCCGAACCACGAGCGGCTGACCCGCCTCGGCGCGGTGCCGGTCGCCTACGGAGCCGGCCTGCTGGACCGGATCCGGGCCGCCGCCCCGACCGGCGTCGACGCCGTGCTGGACGCCGCCGGCACCGACGAGGCGCTGGACGCGTCCGTCGCGCTGGTCGCCGACCGGAGCCGGATCGCCACGATCGTGGTCGGCGCGCGGGCCGCCGAACTGGGAATCCGTGCGCACAGCGGGTTCCGGCCGGGCTTCATCCACCCGTGGGAGCGGGAGCTGCGGGCGGAGGCGCTCGGCGTCACGGCGGACCTGCTGAACGAGGGCAGGTTCGAGATCGAGGTCGGTGCCGTGTATCCCCTCGACCGGGTGGCGGACGCCCACCGCCACAGCGAAAGCGGCCACGTCCGCGGAAAGATCGTCCTCGTGCCCTGATGCCGGCACACGGGTTCACCGGGCGCGGTGGTCCGATCCGGACAGCGCGGTGCCATCCGGCGTGCGGGCGAGCAGTCCGATCCTCGGGTCGTACCGCACCGGTAGCGGGTCGGTCAGCTCGCCGACGAAACCGCCGTCGACGTGGTCGAGGAAGCCGATGACCGCCCAGCCGTCGTCCCGCGGCACGAGCCGGGGCGCGTAGAGGTGGGAGTGGTCGAACGGCTGCGCGGTGGCGAGGTCCCACGGGCCGGTGACGGTGGAGCCGGGTACGACCCAGATCCGGTGGCCGTCGGCGTCGGGGTTGCTGCAGAAGAGGAGCAGGGGCCGGCCGTCGACGACGGCCACCTGGGGCACTTCGAGATGGCCGAAACCGGCCGGGGTGGACAGTGGTGGCCGCACGGTCCAGGTGACCAGGTCGGTGGAGGTGGCGTGACCGACGACGCCGCGACCGGCCGCCGGGCCGGTGTTGGCCCGCGCGGTGATGAGCATGTGCCAGCCGGCCCCGGCGGGGTCCGGGAACACCCACGGGTCGCGCCAGGCCTGCTCGTACCAGGCGGCCGGATCGAGCTGCTCGTACCAGGTCGGGTCGGCTTCGACCAGCGGGCCGGTGCCGTGGCGGTGCCAGGTGATCAGGTCGGTGGAGGTCGCCAGGCCGATGCGCTGGACGCGGCCCTCGTCGGCGCGGCCGACCCCGGTGTAGAACAGGTACCACCGCCCGTCCGGGCCCCGGACGGTACTTCCGGTCCAGACGGCCAGATCGTCCCAACCGGGCGCGTCGGCGGCCACCAGCGCGTCGGGTTGCAGCCGCCAGCGGGCCAGGTCGGCGGAGACCGCATGGCCGATCGAGGCGCGGTGGTGCCGGCGCTCGGCGTCGAGCAGCGCGCGGGAGGCCCGCAGGAAGAACACGTGCCAGGCGCCGTCGTCGTCGCGGGTGTACCAGCTGTCCCACACCCAGTGGTCCGGCAGTTGGAGCATCCGCGAAAGATACCAGCTAAATCGGTTTAGCGGGCGGTGGCGCGATCGACTTGCGGCGGCGCAACGTCATCGGGACGAGGTGCGGCTCGGTGCCGGGTCCGTCGAGGAGCAGTTCGACGGCGCGGCGTCCCATCTCCTGGTGGGGCAGTTCCACGGTGGACAGGCCGGGCCGCAGCCACGCCGCGATCGGGTCGTCGTCGAACGAGACGATCGAGATGTCGGCCGGGACGCCGAGCCCGGCCTCGGCGAGGGCCTGGTACACGCCGAACGCGAGCCGGTCGTTCATGCAGATGACGGCGGTCGGCCGGTCGGGCTTGCGCAGGACGGCCCGCATGGCCCTGTACCCGTGCTCGGGCAGCCACTCGTGGCAGAACGCCTCGTGGCGCAGGGTGGTGCCCGCCTCGGCAAGGGCGTCCTGGATCCCGCGCATGCGGGCGGCGGCGGCGAGGGAGATCTCCGGGTCGGCCTCCTTGACGCGGTTGCGGCCGATCACCGCGATCCGGTCGTGGTGACCCTTGTCGAGCAGCGCGGCGGTGGCGATGCGGCCGGCGCGCTCGTTGTCCGGCAGCACGCAGGGCAGGTTGTCCGGGGTGGTGGCGTTGAGCACCACCACGGGGCCGGCCGGCAGCGCGGGCGGCACGGTGAGCCGGCGGGTGGCCATGGCGGCGTAGATGAAACCGTCGACCTGGCGGTCGAGCATCGCGTCGATCGCGTGCTGTTCGAAGGCCGCGTCGCCCTGGGTCTCCGCGATGAGCAGCACGTGGTCGCGTTCGCGGGCGGCGTCCAGGGCCCCGCGGATGAGATCGCCGGCGAACCGGGTCGTGGCCACGACGTCCGAGACGAAGGCGATGGTGGCGGTCTTGTGGGTGCGCAGGCTGCGGGCGGCCATGTTGGGTCGGTAGCCCAGTTCCTCGGCCGCGGCGAAGACGCGCTGGTGCGCCTCGGCGGACAGGCGGGTGCCCTCGCGCCCGTTCAACACCATGGACGCGGCCGTCTTGGACAACCCGGCGCGGCGCGCCACGTCAGCCAGGGTCGCTCGGTTGTGCCTCATCAGTCCTCCGCTACGGCGGTTACAGCGCTGCCGCCCCGCCCAACATCATGCGCCGTTACCGGGGTGCGGACAGCCCGGCAGTGGCGGGCGTGGTGTGAACCCGCCGTTTCCGAGCCGTTGCCGAACGGTCCTTGACACCGTTGACCCAACACGAGCATGCTCGCGCTAAATCAGTTTAGCAAAGGGTCGACTGATGGATACGGTGTTGCGGCGAGCCCCCACGACGGCCTTGCCCACGCCGACCGTCCCGCATTGCGGACGTGACGGGACGCCATGGAAACCACCGCGCCGCGCGACGCGTTCGCGCGGTCGGTGACGGAGCGAGGAGCCATAGATGCCTGGATTCAGGGCAGGGCGGTTGTCGCGGCGCGGCGTGGTGCTGGCGGCCCCGCTCGCGGCCGTGGCACTGGTGGCCGGCGCGTGCAGCGCGCCCGGCTCGGACGATTCGTCGACGCCGCAAACCAACCGGCCGGTCAGCACCGAGTTGGGGAGCGCGCCGATCACGCTGGAGATGTACGCCGAGACCGGATTCCCGCTGGCGAAGGCGCTGGCCGACGAGTTCACCAAGCAGTACCCCAATGTGAAGTTCACCGTGCGCGAGGACCAGTTCACCGTCATCGTGGAGAACGCGCCGCGGGTGCTGGCCTCGGACAACGCGCCGGACATCATCCGGCTGCCCACGATGGTCGACCTGGTCAAGGACAACCTGCTGCGGAATCTCGACCCGTACTTCACCGCCTACGGGTGGGACAAGTTCCCGGCCTCGCAACTGGTGCAGTTGCGGATCGCCAGCGGCGGGCGCCCGCGCGGCACCGGCTCGCTGTTCGGGATGGGGCTGGGCTACAGCGTCACCGGCGTCTTCTACAACAGGTCGCTCGCCCAGCGGATCGGCATGACCCAGCCACCGGCGACGGTCGCCGAGTTCGAAGAGCTGCTCGCGAAGGCGAAGGCCGCCAACGTGCAGCCGATCATGCAGTTCAACAAGAACACCGCCGGCATCAACTTCCCGCACCAGGCCCTGCAGAACCAGTTCGGTGACCCGGCCCAGATCGCCGACTGGATCTTCCAGAAACCAGGGGCGACGTTCAACACGCCGGCCGCGCTCAGGGCCACCCAGACCATCCAGAAATGGGCCCAGGCCGGCTACTTCCCCAAGGACGCCAACGCCATCGACTACACCGCGATGATGGGCGAGTTCCAGAACGGCAACGGCCTGTTCATGTTCAACGGCGACTGGGAGTCGGCCAACCTGGACAAGAAGATGAGCGGCAACGTCGGCTTCTTCCTGTTCCCGGGCGAGACGGCCGGCGCCAAGCACGTCGCCATGTCGGCCCCGAACACGTTCGGCATCGGCGCCAAGGCGAAGAACCCCGACGCGGCGGCGTTCTTCCTCAACTGGGTGCACACCAACGCCAAGGCCCGCGAGATCTCGGTGACGGTCGGCGGCTCCAGCCCGGGCGGCCCGCCCGGCCTGACGGTGCCGCCGCCGGCCGCGGGCACCGTGCTGGCCGAGACCCTCAAGGCCGCCCAGCAACTCGGTGCCGAGAACGGAGCGGTGGACTTCACCGCCAACGCCACCGGAGCCATCTTCGCCTCCGCGATCACCCCGGAGATGCAGAAACTCATCGCCGGGCAGCAGACGCCGGAAGGATACGTGAAGGCCGTCCAGGCCGAGTACGACAAGGAACTGTCCCGGTGACACCACCCGTGCGGGCCCGCCGACGCCGGTGGGCCCGCGCGGCGCGGTGGAGCGGCTGGCTGTACGTGCTGCCCGCCATGCTCATGTACGGGTTCTTCGTGCTGCGACCGCTCGTGGTCACGGTCCAGTACTCCCTGTACCACTGGAACGGGATCGGCGCGTCCCGCTGGGCCGGCCTCGACAACTACGTCACCGTGTTCACCGACAGCGACCTGCTGAAGATCATCGGCAACGCGTTCGTCCTGATCATCTTCTTCAGCTTCATCCCGGTCGGCCTCGGCCTGCTCGTCGCCACCCTGGTCCGGCGTCTCGCCGGCGGCCCGTTCGGCACCGCGGTCCGCACGATCCTCTTTCTGCCGCAGGTGATCCCGCTGGTGGCCGCCGGCATCGCGTGGAGTTGGCTGCTGTCGTCGACCGGCCTGGTCAACCAGGTGCTCCGCGCCGTGGGGCTGGGTGGGCTGGCGCGGGCCTGGCTCGGCGAGTTCGACACCGCCCTGCCGGCCGTCGGTGTGATCGGCGCCTGGGTGCTGCTCGGCCTCTGCACCATCCTGCTGGTCACGGGCATGAGCAAGATAGATCCCGCGTTGTACGAGGCCGCCCGCATCGACGGCGCCGGACCGGTCCGGGAGTTCCTCGCCGTGACCCTGCCCAGCCTGCGCCAGGAGATCGGGGTCTGCCTGACCGTCACGGTGATCGCCGCCCTGGCCAGCTTCGACATCGTCTACATCGCCACCGGCGGCGGTCCCGGCCTGCAGACCACGGTGCCCGGACTGGAGATCTACCGACTCGCGTTCGCCCAGCGCCAGGTCGGGCTCGCCTCCGCCCTCGCCGTCGTACTGATGGCGCTGGTGCTCGTCTGCGTGCTGCCCATCCAGCGGCTCACCCGGGAGGACACGAGGTGAAGCTGAGCCGACGCGAACAACTCACCGGGCGCATCTTCCTCGTCGCCCTGGCCCTGATCACGCTGCTGCCGTTCGTCAGCATGCTCTCCGCGGCCCTGCAGCCGCGAGGCACCGTACCCAGCGGCCTGAGCTGGCCGGCGGACCCGCAGTGGGGCAACTTCGTCGACGCGTTCACCGTCGCGAACATGGCCGCCCTGCTGCGCTCCAGCCTGCTCATCGTCGCCGGCGTCGTGCCCGTCTCCGTACTCATCGCCACCATGGCCGGTTTCGGCCTCGGCCAACTGCGCGTACCCGGCGGCAGGATCGCCTTCGCACTCCTGCTGCTCGGCCTCACCATGCCGTTCGAGGCCGTCGTCACGCCGATCTACTACCAGATCCGCGACCTCGGCCTGCTCAACACCCGGTGGGCGATCATCCTTCCGCTCATCGGCCTCTACATGCCCTTCGCCGTCTTCTGGATGCGCGCCCACTTCATCAACGTCCCGCAGGAACTGGCCGACGCCGCCCGCGTCGACGGCAGCAGCACCTGGCAACTCTTCTGGCGGGTCCAGGTACCCCTCGCGAAGCCGGCCATCGCCTCGCTGACGATCCTGCTGTTCCTCTGGACCTGGAACCAGTTCCTGCTCGCCATCGTCCTCGTCGACGACTCCACCAAACGCACCATGGCCGGCGCCCTCGGCGCCTTCCAGGGGCAATGGGGCACCGATCAGGTGCTGCTCTGCGCCGGCTCCCTCCTCATCCTCACGCCGACCCTCGTCATCTTCCTGATCTTCCAACGCCAGTTCATCAAGGCCCTGCTCCAGGGCTCCCTGAAGGGATAGCGGTCCTCAGGACCCGGCGGCCAGCCAGCTGTCGGTGGCGACCCGCGCGGCCACGGCGTCGAGGTACGCGGCGGCCGAGAGCCAGGTCGTCGCCAACTCGTCGGTGTGCGCGGCCGGCCGGCCGAACTCGTCGCGGGGACGGTCGACCGCCAGGCGGTCCAGGCTCCGGGCGAGGCCGGCGGCGGTGGGCAGTCCCGCGGCGGTGAGCCGGACGGCGTCGCGGCGGGCGCCGGCCGCGGCGAGCGCGCCGCCCTCCACGGTTCGCTGCACCCGCCGGGAGAGCAGGTACAGCGGGAGCTCCGGCGGGGGTGCGGCGGGCGGTGCCGGCAGGTCCGGGACGGGTTCCGCGGCCGATTCCTGGGTCGCGGCCGGGAGCCAGGTGCGGACGATCTGGTCGACGCCCAGGTCGACGTGGCCGGACTGCTCGTCGGGGAGGCCGTCCCAGGCGGCGGCCAGGGCTTCCACCCGCCCGTCGCCGACGAAGCGGCCCACCACGCGCACCGTGCCGGTCACCTCGGCGAGCATCCGCAGGTTGCGCAGGTAGGGCAGGCCCGGGTCGTCGGTCGGGGCGACCAGGTGGACGGGGTGGCCGTCGGCCGTGTCGAAGCGGACCTCGGCGGCGTCGGCCGGACCCGGGCGGCCGGCCAGGAACGCGAGATCGTGACCGGCCGGCCGTTCCTCGATCGGCAGCCGGAGAGCATCGTGGTACGCCGACACCTGGTCGGTCAGCGGCCGTTGCCAGAATCGGGCGAGCGGGTCGTCCGTCCACCTGCGACCGGAACCGCGGACGGCCCGGACCGTGCCGGCGTTGCTGAGCCGCCCGTCGGCCGACGCCTTGGCCGCCGACACGAACAGGCCGGCGCGGCCGAGTTCGCGGAACGTGAGGCGGGCCTCGCCGATGCGCACCGGGTTGTCGGGGCGGCCCCGGGCGAGTTCGAGCCCACCCGGCGTCACGTCGTTGACCTGGTACAGCGTCCCGCCCGCGTCGGTCAGGTAGGTGACCGCGCCGGCGTACCCCGTCGAATCGAGGACGGGCACGCAGCACACCCCGTACAGCCGCAGGTCGCCACACTCCACATAGGACCGTCGGGCCACACCGCGCAGGGACGCCGACGACCCGCTGCCGTGGCGGATGCGGTGGCTCACCTCGAGGAGTTCGTGCAACGCGGCCACCAGGTCGGCGAGCCGGAACGCCGGATCGTCGGCATGCGCCGCGCGGGCCGCCTGCACCACCCGGATCGCCGCCGCCGACGCCCGGTGCAACCCGAGCGACCGCGCCTCGTGCGCGGCCCGCAGCAGCACCGCCTGCTGGACCGCGCCAGCACCGGCGACGCCCCGGGTGAGCACCGCGGAACCGGCGGCCCACAGTCCACCGGCGGCGGCGATCTCCGCCGCGGTGAAGGTGGCGACCTCCGGCGCGGCTTCCTCCGCCTCCGCCTCCGCCGGCGCCGGCTCCTGCGCCGCCTCACCGGGGGCGGCATCGTCGGCCGGCGGAGCCAGGCTCAGCACCGCCGCCCGGTGCGCACACCGCGGCGCCATCAGGCACGTGCAGACGACATCCTCGGCCGACCCGACCGGCACCCGCAGCGTCACCACCGTGGCCTCGTCGACGGCGACCGTCACCCCACCGTCCACAGTGGACACCGGCCACGCCGCGGCCTTCGCCACCACTTCGTCGAGCTTCTTACGCAGCCGCGACGGCAACGCCTCGACCGCGTCGGCCACCACCCCGGGCGGAACCGGCGGAATCATGCGGACACCTGCTCCGCGACCCACCGGGCCAACCGCAGCGGGCTGAGCGCCGCCACCGGCATCCCGGCCGCGGCCAGCTGTTCCGCGATGCCCACCGCGTACCGGGGCCGCGCCTGGTCGTCGAGGCTGGCGCAGCCGATGGGGCGGCAGCCGGTCTCGACCAGCGCCCGTGTCTCGGCCAGCAGGTCGCTCACCGGAAAGCCCTCCTCGAAGTCGCTGACCACGATGACCATCGTGCGGTTCGGCACCGTCATCAGGGTGCGGGCGTGCCGCAGCGCGGCCGCGATGTGCGTCCCGCCACCGACGCGGACCTCCAGCAGCAGCGCCAGCGGATCGGTCAGGTGGTCGGACAGATCGACGATCTCGGTCGAGAACGTCACGAAGTGCGTGGTGAGCGCCGGCACCGCCGCCAGCACCGAGCCGGTCAGCGCCGCCCACACCGTCGACGGCTCCATCGAGCCGGACACGTCGACCAGCACGATCACCCGCCAGTCCATGCTGCGGCGGGCCTTGCTGCGGAACACCGGCCGCTCCGGGATCACCAGCACCCGGCCGTCGTCGTCGCGGCGCGCGGTCGCCAGGTTGGCGCGCAGCGTGCCCGGCAGGTCGAGCCGTCCACCGCGGCGCCGCGTCGGACGCGGCACCGTCAGGCCGTTGAGCGCGGGACGCATCTGCGTCGCCAGCCGCTCGGCCAACTCGCGGGTGACGCGGTTCGCGAGCGGGCGCAGCCGCTCCAGTTCCTTCTCCGGCAACGCACCCGCGAGGCTCAGCACGGTGTGCAGCAGGTCGACCGACGGCCGCGCCTTCTCGGTGTCGAGTTCCAGCACGGCGTCGAGCCGCCCGTTCGCCGCCGCCCAGCCGAGCACCTCCTGGCACACGTCGGCGCCGTACAACTCGTCGAGTTCGTCGCGCCAGTGCCGCACGTCGGGATACCGCGCCTCGCGTCCGCCACCACCGCCGGAGCCGTCGATCGTGCGCGAGCCCTCGCCGTGACCGCCGCCGTACAACTCGTCGAGCGTGCGCGCCAGCCGTCCGGAGGCCGCACTCTGCATCGCGTTCCGCTGCCGGCCCAGGACCAACCGCCAACGATCGGCCGTCGTCAGTTGCGCGCCATCCGCTTGTCGCGGCTGTCGCCCACCTTCATCGATGACGCGTTGCGCATCTCGCCCTGCGTCCACAATGGACCCGGGGAACAACTCGCTCACCGCGGCCCGCCCGGCGAGGTCGTAGCCGACGGCCGCGATCGGCGGGTCGGTGGCCAGGTCGGCCTCGGAGATGTCGGTGCCCCGGTCGCGCACGGTGGCGAGCAGCCGGTCGCGCGCGGCCGGGCTGAGCGCGTCGAACCCGCCCCGCACGCCGGGCAGCCGCCGCACGAAGTCGGCGTCGGGCATCGACTCGACCCGGTCGAGCAGCGGCGTGAGCGCGTCGCCACCGGTGGCCAGCAGCGGACCGGCCGCCACCAGCGCGCCGGACAGCAGGCGCACCACGTCGTCGCCGGGCGCGTCGAGCCACGACGCGAGCCGTTCACCGAAAACGGCGGCCGGTTCCAGTCCACAGAGGACGGACACCGCGCCGGCCGCGCCCCGGATCAGCGGCTCCCCGTCGGCGCTCAACCGCCGCAACGACGCGTGCAGCCGCATCAGCCGGCCGGTGCCCTCGGCCCGTTGCACCACCTCGACCAGCGCCCGCGCCTCGTCGACGGTCTGCGCGCCGGCCAGCCCGTCGACCTCCCGCACGGCGGCCGCGTCGAGCGTCTCGACCAGCGCCGGCAGCCCGGCCGGTGGTTCGGGCGTGCCGGGAACGTGGCCGCGGTCGATCCGTTCCGTCTCCGCGATCGCCGTGATGATGTCGCGCAACGTGCCGACGGTGGCCACGACGCGGCCCACGTCGTCGATCCGGGTGGCCGTCATCGCCGGCAGCCCGCACGCGGCGGCGAGCACGAGACCGGCGACGGCCTCGGACGGCGTGGGCCCACCGGCGTCGACCTCGGCCCGGCGGGCCAGGCTCAGCGACCCCTCGGCCGCCTGCGGCAGCGTGACCCCGCGCATGCCGGCGACCGCGATCGTGGCCCGCACCTGCGCGGTCCAGGCGACGTCCCAGACGTTGGTGAGCGTCTCGCCGATGCCGCCCGACTCCTGCAGAACGCCGTACCGCACCCCGCACACGGCGAGCCGGCGCAGCAGGACCTCGCGCCGACGGTCCAATGTGGACCGCAACGGGTCGAGCCGCAGCGACCGCGCCGCCCCGTTCTCGGCGGGCAACCGGGCCTTGCGGAGTTCGGCGAGCACCGCCGGCACGAGCCCCGACTCCGGAGTGCCCGGCGCGAGCCGCCCGTACCGGCTGCCGACGAACACCTCCTGCATCGCCTCGGCCACCGCGCGCCCGCGCCCGAGCACCTCGCCCTGCGCGAACACCGTCTCGATGGCCTCGACCAGTTCGCCCCGGCCGGGCGCCGGCAGGCCGCGCAGCCGGGCCAGGTCGATCGCCAACCGGGCGGCCTCCCGCGCCTCGGCGGGCCCGGCCGGGTGGCCCGCGGCCCGCAGGCCCACACTGACCCGCACCGCGTACCGGACGGCCATGCCTTCGAGGGCGGCCGGCTCGGCGCCGCACTCGAACACGTCCTGCTGCCAGCCGGGATCGCGGATGCCCGACCCGTACCCCGACCGCGAGTCGAGCAGCCCGAACTCGTACGGCACCAGGGACGTCACCGTGCTGCTGGCGGTCGCCTCCGCCCGAGTGGGCCCGGCCTCGGACGCGAGCAGCGCCGGCGCGTGGAAGGCACCCACGACCATGGCGACCCGACGGTCACCCGCCGCGGCGACGCGCCCGCGCATCCACCGCTCCCGTGCGGCGTCCATCGGCGGGACGCCACCGCTCGCGCCGCCGCCCCGGGCGTCCCCGCCACCGCCGCCGCGACCGCCGTCGCGGATGTCGCCGCCATCGGCGTCATCGCCGTCGCCGGTGGCATCGCGGCGGATGGCCCAGCCGACCGCGAGCGCGGCCCGCCGGACCTGTTCCGGCGTGCAACCCGGCGCGGCCGCCTCGACCAGGCGGTCCCACATGTCGTCGTCGGCCCGGCCGGTCTGCCCTGCCCGCAGCCGGGCGGCCAGCGTGTCGGTGCCGCCCGCGTCGGAGGTGCCCGCCTCGGCCCAGCCCGGGTCGCTCAGCGGCAGGTCGCACGTCGCCACCTCGACGCCGTTGCGCACCGCCCACCGCACCGCGGCCAACTCGGGCGAGAAGTCGGCGAACGGGTAGAACGCCAGCCCACCCCGACCGTCGTCGGCGGCGGCGCCCAGCGCCACCGGTGCGACCGTCGCCGGGTCGCCGAGCCACCGCAGCCACTCGCCGAGTTCCTCGGGCAGCTCGATCAGCAACAGGTCGGGGGCGAACCCGTCGAGCAGGGCGGGCACGGCCGCCGCCAGGACGGGGGAGTGGTGCCGCACGCCGATCAGGAACGGCGCCGTGCTCCCGGCGAGCCGTTCGAGTGCCTCGTCGGGCAGTTCGAGATCAGCCTTCGAGGACGCCACGGCACTCCCACAGTTCCCGCCACGGACCCTGCCCCGCCTCGGCCCGCCGCCGGACCGAACCGTCCCAGTAGGACAGCAGGCGGGCCCGGTCGGCCTCGTCGTCCTTGCGCACCACGCCGAGCAGGTGCTCCGGCACCAGGCCGACCGACGGCCGGTCGCCGGGGAAGTACGCCGCCGCCAGGCCGATCGACGCGGTGACGGCCACCGCCTCGGCGGTGCTCATCACCGTCGACGGCTTCTCCACCGCCCAGCCCTCGACCGACCGCCCGGACCGCAGGTCGCGGAACGCCGTGACGAGCGCCTCCAGCACCGCCGCGTCGACCGTGTACGCCGCGCCGACCCGCTCGACGACGGCCTTCGCCTGCCGCCCGACGAGCGCGATCTCCTGGTCGAGGCTGGCGATCGGCGGCACCACCTCGAAGTTGAACCGGCGCTTGAGCGCGGCCGACATCTCCGACACGCCCTTGTCGCGCAGGTTCGCGGTGGCGATGAGCGTGAAGCCGGGCGCGGCGTGCACGACGGCATCGTCCACATCGGACAGTTCCGGTACCGCGATGCGCCGGTCGGACAGCACCGAGACCAGCGCGTCCTGGACCTCGGGCAGGCACCGGGTGACCTCCTCGACCCGGGCCACCCGGCCGGCGGCCATCGCGGAGAGCACCGGCGAGGGCACCAGCGCCGCCCGGCTCGGACCGTTGGCCAGCAGCATCGCGTAGTTCCAGCCGTAGCGCAGCTGGTCCTCCGTGGTGCCGGCGGTGCCCTGCACCACCAGGCCGCTCGTGCCGCACACGGCCGCCGACAGCAGTTCGGACAGCATCGACTTGGCCGTACCGGGCTCGCCGACGAGCAGCAGCCCGCGCTCGCCGGCCAGCGTCACCACGCACCGTTCGACCAGGGACCGGTCACCGACGAACTTCGCCTCGATGATCCGCGCGCCGCCCTTGCCGGTCACCTTCTTACCGCCGCTGCCGGCGATGAACGTGACCACCGCGCGCGGGGTCAGGTTCCAGCCGGGCGGCCGCGGCCCGCTGTCGGAGCCGGCCAGGAACTCCAACTCGTCGGCGTACCGGAACTCCGGCGGATCGATCTGCCGGTGGGCCGTCGGGGACATCGGGCTCTCCTCTTTCGATGTGGTCATCGGGTGGTCAGCGCGCGCAGGCGGGGTGGGTCGCCGTCGAGGACGCGTTGCCAGGCCGCCCGGAACAGCGCGGCGACGGGACGGCACGGGGCGACGAGCGGCGCGAGCGTGTCGATGCCCTCGTCGTTTCCGGGCACCTTCCACTCCTCGACGCCGGGCGTCTTCCGCCAGCCGCCGGGGAGGAACGCCGTGCGTCCGGCCCGGTCGCGCTTGGCCTCGACGACGAGTTCGGCGGTGACGAGTTCGGCGCGGGCCTTCTTCAGCCGGGCCGGTGCCCAGCCGGTCCAGCGCTGGACGTTCCGGTCGGTCGGATCGCCCAACGCCAACAGTTGCAGGTAGTACGCGGCGGCGTCGGCGCCGAGGCCGTGCCGCGTGGCCACCTCGGCCACGAGGTCGGGCACCTCGGTGGTCGGGTCCTGCGCCCAGCCGGTGCGCCCGGTGTCGGCCCGGACGGACTCCATCAGCTCGGCCGTTCCGGGGTCGATCAGGCGGCGGATGCCGGCGACATCGTCGTCGTCGGGGAACATCGCGAGCGCCGGGTCGTCGGGACCGCTGAGCTTCGCCGGATGCAGCGTGCAGTAGACGTCGCCGTCGCTGTCGGGCTTGCCCGCGGTGAGCGCCGGCGGCAGCGGCGTCTCCTTCCGCAGGTATCCGGCGTTGACGTGGGCCGCCGGGTCGGCGAGCAGCGCACGCGCCTGGTCGTACCAGCCGGGAACCGCCGCCCGCAGCGCGTTCTCCCGCGGCAGGCGGTAGACCAGCCACGGCAGCACGAGGGCGAGTTCGGACACCTTGTCGCCGATCGACTTCGCCTTGCCGGGCCTGAGCCAGCCGGCCCCGCCGGCGAGGTCCATCACGAACTGGTCGAGGCTGCCCCACCGCCGCAGCCGGTTGACCTCGGTGAGGACCTCGTCGGGGACGGCCACCCGCGCCCCGACGACCTGCCGCCAGACCGCGACCACCGCCGCCACGTCGGGCCCGGTGGTCCACAGGTCGGCCGGGTCGTCGGGCATGGCGGCGAGGAGCAGCCGGTGCCGGGCGTCGGCCTTCATCGCCTGGAGCGCGGCCCGGCCGCTGCGTGCCTCGGTGGCCGAGATCCCCAGCGTCGTACGGGTCTCCTTGGCCAGGAAGTTGGCCTCGTGGCTGTTGATGTTCGGCCCGCCCGCGAGCACCAGCGCGGCCGTGCCGCGGCTCATGCCGGACTCCTCGGCGAGCCTGGTGACCGCGTCGAGGAACCACGGCGGCGGACCCTGCGCGGCGAGCGCGGCGGTGACCGCGTCGATGCGCTTCCGCCCGCCCCAGGTGACCCGGGTCTCGGTGCTGATCTTCCCGTCGGCCACCGGCCCGAACTGACCGCTCGGGTCGTGCTCGACGGCGATGAACGTGTAGTTGCTGTAGCCGGTGCGGCGCTGGATCAGCAGGGTGCGCTCGCCGGTGCGGACCACCTGCGGCACCGTGTACGCCTTCTTGTCGGCCCTGATCCGCAGCACCCGTACGGTGCCGTCGGGTTCGGCCAGGCCGGTGCCGGCGAGCAGGCCGAGGAGCGTGCTCAGCGTCTCCCGCTCGACGGCCGGGATGCCGGGTGCGAGCGCGCGCAGGACCATCCGGTCCTGCAGCCCGAGCAGCTCGGGCCAGTTGACGTCGGTGTCGCGCCACTTCCGCGCCTTGCCACCGGCCAGCACGCCGGCGACGGACGTCAACTGGGCCACCGCGTTGACGCAGTCGGCGTCGTTGAGCCAGACGGAGTCGTGGACGTCGACCAGGACCTTCCGCAGCACCTCGGGGTCGAACGTCGTCGACACGGTGGGCACCGGCTGCTCCGCGGGCGGCGCGTCGGCCAGCGCCCGCAGCCTCCGCAGCCGCACGGACAGCCGGCCGGCGTCGGTGAACTCGGACACGAGCGCCCGCCGCAGCCGTGGCGCGGTGACCGCCGGGAAGGCCCCGGTGACCGCCGCGGTGACCGCGTCCGCCAGGGCGGCCGCGGCCTCCTTCTTGGTCTGGGTGTCGGGCTCGTCGTCCTCGTCGTCGCCGACCGCGACCGCCACGGCGCCCTTCCGGCGCAGGCGGGCGAGTTCGGCGGCCTCCTGCAGGGCCACGACCGCGTCGAGGGCGGCCCGGACGGCGCCGGTGTCGACCGCGCGTAGCGCCGCCGAACCGGCCTCGTCGCGCACCTGCCAGGCGTGCCACCAGTCGGTGGGCGGCACGCTGCGGCCGGGCGAGCCGGAGGTGAGCGTCTGGTCGCCGGCCGGCGTGTACACGGTGAAGCCGTGCTGGCCCGGACCGGACCCGTGGCCGACCACCGGGCAGAGCCGGTCGGCGCCCGGGAAGAGGAGCCCACCGACCGGATCCAGGTGCGTGGAGATGGTGGCCGGGAACACGACCTCCCGCCCGTCGATCCGGGTGCCGACGCGGCCGCCGTCGGGGTTCTCGCGCACTGTCCAACCGACCAGCCCGTCGGCGTAGCCGAACGGCGACGCGGCGAACTCCGCCGGTGCCGGAACGAGGTCACAGAGCCCGTTGAGCAGCGGGCCGGTGCCGAAGAACTCCGGCGGGTCGCCGGCCGTGACCGCGCCGGTGACCGGGTCGTACGGCAACCACCGGCCCGTGTCGTCGGCGTACCGCAACGTCCAGTACCGGGTGCCGTCGCTGATCACGGGGTGGGCGTTCGGGAAACTCTCGTCGCCCGGCGGCCAGGGCGCTCCGCCGAACGTGGCGCCGCCGTCGGGCAGCGCCAGCGCCCGCAGCGGCCCCTGCGACTGGATGCCGCCCTCGAACCGGTGGTCGGGCGCGTCGGCCCAGTAGGCGGTGCCGTGATATGTCCAGACCACCAGGCGGTCGACGCCCGGGATCCAGGCGGTCTCCCGGTACCACCAGTCGTTGGTGTTCTTCGGGTACGGGTGCTTCAGCACCACCCGGGACGGGCCGAGGACGACGGCCTTCTTCTCGCCCTTGACGACCAGGTTCGGCCACGACCCGTTGAACGAGGCGCTGTTCGGCAGGTCGTCGCGGGCCTCCTCCAGCACCGGCCACACGAACTCCGCGAGCAGACCCGTGCGCAGCGTGCGGGCCAGCCCGGCGGCCAGGTCGACGGCGGCCATCCGGCGGAAGGCGTCGGGCTCGACCGCGGTGGCGGCGGCCGTCGACACCCACGAGACCTCGTTGGCGTAGTCGTTCAGGCCGTTGAGCGTCGGGTCGGCCGGCACGGCGTCGGCATGGGCGCGCAGCCAGCCGGCGAGCGCCGTGCGGAGCCCGGCGGTGCCGGTGACCCTGGCCAGCCGGTCGGCGCCGGAGTGGCGCAGGCTCTGCACGGTCGCCCGGCCGAGCGTCGCCGTGAACCGCTCGTCGGCGGCGAGCGCGACCAGGTCGCGCGCGCCCGGCGCGGTGTCGTCGACCCACCGGGTGACATCGAGGTCGACGTCCTTGGCCGAGGCGATGTCGACGTCGCCGGCCAGGCACAGGTCGACCAGGTCGAGGTCGACGCGGCGACCGGAGAGCAGCCGCACCGGCCGGCCGGCGCCGCACAGCGCGGGAACCATCCGCCCGACGAGCGACAGGAACTTCTCCGACCGCGCGAGGTTCCAGTGCCGCGCCCGGGTGCCGGCGATGCGCTCCAGCCAACCGGCCGCACCGTCGGGGCTGGCCGCCGGTGGCTCGGCGTCATCGGTCAGGCCGGCGTCGGCACCGGCGGCGACGAGCAGGTCGATCCACTCGTCGGTCATGTCGTTGCCGTAGCCGGGCGGGTCGGGGACGATCCCGAGCAGCCGGCCCCGGACCTCCGGACGCCGTTTCGCGGCCCGCACGATGACCGGTGCCAGCGCCTTCCACGTGCCCGGCGCGCTGCGCGCGACGGCGGCGAGGCCGAGCAGTTCGACGACAACGTCTTCCACGGCCGTGTCGGCGTCGAGGCCGGCGGCGGTCGCGAGCCGCTTGAGCTCGGCCGGCAGTGCCGCGTACGGCGCGAGACCGGCGGCCACTCGCCGCAGTGTGACGGTGCGGAACCGCTCGAACGCGGCGTCGGGCTTGCTGCGGGCGGCGAGATCCTTGGCGTACTGGCTGATCGCCTTGACGGGCAACGCACCGGCCATCGCGTACTCGAGGAACACCTCGGCGACGCGATCCTCGTCGATGGCGAGCGCGTGCGCCTGCTCGGCCTCGCGCGCCAGGTTGAAGCAGGTGGACGCGTACCGCACGTTCTCGCCGGCGATCAGCGCCCGACCGGCCTCCTCCCAGTACGTCGGCAGGAACTGCGGTGCGGCGCCGTCGAGGCGACGGGCGAGCGCGCGGTAGCCGTCCATCGCCGCGGACGGCTTGGTGGCGGCCTGTTTCGCGAGCTTGCGCAGGTCTTTCACCAGCGCGAGCGCGTGCCTGCCGTTGGCGGGATCGTGCACCAGCGCCCACGCCGGGAAGCCGAGCGCCTGCCGGCCGGTGGTGCCGACCGCGGCGGTGTCTTCGGGTTCGCTGAAGCCGAGGAAGCCCATCGTGAGGTCTTCGGCCGCACCGAGCATCGACGGCACGAGCCGCACCACCGGCCGGTCGGGCCCGTCGTCGCCGAAGCCGGGATGCCGGTAGACGCGCACGGTGAGCAGGTCACCGTCGGCGGGCGCCGCACCGTCGGCCGGCACCGCACCGATTCCGCCCGCCTCAACGACGTCGCTGTCTTTCATGACTGCTCCTCCGTCATGCTCCGACCGGCGTACAGGGCGGCCGCCATCCGCATTCCCTCCGACCACGCGACCGGGCCGACGTCGTCGAGTTTCAACGCCCCGCCGGCCGAGGTGGTGAACTCGAGCTGACCGGTCTCCGCCTCCGACCAGGGGTCGTAGTCGCCGATCCACACGCTGGCGACGGTCTGCCCGCCGCGTTCCCACACCTGGCACACGGCGGATCCACCGCGCACCTTGTAGCCGTGATTGCTCGCCCGCGCCGAGAGGTGGCGCAGTTCCTCGTACTTCGCACCGGAGTACCGCGCCAGTTCGGCCTCCCGGGCGTCCTTTCCGGCCGGTTTCGCCCACACTTCGCGGTGCAGTTGCGGCGTGCCCTGCGACAGGCCCAGCTCGGTGGCGAACTCGCGCAGGTCGTCGAGCTCCTCCAACATGACCGGGTGCGGCACCGCCACCCGCCGCGGCGTGAGCCACACCGAGTCGCCGTCGAGGTTCACCACGCCGAGGCCGCGGGCCGGGTCGGCATCGCGGAGGAAGCCCGCGTCGTCGAGCTGCCAGGTGCCGTCGTCGTCGACGGGCGCGACGATGACGTCGGCCAGCGGCGCCCGCCAGGACGGGTCGGGCCACACGGCGGTGAGCGCGGCGACCGGCACCGGCAGCGACCGGATGAGCCACTTCTCGACCTCGGCCCGGCAGGCGAGATCGTGCCGCGCCAACCACTCCTGGGTCTGTATCAGGCCCTGTGTCGCGTCGTGGTCGCGGACCGCCTTCGGCACCGTCTTCAGTGGACGCCCACCGACCCGGCGGCTCGTCACTCTTCCACCGATTGGCCCACCGACGAGCGCCACCTCGTAGCCGTCGACGGCCGACAACCATCCCATGCGGGTTCCTCCCTGTGAGTGACGCCGACCCTAGCGGGGCACTGCGACATTTCCGGGACCGCCCCCACACGACCGCCACACGCTGTTGCCCATACGTGCAACGCGGCGGGCCCGGACGTACACCGGGCCCGCCGCGCGGGTCACATCTCTGGGAGTCAGCGGTTCAGCGTGAGCACCCCGGGGCGGTAGGGCAGGAGGCCGTAGTCGCCGCCGGAGCTGGGGGAGCGGCCCTGGTAGAGCAGTTGGAGGTTGCAGGGGTCGATGGTCTTGGTCTGGTCGGGGTTGGCGCGGACGAGGTCGCCGTGGCTGATGTCGTTGGTCCAGGTGGCGCCGCTGTTGGCCTTGCCGGCGAACGGATTGCTTTCGCTGGCGGCCTGCGGGGTCCAGGAACCGCTCAGGGTGCTGGCGGTGAACGACCGGAAGTAGCGTCCGTTCGCGCCGATCGCCTCGACGAGCATGAGGTACTGGTTCTGGCCCTGGACCTTGTAGACCTCGACGCCCTCGAACAGGTTGTTCGTCGAGTCGCTCATGATGATCGTCGACGAGGAGCCGAAGCTGCCGGGGAAGTTGCCGATGGGCATGCTGGCGCGGTAGATCTTTCCGTTGTCGCCGGCGAAGAACAGGTACATGTTGGTGCCGTCACCGATCAGGGTCTGGTCGATGGGGCCGGTGCCGGAGCCGGAGATGCTTCCGGAGAACAGCGTCTGCGGCGACGACCACGAGTTGACGTTGGTGGGGTCGCTCGACGTCCGGTAGGAGAACGCGGGCCCGCCCCACTGGTAGGCGAGCACCCAGATGTTGCGGGGGGCGAAGTAGAGGAGCGTCGGCGCGACGGCGGAGAAGGGCATCTGGTTCTGGCTGGCCGAGGCCATGTCGCTCCAGTTGGTGAACGAGCCGAAGTTCATCGAACCCCATGCCGTTCCGGTGTCGTGCGTCGTCGCGTAGACGAGGTGCCGGCCGTTGTGGACGACGTTGGTGAAGTCCTTGAGGGAGACCCACCCCGACCTCGGGTTGGCGAGCGAGCCCGTCGACGTCCAGCGGTACGTCGACGGAAGGGTGCACCCGCCACCGCCGCCGGTGCCGACCGGGACGAGTTGCCACTGCTGGTTCGCGCCGCCCCAATCGCTGTACTGGACGACGTTGGCACCGTCCGATGTGGACGCTCCCTGCACCTCGACGGCCTTGTTGCTGTTGCGGTTGATGAAGCGCACATAGCCGTCGGAGGAGTCGGCCAACCGGAACTGCTGGTTGGTCCCGTTTCCGTCGGCCCACTGCACGATCGATCCGCCGTCGGCGGTGGAGAAGTTGTAGACGTCGAGCACCTTGCCGGAGTGGCGGGACTTGATCCGGTAGTAGCCGCCGCCGGAGTCGACGAACTGCCACTGTTGCTGGTTGCCGTTGTTGCGGGTCCACTGGGTGATGCGGGCGCCGTCGTTGGTGGCCAGGTTGTAGACGTCCAATGCCTTGCCGCTGTTGCGGTTGACGAGCACGTACCAGGCATTGGTGTCGACGGTGGCCGCCGCGGCCGGTGCGGCGACCGTCGCCGTCGCGCCGGCGGCGACGAGCGCGAGGACGGTCAGCCGCAACAGGATTCGTGGGGGTGCGCGGTGCATGGCGGGCTTGCCTTTCGTGTGGGGGTGGTTAGGGCGCGGTCGCCTGTTGTTAGCGTTAACAGACTGTCGCATCGACCGGCGGCTATCAATAGAAAGTCGAGACGCGTCGAATGGCCGGCGATAACACTTATCGGCGCCGGAATTTCTGTTATCTGCGGGGAGATCAGTCGGCCAACGGCGCGCGGACGAAGAACG
Source organism: Virgisporangium aurantiacum (assembly GCF_016863635.1). Classification (GTDB taxonomy): domain Bacteria; phylum Actinomycetota; class Actinomycetes; order Mycobacteriales; family Micromonosporaceae; genus Virgisporangium; species Virgisporangium aurantiacum. The sequence continues at coordinate 100,127 of NZ_BOPG01000063.1, read as the reverse complement.
CGCTGTCGGCGTCGAACGCGGCGCTGCCGTCGGACCTGTCCACCCACACCGCGTCGCCGACGTGTCGCAGGAACCAGCCCGGGTAGTTCTGCGACTCCCACGCGGTCGAGCCGGACACGGCGCCCGGTCGCGGGCAGAACGTGGCATCGCCACGGAAGAGCGCGGTTCCCTCGTCCGGCTGGATCCGCGCCCGCCAGGACGAGTGCCGGAGGTAGCGACCGTCGTCGGACCGGAACGACACGCATCCGACCCCGGCGAGCCCGGGAACGGCGTCGAAGGTCGCTCCGATCCTGGCCGCCCGGGAACTGCCGGCGCCGACCGGCGTCAGCGTCCCGGAATCACCGGAGTACGCCACGAAGCGCCCGGGCGCGTTGGCCGACTCCAGCGACATCCGGCCGGCCGGCACGGCCGGAGCCTGGACGGCCGGCGGCCGGGTGCCGGCCGCGACCGCCGCCGGTCGCTGCGCGGAGGGGACGGCCACCGCGGCCGCTGTGACGGCCGTCAGCCCACCGGCGATGAGGACCGCCAGAACCGGATGGGTGACGGCGGCGTGCATGACCTGGACCAGTAGTCCGGCCTTCGCTCCTGCGGCCGCTGTGCCCGCCGTTGTGCCCGCCGCTGTGCCCGCCGCGACGTGGTGGGACAGCGCGACGGCGATCGAGACCGGGACCGGCACCAGCGCCAGCCCGAGCAGCAGGCTCTCGGCCGGAATCAGGCCGTCGCCGTGGTGGCCACAGGCGGCGCAGGACCGCAGATGTCGCGCGATCCGCTTGCGCCACAGGGGATCCGGTCGGCCGTGCCAGCCGGCCAGCGCGGCGGTGAGGCCCGCACAGCGCGGGCTCGCGTCGATCGCGGCGACGACCGACCGGCTCAGCTCGAACTGCGCCCGCATCCGCTGGACGCGAACGGCCGCGTGGGCGGCGCTCAGCCCGGTGGCGTCGACGAGTTCGGCACGGGTGAGATGTCCGGCCGCCTCCAGCCACCACAGCGACAGCAGGATCCGGTTGTCGGGGTCGAGCCATCGACCGGCCCGGGCCGCCTGCCGCCGTTGCCCGGAGAGGCCGAGGCGGACGACCGTCAACGTCTCGAAGTCGGCGCCGGGGTCGGGCTCGCCGGCCGCGGCGTCGAGGGGCGCGGTGCGGGCGGCGGCCGTGCGCTCCGCCAGCAGGTGGGTGCTGACCCGGCGGACGGCGATCGTGGTCAGCCACGCGCGGAAGCGTTCCGGCGCGCGGAGCGTCGGCAGGTCGCGGAGCGCGCGCAGCATCGTCTCCTGAACCACGTCGTCGACACCGGGCCGACCGCTCAGCGCCCGGCCGACCACGTTGTACACCAACGGCAGGTGGGACGTGATGAGCTCGTCGACCGCGCGCCGGTCACCGGCCTGCGCCGCGACGACCAGCTCCGCCTCGGTGTGTTCCACAGCTCGCGCCTGACGGGTTCCGAGAACAGGAAAGGCTCTACACAAACAGAGGCAAGGAGCTGAACTCCTTGCCACTATTAACATATACCGCACCCCCGGTCTTGCGGCAAGGCCCCGGTCGTGGCGCAGAATCGTCGGCCGGACGCGAGGATCGGGGGAAGGCATGTTCGATGTGATCATCGCCGGCGGTGGGCCGACGGGCATGATGCTGGCGGGCGAACTGCGGCTGCGGGGCGTCGGTGTGCTCGTGCTGGAGAAGGAGGCCGAGCCGCCGCCGTTCGTGCGGTCGCTCGGGCTGCACGTGCGCAGCATCGAGGTGATGGACCAGCGGGGGCTGTTGGAGCGGTTCCTCGAGAACGGCACGCGGCACCCGATCCGGGGATACTTCGCGGGCATCGACAAGCCCGCTCCCGCCGGGTTGGACACCGCACACGGATACGTGCTCGGAATTCCGCAGACGCTCACCGACCGGCTGCTCGCCGAGTACGCGGCCGAGGCCGGGGCCGAGATCCGGCGCGGGTGCGCGGTGGACGGGCTGGAACAGGACGACGACGGGGTGACCGTCCACAGTGGAGATGAAACGCTGCGGGCGCGGTTCGTCGTCGGCTGCGACGGTGGCCGCAGCACGGTCCGGAAGCTGCTCGGGGTCGGGTTTCCCGGCGAGCCGTCACGGGTCGACACGTTGCTGGGCGAGATGGAGGTGACGGCGTCCCCGGAGCACATCACCGAGGTGATGACCGAGGTGCGTCAGACCGAGAAGCGGTTCGGACTCGGGCCGTCGGGCACGCCGGGGGTGTTCCGGGTGGTGGTGCCGGCCGAGGACGTCGTCGAGGACCGTTCGGTGCGGCCGACGATCGAGGAGTTCCGGCGACAGCTGCGCGCGTACGCCGGCACCGACTTCGGCGTGCACTCCCCGCGCTGGCTGTCGCGCTTCGGCGACGCGACCCGCCTGGCCGAGCGTTACCGCGTCGGGCGGGTGTTCCTGGCCGGGGACGCCGCGCACGTCCACCCGCCGATGGGTGGGCAGGGGCTCAATCTCGGGATCCAGGACTCGTTCAACCTGGGCTGGAAGCTGGCGGCGGCCGTCGGCGGCCGGGCGCCGGACGACCTGTTGGACAGCTACGAGTCCGAGCGGCATCCGGTGGCCGCCGATGTGCTGACCAACACCCGCGCACAGATGCTGCTGACGACCAACGAGCCCGGGCCGCAGGCGGTCCGGCGGTTGCTGGCGCAGCTGATGGACTTCGACGACGTCAACCGGTTCCTGATCGAGCGGATCACCGCGATCAACATCCGGTACGACCTCGGTGCGGGCCACGCCCTGGTGGGGCGGCGGCTGCGCGACGTCCGCCTGACGGACGGCCGCCTGTTCGAGCTGATGCGCACCGGCAACGGGCTGCTGCTCGACCGGACGGGGCGCCTGTCGGTCGACGGCTGGGCCGACCGGGTCGACCGCGTCGCCGACACCGGCGACGAGCCGGACGTGCCGGCGGTCCTGCTCCGCCCGGACGGGCACGTTGCGTGGGTCGGCGATGATCAGGCGACGCTCGAGGTCGCGCTGGCCCGGTGGTTCGGCGCCGAAACGGAGGACCGGACCGCATGACGCTGACGCCCGTCGAGCAGAACGAACTGCTCGAGAAGATCACCATCACGCTGATCGAGGCGGCACCGCCGGACTGGCAGCGGCTGATCTTCGACTTCATGGTCATGGGGCGACAGGCCAGCGCCGGCCTCGGTGTGGCGTTGGACAACGGGGTCCGCCAGCAGGTGCCCGCCCCGCGTGACGTGTCGCAACCGTTGGCGCGACTGCGCCGGGGGATGTACGTCGACGGGTTGGGCACGTGGTACTCGATGGATCTGGTGATCGACCGGCCCAGCATCTTCCACGCGCGGTTCAACCACGACACCGAGCCGCCGTTCCGGACGCCGCCGGCGCCCGAGCAGTACCTCCTGGACCAGGAACGCTATCCGCGCACACCCGGGAACATGCCGGACTGGTTCCGGAGCCGGTACGCGGCCGCACAGGGGTGATGGCGGCGCTTGACGATCGCCGTGCCGGAGTCTATATCTAGAGCTCATCACTAGAGTTAGACTCTAGCAACGGGAGGATCAGATGGCGACCGACACCGAACGACGGCAGGAGCAGGCCGTCCACCGCATGCTCGAGGAGTACTACCGGGCCGGCAAACCGCCCTGGGACACCGACGTGACCCCGCCCGAGCTCGTCGCCCTGGTCGACGGCCGGGAGCCCGGCCGCGCTCTCGAACTCGGCTGCGGTACGGGCACCAACGCCATCTACCTCGCCCGCCTGGGCTGGGACGTGGTCGCCGTCGATCTCGTCGACCGCGCGGTCGAACAGGCCCGGGCCAAGGCCGCCGCGGCGGGGGTGACCGCTCGGTTCCTGTGCGCCGACGCCACCCGGCTCGACGAAGGCGAAGACGAAGACGGCGTCGACGTACCCGGCCGGTACGACCTGTTCTTCGACCTGAGCTGCTTCTGCGCGATCCCCGCACACCGGCGCGACGCGTACGTCGCCGGGCTCACCCACCGCGCCGCCACCGACGCGCACCTGCTGATGTTCGGCTACGGCCCCGAGGCGTTCGACGACCCGATCTCCGGCGTCACCGCCGACGAACTGCGAACGAGGTTCACCGGCTGGGACCTCGTCGACGTCACGCCGGGCACGAACCCCGTGCCCACGTTCTGGTTCACGCTGCGCCGGACCTGACGCGTCCTACTCGGGGCGGCCGTCGGCCAGCCACTGGGCGAGGCCGCGCAGGCCGACCGCCCACCGCCCGAGGTCAGTGACCTCCGCGTGCCCGGTGACGACCGTGAGCAGCTCGGCCACCGCCTCGTCCGACCGCTTCGCGTCGTTCAGGGTGAGGGCGCGGAAGACGCGCACGGAGTCGGAGTCGGGGAACTCCCGGCGGGCCCGGTCGAGCACCACCAGCGACGCGTCCAGCTCGCCCAGCCACCGCAGGGTGCTGGCGTACTGGCACAGGCACCGGCGGAGGGCGTCGCCGCCGAGGCCGAGTGCGAGCGCCCGCTCGTAGTAGCCGCGGGCGGTCTGTTCCTGGCCGGCGGTGTCGTAGGCGCCGCCCACCTCGTACACGAGGACGGGGTGGTCGGGGTGTTCGTCGAGCAGCGCCCGGAAGTAGGCGATCGTCGGCGCCATGTTCGCCCGGTCGCGCTGGTCGTAGCCGCGCTGGATCGCCTCGGCCAGTTCGGGCGTCACGTCGGTGGTCACGGCTCCCCCATGCGGTTGAAGATCAACTTAGCCTCCTGCACCGGTCACGGTAGGTTATCGGGGTGGCGGGATCGGGGACGGCGCGGGTACAGATCTGGACCGACGGGGCGTGCAGCCCCAACCCGGGGCCCGGCGGTTGGGGCGCGCTGCTGCGCTACGGCGAGGTCGAGAAGGAACTGTGCGGCGGCGAGGCCACGTCCACGACGAACAACCGGATGGAACTCACCGCCCCGATCCGGGCGCTGGCCACGCTCACCCGTCCGGCCGTCGTCGACCTGCACACCGACAGCACGTACGTCCGCAACGGCATCATGTCGTGGGTGGCGGGCTGGAAGCGCAACGGTTGGCGGACGAAGGAGGGCCAGCCGGTCAAGAACGAGGACCTGTGGCGGGAACTCGACGCCGCGGTCGCCCGTCACCAGGAGGTCGTCTGGCACTGGGTGAAGGGTCATGCCGGCCACGTGGAGAACGAACGCGCCGACCGGCTCGCCGCTCGGGGCCAGCGGGAGGCCCTGGAGGCCGCCGGCGTCCCGGTGCCGCCGCTGCCGGAGCCGCGCCGCCGAGCCGCACCGGCGTCTGCGTCGGCATCGGCATCGGCACGGGTGCCGGCATCGCCGGCGACGGCGACCGGTGCCGGGCCGGTGTGCCGGGCCAGGACGAAGGCCGGCCGGCCCTGCCCGATCAGCGCCCGACCGTCCGGCTTCTGCCACGTCCACGACCCCGCCGTGCTCTGCGGCGCGCCGACCAAACGCGGGACACCGTGCGGCGTCGCCACCGGCGGCGGCCGGTGCCGGACCCACGAACACGTGACGACCACCGTCGACGCTCTCGACCTCTGACGATGAATACCCGCTTCGCCGTCAACGGTGGCGTTCGGCTCGCGTACGACGATCCGGGCCCGGGCACCGGGGACCCGCTGCTCATGATCATGGGGACCGGGGCGTCGCGGTTCTGGTGGCCCCAGGGTCTGCTCCAGTGCCTGCGGGAACACGGGTTCCGGCCGGCCGTCTTCGATCTGCGGGACGCCGGTGAATCCACCCATCCGCACGCGGCGTACGGGGCCGAGGATCTCGTCGACGACGCGGCGGCCGTGCTCGACGCGCTCGGCTGGCCGGCTGCCCACGTGTTCGGATTGTCGCTCGGCGGAGTCGTCGCGCAACGGCTCGCGCTGCGGCATCCCGACCGCGTGCTGACCGTCACCTCGTTCGCTTCCGGTCCGAGCGACGCCGGCGTGTGGACCGTCTTCCTGCGCTACCTGCGGTGGGGCCGGCAGCTACGAATGCTGCGGATCCTGCGCGGCGCCCACGACGACGATCTGAGCCTCGGGCTGGCGGTCCTGCGGGCGACCTCGAGCGCCGAGCACCCCGCCGAGGAGTCGGTGGCGCGGGACGCGACCGACCGCGAACGGGCCCACGGAATCAGCGGCTTCCGCGACCTGGCCGCCCAACGCCGGCAGAGCGGTGCCCGGTGGCACGGGCCGCCGCTGCGCGAGTTGCGCAAGCCGGTTCTCGTCATGTGCGGCGACGCCGATCCGGTGATGCGGCCGCGTGCCTCCCGCGACACGGCGGCGGCCATCTCCGGCGCGCGCCTGGTGATCCTGCCCGGCGTCGGGCACAGCCTGCCGAGTGCGATCTGGCCCACCGTCGCCCGCGAGCTGCGGGCTCTCGCCCACCCCTGACGTCGACCTTTCGCCGTCAAAAGAAACTGTTCGGACGTGCGCACGGCGTCACCGAAGCTCTTCTGCATGAGAAAACTGATCGCCCAGCAGTGGGTCACCGTTGACAACATCGCCGCGGAAGAGGACGGCGGGCTCGGCTTCGTGTCCGCGGAGCCCTTCTCCGACGACACCAACTCCCCGTTCAAGACGAGCGTGATGGCGCTGATCGACTCGGTCGACACGATGATTCTCGGCGCGAACACCTACGCCATGTCCAAGGACTACTGGCCGCACGCCAAGGAACAGGGCGAGTACGGCGAGAAGCTCAACAACCTGACCAAGTTCGTCGCCTCGTCGACGCTGGACGACGCCCCCTGGGGCGACTTCCCCGCCGCCACCGTGACGCGCGACCCGGCCGCCACCATCCGGAAGCTGAAGGCGCAGAACGGCAAGGACCTCTGGCTGTGGGGAAGCCTGACACTCATGCGGTCGCTGCTGGACGCCGGGCTCGTCGACGAGGTCCGGATGATGGTCTGCCCGGTGTCACGCGGCACGGGGACCCGCGTCTTCGCGGACCGGCGGGACCTGAAGGTGATCGAGGCCACCGCGTTCGACAACGGCATCGTGCTGCTGCGCTACGAAATCACGAAGTAGACATCCAGCGGCTCCCGCTCGCCAGAACCTGGGAGACAAAGTGCGGCCAGAACCGACCGTTGTCTCCCCGAATGCGTCGCGCATCAGCGGGGAAGTTTGCCCACGCCCCGGCGACGGGTTGCGCGACGACGGGGCCCACCTGTACTGCTGGGTCGGCGTCTGATCCTGCCGTGGTTTTCACCGTCATCGATGGACGGTAGCGTGTCCCCGATCACGGTGCGCGGCGCCGTCCACTGAGGACGGTGCCGCGTCCGCACGACGGGGGAAGGACACGGATGTCACGCACGAGGGTAGGACGCTGGTTGGCGGTCGCGGCCGTGGCGGCGGGAGCCGCCACGGTGGCAACGCCGGTGACAACGCCGGCGGCAGCGGCGGCCGCGCCGCAACTGGTGGCCGCGTACGGGTTCGACGACGGTGCCGGGACCACGGCGGTCGATGCCAGCGGGAACGGGTTGACCGGCACGGTCGCCGGTGCGACCTGGACGGGCGCGGGCGCGTTCGGCGGCGCCCTGTCGTTCGACGGCGCGGGCAGCCGCGTGGTGGTGCCCGGCGACAGCCGGTTCGACCTGGCCGCCGGGTTCACGCTCGCGGCCTGGGTACGCCCGGAGAGCCTCGACGGGTGGCGCACCGTCCTGCTCCGCGAGCGGGGCGACGGGCTGGCCTACGGCCTCTACGCGAGCAGCGACCGGTACGGCCCGGACGTCGCGGTGAACACCGGTGACACCGACACCAACCTGCCGGGCGACGACCCGCTGCCGGTCGGTGCCTGGTCGCACCTGGCGGCCACCTACGACCCGGCCGTCGGCCTGGTGGTCTACGTCAACGGGACGGCGGTGGCCGAGTCGCCCCGGTCCGGCGCGGTGAACCTCGACGGCGTGGGCGACCTGAGCATCGGCGGCAACACGGTCTGGGGCGAGTACTTCGACGGTCTCATCGACGAGGTGCGGATCTGGAACGGTCCGCTGACGCCCGCCGAGGTGAAGGCGAACGTCGAGGTCTCGGTGGCCGCGGCCCCGGGCTTCCGCCCGCAGGTCAGCCAGCCGCCGCGGGGCAGCCGCGTCGGTGGCACGGTGTATCTCCAGGCGACCAGGGGCTATCAGACGCCCACAGCGGTGCAGTTCCTGCTCGACGGCGCACCCCTCGGCGCGCCGGTGACCTGGCGCCTCGGTCAGGGATACGTCATGGACTGGCAGGCGAACACGGCCGCACCGGGCTGGCACGTGCTGGCCGCCCGCGCGTTCTACGGCGACGGCACCAGCCTGGACTCCGGGCCGTACTCGGTGGAGGTCGCGGCGCCGCGGCCGGGGCTGCTCGGCGCGTGGGGCTTCAACGAGCCGATCGGGCGAGCATACGACTACTCCGGCAACGGCAACCACCTGGCGCTCAACGATGCCATGCAGACGCCGGGCGAGGTCCGGACCGGCCTCACGAAGCACGGCGAGGTGGGCTCGGCGACGGTGGCCGACAAGCCGGTGCTGTCACCCGGTGGCGCGCTCACGGTGTCGGCGTGGGTCAGGCCGAACGCCAACCTCGACGGCACCCAGCCGCTGGTCGTCAAGCGCGTCTGGACGGGCCCGATCGAGTACGGGCTGTTCGCGACCACGGACAGTGCCGGGCTCACCGGTGTCATCACCACCGACGCCGGCACCTTCACCGTCACCGGCGGTGATCTGACGATCGGGGACGCGGCACACGTCTCGCTCACCTACGACGGCGCCGCGCTCCGGCTGTTCGTCAAATACACCGAGGTCGGCTCGGTGCCGGCCCACGGGACGGTCATCGACGGCACCGGTGCGCTGTCGATGCTCTCGGCGCCGGGCGACGGGAAGGTCGACCTGTACCTCGGGGTGATCGACTCGGTCCGCGTCTACAACCGGGCGCTCACCGCCGAGGAGCTGGCGGGCGACAACACACCGGCCTGACCATGCGGCGCCCCCGCCGGCGACGTCGGCGGGGGCGCCCAGCGGAACGTGCGCCGGTAGGCGGCCGGGGTGGTGTCCAGCGCGTTGCGGAACCGGCGACGCAGGTTCACCGCCGACGACAACCCGACCCGCGTGGCGATCGTCTCGACCGGCAGGTCGGTCGCCTCCAGCAGCGCGCAGGTCCAGGCGATCCGGCGGTCGAGCAGCCACCGGCCGGGGGAGATGCCGAGCTGTTCGAGGAAGTGGCGGTTGAGGGTGCGGGCCGACATGCCCGACCGGGTCGCCAGGTCCTGGAGGGTCAGCGGCTTGTCGAGGTTGGCGACGACCCAGTCGAGCAGCGGGGCCAGCGAGTCGGGCACCGGGCCGAGCGTCGCGGGCGCGGGCCCCTGGCGCTGGCAGCCCTCGCGGTGCGGCGCGGTCGAGAGCTGACGACCGATGCGCATCGCCACGGCCGCGCCATGCTCGCGGCGGACCTGGTTGAGGCACAGGTCGACGACGGTGGCCGAGGCGCCCGCGGTCGCCACGTCGCCGTGGTCGATGTAGAGCACGGCGCCGTCGGCGTTGACGCGCGGGTACCGCCGGGCCAGGTCGTCGACGCCCTCCCAGTGCACGGCGGCCCGGCGGCCGTCGAGCAGGCCCAGCGCCGCCGGCACGTAGATGCCGCTGCAGATGCCGACGATCCGCGCGCCGCGGGCGTGTGCGGCGAGCACGGCGCCGGCGAGCTCGGCCGACAGGTCCGGGCCGGGGCACCAGCCCGCGATGAGGACGGTGTCGGCGTCGTCGAGCGCGGCCAGTCCGTCGGGGACCACGATGTCGACGCCCATCGTGGTGCGCACGGGGCCGGGCCGCTCGGTGCACAGCCGGAAGTCGTAGTGCTGCGGGATGTCCGGGCCGTGGTCGCCGAAGACGGCTGAGGCGCACGTCACCGGGTACATCTCCTGCGTCGGACCGACCAGCGCGACGACTCGATGGATCATGGCACGAATGTACCCAAGGATGTCGCGCGCGGCGCCTCCGCACCGGGGCCGGCCGCAGCAGAATCGGTGATCATGGAGTTCGTCGCATGACCGCCGTCCTTGACCGCGCACCGGCGGCAACGCTGTGGACCAGGGACTTCACGCTCTACTTCGGGGCCCGGGTCGTGTCGCTGCTCGGCGACGCGATGATGCCGGTCGCGGCCGCGCTCGCCGTCGGCGCCCTCTACGGGGTGTCCGGTGTCGGGTACGTTCTTGCCGTCTGGACCGCGCCGTTCGTGCTGTTCATCGTCTTCGGCGGCGTCTTCGCCGACCGCATCGGCGCCCGCGCCATGATGGTCGGCGCCGACGTCGTCCGCACCGTCACCCAGGGCGTGCTCGCCGTGGCCTTCCTCACCGGCGCACCGCCGCTCTGGCTCCTGCTGGTGACCTCTGTGCTGGCGGGCAGCGCGGCCGCCATGTTCCAGCCCGGGGTCAACGGCATGGTCCCGCTCGTCGCGACGGATCCGCAGCGGGCCAACGGCACGCTCAAGATCGCCGACGCGGTGACGCAGCTCGGCGGGCCGGTGCTCGCCGGGCTGCTGATGGCGGCCACCGGCGCGGGCACGGTGTACGCCGTCGACGCCGCCACGTTCCTGGTCAGCGGCGTGTGCCTGGCACTGATCCGGCACCTGCCCGCGTCCGTCGGAAAGAGCACCTCGACGGTGCTCCGCGACCTGCGGTGCGGCTGGTGGGAGTTCCGCACCCGCACCTGGATGTGGTCGGTGATCCTGATCTGGGTCTGCTTCGGACTGTTCGTCTTCGGGCCCTACATCCCGCTCGCCTCCCAGCTCGTCGGCGGCCGGCTGGGCGCGACCGCGTACGGCTGGACGATGGCGGGCCTCGGCACCGGGACCGTGGTCGGCGGGCTCGTCGCGATCCGGTTCCGCCCGTCCCGTCCGCTGGCCGCCGGTGCCGTGGCGTTGACCGGTTTCGCCGCCATCCCGCTGTCGGTCGCGCTGGAACCGGCGCTGCCCGTCCTGGTCCTCGGGCACGTGGTCGGCGGCGCGGCCTGGGCGTTCTGGTCGGTGATGTGGTCGACCAGCGTGCAGACCCTGGTGCCCCCGGCGGTGCTCAACCGCGTCACCGCGTACGAGGTGGCCGGCTCGGTCTCCGGAATGGCGCTGGGCCAGGCCCTCGTCGGCCCGGTATCCACCGTCGTCGCGCCCCGTGACCTGCTCGTCGTCGCCACGGTCGTCGCGCTCGGCGTGGTCGCGGCCCTGCTCCTCGTCCGTCCGATCCGGGACCTCCGCCGCGTCGGACCCTGACAAGCCGGTCGACGGTGCTGGACCGCTGCTGTCAAGCTCGTATCGATGGGGGTGCGGGAGACGGTGCGGTGGCGGATCCTCGGTCCGCTCGCGGTCCGCGACGCCGCCGGCGAGCCGGTGACCCTGCGGGCCACCAAGCTGCGCCTGCTGCTGGGCGTCCTCCTGCTGCATCCCGGCACGCCGATGCCGACGTCGCTGCTGATCGACTGCCTGTGGGACGGTCGGGCGCCGCGGTCGGCCCGGGCGAACCTCCATTCGTACGTCGGCGCGCTGCGCCGGCTCGCCACCGGTGACCGGCTCGTCCGGACCCCGGACGGGTACCAGCTGCGGGTCGAGCCGGGCGAACTCGACGCCGAGGTGTTCGAGCGGCTCGTCGCCGAGGGCCGGCGCGCGCTGGACGCCGACGACCTCGACACGGCCACCGGCCGGCTCGGCGCGGCCCTGGCCCTGTGGCGGGGCGACATCCTGGCCGGCATGGAGCTGCCGGCGCCGCTGCGGCCGCTGGTGACCCGCCTGCACGAGGTGCGCCTGAGCACCACGGAGGACCGCATCGACGCGCTGCTGCGCGGCGACGGCCACGCCGACGTGGTGGCCGAACTGATCCACCACGTCGAGGCGCATCCGCTGCGCGAGCGGTTCCAGGCCCAGCTGATGCTGGCGCTGCACCGCGGCGGACGCACCTCGGAGGCGCTGGCCACGTTCCGGCGGTTCCGCCTGCGGCTCGTCGACGAGCTCGGGGTCGAGCCGGATCCCGAGCTCCAGCGGCTGCACCGGCGCATCCTGGCCGCGGACCCGACCCTGCGCGTCCACCGGGAGCCGGCGCCGGGCCGCCCGACGACCGAACCCGGACCGGTGCCCCGGACCCTGCCGCCGGACGTCGCGGACCTCGTGGGTCGCGACGACCTGCTGCGCGAGCTCGACAACCTGCTGCCGGACACCGGGCGCCCGCCCCTGGTGGTGCTGGTCGGCATCGCCGGCGCCGGCAAGACCGCATTGGCCGTGCACTGGGCCCACCGGGTCGCCAAACGGTTCCCCGACGGGCTGGTGCACGTCAACCTGCTCGGCTGGTCGTCCGGCACGCCGCTCACGCCGCTGGCCGCGCTGACCCGGTGCCTCTGGGCGTTCGGCGTGCCGGCCCGGCAGATTCCGGTGGACGCCGACGGGGCGACGGCGCGGTACCGCACGCTTCTCGCCGAGCGGCGGGTGCTGCTCGTCCTCGACAACGCGCGCAGCGCCGAACAGGTCCGGCCGCTGCTGCCCACGGGCGGCGACTGCATGACCGTGGTGACGAGCCGCGACCGGCTCACCGGGCTCGTGGCGGTCGACCACGCCCACCAGGTGACCGTCCCGCCGCTGGCCCACGACGACGCGGTCACGCTGCTGCGCGGGGTCCTCGGAAAGAGCGCCGACACCGGTCTGCTGGCCGACCTGGCCGACGCCTGCGGGCGCCTGCCGCTGGCCCTGCGCATCGCCGCCGCCAAGTGCGCGGAGCGGCCGCACGACGAGCTGCCCGCCTACGTCGCGGCGGTCACCGCCGGCGGCCGCCTCGGCGAGCTCGACGTCGACGACGATCCGCAGGCGTCGGTGCGGGCGGCGTTCGGGCTGTCGTACCGGCACCTGGCCCGCCCGCACCGCGTCCTGTTCCGCCGGCTCGGCCTGGTGCCCGGCTACGACGTCACCGCGGAGCTGGCCGAGGCGCTGGTCGACGACGGAGACGTCACTTCGGCGCTGGAGACCCTCACCGCCGCGCACATGGTGGAGCGGCACGGCGACCGGTACAGCCTGCACGACCTGCTCCGCGCCTACGCCGGTGACGAGGCGCGCCGCGTTGACCCGGAGCCGGTGCGCGCGGCGGCCACCGGCCGGCTCTGCCGGGCCTACCGGGCCGGCGTCGAGGGCGCCGCCCGGCTGCTCTACGCGCACATGCTGCGCCTGCCGCCGGAGCCGGACGCGCCGGAGCCGCGCCGGTTCGCCGACGCCGACGAGGCGCGAGCGTGGCTCGACGCGGAACTGGCCAACCTCGTCGCATTGGTACAGCACGTGGGGCTCCGGCCCGACGCCTGGCTGCTCGCCGACGGCCTGCGCGGGTACTTCTGGCTCCGCCGTCCGATGGCGGACTGGCTCGCCACGACGTCGGCCGGCCTGGCCGCGGCGACGGCCGACGGTGACCCCCGCGCGCTCGCCGCCATGCACCTCAGCCTGGGGCAGGCCGAGCGCAGCCTCGGGCATCCGGACCGCGCCGACCATCACCTCGCGCGCGCCCTCGACGCCAGCGAGCGGGCCGGTTGGCCCGAGATGCAGGCGTCGGTGCTGGGGCATCTGGCGGTGACGCACGCGGAGCGCGGCGAGATCCAACCGGCGCTCCGCCTGATGCAGCAGGTGCTGGACCTGAACCGGGGTCTCGGCCGGTGGGCCAGCGTGGCGGTGACGCTGGGCAACATCGGAGCGCTGCGGTACCTGAGCGGGGACCTGCACCGGGCCCGGATCGACACCGCCGAGGCCCTGCGGCTCTACGGGGAGACCGGCAACGCCGCCGGCGTCGCGTTGACCACGGCGAACCTCGGCATCACCACGACGTATCTCGGCGACCACGACGTGGCACGGCGGCTGCTGACCGAGGGGATCAGGCGCTGCGAGCAGGTCGGTGACCCGGTCGGCCGCGCGATGAGCCACTACGGCATGGCGAGGCTGCACGGCGACACCGGCGATCCGGCCGGCGCCGTGCCGCACGCCGCGACCGCCGCCGAGCTGGCCCGGGACGCCAGCGACCCCAACCTGCACGCGATCTGCACGATGGAGCTCGCCCTGGCCAGCCGGGCCGCCGGCGGCGCGCCCGACGTGGTCGAGCGGTGCGTGGCCGCCCGCGACGGGGCGCGCGCCGCCGGCGCCACGTACGCGGAGGGGTGGGCGCTCGTCGGGCTCGCCCGCGCGTACCGGGTGACGGGGCGCGCCGACCTCGCGCTGGCCACCGCGCACGAGGCCGCCGTGCTCGTCGAGCGCGCCGGGTACCGGCTGCTGGCCGGCGAGGCGCAGCGCGTCATGGCCGAGGCCCATCTCGACAACGGTGACCTCCCCGCGGCCGCGACCACCGCGCGGGCCGCTCTCGATCGCCTGTCCGCCAGCGGGTACCGGGCGGGGGCCCGGCACGCCCGCGAACTGCTGGCCCGGACCGGCGCGATATAGCGGCGTTATAGGGACGCTGTGGCGCGGCTTTCTAGGGTTCAAGCGCCAATCGGGGGATCCCCGGTGGAACGGAGGAGTTCGCATGCGGAAACTGCTCGACAACACCGCCGACCGGGTGCTGGGCCTGTTCGTACCGAAGGCCCGCGCCGGAGCCTGCGCCTGCTTCCCGGGTGACGGCTACTACCAGTACCGGTGCTACCAGGGCCAGCTCAACCAGCGCCGCTGGTGCAACTACAACTGTCTGTGCAGCGGCGTCAACTGCGGCGGTTGGGTGACCATCGGCGACTGCTGACCGGCGCACGTGGACGGGGGTGGTGCGCCGTCGGACGGCGGCGCACCACCACATCGGGAGAGGAGCAGCGCCGCGCCCACGAGCGTCACCACCACACCCAGCGCGGTGACCCCGCACCCGATCGCGACCACGGACCGGCGACCGATCCGGTCCGCGAACCGACCCGCGACCGCCGAGCTGACCGATCCGGCCGGATACACCAGGAACACCAGGCCCACCGCCGCGAGGCTCAACCCGAACGGCGCCGCGGTGAGGCGGTACGCCAGCGTGTTGAACACCGCGACGAACGCACCCATCGCGCAGCAACCGATGCCGTACAACGCGAGCAGCGCCGGGTCGGTCGCGGCCGGCCGCACCAGGGCGGCAAGATGCCGCGGCCGCGCGGGCGCCGCGGTGAAGTTGCGGGATGCGGGCAGCGTCAATTGGACGGCGAGAGCGCACCCGATCCCCACCGCTCCCGCCGCGGCGAGTCCCCACCGCCAGCCGGCGACGTCGGCGACCCCGGCGGTGACGAGGCGCCCGATCATCCCGCCCAGCGCGGTGCCGCCCACGTAGAGCCCGGCCGCGCGCGCGTGGAAGCCGCGGGGCATCTCCTCGCGCAGGTACGCGGTCGCCACGGCCGGCACCCCGGCCAGCGTGACGCCCTCGACCAGCCGCAGCGCGAGCAGGGTCCGCCAGTCGGGGGCGACCGCGCACGCGAGCGCGACCAGACCCGACAGCGTCATCGACGCGCGGATGAGCCGGATGCGGCCGTACGTCTCGGACAGCGGACCGGCGACCAGCAGTGCCACGCCGAGACCGATCGTGGCGAGCGACACCGCCAGCGTGCTCCCGGCGGGCGTCACACCGAACTCGGCACCGAACGCCGGCAGCACCGCCTGCGCGCTGTACAGCAGGGCGAAGGTGGCGACGCCGGCGGCGAACAACGCGACCAGGATCCGGCGTTCTCTCGTGGTGCTCACTCCGCGCACTCTGCGCCGGATTCCTGCCATGCGTCCAATGAATGGTTTTCATCCGTCCGATACGTTTGACGTATGCAGGTCGAGGATCTCCGGCGGCTGATCGCACTCGCCGGCCACGAACGCGTCACCGATGCGGCCGCTGTGTTGCGGCTCACGCAGCCGACGCTGTCCCGGTTGCTGGCCCGGGTGGAGCACGAGCTCGGCGGGCGGCTGTTCGAGCGCGACGCCCGCGGCGTCCATCTGAACCCGAACGGCGCGCTCGCCCTCGCCGCCGCGCGCGACATCGTCGACCGCTACGACCGGCTGCGCCGCGACCTGGCCGACGTGCTCGACCCCGACTCGGGCACGGTGCGGTTGGCGTTCCTCAACTCGATGGCCACCTCCCTGGTGCCGCGGCTGCTCCGCGAGTTCCGGGTGGCCAGCCCGCACGTCCGCGTCACGCTGCGCCAGGCGCCCACCCACGACCTGCTCCGCCTGCTGGCCGACGGCACCGCCGAACACGCCGTCCTGTGGCCCCGCCCGACCGGCCCGCACGGCTGGATCCCGTTGCAGCGCCAGCGGTTGGTGCTCGCCGTGGCGCCCGGACACCGGCTCGAACGCCGCAAACGCGTCCGCATGGCCGAACTCGCCGACGACGACCTGGTGACCGTCCCGACCGGCTTCGGGTTCCGCACACTCGTCGACGATCTCTACGCCGCCGACGGCCTGGTCCCCCGGGTGTCGTTCGAGAGCGAGGACCTCGCCACCGTCGAGGGGCTGGCCGGCGCCGGCCTCGGTGTCGCGATCCTGCCCGACCAGCAGGCCGGCACGTCGACGGTCGCGGTGCCCCTGGCCAGCGCCGCCGCCCAACGGGTGGTCGGCCTCACCTGGCGCTCCGACCGCGACCTCGCCCCACCGGCCGCCCGGTTCCTCGACCACGTGCGAGCCGCCGGCCCGTACGGCTAGGTCACTGGAGGTGGGGCGGCCAGCCGACGCCGTAGGGCAGGCCGTCGGAGGAGGTCATCATGTCCACGATGCTCGTTCCCGGGCGCTCGGCCTGCGTCCGCTGGCGTTTCAGGTCGTCGATGAGGCTGTCGATGCGGCTTCCGACCTTGTACCCCGGTGACAGGTCCCGGGCCATGTGCAGGACCCGGAGGCCTTCCACGAAGTTGCCGGTCGCCTCGACGTAGGCGGCCGTCCACCGCAGCATGTGCTCCGCGACCTCGTCCTCGACCGGGTCGGCGCCCTTCACCCGGGCCCGGGCCAGCAGGTCCAGCGCCGGGGCGACCTTGTCGCGGACCTGTCTCCCGATCGACGCCCCGCTCCGGGGCGACGGCCGCGCGACCCCGTCGGCGTGCGCGAGCCGGGCCCGGGTCAGCGCGATGACCGCGTCGGCGCCGGCCAGCCGCGCCTTCGCCCGGACGTTCTCGGGGAAGCCGTCGTACTCGACGAGTTGCCAGTGCGCCTGGACCATCTCGGCGGACTGGCGGCGCTCGGCCCACCGCAGCGCGACCCGCGCGCCGATCCGGGCCAGCACCAGCGGCAGCTGCTCGCGGACCGTCGCGGCCGTCTGCCGGCTGGGTGACGTCGTGTCCCGGACGGTCGCCGCCGGCTCGCCGGGCCCGGCCAACCGGGCGGCGTACAGGTGCCAGAACGTGGGGGACAGCCAGATCGCCCGCCAGTACCTGTACGACCGGCGCCACTTCGCCGCCGCGACCCGGACGGCGTGGTCGGCGTCGAGGGCGAGCATGTGGTTGAGCACGGCCAGGTTGTGGTGCGCGACGTCGGTTCCGGCCGCTTCCCACACCGCGTCGGCCCGCTCCGGGTCGCCGGCGTCGAACGCCGCCAGCCCCGCGTCCCGGCCACCGCCCGGCTGTTCCGGCCAGAGCCGGAAGAAGTCGTCGACCGCGTGGTTCCGCCGATCCTGCCGGTCCCGGTACAGGTCCGGCGTCGCCGCCGCACGCAGCGCCGCGATCAGCTTCGTCGACCCACCACCGGTACCCACGGCCGACAGCCTACGTACCGGTGATACCGCCGGCGCGGTGGCGGCCGGGGGTGGTGCCGACGATCGCGGTGAACGCGGCGATGAAGCTGCTCGGGTTCGCCCACCCGCAGAACCGGGCGACGCGCGTCGTGTCGTGGCCCTGCGCGAGCAGGACGAGCGCATGGCAGACGCGCAGCTGGGTGCGCCACTCGTAGAACGTCATGCCGAGCTCGTCGTGGAAGAGGCGGCTGAGGGTGCGGGCGCCGGCTCCGACGCGCTGACCGAGCGCGGCGAGTGTGCTGCCGTCGGCGGGGTTGTCGTCGAGGATGCGGGCCACGGCGCGCAGCCGGTCGTCGCGGGGCTCGGGGAGGTGGGTGGGCTGCTCGTGCGTCTCGTGGAGTTCGTCGACCAGGACGCGGTGCAGGCGGGCGCGGGCGCCGCGGTCGAGCTGCCGGGTGCCGGTGAGGGTCAGGATGACCTCGCGGGCGAGGCCGGACGCGAGGAACACCGCCGGGCGCGCGGGCGTCCGGCGCGCCAGCGACGGTGGCAGGAAGACGATCCGCATGTCGGTGTCGCCGTGCGCGCGGTGGTGGTGCGTGGACCGGGCCGGGATCCAGATGACCCGGTTGGCCGGAACGACGGAGACGCCACGTTCGGTGTGGACGGACAGGACGCCGCCGGCCGCGTACACCAGGTGCCCGCGCGGGTGGGTGTGTGCCCGGCTGGTGGAGCCCGACGGCCACAGGTGCACGCCACCGGACGGCCAGATCCGGGATTGGCGGGCTACGGGCATGAGTTGGCATTCTACCGGTGGCCGGCCAGCCGGCTCCACGGTGACAGTTCGGGTATGACGACGACGATGCGAGCCGCGGTCTGTGTCCGGGCGGGCGGCCCCGAGGTCCTGGAGATCCGCGAGCTGCCGGTTCCGGCCGTCCGCGCCGGTTGGAGCCTCGTGCGGGTGACGGGCGCGGGTCTCAACCGGTCGGAACTGCGGACCCGGCAGGGGCACTCGCCGGGCGTGCGGTTCCCGCGGGTGCTCGGGATCGAGTGCGTGGGCGTGGTGGCGGCGTCCACCGATCCCCGGCTGCCGGAGGGCGCGACGGTCGCGGCGGTGATGGGGGAGATGGGTCGGGAGTTCGACGGCGGCTACGCCGAGTACGCGTTGCTGCCGAACGCGCTGCTCATGCCGGTCACCTCGACGCTTTCCCCGGAGACCCTGGCCGCGCTGCCGGAAACGTACCTGACCGCGCAGGGCGCCTTCGACACCCTGGGAATCCGGCCCGGCGAGCGACTGCTGATCCGTGGCGGCACGTCCTCGGTGGGGATGGCCGCCGCGTCGATCGCGCACGGCCACGGCGTCGAGACCGCGGCCACGACCCGCCGGCCGGGCAAGGCCGACGCTCTGCTCGCGGCCGGCGTCGACCACGTCCTCCGCGACGACGGCGGGCCGCTGCGCACGCCGTGGCCCGACGGACCGGACCACGTCCTGGACCTCGTCGGGGCGGCCACGGCCGTCGACTCGCTGCGGCTGGTCCGTCGGGGCGGAACCGTCTGCGTGGCGGGCTCCCTCAGCGGATGGCTGATCCGGGACTTCGAGCCGATCGCGATGGTTCCCTCCGGAACCCGGCTCACGGCCTTCCACAGCCGTGACGCCCAGGGCGGCGCGGCCGTGCTCCAGCGGGTCGTCGACAACGTCGAGGCCGGCGTGTACCGGCCGAACGTCGACCGGATCTTCGCCCTGGCCGACATCGCCGCGGCGCACCGCTACATGGAGGACGACAGGGCCACCGGCAAGGTGGTCATGCTGCCGTGACACCGGTGCGGCGGGCGGCGGCGAGCAGGGCGTGCGCGGTGGCCCGGACGGTCTCCGCGGCCTGCTCGCGGCTGTAGCCGGCGATGTCCACCAGCCAGATCAACGTCTCGATGCCGGTCGCGGACCGGATGGCGACCGCCAGCCGGTGGGCGTCGACGTGCGGATCGGTGTCGCGCAACGGCGTCAGGGCGTCGGCGATCCAGCCGATCGCCCGCCCCTGACGCAGCACGGGCCGATCGGCGTCGGGTTCCAGTGACAGCCGCAACGAGGTGCGCAGTTGGGGCTCCCACGTGAAGTTGTACGCGGTGAAGGCGGTCATGAACGCGTCGAGGCGGGCCGTGGGGTCGGTGGGCGCGTCGGCCGGCAGCAGGGTCTCCGGCGAGATGGTCGGATGGGCGGCCATCAGCAGGCTGCGCTGGTTGGGGAAGTACCGGTAGGCGGTGGTGCGGGAGATGCCGGCCCGCTCGGCGGCGTCCTCCACCTTCGGGGTGAGCCCGGCGGCGAGCAGCTCGCGGGTGGCCGCGACGAGCGCGAGTCGGGTCCGTGACTTCTGCGCCGTCCGGCCGGTCGACTCGTAGGGCGTCGCCACGCGGTCATGGTACCGTAGTCCCATATGGGACCGGAGTCCCATGAAGGAGGCAGCGATGAGCCACGACGATCCGGCCGTCACCGACCCGGACCTGTACACGGTCGTCTTCGAGAACGAGCGGGTGCGGGTCCTCGAATACCGCGACAACCCCGGCGACCGCACGCATCCGCACCGCCACCCCGACAGCGTGATGGTGACGCTGAGCGCCTTCCGCCGCCGCGTCACGGCCGGCGGTCGCCAGGTCGACGTCGACCTGCCGGCCGGCGCGGCCCGCTGGGTCGGCGCACAGGAACACACCGGCGAGAACATCGGCCCCGGCGCGACGCACAGCATCTTCGTCGAACTCAAGGAGCCCGGCCCGGCGCCGACGGGCGACGCCCCGCTCGGCCCGAGTCCCCGTTAGCCGGTGGCGCCGATCGACGACACTGATCGCGTACCGTCGATGGGGGGACGCGATGATCGAGGTCGAGACGTACCTGGCGGCCGTGGCACAGCGGATCGAGCGGGCGGGCGGCCAGGTCCGGCGGGAGCGGATCGGTCCGGTCGAGGCGATGCTCGGTGACGTCTACGAGGCCAGCGCCATCGCGCGGGGCCACATCCGGTTCACGGCGGTGGTCGCACCGTTGGCGACGGTGACCGCCTTCGCGGTCCGCGACTTCATCACCCACGTTCACCAGTGGTCGCTGCGGACGACGCACCAGGTGCCCGGCGGCCGCACCGAGATCATCAACTTCGCCGGGCTCGTGTCGCACGACGTCCAGCCCGACGCCGTGGCGACCGCCGCCGACAAGCCGCCGTTGCAGGGCGTCGGCAGCACCCGGCCGGTGGTGATCGACCTGGCGCAGGGGCAGGTCCAAACGTTCACCGGCACCCGGCTGCTGGGCATGGCGCTGCAGGGCACGATCAGAGCGAAGCAGCAGTTCCTGTACCCGCACCCGGCCGAGCTCGCGGCGCACCGCCCCCCGTCGCCCTGACCTTCGAACCGGCGTCAGGTGGCCAACCGGCGGGCGATGACGGGTATCACGATCGCGGCGGCGACCAGGTGCGCGAGCACGAGCGTGCACACGGTGGCGGCGTTCGCGCCCACCAGGAACGGCGGCACGAGCGAGAGCGCGGTGAGTGCCACCGCGATCCGGACCCACGCGCGGGCCGGGCGGGGCGCCCAGCGGCGGATCGCCAGGGCGACGAGGACGCCCACCACGCTGAAGGTGAACGTGAGCTGCGTGAAGCCGAGCAGGGGAATCGACTCGCCGCCGTCGGGCAGTTCGAAGTCGACACCGACGGCCGTGGCGAGGGCGGCGACGGCCGTCACGGCGACGGCGGCGACGGCCGCCGCGGCCAGGCCGGGCAGGAGCAGCCGGCGCTGCTCGCGGTGAGTGCTGGTCACTGTCGTCATGCGTTCGAGACTGACGGAAATCGGTACACCGGGTAAGGTCCGATTGCATGGGCCGAACCAGGACCAATTCGAGCGCGGCGGAGGACCTGCTCCTCGACGTCGACCGGTCCGCGGCCGAGCCCCTGCACCGGCAGATCGCCGCCTCGATCCGGGGCGGCATCCGGGCCGGCCGGTTGCGTCGCGGGACGTCCCTGCCACCCACCCGCACGATCGCGGCCGACCTGGGGGTGTCGCGCGGGGTCGTGGTCGAGGCGTACCAGCAGCTCGTCGCCGAGGGCTACCTCACCAGCCGGGCGGGTGGCTACACCCGGGTCGCGGTCGAGCCGGTTCCGGCGCCGGCGGGTCGTCGCGCCGGGGATCGGCCGGCGGTCCGGATCGACTTCGGGCACGGCCGCACCGACGTGTCGCAGTTTCCCCGGGCCGCCTGGCTGCGGTCGGTGCGCACGGTCCTCACCGGCACGCCGAACGAACGGTTCGCGTACCTCGACGGGCGCGGCGTGCCCGAACTGCACGACGCCCTGACCGACTACCTCAACCGCGTCCGCGGCACGTCGGCCCGCCCGGAGAACGTCGTGATCTGCAGCGGCTTCGGCCAGGGCGTCGCGCTGCTGGTCCAGGTGCTCGCCCGGCGCGGTGCCCGCCGGCTGGCCGTCGAGGACCCGTCCCCGGACGACGACGCCCGCATCGTCGCGGCCGCCGCCGGGCTGGACGTGATCGGCGTCCCGGTCGGGCCGGACGGCATCCTCGTCGAGGAACTCGAACACACCGACGCCGACGCCGTCGTGCTGACGCCCTCGCACCAGTGGCCCACCGGCGGGGTCCTGTCGGCCACGGCGCGGGCCCGGGTCATCGGCTGGGCGCAGCGCCGCCGTGCCGTGGTGATCGAGGACGACTACGACGCGGAGTACCGCTACGACCGCTCGCCCGTCGGCGCGATGCAGGGGCTGGCCCCCGACACCGTCGTGTACTGCGGCACGGCGAGCAAGACGCTGGCACCGGGGCTGCGGCTCGGCTGGCTGCTGGCGCCGGAACACCTGGTCGACGACGTCGCGGCGGCCAAGGTGCTGGCCGACCGCGGCTCGCCCGTCATCGACCAGCTGACCTTTGCCGACTTCCTCGGCCGCGGCGAGTTCGACCGGCACCTGCGGCGCATGCGCCCGGTCTACCGCCGGCGCCGGGACGCGCTCCTGGCCGCGCTGCGCACCCGGCTGCCCGAGCTGGAGCCGGTCGGGGTCGCGGCGGGCCAGCACGTCGTCGCCTGGCTCCCACCCGACCTCGACGAGGCCGCGGTCGTGGCCGCCGCCGCCCGGCACGGCCTGGTCGTGCACGGCGTCGCCCGGTACCGGCTGCGCCCCGCCGGACCGGGCGGGCTGATCTTCGGCTACGCCACCCTGTCCGAACGCGCCATCGCCGACGGCGTGGCAGCCCTCGCCGACGCGGTGGCAGACCTCAGGAGCTGACGATGGACTGGGAAGCCGTACAGAACAACGACTTCGCCGTGCCGGCGGACCGGCCGCTGCCCGAACTCGTCGACGAGTTGTGCGCGATGCTGGCGTCACCCGATCCGCGGGTCCGCGACGACACGGCGTACCCGGTTCTGGCGCTGTGGACCGCGCGCGGGGTCCTCGACGACCACCTGGAGTCGTTGGGCGACCGGATGGCCGGGCGGCTGCGGCACGACGAGATCCAGGCGCGCACGTTCGCCGCGATGATCCTGGCCTGGGTGGTGCTGCGCGACGCCCGCACCGGGCACCTCGACGCCGGGTGCGTGCCGCGCTGGCGGGCCGGGTTCGCGTCCTGGTGGCTGGGCGAGAGCGAACTGCGTGGCTGGGACGACGCGCTGGGCTGGCTGCACGCGGTGGCGCACGGGGCAGACACCGTACGGGCGTTCGCGCGCTCACCGCGTCTCGAAGAATCGGACCTGCGGGGGCTGCTGGACCTGACGGTCGACCGCCTGATGGCCGACGGCGGCTACCTGTTCGCCCACGGCGAGGACGACCGGGTCGCCTACGCGCTGGCGAGCGTCCTCGCGCGTCCCGAGTTGCCGGTCGGGTCCGCGACGGCGTGGCTCGACCGGATCGGGGACGCGATCCGCGCCGGAGCCCCGGGACCGGTACCGCCCTGGGCGTCGAACACGCTGCGAACGTTGGCGTGTCTGTACGTGTGGGCCGACCGGGGGGTGTGCTGGTTCGACCCGGACACCGGCGGGTTCGGGGAGGCGGTGCGGCTGCCGCACGGCGAGGCGGTCAAGGAGCGGCTCGCCGCGGTGCTGCGGCTGCCCTGGCGCGGGCTGGGCTAGCCGGGCACGGGCCAGTTCCCGGTGACCCGCACCAGGCCCGACGCGCTCACCAGCAACGCCTCGTACCCGTCCTGTTCGTCGAGCCGGTCGAGGGCGTGCGCGCCCTCCGCCACGGCGGCGGTGGCGTAGACATCGGCCCACATCAGGTCCGGTCCGGTGACGGTGACCGCGCGGACCGCCGTCGCGGGCCGGCCGGTGTTGGGGTCGACGATGTGGGTGCCGCGGTGCGCGCCGCCCGACGTGGCCACCGCCCCGCCGTCGCGCGTGACGACGCGCAGGATCCGGGCCGGGTCGTCGGGGTCCTCGATGCCGATCCGCCACGGCGGCTGCCCGTCCGGCGCGTGCACCAGCACGTCGCCGCCGGCGTTCAGGCACCAGCCGTACCCGGCCAGGTCGGTGAGGTGATCGGCGGCCTCCCGTACCGCCCAGCCCTTCACCAGGCCGGACGGGTCGTACCGCGGTGCACCGGTGCGTGGGTCGGGCAGCCGGCGCGGGTCGAACCAGCCGTCGGTGCGGGTGCGGGCGTCGTCGCAGAGCTGGATGACCTGGGGGAGCATCGGGTCGGCGGCGTCGAGCGTCAGGTCGCCGCGTTCCCAGCGCGACAGGTCGCTGTCGTCGCGGTAGGGGCTGAGCACGGCGTCCACGTGTCGCAGGTGGGCGAACACGGCGGCCACCTGCCGTTCCACGTGCTTCGAATGCAGGTCCGGGCCGCGCACGTGGACGCTGACGGGCAGGCCCATGACCTGGTCGATCCACGCGCGCCGGGTCACGACAGGTGCGCGGCGTCGAGGGCGGCCTGGAGCGATTCGATGTAGCCGTCGCTGGTGACGGTGGCGCCGGAGACGGTGTCGATGTCGGCGCTCTGCGCGGTGAGCGTCTCCTGTTTGAGGATCGGCAGGGCGCGGGCGTTGATCTCCTGGTCGCGGCGGTTGGCGGTGGGGTACTGGGGGACCGCGACGCTGGTGATCTTCCCGTCGATCACGGTGATGGTGACCTGCACCGCGCCCCACCGCGTCTGCGCGACCGAGCCCTTGTAGACGGCGCCCTGCGCACCGGTGGTCGCCGCCGCGACCGGGTCGGCCGTTTCCTCGGCGGCCGCCACCGCCGGCCCGGCGCCCATGGTGCTGGTGCGGTAGCTGAACAGCAGCGCCAGTGCGGCGACGGTGGACAGCAGCCACCAGGTGATGCGTCGCATCCTCGATTCCCTCCGGGTTACCAGGCGAACTGTTCGGTGTGCAGGCGCTGGGTAGGCACGCCCGTCCCGGCCGCGGCGGCGCGGGCGGCGTCGGCCCAGTCGGTCGGGCCGCAGATGTAGACGTGCGCGCGGTCGACGTCCGGCGCGATCGACCGCAGCACGGCGATGTCGCTGAAGCCGGCGGCGAGCCGGTCCGGCAGCCAGGACGGGCGCTGCGCGCGGGCGCCGAACAGGTACTCGACCCGCACCCCGCGGTGCCGGGCGAACCAGTCGAGCTCGGCGCGGAAGGCGACGTCGGCCTCGGTGCGGGCCCGGTAGACGACGGTCGCCTCGCCGGCCCGGTACGGCAGCTCACCGAGCAGGGACAGCAGCGGGGTGACGCCGATCCCGCAGGCGAGCAGCACCACCGGTCCCCCCGTGTAGTGCTCGCCGGTGAGCGTGCCGTACGGGCCTTCCACCAGCGCCCGGGTCCCCGGCCGGAGCCCCGCCGCGCGGGCGCTGCCGTCGCCGAGGTCCTTGACCGTGATCCGCAGCAGATCGGTGCGGGGTGACGCCGACAGCGAGTACGGGTGGGCCCGCGACCAGCCGGCCCCGTCGAGGAACCGCCACTGGAAGAACTGGCCGGCGCGCACCGGCAGGCGGTCGAGGTGCCGGCCCGTCAGGTACACGGAGGTGAGGCCGGGACCCTCGGCGACGACGTGGCTGACGACGAGGCGGTGCCGCCAGGTGCGCCAGGCCGGCAGGCCCAGCCGGTACACCACGACCGTGGCGGCGGCGGTCGCGTACAGCGTCCACCAGTAGGCGCGGGCCAGCGGCGAGCCGACGAAGTCGGTGCCGGTCCAGACCTGGTGCGGCAGGGCGAGGCCGACGCCGAGGTAGGCGTACAGGTGCAGCAGGTGCCACGACTCGTAGCGCAGGCGCCGCCGGGCCTGCCGCACCGACGTCACCACGACCATCACCAGCAGGCCGGTTCCGGCGGTGGCGAGCAGCATGCCGGGGTAGGTGACGATCATGTCCCACAGCTCGCCGAGCGCACCCGTGTGCGCGGTGCCGGCGTAGCCCAGGGTGATCAGGACGATGTGGGCCAGCATCAGGTGGAAGGACGTGAAGCCGGTCCACCGGTGCCACCGGGCCAGCCGGTCCTGTCCGAAGGCCCGCTCGACGAGCGGCACCCGCGCCATCAGCAGCACCTGCACCAGCAGCAGGTCCGCGGCCAGCAGCCCGGTGAGCCGCCCGACCGACGACATCGCCGCCGGGCCTCCGTCGAGCAGGTCCTGAACGCCCCGGTTGCCCACCCACAGCGCGGTCACGACCACCAGGCTGAGCCCGGTGGCGAGACCGACCGCGTCGGCCCACCACCGGGGCGTCGTCCGGACGGTCGGCGCGGTGTCCGCGCTCCGGACGGCGGTTGTCGTCATGCGTACACGGTCGACCGTCCGGATGAGACGGTCATTTCCGTACGCTGTGCGTTTCCTATGAATCCGGCTGCACGACGACCTTGAGTCCCTCGCGGGCGACCGCGGTCTCGAACGCGTCGCCCGCCTCGGTGAGCGGGAACCGGTGGGACACCAGGCCGCGCACGTCGACCAGGCCGCTGACCGCCAGCGCCGTCGCCCGCGGGTAGACCTCCTTCATGCGGCGGACCATGACGATGGTCAGGCCCTTGCGGCGGGCGACGCTCGCCGGGAAGGCGGACGCCTCGGTGGCCGGGATGCCGGCCAGGACGACGCGACCGCCGGGGCGGACCGCGTCCATCGCGGCGGCGATCGCCGGGTCGGTGCCGGCGATCTCGAACGCGACGTCGACGCCCAGACCCGCGGTGAAGGCGGCCAGCGCGGACGCGTACCCGACGTCGGCCGGGTCGAGCACCTCGTCGGCCCCGCGCGCCGTCGCGGCGAGCCGCCGGTGCGGGAGCGGATCGGCGGCCACCACCCGGGCCGCGCCGGCCGCCCGCGCCACCTGGATCAGCAGCAGTCCGATCGGCCCGCACCCGATGACCGCGACCGATCCGCCCAGCGGAACGTGCCCGAGGTCCACCGCGTGGACGGCAACGCCGAGCGGCTCCAGCATCGCCCCGTCGACGTCGCTGAGCGCACCGGGCAACGGGTGCAGCCGCACGGTCGGCCAGGCCAGGTACCGCTGGAGCCCGCCGTCGCGGGTGGCGTGGCCGGCGAAGTCGAGCGCGCGGCACAGGTTCGGGTGACCCCGCCGGCACAGGTCGCAGCGGTGACACGGGATCGCCGGATCGACCGCCACGTGGACGCCGTCGAGCGGGCCGCCCTCCACCACGCCGGCCAACTCGTGCCCGCCGACGATCGGCCGGGTGATGCGGGCGTCGCCGATGCCACCGTCCTCGTACCAGTGCAGGTCCGACCCGCAGAGGCCGACCGCGGTGACGCGCACCAGGCTCTCGCCGTCGGCGGGCACCGGCACCGCTTCCTCGGCGAGGCGCAGGTCGCGGGCGGCGTGGAACCGCGCGGTGAGATTGCGGGTCGGCGTCACCGGTCCAGTCTGCCGTCTTATTCGGTGTCGGCCTCGCGGGCGGGGTGTTAGATTGCGGATCTCCGCCGGGCACGTGGCCCGGTGTTCGACGACGTTAGGCCCCAAAGGAAGGCACTGCCATGGTGGCCGCCCGGTACTCCCGGGGCGGATGAACCCCCGGGTCCCGTCATGTCTTTCTTTTCTTGAGCGCGGCGCAGGGCCGCCGCGTCGTCGAACCATGGAGAACACACGAAATGTCCTGGTACACAGGCTTCTTCACGGAACTTCCGAACGCGTTCTGGCGGGCCGCCGTCACGACGGAGTACACCACCGCCGAGGTCGACTTCCTGGTGCGGGTCGCGGGGTTGCGGCCCGGGTCGCGGGTGCTCGACGTGCCGTGCGGCAGCGGCCGGCACTCGCTGGCGCTGGCCGCGCGCGGCTGCCGCGTCACCGGCATCGACGTCTCGGCCGAGGCGGTCGCGTACGCGCGCTCCGCCGCCGAGATCGGCGGAACCGACATCGACTTCCGGGTCGGTGACATGGCCGCCGTCCCCACCGACCTGTCGGTGGAACTGGCGATCTGCATGGGCAACTCGTTCGGCTACCTCGACCACGAGGGGACCCGCCGGTTCCTCGCGGACCTCGCGACGGTGGTGGCGCCGGGCGGTCACCTCGTCCTCGACTACGGGTTCGTGGCCGAGTCGCTGCTGCCCGGGCTGAGTCTCGAGGAGCCGCCGATGACGATCGGCGGGATCGAGGCCGAGTCGGTCAACGAGTACGACGCGGTGAACAGCCGGTGGCTGACCCGGTTCACGTTCCGCCGCGGCGACGAGGAGCACCGGGGCACCTCGGTGCAGCACGTCTACACCGCGGCCGAGGTGGTCCGGCTGGTGCACGAGGCCGGCTTCAGCGGCACCGACCTGTACGGCGACCCGGACGGCTCGCCGTTCGGGCTCGGCAGCCCCCGGTTGTTGCTGGTCGCCCGGCGGTCATGACGTTTCGGTGACGGTTCGGTGAGGGGTCGATGTATGACTGTCGATGTGATGAAGACATCGACGCGGCTCCTCGCCGCTGCCGTCCTCGTTGTCGGGTCGATGGCCGTCGCTCCGGCGCGGTCGTCGGCCGCTGGCGCGGCCGACGACCAGCCGTCGGCCACCAGAGCCGGAACCGCCGACGACCAGTTGATCCTCGCCGGTGACGCCGCGAGCAGGCAGCTCATCGCGTTCGACCCGGCGGTGACCGACTGGAACGGCACCGGCGCGATCCGGTGGACCTGGAAACCGACGACCGGACTCGGCTTCAGCACCGCGGAGGTGAACGGGTTCAACGGCGGCTCCGACTTCAAGGTGCGCACCAGCGGCCGCGACGGCGCGCAGCGTCTCGTGGTCGCCGACGGCGCGGGGATCGCGACCGTGGCGACCTATCCGGAGGGCCGGCGCGTGTGGGCGAAGCTGCTCACCGGAAACCTGCACTCGGCCGAACTGCTGCCCGACGACAACATCGCGCTCGCCGCGTCCGACGGTGGCTGGGTGCGCGTCTACGCGTCGTCGCAGGGTGCCGACGCGTCGGCGTACGGGGAGTACAAGCTCGCCGCGGCACACGCCACGCTGTGGGACCCGTCGACGAGTCGGCTGTGGGTGATCGGGCAGGACCCCGTCACCGCCGAGCACATCCTCACGGCGCTCGCCGTGGTCGGCACGCCGGCCGCGCCGCGGCTCCGGGAGGACACCACGAAACGCGTGGTGCTGCCGACGCCGTGGGGTCACGACGTCACCCCGTACTCGTACGACACCGGCAAGCTGTGGGTGACCACCAACGGCGGCGCCTACCTGTACGACAAGGCCACCAAGGAGTTCTCGTCGCCGGGTGCGGCGAACCGGGTGTTCGTCAAGGCGATGAGCAACCAGCCGTCGGGCCAGATCGTGGAGACGATGGCCGACAGTCTGAAGAATCCGAAGGGACCGTGTGCGGCCATCAACGGCTGGTGCACCGACACGGTCGACCTCTTCGGCCCCGACGGTAAGCGCACCCGGAAGAACGCCCAGTTCTACAAGGCGCGCGTGCTCAACCCGTACTACGGCGCGGTCGACCAGAGCCGGCGCGGCACGGTCTGGGACCGCACCCGGGCCGCCGACGGCACCTGGTCGTCGACGGTCACCCAGATCGACGGCAACGCCGGCGTCGCCCGGGTCGCCGCCACGGCGTCACCCGACGGCGTCGTCCACGTGTTCACGCTGCTGCCGGGCAGCGGCATCTGGTACCGGCAACGGGCCGCCGACGGCACCTGGGCCGCGTCCGCCGTCCGGATCGACGCGAACGGCGACCTCGTCGACGTCGCCGCGGCCGCGCTGCCGAACGGCACCGTACACGTCCTCGGACTCCTTCCGAAGAGCGGCATCTGGCACCGCGAACGGTCGGCGGCCGGCGTCTGGGCCGCGTCGGCGACGAAGATCGACGCCAACGTCAGCATCACTGACGTCGCGGCGGCGGCGCTGCCGAACGGGACGCTCAACGTGTTCGGCGTGGTGCCCGGCAGCGGCGTGTGGCACCGGGACCGGTCGGCGGCCGGCGTGTGGGCCGGGTCGGCCACCCAGGTCGACACGAACGGCGCCGTCTCCGATCTGGCCGCCGCGGGCCTGGCCGACGGCACGCTGCAGCTGTTCTGCATGGTTCCCACCAGCGGCCTGTGGCACAAGGAACGCAACGCCGCGAAGACCTGGGCCGGCGCGACGAAGATCGACACGAACGGCGAGACCTCCGTGGTGGCGGCCGCCGGCTGGCCGGGAACGGCGTTGCAGGTGACGATGGTCGCGCCGGGCAGCGGCGTCTACAGCCGGGTGCGCGCGGCCGATCGGACCTGGCCGGCCGCGCAACGCATCGACGCCGAACCCGACGTGCTGGAGCTCTACGCCGTCGGCCGCCCCGACGGCGTGATCCACGTGGGCAAGGTCCCCGAACTGTCCTAGCGGCCGCGTGCACCGCCCCACCGCCGTCGACGGGCGTCCGCAGACTAGGCTCCGTGTCGATTTGTGGGCATTGCAACCGTCGATGGGGTCCAGCCCATCTATCTATGGGACGGGCGACGACGGGGAGGCATACGGGTGAGTGCACAGGCCGGGATCCGGACCGAACCCGCGTCCGCCGATCCGGCCCCACCGGTGCGGCGCCGGTTCGGCCGCGCCGACCTGGTGACCGTGCTGTGCCACCTGGGCCTCGGCGTCTTCGTGATGTGGCCGCTGTGGCGCGACCCGGCCGGCGGCAAGCTCGCGGGCAGCCTGGAGGACCAGTACTTCAACGAGTGGAACCTCGCCTACGCCGCCCACGTGCTCACCGACGGCGCGAACCCGCTGTTCACCACGCTGATGAACCCGCCCGCCGGCGCGAACATCATGGCGAACACGTCGAACCTCGGGCTCGGGTTCGTCCTCGCGCCGGTCACGCTGGCCTTCGGCCCGGCGGTGACGCTGGTGCTGGGACTGACGCTAGGCCTCGCCGGCACCGCCGCCGCCTGGTACTGGGTGCTGTCGCGGTGGCTGCTGCCGGCCGACGCCGCGGGAACCGTCGTCGCCGCGGTGGCCGGTGGGCTGATCGGGTTCTCGCCGACCCTGGTGGCCCACGCCGGCGGCACCCACCTGCAGTTCGTGTCCCAGTTCCTCCTGCCGTTCATCGTGTGGCGGGTCACCCGGCTCGCGGACCGGCCGGTGCGCGAGGGGGTGATCATCGGTCTGCTCGTCACCTATCAGTTGTTTCTCGGCGAGGAGATCCTGATGCTGGCGGCGATGGCCGTCGCGGTGCTGCTCGCGGTGCGGCTCGCCGACCGTCCGCGGGTGCCCTGGACGACCGTGCGGCGGTTCCTCACGGGGTCGGCGGTCACGGCGGCGACGGTGCTCGGGCTCGCCGGCTATCCACTGTGGACACAGTTCTTCGGCCCGCAGAGCTACGCCGGGATCGAGTGGTCGATGGCGGCCGGCACCCCGCTGCCGGGATGGACCGCGTACTCCACCGAGTCGCTCGCCGGCGGCCGGTGGCAGACGGAGTTCGCGCTGAACGGCGCCGAGCAGAACGGGTTCCTCGGCTGGGCCGTGGTCGGGTTGGCGATCGCGGCGGCGGTGTGGCTGTGGCGCCGGTCGGGTACGGCCCGCGCGCTGACGGTCACCGCGATCGTGTTCGTGCTGCTGGCCGCCGGTCCCCGGATCGTCTGGGCGGCCGGCGAGCCCGGCATTCCCGGGCCGTGGCGCCTGCTCGCACCGTTGCCGATCTTCGAGTCCATCCTGCCGGCGCGCTTCGCCCTGGTGGCCATCCCGTGCATGGTGGTGCTGCTCGCGTTGGCCGCGCACCGGCTGACGCAGGTGTTCCCGCACCGGAAGGCGCGCCTCGCCCTCGTCGCGGTGGCGGCGGTCGCGCTGATCCCGATCGCGCCGACGCCGGCGACCGTGTGGGAGCGGCCGCGCGTCCCCGAGTTCTTCGCCGCCGGGCTGTGGAAGCAGTACATCCGCCCCGGGCACACGCTCGTGGTGGCGCCGAGGCCGTCGTGCTACTACGGCGACCCGATGCGCTGGCAGTACCTGGCCGACTTCGAGTTCCGCATCAACAGCGGATACTTCATCAGCCCCGTCGGCCCGGACCGGACGGGCACGTACGCCCCGACGGCGCGGCCGAGCGAACTGGTGCTCGAACGGGCGTCCACCAGGAACGAGCCGCAGGCGGTGACCGCGGACGACCGGCGCGCCGCCCGGGAGGACCTGCGCGTCTGGGGCGCCGACGCGGTGGTCGTCGACCCGCGGATGCCGAACGCCGAGGCCATCCGGGTGACGGTGGGGCGGCTGTACGGCGTCACCGATCGGCTCGTCGGCGGTGTCTGGGTCTGGGACGTCAGAGACGTTTAGCGGCGCACGTCCGCCGGGTCGTGATGCACGGGCAGGCCGGCCGCCAGCCACGCCTCCACGCCGCCGACCATGTCGGTGGCCCGGTGCAGGCCCAGCCGGCGCAGACTCTCCGCCGCGAGGCTCGAACTGAACCCCTGCCGGCACACCACGATCACCTCGACGTCGTACCCGGTCGCCTCGGCGATGCGGGCGTCGCTCGCCGGGTCGAGGCGCCATTCCAGCACGGTCCGGTCGATGACGAGCGCACCCGGCAGCTCGCCGACCTCGGCCCGTTGCGTCTCGGTGCGGGTGTCGACGACGAGCGCGCCACGCGTGCGCGCGGCCTCGGTCTCGTGCGGGGTGTACCGGCGGACGCCGTCGCGGGCCTCGGCGAGCACCCGGCCGACCCCGGGTGGTGCCGTCCTCATTGCGCCCGCTCCACTCGCGCGGGCCCGGCGACGGCGGCCACGAAGTCGTCGGGGTCGATGGTGGTCGGGCGGTCGCTGACCTGGCCGTCGCCGACCTCGATGACCCGCCACACGCCGTCGTCACGGCGGGCCAGGTCGACGGTGACGAACGGCAGTCGCAGCGCGGCGACCAGCGGCGCGAGGGCGGCCGGGTCGAGGTCGGGCGGCGGGATGTCGTCGGGGGTGTCGGGATGCGCGCCGACCAGCCGGCAGGCGCCGTCGACCCACCAGGTGCGCGCCTCGGCCGAGACGAACCGCTCGAAGCGACGCAGGACGAACCCGCCGGTGAACTCGTCGCCGCGCAGTTCCCGGAACCGGCGGGCGACCGCGGTCGCGTGGGCGGTGTCGGCGACGTCGGGGATGAACGCCGCCTCGTGCCAGTAGTGCTTCATGGACTTGGTGTAGTCGCGCAGGACGGCCGCGCCGGGGCCGAGGTCGCCGCACGCGCGGACGAAGCCGGCGTCGTCGTCGCCGCGCGTCCACACCGTCGACGGCGTGACGCCGGCCATTGCCGCGTACCAGCCGGGCAGTTCATGCGCCTTCCGGTACTGGTCGGGGCCGGTGCGCAGGACGACGTCGCGCTGCGCGAGCGCCGCCGCGAACGCCGCATAGTCCTTGCTACGCAGCATCCAGCCGCGGTAGACCGCCGGGCCCGACGTTCGGATCCCGCGCACCGCCCGTTCCGCGCCGCCGTCGGTGCCCAACGCGTCGTGGTCGACGAGCGCCACGTCGAGGCCGGCCGCGCGGGCGGCACGTGCCTCGTCGGCGAAGTGTTCGTCGGGCCGGCGCGGATGGATGACGTCGGCGGGGATCATCAACATCACCCGGAGATCATGCCGGAAACCGCCATGATCGAAAGCCGGAGGTATGGCTAGGTCTACCTGAAGTCTCGGTCCAGACGCCTGGTTCGGGTCCGCGGCTCTCGCCTAGCTTGGGGCGCATGACGTTGCTCGGAGCCGTGGCCCGGCCCCGCTTCCTGGTCTCGGTGTGGCCGTGGCGTGCCCTCGCCTACACCGCGACCACGGCGGTGGCCTCCGGGCTGCTCTGGCTCGTGCTCGCCGGTCCGCTGCTGCCGCTGGCGCTCGCCGTGGAGGCGCTGGCGGCCAGGCGCACCGGCTACCTGCTGGTGGCGGCCGGGCTCGGTCTGGTCGGCGTGGGGGCACTCGCGCTCGCGGGTCCGCGGCTCGCGGTCGCCGTGGCGGGTGCCGAGCGGTGGCGGTTGCGGCTGGCGGGCGAGGTCGCGGATGCGGAGCGGTTGCGGCTGGCGGGCGAGGTCGCGACGCCGGCGCGCCGGCGCGGTGGCCTGTACACCGATCCGGCCACCTGGCGGGCGGTGGCGTACCTGCTGGTGCTCGGCCTCGTCGTGCCGCTGTGGCTCGGTGTGCTCGCGCTGGTGGGTCTGCTCGTCGTGTCCACGCCGATCGCGGTGTATCACCGGGTGGTCGCCGTGTATTCCTGGGGCGACACGGCCGGGCGCGCCGCGCTGGGGCTGGTGCTGGTGCCCGTCCTGCTCTACCTGGCCGCCGGGTTCGGTGGCGCGCACGCGGCGCTGGCCCGGCTGCTGCTGTGCCCGGAGCCCGACCCCGCCGCCGCCGAACTGGTCGAGGTGGCCCGGTCGCGGGCCCGGCTGGCCGACGCGTTCGACGCCGAGCGGATCCGCATCGAGCGCGACCTGCACGACGTCGCCCAGCAACGGCTGGTGAGCCTCACCGTGCAACTCGGCCTCGCCCGGCTCGACCTGCCGGCCGATTCTCCCGCGGCGGCGACGGTCACCGCGGCGCACGAACAGGCGAAGACGCTGATCGTGGACCTGCGTGATCTGGTTCGCGGCATCAGCCCGCGCACGCTGCGGGAACTGGGGCTGCGGGCCGCGATCGAGGAGGTCGCCGCCGGCAGTTCGGTGCGGGTCAGCGTCGACGCCGACCCGGCCCGGTTCCCGCCGGGCGTGGAACGGGTCGCGTTCGCGGCGGTGTCGGAGGCGCTCGCCAACGCGGTGAAGCATGCCGCGGCGACCCGGGCCACCGTCGCCGTCCGGCGGTCCGGCGACCGGCTCACCGTCGAGGTGCGCGACGACGGGCACGGCGGTGCCGACCCGGCCCGCGGATCGGGGCTCACGGGTCTCGCCGACCGGGCCGCCGCGGCCGGCGGTCGGCTGCTGCTGTCCAGTCCGGCCGGCGGGCCGACGATCCTCCGGGTGGAGCTGCCATGCGCGTCGTGATCGCGGAAGACTCCGTGCTGCTCCGCGAGGGGCTCGGCGGGCTGCTGGCCCGGTTCGGGTTCGACGTGGTCGCCGCGGTCGGCGACGCCGATGCGCTGATCAAGGCCGTTGCCAAGGCCCGGCCCGACCTCGTCGTCACCGACGTGCGCATGCCGCCCGGCTTCACCGACGAGGGGCTGCGGGCCGCCGTCGCCCTCCGCGTGACCGATCCCGACCTGCCCGTGGTGGCGCTCAGCCAGTACGTGCAGCACAGCTACGCCGGCGAGCTGCTCGGCTCGGGGCAGGGCCGCGCGATCGGTTACCTGCTGAAGGACCGCGTGGCCGACGTCGCGGAGTTCGCCGCGACGCTGCGGCGGGTGGCCGCCGGCGAAACCGTCGTCGACCCGGAGGTGGTGCGCCAACTGATGCAACGTCGTCGTGACCCGCTCGACCAGCTGTCAGCGCGGGAACTCGAGGTCCTGGCCCTGGTCGCCGAGGGCCACTCGAACGCCGCGATCGCCCGCATCCTCGCCCTCACGGAGGCCGGGGTCGGCAAGCACATCGGCAACGTCCTCGCCAAGTTGAACCTGCCGGTCAGCGACGACACGAACCGGCGCGTGCTCGCCGTGCTCACGTACCTCCGCGGCCAGCAGTGACCCGAAAGGTCCACCATGCCCACCACCACAGCACCGTCCCGGTCCCCGATCGCCGTCCTCGCCGCGGTCGCCGTGGCCCTCGTCGCCGCGTTCGTCGTGGCTCCGCCGGCGCTGGCCGGCGTGGGGTCCGGCGACGATCTGGGCGACGAGCGCCGGCTCACCGACGCGTTCCGCGCGGCGTTCGTCGGGTACTGGCGCTCCGGCGACCGGGACCTCCCGCCCGACCTGCAATCGGTGGTCGACTACTGGTTCCGCTTCCACGTGGTCAAGGCCGTCGTCGCCGTGCTGCTGCTGTTCGTGCTCGTCGCGCTCGGTACGCACCTGTGGAAGGCATTCCCGCGGAGCGGGAACCGGGCCGTCCTCGCGTCGGCCGGTGTGTTCGTGACGCTGTTCGCACTGTTCGCCCTGGCGACGGCGATGGCCAACCTGCAGGGTGCGGCGACGCCGTTCGCCTCGCTGTTGCCGATGCTCGTCGACGGGCCGGTCGACGGGCCGGTCGATGCGGACCTGGCCGGCACGCTGGAACAGGTCCGGCAGCAGTTGGCCGCGGGCGGCCCGGCGTCGCCCGCCGTCGACGTGATGGTCGACGACTTCGCCCGGTACCACGCCGCGATGGCGGTGATCGCCACGGTCGTCGCGGTCGGTCTCGTCGGCGTCGGTGTCGCGCTGTGGCGGAGGTCCCACCGGTGGTTCGCCGCGTTGTTCGCGCTCGTGGCCGTGCTGGCGGCCGTTGTCGCCGTGGCGAACGCCGGCACCGCGGCGGATCCGGAACCGGCGCTGCGTGCCTTCTTCGACGGCGGCTGGTGACGGCGGCTGGTGACGGCGGCTGGTGACGGCGGCTGGTGACGGCGGGCGGCCTTGGCGGGCGGCCTTGGCGGGCGGCCTTGGCGGGCGGCTGGTGAAAGGTGGATGAAAGGTGGGGGTGGCGGGGTCGGCCTAGGGTGTCCGCGTCGACCGTTCGCGTCTCATGGAGGTTTCCGCGTGTCTGTCACGGGATCCGGGTTCGAGCTGCCGCATCCGGAGCAGGTGTGGATCCACGGAGCGTTGCTGGCCGCCCTGCGCGCCGGTGGCGGGGTGTCCGCGTTCTGCTCGGTCGACGCCGACGGAGTGTTCCACGACGACGGCGGCGGCAACTGGTGGCGGATGACCTGGATCGAGGGCGACCGCGCGGTGGTCGTCGGCACCGACTCCGACTACAGCGACACCCTCGGCATCGAACCGGAGCTGGACCTGCTCGCCGGCGCGCCGTCCTGGTTCCCGCGCGCCTGGGTGCGCGACTCCGACGGCATGCTCGGATTCGCCTACTGGTGGGACGGCCGCCGGTGGGACCGCACGCCGTACCCCGAAGAGGTGGAGGACGGGCACCGGCTCGTCAGCGGGATCCTCGATTGGTTCGCCGACAACGTGGACGACCCGGCCGAGGTCGCCACGGTCATGCCGGACCTGATCACCCGGGCGGAGGCGGCGCGCGTCGACGAGGCGGCGCTGGCGCGCGTCCTCGACAAGCTGGCACCCGACGGAGCCGGCACCGATGCCGCGGCCGCGCTGGCCGCCGCCGAGCTGGCCGGCCTGACCCCGGCGCGGCGCCGGCCCGAACTGCCGTCAGGTGCCGCCGGGCCACGGCCGGCCGGCGAGACGCCCGAGTCGGGTTCCGCCGGACCGCGGCCGGGCCGCGAGACGCCCGAGTCGGGTTCCGCCGGACCGCGGCCGGGCCGCGAGACGCCCGAACTGCCGTCGGGTGCGACCGAGGCTTGGCCGAGCGGCGAGACGCCCGAACGGCCGTCAGGCGCCGCCGACCCACGGCCGGCCGGCGAGACGCCCGACCCGGCCGCCTGGCCGGACCTCGCCGATGACATCGTGCTGGCGGCGACCGACCCGGCCGGGACGCGGGCGCGGGTCGCCGGATGGGCCGGCGCGATCGCCGTGGCCGACGTTCCGGCGTACCTCGACCACGCCTGCGAACGCTTCCTCGACGCCGGCCGCCCCGACGAGGCCGCCCACTTCTTCGCGCTGGCCCGCAAGGTCGAAGACGCGCACGAGTGGTTGCTGGGCCAGGGCTACGCGGTCGAGCGGGCGCACCGTAGCTTCCTCCGGTTCGCGCCGAGGGGGCTGCTGACGCCGGCGGCGATCCAGGACCGGCTCAAGCGGTTGAGTCTGCACACCGACGCGGCGGCGGCCCACCGGATGGGCTGGGAACTGGCCGCCGTCTTCCTCGACGCCGGTTCGATCCCGTACCCGCAGCTGCTCGACGACCTGCGGCCGCTGGCCGCCGCGGCCGGCGTCGCCGAGTCCGACGAGGAGGACCGGATCGCCGAGCGCTTCCTGCGGTCCGGGCTGCTGCGCGCGGCCGGCGTGCCGGTCTGGCGGATGCTGTCGCCGGCGCTGGTGCGGCTGTGCCGGGCGTCTGCCGAGTGGACGGACCTGCTCGTCGAGGTCGCACCGGCGCCGGGGGGCGGCGGGGAGCGGGACGTGTGGCTCGACGTCCTCGCCCGCGGCGGTGCCGGGAAACGGCTGCCGGCGGCGTGGTTCTTCGGCCTCGGCGCCACCGCGTCCCGCACCCTGCTCACCCTCGCCGACCAGGCGGGCGGGCGGCTGTTCGCGCCTCGGCCGGGCCTGTCCGACGTCGAGGTCGACCCGGTGGTCGTGGAGTTCCGGCGGCGCGACCCGCTGGCGTTCCGCACGCGGAACGAGAACCGCCTGGGGCCGCAGCCCCTCGGCCGGAACTGGCACAGCGTCACCGACTTCGACGACGTGGTCGCGAGGTTCGACGCCACGACCGACGTCGCGGAGGCCGTCGACCAGTTCGTGCGGACGTTGAACTACTACAACAACGTCGACTACCCGCCCGTCCTGCGGGCGGCCTGGGGGCAGCCCGTCATCCGCGAGGTGCTCGACGAGTCGGTGACCGGGTGGCTCGCCGAGGCCGGTGCCGACGACCTGCTGGGCCTGGAGATCGCGTTGCCGCGGCTGGTGCCGCTCGCCGAGGCCGGCATCGCCGCGCTCGACCCCGACCGGTTCGCCGATCCGGTCGTCACCGATCCCGTCGACGCGTTGCTGCACGCGCTGCGGTGGGGCATCCCGGAGGAGCTCCGGATGCCCACGGCTCCGGGTTGGGTGAGCGTCGTGCAGCACCGCGACCACCTGACGATCGCCCATCGCGGCGGCGGGATGGACGCGTACCACGCGAACGGAGAGGTGGTCCACCGCGACGGGACGCCGGAGTCGGGGCAGCCGTGGTTCGACGGCACGCACTGGTACGTCTCGCGGTACTCCGCCGGGATCCGGCAGACGTTCCGGCTCGGCGGGAACGGCGGGAACGGCGGCAGCGGCGTGGGCCTGATGAGCGTCGACGCCGACACCGTCACCCGGTGGCCCGAGGCACCGGTGGCGGGTGCGGTGACGTTCCCGGGCGCCGACCGGGCCGGGCTGGTGCGGATCAGCGCCGGCCAGCTCTGGCTCAGCACGCCCGACGGGCGGATCACCGCCCGGCTGCCGTTCGCACCCACCCAGCCGGCCGGCGCGGTGCTTCCGCCGCCCGGGTGGTGGTCCCGGCTCGAACCGACCGACCCCGACGGCTCGGCGGCGTTGCGGGCGATCACCCGCGAGGCGGTCACCGACCTCGTCGACGCCGCCCTGCGCGGGCCCACGTTCCTGACGGAGGCGCTCACCCGGATCCTGCCGGCCGTCACCGATCCGCGCCTGCGCGAGGGCGTCGAATCCCTGGCCCGGGTCGCGGCCACCACGCTGACCGACGTGGTCCGCCTCCGCGACGCGCTCCGCCTCGACCGCCCGGCGGCGCTGCCCCCGTTGCTGCGTACCGGATCGGGCCTCCGATCGGGCCGCGCCACCGCCGACGTGGTGACGCTGCGGACGATCACCGAGACCCTTCAGACCGCCGCCGCGAACGACGACGGTCCGCGCGGGATGTTCCCGCTCGGGAAGGTCCCCGTTCCGGACGGCGGGGGTGTGGCGATGCTGCGGTTCGGCGGCCTCGGCAGCGCGGCGATCGAGGCGGCGTGGCCGTGGACGCTGGAGACCGAGCGCGGACGCCTCGTCGACCGGATCCTGGCCTGGTCCGCCACCGCCTGGGGCGACGGGCGCGGACGGCTGCGGAGGCTGAGCTACTCGCCGAAGACCGGCCAGTCCCAGCCCGTCGGCGAACTGTGGCGCACGCCGACGGGCGTCATGGTGATCGTCAGCTTCCACCCGCACAAGAGCTACGGCGCCGAGGTCGTCGAGTACGCGCCGGACGGCGTCTTCGAGTCCTTCGAGTTCCCCGGCTGGACGCTGAAGAACGCGCCCGTCCCGCAGGGCTGGGGCGGGACGGACCGGGCGGTCGCGTTCGCGCGCCTGCTGGCCGAGCGTGGCCCGGTGATCGTCGAGCCGGCCGCCGTCCGCGAACTGGCCGCCCGCACCGGCCTGACGGTGGCCGAGGTCGCCGCGGGCTGCTACGGCTGGCCGTATTCGATCGACGGCTCGGAGCTCGTCCCGCGGGGGATCCTCGACCTGTTCGTCGACCCGGCGACGGGGGAGCGGGCCGCCCGTGGCTACAAGGCCGAACGGTGGCTGCGCCCGCTACTCATGCCCGACGACCCGGAAGACCTGTGGACGGTGGGCCTCGACGTCGACCGGGTCGCCGCAGAGTGGCGCGAGCCGTAAATCCGTTTCTCGGGCGGGGGGCCGCTTGTACGCTGTGTCCGCGGAAAGGGCGTTGATGGGGCAATCACCCCGGAGCCGTCGGAAGAAAGGCCTCCCGGCCGAGTAGAACCGACCCGCAGGCGATGAGAGGGCCGCGCGATGAGCGCGGTCAAGGAGGGTGGTACCGCGGGGTTGCGGCCTCGTCCCTCTGTTGGTGACGCCGACGGAGGACCCGATGTACGAGCCCGTTCCCGCGCAGGTCGACCTGCCCGCCCTCGACCACGAGGTGCTTCGCTTCTGGCGCGCCAACGACGTGTTCGCGCGCAGCCTCGAACACGCCGACGAGCGTCCACAATGGATCTTCTACGAAGGCCCGCCGACCGCGAACGGCGTCCCCGGTGTCCACCACGTCGAGGCGCGGGTCTTCAAGGACGTCTTCCCGCGCTATCGCACGATGAAGGGCTTCCACGTCCCCCGCAAGGCCGGGTGGGACTGCCACGGGCTGCCGGTGGAACTGGCCGTGGAGAAGGAGCTGGGCTTCACCGGCAAGCGCGACATCGAGGCCT
The DNA here is from genome assembly GCF_016863635.1 of Virgisporangium aurantiacum. Classification (GTDB taxonomy): domain Bacteria; phylum Actinomycetota; class Actinomycetes; order Mycobacteriales; family Micromonosporaceae; genus Virgisporangium; species Virgisporangium aurantiacum. The sequence continues at coordinate 59,384 of NZ_BOPG01000063.1, read as the reverse complement.
ACGGCATCGCCGCGTTCAACGACCGGTGCCGCGAATCGGTGACCCGGCACACCGACGCGTTCGCGGAACTGACCGAGCGGATGGGCTACTGGGTCGACATCCACGACGCCTACCGCACGATGGACCCGGAGTACGTCGAGTCGGTCTGGTGGTCGCTCAAACAGATCTTCGACCGGGGGCTGCTGGTCGAGGACTTCCGCGTCGCGCCGTGGTGCCCGCGCGACGAGACGACGCTGTCGGACCACGAACTGGCCCAGGGCTACGAGGACGTCACCGACCCGTCCGTCTACGTGCGCCTGCCGCTGGCGACGGGGCCAAACGCCGCGCTGCTGGTGTGGACGACCACCCCGTGGACGCTCGTGTCGAACACGGCCGTGGCCGTGCACCCCGACGTCGCCTACGTGGTGGCCACCGACGGCACCGAGCGGCTCGTCGTGGCGGCGGAGCGGGTCGAGGAGGCACTCGGTCCACAGTGGACGGTCGAGGAAACCTTCAGCGGACGGGAGATGGAGCGCTGGACGTACCGGCGCCCCTTCGACCTCGTCGACATGCCCGGCGCGCATCTCGTCGTCCTCGCCGACTACGTCACCACCGACAGCGGCACCGGGCTGGTGCACCAGGCGCCCGCGTTCGGCCCCGACGACCTCGCCACCTGCCGCGCGTACGGGCTGCCGATGGTCAACCCGGTGCGTCCCGACGGCACGTTCGCGGCGGACCTCGCGCTCGTCGGTGGACAGTTCTTCAAGGACGCCGACGCGGCCCTCGTCGCCGACCTGCGCGAGCGCGGGCTGCTGTTCCGCGAGAAGCCGTACGAGCACAAGTACCCGCACTGCTGGCGGTGCCACACGCCGCTGATCTACTACGCCCAGCCGTCCTGGTACGTGCGCACCACCGCGATCCGCGACCAGCTGCTGCGCGAGAACGAGCGCACCACCTGGCAACCCGAGACCATCAAGCACGGGCGCTACGGCGACTGGCTCACCAACAACGTCGACTGGGCGCTGTCGCGGGCGCGGTACTGGGGCACTCCGTTGCCGATCTGGCGCTGCGTCGAGGGTCACCTCACCTGCGTCGAATCGCTCGCCGACCTCGGCCGGAAGGCCGGCCGCGACCTGTCCGGCCTCGACCCGCACCGCCCGTTCGTCGACGCGGTCACGTTCGCCTGCCACTGCGGCGCGACGGCGGTGCGCGTCCCGGAGGTCGTCGACGCCTGGTACGACTCCGGCGCCATGCCGTTCGCGCAGTTCGGGTACCCGCACCGCAACAAGGATCTCTTCGAGCGGCGGTACCCGGCCCAGTTCATCTGCGAGGGGATCGACCAGACCCGCGGCTGGTTCTACACGCTGATGACCGTCGGGACGCTGGTGTTCGGGCGCTCGGCGTACGAGAACGTCGTGTGTCTCGGCCTCATCCTGGCCGAGGACGGCCGCAAGATGTCCAAGCATCTCGGCAACGTCGTCGCGCCGATCCCGCTGCTGGACCGGCACGGCGCCGACGCGGTGCGCTGGTACATGGCGGCGTCCGGTTCCCCGTGGTCGGCCCGCCGGGTGGGCGACGCCGCGCTGCACGAGGTCGTCCGCCAGACGCTGCTGACCTACTGGAACACCGTCGCGTTCCAGTCCCTCTACGGGCGCGCGGCGAACTGGACACCGTCCACTGTAGACCGTCGGCACGTTCTGGACCGCTGGCTGCTCTCGGAGCTGAATGTGCTGGTACGCCGCGTCGACGACGCGATGGCCGTGTTCGACACCCAGGAGGCCGGCCGGCTCCTCGCGACGTTCGTCGACGACCTCTCCAACTGGTACGTCCGGCGCGGCCGGCGCCGGTTCTGGCGCGGCGATCCGGCCGCGCTGGCGACCCTGCACGACGCGCTGCGCACGGTCACCCTGCTGCTCGCGCCGATCGTCCCGTTCGTCACCGAGCGCGTCTGGCGGAGCCTGGTCGTCGCCGTCGACCCTGATGCCGTCGACTCCGTGCACCTGGCCACGTACCCGTCGGCCGACGAGGCGCTGATCGACCCCGTCCTGGCCGAGCGGGTGGCCCTCGCCCGGCGCCTGGTCGAACTCGGTCGCACCGCCCGTGCGGGGTCCGGCATCCGGACCCGCCAGCCGTTGGCGCGGGCGCTCGCCTCGGCACCGGGCCTCGCGTCGCTGGGCCCGGACCTTCTCGCCGAGATCGCCGCGGAGCTGAACGTCGTCGACGTGGTGGTCGCGGGCGGGGAGTCGCTCGTCGACACCACGGCCAAGGCGAACTTCCGCACGCTCGGCCGCCGCTTCGGCAAGCGGGTCCAATCGGTGGCACGGGCGATCGCGGACGCTGATGCCGCGTCCCTCAAAAATGAGCTGACCGGCGGCGCGGCGACCGTCACCGTCGACGGCGAAAAGATCATCCTGGACGCCGATGACGTCATCGTCACGGAGACGCCCCGGGAGGGGTGGGCCGTGGCCGCCGACGCCGGAGCGAGCCTCGCCCTCGACCTGCGCCTCACGCCGGAACTGCGCCGGGCCGGCCTGGCCCGCGAGGTGATCCGCCTGATCCAGGACGCCCGCCGGTCCACCGGCCTCGACGTCACCGACCGGATCGACCTCCGCTACGAGACGTCCGATGCCGAGGTGGCCGAAGCCCTCACCGAACACGGCGACCGGGTGGCCGAGGACGTGCTCGCGACGACCTTCGGCTCGGGCGGGCCCGGCTGGCCGGCAAGGCCTTACCACGACGCCGATCTGCGTCTGACGTTCTGGCTCCGCCGGGCCTGATCCCGGCCGGCTCAGTCCCGGCGGTGTGCGGGGGCGTGGACCAGGCGCGCCCGCACGGGCTTGAGCAGGTTGATGTCGTCGGGCACGAACAGGTTCACCTCGGCTCCGACGGCGCCCTTCTTCGGGTCGTAGCGGCGCGCGGTGTGCCAGGCGGGGTTCACCGCGGTGGCGACGAGCGGCACGGTGACGTACTCGGGCCCGCCGGGGAACGTCAGCACGATGCCGAGCGGCCGCCACGGTTCGGGCACCGTCGCCGGGTCCACCTCGCCCCGGATCGTCAGGTGCAGCGGCGACGCCGGGAACACCTCGGACGACAGGCACGTGTGCGGCGGCGACGGGGGCTTCAGCGCCGGGAAGGCCGGATCCCCGACGAGGTCGGCCTCCGCCGGGACGTACGGGGTGGCGATCCGTCCCCAGAACGGGCCGCCGAGCATCGCCACCTCCAGCGTGAGATCCAGCGTCACACCGTCGGCGACGGTGAGATCGAGCCGGTTGCACCGCATGCGGTAGGCGCGGCGCGACCGGGTCCGCGTCGGACCGTCGTGGGCGAGCCCGACCAGGAACCGCACCAACGGGAACGACTCGCCCAGCCGCACCGGCACCGGCGGCGGTGTGGCGAGCGTCCGCTCGCGTTGGAGGGCCGGCGGAACCGCGGCCAGCCGCTCCGCCTCGGCGCGCAGGCCGGCCGTCTCGGCGGCGAACCGAGCGGTGCGCGCGGCGTAGAACCGGTCCCGCCGGGCCGAGAACGCCTGCTGCAGGTCGCTCTGGGCCTTCAGGGCGGCGGCGACCTCGGCGTCGGTGGGCAGCGGACGCCCCTGGGCGCGCGCCAGCAGGGCCGCCTGGTGCGGCGTCAGCCCGATGCGCCCGGGCAGCGGACAGTCGTACTTGTCGTAGAGCGCCGCGTTGGCCGCGGACGCCCGCCAGCCCCGGTCCCGTTCGCTGTGGAGAATCAGGTACGGACTCTGCTGCGGCCACCGGGCCACGTTGACCCGTTGGCCGTGGAGGAAACCGACCCATCTGTCCCCGTCCGGCGGGTCGCCGCCGACCCGTGCCACCCAGGCCCCTTCCCGCGACCCCGAGCGGACGCTGACGTCGCGCCAGCCGCGGTCGACCAGTTCCCGTTCGACCCCCGCCGCGTCGTACGGCTCGTTCGCCCACAGCAACTGCGGAAGGTCGAACCCGTGCCGCTCGGGTTCCAGCACGCAGAGCGTCCAGTACCGCACACCGAGGACGCGCCTCAGCTCCTCCGGATACTCCTTGTTCATCCGGCCGTCAGGGCGGTGGCCAGGGTGCCGAGCGCGCCCAAGGCGCGGGCCGCGGCCACGTGGTCGGTGTAGTCGCGGGACTCGACGATGACGCCGTCGCGGACGCGGACGACGAAGACGCACGGGATCGTGAACGGGCGGCCGCCGGCCGAGCCCTCGTAGTCGAACTCGAACACGACCACCTCCGGGTCCGACGTTTCGTGGACGCTGCCCACCGGCTCGAAGCGGTCGAGGCCCCGCGGTGCGCCGGCGAAGTGGCGACGTAGCTCGGCGCGGGTGCGCAGGGGAGTGTCGCCCAGCGGGGCGAACGGGTGGCGGACGTCGGTGTGTTCGGCGTACAGGGCGGCGAGGTCGTCGAGCTGGGCTTCGGTCTGTTCCGCGGTGAGCCGGCCGGCGACCAGGTTGCTGACCCCGGCGGCGACGGCGCGCACGACGTCCGCTGGCTTCCGTGACATGGGTACCCCCTCGAAACGAAGTCTGGACTCCGGAAGTGTAAACGAAGTCGGGACTTCGGTTAAAGTGACCGGATGCGGCAGGACGCGCGGGAGAACCGGGAACGGATCCTCGCCGCGGCGGAGGTGGTCTTCGGCGACCACGGTGCGGCTGGGTCCACGGAGGACGTCGCCCGGCGCGCCGGCGTCGGCATCGCGACCGTCTTCCGCCACTTCCCGACGAAGGAGGCGCTGATCGAGGCCGCGCTCCTGCGTCACTTCGACCAGGTGGCCGGCCACGCCCGCGCCCTCGCCGACCACGCCGACCCCGGCGAAGCGTGGAACACCCTGGTGCGGGTGATGATCGAGACCGGCGCCACGAAGCTGACGCTGGCCTCCCTGCTCACCGAGCGGGAGAACGCGATCGCGGCGGCCAACCGGTTGAAGGCCACGGCGGCGGAGATCCTGCGACGCGCGCAGGACAGCGGCGCGGTCCGCCCGTCGGTGACGATCGAGGAGGTCTACCTGCTGATCCGCGGCCTGTCCCAGGCATCGGTGACGATGACCACCGACCGCGAGACCCTCGACCGCGCCATCGACATCGTCCTGTCCGGCCTCTCACCCACCTGACTGGATCAGCGAGCGGTACCGGGCCGCGGCGTTCGGGTTGGGCGTGGGCGGGAAGACGTTGCATTGGCAGTACCCGGCCGTCTCGTTGAACAGCGACACGAACGCGATCGAACCCGGGTTCTCGGCCGCCCGCGCGGCCAGCCAGGCGTAGACGTGCGTGAAGTAGCTCGGGTTGTCACCGCCCGACGCCGGTGAGCCGGTGGCGACGCTGAACTCGCCGAGCGCGAACGGCAGGCCCTTCGACCGGGCGAACGCGTACCACCAGTTCCAGCCGTGGCGCTTGGTGAAGTGCTGGTCGGCGTTCGCGGTGGTGGTGTACGCCGGGTACCAGTCGTAGGCGTCGATCGCCACGACGTCGACCAGCCCGTCGACGAACAGCGTCGACGGGTCGGCCACCGTGGCCGGCGCGGAGGTCGTGCCTTCGTTGGGGTTGAACACCAACCGCAGGCCCGGCGCCGCCTGCCGGATCAGCGTCGCCGCCCGCGTGTACTGGGCCCGCCACGTGGCCGCGTTCGTGGCGAACGAGAAGCAGCAGTTCATCTCCCAGCCCAGGCGCACGTACCCGTCGGGGTCGACGGCGGCGATCTTCCCGGCCAGCTCGCGCCACTGGTCGTCGGTCCCCGGGTCGCCGGTGTCGTGACCCGAACCCGTCCACAGTGGAACGGCGAGGATGAAGTCGTCGCGCGCCGGGTCGAAGCTCGCCGGCACCGAGCCGGCCCACCAGTCGTTCAGCTGCGCCGCCCAGCTCTCCCGGGCGGTGAACGCCAGGATGTTGTCGACCGGACGCCCGCGCCACGCGGCGAACGCGTCGGCCTGCGCCGGGTCGTGCTCGAAGTAGCCGCCGTCCGACCACGGCAACCCCGACGCCGGCGCGGCCCCGGCGGAAGCGGAAGCGGTGGTGGTGCTGGTGGTGAATGCCATGACGCCCGCGGTGACCGCCACGGCCGCTGCCACGGCCGCCGACAGGATCCGTCCCTTCACGACGAGTACCTCCCCCATGATCGGATACTCATCCTACATAGATCGGTATCAATCGCGAATGCGGAGGCCGTGTGACCGGGCCGTCACCGACTCGGCGACGGTCCGCGGGACCAGGCGGCGCAGGGCGAAGACCAGCGGGGCCCGGCTGCCGACCGCGTACAGGGGTTTCGGACGCGGTGACCGCACCGCCGCCACGATGGTCGCGGCCACCCGTTCGGGCGGCGTGCCGGTGGACGCGTTGCGGTCGAGCGCGTCGAGCATGGTCCGGAACCGCTGGCGGTGCGGGGAGTCGTCGGCGATGTAGGTGGTGCGGCGTTCGCTGATGCCGGTGTTGATCGCACCGGGCTCCACCGTCGTGATCCACACGCCGAACGGGGCGACCTCGCCGCGGGCGGCGGTGGCGAAGCCCTTGAGGGCGGCCTTCGCGGCCACGTACGAGGACCGGTACGCGAGCGGGAAACTGGCCAGCATCGAGCCGACCATGACGACGCGACCGTACCCGCGCGCCCGCATCCCCGGCAGCAGCAGTTGGGTGAGGCGCACGGGGGCGAACACGTTGAGCCGGAAGAGCCGTTCGATGACGTCGCCGGGCAGCTCCTCCAGCGGCCCGGACTGGCTTTCGCCGGCGTTGTTCACCAGCACGTCGACGTCGCCGAGGCCGGCGGCGAACGCGTCGACGGCGGGCGGGTCGAGCAGGTCGAGCGCCCGGTACTCGACGTCCGGGATCAGGGCCGAGGCAGGGATGGCGTCGGGGTCGCGGCTGGTGCCGATGACCCGGAAACCGCCGGCGACCAGCGCGACCGCCGTGGCGTGACCGATGCCGGACGACGCGCCGGTCACCAGCGCGGTGCGCATCATGAGACCGCCTTCGCGGCGGCCCTGCCGGCCACGCGTCCGGAGAACAGGCAGCCGCCGAGGAACGTCCCCTCCAGCGCGTTGTAGCCCATCATCCCGCCGCCGCCGAACCCGGCGACCTCGCCGGCCGCGTACAGGCCGGGTATCGCCGCACCGCCGGGAACCAGGCAGCGCCCGTCGAGGTCGGTCTCCAGGCCGCCGAGGGTCTTGCGGGACAGGATGTTGAGGCGCACGGCGATCAGCGGCCCGGCCTTCGGGTCCAGCAGCCGGTGCGGCGGGGCGACGCGCACCAGCTTGTCGCCGCGGTACGTCCGGGCCGACCGGATCGCCATGATCTGCAGGTCCTTGCTGAACGTGTTCGCCAGCTGCCGGTCGCGCTCGGTCATCACGGCGCGCAGCGCGTCGGCCTCCAGGGCGGGGACGTCCGGGTCGGCGATCTTGTTCATCCCGGCGACCAGTTCCTCGACGGTGACGGCGACCACGAAATCCTCGCCGTGCCGCTTGAACGCCTCGACCGGCCCCGGCGCACCGCCCCGGACCCGCGACAGCAGCAGCCGCACGTCCTTGCCGGTGAGGTCGGGGTTCTGCTCGGACCCGGAGAGCGCGAACTCCTTCTCGATGATCTTCTGGGTGAGGACGAACCAGGAGTAGTCGTAGCCGGTCTGCCGCAGGTGCCGCAGCGTGCCGAGGGTGTCGAACCCGGGAAAGCACGGCGCGGGCAGCCGCCGGCCGGTGGCGTCGAGCCACAGCGACGACGGCCCGGGCAGGATGCGGATGCCGTGGTTGTCCCAGATCGGGTCCCAGTTCCGCAGGCCCTCGACGTAGTGCCACATCCGGTCGGGGTTGATGACGTTCGCGCCCGCCGCCTGCGAGATGCCCAGCATGCGCCCGTCGACGTGGGCGGGCACGCCCGCCACCATCCGCTTCGGCGGCGCGCCGAGCCGCGCCGGCCAGGCCTTGCGGACCAGGTCGTGGTCGCCGCCGATGCCTCCGCTGGTGACGATCACCGCCTGCCCGCGCGCCTCGAACTCGCCGACGACCGTGCGGCTGCTCGCGCGTCCCCGATCGACCGTGCTCTCCTCCAGGACGCTCCCGCGGACCCCGACCACCGCGGACCCCTCGGTGATCAGCCCGTCGACGCGGTGGCGGAACGCGAAGCTCAGCCGGCCCGCCTCGGCGTGCGCCTTCACCCGGCGCTCGAACGGCGCCACCACGCCTGGGCCGGTGCCCCACGTGATGTGGAACCGCGGCACCGAGTTGCCGTGCCCGCCGGCGGTGCCGTCACCCCGCTCGGCCCACCCGACCACCGGGAACAGCCGATGCCCCTGCCCGCGCAGCCACGACCGCTTCTCGCCGGCCGCGAACTGCAGGTACGCCTCGGCCCAGGCGCGGGGCCAGTGGTCCTCCGGCCGGTCGAAGGCGGCGCTGCCGAACCAGTCCTGGCGGGCCAGGTCGAGGGAGTCCTTGACGCCCATGCGCCGTTGCTCGGGGCTGTCGACGAGGAAGAGGCCGCCGAGACTCCAGAAGGCCTGGCCGCCGAGACTCTGCGCGCCCTCCTGGTCGAGCAGCAGCACGCTCCGGCCGGCGTCGGCCGCCTCGGCCGCCGCGACCAGGCCGGCCAGTCCGGCCCCGACGACGATGATGTCCGCCTTCAACGGGCACCCCTCCTTCTCCTGCGGGTGCCTTAAGTTACCTGCCGGTTAACCTCGGCAGGTAGGCGGTGGGATCAATGCGCCACCATCGCGGTTTCGACCTCGACGCGGTTGCGACCGGCGGCCTTCGCCCGGTACATCGCCCGGTCGGCGTCGGCGAGGACGGCTTCGCCGGTCCCGTCGGGCGCGGTGAACGCGAGGCCGACGCTGCATCCGACGGTCACCGGAACGCCGGTGAGGTCGGTGGGCGCGCCGATCGCGTCGACCACCCGGCCGGCGATCACGCCGGCCCGATCGGCGCCGACCTCCGGCGTCAATAGGACGACGAACTCGTCACCGCCGAGCCGGGCGACCGTCGACCCGGCCGGCACCACGGCGCGCAGCCGGTGGGCGACCACCTGCAGCAACCGGTCACCGGCGGCGTGCCCGAGCCGGTCGTTCACCGGCTTGAAGCCGTCGAGATCCAGCAGGAGGAGCGCCGCCGGTCGCCCGGTGCGCCGGGTGTCCAGCACGGCGGCGGCCAGCACCTCGCCGAACCTCGCGCGGTTGGCGAGACCGGTGAGGGCATCGGTGTAGGCCTGCTCGCGCAGCTGCTCCCGGAGCTCCAGCCCGCGCGCGGCGAGGACGGCGGTGGTGGTCAGCGAGGCGAGCCGGCTCATCGCCGCCGCGGGGAGGCGCCGGCGGCTGGTGATCAGCAGTACCGGGCGCCCGGCGAGGTCGAGAAGCACCGCTTCGGCCGCACCGGCGGGCAGGTCGGCGGCCGCCCGCTCGGCCGGGCTGAGCCGGACCGGGTGGCCGGCGTTCAGGCGGTCCCGGCTCTCGGCGGTCAGCGTCGTGTGCTCCGGCGGGTCGGCCCGCGCGCCGGTGTCGGCCAGCAGGTCGGTGGCGGCCTCGCGCACCGTGCGGTCGATCTCGTCGCGCGTCGTGGCGGCGAGCAGCCGGACGCCGGCGGCGAGCATCACCTGGTCGCGTGCCACGTTCCGTTCGTGGCCGCGCAGGACGGCCGACAGCCCGATCCCGATGCCGCCGAACACGAGGAAGTTCGGCAGGTCGCGCCAGAGCAGCCCGGAAACCGCCACGGCGAGCTGGTCGTCCTGCGGCCCGCCCACGTTGTCACCGATCGTGACCGCCACGAGGTACGCGACCGCGGCCGCCAGCCCACCGCGCCAGCCGCCGTAGGTGCACCGCAGCATCAGCGCGATCGCGGCCAACGAGCCCACGGTGTCGTCGAGCAGCATGAAGCACGCCACGGCGAGCAGCGTCACCTCGACCGGAAGCAGGACCGGTGGGAACCGTTCGCGCCGGTACCCGACGAACCAGAGCGCCGCCAGCGCGGCGAGGCAGCCGAGCCCGGTCAGGCTGAACGCGCTGGTCAGGGTCGGCTGGGAGACCACGACGATGGCGCCGAAGAGGCACAGCACCGCGACCGCGATCCGTCGCATCCCCGCCACGGGACCGTGCTTACGACCCGTCACCGGGGACGCTGGTCGACGCGGCATGCCTACGAACTCGTCCGGCGGCGAACCCGCCTGAGGATTCCGCCGTGCCACGTTTCCGGGCTGGGACCGGTGGCTAGGACCGGAACATCGGCAGGTAGACGGTGCCGCCGTCGCGCCGGGCGGCGAGCGCGGCGGCCAGCCGGCCGGTCGCCCAGGCGGGGAACAGGCCGTCGGCCTCCGCCGGCTCGACGAACCGGTACTCGTCGAGCTCCTCGATCTGCAGCCGGATCGGCGTGCCCGCGGCGACCGTGCCGCAGTCGAAGAGGAACGACGCGAACGGGCGCGGCCGGCCGTCGCCCGCCGGCACCCAGTCGAGGACGAGCAGCCGGCCGGGCCGCACGGCGAGCCCGACCTCCTCCAGCACCTCGCGGGCGCAGCCGACCTCCGGCCGCTCGTCGTGCTCGAGGACGCCGCCCGGCAGCGACCAGCCGTCCCGGTAGTTCGGCTTGACCATCAGGATCCGCCCGGCCGGGTCGGTGATCAGACCGCTCGCGGCGCCGTAGAAGGTGGCCAACTGCTCGTACCAGAGCGCCGGGTCGACATAGGTCATGCGGAGACGCTACGCGCCGCGGTCACGTCGACCGGTTCCCGGTTCGGCGAGGGATCGGCCTTGTTGGATTTCCGTACTGTGCGTGGTGTGAACGCTTTCGTTGTCTGGATCCCGATCCTCCTCGCCCTCGTGTTCCTCGTGGGTTTGATGTCAGGCCCCCAGATGCTCGGCGGCCGCAATCGCGGCATCGAGAGGCGATTGACCGAGATCGACCGCCGGCTTCAGCTCGTCATGGACCACCTCGGCGTGACCGAGCCGGAACCTGAGGCGGTCGACGTCGTCGCGCACCTGGTGGCGGGCAACAAGATCCAGGCAATCAAGATCTACCGGGAGCGAACCGGTGTCGGCCTCAAGGAGGCCAAGGACGCCGTGGAGGACATCGCGCGCCGCCACGGCATCACCGGCCGGTGACGAACCGCCTCCACCATTCATGCGTCGGCCGCGCCGGATCTGGGCGGGCACGAGCGATGCGCGGTCGCATGCCGGATGGCCGTTTGTGGGAGACAAAGGTCGGTGCCGGCAAACCGTTGTCTCCCGGATCCGGAAGTGGACGCCCCCGCCGGTCGGCGCGGACCTCCAGTGTGGCGGCGACCGCTCACCGACCGAGCCGACGGAGGTGGTCGGCGACCGGCCCGACGGTCAGCAGGGCGCTGCCGGCGCCGGCCCACTCGCCCGCGGCCGGGGTCAGGGCCACCCGGGCGCGCGCCACCGTCGCCCGGTCGCCGGCGGCGAGGGCGGCGCGCCCGACCAGGCACCACAGCGCCTCGGTGAACAGCCCGGCGGGCGGGTCGGGGAGCGTGGCCAGCGTCGCCGGAGCGGGCCGGGCCCACGGTTCGTACGGCCCGCAGTCGGCGCCGTCGTCGGGTGCGTCGCGCCACACCCGCAGGCACCGCAGCGCCAGCGGGAGGAGGCCGTCGCTCAGGCCGGGCATTCCCGCGTCGTCGAGCAGCGTCGCCGCCGCCCGGTAGGCGCGTTCGACCACCGGGAGCGGTGCCGACTCCGCCACGGCCAGGCGGAGCACCCGGTACCACGCGGTGAAGACGCCGACCAGCGGCCGTTCGTGCCGGGCGGCCAGGTCCTCGGCGGCCGCGGCGTCGCGGTCGGCGGCGGCGAAGTCGGCGAGCCCGCTGCGGGCCTGCATCCGCACCAGGTGGCCGAGCACCTGGAAGCTGACAAGCCCGTGCCGCCCGGCGAGGTCGACCAGTTCCGTGCCGATGGCCGCGCGTCGCGGTGCGGTGCCGGTGCCGCGGCACGCCTGCATGAACGCGCCGTTGAGGGCGAAGGCGAGCAGCGCCGGGTCGTCCAGGCGCCGCGCGATCGCTTCCGCTTCGCGCGCGGCTTCGAGGGGACGCGGTGCGCCCGTGCCCCGCGACTCGACGGCGATCGTGGCCAGCAGGCGGGCCCGTGTCGCCTCGTGGTCGCCGGACGGGAGCCCGGCCAGGGCCCGCGTCGCCTCGTGGTCGCCCGACGGGAGCGCGGCCAGGGTCCGCGTCGTCTCGTGGTCGCCCGGCGGGAGCGCGGCCAGGGTCCGCTCGGTGGCGGCGACCACGGCGGCGGCGCGGGCCGGATCGTCGGACCGCGGCCAGAGCGCGGGGACGTCGTAGCCGCCGATCACCCGGGCGGTCAGCAGCGGATCGCCGAGCTGCTCGGCCGCCTCGATGGACGCCGTCCGCTGCTCGCGGGCCGCCGCCAGCCCGCCGCCGCCGGTCATCGCGAGGTCGCGCAGCAGCCCGACCGTCGACTCCAGCCGGGTCCGGGAACCGCCCGCGACGAGCCGGTCGTAGGTCGAGGCGGCCTCCGCCCAGACGCGTGCCGCCGGAGTGTCGAGATCGCCGGTCTGGTGCAGGATGTCCGTCTCCAGCCGGCGCAGCGCCGGTCCGGGATCGACCCCGAGCTGGTCGACCAGCAGCAGCCGGGCCCGGCGCAGCACGGCGAGCGCCTCGCCCTGCCGGCCGGACCGGTACAGCGCCAGGGCGAGCAGCCGCCAGCCCTCCTCGCGCCACGGGTGCCGGCCGGTGTGGGCGTCGAGGTCGGGCACCGCCTCGGCGGCCAGGCCGAGGTCGAGCCGGGCGGCGGCCCGCCGCTCGACGGCGTGCAGCCGCAACTCGGCGAGGCGGGCCCGGTCGGCGGCGGCCCACGGCGCGTCGGCGAAGTCGGCGTAGGCGGGGCCGCGCCACCAGCCCAGCGCCGTGTCGAGGCGGGACAGGGCGGCGGCCGGTGGCAGCGCTCCGGCGTCCGACACCGCCTGTTCGAACCGCCGGGCGTCGACGGCGGCGGGATCGGCGCGCAGCGCGTACCCCGGCCCCTCCGTGACGAGGACGGTCGCCGGCGCCCGGCGCGGCCGGTCGGGCTCCAGGGCGCGGCGCAGCGCCGCCACGAACGTCCTCACCGCGGCCACCGCGCCGGCGGGCGGCGCCACCCACAGGTCGTCGACGAGCGTGCCGACCGGTACGACGCGGCCCCGGGCCACCAGGAGTCGCGCCAGCACCGCCCGGTGCGACGGCCCCTTGAGCGCGATCCGGTCACCGGCGCCGTCCCACGCTCCTTTCCACGCGACCACCGGACCGAGGACGCCGAACGTCACGCTCATCCGTTGCTCATCCACACCACGAAGACTCGTCCGCATGATCCCCGGATTCGAGTACCAGCGCGTCCCGGTCGCCGACGGCGTGTCGTTGCACACCGCCGTCGGCGGGACGGGCCGTCCCGTCGTGCTGCTGCACGGCTTCCCGCAGACCCACCTGATGTGGCGGCACGTCGCCGCCGACCTGGCGGCCGACCACACCGTGATCTGCCCGGACCTGCGCGGCTACGGCGCCAGCGACAAGCCCGCCGAGGCCGCCGAGGCCGGCCCACTGACGTACGCCAAGCGCACCATGGGCGCCGACGTCGTCGCGCTGGCCCGCGCCCTCGGCCACGACCGGTTCGCGCTGGCCGGCCACGACCGCGGCGCGCTGGTGGCGATCCGCACCGCCCTGGACCACCCAGGCGTGGTCAGCCATCTGGTCTCCCTCGACGTGCTGCCCACGCTCGACATGTGGGACGTGATGCGCGGCACCGGCGCCGCCGTCGGCTTCCATCTGTACCTGATGGCGCAGCCGCCCGGGCTGCCGGAGCGGATGATCGCCGCGAGCGCCGACGCGTTCTTCGGGCACTTCCTCGACCTCTGGGCGAAGAGTCCGTTCCCCGCCGACATCCGGGCCGCCTACCTCGACGCGTGCCGGGAAGCGGTGCCGTCGATCGTCGCGGACTACCGGGCGTCGGCGGGCGTCGACCTCGACCACGACCGGGCCGACCGCGCCGCCGGCAACCGGCTCCGGATGCCGGTGACCGTGCTCCAGCAGAACTGGGGCGCCGCGCTCGGCTTCGACGCGGCGGCGCTCTGGCGGGCCTGGGCACCGGACCTGCGGCACGTGACCGTCGACCACGGCCACTTCATGGCCGAGGAGGCACCCGCCGAGGTGGCGAAGGAGATCCGGGACCTGCTCAACCGCGGATGAAGGCCGCCAGGTGGTCGATGACCTCGCGGGCGTCGCTTTCGATGCCGTGGATGAACGTGGACTTGCGCCGGCGGAGCACCGGCAACCCGAGCGCGTACAGCCCGGGACTGTCGACGACGCCGCCGTCGTGGCGCAGCCGGCCCTTCGCGTCGAGCACCGGGACGTCGAGCCAGGCGTAGTCGGGCCGGTAACCGGTGGCCCACACGATCGTGCGGATCTCGCCGCTGCGCAGGTCGAGCTTCCAGCGCGGGGAAGCGGGCGTGCGGGTGGGTGGCGGGCGCTCGGGGTCCGTGGCCGGATCAACGGCATCGAACGTGTCGAGCAGGCGCCGCAGCTTGAGGTCGGCGAGCGAGAACAGGTTGCGCAGGCCGCCGGAGAACAGGGCCTCGCCGTCGCGGACGGTGGCCCAGCGGCCGACCGGCTCGACGCCCGCGTCGATGAGGGCGTTGAGGTCGAGGGTGCGCCGCTCGGGCGTGCCGACCAGTTGCGGCGACGGCAGCCGGCGCGCCCGGTCGAGGTCGTCGACCTCGTCGTAGCGCTGGTCCCAGACGCCGGACGCGTCCATCCACCACAGCACGTCGCGACCGCGGTACGTGCGCGGCATCCGGACGTGCTCGCCGATCGACAGCGTCACCGGCCGGCCGGACTGCCGCAGTTCGTGCGCCAGTTGCACGCCGGTCGCCGAGCCGCCGACGACGAGGACGCCGCCGTCGGCGAGCTTGTCGGGCCCGCGGTAGTCGAACGGGGTCACCTGCTCGACGTCCGCGGGTACGCCGGCGCTCAGCGGCGGCACCACCGGCGTGTTGCAGGCGCCGCTGGCGATCACCACGGTCCGGCAGCGGATCTCACCGCTATCGGTGGTGACGAGATAGCCGTCGTCGGTGCGACGGACCGACGTGACCGTCGTCCCGGTGCGCACCGGCGCGGCCGTGACGAGGGCGAAGCGGTCGATGAACTCGATCACTTCGCCCATCGTCATGTAGCCGTCGGGGTCACCGCCGTCGTAGCCGTACCCGGGCAGGCGGGACTGCCAGTTGGGCGTCAGCAGGCGCAGGGAGTCCCAGCGCTCGGTCCGCCACGAGTTCGCGACCTCGCCGCGTTCGAGCACGACGTGGTCGATCGACCGCGCCGTGAGGAAATGACTGGCCGCGAGCCCGGCATGACCGGCCCCGATGACAACCGTGGTGAACCGCTCAGGCAACTTCGACCGTGACGTCCGTCGGGTTGGTGAGCGCGTCGAAGACGGCCGAGCGCTTCTGCGACTGGGCGACGATCGCCTCGATCTCCTGCTTCGACGCGTCGGCGTCGATGTGGAACGTCACCTTGATGTCGTTGAAACCGTTGCGGACGTCGCTGTCGGCACCGAGGATGCCGCGGATGTCGTGGTGACCCTCCAGGCTCGCCTCGACCGAGCGCAACTGGATGCCCCGGTTCTGCGCGACCGACGCCACACCGGCGGTGAGGCAGGAGGCGAGACCGACGAGGAGGTACTCGATCGGGGTGATGTCGTTGTCGGTGGCGGCGAAGATCTCGGGGTGGTCGGCGTCGAACGTGTGCTCGGCCTTGTGGGTCTGCTCCGCGCCGAGGCCGAAGAACTTCTGTACCTTCGTGGTGCTGTGAACACCGTTCTGCCACTTCGACTCGGCGCGCCACGTGAACTGGGCCGCCTCGGGAGCGCCCTTCAGCACCTCGCGGGCTTCGAGCAGTGCCTGAACGTTGACACCGTTGTCGGTGGAAGTGGTCATATGCTGCGCCTCACCTTTCATCACTACCCCCGTAAACCTACCGGGGTGGTAGACAATACATCGGAAGAACGGAAACGGAAATGGACTCAGTGGGCACGGTCGAGACGCGGTATCTCGATCTTCCCGTACCGGTCAGGCTGGACTGTAACCGGGAACTGGGCCATATCCGTATCGCCTATGAGACATACGGCACGCTGGCGCCGGCGCGCGACAATGTCATCCTTGTGTGTCACGCGCTGAGCGGTGACGCGCACGCGGCCGGTGTGTCGGCCGTTCCCCCCGAGGAGAGCACCCGCGACGGCTTCGCCGCGGAGGACCGCGACGGCACGGCCGGCCGCGGACTCGGGTGGTGGGACGGGATGATCGGTCCCGGAAAGGCGTTCGACACCGACCGGTATCACGTCATCTCGACCAATCTGCTCGGCGGTTGCAAGGGAACCACCGGCCCGTCGTCGATCGACCCCGCCACCGGAAAGCCGTACGGGTCGGACTTTCCGGTCCTCACCGTCGCCGACATGGTGCGTACACAGCGCGCGTTCCTGGACGAACTCGGCATCGACCGGCTCGCCGTGGTGGCCGGCGGATCGCTCGGCGGGATGCAGGCGCTCGAATGGGCGATCCTGTACCCCGATCGGGTCGACTCGATCGTGGTGATCGCCAGCACGCACGCCCTCCACCCGCAGGGCGTGGCGTGGAACGCGATCGCGCGCGACGCCATCATGCGCGACCCCGCGTGGCAGGGCGGCCACTACTACGGCACGGGTCGGAAACCCGACGGTGGCATGGGCGTGGGCCGGATGGTGGGCCACATCACGTACCTGTCGGGGCCGGCGCTCGACGACAAGTTCGGCCGGCGGCTGCAGTTCGCCGACGACATCCGGTACACCATCACCGAACCGGAGTTCGAGGTCGAGAACTACCTGCGCCACCAGGCCGACTCGTTCGTCAAACGGTTCGACGCCAACACGTACCTGTACCTGTCGCGCGCGCTGACCTACTTCGACCTCGGGCGCCAGTACGGCGGGTCGCTCGAAACGGCCCTCGCCCGGATCGAGGCCCGCACGCTGCTCATCGCGTTCAGCTCCGACTGGCTCTACCCGCCCGCCGCGTCCGAGGAGATCGAGGACGCGCTGCGTACACTCGGCAAGCCGGTCGAGTACCACCTGATCGAGGCGCCGTACGGCCACGACTGCTTCCTGTTGGAAGAGGCGCGCCAGACGCCGATCATCCAAGAGTTCCTGGAGAAGACAGCGTGACTGACGAACCGTTCCGCACCGAGGAAGACCGCGTGTTCGGCTTCGAGACCCGGCAGCTGCACGCCGGGCAGCGGCCCGACCCGAACACGGGCGCCCGCGCGGTGCCCATCTTCCAGACCACCAGCTACGTGTTCGAGGATCCCGAGTCGGCGGCGGCCTACTTCAACCTTCAGGAGTACGGCAACACGTACTCGCGCATCATGAACCCGACCGTCGCGGTGTTCGAGGAGCGGGTCGCGAACCTCGAGGGCGGGATGGGCGCGGTCGCGTTCTCCAGCGGCATCGCCGCGCAGGCGGCCTCGCTGTTCACGCTGCTGCAGCCGGGCGACCACGTGGTGTCGAGCTCGGCGCTCTACGGCGGAACCGTCAACCAGTTCAAGCACCTGCTGCGCAAGATGAACGTCGAACTGACGTGGGTCGACCCCGACGATCCCGACGCGTGGCGGAGCGCCGTGCGGGACAACACGAAGGCGTTCTTCGGCGAGACGATCGGCAACCCGGGCGGCAACGTCCTCGACATCGAGACCGTGGCGGGCATCGCGCACGAGCACGACCTGCCGCTGATGGTCGACAACACGTTCGCCACGCCGTACCTGTGCCGCCCGATCGAGTGGGGCGCCGACATCGTCATCCACTCGGCCACGAAGTTCATCGGCGGCCACGGCACGAGCATCGGCGGCGTGGTCGTCGAGGCGGGCACGTTCAACTGGTCCAACGGGCGGTTCCCGGTGATCGCCGAGCCGTCGCCGGCCTACCACGGCCTGCAGTTCCACGAGACGTTCGGCAGCTACGGCTACCTGATGAAGCTGCGCGCCGAGACGCTGCGCGACCTCGGTGGCGCCCTCTCGCCGTTCAACGCGTTCCTGTTCCTGCAGGGGCTGGAGACGCTGTCGTTGCGGATGGAGCGGCACGTCACCAACGCGCTCGCCGTCGCGGCATTTCTCGACGCGCACCCGCTGGCGTCGAACGTCACCTACGGCGGGCTGCCCGCGAGCAGGTACCGGCCGCTGGTCGAGAAGTACCTGCCGCTCGGCGCGGGCGCGGTGTTCTCGTTCGACTGCGCCGGCGGCCGCACCGGCGGGCAGGACCTCATCCGCGGCGTGTCGCTCTGGTCGCACCTCGCGAACGTCGGCGACGCGAAGAGCCTGATCATCCACCCGGCCAGCACCACGCACCGCCAACTCGGCGACGAGGAACTGGCCGCGGCGGGCGTCGGGCCCGGCACGGTGCGGTTGTCGGTGGGCACCGAGTCGGTCGACGATCTGATCTGGGACCTGGAGCAGGGCTTCGCGAAGGTGGCGGCGGGTGAGTGACATGGATGTGGCGAAGTACCAGGACGTGGCGACGATCCAGCGGGTGATCCACACCGCGAAGACGGTCGCGATCGTCGGCCTGTCGGGCAACGAACTGCGCGCGAGCAACTTCGTCGGCTACTACCTCAAGCGGCACGGCTACCGCGTCGTGCCGGTGAACCCGCGCGAGAAGACGATCCTCGGCGAGACCAGCTACCCGAGCCTGCTCGACGTCCCGGTTCCGGTCGACATCGTCAACGTCTTCCGCGCGCCCGACGCCCTACCGGGAATCGCCCGCGACGCTGTGACGATCAAGGCCGGCTCGCTCTGGTGCCAGTTCGGCGTGATCAACGCCGAGGGCACGAAGATCGCCGCGGACGACGGGCTCGACGTGGTGGTCGACCGCTGCCTCAAGATCGAGCACGCCCGCTACCGGGGCCGCATGCACTGGCTCGGGTTCAACACGCAGCGCATCACGTCGGTGCGATCCGGCCTTCAGTAGAGACCGACGCGCCGTCGCGGGGCAGCAGCGGGCGCAGCCACATCCAGGACCCGCCGCCGTCGCTGTTGAGCCGCGGCCGGCCGAGGAACAGCTCGATCGCGCCGGTGTGCGGGTCGATGCTGTGGGTGAGCACCGTGCTGACCACGGGGGAGCGGGCGTCGAGCAGGTCGCGCACGGTCACCGGGTCGAGGGCGTAACCGCCGGGCAGATCGAACATGCCCGGGAGCACGAACTGATCCGGGCTGCTGTCGCCGGTCTCCGCGGCGATCCTGCGCTTGGTCGGGCTCTTCCGGCCCCAGGAGATCTCGTGGACCCGGCCGTGCTCGAACGAGCTGACGAACCAGCGGTACTGGCGGAACTGCCACGCCGGCGAGCCGTTCAGGTCGGCCCGCTCCACGCCGGCGACGTTCGGCAGCGACTCCTGCTCGCTCGGCAGCAGCCCGGCCAGGAGCACCGCGTCGTTCTCGGCGTACTTCTCCAGCCGGAACACCCGGTCCTGCCGGTCGGCCAGCAGCGTGTGGGCGATGATCCCGAGGACCGTCTGGCTGTGCCCCGTGTCGGGGTCGAAGTCGGCCCACGCCCGCGTGTACGCGGACAGCGCCGCCCACCGGAGTGCCGCCAGCACCCCACCCTCGGTCATCTCGGCGATGACCTTCTCGTCCTCGCTCACCTGGCGAACCTTATCGTGCACCGGTGACAACGATCCTGTTCGACCTCGACGGCACCCTCATCGACTCGGCCGACGGCATCCTGAGTTCGATGCGCCTCGCGTTCGCGGAGCTGGGTGTCCCCGAACCGCCCGGTGGGCTGGGCCGCGACCTGCTCGGCCCGCCGCTGCACACGTCGCTGCCGCCGTTGGTCGGCGCCGCGACGGCCGAGGCGATCGTGCCGGTGTACCGGCGGATCTACGTCGAGCACGCGCTGCCCACCCACCGACCGTTCGCCGGGATCGACACCCTGCTGCGCGACCTGGCCGCCGCGGGCGTGGTGCTCGCCGTCGCGACCAGCAAGCTGGAGCGGTTCGCCGAGCAGATCGTCGCCGCGAACGGCTGGGCGTCGCTGTTCCACACGGTGTGCGGCGAGACGGTCGAGAAGACCCGGCCCACGAAGGCCGACGTGGTGCGGGTCGCGCTGGCCCGCCTCGGCGGTCCGGCCGACGCCGTGATGGTCGGCGACCGCTCGCACGACGTCGTCGGCGCCCGGGCCAACGGCCTGTCCTGCCTCGGCGTCGCCTGGGGCTACGCCGTGCCGGGCGAGCTCGCGACGGCGGGGGCGTCGACGATCTGCGCCGACGTCGACGCCCTCCGCGATGAGCTCACGACTCGTACCGGGCATAGTCGGTGAGCTCGATGTTCGTCGCGAACGAATCGGTCATCTTCATCATCATCGCGAGCAGCCGCGTCGATGTGAACATACGGTCGCGCATGGCGATGCGCAGCCGGCTCGGCGGCGCCAGGAACGGGCCGGCGTTCCCCTTCTGCGACACCTTCGAGTAGCGGCGGAACAGCTCGTCGTAGCGGGCGAACGCCGCCGTGTGGTCGCCACCGGCCGCCAGCAGTTCGCCCGCGAGCACGTACGCGCCGACGATCGCGAGCCCGGTACCGAACCCGCCGAGCGTGTTGCCGTACGCGGAGTCGCCGAGCAGCACGACGCGTCCCGTCGAGAACGTCGGCATGAACACCTTGCTGATCGAGTCGAGCGTCACGTCGGTGGCCTCCGGCAGCCGGGCCAGCAGGTCGGGCACCCGCCACTTCGCGCCGCGGTAGGTGTCGGCGAGGATCCGCTTCTGCTGCGCGGTGTCGAAGCGGTCGTACTCCAGCGGGGGAGCGGCGAACACGAAGAACGCCGGCGCCTTCGGCCCGCCGGTCGCGACCATCCGGCCGGGCTCGTTGTACATCTGCGATTCGCCGTTTTCGAGGCCGAGGTCGACCAGCGCGTAGTGGTAGCCGAGGTGGGTGACGAAGTCCTGTTCCGGCCCGAACGCCAGCCGGCGCACGTTCGAGTGGATGCCGTCGGCGCCGACCACCAGGTCGAACGTGCGCGGCGCGGCGTTCCGGAACGTGACGTCCACCCCGCCGGCCGTCTCGGTCAACGCGGTGACGGAATCGCCGAACAGGTACTCGCAGGAGCCGACCGTGCGTTCGTAGAGCAGCCGCGACAGGTCGCCGCGCCTGATCTCGATGTCGCCGCCGGTGAACGTGCCGGGGATGACCGCCCGGGTGCGGCCGTCGGCGTCGACGATCGCCATGTCGCGGCCGCCGGTGGCGTGCTTGCGGACGTCGTCGAGGATGCCCATCCGCGCCAGCACGGTGCGGTGGATCTCGCCCTTGAAGTCGACGGCCTGCCCGCCGGTGCGGAGCGCGGGCGCCCGCTCGACGACGGTGACGGTGTACCCGTAGCGGGTCAGCCAGTAGGCGAGGGCGGGGCCGGCGATGCTGGCGCCGGAGATGAGGACCGTGGTGTTCTTCATGTCCGGCAGCGTCGCGGCGCCCGCTGACGGGTCACGAACCGTCCGCTGACGCGATGACGTCAGCGGACGGTGCAAGCGCCTGTTTGGAAAGGGATGGCCGGCCTGCGGCGGGCCCAGCCGACGACCGGCGGCGTTACGGATTCGCCCCGATACAACACCGGTATCGGGACAAATCCGCGCCTTGCCGGATCGCCGCCTGGACCTCGCCTCGACTCGGCCCCCCTTTCCAAACAGGCGCTCGGTGCTAGCGCTCCTGCGGCGGTGGGTCGGGTGGGGGCGCCGGGTTGTCGGGGTCCATCGAGCCCCAGACCGGCCCCTGCGGTCCGTATCCGCCGGCGTAGCCGCCGCCGTATCCGTAGCCGGGGCCCGGACCGGGGCCGGGCCCGTATCCGCCGGGACCCTGGCCGTAGCCGCCGCCGTAACCGCCGTACCCGGGGCCGGGACCCGGGCCCGGGCCGGGGCCACCGGGCGGCATGCCGCCGGGACCCCACTGGGCCTCGTTGCGGCCCAACGTGGCCAGCTCCGCCTCGTCGAGGAAGATGCCGCGGCACTGGGTGCACTGCTCGATCTGTACGCCGCTGCGCGGGTAGGACTGCATCGGCCCGCGGCACCGCGGGCACTGCATGTAGGGATGGCTCACGACGGCTCCCTCGAAAAGTTTCCTGCCTGCACCTTACTCAGCCGGAACCACGCGAGCCTTTCCTCCTGCGATATATCGGATACCGTATTTTGCATGCCGGTCCCGCGCACGAGCGCACCGCCGCCCCGCACGCTGCTGCGCGAGCGCGCGTTCACCATGCTGCGCACCGCGATCGTCGACGGCACGCTCGAACCCGGCGAACGCCTGGTCGACGCCGACCTGTGCGCCTGGCTCGGCGTCAGCCGCACGCCGGTCCGCGAGGCGCTCGCCCACCTGGAGAAGACCGGCCTCGTGCAGATCCGGCCGGGCAGCCGCACCGTGGTCACCCCGCTCGACGTCCGGGCGGCGGCGGAGGCGCAGGCGGTCGCGGCGAGCATGCACGAGTTGGCCGCCCGTACGGCGGTTCCGCTGCTCACGGCGTCACATTGCCTTGAAATGGAAACGGCGAACCGCGCCTTCGCGACGGCCCTGACCACCGCAGACGTCGAGGCCGCGATCGCGGCCGACGATGCGTTCCACCGCGTGTTCGTCGGTCTCGCGGCCAACCGCCTCCTGGCCGCGATCCTCGACGACGTGACCCCGCTGCTGCGCCGCATGGAGCGGGTCCGCTTCGCCTCGCTGGTCGGCCGCGAATCGGTCGCGCAGCACGCCCGCATCGTCGAGTTCGCCCGCCGGGGCGACGCCGACGGTGCAGCCGCCGAGGTCCGCGCCAACTGGCTGACGCTCACGCCGTGAAGGGATCCCCGATGTCACTCGACGACTTCGACCGCTACCCGTTGCTGTTCGGGCCAAGCCCCGTGCACCGCCTCGACCGCCTCACCGCGCACCTGGGCGGCGCGCAGATCTGGGCGAAGCGGGAGGACTGCAACTCCGGGCTGGCCTACGGCGGCAACAAGACCCGCAAGCTCGAGTACATCGTGCCCGACGTCCTGGCCAGCGGCGCCGACACGCTCGTGTCGATCGGCGGGTACCAGTCCAACCACACCCGGCAGGTCGCGGCCGTCGCGGCGAAGCTCGGCCTCAAGGCGCGGCTCGTGCAGGAGAAGTGGGTCGACTGGCCCGACGCGGTCAACGACAAGGTCGGCAACATCCTGCTGTCCCGCATCATGGGCGCCGACGTGCGGCTCGACCCGGCCGGCTTCGACATCGGCATCCGCGACTCCTGGGAGCGCGCTCTCGACGAGGTGCGTGCCGCGGGCGGCACCCCGTACGGGATCCCGGCCGGTGCGTCCGAGCACCGGCTCGGCGGGCTCGGGTTCGCCAACTGGGCGCGCGAGGTCGAGGAGCAGGAAGCGGCGCTGGGCGTCTTCTTCGACACGATCGTCGTGTGCACCGTCACCGGGTCCACCCACGCCGGGATGATCGCGGGCTTCGCGACCCAGGACCGGCCCCGCCGCGTGATCGGCATCGACGCGTCGGCGACCTTGGAGAAGACAAAAACCCAGGTCGAGCGGATCGCCCGGCACACCGCCGACCTGATCGGCCTCAAGCGCGACCTGCGCGCCGACGAGATCACGGTGCTCGAAGGCTGGGCCGGCGACGTCTACGGCATCCCGGTGCGGTCGACCGTCGACGCGATCCGGCTCACCGGCCGGCTCGAAGGCATGATCATCGACCCGGTGTACGAGGGCAAGTCGATGGCCGGGCTGATCGACCTGGTGCGCACCGGCGACATCCCCGCCGGGTCCACTGTCCTTTACGCCCATCTCGGCGGGCAGCCCGCGCTGAACGCCTACTCGGGCATCTTCTGATCGGGGTGGTCTCTGAGGAGGTCGCGGAGGATCTGCTCGTCTCCGCTGTCGAGCGTGCTGACGAAGCGGCGCAGCACCGACGTCCGGTCGGGCTCGCCGGCCAGCAGGCGGCTCATGCGGTCGGCGACCAACCCGGCCGCGTTGCTGACCGCGCTGTACCGGAACGCCCGCCCGTCGCGGTGGCGCTGCAGCGCGCCGTTCTCGTACAGCCGGGTCAGCGTGGTGACGACGGTGCTGTAGGAGAGGGCTCCGGCGGGGTCGAGGCGGTCGCGGACCTCGCCGGGCGTCAGGGGTTCGGGTGACGCGCTGAGCACGGTGACGACCTGCGCCTCGAGTTGGCCCGGTCGCCGACGGCCCCCTGTCGCACCCATCGCGAGCGACTGTATCCGCTGTATCCGCCGCGGGGCGTCCCGGGCACACTGGGATCGTGTTCGACCATTTCCTGCTGTCCGTCGTGATCGTGCCGCCGGTGTTCGTCGCGGTGGTGCGGCTGCTCGCCGACCGGTTCGCGCCGTCGCTGGCCGCCGGCGTCCTGGCGTGGACGGCGGCCACGGCCGCGGTGGCGAGCATGGCGAACCTCGCGGTGTTCGCGCTGCACGCGGCGGCCGAGGTGCCCGTCGTCGGGCAGACGTTCGGCTGGTCGTCCCGGGTGGTCGCCGACGACACGGCGAACGTGGCGTGGGTACCGTGGCTGAGCGTCGCCCTGCTGGCCGCCGCCACCGGGTCGGTCGCGCACCGCTGGCGCGTCCACCGCGCCGCGCTGCGCCGGGCCCGCCGGCAGGCACCCGCCGCCGGGGGTCTGGTCCTGGTGCCCGACGACGCCGCGACGGCGTTCGCGGTGCCGGGCCGCCCGGGTCACGTCGTGGTGACCACCGGCATGCGCGCGACGCTGTCCGCCCGCCAGTTCGACGCGCTGCTGGCGCACGAGAACGCCCACCTGGCCGGCGGGCACCACCGGCTCGTCCGTGCGGCGGAACTCGCGGCCGCCGCGCACCCGGCGCTGCGCTGGGTCGCCCGCCACGTCGGCTATCTCGTCGAACGGGCGGCCGACGAGCAGGCCGCCGCCGCCGTCGGCAGCCGGCGCACGGTCGCACACGCGATCGGCGCCGCCGCCCTGGCGTCCGCCGGAACCGCCCCCGGCCTGAACGCCGGCGCCCCCGGTCTCAACGCCGCCGCGCCGGGCGGCGTCGTGCCGCGCCGCGTCGCCGAGCTGCTCCGCCCGCGCGCCCGCGCCAACCTGTGGGCGCTGAGCGCGTTACCGGTCGGCCTCGCGGTGTTCACGATCGCCTGGACCGGCGAGGCCATCTACGACCTCGGCGAACTGATCGGCCTCGCCCACCGGTAGGCGCCTCAGCGGCGCACCGCCGTCACCAGGTCGGTGACCATGGCCAGTTCGACGTCGTCGCCGTAGCCGGTGAGCGTCGCGGTGACCTCTCTTGTCAGGTCGGCGCGCACCTCGGGCGGCAGGATCAGGTGGGCCGACGAGGTGTTGACGCGCGCCACGAAGTCGGCCACCGGCATCCGGTGCGACCAGTGGTACCGGTGCGTGCGCAGGTCGGCGAAGTGCCGGTCGAGCCCCGCGCGCCACTCCTCGGGGAGGTCCCCGTCATCGGGTTGTTCCTCGACCGTGCGGACCTCGATGCCGTGCCGGTCGTAGGCGGCCGTGAACGCGGCACGGATCCGCTGGTCGACGTAGCGGTCGTCGTTCCAGAACAGGGCGAGCACCCCACCGGTGCGCACCGCGGCGGCGGCGTTGGCCCAGCGCGTTTCCGGATCGGTCCAGTGCCAGGCCTGCGCGCTGATCAGGCCGTCGAATCCGGACGCCGACCATTGCTCGAACGTGGTCACGTGCACGTCGGCGGCGCCGACCTTCGCGGTCAGCACGGCCGCCATCTCCGGGTCCGGCTCGACGCAGGTCAGGTCGACGCCGCGGGCCGCGAACGCCGCGGTGGCGATGCCCGTGCCGGCACCGACCTCGAGGACCCGCCGACCCGGCAGCAGGGCGACCACGTCGTCGACCAATCGGTCCGGATACCGCGGCCGGTAGGCGTCGTAGCTCGCGGCGACCGCGCCGAAGCTCCGCGCGCGAACGGCGTCGAGGTCGGCCATGCCGGCCATCCTCACACGCCGTTAAGATCATGTGGACCGGCTGGATGGGAGCCTCCGCGTGCGGATCGCGAGCGTGAACGCCTGGGGCGGCGCCATGGCCGACGCCCTTCTCGGCTGGCTGCCGGGCAGCGGCGCCCACGTCGTCTGCCTGCAGGAGGTCACCCGCACCCCGGGCCTGTCCGGCTGGACCCGTTTCGAGGACGGCGAACGGAGCCTCCCGCAACGCGCCGACCTGCTGGCCGACGTCGACGGCGCGCTACCGGGTCACCAGGCCGTCTTCGTCGCCAGCGACTCCGGCCCCGTCCACGACGAGGCCGGTACCCGCCACCGCCAGGACTTCGGCGTGGCGACGCTGGTTAGCGACGACCTGCCCGTCATCGCCGTCGAGTCCGCCTTCGTGCACGGGGATTTTGTCGACCACACCGAGTGGACGGTCGCCGACCGCCCGCGGGTCGCCCTGGCGATACGGACCCTCGACCGCGACTCCGGCCGGCCGGTCTGCGTGGTGCAGGTACACGGCCTCCGCGAGCCGGCCGGCAAGCACGACACCCCCGCCCGCCGCCACCAGGCCGAGCGGCTGGCCGACCTGACCCGCCGGATCCGGGCCCGCGACGATCTGGTGGTCGTCTGCGGCGACCTCAACCTGCTGCCCGACAGCGAGACCTTCGACATCCTGGCCGAGGCCGGCCTGACCGACCTGGTGGGCAAGGCCGACACCCGCACGTCCCACTACCGCAAGCCGGTACGGCACGCCAGCTACCTGCTGGTCTCCGACGTCGCCGCCGTCACGAGGTTCGAGATCCTCGACGAGCCGGAGGTCTCCGACCACCGCGCCCTCGTCCTCGACATCTAGTGTCCCGAGTCGTTGATTCGGCCGCAGCTGGCGAAGGTGAAATTCCGACGTTCGGGGTGACGCGGAAGTCGTCCGCCGGAAGCGGCCGGGAGGCAACACAGTTGGTGACGGATTCCGGCCCGCCCCTCGCCGCCGCCCTGTCCAAGATCTTCTTTTGAGGAAGAAAGCTCAAGTGAGACTGCACGTTTGTTCCTCAAAAGGTGATCTTGGAGGGTGTCACCGGCATTGATCGGCTCGGCCACGGAAGCGGAGGGTGACCTCGCCGGCCCGGCATGGCGAGAGCGGGGCATGAGAGAGCGGGACCCATCCTCAACCGCCACCGAACCAACGACTCAGGACACTAGGCGAGCCGGCGCACGCGCCACACCACGCCGCGGGCGGGATCGCCCGACGCGCTCGGCTCGATCCGGTCGACGGTGAAGCCCTCCCGCTCGTAGAACGCGCCCGCCCGCCCGTTGCCGACGAAGTGCTCGATGTACAACCGGTCGGCGTCCGACGGCAGGTGCCCGATCAGCGCGTCGATCAGGCGGGGACCGATCCCGCGGCTGCGGAACCCCGGATCGACGTACAGCTTGTAGACCACATGCTCGTCCCCCCGCCGCCCCCGCTGCCCGACACCGACCACCACCCCACCAACCTCGGCGACGACGACCAGACCCTCCGCCACCGCCCTGCCGATCTCCGCCGCGTTCCACCACCGCCGCACCTGCTCCGCCGCCGCCTCCGCGCCGATCAGTGGCGCATAGTGCGGCGGAACATGCTCCACCCCGAACCCGCACACCCCCCGCCACATCCCCGCCGAACGCTTCCCGAACCACCACCTCACCCACGCCGCCCCCTCTCACCCGTCGATCTTGCAGTTGTGGTGCCTCACGAAGCGTGTCGAATCCGGGCAACCCTGGCACCACAACTGCAAGATCGACTCCGGGGGGCGTCAGCGGAGGGCGCGGCACAGGCGGTTGGCCTCCGTTACCAGGCGGGAGGTGCCCTTGCGGGCGGCGACCGCCGTCACCAGGGCGCGGAGTTCGGGGTCGGGCCCGGCCGGGGTCGACTCGGCCGTCACCGCGGCCAGCGCCAGCAGGTCGGGGGTGCCGGACCTCGGCTTGTCCTGCGTCAGGAGGGCGGGCAGCATCGCGGCGGTGATGTGCCAGACCGTGCCGGCGGCGCCGGCACGGGCGGCCTCGCCGAGCGCGGCGACCACCCGGGAGAGGACGACCACGCCCTCACCGGTCAGCTCGCCGAGCGCTCGGCCGAGCAGCGGCCCGGCCAGGTCGCCGCGCCCGGCCATCGCGCCGGTCGCGCCCTGCCCGGCCATTGCGCGCGGCCCGGCCATTGCGCCCGGCCCGGCCATCGCGCCCGTGCCGGGCACTGCGCCGGGGCCGACCATCGCGCCCGGCACTGCGCCGGCCATCACGCCCGGGCCTGCCGTTGCGCCGGGCCCGGCCGTCGCGCCCAGGCCGGCCGTCGCGCCCGTGCCCGAGACTGCGCCGGCCGTCGTGCCCAGGCCGGCCATTGCGCCGGGGGCGGTCAGGTCGCCGCGGCCGGCGAGGTGGACCAGCGCGTCGACGGCCGGAAGCCGGTCGCGTTCGCGTTTGGCGGCGAGGCCGTAGGCGAGGGCGAGAGCCATCGCCGGGCCGAACGGGCCGGAGCACCGGGCCAGGGCGGGCAGGGTCTCGGTGCCACCGCTGCGGTCCTGGTCGGCGGCTCCGGTGATCATCGGCTGGATGTGTGCGGCGGCGATCTCCCGGTGCGACGGCGTCACGGACGGCCACCTCGTCATCGACGGCGCCCAGTGGTGGCCGTAGGCCCGTTGCCGTGCCGCCGGGCCGCCGGCCAGGTGCAGCAGGCGGGCGGGGACGGCGAGGTCGGCCGCCCGGTCGGGCGGTGGTGCGGGCACCTCCACCGTCAACCGGAACGCCGGCTGGCTCATGCAGTAGCACTGGTAGCCGTGGTAGTAGGACGTGTGGGAGTTGCGGCACTCCGGCTGGGGAACCCGCACCCGGGCGACCGCCGGATCGGCCAGGCCGCCGGCCGCCAGCCAGCGGTGGAACACGCGGCCCGCGGGGCTGCCGAGCGCGGCGGCGGCCGCGGTCACCGCCGGGTCGACGGTGCGGGGCAGCCGCAGCAGCGCCTGGGAGAGGTCGACCCGCCCGGGGTGGATCCCGTCGCGTTCGGCGCGGACCAGCAGGCTCAGCACCCGCTCCGGGTCGACGTGGCCGTCTTCGGTGGCCGGGGTGGACAGCAGCGCCGCGGGGGACGATCCGTCGGCCAGCCGTTCGGCGATCTCCGCCAGGCGTGCCGTCAGCAGTTCCTCGGGTGGCGCGGGGGTCTGGCTCCCGGCCTGGGGTGGGGGAGCCGGCAGGAGTTGCCCGCCGCCGGCGGCCCGCAGGACGTTGCACAGTTCGCCGTACCAGGATCCGCCGCCCCAGCCGGGCACCACCGGCGCGAGGACCGTGCCCAGGGCGGCCCGGTCGGTGTGGGCGAACCGCACCGCCGCGTCGAGGACCCGTTCCAGCGCGATCGGATCGGACATGTCGCGCATGATCCGCCGCACCTCGCCGACGAGTTCGCCCAGCGAGCCGATCGGCGGTGGCGCCGCGAGAACCGGCTCGCCGAGCGGGAGCAGGTCGGCCGGCCCGGCAGCGGCGTCGGCCGGAACACCGAGGAGGTCGGAGACCCGCCGGGCGAGGTCTCCGGACAGGTCGGGCAGGGCGTCGATCACCGCCTTGCGGACGTCGTCGCCGGCGGCGGGCAGGTGGCGCGCGATGACGTCGAGAGCGCGGTCGGCGAGGTCGGACGCCTCGTTGCCCAGGCCCGTCGCGGCCGCGCCGAGCAGCCGGGCCAGGTGCTCCGGGTTCCGGCTCGCCATGCTGGCAAGCCAGGTGAGCTGGGTGCGTACCAGCTTCTTCTCCCGGCGCAGCAGGATCGCGTGGCTGCTCTCGACCACCACGTCGACCAGCGCGTCGGCCGGTAGGCAGCCGGAGCCGTCGAGCTCGCGCAGCGCGTACTGGGCGTGGTCGGCGACGTAGCCGCTGGGGCTGGACAGCAGCCCCAGGTACTCCTGCCGGTGCGCGGCGATCTCGGTGGGCGTCACCTCGAGCAGCACGTGGATCTTCAGGATGTTGCCCATCGCCGTGACCCGGTCGCCGGCCCGCATCCGCCACAAACAGCCGGACAGCACCTGCTCGCGGTCGACCCGGCCCTCGGCGCACAGCGCGACCAGCTCCTCGGGCCAGTCTCCGGACAGCTCGGCGGCCAGCGTGTCGACCTCGAACATGCGGCCGACCATCGCCGTGAGCCACGGGTCGGCGCGCAGCGCGTCGGGCAACCGCCGCTGGATGTCGGTGGCGCGCCCCCCGAACCGGGCCCAACCGCGCACGAACACGTCGCCCATCGGCGGTTCGGCGCCGCCGGCCAGCACGAGCGCCGCGGCGATCCGCCAGTCGGACGCGATCGTGGTGGCCCGCATGCGGTCGGCGAGCTGGCGGCCGACCACGGCCAGTGCCGGCCGCCCCGGCGCGCCCAGGACACGCACCAGCGGCTCGGGGTCCTTGCCCCGCAGGTTCCACCGCAGGGTGCGATGCCGCAGCCAGCTGACCACGCCCGCCGCACCCGGGGCGCAACCGGCCCCGGCCACCGTCAGTGGCCACGCCTCGGTCTGGT
The DNA here is from genome assembly GCF_016863635.1 of Virgisporangium aurantiacum. GTDB lineage: Bacteria > Actinomycetota > Actinomycetes > Mycobacteriales > Micromonosporaceae > Virgisporangium > Virgisporangium aurantiacum. Next base: position 28,984 of record NZ_BOPG01000063.1, on the reverse strand, counting down.
GGCGTTGCCAGCCGCCGGCGCTGAGCTGATCGACGTGTTCGCGCAGCTCGGGGAAGAGCGCACGGCGGGTCTTCTCGTCGGCGGCCACGAGCGCGTCGACGATCTCGGTGACGGCGCCGGCCGCGATCAGCCCGGCCAGCCGCGGGTAGTCGAGGGTCACCGCGCACCTCCGGCCGCTCCGGCCGCTCCGGCCGCCAGGACGTGCGTACACGGCCCGCGTTCGCCCCGATGGTCGACCCACCAGCTGCAGGTGCAGCCGAGACCGCCGCCGGCCACCGGGTAGACCCGGTACGTCCGCTCGCCGGCGCGCACCTCGAACCCCTCGCCCGACGGCGTGACGTGCCCACCGTCGACGAGCGCGCGGGCCCCCGCCAACCGCGGGTTGAGCCCGGTGACGAGGGCGGGGTCGAAGGGCAGTTCGCGGTGGAAGTAGGCGGCCTCGGCCGGGTCGTAGCCGACGCGCCCGGAGGTGGCCAGCACGGCGAGCGCCGCCCGGACCCGTTGCGGCGCCAGGCCGCCCGCCGACGCGACGGCGTCGACGTCGACCACCTGCGCCCAGCCGAGCAACGGCGCGACCGTTTCGGCGTCGTCCGCGGCCGTCGGGTCGGCCAACGCCTCCAGCAGCCCGCCCTCGCCGGAGAAACCGCGGAACGTGCCGGGGGAGAGCAGCAGCAGGAACCGCATCGCGCCGAGGTCGAGCTCCCACCCGCTCGGCGCCGGCCCGCTGCCCGGCGCCACGGACGGGCCGAACACGCGCAACCCGCGGGCGAAGCGCAGCAACGGACGCAGCAGCGCCAGCCGGCCCGGGCCGGCCAGGCACACCGCGCCGCGGGCCGGAGCCGTCGCCACCCGCAGCGACCGGCCGACCTGGCTGACCCAGCGCACCTCGCGGCTCGCCGCCGACGGCAGCCGGTTGATGAACGCGGTGGTCTCCGCCGGGGTGAGCGCGGCCCGTGGCTCGAACCGGGCGGCGATCGCCGGCACCTCGGCCAGGCTCCGCAGCCACCGTTCGGGCAGCGGCACCTTCTTCTCGACGACCGCGCCGTCGAGGGTGGTGACCGTGAGATCGTCGGGACCCACCGACAACCGCAGCGGATCGCGCCCGCCGACGCGGGTGAGCGCCGCGTACAGCGGCGGATTGACGTCGACGTTGGTGGTGCCGTGGTCGAGCCGGTCACCGTCGAGCCCGGCGGGCAGGACGTCGAGCCGCGCGTACGCGCCGCAGCAGGCCGAGAACGACTCGAACCGCAACCGCTCGCCGCCGCAGGTGACGATCGGATCGCGGTAGCCGCCGAACGACCCGTCGAGCGGCTGGCCGGCGCGACGGAAGTCGGTGCGGGCGACGTCGGCCAGGGTGAGCAGGCCCACCGCGGCCGGCTCACCGGCGGTGAGGAAGCCGGTGAAGAACCGCGGATTGGCGAGCAGGCCGCGTTCGGTGCGGCCGCCGGACGTCTGCAGCGTCAGCCGCCGGTCGTGCAGCGCCGAGGCGGCCGGATACCGGTAACTCTGCGTCCCCGTGGTCATGCCAAGACCCTAAAGCCGGGCACCGACAAAAATGGTCCTTGACCCTGCCCCAGGGGCAAGGTTCGAGGATCGACGCATGACCATCACCGAGCGGATCACCGCCTTCTGCGAAGCCAACCGGATTCCCGGATTCCTCGCCGGCCTGCACCACAAGGGAGAGCGCACCGTCGTCGCGCACGGCACCGCGAACCTGGCCACGAACGCCCCGATGCGCGCGGACACCGGCTTCCTGTTCGGCTCCATCACCAAGATCATGACAACGACGCTCGTCCTGCAGCAGATGGAGAAGGGCGTCCTCGACCTCGACGCACCGGTCGCCGAATACCTGCCGGTCGACATCGAGGGGCTCCGGGTGCGTCACCTCCTCAACGCCACCAGCGGGATCGACGCCGACCTCTTCTTCCCGGACGCCGCCGGCCGCGACGCCCTCCGCGTCTACGTGGAGCGGCTCGGCCGCGAGTGCGGCCAGCTGTTCGCGCCGGGGGAGCACGTCAGCTACTCCAACGGCGGCATGATCGTCGCCGGGCGGTTGCTGGAGGTGGTGACCGGCCTGCCGTACCACGAACTCCTCGAGCGCGACGTGTTCGCCGTCGCCGGGATGGTGGACTCGTGCACGTCGGCCGAGCGGGCGATCCTGCGCTCCACCGCCGTCGGGCATTTCGCCGACCCGGAGACCGGCGACATCAGGCCGACCGGCATGTTCATGCTGCCGCAGACGTGGGGGCCGGCCGGCGGCACACCGATCGGCACCGTCGACGACCTGCTGGCCTTCGGCCGGGCATATCTCGATCGTCGGTTGCTGTCCGCGGCGTCGGTCGCGCTGATGGAGACGGTCACCGGAGATCCGGGGACGCCGAACGCGTCGCCGATCGGCCTCGGCTGGCTGGTGCGCTCGATGGCCGGCACGACCGTGCTGACCATGTCCGGCGCCTCGCCCGGCGGCGTGGCGGTGCTGGTGGTCATGCCGGAGCGCGACCTGGTGTTCGCCGCGTACGGCAACGACCCGCGGGCGCTCGAACTGCACGACGACCTGCTGGACCACCTCGCCAGCGACGTCGAGAAGCCGGTCTACACGCGGCAGGACATCGACCTGACGCCCTACGCGGGCACGTACCGCTCGAACCAGCTCCGGATCGACGTGCGCATCGCCGACGGCGAACTGGAGGAACAGGTGACGTACGAACCTGCCGACGCGTCCCAGAAAAAGATCTTCACCGGTTTCATCGGCGGCCCCTTCGAGGCGCCGCCGACCCGGTACGTGCCGATCGGTGAGGGTCTCTTCGCTCCGGCCGGGCTGCCGCTGGACACCCTGCCGCCGCACTATGTCGTCTCGTACCACGACGGCGCGGCGTTCCGGTGCTCCGGCGGCCGGATGACCCGGCGGGTCTGACACGATGCGCCCGGTGAACCACCTGTTGACGATCGGCCAGCTCGCCGCCTACGCCGGCGTCACCATCAAGGCGGTCCGGGTCTACCACGGGAAGGGGCTGCTGCCCGAGCCGCCCCGCGACTCCTCCGGCTACCGGCGCTACGGCGCGGAGCACGCGATCCAGCTCGTGAAGATCAAGACTCTGGTGGACGCCGGTGTGCCGCTGGCCCGCATCAAGGACGTCCTCGGCGCCGGCCCGGACCGGTTCGCCGCCGCGATCGACGAGATCGACGCGTCGCTGCGCAGGCGCGCCGAGGAGATCCGCCGGACCCGGCAACGGATCGCCCACCTGCGCAGCGGCGACCGCCTCTTCGTGTCGGAGGAGGTCGCCGGGTACCTGGACGTGTTGCGCGAGATCGGGGTCAGCGAGCGCAGCGTCCTCCTGGAGCGGGACCTGTGGGTCCTGCTGTCGTCGGCGGCGCCCGATCAGGCCGCGGCCTGGATCGCCGACAAGCTCGACGCGATCGCCGACCCCGAGTTCCGCGCGCTGAACCTCGCCTACGACGCCGCGTTCGACTGGTCACCGGACGACCCGCGCCTGCCCGCGCTGGCCGACCGGACGCGGAGGTGGCTCGCCGGGCGCGACGGCGGCGCGGAGGCCGCGATGCCGGACGACGACTCGATGGCCCGGCTGGCCGCCGCGACGGCGGGTGCTTCCTCGCCGGCCCTGCTCCGGATCGCCGAATTGATCAAAAGCTATGGAGACGCCCGCAGCCGCCGGTAGGCCTCGAAGCCGTCGGGCACCCACGGCCACTCGTCTTCGTCGATGCGGCGGCGCAACTCGTCCTCGGCGAGGAAGGCGTACCAGTCGACCTCCTCGGGCTGCGGGTGGACCGGTACGTCGCAGCGCACCTCGTAGACCGCCGACCACCAGGTGTGCTCGGGCGTCTCGTACAGGAAGCGGAACAGCGGCGTCGGCGCGGGCAGCGTCGGCACCCCCAACTCCTCGGCGGCCTCCCGCCGGGCCGCCTCGTCGTACGTCTCGCCGGTGCCGAGCACACCGCCGACGAACATGTCGTACCGCGACGGGAACACCAGTTTCCGCGCGGTGCGCCGGTGCACGAAGACGCGCCCGGCCGGGTCCCGGACGAGCACGAACGCCGCCCGGTGCCGCAACCGTTCGGCGTACACCCGATGCCGTGGCGCCTGCCCGACGACCCGGTCCTCCTCGTCGACGATGTCCAGAATCTCGTCCTGCGCCAGCGGTTCCACCCGACGAACCTAGCTCGCCGCGCTCGTGTGAAACGCGGCGCGGTACGTCTGCGGGCTCGTGCCGACGATGCGCTTGAAGCGGTCGCGGAACGCCGTCGGTGAACCGAATCCGACCTGTGCGGCGATGCGGTCGACCGGCTCATCGGTCGCTTCGAGCAGGTGCTGTGCCCGTCGGATGCGGCTGCGCAGCAGCCACTGCAGCGGCGTGGTGCCGGTCTGCTCGCGGAAGCGGCGGTTGAGCGTGCGGGTGCTCATGCCGGCGTGCGCGGCGATGTCGTCGAGGGTGAGGTCGCGGGCGGCGTTGTCCTGCATCCACCGCAGCACCGGTTCGAGTTCCGACCCGCGCGGGGCCGGCGGCCGGTCGTGGACGACGAACTGGGCCTGCCCGCCCTCGCGCTCCAGTGGCATCACCGCGAGCCGGGCGGATTCGGCGGCCACGGCGGAACCGTGGTCGCGGCGGATCAGGTACAGGCACAGGTCGAGACCGGCGGCGGCGCCGGCCGACGTCAGGAACTGGCCGTTGTCGACGTAGAGGACCCCCGGGTCGACCTCGATCTCCGGGTACCGCTCGGCGAGGACGCCGGCGGCGATCCAATGGGTGGTCGCGCGCTGCCCGTTGAGCAGGCCGGTGGCGGCGAGGATGAACGCGCCGACACAGATGGAGGCGATCCGGGCGCCGTCGGCGGCGGCCGTGCGGAGGGCGGCGATCACCTCGTCGGGGACCGGGGCGGTGGGGTCGGCGCAGCCGGGCAGGACGATCGTGTCCGCGCCGCGGAGACCGTCGAGCCCCCAGGGCGCGCGCAGCGTGAAGGCTCCGGCGTCGACCGTCGGCGCGGCGCCGCACACCCGCACCCGGTAGGCGGGACGGTCGCCCGGCAGCCGGATCCGGGTGAACACCTCGATCGGCGTGGCGAGGTCGAACGGGAGGACGCGGTCCAACGCGACCACGGCGACGGTGTGCATGGCTCGTCACCGTACGCCGGTTGGCGAGAATCCGTTGGAGGGTGGCAATCCAGCCACTTCCGGGCGTCACCCGCTGTCACTACCGTCGCCCGGGTGACCAAGATCCTGCTCTCGGTACACGTGCTCGCTGCCATCATCGCGATCGGACCGGTCACCGTCGCCGCCAGCATGTTCCCGGCGACCGCCCGGCGCGCCCTGGGCCCGGCCGGCACCGACCGCGACCTGGCCGTGCTCCGCTCGCTGTACCGGATCTGCCGCGTCTACGCGACGCTCGGCGTCGTGGTGCCCGTGTTCGGGCTGGCCACCGCCAGCAGCCTCGGCGTACTGGGCGACGCGTGGCTGATCGTCTCGATCGCGCTGACCGCCGCCGCCGCGGCCGTGCTCATCGCGGTGGTGCTTCCCCGCCAGGCGCGGTTGGCGGCCCCGGAACCGGACCGGCACGCGCTGGTCGGGCTGGCGATGGTCACCGGGACGTTCAACCTGTTGTGGGCGGTGGTCACGGTCCTGATGATCGTCCGCCCCGGCTCGACCACGGGGGTGTGACGCCGGTGCGGGCACTCCGGTTCGCCGCCGCCGCGGAAATCGTGACCCTGGTGGTCCTGCTGGCCAACCTCGTCACCGTGCACCACCCCGCGGTGTCGTCCGCGATCGGGCCCGTCCACGGATGCGCCTACCTGTTCGTCGTCATCCTGACCGTGCGCCTGAGCCGGGCCGCCCGCACCCGGGCGACGGCCCTGATCCCCGGAGTCGGCGGCCTCCTCGTCCTGCGTCGCCTGTGACGGCCGTCGTTTCCGTACAAGACCGGGGCTTCGAGCGTCTCCTAGCCTGGCGAAGCGTTTCAGCGGAGCGGATCGTGAGGAGACACCATGCGCGAGTTGGTCTACACCGGGTTCATGTCGCTCGACGGCGTCGTGGACTCGCCGGGCGGTGGGCCGGGCGAGGAGCACCGCGGCGGCGGCTGGGTGGCCCACGACTTTCTGCCCGAGGCCTTCGCGCTCAAGGGCGAGGAACTCGCCGACACCACGGCGCTGCTGTTCGGCCGGCGCAGCTACGAGCTGTTCGCACCGGTCTGGCGGGAGTCGGACGACCACGCGAGCTACAAGGACCTGCCCAAGTACGTCCTGTCGACCACGCTGCCCGACGACGCCCTCGTCGACGGGTGGGGGCCGACGACGATCCTGCGGTCGGACGACGACGTCGCCGAGCTGAAGAAGACCGAGGGCGGCGGGATCTTCATCCACGGCAGCGCCGAGGTCGCCCGGCGGCTGTCGGACGCGGGCCTGATCGACCGGTACAACCTGCTCGTCTTCCCGGTGCTGCTCGGCGCCGGCAAGAGCGTCTTCAGCACGACCGACCGCGACAAGCACCAACTGCGCCTGCGGGAGTCCCAGGCCTACAAGAACGGCGTCGTGAAGATGATCTACGAGGTGGTGCGCTGATCCAGGGCCAAGGCGATGGGACCGCCGGAGCGCTCGCGCAGTTGTCCGGCCGTCCGGCCGACGTAGCGGCGTAGCGCGCGGGCCAGGTGCGGCTCGTCGAAGTACGCCAGGCCCGACACGACGTCGGCGACCGGGGTGCCGGTGGCGAGCAGCGTCGAGGCGGTGCGGGCCCGCTCGATCTGCCGGACGGCGCCCCGGGTGAGCCCTGTCGCCGTCCGGAACCGGCGTTCGACGGTGCGTTCCGACACCCGCGGACGGTGCCCACCGCGGACCTCGGCGACCAGCGGGTCGCGGACGACCACCCCGGCGCGGACCAGCCGTCCGACGAGGGCCTCGGCGTCGTCGGGGCCCGGCGTCTCCCAGTGGGCGCCGTCCAGCACGAACGTGCGGCGGGTGGCGTCGGGGAGGTCGACGCCGCCGTCGACGAGCGACGCCGTGGGCACGACCCGCAACGACGTGCCGACGGCGAACTCGATGCCGACGAACGTGGCGCCCTCCGGAACCGGTGCGGTGCCGGTGGCCGTCTCGGGACCGGAGACCGAGGCGTGCGGCCGGCCCTCGTGCTGCCAGAACACCAGGCCCCAGGTCACCGCCGCCACCGACGTCATCGTCGAGACCCGGTCGCTGGTGCACGTCCACACCGTGTCGACCCACGGCGAGTCGGATCCACGAGTCCCGAACCGCAGTTCCACAAGCGGGCACGATACGTGGTCACAATGGAGTTCGTGGATCCGTACAGCTACCCGTTGATGCGGCGGCTCGTGCGGCCCGCCTCCATCGTCGTGGCCGGTGTGGCGATCTCCGTTGTCGGCGGGCTGGCCTGGCACGGCGGCAGGGTGTGGCTGGTCGTGCCGATCGGGATGACCGCGTTCGTCGCGGCCGTCATGGTTCTGCCGGCCTTCATCCGCGCGGGCGGGCCCGGCGGCGTCGACGTCGGTGACAGCTGGGGGTGGCTCACGGTCATGAGCGCCCTGCTGGTGAACATGGCGGCGTTGTTCGCGCTCCCGGCGTGGTACGACCAGGCCAACGCCCGGCCGGTGACGGCCTCGGTCGTCACCGCCGACAGCGACCGCGGACCGGGCCATCAGCTGGTCGGGCTGGAGGCCGGCCGGGACGACCTCGGGAACGTCTGGGTCGAGGACGACCGCGACCTGGCCGTGGGCGACCGGGTGGTGGTGTACGTCGACCGGTGGGGGTGGGCGCGGATCACCGACGGGTCGGAGGACCGGGCCACCACGCTGCTCGGATACGGGATGGGCGCCGTCGGGTTGGCGGGGTTCGTCGTGCTGCTGGCGGTACAGGCCCGCGTCGACCGGCGGGAGTTCGTCGGCCGCGAACGGCGGCGGGACGGCCGGACCGCCGTCCCATAGACGGATGCGATCATTGCCCCCGTGCGGGTGGTGGTGGTCGGTGGCGGGGTCAGCGGGCTGAGCTGTGCCCGGTTGCTGTTGCGGGCCGGCCACGACGTCACGGTGGTGAGCCGGGATCCGGTGCACCGGACCACGTCGCATCTCGCCGCGGCGGTGTGGTTTCCGACGGCGGTCGGGCCGCCGGACGCGGTCGCGCGGTGGAGCGCGGCCGCCTACGACGTCCTCGTCGACGAGGCCGCGGCCGGGGTGCCGGGCGTGGTCATGCGCGAGACGCTCGTGCTGTACCGCGACGCCGCCCGGGCCGGCCCGCCGCTGCCCGACTGGGCCGCCGCCGTGGGGCCGGTGCGTCCCGCCCGTCGCGACGAACTGCCCCCGGGGTACCCGGCCGGCCTACGGTTCGCGGTGCCGCTGGTGGAGATGCCCGCCTACCTGCCGCACCTGCAGGAGCGGGTGGTGCGGGCCGGCGCGAACCGCGTCACGCGTCACCTCACCGGCCTGCACGACGTCCTGGACCTGGAACCGGACCTGGTGGTGAACGCCGCCGGCCTCGCGGCCGGCGACCTGGTCGGCGACGCGACGGTTTTTCCGGTGCGCGGCCAGATCGTGCGGGTCCGCAACCCCGGGCTGAGCCTCTCGGTGCGCGACGAGGAGCACCCCGGCGGCCGGGCCTACGTGCACCCGCGCTCCGACGACTGCATCCTCGGCGGCACCCTCGAAGTGGGTCGCTGGAGCACCACGCCCGACCCGGAACAGACCGCCGCGATCCTCGCGCGCTGCGCCGACATCGCGCCCGCGGTGGCCGGTGCGACCGTCCTCGACACCGTCGTGGGGCTGCGGCCGGGGCGCTCCGAGGTGCGGGTCGAACTCGACCGGGACCTGTTGCCGGTGCCGGTCGTGCACAACTACGGCCACGGCGGCGCCGGCATCACGATCGGCTGGGGCTGCGCCGGGGACGTCACGTCGCTGGTTGCCCAGGTCTGATGCCGGCCTGTTCGGCGGCCTCGCGGCCGGCGTCCCAGCCCTCCATGCTGTCGACCCGGCCGCCGCGCGCCCGGGTCGTGCTGGGAAAGGCGCGGCGCATGGTCTCGCGGACCTGCTCGTCGCGGTCGGCCAGCACCGGGAGGAGGTCGGGGGTCCCGGCCACGGCGGCGCCCGCCGAGTCGGCCAGGCGCTCGCCGACCCGCACCGCGAACGCCACGAGGAACGACCGGCGGAACGTCTTCAGCCGGGCCCGGCCGGCCTTACCTCCAGCGGGTTCCGCGCGGGCCATCGCCCGGTTGGCCTGCACCAGCAGCGACGTGTAGAGCAGATCGACCGCGTCGAGGTCGGCGTCGAACCCGAACACCGTGCTGAAGGCGAGTTCCGGCGACCACACGCTGTGGCACCGGTTGGCGGCCGCGACCGCGTGCAGCAGCGACGCCTTCTCGGACTCGTACGGATGGTCGACGCCGATCCGGCGGGCGAACGGAACCACGGCGGGGCCGTCGGCGCCGTCGAGAAGCGCCTCGTCGATGCTGTGCCGGGCGATGAGCTCCTGCGCCTTCGCGGTGTAGGTCTCCGCCTCGGCCGGGAAGTCGGTCCGTTCGGCCTTGGCCAGCAGGGCGCGGACGCGGTTGAGCAGCCCCGCGTCGGTCGCCCTGGTGGCGTGGGCCCGGGGTGACGCGGTGCCCGGCGGCGGGATGAGCACCTCGATCGCCGGCAGGCTTTTGAGGACCGGGAGCAGCGTCAGCACGACGTCGAGCACCGCCGTGCGGTCGAGCCGGTGGGCCCGCGCGAACTCGGTGAGGTACCCGGCGTCGGACGACCACCACACCCGCGCGTCGAGCGCGGCGGCCTGGGCTTTCCAGCGTTCGTCGACTCCACGCCGGAACCCGCGCAGGTGCGCGGCGACCGCGTCGCGGACGAGGTCGGGCATCGGGGGACGGCCCTGCCGCCCGACGACGCGGTGCAGCTCCACCGGCTGCCAGCCGCCGCGCCACAGCCGGGCACACGATTCCCGGAGCATCGTGAGCAGCACCGCGTCGACCTCGGCGGCCGGCGCGACGGTGAGGGTGTCGAGCCCGGCCTCGTAGTCGGCCGTGCCGTCGACCAGCCCCTGGATGACCGCTTTCAGACCGCCGGCTCCGGGGGTGCGACGGGATCGGGGACGATCCCGGGATCGGGGTCCGGATCGGGGTCCGGCTGCGGCGCCGCCGGTTCGCTGAGCTGTTCCCGGACGTAGCGCCACACCACCGCGACGATCGCCGCGACCGGCACGGCCAGCAGGCTGCCCACGATGCCCGCCAGGCTCCCGCCGAGCGTCACCGCCAGCAGGACGACCGACGCGTGCAGGCCCAGCCCCCGGCTCTGCAGCATCGGTTGGAAGACGTTCCCCTCCAGCTGCTGCACCACGATGATGATCGCCAGCACGATCAGCGCGTCGGTCCACCCGTTCGACACCAGCGCGATGAGCACCGCGACGAACCCGGCGAACAACGCGCCGATGATGGGCACGAACGCCGACACGAACGTCAGCACGGCCAGCGGGATCACCAGCGGCACGCCCAGAACCCACAGGCCGATGCCGATGAAGACCGCGTCGAGGAGACCGACGAACGCCTGCGACCGCACGAACGAGCCGAGCGTGTCCCAGCTCCGGCTCGCGACCACGGGCACGTCGACGGCCAGGCGTCCGGGCAGTTGCGCGGTGAGCCACGGCAGGAACCGCGGGCCGTCCTTGAGGAAGAAGAACATCAGGAAGATCGCGAGGACGGTGGTGACCAGCCCGTTGAGCACGGTGGTGACGCCGGTGAGCGTGGCGGTCGCGATGGTGCCGACGCTGCTCTGCAGCCGGCCGACGGCCGCGTCGACCCCCTTGCTCACCTGGTCGTCGCCGACGTTCAGCGGTGGCCCGGACGCCCAGTCGCGCAGCTTCTGGATGCCGTTGACCACGCCGTCGACCAGTTCACCGGACTGCGACGCGACCGGCACCGAGATCAGCACGACGACACCGGCCGCCACCAGCAGCGCCGCGACCGTGACGACCGACGCGGCCAGGGCCGGCGGCCACCCCTTGCGGCGGAGGAACCGGGCCGGCGGCCAGGTGAGCGTGGTGAGCAGCAACGCGATCACGAGCGGCCAGAGCACCGACCACGCCTTGCCGAGCAGCCACAGCGTCACGCCGGCCATCAGCAGGACGAGGAGCATGTCCAGCGAGACGCGCGCCGACGTTCGCAGCGCCGCCCGGGTTTTCCCCGGACTCAACGGATCCGACATGCGATCACCTTAAGCGGCTCACGCCCGCAGCCCGAGGTCGGTGGCGATCGCGCGCAGCGCGGGGACGATGTCGCCGGTCGCCGGCTGGACCTGGACGCACACGTGGTCGGCGCCGGCGTCCAGATGTGCCCGTACCGCCGCCGCCAGGACGGGAGCGTCACCGTGGGCGACGATCCGGTCGACGAGGGTGTCGCTGCCGCCGCCGGCCACGTCGTCGTCGGTGAAGCCGCCGCGCTTCATGGAGGTGGTGTAGTTCGTCAGGGCGAGGTATCGGCCGAGGAACGCGCGGGCGGCGCGCCGGCCCGACTCCGGGTCGCCGTCGAGCACCACGGTCTGCTCGGGGGCGACGAGGGCGTCCGCGCCGAGCGCCGTTCTGGCCTCGCGGGTCTGCGCGGGGACGGTGAGGTACGGGTGGGTGCCGGCGCTGCGGTCGGCGGCCAGGGCGAGCATGCGCGGGCCGAGCGCCGACAGCACGCGGGCGTGGGCGGGCACGCCGCGCTCGTCGAGGACGTCGAGGTAACGCGCCATCGCGTCCACCGGACGGACCCGCTCGGGGCTGGCCTCGCGGTGCCCGGATCCGATGCCGAGGAGGAGCCGGCCGGGGTGCTTCGCCTCGATCCGGTGGTAGGAGTCGGCGAGCTCGTCCGGGTCGGACATCCAGATGTTGACGATGCCGGTGGCGACCCGCAGCGACGTGGTGGCGGCGAGCAGGTCGTCGGCCGGCCGGAGGTGCGAGCGCGGCGAGCTGCCCAGCCAGAGGGCGCCGTAGCCGAGGTTCTCGATCGTGGCGGCCAGCGCGGGGTCGACGTCGCCGACGCCGCGCCACACACCGACGGTGCCGAGCCGCTGGCTCCAGTTCACGGGCGTTCTCCTCCGGACGAAGGGACAGGCACCCCATCATCCTTGCCCACCGACAGCGTCGGCTCCGGGAGACGGCGGAACAGGAGCCAGCTCACGGCCGGCATCAGGATCAGGGGCGCCAGCGCGGTTTGCAATGACGCCGCGTCGGCGACGGCACCGATGAGGGGACTCGTGAGCCCGCCGACGCTCACCATGAGCCCGAGCGTGATCCCGCTGGCCGTGCCGACCCGCGTGGGCAGGTAGTCCTGCGCGAGCGTCACCTGGAGGGAGAACGGCACGTAGAGGCCCATCGCGGTCAGGGCCACGAACAGGTAGATCGCTGGTCCGGGGACGAACACGACGCCCGCGACCGCGCCGACCGTCAGGAGATACGACGTGCTCACGACCGTCACCCGCTTCCAGCGGTGGGCCAGCCGGCTGCCGACCACCGTGCCCACCGCGCCGCCGACGTAGAGGACGAACAGCGCGGCCGTCCCCGCGCCGACGCCCCACCCGGTCTGCTCCCGGACCTGGAACGCGACGAACGTGCTCAGGCCGACGAACGCGATCGACCGGAAGACCACCGCGAGCGACAGCCGCGTGAACGACGGCCAGTCGTCCCGTCCGGAGGTCGGCGAAAGACGCGGACCGCGTGGCGTCCGCGTCAGGGACCGCAGGACCGCGAGCGTCAGCACGCTGCCGGCCAGCGCGGGCATGATGAGAAGCGGCGTGAGGCGCAGGCCGCCGGTGGCGACGACCACGGTGACGAGCAGCGGCGCCGCCGAGAAGCCCACCGTGCCGCCGAGGGAGAACCAGCCCATCGCCCGGTGGCTGCCCCCGCTCGCCACGCGGGCGACGCGGGCGGACTCCGGGTGGTAGGCGGCGACCCCGATTCCGGACACCGCCATGAACACCAGCGTGAGCGCGTACGAGCCGCCGATGCCGCTCAGCGCGACGCCGAGCCCGCCGACCACCGTGCTGACCGGCAGCAGCCACGGCACCGCGCGCCGGTCGGTGACCGCGCCGAAGACGGGCTGCGTCACCGACGACAGCAGGCTCGCGGCGAGCACGATGCCCGACGCGGCGGCGTAGGTGTAGGACCGTTCGGCGACGAAGAACGGGACGAGGGACGCCACGGCGCCCTGGTACACGTCGACGCACGCGTGCCCGACGGACAGCAGCACGATGTTCTTCCGAGGCATGGGCGCCATCGTCGCCCGCGGTACAGCAGGCCGACTTCCGATATTCTGCCAACCGATGACGAAAATCCGCCACCGGACCGTCCGCCACCAGCCGGTGGCGCCGACCAGCATCCGGATCCTCCCGGCGGGCGCCAGCATCGACGCGCACCGGCACGACGACCACCAGATCGTCTACGCCGGCCGGGGCGTCGTCGCCGTCACCACCGACGCGGGCACCTGGGTCGCGCCCGCGACCCGCGCCATCTGGGTGCCGGCCGGCGCCGTCCACTCCCATCAGGCCCACGGGGACCTCGACCTGCACCTGGTCGGCCTGCCCGCGCACACCAACCCGCTCGGCCTGGCCGAGCCGACGGTGCTGGCGGTCGGCCCGCTGCTGCGCGAGCTGATCCTCGCCTGCACGGGCGACCCACCCGGGGACGGCCCCGAACGGGAGCGGCTGCTCGCCGTCCTCCTCGACCGGTTGCGGGCCTCGCCCCGGCAACCGCTGCACGTGCCCACGCCCACCGCGCCCGTGCTGACGGCCGTCTGCGCGATCCTGCTCGCCGATCCCGCCGACGGCCGGTCGCTGGCGGCCCTCGGCCGACAGGTCGGCGCGAGCGACCGGACGCTGTCCCGCCTGTTCCGGTCCGACCTCGGCATGACGTTCCCGCAGTGGCGGACGCAGGTGCGGCTCTCGCACGCGCTGGTGCTGCTCGCCGGGGACATGCCGGTCACCGTGGTCGCGCACCGGTGCGGTTGGTCGTCGGCGAGCGCCTTCATCGACGCGTTCCGGCGCGCGTTCGGCCACACGCCCGGCCGAACCGAGAGGTAGGTTGCGGGCGCTCCGCGACGAAGCGCCCGCCACCGGTCGATTTTTCAGCAGGTGCCGACGTACGCCCCGGCCACCTGTGCGTTCAGGCCCGTCTGCGCGATCAGCCCGAGGAACAGCGTCGCGTCGGCGGCGTTGGTCTTCGGGTTGGTGCAGCCCATCTTCAGCTTGGTGCGCAGCCGTCCGTAGGCCGCCTCGGTCAGCGGACCCCAGTCGCCGTCGATCGTCAACGCCTCGGCGTTGAGGATGTTGCACGTCGCCTGGATCAGCTTCGTGTCGCTCTCCACGGTGCGGATCGGCACGAAGCCCACGCCGTTGTCGACGTGGATGTGGTTCTGGTGGTCGGCGTTGTACCAGGCGGTCAGCACGGTGCCGACGACCATCCGGCACTGGGCGGCGAGCCCGATGTACCGCCGCTTGTCCGCGGCGGTGGCCCGCCACGACGCGTTGGTGTCGATGAGAGTGCCGTCGGCGTAACGGATCTGGCTGATGTCGAGCGCCCGGCCCGAGCCGTGGTAGCCGGACTTGCAGACGGCGGCGCCGATGTCGCCGATCCAGTCGACCGTCTTGCCGGCCCGGATCTCCAGCTGGCGGACGATCTCACCGCACCGGCCCCAGAACGTCTGGTTGAACTCCTCGTTGTGCTGGCCGGTGTGCACGCCGGTGAGGTCGGCGTTGTAGGCGGTGCGGTGGCGGATGTCGTGGGCGGTGTCCAAGAGGTAGTTGCGGGTGATGACGGTGTATCCCGAGCACGCTCCCATGCGGTGGCTCCGTTCAGGCTTCGGTGACGAGGCGGGCGTCGTTCTGGGTCACGGCGATCCACTCGGCGGGAGCGCCACCGATGGTCAGCACCGCGTGGACCTGCTGGCCCGCGAACCGGGCGTCGGTCGGCGCGCCGGTCCAGGCGGCGGCCTTCGTGCTCCACGGCCGCCGGCGGATGCGGTCGCCGTCGGCGTCGAACACGACGGCGCCGTCGCGACCGGCCACTGTGGACAGAATCTGGCCGTCGGTGCCCGCGTCGGCGGGCGTCCACGATTGGGCGGATCCGAGTGGACGCTGGAGGAACGTCCGCCGGTCGTCCTGTCCCACGGTCGTCGCGAGGAGCGCGTCACCCGTCACCGTGAGCGTGGCCGGCCACGACTCGCCGAGCCCGGCCGCGATCGTCGCGCCCGTCCACGACGCCCCGCCGTCGGCGGAGTCCGCGACCACGATGCGCTCGCCGTAGGCGCTTTCGAAACTGGTGGACCCCGAGACGAGCGCGACCAGCCCGGTCGACGACACCGACGCGATGTCGCCGACGTGGCCCCAGCCGAGCCCGTCGACCGCGGCGCCGAGGGGGAGCTCGCGCAGCTCCTTGCCGACGATCTCGAAGAGGGCCGGGCGCAGCGTCTTCATCGGCACCTCGACGACGCCGGAGTCGAGTTCCGGGCTGTACCCGACGAGGTACGGCGACGCGAGCACGGCGGGGTTCGCCGTGTAGTCGACGGTGACCCGGCCGGCCTCGGCCTCGAGGCCGCCACCGACCAGGAAATGGTCACCGAAGCCGAACACCTGCGACGGGTGGAACCCGGCGGGGAAGTTCACGGTGTACCGGGCGCCGACGGTGAGCCGCTTGTCGGCGGCCACGTCGAGGCCGCGGATCTCCAGCGTTCCGGCGTCGATGAGACCGGCGAGCGCGAGGTACTTCCCGCTGACCTTGGCCACCGACCAGACGCCCGACCACGAGGTCAGGCAGGCGCAGGTGGCGTCGTGGGCGGCGGCCGTGCGCGGACCGAACAGCGGGACGGCCGCGGCGCCGGCGGCGGCACCGGCCACCGCGAGCCCGGTGGCGGTCAAGAATGCGCGCCTCGGAATTTGATTAGAAATTGACATGCCTCACTTCCCAATCTGTGTGTTCAACAGCTGGTGTGCCCCGTATCAGGCGTGATGACGGCAATCGACAGCGTCGTACCCACCAATAGGCGAACCCCCGTTGCGCAAGCATTTCGGCCGATCGGAGGTTATACGTTTCCGTGTGGTTTAGACAATGCCGGTAATCGATGTCTTCGCGGGAAAATCCACACCTGTCGGCGTAACCGGCACGCGCCGGGGTAGAGGGCCGCCGGAAGGGGATGCCGACATGGCACACGACGAACCGGAAGCGGCCGACAAGCGCGGTCCCGGTCCCAGGCCCAGGCTCAGCGAGAGGCTGCGGGAGATCTTCGGCACCGGCAGCCGGACCGGCGGATCGGTCACCGGCGGCGCCGCCAGCGTCGGCGGCACCGACACCGGTGCCGGCGACATGAGCGGCGACCCCGACGCGTCCCGCTGACTTTCTTGACCGTCCGGGCTAGCGTGCCCGGGCGTGATCGTCGGTCGGTTCCTCGCCCAGTTGCTGCGCTTCGCGTGGCAGCAGGCGCGTAGCTGCGCGTTCGCCGTCGGGGTGTTCGCGCTGCTCGCGCTGTCGAACGTGGTGCCGCTGCCGATCGCCCGCTACGACGCCCTGCTCCTCGGCTGCCTCACCCTGACGGCCGTGCTCTGGCTCACCGGCGTGGAGACGCGCCGCGAGGTGCTCGTCATCTGCGTGTTCCACGCCGTCGGCCTGGCGCTCGAACTGTTCAAGATCCGCATGGGATCGTGGAGCTATCCCGAGCCGGCCCTGACCAAGGTCGCCGGCGTCCCCCTCTACAGCGGTTTCATGTACGCGGCCGTCGGCAGCTACATCTGCGCCGCGTGGCGGCACCTCCACCTGCGTCTGGTCAACTACCGCCCGGCCCTGACCGCCCTCGCGGCCGCGACCGTCTACCTGAACTTCTTCACCCACCACTGGCTGCCCGACCTGCGGCTGCTCGCCGCCGTCGGCCTCGTCGCCGCCACGTGGCGCACCTGGGTGCACTACACCGTCGGCGGCACGGAGTACCGGATGCCGCTGGCGCTGTCGTTCGGCCTGATCGGCACGTTCCTGTGGATCGCCGAGAACACCGCGACGTTCCTGGGCGCCTGGCGCTACCCCGACCAAATGGACGTGTGGCGCATGGTCCACCTCTCGAAGCTGACGTCGTGGACACTGCTGGTGAGCGTCAGCTTCGTCCTGGCCGCGGCTATCCGCCCCCGCACCGCCGCACTACTCCCGCCAAGATCAACACCGAGAGTCGCCCACCGAGGTTGATCTCGCGGTACGGCTTGCTCATGTCCGGTTTGCGGATCTTGGGGTGCTCGTCGAAGTCGGGCATGCGCAGGCACTGCGCGCCGGGGCGAGCGGCTTCCTCGGCAAGGGCGCGACCCCGACCCAGGTGCACGACGCCATCCGCGCCGTCGCCGGCCGCGAGAGCCCGCGACCGCGCCCAACTCGTCGTGATCGCCTACCAACCGGCCTCGTCCACCCGGCGACGCCTAAGAGACCCTTCGGGTGGCGCTTCTGGGAGACAAAGTTCGGTTGCAGCCGACCGTTGTCTCCCAGGTCCGGGCTCTGCCCGCCTCCCCTTTTGCGGATCTTGGACTGCGCGAGGTGCCAGGGGCCCCACAGGAGTCCAAGATCGGCAAGGTTGGGGCCACTGTGGACCGTGTTCTGCGAGCGCTCAGCGTTGGAGGGCGAGGTCGGCGCAGCCGGACTCGTCGGGGAGCAACGGGCGGAACCGCAGGCCCCACTGCTTGCCGCCGAAGGCCCAGGGCGTCGCGGCGTTCGCCTGGGCGGCCGTCGCCAGCAGGGCCTTCGCGGCGTCGCCGGTGACGGTGACGCAGCCGACCTGCCCACCCGGTCCGATCGGGTCGCCGGGCAGTGCCGGCCCGGACCAGGCCACCGGCGGCGGGGCGGGCAGGTCGGGCGCGTTCGGCCCGGTGTACGGGACGGACACGACGGCGAGCGACGTCGCCGCGTACGGCACGGAATCCCGGCCCGGCTCCCGCAGTTCGTCGAGCACGTACTTCAGCTCCCGCCGCGCGGAACTCTGCGCGACGCTCAGCGAGCGCAACAGCTCCTCCTCGACCAGGTCGAGCGCGTACACCGAGGTCTGCTTGACGCCCTGGGTGGTGGTGACGGTGAACCGCGTGTCGGGCTGGTCGGTGACACCCGGCCGACCGAAGTCGATCTCCGAGCCGACGCCCGCGGCGAGCGCCTTCCGCGCGAGGGCGACGACCTCGGTGGGCGCGATCCGCCACTGCTGGACGTTCGGCAGCGCCGGCCCGGGATAGATGGCCGGCACCGGGCCTTCGGCGATCGCGCGCCCGTCGCCGTAGACGGTGATCACGGGCAGGCGGGCCGCGATCTCGATCGCCGGCAGGTAGCCACCCACGGAATCCACGCGGATCGCCACCGCGTCGGCACCGACCGGTGCGGCGTCGGGGGACGCGACGGTCGTCGTGTCACCCGCGGCGGTGGGCGTGCGCGCGCACGCGGACGCGGCCAGCAGCACGGCGAGGGCGGCGAGGGCGGTGGCGCCCAGCCACGATCGTCGATGGATGTCTCTCATGGTCATGGGACGCGCGGGCAGCTCGCCCGGTTCCGGCGCGGCGGCCGGATGCCGCCGCGCCGACGATGGATCAGGTGGTGGAACAGCTGACCGTCGGCCAGGTCCAGTTGCCGTTGTGCTGGATGGTGATGCCGAAGTTGTTGCCGGCGCCGCTCGGCCTCGCGACCAGGGTCTGCTGGTTCGGGTAGCTGGCGGTGATGTTCCAGGTGTTGATGACCCGCGCCGGCGACGGGATGTTCAGCGTGACGGTCCAGGTGGTGGAGCCGGTGACCGAGACGTTCAGGTTGTAGCGGTCGCTCCAGCTCTGCCCGGCGGACAGCGACGCGGTGCACGATCCACCACCCGGATTGCCGGGGTTCGAGCCGCCGTCGGGAGCCACCGCGCGGCCGGTCGACGGGGAGATCATGCCGGGGCACAGGTTGCGGCTGGTGAGGCCGGACATGATCTGCGGGATCGCGTTGATCGTGTTCTGGATGCCGTCGTGCATCAGGATGACCTGGCCGTTGGTGAGGCGTCCGGCCGCCTGGACGATCGCGGCGGTGCTGGCGCCGTTCCAGTCCTGGGAGTCGACGTCCCAGATGACCTCGGTGAGGCCGAGCGACTGCTCCACGGAGCGGAGCGTGCCGTTGGTCTCCCCGTACGGCGGGCGGAACAGGCGGGGCGTGGTGCCGGTGGCCGAGCGGATGGCGTTCTGCGTCTGCGACAGCTCGGACTGCATCTGCGCCTGGCTCAGCTGGGTGAGGTGCGGATGGGTCCAGCTGTGGTTGCCCACCCACATCCCGGCCGAGATCTGGGCCTGGGCGGCGCCCGGATTCTGCTGGACCTTCTGGCCGATGTTGAACATCGTGGCCCGCGCGCCGTTGTTGCGCAGGGCGTTGAGCAGCGCGCTCGTGCTTCCGGTGGGCCCGTCGTCGTACGTGAGGCCGACGTAGCCGTTGCAGGTCGCGGCGGCCGCGGGCGCGGCGACGGTGGTGGCGCCGACCGTGGCGCCGACCGTGCCGGCCGCGACCACGGCGGCGACCGCGGTGGCCAGACTGATCAGGCGTGGGTAGGACATGGTGGACTCCTGGGGGTGTCGCACCCGCCGCCGCACGCGCGTCTGGAAACGACTATGCAGCCGTACCGATCCGCCGCACAAGAGTCAATTTTCCGAGACCCCGACAGAAACTTTCGAAACGGCGAGAGGTATTCGGCACCATCAATTCCGAAACAAGTCCGAAAGTCATTGACGGTCGGCGATCTAGCCTGCAAAGTTCGCAACTACACCGACAATGGTCACCCGCCGCCGACCGTCGTCCGCACGTCCCACAGCAACGGGCCCGGCCGATCGTCACCGATCGACCGGGCGACCGGGCCCGCCGATACCTCCGGGGCCGGATCAGGCCAGGTCGAACCTGTCCGCGTCCATGACCTTCACCCACGCGGCCACGAAGTCCGTCACGAACTTCTCGCGGGCGTCGTCGCTGGCGTAGACCTCGGCGAGCGCCCGCAGCTGCGAGTTCGAGCCGAAGATGAGGTCGACCGCGGTCGCGGTCCACTTCACCTCGTCGGTGGACACGTCGCGGATCTCGTACACGTGCTCGTCCGACGACGCCTTCCACCGGGTGCCCGGGGAGAGCAGGTTGGCGAAGAAGTCGTTGGAGAGCACGCCCGGCTTGTCGGTGAGGACACCGTGCTTGACCCCGCCGACGTTGTTCCCCAGCACGCGCAGGCCGCCGACGAGGACGGTCATCTCGGGCGCGGTGAGGTTCAGCATGTAGGCGCGGTCGACGAGCAGCACCTCCGGCTGGGTCTTCTCGCCGGGACGCAGGTAGTTGCGGAACGCCTCGGCGCGCGGTTCGAGGACCCGGAACGACTCGACGTCGGTCTGCTCCTGCGAGGCGTCGGTGCGCCCGGCGTGGAACGGCACGGTCACCTCGACGCCGGCGTCGCGCGCGGCCTTCTCGACGGCGGCCGAGCCGGCCAGCACGATGAGGTCGGCGAGCGAGATCGTCGCGCCGCCGGCCGCGTTGAACTCGCCGCGGATGGCCTCCAGCTTGTCGACGACCTCGGTCGACCCCGCGTTGACCTCCCAGCTGCGCTGCGGCTCCAGGCGGATCCGGGCACCGTTGGCGCCACCGCGCTTGTCGGTGTACCGGAAGCTCGCCGCCGAGGCCCACGCGGTGGAGACCAGCTGGGACGTCGTCAGGCCGGAGTCGAGCACCTTCGCCTTGAGCGCGGCGATGTCGGCGTCACCCACGAGGTCGTGGTCGACGGCCGGCACCGGGTCCTGCCACAGCTGGGGCTCGGCGACCCACGGCCCGAGGAAGCGGCTGACCGGACCCATGTCGCGGTGCAGCAGCTTGTACCAGGCCTTGGCGAAGGCGAGCGCGAACTCGTCGGGGTTCTCCAGGAACCGGCGCGAGATCTTCTCGTACGCCGGGTCGACCCGCAGCGACAGGTCGGTGGTGAGCATCGTCGGGCGGTGCTTCTTCGACGCGTCGTAGGCGTCCGGGATGATCTCCCCGGCGTCCTTGGCGACCCACTGCTTCGCGCCGCCGGGGCTCGTCGTGAGCTCCCACTCGTGGCCGAACAGGATCTCGAAGAACCGGTTGCTCCACTGCGTCGGCTTGTCGGTCCAGGTGACCTCGAGTCCGCTGGTGATCGTGTCGGCGCCCTTGCCGCTGCCGTGGCTGCTGAGCCAGCCCAGGCCCTGCGCCTCGATCTCGGCACCCTCCGGCTCCGGCCCGACGTGCCCGTCGGAGATGCCGGCGCCGTGGGTCTTGCCGAACGTGTGGCCGCCGGCGATGAGCGCGACGGTCTCCTCGTCGTTCATCGCCATCCGGCGGAACGTCTCGCGGATGAACCACGCAGCGGCCTTCGGGTCGGCGCTGCCGCGCGGGCCTTCCGGGTTGACGTAGATGAGGCCCATCTCGGCGGCGCCGACGTCGGCCGGCATCTCCTCGTCGCCCAGGTAGCGGGAGTCGCCCAGCCAGGCGTCCTCCGGTCCCCAGAAGATCTCCTCGGGCTCCCACACGTCCTCGCGGCCGAAGCCGAAGCCGAATGTCTTGAAGCCCATCGACTCCAGGGCCACGTTGCCGGCGAGCACCAGCAGGTCGGCCCACGAGACCTTCTGGCCGTACTTCTGCTTGACCGGCCACAGCAGGCGGCGGGCCTTGTCGAGGTTGGCATTGTCGGGCCAGCTGTTGAGCGGTGCGAACCGCTGGCCGCCGTCGCCGGCGCCGCCGCGACCGTCGTGAATGCGGTAGGTGCCCGCGGCGTGCCAGCTCAGCCGGATCATGAGGCCGCCGTAGTGGCCGAAGTCGGCCGGCCACCAGTCCTGCGAGGTGGTCAGAACCCCGGTGATGTCACGCTTGAGGGCCTCGACGTCGAGCTTGCCGAACTCCGAGGCGTAGTCGAAGTTCTCCCCCAGCGGGTTGCCCTTGTTCGAGTGGGCGTGCAGCACGGAGAGGTCGAGCTGGTTGGGCCACCAGTCCCGGTTGCTGCGCGGACGGCCGCCGGTCTTCGGCGTCGGAGAGTCGATCGCCGGGTTCTCGCTCTCGCTGCCGTTCGCGGTCACGGAGTCGTGCGCCACCGGGCAACCTTCCGTCTTTGCGTCTGTCATTCTGGTCCTTCCGGTTTTTCCGAACAGTCGGGGCACCTGCCCCAATAGACGACCTCCGCCTCGTCGATCACGAAGCCGTGATCCTCCGCGGCGGTGAGACAAGGGGCGTGGCCGACGGCGCAGTCGACGTCGGCGATCGCGCCGCAGTTGCGGCACACGACGTGGTGGTGGTTGTCGCGCACCCGGGACTCGTACCGGGCGGTCGCGCCGGTCGGCTGGATGCGGCGGATCAGACCGGCCTCGGTGAGCGCGCGCAGCACGTCGTACACGGTCTGATGGGACACCGTGGGATGATCGGCCCGTACCAGGGCGATCACGGCGTCGGTATCGATGTGCGGGTGGTCGCGCAGCGCGGTGAGCACCGCCAACCGGGGCCGGGTCACGCGCAGCGAGGCCGCCCGCAACTGCTCCTCGAAGTTGCCCCGCACCCGATCAACCTAGACCAGTTATCTGGAATAGTTCAAGTTTTCGGGAGATCACCGCGCCAGGAAATGCCACCCCAGCCACAGCCACGTTCCGAAAACGAGGACCCGGCCGGTGCGGGTACGCAGGGCCGCGGCCACGGTCGCCCCGAACGGCCGCACCGCGGAATCCGGGCGGCGCGCACGCGCGTCCACGATGATCGTCGCGGCCAGGACCGCGACGAACCCGGCCGTGACCGCGAGCCGCGACATCACCGCTCCTGTCCTTGCCGCACCAACCAGGCGCCGGCGCCGAGCCACAGCAGGTACCCGGCCACCCGCCCGGGATAGGTCTCCAGGAGCGGGTCGAGCAGCGTGCTCAGCGTCGGCCAGGCGGTGTTGTTCGGTCCGAGCCGAAGGGCAAGTTCCAGGGCGACGCCCACCGCGGCGACGCCGCTCCACACCGCCACGGTCCGGCCGCTCACGGCGGGCACCGCCGGCGCCCGGCGCACGCCCAGCCAGACCAGCGGCACCCCGACGAGCAGCACGGCGGCGAGCGCCGGCACGGTCAACGGCCGGCAGAACCCCGCGGCCAACGCATAGGCGACGATCACCATGCCGTCAGCTTTTCATGAGATGCAGCAGCCAGTCCTGATCCGTTCTGATCAGCGCGTAGGTCCGCGGCCCACCCCGGCCGTGGAGGGTGAAGACGAGGCGCTTGTCGGTGCGGTCGACCTGCTCCCACCAACCGGTGTCGGCGATACCTTTGTCGGCGTCGGTGTAGGTGAGATGGTCGAGATCATGGTCGGGCACGGCGACGGCCAGCCGGTTCCGTTTCGGATCGTCGGGCAGCCCGCGCGGCACCGCCCACGACCGGAGCACCCCGTCCTCCTCCAGGCGCAGGTCGAAGTGGTGCCGCGGCTTGTGGTGCTCGTGCAACACGAAGGTCGCCCGTCCCTGATCGTCCACGCCGTCCAGTCTGCCGTCGTGGCACCTGTTCAGGCGTCGCCGGGGCGGACGAGGCCGGTCTGGTAGGCGATCACCACGAGCTGGGCGCGGTCGCGGCAGCCGAGTTTGGTCATCGCGCGGTTGACGTGGGTCTTGGCGGTCGACGGCGACAGGTGCAGGCGGGCGGCGATGTCGTCGTTCGACTGGCCGAGGGCGACCAGGGCGAGCACCTCCCGTTCGCGGTCGGTCAGGGGGTCGAGCGGCGCGGTGTCCAGTGGCGGGCCGCCCTGCCCGGCGTTGAGGAACCGGCTGATCAGGGCGTGCGTCGCCCGGGGCGACAGCAGCGCCTCGCCGCCGGCGACGGTGCGGATGGCGTCGTGCAACTGGGTCGGGGTGGCGCCCTTGCCGAGGAAGCCGCTCGCCCCGGCGCGCAGCGCCTGCAGCACGTACTCGTCGAGCTCGAACGTGGTCAGGACGAGCACGCGCACGTCGGCGAGCCCGGGATCGGCGACGATCTCCCGGGTCGCCTGCAGCCCGTCGACGTCGGGCATGCGGATGTCCATCAGCACGACGTCGACGGCGGTGGTACGCAACAGGTCGACGGCGTCGCGTCCGGTGGTGGCCTCGGCGACCACCGCGAGGTCGGGCGCGGACTCGACGATGCCGCGCAGCCCGGTCCGGATGAGTGCCTGGTCGTCGGCGATCAGCACCCGGATCATGACGAAGCCGGCAGCACGGCGTGGACGCGGAACCGGGTGGGGCCGCTCGGTTGCGCGGTGAGCGTCCCGCCGACGGCCGTGGCGCGTTCGCGCATCCCGGTGAGGCCGTGGCCGCCGGTGTCGCGGCGCTCCGGTCCGGTGGGGTTGGTGATGTCGAGGACGACCGCGTCGGGCCGGTACTCGATGCGCAGGTCGGCGGAGTCGTCGACGCCGTGCTTGTGCGCGTTGGTCAGCGCCTCCTGCACGATCCGGTAGGCGGCCTGGTCGACGGCCTCGGGCAGCGGCCGGGCGACGCCGACCCGCCGGTGCTCGACCCGGTGCCCGGCGGCGGCGAGGGAGGTCAGCAGGTCGTCGAGCCGGTCGAGCCCGCGCACCGGGTCGGTCGGCGCACCGTCGTCGCCGTTCTGCCGGAGCACCGACAGGATCGTGGCCAGCTCGTCGAGCACCGTCTGCGCCGCGTCGCGGACGTGGACCAGCGACGCCTCGGCCTGGTCGGGCCGGGTGCGCAGGGTGTGCCCGGCCAGGCCGGCGTGCAGGTTGACCACCGCGATGTGGTGGGCGACGGCGTCGTGCAGGTCGCGGGCGATGCGCAGCCGCTCCTCGGCGACCCGCCGGCGCGCCTCCTCCTCCCGGGTCCGCTCGGCACGCACGGCCCGTTCCTCGACGGCGGCGACGTACGCCCGGCGGATGCGGGTGGCGTCGCCGACCGCCGTGGTCATGCCGATCCAGGCGATCACGCCGAGGGCCGGGCCGAACCAGTCCTCCTCCGACAGGACCACGGTCGCCAGGTAGCTGGCGAGCGCGGCACCGCCGCAGGTGAGCCAGGCGGTCCGCCGGTCGGTGCGGGTCGCGACCGTGTACGCGGCGACGGCCGTGGCCATGATGAACGGACCGGAGACGTTCTCGCTGCCGGCGGCGACGACGGCGAGCGTCGCGGCGACGCCGAGAACGACCAGTGGCCGCCACCGCCGCACGGCGACGAGGACGAACACCGCGCCGGCGACGACCACGTCGAGGGTCCGCAGCGGCCGCCCGGTGGCGCCCGGCCGCCCGTCGGGCCGCCCGGCGACGACGGCGATCAGCACCGCCGAGGCCAGGGCGGCGCCGACCGCGACGTCGAGCAGGACCCGCCGTGACGCCGCCCGCCGCACGAGATTCCGGGCGGCGGGCGGCGCGTACATGGCGATCACACTAACGATCGGCCGGTTCCAGCTCGTCGATCCGGTGCCGGCCGGTGTCGGGCTCGTCGACCGCGACCGGTGCGGCCTCCGGCTGGACGCGGCGCTTCAGGCGTTTCCGCTCCCGCCGGCCCTCGACCATCGTGTAGAGCGTGGGCACCAGCACCAGCGTCAGCAGCGTGGAGCTGACCAGGCCGCCGATCACCACCACCGCGAGCGGCTGCGAAATGAACCCGCCCTCGCCGGTGATGCCGAGCGCCATCGGCAACAACGCGCAGATCGTCGCCACGGCCGTCATGAGGATCGGACGCAGGCGGCGCCGGCCGCCCTCGACGACCGCGTCGCGCACGCTCATGCCCTGTTCCCGGTACTGGTTGATCAGGTCCATCAGCACGATGGCATTGGTGACCACGATGCCGATGAGCATGAGCACACCGATCAGCGCCGGCACACCCAGCGCGGTGTCGGTGATCAGCAGCAGCGCGATCGCGCCGGTCGCCGCGAACGGCACCGAGACCAGCAGGATCAGCGGTTGGACGAGGCTGCGGAACGTCGCCACCATGATGATGAACACGATCGCGATCGCGGCGAGCATCGCCAGACCCAGTTGCTGGAACGCCTCGTTCTGGTCCTCGGTCACGCCGCCGAGTTCCGCGGTGGCACCGGCCGGCAGCGCAAGCGCGTCCAATCGCTTTTGAAGTTCGGTGGACGTGGCACCGACGTCCGAGCCCGTCGCCCGGCCCGACACCGTGGCGCTGCGTTCGCCGTCGATGCGGGTGATCTGCTGCGGGCCGGCGGCCTCCTTGACGTCGGCCACGGCGTCGAGCCGCACGACCTCGCCGCCCGCCGGAATCTGGAGTGCCTTCAGGTCCTCGATGCTCGCCGGCGGCGCGCCGAACCGCAGCACCACGTCGCGCTGCTGCCCGTCGACGGTGAGCCGGGTGAGCGTCTGCCCGCGGTAGGCGGCGGCGACGATCTGCCCGATCGCGGCGTCGCTGAGGCCGTAGCGGGCGGCGACGTCGCGCCGGACCGCCACGTCGACCCGGGGCACGCTCGCGGCGAGGTTGCTCTCGACGTCGGCGATGCCGGTTGTGCCCGTCATCGCGTCCTGGACCAGCTTCGCCGCCGCCGTGAGGTCCTCGGTCCGGTTGGCCTGGACGACGACCTCCAGCCCGTCGGTCGACCCGCCCCCGCCGCCGGAGCTGTCGCCGACCTTGATGGTGCCGGCGTCCGTGAGAGCGCCCGTCTCCGACCGCAGGTCGGCCTTGAGCTTCTCGACGTCGGCGTCCTCCTTGGCGGTGACGCTGAAGTTGGCGGTGTTCGTCGACTGCGCGCCGCCCCAGCCCTGGCCCGCCGACGACCCGATCGTCACCTGGTACGCCTCGATCGTGTCGTGGCCGGCGAGGATCGTCTCGACCTTCTTCGCCGCCGCGTCGGTGGCCGCGAGGTTCGACCCGACCGCCAGTTCCTGCGCGATCGTGAACTCGCGCTGGCCGTCCTGGTCGATGAAGTTCGTCTTCAGGAACGTCGCGCCGAACAGCGTCAGCACGAAGACCACGAGACCGGCGGCGAGGGTGACCAGCCGGCGCTGCGTCGCGAACCGGATCACCGGCAGGTAGGCCCGCTGCAACGGGCTGCGCCGCTCCTTCTCCAGCGCCGTCGCCTCGATCTCCTCCGAACTGCGCCCGCCCGTCCTGGTCGGGCGCAGGAACCAGTACGACAGCACCGGCACGAGCGTCAACGAGACCACCAGCGACGCCACGAGGGCCACCGCCACGGTCACCGCGAACGGCCGGAACAGCTCGCCGACGAAGCCGCCCACGAGCGCGATCGGCGCGAACACCGCGACGGTGGTCAGGGTCGAGGCGACGACAGCGCCGGTCACCTCCTTCACGCCGGTGAGGATCGCGTGCTGTTTCTCCTCGCCGTAGCCGAGGTGGCGCTTGATGTTCTCCAGCACGACGATCGAGTCGTCGACGACGCGGCCGACCGCGATGGTCAGCGCGCCGAGGGTGAGCAGGTTGAGCGAGTAGTCGCCGACCCACAGCGCGATGAGCGCGACGACGACCGACATCGGGATCGACACGGCGGTCACCAGCGTCGAGCGGACCGACAACAGGAAGATCAGAATCACGAGGACCGCGAAGAGCAGGCCGAGCGCGCCCTCGGTGGTCAGGCTGCTGATCGACTTCTCCACCGACGGGGCCTGGTCGAAGACGGACACGAGCGCGGCGTCGCCGCCGAGGTCCTTCTCCAGGTCGGCGATCCGGTCACGGATCTCGTTGCTGATCTGCACCGCGTTGCCGTCCGGCGACGCGGTCACCTGGATGCCGAAGCTCGGGTTGCCGTTGGTGCGGGTGACCGAGGTCGCCGCCTCCGGCGTCAGCTCGACCGTGGCGACGTCGCCCAGCGTGCTGGTGGGCGTGACGGGCAGCTTCTTCAGGTCGTCGATGCCGGCGATCGCGCCGCCGACCTGTACCGACAGGGCGCGGCTTCCGTCGGTCACCGTGCCGGCCGGTATCGAGACGCCGTTGGCCTGCAGCGCCGCGGTGATGGTCTGTGCGGTGACGCCGGCCGGCCCGGCCCGGGCCTGGTCGAGCGTGATGACGAGGTTCTTGTCCTGGACGCCGGTCACCTCGACCGAGCGCACCCCTTCCATGCCCTGCAACGCGGGGACGACCACGGTGGTCAACTGGTTCGCGAACGCGTCCTGGTCGCCCGACTTCGTGGCGGCGAGCACGATGGCCGGCAGGTCGTCGGTGGAGCCGGCGATCACCTGCGGGTCGACGTCGGTGGGCAACTGGGCGGCGATCCGGTTGAGCGCGGTCTGGATCTTGTTCGTGATCTCGTCGATGGACGTGCCGAACGCGAACGAGACGGTGACCGTCGCCGACCCCTCGGCCGAGGTCGAGGTGATGTTCTCCAGTTCGGGGATCGCCTGCAACGCGTCCTCGATCGGTTTCGTCACCTGTTCCTCGACGAGGTCCGGGGCGACGCCCGGGTACGGCGCGACCACGAACGCCGCCGGGAACGACAGCGACGGAAGCAGTTGCTGCTTCAGCGACGGGATGGCGATCGCGCCGAAGCCCAGGATGATGATGGCGACCAGCGCCACCAGGCCCCGGTTCCGCAGACTCAGCCGGGCGAGGAATGACATGGGAACGTTCTCCTCCGCAAACGGTCGTGGTCGAGCGGGCAGCATGATGCGGCTCGATCGCGATGCAAGGGTCGCGCAGCCGCCGGGTCGCCGGCATCGGCCAACCGCGGTCCGTCGACTACCACGGCTGCGGTAGAAGCTCCTACTACCGTTACCGTACGCGTCCGGGCCGGCCGTTCAGCGTGGTTCGCCCACCTCAGGAAACCCGGCCGACCGTCGCGCCACAGGCGGACCAGAATCCATACCGGTTGGGATGTAAGAAAGTTTCTATTGCGGCGGAGATTCCGACGGTCCATCATATCGAGACATTCGAATACGGCGCTGAAGGGCGGCCGGCATGCGACTACGGGGATCGCGACGGCTCATGTTTCGCCGGGCAGGACGCTTGGCGTCGTTGACCGCGATACTGCTGGTCTTCTCCATTGTCATCGTTCCGTTGGACACGGTGTCCGGGTTCCCGGTGCCCGATGTGCTCTCGTGGCTGCCC